>JBCBRM010000001.1:0-407861 GCA_039819665.1 Bacteroidota bacterium
AGCTGATAGCTTCCCGCTTTTACCTCCAGTTCGTAGGCACCATTAGCACAGAAAATTTTTGGCAATATCAGTAATGAGAAAGGAAGCGCGATTTCCTTCGTAAGAATCTATGCAGAAGGCTCATCATATGGTGCCATTTCCGATGCTAATGGTGCCTACGAACTGGAGGTAAAAGCGGGAAGCTATCAGCTGGTCTTTCAACACCTGAACTACGAGACTGTTATTCAGAAAGTAACAGTTGAAGACGAAAAAGAATTGAATATCCAGATGAAAGCCAGCGATTTGCAAATGGCTACTATTGAAATTGAAGCTGGCAAAAGAGACCCCGCTTATGCAATTATGAAAGAAGTGATTGCAAACAAGAAGAACAACCTCAAGCAGTTCAATTCCTATACCTGCCAGACGTACCAAAAAATAAAACTCGAAACAGATACTTTACCCAGTAAAAGAGAACGAAAACAAGAAGCCGATACCCTTGGCATAAGCATAGAAGAATTGCCGCCTTATGAAATGGACTGGAAAGTCTCTAAACTGATCGAGAGTCAATCTACTATTTATTTCAAAAGGCCTAATTCCTATAAAACCGTCGTCAATGCCTTTCGTGATTTCAAAGCCAAGAATCCAACTTCGCTTTCTGTTACAGTTGTAACGGAGAATGGGACTTATGGAGATTATGATGCGGATATACAGGATCCCTATTTATTCTATACAGATGTTTCCGATGCTGACATAAACTTTTACCGAAATCTGGTAAAGATTCCCGACCTTGGAGATCGCCCTTTTATTTCTCCCCTCAATTCTACTTCCTGGCGATTGATCTATAAGTATAAACTGGAAGAAACTTTCTTTGAAGAGGGCCGGGTCAATTATCGCATTCGAGTTACTCCCAGGAATAGAGATGGACCTTATTTCTCAGGTCTACTTTGGATAGAGGACAGAACCTGGGCGATTAAGCAAGTAGAATTAGATGTACTCAAGAGTGGGATGTCATTCTATGAGGCTTTTAGTATACGACACAGATATGACCGCACAGAGGATAAGCGACGAATACTTGCAGAGGAAGAATACCTCTACGAAATCAAAGAGGGTAGGGGCCGATTCAAAGGAAGCTCATTAGCCATACATACGGATTATGAATTGGATCTAAAGCTGCCGAAAAAAATCTTTAAGAATGAATTGAGAAGGACGGAGAAAGAAGCCTTTGAAAAAACGGCTGACCAGTGGAACAACTTGCGCCCCTTTAAACTAAATGATCTGGAAAAAACTTTTGTCAAAGATCAGGACAGCATCAATCAGTATTTTGCGAGTAAGGAGTATTTGCAGAAAGCGGATTCTGGCTACAACCATATCGGCATCCTTGACATTCTTTTCAATGGAGTCAAACACAGAAATCGCCTCAACGGCATCGACTTTTACATCAATCCCCTAGTCGAGCAGGTACAGCCTTTAGCGGTTGGTGGCTATCGCCATCGGTTGGGGGGAAATATCAGTAAGACCTTTAAAAGAGGCTACCGTATCGGAACCTATGCAGAAATAGATTACGGCTTTGCCAATGAAGATGTAAAGGGGCGCTTCAATCTTAACTACATGTACAATCCCCGCAAATTCGCTACGGCCTGGTTGCGATATGGGAATGAGTACGAAATGATCAATGATTTTGAGACCATTCAGGCCATCTTCAGTCGAGGCAATTACCTAAACAAAGTTTCCTATGGAGCGAGGCATCGGATGGAAGTCGCTCACGGCTGGATGTTAGATGTAGACCTGGATTTTGCTGACTATCGTGCCATCGATAATATTGAGCTGTCAGAATGGTCCCAAAACCTGTTTGGCGAAACCAATATCCCTCCAACCTTTGATCCCTTTCGTCAGTTTCTGATCCAAATAGATGTCAGGTATACACCTCATCAAAAGTACCAGATGGAGCCCTATCGCAAGCTGATTTTGGGGAGCAAATGGCCAACCTTTCGCTTGCAATATAAAAAGGCCATACCCGGAGTCTTTGGAAGTGAGATTAGCTACGATTTTCTGGAGCTTGGTCTGGACCATGAATTTAAGCCGGGGACCATGGGCATCTCTCGTTGGGTGGTGCGTACAGGCCGCTTCCTTTCCTCTGATAATGTTCGTTTCACCGATTTTAAATTCTTCAGAGGCTCGGATCCCATTTTATTTATCAATCCCCTTCAGGCTTTCCAGTCTCTGGGGCCAACTATCAGTACGAAAAATGCCTACTTCCGCGGCAATTATGTGCATGATTTCAATGGTGTATTATTGGATAAAATTCCTTTACTGAAACGAACCCCATTGATGCTAAGTGGAGGTGCGGGTATGCTATTGATCGAGGATGGAAGTTTCTTTCATAGCGAGGTTTATGGAGGTCTTCAGTGGCCCTTTCGTATCCGTAGACAGCGCTTCAAGATCGGGGGCTATTTTGTGACTTCCTATAGTAATCAGGAAGGAGCCATCGGTTCGCAGTGGAAGATTGGTATTAGTTTTTACAATGCAGTGAGAAATCGTTGGGAGTATTAACTATACCCTCCGAAAGTCAAACAATCGTGTCATCCCTCAGTGGAGGGACCTCAATCAGGAGCCACTAATAATCCAATCATTTCAAAATCTGGCGAAGCCATAAGGCAAGTACGTTAGACCCTTCCACTCTGATCAGGGTGACAGCTATGCTTAAACCCAAACAGCATGTGTCTTACCGAGCCTCGTCGAGGAACCTCATTCCTTCCGCCACCGTTTTTCCCCATCTCAAAACGAGTATGGGAAAGAAGGAGAGTAATGCCTTAGGCGCTTCGCAAGCTCTGGCTGACACCTATGGATAAAATAATCCCGAATGCCTGCATAACAGACATTCGGGATAGCAAGCCCAGAATTGGAACTTGCTCTTGAAAGGTGAGTTTGAACTTCCTAATCCTCTCCTTCCATTGCTTTGGGCCACTCCATTCCCTTCAAGCCATCAAAGCGCTCCTTCAATTCCTCATAGCGATCAAAAGCATCTTTACCAGGAGCCTGATCTGCCCGCAATAACATGCTATATAGATAACCTAACTGATCCACCAATTGAGGAATTTGGTATCGACCTTTAGCAGTCGTCAATTCATTCTTGACCTTATCAATTTGGTCAATGGCCTCTTTCGAAGCATCTACCTCTTTCTCCTCTTTGATATTCTTTTCATAGGATTTCTTTTCTTCTGCTAACTCATTTTCCATCTTCCTTGCCTCACTCAATAGGTCTCTAATCTTTAAACTCAATTCCTCCTGAGCCATTAAATCTTCCTGACTAACTCCTGCTTCTGTTAAGCGAGGATCGAGTTCTATGGCAAAGTTTTGGGTCATGGTTTTTCCTCCAGCGGACATCTTCATAGAATAGCTGCCCGGAAGTAGTTTGGGCCCACCTCTTCCACTCCGAGAGGACTGTTTATGCCAAGGACCGACATGGCGCATATCCCAACGGATACGGTGATGACCCGCTGTGGTTTTGAGATTGGTGAAAGCACCCACAGGACCAAAACCAGTAGCCATACTTACTCCTTCTTTTTTTGCGGTATCGTTTTTGGCTTTGGGAGGAGTAAAAGTCTGAACCACCTTTCCTCTGGCATCCAGGATTTCTATTTTTAGATCTTTAGTTGTATCCGCCAGGTAGTAATCAATGTTCATACCGGGGGAAGGATAGTTGGGAACCGCTCTAGAAGATGTCCCGCGATAAGACATACGTGTCGCACTGCGAGGAGCAAAAAGTGCCATTTCTTTCGAACCACTGTCCATTTTATGCAAAGGACTTAAATCATCAATGATCCAGAAACCTCTACCCATAGTGGAGAGTACCAGATCTTTGCGATAAACTCTAATATCTGTGATCGGTGTAACGGGAAGATTTTGCTGGAATTTCTGCCAGCTTTTTCCATCATCCATGCTGATAAACATGCCATATTCCGTTCCTGCAAATAACAATCCTTCTCTGTCTGGATCCTCCCTTATGACGCGTACCGGATAATCCTTAGGAATACCATTTTCGCCATTGCTGATTCTTTTCCAGCTGCGTCCATAATTTTCAGTCTTGTATATATAAGGCTCCCAATCTCCCAATTGGTATCGCAACACACTTACATAAGCCTTGGCTGGATCATGAGGAGATGGTTCTACACAATCTACACGTCCGCCTCCAGGCAGTTTCTTCGGAGTAACTTTCTTCCAGTTTTTTCCTCCATCTCTCGTTACATGCACAGGTCCATCATTAGCACCCACCCAAATGACACCTTCTGTAATAGGTGATTCTCGGATGGCATAGATGGTAGAATAAAATTCTTCGCCTGTAATATCTCTGGTAATGGGACTACCAGAAAGCACTTGAGTTTCTGGAGTAAATGCTGTTAAATCCGGTGAAATAATTTCCCAGGTCTTTCCATCATCGGTACTCTTGTGAACAAATTGAGAAGTATGGTAAATCACATCCGGATTGTGAACAGAAACATGAATAGGAGATACCCGCTGAAAACGAAATTTCAAATCGCGAGGATTCTGTCCATACATATTTGCGGCCCCAACATAGTACTGCATTTCCTGCCCAGTCTTTTTATTGAAAACGCCAAAGCGACCTTTACAATTGGAGTAAATGATGTCTGAATTTCCCGGCTTGGGAACTGCTGGACCCGTTTCACAACCCCCTATGGCTTTCCAATAATTAGTGCCACCGGAAATGGAATTGTAAGGAGGTAAACTCGGTACGGTGATGGTACTATTGTCTTGCTGACCGGCATACAGCCAATAAGGCTGTTGGTCGTCAACTTCAACCTGATAAAGCTCAGCGGTAGATTGATTGTCCTGACGGGACCAGGTACGCATGTTGTCGCGACTTACATTGGCCCCTCCGTCATTGGCCTGGACACTGATGAGGGTATCATTAGGATTGATCCAGATATCATGATTATCTCCATGAGGAGTTCTGACTCTTCGCCAGCTTTTTCCTCCATTTCCCGAGTACCAAAAACCTGTGGAATTCACATAGAGTGAATTTGGGTTTTGGGGATTAACGTCAATATTGCAATAGTAGAATGGACGATCCAGTAACTCTTTTTTCGTACTCACCAGTTCAAAGTTTTCACCTCTATCGGTAGATTTAAAAACCCCTCCTTCCCCTTGTGGAGCTTCTACTAAGGCCCAGAGGATATCTGGATTGGCAGCTGAAACCGCCATATCAATTTTTCCAATCAATCCTGTAGGAAGACCTTTTCCTACTTTTACCCAATTATCCCCTCCATCTGTTGATTTATAAATACCTCCAACTGTGCCCCCACTTCTGATGGTCCAGGGCTTTCTTTCAACCTGCCACAAAGAGGCATAAATCATATTGGAATTATCAGGTGCAAATTCAAGATCAACTACGCCAACCGTATCGGAATGGTAAAAAACTTTCTCCCAGCTTTTCCCTCCATTTGTAGTCCGATAAACCCCTCTTTCCGGATTGGGCTGAAAAGCCTGGCCAATAGCAGCTACAAATACCCGATCAGGACTTGAAGGGTCAATTTCCACTGCACCAATATGACCGGTATTTTTTAAGCCTATATGTTCCCAGCTTTTACCAGCATCCGTAGATTTATAAACTCCTTTGCCTGCAATTACATTGCTTCTGATTCCATCCGAACCAGTGCCCACATACAGGACCTTAGGATTGGATTTTGCGGCACGAATGGCCCCGATTGAACCGGTTTCAAAATAACCATCAGAGATATTTCTCCAGCTATATCCATAATTGGTCGTTTTCCAAACACCTCCTCCGGTAGCCCCCATGTAAAAAGTATTGGGTTGACTTCCTACACCTGTGACAGTGGTAGACCTACCACCTCGGGTAGGGCCAATATTTCTATAGTCAAGATTCTCTAAGAGGTGTTGATTTTCCTGTGCGAAAAGGAGGACAGGAAACAGGCATAATAAGCTTATGCAGTAGTTCTTAAGCGTGCTCATAATTTGCGTTAGCTTTTAGGGACAATAGAGTTAAGCATGAAAAAGAGTAGGAACAAATTTTCTAAGCGGGATTTCGCCCAGCTTATGGGAGTATTCGACAAATCCTATAATCCCTGTTCATTGGGCAGTACCATCATAACCGGAATACGGACATGTGGAGGTTGCTCTAGGATGAATTTCAGGCAGCGGGAAATATCTTCTGGTGCGAGGGCATCTTTGATCCCCAGCATTTCCTTAGGATGAACTTCAAAATGGTTTTGAAGTTCAGAATCCACCAGACCCGGTTCAATAACGCTGACTTTGATATCGGTGCCGGATACTTCCATTCTAAGAGCTTCTGATAGCGCTTCAATGGAATATTTTGTTCCAGCATATACCCCGGCAGTAGGGCGGACTTTGGTACCCAATATGCTGGAAATATTGACCAGATGTCCCTGTCCTTTTTCTTTGAAATGTTTCAAGGCAGTGTAGGCCATACGCGTTGCACCTTCTACATTGATACGGATCATTTGGCAGAGTACCTCGATATTGACCTTTTCAATGCTTCCTGTATGCATAACTCCTGCATTATTGACTACTATATCACAGGAACCAAAGGTGTCGACGGCATGCCTCATGAGCTTGGCGGGTAATGCCGGCTCAGAAATATCCCCTGCCATAAAGGCAAGTCCGGGAACTTCTTCTGCCAGTTCTTCAAGTCGGGATTGTCTGCGTCCGGTAGCAAGGATTTTTACTCCTTCTTTGGCAAGATCTTTCGCAATTGCACGGCCAATCCCACTTGATGCTCCGGTTACAATGGCTACTTGTTGGGCTAATGACATAGTGTAGTTATGAGTTTCTTTTGTGAGGAAAATATAAAGTCAATCTTTTCCGAGGATTTTGCAAGAATAAAAACAGATTTTGAACCTAAAGTCTAAATCGAAAATGCTCTTTTGCCTGCTTTCTCCGGATGAAACAAATCCCCAACTCAAACAGATCAAGGCTAACACTTATTTCCGGATGAGCAATAATTACCGACCAGGCTTCTTTCATGCCTTTCGACCAGTATATATCATCAAAGACTAAAATACTTCCCTCAGGCATATGGGGCAAAAGCATGTGGAAATACCTGAGTGTAGCTTCATAAGTGTGATTTCCGTCGATGAAAACATAATCCGGCCTTAGCTCTTGTAAAGAAACTTCGTTCTGAAGAATCTGGTCAAATTCACCAATATACTGATGAGCTTGTAGCCCGAATCGCTCAAAGTTATGTTTGGCTATATCTGCCAGACCTGGATCTCCTTCCATGCTATGAAATTGCCCTCCATTTAGGGCACTCATTTGATAGAGGCTTGAAATTCCCACATGAGTTCCAAATTCTAAGCAAGTATGTGGCTGATAAAATTTGCAGAGACGATAAAGAAATTCGCCACTTTTTCTCCTGCGAGAGGCTTTCTTGACTAAATCCCCCAGCACTTTTGCTTTCGAACTCGCTCCTTTATTGGCTGATCCCGCTCCAAAGTCCTGAATTTGCATCAGTCTTTTATCTTGCATCAACTCTTTGCGGAGCTTCTCAATCTGAGTTCCTTGAGCAGGAAACTTTGCCCGCAACACCTCCTGATACCACTTAAAAACAAAGGGCGAATGCAAACTGTAAACACTTTTACATGCAAATAAATGATAAAGATAATCTCGAGTAAGCCTGAGCATAGAAACGCAAAAGAAAAAGGAAGGGATTTATCCCCTTCCTTTTCATTTATATATAATATTTATAAGTCTTATTGTTGGCTAGTAACCTTATAGTCAAAGATTACCCGATCCTGAATGAGTACACCTCCCCCATCATCAACAAGTCTTCTGATTCTCATGATCGCAAATTGCGGTTGAGGTGCTTTTGTCAATCTTACAATCACATAATCTCCTACTTTCAAAGGAGGAGTTTTGCTGAAGGGAGCAGGGTCTGAAAAGAAGGCTTGAGAAAGAGTCTCATGGGTAGCTTCTTCATAGTTGAACCTGTCTGCATTGGTTACGACAAAAACTGAATCTTGCCCAAGCAACATATTGTTGGGGGATTCAAATTGAGGAGCGAAAATACCTCTACCGCTTTCAGAAACTTCTTTGATATCAAAGTCCAGCTCATTGTTGTCATTGAGAGTTGGCAACATCTTACGAGCGGTGAAGTTGAAAGCAAAACGATTAGGTACTAAACTTGTCAGGACAGAATCATTTTCGAATTCCAATACTACAAATTCTGCAGGAGGATCTTCGGGAGGGACAACGCTTACCCAAAAGAAGGTGCTAGCGCTAGCTCCTTTTGCATCTATGGCCCTACAAGTGTATTTAATCCTGTAATAATCCTCAGCTGCAGTAGGAGGAGTACCGCTAAATACGATGGTTTGAGAGGTGCCGGAAATACTCTGAGGAGCTTCTGAAAAACTGGATACTAGTGCATTGTCTGTATCGAAGATTTCGGCATCTACTTCGAAGCTGGATAGCGCTTCATTGTCTGCGAGTTGAAGAGTAACCGAGAAGTTTTCCGTCTTTTCGATCAGGAAATTATTATTCTCTGGACTTATCAGGGCAATAGCTGGTGGTAGATCTTCCGGTGGAGTCGGATTTAAAGGATCCTCCTCGCAGGAAGTAAGCAGAATGCCTGAAAGCATTAGCCCGAAAAAGAGAACGATTGTAGTGAAATAACGGTTCATGTTAGTCGCTTAGGATAGAAGTAGAAGCTTGCAAGCTTGTAAATTTGCTACTAATTTTCAAAGCTTGCAGTTCCCAAGTTAAAAAATGCTTTGCTTTGCTTCAAAAAATAGCCGAAAAATTGAAAAATTTCCTTTTCATTACTTTCCTTTTGCTGGTTATCTCTTGTGAGTCAAATACTAAAGAGGAATCCGATTGGTCCGCAGTTGATAGAAAGATTCGAGAGAAAGATTCAATCAATGCTACGAAATTAGCCAAAAAAGCCCCTGAAGCTATTCGGGAATTTAGTGGCTATCCGGATCTCAAGAGAGATAGCCTGAAAAAGGATAGTCTACAAAAAGATACTGATCCCAATCTGTAGCGGCTCAAAAACTGGATTGAGAAATCCTGCTGGCGTTTGTGGATTGATCACAGTTCCCCCTTCTTCGTCAAAAACATCTGAGAGCCTGTAATCCAGGTATAAAGCAATCCATTTGAATCCTACCCGGGCAAAGGCTCCATATCTAAGACGCTCAAACTCGGCTTTATCCCCCTCAAGTGCATGAAGATCTCTAATTTTTTCTCGAACGCGTAGCCCATTTTCGTCTTCATATTTGATTCTATAAGAAGCTGCCATGAGGTAGCTGGCATAGCCCCCCAGTTCTACAAAGAAACGTGGATCACCATCTTCATCTCTTGAAAAGTTGAAATAAAAACTCAAAGGGAGATCAATGTGAGTTAAGCTATGCTTTTCCAGACTCAAATTGGTGCTGTCATTGGCAAAAGTCGGGAAGCGTTTAAGATTGGTTTGGTTATAGTTAAATCCTGTCCAGGAAATGCCTGGGGCCAAACGGATATTTGCGATTTGGCCCCCTAAAGGAATTCGGATTCCACCTCCGATAAAAAAGGTTCCTGAACCTGTGCCATTTAGAGGGATAGTATCAGCCGTTCCATTGGTGGTTTGGAGGGTACGATTGAAAACCAGGCTAAAACGGCGAGCTGCATCAACTGGCAGATTATCTTCTTTATCCTCTGCCTGGGCTTCGCTTTGCGCTGTCTGAGTTGTATCATTAATAATCTCCTGCGCCTGTACGCGACCAAGTCCTAATAAAGCGACCAGCAGGAAATGGATTATATATCTCATTGTCTTAAATTTCGGGCAAGTTACTCGATTCTAGAGTGAATTCTAATGCAAAAACAAATAAGCTCTGAGCTTTAATAACTTCCAGCCACACTGAATAGTATGTCAACACAATTAAATCGTTTCAATATCCGAGTGTACGGGATTTATATAGTAGAAAACAAACTGCTTTTGAGTGATGAATTTCGGTTTGGGAAATTGATGACCAAACTGCCGGGAGGAGGTCTGGAGTTTGGAGAAGGAATAGAAGATGGCCTCAAACGCGAATGGATGGAAGAACTGGAGACAGAGGTAGAAGTGGGAGAAATCTTGTATGTAAACCCCTTTTTGCAGGTTTCTTCTTTTCGTAAAACGGATCAGGTCATCTGCATGTATTACAAAGTCTTTCCTACAAGCGAGCTAAAAGTTTCGGTAAGTAAAAAAAAGTATGATTTTCCTATGAATGGAGAGGATCAACAGTCATTTAGATGGAAATCCTTAGCTGAACTTGGCGAAGCAGATTTTACCTTTCCCATTGATCAGGCCGTCGTTCCAGTCCTGAAGTCTTTGTAGAAATTTCGGAATTTATAAACAGGATAGAGATGCCAGCGGTTTTAGCTATATATTTGTGATCGGATGATTAGTCGAAAAAAATACCTGGCTGTACTGGCTTTCCTTATGCTGAACCTTTCTGCTTTTGCCTGTCCCTGTGAGGAAGGAAAAGGCCCTGAGGACTTTATTGAAGGAGCAAATCAGATCTTTGTAGGAAAAGTTATTGGGGTAAATACCAATTGGATAAGCGGGGGAATGAAATATACTTTTGTAGTGGAAAAGACCTGGAAAAGAGGAGCGGATAGTTTACTTGTGGTGAATACAGGTTGGGATTATGAATGTGGATCCCAATTTGAGGATGGAAAGAAATACCTGGTATATGGCTTGAAGAAATTTAGCTTGCGTACCAGTGAGTGTATGGGGAGCAAAGCCCTGGAAGCTGCAGGTCCTGATCTTGAATTATTAGGTGAGGGAAATGCTCCGAGAAAATCGGCTATGGTTCCTATTGCGGGTTGGGGAATGGGGGTAATGGTACTGCTAGCGTTCCTATTTCTAACTTTTGTCATATTTAAAAATAAAATCAGGCGCTCATCCTGATCTCTACTACTTTCGAAACAGATAACACATGTCTCATCCTTCTGATTCCGTACAGATTGAAGCCGGGTGGAAAGCGGCCCTCAAAGAAGAATTTGCAAAACCTTATTTTGAGGAACTCAAAAACTTCCTGAAAAGTGAAAAGCAGGCAGGACAGCTTATTTATCCTCCAGGCAAACTTATTTTCAATGCCTTTGAGTTAACACCTTATGATCAGGTTAAAGTAGTGGTCATCGGACAGGATCCTTATCATGGCCCAGGTCAGGCACATGGATTATCTTTTTCTGTACCTCTGGGAATAGCTACTCCTCCTTCCCTTAAAAATATTTACAAAGAGTTGCAGACGGATATAGGTATCCAAATTCCTCAACATGGAAATCTGGAAAAATGGGCCCAACAAGGAGTGCTTCTGCTCAATGCCATGCTAACTGTTCGGGCTCGCCAGGCAGGCTCTCATAGAAAAAAGGGGTGGGAAAACTTTACCAGTGCAGTGATTGATGTTTTAAATCGGGAAAAGGAAGGAATCGTTTTTCTATTATGGGGAAGGTATGCGCAAGAAAAAGGAGCTCTGGTCGATCGCAATAGACATTTGGTATTGCAGGCACCTCATCCCTCACCTCTCGCCAGAGGTGGATTCTTCGGATGTAAGCACTTTTCCCAAACCAATGCCTATCTCCAAAAAGTAGGAAAACCCGCCATTGACTGGCAGGTTTAATCCCGTACTTTATTTTTTCAAGATCAGGAACCGATCTGTATTTCTTCTGTTTGAGTAGAATACTGTGAACTCAGAGAAAGGATATAACTCCCTGCAGGAATATCTCCAAGATCAAGATCAAGCTGATCTATCTCTTTGTCTCCCACCAGGTCCATTTTCTTAACTTTTGTACCCTGATCATTGGTAATACTAAGTTCCAATTTTTCCTGGCCAGGATTTTTGTATCGAAGGCTTAGTTTGTTTTTGTCCAGCTCTGATACCTTCAAAGCTATCCTTTTTTCTTCATCCAAGACCATCTCTACTACAGGCCCATAATTTGCCTTGCCCTGGCTATTGGTCATTTTGAGGCGATAATAAACGATACTTTGGTCTTCATACCTTAATTCTGAATCCAGATACTTGTAAACTTGATCATCCTTTTCTGTTGACTCCAATCGTTCCAGAGAACTAAAGTTGCTATTGTCAAAAGACCTTTCCAATTCGAAATAGGAAGCTTTAGAACTATTTTCTACCTGCCATTTTAGCTGAGCAAAATCTTCGATAAGCTGAGGCCTGAAATATTGGAGTACTACTGGTTTGGAGCTTTTGAATCTCGATGCACAATCCTGGGTCTCTGTATTTTTATCCAATTCTCCACCAACGCTACTTAACAAGCTTCCATTATTATGGAATCCTTTATGATTGATCTCTGCCGCATTAGGCGCTACAATACTACAATGATTGTTGATGTTGGCTTTTGGACCTAAAAGCACTTTTTCATAAGATTGTACTATCCCGAAGTTCGTAACTCTTCCATTTATTACGGTGCTTTCTTCTAGCACCAGGCGACCTTTATTTTCTATTTTACTTTCTTTCCCCAGATGAATACTTCCTTCAAAGTGAACATCTCCATAGTTTTGGATATTCAACTTAGCATGAAGTTGACTTACATTCGATAGGAAAGTAATGGAGGCATCCAGTCGGTTCAATATATCGAGCTTCGCATCCGTACCGGGAGCATGCCTGAATTCGATTTTACCTTTATTATCTACATGTAAACCTTTTGCATTTAGGATATCTTCCATGACAATTAGGCCATGGTTATCAATACTTCCTTCTGCCTCCCAAAGCCCTATCGGTTGAAAAATGGCGTTTTTATTCACTCTGATCAAGGCTCCTTTTGGCAACTTTTCAATCCTTCCTGTAAATACTTCCCCCATAGGAATACAAAGCGTATCTCCTGCCTGAAGACTTATAGCAGCTTCATTTCCCGGATAAGGGAAATTACAGCTTGTATTCTGAGAAGGCATACCGACAATCCCGTTCCAGATAAGAAGACCTGAAAAGCTGATTCCTACCCAAATGCCCAATAATCCATTGAGTTTGTGCGTAATCCTCTGCTTCGCATTAAATGTGAAAGTATTCTTTCTATCCATAAAGGTATTTTGATTAATCTAAATTTCCATAACAAAAATAAAACACAAACCCTAAGTATGTAGCTAGCTGATAGCTCGAATCTTTCAAGGGTAAGGAAATACCGAAAAAGGGAGATAAATGACGGGAGTTGTGCCTTCATTTTTGTGGGTGAAAAATTCAGCAATATCCTTACCTTTGCAGCCTTGATAATAATGACATCATGAAAGTCTCTTTTCCAAAAAACAAGATTAAGGTTCTCATTCTGGAGAATATTCATAAGCAGGCAGAACAGATCTTTGAGACGGAGTCTTATGAGATTGAGATTATCGGCCGAGCACTTTCAGAAGAAGAACTCTGTGAAAAGATCAAGGGGGTATTCATTTTGGGCATCAGGTCTAAAACCCAGCTTACCCGCAAAGTCCTGGAGCATGCAAACCGCCTTATGGTGGTAGGTGCTTTTTGTATTGGAACCAATCAGATCGATTTGGAAGCATGTGCAGAAAAAGGAATCATTGCCTTCAACGCACCTTTTAGCAATACCCGATCGGTAGTTGAGCTAGCTATAGGTGAAATCATCATGCTAATGAGGCGGATTCCTTTGATGAGTTCGGGTATGCATATTGGAAAGTGGAATAAATCTGCCAAGAATAGCTTTGAGATAAGAAATAAAGCTTTGGGGATTGTGGGGTATGGAAATATTGGCTCCCAACTTTCTGTGTTGGCCGAGTCCATGGGAATGAAGGTCTACTATTATGATTTGGTTGAGAAACTAGCGCTTGGAAATGCGACGAAAGTAGATTCACTGGATGAATTGCTTTCCAAAGTTGATGTTCTTACCCTACATGTTGATGGTCGTCCTGGGAATAAGATGATCTTTGGAGAGGAGCACTTCAAGGCCATGAAGAGTGGTTCGGTCTTTATAAATCTTTCTCGAGGTTTTGTCGTGAATATAGAGGCTTTGGTGAAGTATCTCAAAAATGGACATATCCAGGGAGCAGCCATAGATGTTTTTCCTCAGGAACCCAAAAGTAATGCGGAAGAATTTCTGTCTGAATTGAGAGGACTGGAAAATGTGATTCTCACTCCGCACGTTGGAGGGAGTACAGAGGAGGCGCAGGTGAATATTGCCGAATATGTTCCTGCGAGGATCATTGACTACATAAATACCGGAAGCACGTTTGGGAGCGTCAATTTCCCCAACTTACAACTACCGGCTCAGAACAATAGCCATCGCCTCATCCACATTCATAAGAATGTGCCGGGTATTCTAGCGAGAATCAACCAATTTTTCTCTGATCACAACATCAACATCGCAGGTCAATATTTGAAGACCAATGAACAGATAGGATATGTGATTACGGATTTGGAGCAGGCTTACCCGGAGGAAATTCTGGAAGGTTTGAAAGAAATCGACGGTACGATCCGCTTTAGGGTATTGTATTAGGATAACCTACTGAAAAAAAAAAGGGGACTCAATCGAGTCCCCTTTTCATTTCAAATGAACACTAAAAAGCATATCCAATTGCAATATGGGTTTTGACGATAGGCCAGGGGAGACCAGAACCTCGCGCATCCAGGCTATTGCCATCATTGCTAAGCTGAGCATTGACCAGCGGAAGGGTGGAAATTGCATCACTCAAATCATCAATGAATTGTGGGATATCATCTTGTACCGGACCATCAACTGTACCTCTAAGGCGACCGCCAGCTATCGCTAGTCCAAGTCCTGCATTCCAGTCAATCAGGAAACCGCTATCCCAGATTTTTTGAACTCCGATAGAAAAGCCTCCGCCAAAACCGCTGAAGTTTATCTTTCCATCTATTGTTGAGGTCTCCTCACCATTTGTAGGCTCATAAAGGAAATCTCCATCTGTACTATAATTGAAATAGCGTAAGAAAGGCATGAGGTAAAAACCATTACCCGCACCACTTCTTTTGCTGGTATAGTAACGCAATTCAGGTGTAATGACATAGCCATTGATTCTGCCTGAGATGAAATTACCGGTAGCAGTGGTTATATCATTTGATTCAAAGCTTACGTCTGTATTTTCCAGGCTTCTGGGAATGAAAAGTTTAATTGTTCCTCCGATTGTAGTTTGCTCTCCCAAGCTTCTTTCATAGCCAAATTGTAAGGCAGAGGGAAGGGGAGCTGGACTCAACTTAAAGGGTGCCCACTTAAAGTTTTGATCTTGGGCAAAAGCCTGTACGCTTATCAAAAGAGTGAGTACAATAAGGGAAATGGATTGCTTAAGGTGGAAATTCTGCATTGCTTGTTGTCGTTAAAAGTAGATTTGTGTTAAACAGGATGATACAAAGCTAGGGGCAAATATGGGAATAGAAAACCTCATTGAAAAGGAATTGCTCACGCTTAACAAGCAGAGCAGCACACTGAGATTTAGTAAAAGGAAATAAAGAGTCTTATGTGAAAAGATTACCCTGTGTTGGGTCTGATCCGGGTACACGACCAAAGTGGTGATAAGCTCTTTCAGTAGCCATGCGGCCTCTGGCTGTACGTTTTATAAAGCCTTCCATGACCAGATAAGGCTCATAAACTTCTTCAATCGTTTCGGCCTCTTCTCCAATCGCTGCAGCAATGGAATTTAGTCCTACGGGTCCTCCTTTAAACTTATCGATGATAGTCAGCAAGATTTTATTATCCATATCATCCAAACCGGCTTCATCCACTTCTAAGGCCGTAAGGGTAGTTTTGGCTATGCTCAGGTCAATGGTCCCATCCCCTTTAACCTGTGCAAAGTCTCGCGTCCTACGAAGGAGTCTGTTACCTATACGGGGGGTACCTCTACTTCTTCTTGCAATCTCGAGGGCTGCATCTGCCTGGATGGGTACATTCAATACAGTGGCTGAACGTTGCAGAATCCGTTGCAAGGTTTCGGCATCATAGTACTCTAGTCGAAAATTGATCCCAAACCGTGCTAGCATAGGAGAGGTCAGTAAGCCTGCTCGAGTAGTGGCTCCTACTAGCGTAAAAGGATTAAGAGAGATTTCGATGCTACGTGCATTGGGCCCGGTCTCTACCATGATGTCGATTTTGAAATCTTCCATGGCAGAGTAGAGGTATTCTTCAATTACGGGAGAAAGGCGATGTATCTCATCGATAAAGAGTACATCCCCTTCCTCCAGATTAGTTAGCAGGCCAGCCAGATCTCCGGGTTTTTCCAAGACAGGGCCGGAAGTTGTGGTGATCTGAGCGCCCAATTCATTAGCAATAATAAATGAGAGGGTAGTCTTACCCAATCCCGGGGGCCCATGCAAAAGCACATGGTCCAGGGTGTCATTTCTCATCTTGGCAGCTTCAACGAAGATCTTCAGGTTGTCTGTGATCTTTTTCTGGCCCGTAAAATCCAGCAATTCCTGTGGACGGAGTTGCTTTTCTTCTTCAGAAGGAGTAGAAGTTGGATCGAGCCATTCGTTTCGCATAAGCCATTGATTTTTAGCAAAAGCAAGTTACAAGCGATTATTCGCAAATGCAATTAGCATAATGCTAATTTTTTTGTGGTTTTACTGAGCTTCGAACTTATAGGACCAGAGCTCTTTGCCATCGGTATCAAAGAATTTTAGCTCTGCTTTTCTCTCAGTTCTTTTCCCACTTAACGTCAAAGTCGCAAAATTTCTGATTCCAATGTGTGAACCTTTTACTCGTAAGGTATTGGGTTCATCAGAAGCATCATGAGAACCGGAAGTCAATGGAGAAGAAGTAATATCGTAAATCTTGATTCCATTTTTTTCAAAAAGGGAAAGCTCAGAATGATGACGGTCTCCGGTAAGGAAGATTACATTTTTGATTTCTTCTTCTACGATGGTATTAAGAATACGGCTTCTTTCAGCAGGAGACACGTTCGCATAGTTTTCAAAAACGGCTGCATCATTTACTACCTGCCCTCCAATCATTACAAATTTAAATTTGGCTTTGGAACTAATCAGCGCATCCAAAAACCAATCCAATTGCTTTTCCCCCAAGATACTTCTGGGTGCACTTTTCTTTCTATTCGGATCACGAAAGTATCGATCATCAAGCATGAAGAATTGTGCATCTCCCCATTCAAAAGAAGAAGTTATGCCTCCCACTCCCGGTATTCCATAAGACGGATTTCCCCAGAAAAGTTGAAAAGCTTTGGCTGTCATATTCTTTCCCCAATAGGTATAGTCGCTATCATTCGGACCATAATCATGATCATCCCAAATGGCATAATTTGCAGTAGAAGCCAGTAAGGCTTGCATTTCCTCTACCTGACGTGTATGAGTGTATCTATGAACAATTCCGGTAGCTGAATTCCAATCAGGTTCCCGCAAATAGGTATTATCTCCCAACCAAAGCATGAGGTCGGGATTTTTTTGGTGAATACTCTCAAAAATGCGATAGTCCCCTCCATAAGGTTTACCGGGACGGTCAAAGGCTTCATCATTTATATAAGTACAACTTCCCAATGCTATAGTTATTTCCGGAGGCTCACTTCTCCACTGCCAAAGAGGTGGTGTTTGAAAAACCAAATCGTAGGGCCTTTGTACTTCTTTTCCATTGATAAAAAGCTTATAGCTATAAGTGGTCCCGGGCTGTACCTGATCTGCTACGAGGTGAGCGGTGAAAGCCTGGTCCTGTCGAGTCTGGTAGGCTGGAGTTCTATAAGTAGGAGAGCCTTCTCCTGCTGAATATTCTATTTGTACAATAGCGGTTCCATTTGTTTGTACCCAAAGCATGACTTCCCGCATCTCGCAATAGCCCACCATGGGACCTGCTACAAGCACATTATCTGTGGGAGGAAGACCTTGAGAAAATCCGGTTAGGTGAAAAATCAGGCAAAGGCTGAAGAGAAGAATGCTCTTTTGTATTCGCATAGGTTTTTGGTTATTGAGAAGTGTTCAATAGGATGTTATAGATAAAGTCAGGAAGCTGTTGTTCAGGCTCCAGATGGTATTTGGCCTGAAGATAATAGCTTTCCCTTTTTTCTAAGAGATTGGTAATAAAATCTTTGAGTTCCTCATCACTAAGGTCCCTGATGAGGGGGCGTTCTGCTTTTTGAGAAAGTAGTCTTTGATAAATACTTTCGATGGGAGTTTTTAGGTAAAAACTTGCACCTGATTCATTAATCAGCTTCATATTATCCTCGAAACAGGGTGTTCCGCCCCCACAGGCAATGAGAAGTTTGGCTGGTTTCGCAACTGTCAGACTCTCCAGGGCCTCTTTTTCAAGTTTTCTGAAAAGCCTTTCTCCTCCTTCATCAAATATGGCTGTAATAGGCTTCCTTGCCCGTACGGTAATATAGTCATCGAGGTCAATAAATGGGATTTGTCCGCCATCTTTTACTGCTCTGCCCAGGGTCGATTTTCCTGATCCCATAAATCCAATAAGAAATCCTATCATGCCGGCAAAGGTAGCTAAAATGAACCTGACAATACAGTAGGGATTACATCCAACTTAAGCCTTTTCCAGCAAGGGGATTTTTACGGATAGCATCCATACGAGCAGCTGAATCTGCAGGAACTTCTTCCCACCAAAGACTATAAGCTTCCTGAGCTGCCTGGATTTGCTCAATGGAATTGAATCCAGAAGGATTTCCTCTACGAGTTCCAAGTACAGGAGCTCGGGAAGGAGGAGTCAGGTTGAAATATTCGTCATTGCTTTTTAGCTCTTGTTTTCTCAAAGCTTCTACCAACCAAAGAGCCACCAAACCAGCACGTATACTGTCAGGGCGATAGGTACTCCTGAGGTTTCTTGGATAGTTTTTTATGAAAGTGCTATCAGCCCCCTGATTTAAAAGGATAGGTACATCTTCCCAACTGATTTTTGGTAAAAAAGACCAGGACCATTCGTCAGCCGAAATTGCTGCGATCACCTGGCTAACCGGAACGATAGGATACATCTTTTCGAAACGTTCTGGATCGGGTGGGAGAATATTTTCCAGAAATAATTGTACTTCTGTCGAGTCAGTTACCTCTAGTTCCGCCTGGTGTAAATAATCTGAACCATTCTCACTTACAGCTTCCTTAAAGTGATGCCTACTTGCTTTTACCTGATAACTATATTGATCATCAACTTCCAATAGAAGACTACAATTTCCTTCTGTATTGGTATAGCAAGTTTGCAAAACCTGCTCAGTACCTCCCCTTGCCGATCTTAAAACATCCACTTTGACACTGTCAAGACTTTCCCCGTTAAAAATATCCTGTACTTCAACCTTAACATACATCTGCCTGGGGCCACATGCACTTAGGAAAAGTAGAATGAAGGGGACTAAGAGTAGAAAGGAAGTTCTTAATTGACTAATCATTTCGAATCGTAATATATTCTCTTTTTTCGTCATAACTCAAGCGCTTCTAATTCAGACTAGTACGAAAAAATGTATTATTCAAAATCCAGAGTTAGTTTAAATCGCAAAATGCGATTATTGCCAGCATCTGCAACATAAACAATCTGATCCAAATAGGCTACTGCCTTGGGGGTATTGAACTGTGTCAGCCCCTGACCTCTTCCGCCGAAAGAAGCGCGTATATTTTTATCAGATCTAGCCCCTTGTGGAGGGTTGGCACCTTCCAAACCTAGACCATTGAACTGGAACAGTGAATCCTTTTCGCTATCGACTACAAATATATAATTGGTCCCATCTCCCGCCACAGTAACATCTGTAGGTTTGGTGAACTTATTAGCTTCATAAAGAAATCCATCAGCACGAGAGGTATCTCCTACGATAAAATTGGCAACATTGTAAGAAGAACCGAAATCACTTTCATTGAAATTTATTTTTTGAACCCTAAGTGCATTCGTTGTAGAGAAACTGGTGAAAAAGAAATCTCCCCCATCTCGGCGATTGTCTATCGCGGGATTCTGCGGAGGCTGGGCTACAGATGCGATGCTTCTGGGGTCTTTAAAATAATCTCGGAATAAACCCAGGTTAGTTGTAACAAAAACGGGAGTAACCAGGGTGTCTGCATCGAATAAGAGTACCGAATTATCAGGCCCTCCAAATTGATTGGGAGAATTGGAAACTCCTGATCTTACGACATAATATTTATTGTCCGGCATTGGAGCAATAGCTTCAAAGGCAGCCATTTCATCATTGCTGGTAGGTGTACTGGATTTGAAAAAGAAAGGATGAATGATAGTATTTATGATACGGGCATTATTCAATCCATAATCTCCTGTTTTATTCAAGTCGATCCGATAAATGGCAGGTAGGTTAAAGGGCGTTCCATTGATCACAGTATCCTTTCTGCCTGTAGCCAGTAAATCAAGTTGTCTGTCCTGGCTGATTTTCCCCAAGCCCGGAACTCTGAACCTTCCCAATTCATTGCCTGCCTGATCAAAAGATATGATTTCCTCTGTGCCCGCATCCGCTACATAAATCAATTCGTCCCAACCCGGAATGATGTCGACTGGATCAACAAATCCTTCCCAAACCGGCTGGATAGGAACATAAGCTACTGTCTGATCATCAAATTGAGGCTCATCCAGAAAATCTGTGGGAGTCTCAACCCCAAAAAATCCATCACAGGATGCGAAAAGGAATACTAGTAAAAAGCTATAGGATATGGATTTCATGTAATTCTTATCTCGATTGTATGTTATCTATTAGAGAGAGGTCCTTCAGGGTGAGAGGAACCGATTGCGATGAGTTGTTCAAGTAGTTCCGCAAATAATTCATAAAGATCGTGGAGTCGGTTTGCATCAGAAATAAGACCCATAATCTTGAATTCCAAAATGCTCAGGCCTTTTTGCTCTTCATCTAGTTTCCAGTCTTCGTCTACAATATTTTTCAGATGGATATCTGGTTGCCAATGAATCAGTTCTCGTAGTCTTTGATTATTAAATAGGGCTTTGAGTTTTCGCGCATCATTTCCCTGGATAATAAAAGCATCGTCAAAGGCAGGATACCCTATAATGATATCCTGCATGCCCATCATTTTTTTGATGCCCTGATACAATCCCTCCCGGTAGATTCTGAAGGAAAAACTATCTGAATTTAGGTAGGCTGCTCTAACGCGAGTGGTAGTAGCTTTTCGCCCTTTTTTCGGAGCATCAATTTTTATCACCCAGCTTTTATAGCTTACCCGAATCGTTGGTGTTTTTTTTAGCCTTCTCCCTCTTTCGTAACCAAATTGTGCACCCATTTCAAGGGCGAAACTTTTCCAGTTCTTTTGCCAACCGGGTCTGAGGAAAGAAAAAGCGCGACTCATGAGTCTCTGTTTTCGGGATTTATTCTAAATGACAAACCTACTCGGTGCACATTCCCCAAAAACTCCAAAGGATCCAAAGCATAATCAAATATCAGAGGATGCCTTCCGGCTCTCATACGCAGTCCTATACCGGCAGTCGGATAATTCTGATCTGCTACATTGATTTTATATCCAGCTCTGAGGAAGAGAAGATCCTTATAGGAATACTCAAGTCCCAAACGAATATTTTCAGAATTATCATTGGGGTGATTGAGCTGAAGCATTCCGGTGATATATTGGTCTTTGGCATCATTTTCCCAGGCTTTAATCGAAACTCCCAATTTGAATAGGGCGGGAGCAGGGTAAGAATCCAGATTGATTCCTTTTCGGTTGAAAGTAGTATCAATTTCTACTTCTCCACTCAGGGTAGAGTTTGGACCAAAATTTTCCAGTACAACCGCAAATCTCAGGTCTCTGAAATCTGTTTCGTATAAAAACCCTAGATCTACCACAAAAGTATTGGCTTGAAATTCAGCTAATTGTTCATGCACATATTTGGCACTGGCTCCCCAGCTAAACTGATCCGTTAGGCGCTTTGCATAACTCACTCCGGCAGTCAAATAATAGGCATAGAAATTTTGGCCGGTTCCTTCAGGTTGGAAGGTAGTTCGGACCGGCATAGGCCCTGAATTTAATCCACTCAGACTAATCGCAAAGTTCCCGGCTCTTTTGGTCGGAAGATTAGCTGCTAGAAAGGCATAATTGATATCCGCCACCCAAAAGGTATTACTTGCTCCCAGACTAAATTGGTCTATTTCGGCTAAACTGGCAGGATTATTAGCGATGGCGTAGGCATCTCCGGTAAGGGTATTAGACGCTCCGGCTAAAGCTGCTGCCCGAGGACTTACTTCAATTTTTAGAAAGGTAAGGGCTGATATTCCGGCTCTCTGTCCACCTAATTGTGGGAAGAGTTGTGCGGACAAAGGCAGGCTGCCGATGAGTAAAAAGAGCAAAAGGGTATATCTTTGCATAGGCTGCTGTTTCGGTATGCTGGCGCAAGTTACGGAACCCTTATGAAAAAGGCTCAATATTGGATAAAACATCTCAATCTAGAACGTCATCCGGAGGGAGGCTATTATGCGGAATTATTCAGAAGTGAAATAAATATTCCGAAGTCTGTTCTTCCTGCCCATTATTCGGGGGATCGATCTCTGGCTACCCAAATTTATTTTCTGGTTGATAAAGCCGGTTTTTCCGCCTTTCATCGACTGGATTCAGATGAATTATGGCATTTCTATCAGGGAAATCCTTTGCAGATTCACCTCATTCATCCAAATGGGTCGTATGAAAATATTTGGCTGGGTGATGACATAGAAGCGGACCAACATTTTTATGCTCGTGTTCCTGCAGGAGTTTATTTCGCAGCTGAGGTTGAAAATGAAGAAGAATATTCTCTGGTCGGATGTACCATGGCCCCCGGATTTGACTTTGAAGGATTTGAATTACCTAAAGCAAATACGCTTATTGAGCAATATCCGCAGCATGGGGATTTGATTGAGCGGCTGACGAGGCATTAAGGAACTCTTCCTCCGCCAAGCCACGTTTTCCCTCAAGAAGAAAAGGACCCACATATGTAATTCTGAAAACTTCTTTGGCCTTGCGTGCTCTCCCTTGTTTCCACGCGAAGAAGGGAGATTGGGCTTGAGGCGGTGGGTCAAAAAGGAGCTTACTCCTCCGGCGCCATATAAACTTCCCAGTTGGCAATGATGGGAGGGCCTTTAGCTGAAACCAAATCAAGGATCAATCTATGGGTGTAGGCCGGTTGATCTAGCTTGATAATTCGTTTATAGCCAATCGAACATCCCCAATCCAGCATGTCCCATTCTCCGCCGATTCTTGCAGCTACATAAAAAGAATCTACCCTTTGCCCTAAAGGAACATATTCCTGCAAAAGAATGCGATTGAAATACTTGGGCGTACCCAGCTCTAGGACAGCATAATTACTGTTACTGTTTTTATCTGTTGCCCAGTAAGTGTTGTAGTCTCCGTCATTCGCCTGCGACCCCATGAAATCTGGATGACTTTCGTAGGTACTATAAGTGGTTACCCTTTTCCCAAATGCAATATCCTGAGGGAAATCTTTTTCGATGGCTGCGGCAAATTCCATCAATCTGGCAGAGTCAACGGCTGCAATTTTTCCACGGGTATCTGCAGGTACATTGAGCAGGAGATTGGCATTTCGGCCAATGGATTTATAATAAATATCCATGAGTTGATCCACAGATTTTAGCATCGTATCCTGCTCAGGATGATAGTACCAACCTGGGCGGATAGAAACATCTACTTCCGCCGGCACCCAATCGGTTCCATCATAATGCCCGGTAGTCAATTCTTTATAATCCGGATAACCGGGATAGACCTCCTCTTTTCGGAGTAAGGACCAGTTTTCTTCATTGGCAAATCCTTTTTCATTACCTACCCATCTGATATCGGGACCTCCATCACTAAAGATCAAGGCATTGGGTTGGAGTTCGTGGACCAATGCAAAAGTCTCGGACCATTTATAATAAGCCTTGCGATCAACTTTCCGAGTTTCATTTGCCCCGCCATAATATCCATCCCCGCCATTAGCTCCATCAAACCAGAATTCGAAGACCTCACCATAATTGCTTAGGAGTTCGCGAATTTGATTGTGGAAATACTCCAGGTATTCTTGCTCACCATATTGGGCATGGTTTCTATCCCAGGGAGAAAGATAAAGGCCCATTTTAAGGCCATACTCTTTACATGCTTCAGCCAGTTCTTTTACTACATCACCTTTGCCTTCATTCCAGGAAGAGTTTTTTACCGAATGGTCTGTATAGGCTGATGGCCACAAACAAAACCCATCATGATGTTTGGCTGTGAGAATAATTCCCTTCATCCCTGCCTCTTTCGCAATCCTTGCCCATTGACGGGTGTCTAGCTCGCTAGGATTAAAAGTTTCTGGCGATTCATCTCCATAGCCCCATTCTTTATTGGTGAAGGTATTCATATTGAAATGCACAAACATATAATACTGCATGTCATGCCAATCCAGTTGAGCTTGTGTAGGTAGAGGACCCAAAGCTATAGGTGGATCAATAGGGGGAGGGGCATTTTTTGTTTCCGTTTTGCAGGCCCATAACAAGCTGCATAATGCGGTCAGGAGAACAAATCTGGACATAAGGTTCTGGTTTAATTCTGTATCCTTTCAGAAGGACTGCAAAATTATGCAGGAGAAAGGCAGAAACGCAAGTCTCTCCTTTAGAGGGATTGGATTACCTCAAGGGCTGAATCAATATGTTTATTGATATTTAGTCCAGAGGCAAAACTATGTCTTACGATTCCTTCTTTATCAATAACGAAAGTTTCCCTTCCAGGGAATAAGCCAAAAAGGGATTTTTTCACTCCAAATTCTTCTGCAACTGAGAGATCTTTATCGCTTAGGAGTTGGAAAGGTAAATTTCTATTACGGATGAATTTGCTATGAGAAGTGGCTCCATCTGCACTGATTCCAATAACCTCAGCGCCGGCTTCTGTAAAAGCTTCATAGCTATCTCTGAATCCACAGGCTTCCTTTACGCAGCCTGGAGTTTCATCTTTGGGATAAAAATATACGACCAGGTGCTTTTTGCCTTTATAATCTGAAAGGCTGACTACTTCTCTGTCCTGATTAGGTAGGCTGAAATCGGGAGCTTGATCTCCCACGGATAATTTTGACATGAATTTTTATGCTTGAGAGGAATTGATTCTTAGTTACAATAGGAATAACAGGCTTTTTGTTTAACTGCTTTTCATTTATCGTAAAAAGGACAAATATAAATAAGTGGATTAGAAAAATTAGAAGCGGATAATATTCTACTTTTTGAATAACAAAGGCTAACTTGCAGTTCTTGCAGACATTAGAAGCACATGACGCAAATTATACCACTGGATCGCTACAATTGGGAACTATGCCTGGACATTAAATTGAGTCCCGAACAAGAGGCCTTTCTTCCTCCCGTTCTCTATTCACTTGCTCAGGCAAAATTTGAGAATCTCACTCCATATGGGATCGTGAAGAATGAGAAAATGGTAGGTTTCCTGATGTATGGCGAGTTTGGAGATATCTGCTGGGTAAATCGAATCCTTATTGACAAAGATTATCAGGGCATGGGTATAGGTAGTAAAGCTTTAGGAGCCCTACTTGATAAACTTCGCTCGAATTACCGTTGTCGCGAGATCAGAACCAGTTATAGTGCAGATAATACGGCAGCCTCTGAGTTTTTTGGAAATATGGGCTTCAAAGAAATGGGCGAGCCTGTCAATAATGAGATTATAGCTGTTTTCGAAGCTCGGTGACCCTTCCACTGCAAGCCACGTTTCTATTAAAAAAGTCCCTCGGCGCGCAGAAGCCAATGTGAATTCCAGCCTCGGGATAACACTTGATTTACGTTCTGCTCAACTCCCTAGCTGCTCAATCGCAGCTACAAACTTATCCAAATCTTTGATGCTTGTATAAAGGTGAGGCGTAACCCGTACTCCTTTCACTGATTTTCGATTGATTGCAACGGTGAAAATTCGATGTTCATCAAAGAAGTATTTGGACAACTCATGCGGCTTCATTCCCTCGACGGCAATATTGGCAATTGCACAACTCCTTTCTTTTTCGATAGGAGTGTTGATGTTGACTTTGGGTAAATCCCTGACTATATCCGTCCAATATCTTTGCAAATATCTTAAGCGTTCTTGCTTGCGCTCGCTTCCAATCATTTCGTGAAACTTGATGGCACTGGAAATAGTCAATGGAGTAGTAACCGGACGAGTGCCGATATGCTCAAACTTTCTGATGCTATCCTTAGGGGCCGCAACATCCCCATACAAAGGCCAAATCTTGGGGATGTGTTCCTTTTTTATGTATAGTAAGCCAGCTCCCAGCGGGCAGCATAGCCATTTATGCAAACTGGCTGCGAAATAATCTGCACCCAGATCAGGAATC
Organism: Bacteroidota bacterium; assembly: GCA_039819665.1. GTDB lineage: Bacteria > Bacteroidota > Bacteroidia > J057 > J057 > JAWPMV01. The sequence continues at coordinate 26,173 of JBCBRM010000001.1, forward strand.
TTAAAATCCAGTTGGGCGAAGGCATGAGCACCATCGACGATGACCTCGACTCCATGCGTATGTGCCATATCACAAATTTTTCTGACAGGAAGGATTTGGCCTGAGATATTGATCAGATGGCTGACCAGCATAATGCGGGTTTTAGGCGTGATAGCTTTTTCATATATCCCTACGATCTCCTCATCGCTTTTGGGGTGTAAAGGAAGCTCTACATATTTCAAAACAATCCCTTGACGGTCGGCCTGCTGTTTGAATTGCTCCTGCATGCTTCCATAGTCCTGATCACATAAAATGACTTCATCTCCCTTTTCGAAGTCCATCCCCATTATCACAGTATTGATAGACTCAGTAGTGTTTCGGGTAATGACGATCTCCTCATGTGTACAACCTGCCAAATCTGCTAACTGCTTTTTGACGTTGAGGTGATCCTCAAATTGATCTGTCCGCATGTAATAAGAGGGAATATGATTGATCCTGCGGATATTGGTGATTTGGGCCTCCATAACTTCTGTTGCCTGCGGACTGAAGTAGCCATTTTCCAGATTGATGAAGTGAGGACTTGGATTAAAGGCTTTTTGAACTTGATACCAAAAAGTATCGTCTTTGGCGAGTTCTTCAGCGGAGAGATGTGCCCTGCTTTTCAAGGCTGATTCAATATTTTTAGCATGAGATTCATGGAAGAACGGGAGGTTTAGACCTCCCAAAGCTAAAGCTCCTATATTTTGTATAGCTGTTCGGCGAGTGTTCATATTTAGTTGAAGATATTTGTATAAAATCAATATACAATCATGCAAAGACGAGACAAAGTCTTTAGGCAGATTTGATATATTCGTAGCCAATGGCTGGAAAAGAAGATATTATCCTGGAAACCCCTCGCTTACTGCTTCGGGAGTTTCTTCTTTCGGATGCTCAGGATATGTATGAACTCAATAGAGATATTGAAGTAGTCCAATACACTGGAGATCACTCATTTGAATCTCTAGAGGCTGCTGAGGAATTTCTTCGTAATTATGATCCTTATTCAAAAACCGGAATGGGGAGATGGTTGGTGATTCGAAAATCGGATCATGCGTGTCTGGGATGGTGTGGATTAAAATGGCATGAAGGAGACTGGATTGATTTGGGCTATAGATTTTTTAAGAAATACTGGAACCAGGGATATGCCAGCGAATCATCCACCTATTGCCTTAAATATGGATTTACCAAACTAAAGCTTGATGAGATTTTTGCCACCGTTATGCCAGAAAATAAGGCTTCGGTCAGAGTCCTTGAGAAACTAGGCTTCCGCTTTCTAAGGGAAATAAATGAAGAGCTAATGGGTACTTCTCTCTTTTATGGGTTGAAAAAAGAGGATTGGAAGACTCAGGATTTTTTGAGCGATTAGACCATAACTTCTTCTGGCTCCATTTCTTCTTCTGCAGTAAATGTCAGGTAATTTTTATGCACATAGCCGAGGTGATTGATTCCATCTCTGCTTACAGCAACCCAATTACTAAGGTCAGCCCCTTTATATAGTACTGATAAAACGTACACTTCTTCTCCCGGATTCAATGAATCTACCTTTTGAGAGGAACTATGTCCCCAGCGTCTGACGTTCAATACATCGTTTGACTGAACATTGATCACCTTGTGTCTGAATTTTTTTTCAACTTCCAAATCCACACAAGAGCGCAAGGTTCCCACATCCAGGGTCGGTCCAGGATCAATTTTTCTTCCCCGGGATATATCATCATGCCCAACGATGTTTTTAATCGGATACACCTGAGCCAAGAGTTCTATCAATTCCTGTAACTTTTGGAGTTGAATCCCCTCATAGATTTCCCAATAATGGTTGCGCCTGTCCGGAGTACCATTTGGATGATCAGATTTGAAAACTCTTTCCGAGGGTACAATCTTACTCCCAATCTCAGAGCGATAAGTTCCATCTTGGATTTTGTGTAAAGGGCCATAATTCGCCAGAGAAATTCCGATGCTATGAGCATTTAGGCCTTCCAAGCCTTTCCAATTGCTATAACCTGAATGTCCTATCCTCTTATTGAAGGGAGCACACTGGTATATATCTCCATTTCTATCAATAACTATATGGTAACCAACGCCAGGCCTTTCTCTTCTTAGGAAATTTATGGTGGAAATAGCGCTACCTCCGGCAGTATTGTGGACGACTATATAGGTGGGAAGAATGCTATGGCTATGATTTAGTGATTCGCGAGTAGCCTGTCTAAGAAAGTGATTTTGAATATCCATTAACAAGTAAGCTTTAGGTATAGTAGTAGCATTGTGCTTCCATAGGAAACGCTTGACTTGTTAGGGAAAATAGTAGTAGTCCTTTGACTGGCAGTCAAGGTAAATATTTCATTTTCTAATGGCAAGTCTAATCCTAGATGGCTAATTTAGTTTATCCAAAAATTCAGATCTATGAGAAACTACTATCAATCAATCCTATTATTTTTCGCATGTTCCTTCCCTTTTTTATCTATTGCTCAGACCAAAGCTTTGGTAGGGGGGACTCTAATCGATGGGTTTGGGGGAAAGCCGATTTACAATAGTGTGATCATCATTGAAGGAGAACGAATTACTGCAGTAGGAAAGGAGGGGAGTTTAGAAATACCGAAAAAAGCAGAGATCATTTCGACTGAAGGGATGAGTGTGATGCCCGGAATGTGGGATATGCATGTACACCTGATGATCAATGGCCACTCGGATTATGCGCATTGGGATACGACCTATCCTCAGGTATTTGAGGAGGTGATAATGCCTGCTTCAGCCAAACAACTTTTGCATGCCGGGGTAACCAGCGCACGCGATTTGGGGGGGCCACTGGAAGCAAGTTTATCTGTTAGGGATGCTATCAATGCTGGGAAAATGGAAGGTCCTACCCTATATATGTCTGGACCATTTATTCAAAAGAAACCTTATCCGGGAACAGAAGGTTTTAGGTGGGGGGTAGAAAGTCCCGAGGATGCACGTGACAAAGTACGTAGCCTGGCTGAGGCGGGAGTGGACTGTATCAAACTTATCGACCAGGATCAGATGACGATGGATGAGGTAAAGGCAGTAGTAGATGAGGCACATAAATATAATTTGACTGTAGTGGCTCATTCTCATCGTCCGGAAGAGATTCGTAGAGGGTTGATAGCTGGGGTTGATTGCTTCGAGCATACAGGTCTTTCCTCTGCTCCTGGATATCCGGCTGATGTGATGGAGATGATCAAAGAACGGACAGCTCAAATGGATAAAGGCCCTCTTTTCTGGACTCCCACGGTTGAAGGCCTTTATAATTATGAATATCTCCGCGACAATCCAGAAGCCTTGGATAATGATTGTTGGCATATGGGATTGCCCCAAAATATTATTGATGATATCGAAGCATCTATTCAAAGACCCGGTCAATTGTCCTATTTCCAGTTAACTCCCAGTCGCCGGCCAACCCTGGAAAGAAAAGTCAAGCAATTAATTGATGCGGGGGTAGTCCCCATGATTGGGACAGATAGTGGTATCCCTATGAAATTTCACTGCCAGTCTACCTGGCATGAGTTGGATGTCTGGGTAAACGAATTTGGACTGGATCCTATGTACACGATCAAAGCGGCAACTTATTGGCCGGCTAAATTGATGGGGGTAGATGATGAGGTCGGTACGATTAGCGAAGGAAAATATGCAGACATCATTGCAGTGAAAGGAGATGTGCTGAGGTACATATCTCTATTGCAAGATGTAAAGATGGTGATCAAGCATGGGAAGAGGTATAAGTAAAAACGTGTTGGAGTGTTAGGGGGTAGCGTACGGGAATTAAGTAGGATTACTTTATCCTAACATATAAACACGCTAACACCCCAACACGTCAAAAAAAGAGGGAGGAAAATTTCCTCCCTCTTTATGGCTAATCATGCAGATTCCAATTCCTTGTCCAAATCTCATGGATCGGATTTCCTTTGCTACTTTTTCCTTTGTGGCTCCAGTCATCTCCTTCCAGACTGGCTTCAAATTCTAAACTTGCGCCCACACGGCTTCCATCTCTAGAGAAGAATTCTATATTCTCGGTATACTTTCCGTCTTTTACGGTATATGTTCCACCACCTGTACCAAAGAATTGCTTGGTTTTGGCATTGATGGCAGCCCATTGGAAGCGAGTTCCTGTCAGCATTTTTATAGTCTTTCTAGGACCCGGACGAGATTGGCGCATTTCTCCATTTCTCATTCTTCCGCTGATCCGATATGCTCCAGCCATTTCGTTTCCACTATCATCCACACGAGTCATTTCAGCTTTAAAAGGACCTTGTGGCCCTTCGCCAGAAACAATAAAAGTCTTCTCATCAGGCATTTCAATCTTATAATCGTAGTTGGTCCCGATCATAGTAGTGTCTTGGGTATCAAAGTCGATTCTCCCTGTCAGTCGATCTCCTTCAATTTTATATGAGCCACCACCAGCTCCCATAAATTGCTTTTCTTCCAGATTATAAACAGCAAACATCGTATAGTCCTTGGCAACCAGTCGCATAACCTGAATCCCTTCAGGTGTGGATTCGCCATTCATACTTTTAATTAACCAGGCACCCTCAATATTGAGTGCTGTTGGTGTTTCTGTTGAAGTTTGGGGGGAATTGATCCAGATGAATCCCATTGCCGGGATCAGGAGCAATGCGAAAAATAATTTGAGCTGAATAGATTTCATGTGTTTGAAATTAGGTTCTTAATAATTGCACTTCGGATGAAGTTTAGTGTAGGTTTCTCTTCAAATAAGATAGCTCAAATTGAGATCGAGTGAAAATAAAATAGCTACTTGCAAGTTCAGGCTCTATCAATTCCTGACTTTCCTCTATAAATGGAATATATGTTTAAAAGAAAACCCGGACTAGATCTGAGGATCATGTCCGGGTGGATAAACTAAAACAAGATTGGATATATTATTCGTTCAAATTCCAGTTATAGGCTTTGAAACTGATTTCTGCATCTGGATTAAGTTTTACCTTTGAGTATTTATTGATGTAATCGATGAGGCTTCCTTTTTTTGTAAAGTCTCCTTGATACCATTCAAAAATTTGGGAGAGTTCTGCTTTTTCCGGAGTGATTTTGTTATGTCTGGAATCGTTGATGTAAATAGAAGCCAGGCTACCCATTTGGGCGGATACATTAGATTCCGTAAAAGCTTTGTTCAATAATTTCGGGCAGGAGAAAGAGGCACAATTTACGGCAAAGTGAATCCGCGAATCGAAATACTTGGCACGAAGGATGTTGTGCTCAATATCATTTAAGCTATAGGTGTTGCCTCCGATTTTGATGAATTTTTTATCCCAGGGTTTGCCCAGATTCGTAATGCTTTTGAGGGGGTAATTATCTAAAATGGTTTTTACGGTAAAGGCATTATAAGCATTGATCCAATAGGCTCTGATTTTATTTCTACTCCAACCCGCTTGAGGAGGATTGGCAACTAAATGATCCAAATAGGCCTGGAATGCCCCCATTTCAGATTTAAATCCTTTATAATTCACCTTGCCGGAAGGACTCACATATTTTTTGAGAAGTTTGTCCCAGGCTTCATGAGAAAGGACCTTTTTGGATTCTTCTACTTTAGTGGGTTCTATTTTTACCTCTTCGATTTCAGGAGTTTTTATTACCTTGGCTTCCGTTTCCTCCTTAGTTTCTTTTGGGGTATTTTCTTCTAATACTTGAGTGGAATTGGAAGCTTCCTGTGCAACCTCTTTCACTTCAGCAGGTTCTTTCTGTATCCCCTTTGCAACAGCTTCTTCTTTTTTGATGGAGCTTTTTGCTTCTGGTTCAAGTGTGGAAGGTTCTTCCTGATGATTAGCCAGTTGAACATCCTGGTGCATGATCTTTTCTTCGATTGGACTTTGTTTGTTATCAATTTCTTTCCCCTGACAGGAGATGAAGCTGAAGATGAGGAGTGATGCAATGAAAATTACTGTATTTCGCATGTCGTTATATATTGAATGATCTTTTATTTATGTTAGGGTTTAGCAAAGTAAAGCCCTCTCAGCTAAAGTCAAGGTCGTTAGCTTGACAGAATTACATATGCCTTTAATCTAAAACCTTTCCTATATGAAATTACTCAACTATTTATCAGGAGCTCTCCTTTGTTTGGTATTTTGCTTCTGGAATAATTCACTACAAGCACAATGTACTCCAGATAGTTCCATAACAGGCACAGGTATATTTCCTGATACCCTTGTTGGAACCTGCGCTGGTCTTCCTTATGAGGAGGTTATCAACCTCATAATTCCTCCGGATACCATTGTTCAAGGATTTCCTGCTACAATAGATTCACTAGTACTGGATTCCGTTGCAGGTTTACCTCCGGGACTTAACTTTTTTTGTTTAGATGGCTCCTGTTCAATTGCTGGAGGTTCTCGGTCTTGTGTTCAGGTCTCGGGTACTCCAACCACAGCAGGTGTCTATCCTATTGATCTTTATATAACGGGATATGTAGTGGTATTTGGTGCACCAGTAGCTCAACCGGATACTTTGTTTTCTTTCTATACCTTGACTATAAATCCAGAATTGACAACTACCATTGGCACCACCAATGCAGCTTGTGGAGCAAACGATGGTACTGCTACAGTAACAGCTTCTGGTACAGCTCCATATACGTATGCGTGGAGCACTGGAGCTACGACAGCTACTGTTACAGGTTTAGCTGCTGGTATTTATACGGTTACTACGTCAGATGCAAATGGCTGTGAGCTGACGGAATCTGTTGAAGTACAAAACGTAGGAAATATTCCGGCAATCAGTGTGACAAGTTCTGGCTGGGTAGGATGCTCTGAGACGGGAAGTGGTGCGATTGATCTGACGGTTAGTGGGGGAATGGCTGCATATACTTATTCCTGGTCTAGTGGGGAAACAACTGAAGATATAAGCGGACTTGCAGGAGGTATGTATACGGTTACTGTAACTGATGCAAATAATTGTACAGATACAGAAGTGATTAACATTAGTCAGCCATCTGTTATGGATCTGGCTATTGCGAGCCAAGTAGATTTATTATGTGCAGGTGATAATTCGGGAGTAATTACAGCTTCATTAAGTGGGGGACAGACTCCTTACACCACAAGTTGGGATACTAATCCGGTATCAAGTGGTTTGAGCATAGGAAATCTTTCCGGAGGCACTTATACCCTTACAGTTACAGACGATTTGGGTTGTATGAAAACAACTTCTGCTACTTTGACAGAACCCAGTCCAATTGTAATTAGTGTTGCTGATACTTCTGAAACAGCTGCGGGCGCTATGAATGGCTCAGCTACAGCTACTGTGAGTGGAGGTACTCCTCCTTATACCTACTCCTGGGATAATGGCGCAGATAGTTCAAGGATCGATAGTCTGCTAAGTGGTACATACATCCTTACAGTAACAGATGCCAATAATTGTGTAGTGATGGATACGGTAGAAGTGCAGCAATGGGCCGTAGGAATTGAGGATGAATTGGCGGCAGGAATAAACTCGCTTAGTATTTATCCCAATCCTAATCAGGGACAATTTAGTCTAGACCTATCCTTACAAACCCCCGAATCCGTTGTTATTAGCGTTTTTGACCTTAGAGGTCAAAAAGTTTTTGAAGAACAAACAGCTAAAGGAGTACAATTTGAACAACTGATTTTTTTGGGTAAAGCCAGTAAAGGAATGTATGTTTTACAGATCCAAAGCCCAAGAGGCATGGCAATCCGTAAATTCGTTATTCACTAATAAGTTCAGAAAAAGCAGTGAAGTCTTCGGATTTCACTGCTTTTTATTGGATAAATTGTATATTTAGTTAATTTACGCTAGTAAATTGATGATAGAAATCAGTTCATAATCCCACCTAAGCAAACTCACTTTTTTTTAAGTTTTTTATCCTTCACAGGATAAAGCATTACAATTTATTGACCTAACTAATGAAAACGGTTCCCATTTTATTCAAGGAAATCCTGGTACTTTCCCTCTTGCTTTTTTGCACCAACTTACGAGCTCAGGTATGTGTCCCTGATACTGCTGGCAATTCACAAGGTGTATTTCCAGCGACTTTACCTAATGGATGCTTAAATGAAGCATATCAGGCGACAGTAACTATTCGTGTACCTGCTGATACAAATATTCTAGTCAGTGGAACGACTTTTTTTGCGATCATTGATTCTCAAGTGGTTAATGATATTCAAGGATTACCCCCGGGCATAACATATTCCTGTCAAATGTCAGGCTGTGTAATTTTGGGTGGGACAGAATCCTGTATTCTTGCTTCGGGCACTCCTACTCAGGTGGGTACATATCCCATCGACATCATATCCACCATTTATGGAACGGTTAGCGGCGTTGCCAATACTTTGGTAGACACTCAGCAGGCATTTTATACAATCATCATTAACTCTTTAAGTGCTACAACTGCTTCGACTCCGGCTGATTGTGATGTAACAAATGGAACAGCAAGCGTTACTCCTACAGGAACAGCTCCCTATACGTATAGTTGGAGCAATGGAGAAACGACAGCAAGTATTTCAAACTTGGCTTCTGGTCAATATACGGTCACAGTTACGGATGCAAACTCATGTTCTGTAACTGAAACTGTAACAGTTGGAAATACGGGGGCCGCTCCTCAGATTACTCTGGATAATGTTGGATGGACCGGCTGTGCAGAAGATGGCTCAGGACAGATAAACTTAACCGTAACGGGGGGAAGTCCGGCCTATACTTATGCCTGGTCATCAGGGCAAGACACAGAGGACCTCAGTGGGCTGGCAGAAGGAAATTATCAAATAACAGTAACCGATGCTGCTGGTTGTATAGCAATGCAAAGCGTAGATATCGCCGCTCCCCCTACGCTTTCTTCACAGGTTCTAATTCAAACCAATAACCTCTGCCCAGGTGATAATAATGGTTCTATCTCAACTACGATTACAGGTGGAGTCGCTCCTTATATGATTAGCTGGAATACGGCTCCTCCGGTAACTGAGGGTACGATCAGTAATCTTCCCGCGGGTCAATATACCATGATGGTTACCGATGATATTGGTTGTGTAAAATTATTAAACACCACAATCACCGAGCCTCCAGCAATAGGCATTCAATTTATGGATAGTTCAGAAACTGCTGCAGCGGCTATGAATGGTTCTATTGAAGCAATAGCTAGTGGGGGCACGCCTCCTTATACTTATTCCTGGTCAAATGGAGAAAGCACCGCTTTTATTGATAGCCTAAGTTCTGCTAGCTATAGCCTTACCATCACGGACGCGAATAATTGCGTCTTCACAGACTCTGTTCAACTCGGGCAATGGGCGGTTGGAATTGAAAATGAATTTGAAGCAGCCATTTCCCAACTAAGAATTAGCCCCAATCCTTCAAACGGAATTTTCATGTTGGATTTAGAATTGAGTAAAAGGCAGGAGCTAAGCCTGGAAGTCCTCGATCTGCAAGGAAAGCTTCTTTTCGCCAAGTCTTTTCCTCAAAGTCAAATACTACAGGAAGAGATACTGCTCGATCATTTAGGCAGTGGATTGTATTTTGTCCGTATTAGTTCTTCGCTGGGTTCTACCAGTCGAAAGTTGATGCTTAGATAAACAAAAAAGGAGAGTCATTTGACTCTCCTTTTTTTTAAACTCCATTTCCCTGAAGTTGATTATAAAGTGGGAGGGAAAAGAAAAATTCCGCTCCTGAATTTCTTTTGTTTCGCACATTGATATGCGTTTCGTGGAGTTCGAGGATTTTCTTCACAATGGCCAATCCCAGACCTACCCCTTCATTTGGTGTATCATCAGGGGATTTACCTCTTTGATATCGCTCAAAAATAAAGGATTGCTTTTCTGCAGGTATTCCCGGACCACTATCCAAAACTCGTATGGTTACCCCTTCGTCTCCATTCTCCAACTGTAAACTTACCGTTCCACCCTCAGGCGTAAATTTGATGGCATTGTCCAGCAGGTTTTGCAAAACCCTTTCCACTAAAGAAATATCTGCAAAAACCAGAGGAAGCTGGTCCGGATGAATGAGCTCGAGTGTAATGTTTTTCTTTTTACCCAATACCTCATACTTTAATTTTACATCATGAGCCAATTCTGTCAGGAAGAAAGGTTCTTTCTGAGGCTCTATTTGCATAGCATCCAGCTTGGTGTATTCAAATAGCTGTTGGATAAGGCGATTGAGTCTTTGGCTACTACTGGTGATAATATTGAGGAATTTCATGCGTTCCTCCCCATTCAACTCATCATTTTTAATCATTAGCGTTTCCACATAGCCCTGCATAATGGCGAGCGGGGTACGCAAATCATGTGATACATTAGCAATCAACTCCTGACGCAATTTTTCCACGGATTTGATCTGCTCAATATTGGCTTCGAGCGTATCGGCCATTTCATTGAAAGTTTCTGCTAAAGGATGCCAATCCTGAGTTGCCTGTTCATCTATTCTAGCATCCATATCACCTTCTTTAAATCGGGTTACGGTAGCAAGGACTTCTCTCAGGCTTCGGGTCACATACCAAAGTGCAAAGAGTCCTAGTGCTAATGCCAGAAAGAGGGAAAGAAAGAAGTAACGGGTGCCCAAGTTGATAAAATAGTCGCTTTCGAGGACCCCCGCTACTCCAGCTCTTTTTTCGCTAGCCAATATAATATATATGTATCCCTGCAGTTTTTCGTCTTGGACAATTTGGGCTGCTGAGAAAACATTTTGCTTTTCAGGATGCCTGGGATCGTCTCCCATGATGAAGGGTTTTTCCTCACTGTTAATAAACTCCTTCAAAGGAGCGAGGCTGACTTTTTCCAGTTTGACTACCTTATAAGGTGCAACATAGGTGATGATATTGCCTAGCGTGTCCAATAGGTAGACTTCTACAGAAGGATTGATCATCATCATCGAATGCATGATGTTCTGCATAGCAGTCGTATCTACTTTTCCATCCTTGTAAATGGATTTGTTTTCCGCGACAGTATAGTCCGCAATATTTCCATATAGTTGCTGATTGACTTCATACATATATTCCCGCTGTATCATGCGGGAAATAAGTAAATAGACCAGCCCCATACTTGCTAGTGCAAAAAGGAGGGTCATGGCTACCTTGAAGAATAAGGTGTTTTTAAAATTCATGAGAACTTCTTAAGCATTTTCGTTAAAGCGATATCCAATGCCCCAGGAGGTTAGGATATAACTGGGCTGATTCATATCAGGCTCTATTTTTCTTCGTAGACGATTGATGTGAGAGTTGACCGTATGTTCATAGCCGTCAAAATCATAGCCCCATACGAGGTTCAGGATTCTGCTTCTATCAAAGCTTTTTCCCGGATGGGAGGCGAGTAGACTAAGAAGCTCAAATTCTTTGGGCGAAAGGTCGATTCTTTCCTCTTTAATATTGACGGCTCTTTTCTCCAAATCAATCACTAAATCTCCAAATTGAAGTTTTTGTTTGATCTTTGATTCCTCCTCACTGGATTTCAACACTTCCGTTCTCCGCAAAATTGATTTCACCCTTGCCAGAAACTCCCTTACGCTAAAAGGTTTGGTCATGTAATCATCCGCCCCCATTTCCAATCCCAACACTTTATCAATTTCTTCCGAACGAGCAGTAAGCATCATGATGGGAGTACTTTTTTGCTCTACACGGAGGGTACGACAGATTTCCAGACCATCTATGCCGGGAAGGTTTAGGTCAAGTATCACCAAATCAAATCTTTCGGCCCGTGCCATCTCCAATCCTTTTTTGCCCTCAAAGGCTGTGGAAAGGGCATATTCATGGTCTTTCAAGTGGATTTCCAGCAGAGAAACGATATCCGGATCGTCCTCAATAATCAATATCTTCTTCATTTTTTGATTTTTCATGCTAAAGTACGCCTCTAATTATCACAAAAATATCACGGAGATGACAAGTATTCTGTTTAATGATGATCCAATCGTGATCATTCTGTGATAATGTAACGATAATTTTGATCCCTCATCCAATTCTCAAAAAGCTCAGCACATTTTAAGCTACGCGTATGAAACGAATTTATTCTTTTCTTCTGGTAGCCCTGTTTTGCAGTTTACCATTCATCTATGGGAAACTGGTAGAACAGGCTAAATTTCTGGACCATCGTTCAGAAACCAGAGTTGCTGCGGTAGAAGTAGGATTCTCTACTCCTGCAGCATTTTCAAACACCCTGATGACTTGTGATGGGGGTATGGTAAGCACAAGTTCTGGTGCCGACACAACCTATGTATGCTATGACGGATCAGATCAAATTATTGCTTTCGATAGCACCAACACAAGTATGGACAATTTCCAGTATGTAGTTACCGATGACAACGGCATTATTCTAGGGCTTCCTCCGGCAGATATGGTGAATTTTACCGCCGCAGGTCCTGGAGAATGTTGGGTTTGGGGATTATCCTATACCGGAAACCTGACTGCAATGGTTGGAGATGATGCTACAAGCGTTAGCCTTTCGGATGATTGCTTTGATCTCTCTGATAATTTTGTAGTAGTATTAAGAGACACTGTTAGCGGTGGTATCGTCAGTTCTGCTTTTGAAACTGATACAGTACATGTATGTATTGATGATGCTACTGCTGCTATCTCTTTCAATAGTGCAGATGCAGTCGGACCAAACTTCCAGTATGTCGTTACAGACGACAATGGAGTGATTTTGGGACTTCCACCTGCGAATATGGTAGATTTTTCAGGCGCAGGTCCAGGCGAATGCTGGGTCTGGGGACTTTCCTACTCAGGTATGATCACTGCTCAGGTGGGAGATACAGCTACTGCTGTACCTTTGACTGATGGCTGCTTTGACCTTTCTGACAACTTTGTAGTTGTACTGAGAGATTCAATGCCTATTGACGGAGGCCGGGTATATACCGAGTCTCAAATGGATACGGTTTACGTTTGTTATGATGGCAGTCAGCAAGTAATTGCCTTTGACAGTTCCATGACTAGCGGACCTAATTTCCAATATGTGGTAACTGATGCAAATGGAACCATCCTCGGATTGCCACCTGCAGATATGGTTGACTTCACCGCCGCTGGCCCCGGTGAATGCTGGGTATGGGGACTTTCCTACACTGGAAACATTACTGCTCAGGCAGGAGACAATGCGACTCAGGTTGCCTTGACAGATGGATGTTTTGAGCTTTCTGAAAACTTTGTAGTAGTATTCAGAGATAGCGTAAGTGGAGGTGTCGTTAGTTCTGCTTTTGGAACGGATACCGTGCATGTATGTATCGATGATGCTACGCCTGCGGTATCATTCTCAAGTATGGATGCGGTTGGACCAAACTTCCAGTATGTCGTTACAGATGACAATGGAATTATCCTTGGACTTCCCCCTGCGAATACGGTTGATTTCTCAGGAGCTGGAATCGGTGAATGCTGGGTATGGGGACTTTCTTATACCGGGAACCTCACAGCTATGACTGGCCAGAATGCGACCCAGATCGATTTCTCTGATGGCTGCTTTGATCTATCAGACAACTTTGTGGTTGTTTTGAGAGATTCCATGGAGATTGATGGAGGTCGAGTATATACCGAGTCTCAAATGGATACAGTATACGTTTGTTATGACGGTACTCCACAAGTGATTGCCTTCGATAGCGCAATGACTGCTGGGCCCAATTTCCAATATGTAGTAACTGATGCAAATGGAACCATCCTTGGATTGCCACCTGCAGATATGGTTGACTTTACAGGAGCTGGACCCGGTGAATGCTGGGTATGGGGACTTTCCTATACGGGAACTATCACAGCTCAGGCTGGAGATAATGCGACTCAAGTTGCTTTAACAGATGGCTGCTTTGAGCTTTCTGAAAACTTTGTAGTGGTATTCCGTGATTCTGTAAATGGGGGTATGGTAAGTACTTCACTAGGAGAAGATACAGTCAATGTGTGTATTGATGGAAATACTGCAGCTGTTGAATTTGCCAGTATGAATGCTACGGGGGAAAACTTCCAGTATGTAGTAACTGACAACAGTGGTATCATACTCGGATTACCACCTGCAAATATGGTTGACTTCTCTGGAGCTGGTCCCGGCGAATGCTGGGTATGGGGACTTTCTTACACTGGAAACCTCACGGCTATGACCGGGGAAGATGCGACTCAAATCGATTTCTCTGATGGATGCTTTGATCTCTCTGACAACTTTGTGGTTGTATTCAGAGATTCTCTTCCTGTTGATGGAGGTATGGTACTGACTGAAAGTGGTATGGATACCACCTATGTTTGTTATGATGGAAATCAACAAGTGATTGCTTTCGATAGCTCAGGAACCGCTGGACCAAACTTCCAATATGTAGTAACCGATGCAAACGGAACCATCCTTGGATTGCCACCTGCAGATATGGTTGACTTTACAGGAGCTGGTCCTGGTGAATGCTGGGTATGGGGACTTTCTTATACAGGTACGATTACTGCTCAGGCCGGAGACAATGCAACTCAGGTTGCTTTGACTGATGGATGCTTTGAGCTATCTGAAAACTTTGTAGTAGTATTTAGAGATTCCGTGAGCGGAGGTACAGTAAGTGCTGCACTTGGACAGGATACTGTTTTCGTTTGTATTGATGATAATACGCCTGTAGAAGCCTTTAGTAGTATGGATGCAGTTGGTCCAAACTTCCGATACGTCGTTACCGATAATAATGGGGTGATTCTGGGGCTTCCTCCTGCAAACATGGTTGATTTCTCGGGAGCTGGTATAGGTGAATGCTGGGTATGGGGACTTTCCTACTCAGGAGAGATCACGGCTCAGGTGGGAGATACTGCAACAGCAGTTGACCTTGCCTCCGGTTGCTTCGACCTCTCAGGCAATTTCGTAGTAGTACTGCGTGATTCGATGGAGATCGATGGAGGAATGGTATTGGCTCAGTCTGGGGTAGATACGGTTGAGGTGTGTATTGATGGTACGGATCAATTCGTTGCCTTCGATAGTGCTATGACTACCGGCCCTAACTTCCAATATGTGATAACAGATACAGAAGGGAATATCCTGGGCTTACCTCCTGGCGATCAGGCCAACTTTGGTCCTGCAGGTGTAGGTGAATGCTGGGTATGGGGACTTTCCTATACGGGTAGTTTAACGGCCGCTGCAGGAGACAATGCGCTAGAAGTGGCTCTCAGTGATGGCTGCTTCCAATTATCAGAAAGCTTCCTCGTCGTATTGAGAGATTCATCTTTCTGTAGTGTGGGTATAGAAGACGAATTGGGACTTGAGGACTTCAACATCTATCCGAATCCGACTACGGACAAGGTGGTTGTTTCTTTCCTCTCTGTTCAGCCAATTCATGAAGATGTTGAGCTTCGTTTGTATGATCTGAAAGGGCAGCTTCTGGATAGCAGAAGTGTGGCACCAACAGGCTCCAGCAGCTTCGAAGCAGAGATAGATTTGAGCAGATTCGAAGATGGATTATACCTTATCCAAATTCAAAACAATCAAGGAGTATATCATCAGAAAGTCATAAAAAGATAGTTTTAGTTTTGGTTTAAGGTTTGCCTTTGGCAAAGATGTGTCCCCGACCCAAGGGGTCGGGGATTTTTTCCTCAAAACTACGTGCTGAGCATAATTTATCCCCCACCTTTGGTGGGGGTTTTCTTTTGGTTTGCAAGGGGAAACATATGCTTGGTCGTCCCGACCTTTTAGAGGGACCTCAATTACTTTATCAAATAATTAGAGGGTAGAATGAACGGGCTGATCTAATCCTAAGGTAGTTGGTTCGACTACGCTCACCATGACACTTAAATGTGCGTAATAATATTTTGTCCTTACAATAGTAACTTCTTTCCCAGAAAGCCATTCCCTAAATAAAAAAATCCCCAGTCCTGTCGGTCCGGGGATTTCCCTTAACGGGAAGTGTGATGGTAGTAGTAGTATGTTCTCTTTTAGCGTATTGACAGTTTATCTTTCGTCTCGGTAATGACGGGGGAGGGCATTACTCATTAGCGATATACTCAAATACCTGAGAGCTGGCATGCTGAACACCTGGGGCCTGATTGAGGACCCTATTCATCTGCACCAACATACCATTCTTGTCATACACATAGGACATAACTCCCATCTGAACACCGTTTTCTTTCCATTCGGCTTCAATAGGATTACCGGCTACATTGTAGACATAATTGTACTCTACTACATTATCAGTTCCAGTTTCCGTTTTTACCTGCACCAGCAGATCCATCTCATTGTATGCATAGGAAACTTTCTTTTTCATTGCACCTACAGCATCTTCTTCTGACTCACTGGTAGTTCTTCCCAATTCATCATAGGTAAACTTCTGTACCTGTTTGACTTGATTGTTCTGAAGAAATTTGATCGCCACCAACTGGCTGTCTGCATTGTAGATATATCTTCTGGATTCTATGAGCATGACATCATCTTTGTTGATCATCTCATAGTTTTTGACCTGATAGATATTCTTGTTGCCATCAAAGCGATAGCCTGCTTTATAAGATTTGTTATAAATCTTATCCTCTTTCAGTTCCCACCTTAGGACTCCACGGTCATTGTAATCGAATTCACGAATCTGACTGGTGTCATTTTTTCCAAGTTCCACAAATTGGATCATCTGTCCCTCTTCATCAAACAGGAAGGTACGAGTAGCTTCTTGTTTGGCATTTAGGGAATAAAGGCTGGGAAAAGACTTTACATTGATGGCTTTGATATTGTTACGACGAACAAAACTTCCATCAAAATCCTTGGGGTACCAGGACGACTCCGTGATTTTAAAGGGGAATGATTGACCATAAGATGCAGTACATATAGCCAATGTGATTAACAGAGTAAATATATTCCTCATAGAGAAAGCAAGGTTAACGTGCTTAATGGGTTACTAACAACTTTTACAAATTGGTTCTCTGGCTGTTTTTAAAAAGGGGGGAATTGGGCGATAACCATTTGTATTGTCCGTGTTAGAAGGATTTTGGATTTTCGTTCGTCTTATACAAAAAACGAATAAAATTCTGATGCCCTTAGAACACAATACTTTAGGTTAACGCAATGAAGATACAGATTTATTGGGCATAAATTCAAGTGCTATTCAAAATTTTATTTTTTCGAAGTATTTAATTAACAGATAATTATGTCCATGCTAATTAATTTAGCTGGAAATCTGTCTCTTTTGCTATTTTCTTCCGAAGATATGATTATAATCTTGCAATAAGGTTTGCAAAAACTGCCTGGGAGGCATGTCTGACTGAATCTTTGCTACTGATTTTACTTTTTCTGATAGTTTTCTGAGCAATCGCGGATTTGAGCTTTTTATTCCGGCATCCAGCACTTCTTTCAAAATGGAGACATCTCGATCGGAAAGTCTTTCGATCTCCGGAAACTTTACTATATAGTCCTGACCCGTTTCAACAAAGATGGTGTCGCCAAAAGTTGTGACGAGTTTTAGTTTAACTACTGTGGTTCCTGCCGCCAAATCCCCCAATCGCTGATTGTTTTTAGTTGCACCTATCGCGATAAGGCCTACAACCCCTGGAATAAATACCCCAATGCCCCATCCAAGTATACTGAAAACGTAGAGGGAGAACCATACATCGATCATCTTCAGGACCCAACGAATCAAATAATTGGAGAGGGTGGTAGATTTGCCATCTACCCGAATGGTTCGAAGCTTCAAGGCCATTTTCCCCAACGTTTGTCCATTGAATAAAAACTCCATCAACAAGCTATAAGCAGCCGCAGGTAGAGTAAGTATCTGAAATATGGCAGTTTGTTTATACCAGTAATCCCCCAGTGATTCATCGCCCATAGGAGTCGTATTAACCAGGTATAATATCAGGAAAAGGTATAGCCAATACAGAATGAAATCTATAAGTCCTGCAAGAATTCTTTCCCCCATATTGGCCACTGGATATTCCAGTTCAATATTTTGGGTGGTTGGGATAATGATAGTTTTCATGGAAGAATTTTCCTAATTTCACTTTTCAACATACAGCCTGGTAGTCCCATGAGCTTTGACCCAGGACAAATATAGCACAATTATTAGATGAGAGAGCCAGCTTTTCTGCGCCGGAATAAAGATAAATGGCTGGAATATGAAAAAACCTTGTCCTCAGGATATCAGGGAAACTTACATCCTGACCGTCTGGCAGAGCTTTATGTCCAACTTACTGATGACCTTGCTTATGCGAGGACTTTTTATCCGCAAAGCCAAACGGTCAAGTATCTCAATGGTCTTGCAGCAAGGACACATTTAGCCATCTACAAAAATAAGCGGGAAAAGAGCAATCGCTTTATAAACTTCTGGAAAATAGAATTACCGCTGATCTACCGGAAGACGCATCGGTTTATGCTCTACTCTTTTGTGCTATTTACCTTCACCTTTATTGTTGGATTTATTTCAACCCTTCAATCCGATACATTCGCTCGAGCAGTACTGGGAGATAGTTATGTAGATATGACCATCGAAAATATTGAGAAAGGAGATCCTATGGGTGTTTATAAGGATGATCCTTCCTTTCCCATGTTTGTATCCATCTCGCTCAACAATATCCGGGTGTCCTTCTATGCCTTTGTACTTGGGATTTTCATTTCCTTTGGTACCATGTACATCCTTTTTCATAATGGAATCATGGTAGGAGTTTTCTTTGCTTTCTTTCATACCAAGGGATTGATATGGGAAGCCCTACCTGTGATCTATATTCATGGTACCCTTGAACTTTCCGCCATAGTAATCGCAGGAGGGGCTGGTTTTTTATTGGGAAATAGTATCCTTTTCCCCGGTACCTTCACTCGACTTCAATCTGTACAGATGGCTGCAAAGGATGGAATCAAGATTTTGATTGGACTGATTCCTGTCTTTCTCATGGCAGGCTGGCTAGAATCTTATATTACCCGTTTGACGGAAATGCCATTAATTGTAAAACTGGCAATCATTTTGGTGTCTCTGGCCTATATTTTAGGATATTACGTAATTTATCCCATCTATCTGGAGCGGAAAATGGGTCAGACAGCAATAGCAGATTTTTGGGAGAAAACCGCCGAATAGACAATCGTGAGAACAATAAAAATCCTATATATCTTTTGCCTTTTTATATGTTTTCAAGCAAGTAGCTTGAAGGCGGAGGAGCCTATTCAGGATTTCGATAAAGAAAAATTGGAGGAACTCTGGGGAGGGGAGGGCTTTGATCAGGAAAGAAAAAATGAAGCCGTCCCATTTTACGGAAAAGAACCTAAGCGAATGGGTTCTCCCAGCAACCAAAGTGGAAGTGGAAATGAAAATAGTCGAAGTTCCTCTTATCCCTCTTCTTCCAGAAGTATAGGAGGGGCTGCTTCAACATTCATGTACCTTATCGCGGCTATTTTCCTTTGTCTTATAATTTTTCTGGTTTTGCGAAATACCCTGGGGGGGGCGGGTATGAAAATCGCAGGAGAGCAAATTCCCGAGCTAGGAGAAGGTGATATCCAGTCTCTGGATACCCGAAGCCTTATTCAGCAAGCCCTCGATAGGAATGATTTCCGGCAAGCTATACGCCTCCAATATCTGGATGTACTCAAAGGACTGGATGAAAAGAAATGGATTCACTGGGAGCAAAATAAAACCAACCAGGATTATGTGAGAGAATTGGCTAAATCCAAACATGGTGAGGCTTTTGAGCGATTAACTTATCATTTCGATTATGCCTGGTATGGAGATTTTCGAGTAGGAAAGGACTTGTATGATAAAATTGCTCCTGGATTTAGAGAGTTTAAAAAGAGGTTAGGAACCTAAGATGAAGTTTGATAAAAGAACATATCTCTTTATCGGAATAGGAGTTGGATTGATTCTGGTCTTCTACTTTATTGCCCTATTATCTCCAGGGAAAAAGCAGGTAAACTGGAAAGAGAATTTTGAGGGAGAAAGAAAAGAGCCTTATGGAAGCTATTTATTGAAAAATAGCCTGGCAGGACTTTATGACCTGGATTCTTTGATCGTCAAGGAAGAATCTATGTTTGAGCTCATGGCTCTGCAGGAACAGAAAGGAGTGAGTCTATTTCTCTTGAACAATAAAGTTAACTCTGATTATCTGGAAGTAGAGGAGATGTTGTTGTTTGCCGAAAGAGGAAACCATCTGTTTATTGCAGCACGAGAGTTTCCTTATAACTTGGTAGATACCCTAAACGTTATCGTGAAAGAATATAGTGAGGAGCAGGATTCTATCAAACTACGCTTGCCGGAAGGTCCTGAAATCAATACTAAATTTCCAGCCTACGGAATGAGTTACCTAATTCCAGGTATGGAAAAAGATCTGGAAATTCTTGTAGAAGATGAGCAAGGTAATCCCACCATGATCAAATACCTATTGGGTAAAGGCAGCCTTATTATTAGTACGACTCCCCGTTTATATTGCAACTATTTCATGGTCCAGGATAGCAAGCGGGAATTCATTTCTGCGTCTCTTGCCCAATTACCCGTAGAAAAGGAGTTGTGGTGGGATGAATACTATAAGAAAAACAAGTTCAGATTCAGAGGAGGATCTGGTGGAGAAGGGAAAAATTCCATCAGTACAATGGATTATATTTTTTCTCAGGAAGGACTTAAATGGGCCTTTTGGTTAAGCTTGCTGGCTTTGGCAGTTTATGCGATTTTTGAGTCAAAACGAAAGCAGCGAATCATTCCGATTATCGAGCCATTACCTAACCTGACCCTGGACTTTACGGAAACTGTGGGGAGACTTTATTTTAAATCTTCCGCACACAAAGAAATTGCCGAAAAAAGAGTTAGGGCTCTCCTTGCTTATATTCGGGAACATTACTTTTTGAAAACGGATAAATTTGACGAGAAATTCCTGGCTTCCCTTTCGGCCAAGTCAAATATCTCTCTGAAAGATATCCGGGTACTTTTCAGAAGTATAGAAAGAATCAGAAATGCACCGGAGATTTCAGAATCTCAATTAATAGAAATCAACCAATCTATCGATAATTTTTATTCGCAGGGAGCAAGATAAGACTCTCAAGAGACGGAAAACGCTGGGTTTTAACAGAAAAAAACTATGTCAGAAGAACACACAAATCAGGAATTATCAGGGACGGAAGAGCAGCCTCAACTTAACCCACAAACAAATCAGCCAGTTTCAGAAGTAGAAACTGCACAGCTAGAAACCCAGAATGAAACGGCAGCAGAGAATGAATATGCCCTGCGTACTCCCTTGAGCGGTTTTAAAGCTACCGTTCAAAAGGTTAAGGACGAAATAGGGTTAGTGATCGTGGGACAGGAGAATATGGTAGAACTGATGATGGCTGCTATGCTTGCAGAAGGTCATATTTTAATAGAAGGAGTACCAGGAGTGGCCAAAACACTTGCCTCCAAGCTTCTGGCAAGAACCCTTGAAATTCCTTTCTCAAGAATACAATTTACTCCAGATCTCATGCCCTCGGATGTATTGGGTACTTCTGTTTTCAATGCCAAAACTACAGAATTTGAATTCCGCCCAGGGCCTATTTTTTCGCAGGTTGTTTTGATTGATGAGATCAACCGTGCACCTGCTAAGACCCAGGCAGCTTTATTTGAGGTGATGGAGGAAAGACAGGTTACGATGGATGGTACGCGGCATGTCATGAAGGCACCTTTCCTGGTAATCGCAACCCAAAATCCTATTGAGCAAGAAGGTACATACCGTCTGCCCGAAGCCCAGTTGGACAGATTTATGTTCAAAATTGAAGTTGGATATCCCAGCCCGGAAGAAGAAAGTCGCATCCTGATGCACCACCACAATCGAAAAGGTATCAATGAAATCGAAGCAGTAAATGCAATTCTTTCGGCAGAAAAAATCCTTGAACTTCAGGCCTTGGTGAAAGAGCTACATATAGAAGACAAACTGATGAATTACATCGTTCAGATTGTCAACAATACCCGAAACAATAAAGACATTTATCTGGGCGCTTCTCCTCGTGCCTCGCTCAATATCATGATGGGAGCAAAAGCTATTGCTGCTATGCGAGGAAGGGATTTCGTTACACCTGAAGATATTCAGTTTGTAAGTGCACCTGTTTTGAGGCATCGGATTGTACTGACTCCTGAGAAAGAGATGGAAGGAGCGAGTACAGAGACGGTAGTGAAACAAATGGTGGAACAAGTAGAAGTACCTCGCTAAATAAGGACCCGTTTTGAATACATTTTTTAAAAGTCTGTTTCTACGGCCAAGGCTATTTATAGTCTGGGGGGCATTGATTGCCTTTTTCGTCAGTGCATATCTATTCCTGGTTCTTATTCCTTTGGCCAAGATTGCAACGATGGTTCTTGTGGCTTTTTGTTTTCTGGATGCGGCCTTATTGTATTTGGGAAAAGGGAAGGTGGTTTCCGAAAGAATTACTCCAGAAAGGTTTTCAAATGGAGATATTAATCTCGTCAATCTTAAGCTAAAAAATGAATACAATTTCCCGGTCCAGCTGGAAGTAATTGATGAGGCACCGGATCAGTTTCAGTTGAGAAAATTGAAATTCTTCTCGAATCTCAAATCGGGAGGCGAAGATCAACTGGAATACGAACTTAGACCGGTCGAAAGAGGGGAGTATCATTTTGGAGGTTTGCATGTATTTGTCTCTTCTCCTTTGGGCCTGTTAAAAAGGCGTTTCACCTTTGGACAGAATCAAATGGTGCCTACCTATCCTTCTTATATTCAGATGCGTCGATTTCAATTCCTGGCTATTTCCCAGCGGCTAAATGATGTAGGAGTAAAACAAATCCGACGACTAGGAAATAGCACCGAATTTGAAAAGATCAAGGAATATGTGAGAGGGGATGATTACCGTACCATCAACTGGAAGGCTACGGCTCGATCCGGCAAACTGATGGTCAATCAGTACATCGATGAGCGGGCGCAATATGTTTACTGCCTTATTGATAAAAGTCGGGGGATGAAAATGCCTTTTGAAGGTATGAGCTTATTGGACTATGCCATTAATGCCTGTCTGGTACTCAGCAATATTGCCCTTTATCGTCAGGATAGAAGCGGGCTGATCACCTTTGCAGAAAAAATTGATGCCTGCCTACCAGCGACGAATAAAATGACTCAGATGAATCGCATTCAGGAAGTTCTCTACAATCAGAAAACCCAATTCCTGGAAGCCGATTACGAGCGCCTTTATACCTTTGTTAAGCATAAGATCTCCCAACGGAGTCTTTTGATCTTATTTACCAATTTTGAAACCCTGACAGCTGTAAGGAGACAATTGCCTTATCTCCAGAAGATTGCACGAAATCATTTGCTGGTAGTTGTATTTTTTGAGAATACAGAGCTCAGCGGTTTGCTCACATCAAATCCCAAAAATACTGAGGAAATCTACATCAAATCTATCGGTGAAAACTTCGCCTTTGAAAAGCAACAAATTGTCAGAGAGTTGGAAAGAAATGGAATTATTTCCATTCTTTCACCCCCTCAAAGCCTCACAGTTAATACCATCAATAAATACCTGGAAATAAAATCCAGAGCGATGATCTGATTGAGGAAAAATCCGTAGTTTTAAAACGCTTTACTCAAAATTTTTTTCAATGAACTACAGAACCCTCGGCAAAACCAAATGGAAGATTTCGGATGTATCTCTCGGCACCTGGCAAGTAGGTGGTAAATGGGGACGACCTTTTGATCCGAAACGCGCAAATGAAATCATCCGCACAGCTATAGACAATGGGGTCAACTTCATTGATACAGCAGATGTGTATTCAGATGGATTGAGCGAACAGGCGGTTGCGAAAGCTGTCAAAGAAAGCAGCGAGAAAGTATTCATTGCTAGCAAATGTGGGCGTCGTTTGAACCCGCATATAGCCGATGGCTACAATCGGGAAAACATTACCCGTTTTGTAGATAATAGTTTACAGCGGATGAAAATCGAGACCATCGATCTCATTCAGCTTCATTGTCCACCCACAGAGGTTTATGATCGCCCTGAAGTTTTTGAGGTTTTGGATGACTTACGGACTGCAGGAAAAATCAGAAGGTATGGAGTAAGCGTAGAGAAAGTGGAAGAAGCCATGAAAGCTATCACATATCCCAATGTGGCCACAGTTCAGATCATTTTCAATCTCTTTCGCCTAAAACCTGCGGAGGAATTTTTTGCAGCTGCCCAGAAAGCTAATGTAGGGATTCTCGCCCGAGTACCTTTGGCCAGTGGACTACTTTCCGGGAAAATGAATTTAGATACCAAATTTGGCGAGCATGATCACCGTAATTTCAATCGCAATGGCGAAGCTTTTGATAAAGGAGAAACCTTTTCAGGAGTAGATTATGCCCTGGGATTGAAGGTTGTGAAAGAATATATTCGCCTATTTGGGGAAGAATACCTGGTCCAACATGCGCTAAGATGGATTCTCATGCATGAGGCTATTTCCTGTGTAATTCCTGGCGCCAGTTCTGTAGACCAGGTACTCTCCAATGTCATGGCTTCTGAAATCCCGGCTTTACCGGAAATGGCTATGAATGATGTGCGTAAAGTGTATGATACGCATGTGCGTGAGCATGTTCATCACCTTTGGTAGTTAACTCATTGCAATCATCCTTTGCTTGCTGGCACGCTTATAGGTCCAGACCATAAGGAGGATAAATAGGCCATTTACTAATACTAAATCAACGGCAATACGTTGGTGTAAGGAATAAATGCCGACTTCCTGTGGACTTAAGAATCTGATCAAGGAAACATTTATCCCCAAATGGATTAGGCAAGCTATCCCATAAATGAGGAATACATAAAGTGAGCTATGCTTTCTCTGGAGTATTGCTTTTATGCTTTTGAGGAACTTTTCCGGATGCTTGAATGCGAACCGGATATTTCCGATCCAAAAAGGATAAATAAGGGCCAAGGATATAAGTAAAAGGACTTCAAACGGCCAATCCAGGCCACTTACTTTCATCAATATTATACTTCCTGCATTCAATAGGCTGGCAGAAATATTGAACAAAAAAACAAGGAATATACCTGCTAATACGCTAAGCTTAAGTTTATAAGTTAAGTTTTCGCTTAGTTGAATCTCATCTGTATTTAGGTAGTTTTTTAATTCCTGAAGGAGCAATATCGCAGGAGCAAGATAGAGACTAAGCATCCATATTCCTTGACTCCAGTGTGGAGTAAATCCCATATTTCCAGCTCCCCACAGAGAAACAAAAGACAGCTTGAATACATAAGGGGAAATTAGGATTAGGAGCCCAAATAATACATAAGCAGGTCTGCGCAGGAGGTGCTTAGTTAGCCGTCTATAAATTTGAGGAGAATAAGTGTTAATCCAAAAAAGGAGATAAATATATAGAGAGCTCAGGCCTAACATGAATCCTATCACAAAGAATGAGGCTAAACCATCTGAAAGGCTATTTTGCAGGATAATTATTGAGGAAGTATGGAGCCAGGAAAAAACCTTGAGTATACTCATCCAAAAGAATACGCTCAATACCATCATCCAGAAATAATTTCTGGAGATGTTCTTTCTGTTTGCCTGATAATATTGATCGATCAGTTGATCCGTATCCCCCAGACTTTCCAGGCTTAGCTCATAAGCCTTTAGGTTTGAGTACTCTTCCCGATTTAATTCGTATCCATCTCTCACATGACTTTCTAATTCCTGAATATTGTCATAGGTAAAGGCTCCGCTTTTGCTGAGTCGAGAACGTAAAGAATATAGGGCTTGGTTTATAGAAAATGATGTATTGTCTTTCATGAAAGGGAGGCTGTTTAGGCATGACGCGTGTTTTTGCCATGACAGATTTTAAATAATTAATATTTATTGGATTAATGAAAAGAGTTTGGATATCCAATACCCTAATTCCAGGCTATCATCCTTCGATTTTTTGATCTCCTGAAGGTCCAGATTGTTGTCAGCAACAGGAGAAAAAAGGTAAAGATTTTTTCTAGCCATAAATCCCTCAGGTAGAAAAATTCCCCTATGTGCTCATTTGGCATTTGTTCGAAAAAGAGGGTTCCTGTAAAATCAGCCAGTAAGAAAGTTGCGACTAACAAACTCAAGCCAACAGACAAGAAAGTCATCGTATTCTCTGATATGATCTGACTCAATCTTCCTAAAACTTGTTGAGGTTGTTGGTAAAGCAGGAAAATTAGTGAGAGCCAGAAAAGCACAAAGAGGACCATGGGTATAGCAAACTGTGTATAGATGCTTACATTTAAATCCAGTAATATTACAAGCCCCATTACTCCTTCTGCCAGAATCATGCTGCTTAGAATAACGAATATTGTCATAGATACTCCTAAAAGCGCACATAATCCAAGACGAGCACTTAGTTTCTCTTCAAAGCTTTTATACTCTTTATGCTTATACTTCCAGAAATAGATAAATAATAAAATCAGTGGTGCCAGATACATAAACATGGCATAAATACCCTGGGCGCTTCTGGCAAATGCTTGTATTTCACTGCTTAAGTTCTCCATTAGAAAACTAGGTCCAATGTTATTATTAAACATAGAGCCTATTACAAATACTCCTAATAATGCAAAGCTGGGTCTTCGTAACAATCTATGGGTAAGAGAATGAAAAATTCTGGATGCGCGCTTCCTGAAAGAAAGACTGAGCAATACGAATACTATTCCTGCAGCCAGGCCAAATCCATAATCCATATAATCATATTCAACCGAAATACCCAGTTTATCAATGGCTGTAAAAACGACCTGAAACATGAAATCCGTAATTCGGTAAACGAGGAGACCAAAAAAAGTCGACAGGCTGATTATCCAAAAATAGTTTCTCCAAATACTCTGTTGATTGGATTTATAATAAAGCTCGGTTAGCTCTGCAGGATCCCCCAGGCTTTCCATGCTTAATTGATAAGCCTCTTTTTCTGAGTGCTCTTCTTTATGAAGTTCATACCCATCTCGTATATGACTTTCTAGCTCGTCTATATTGTCGTAGGTAAAAGCTCCACTTTTACTGAATCTTTGGCGGAGACTTTTTAATTCTTTATCAATAGAAAAATGAGTGAGGTTTTCCATGAGCTTACGTTAAATGAGGTTTCCAAAGCTTATTGAGCATTCCATTGATGAGCTTCCATTGCTGGATTTCCTGCTCCTGGGCTTTTTTGCCTACTTTGGTGATTTGATAATATTTTCTCCTTCTCCCATTTTCTCCCGCTTTCCATTGAGAACTGATCAGGCCTTTCTTTTCCAGTTTATGTAAAACCGGATAAAGCATACCATCTGTCCACGTGATCTTATCACTCGAAAGCAATTTTACTTCCTGAATGATTTCATATCCATAGCTCTCTCCTTTACTGAGTATTCCCAAAATGACTGGGATAGAGCTGGCGGCTGTTAAATCTTTAGATATCTTGTCCATACCTGATAGTTCTATGTATTTGGATAAAAATACATAGAGATTCTATGTGTAGCAAATTTCCATTAAATAGAGTCCGCAAAGCCAGGGTAAAAGCAAAGCCAATAGTTGGAAGGCCGGAGCGTATGGCATTGGAAGAAAGTGAATAAAACTTCCTCTTTTTCCCCCATTCGTCCGTTTTCCATCGTGATTTCAACAGTCCCTTTTCTTCCATGTTATGAAGAACTGGATACAGTTGCGCAGGTCGAGTCTGAAATTCAGTCGAAAGATTTTCTGTTATCTGAAAGCCTTTTTCTTCCTTCTGATTCAGTAATTGAATGATCTTCTTGTGCAAAGATTCAAGATCGGATCGTATAGAATTCATACCTTGTAGTTCTATGTATTTATACAATTATACATAGAAGTTCTGGGTATGGCAAGGGATTTTTGAAAAAACGTGTTGGCGTGTTGGTGTGTTGGTGTGCGGGAGTTATTATCCTTGAAAACCGCCAATACACCAACACGCCAACACGTCCATTGCTTAATCCCGAAAACCGCAGTAATTTAGTATGATCATAAAGGACCAATACTCACGTCTACCTAAATGAAAAAGTTTTTAATCGTTCTCGCTATTCTAGGCGCATTAGCCGCAGGCGCTTTCTATTTCCTCAGAGATACCGGAGAAATCCATGTACTCGTTTTTTCTAAAACAGAGGGCTTCCGACACAAATCTATAGAACCTGGAATCGAGGCCATCAAAAAGATGGGTAAGGAAAAAGGCTTTACTGTCGCAGCTACAGAGGATGCCGGAGTTTTTACAGAAACAGAACTCCAGAAATATAATGTCATCATCTTCCTCAATACTACAGGAGATATACTCGATCAAACCCAACAAATTAATTTTAACCGCTATATACAGGCCGGAGGAGGCTGGGTGGGAATTCATGCCGCCACCGATACAGAATATGAGTGGCCCTGGTACGTTGGTCTGGTCGGTGCCTGGTTCAAAAGCCACCCCAACAATCCCAATGTTCGTGAGGCAAGATTGGAGGTGCTGGACTCGGACCATCTCGCTACAGACGGACTACCAACAGAATTTAAACAAACAGACGAGTGGTATAACTTTAAAAACATCGATCCAGATATAAATGTCTTGATCAATTTAGATGAAAGTTCCTATGAAGGCGGCGAAAATGGAGAAGAACATCCCATCGTTTGGTATAAGGAATACGATGGAGGGCGTTCTTTTTATACAGGTTTGGGTCATACTGTTGAGTCATTTCAGGAACCAGAATTTCTGAAAATCCTTTGGGGCGGGATCCAATATGCAGCCGGAGAGGGACAGCCGGTAAATTTCGATCTAGCTACAGCTACTCCGGAGGAAAATCGTTTTAGAAAGATCGTCCATGTGCAAAATCTCTTTGAACCTATGGAATTGGTGATGTTGCCGAATCGTAAGATTCTTTTCATCGAAAGAAGAGGAGGCATAAAAGAATATGATCCGAAAACCAAAAAAATGCGGCTGGTTAAGGAAATGGATGTCCACTTTGGGCATGAGGACGGATTGCTGGGGTTGGCCCTTGATCCTAAATATGAAGATAATAATCAGATATTCTTGTTTTATTCTCCTCCCGGGGAAGAAGCGAAACAACATGTTTCCCGCTTTACCTATAAAGATGGAGAGCTGGATTTAGACTCCGAATTAGTGCTACTTGAAATTCCTACCCAAAGAGCAGAATGCTGCCACGCTGCAGGCTCAATGGAGTTTGGCCCTAATGGTAATCTTTTTATCTCTACCGGAGACAATACCAGCCCCCGCGAATCTGACGGTTTTTCTCCCAGCGATGAAAGAGAAGGTAGAGGCCCCTTTGATGCCCAGAAATCTTCTTCCAATACCAACGACCTCAGGGGGAAAATTCTAAGAATCAAACCTACCGTCGATGGCTATGAAATTCCGGAAGGGAATCTATTCGCAGCAGATGGTTCGGAGGGTAGACCTGAGATTTACGTGATGGGTTGTAGAAACCCTTACCGGATCAGCATCGATCAGCATACAGGATATGTGTATTGGGGAGACGTGGGTCCAGATGCAGGAAACCCTATGGAAGATCGAGGACCCCAAGGGCATGACGAGATTAATAGAGCCAAAGGCCCTGGCTTCTTTGGTTGGCCCTATTTTGTAGGCGATAATAAAGCTTATAACGAATTTGATTTTGAAGACAGTGTTTCTCTGGCCGCTTATGATCCTTTGAAACCCATCAATAATTCCCCCAATAATACCGGAGCTAAGGAGTTACCTCCCGCACAACCTGCTATGATTTACTATCCGTATGCAGCTTCTTCTGAATTTCCGCTACTTGGAGATGGGGCAAGAAATGCCATGGCCGGTCCGGTGTTTTATGCAGATGATTATCCGGAAAATCCATATAGATATCCTGAATATTATGACGGAAAATTCTTCGCTTATGATTGGATGAGAGGTTGGATTATGGCTGTGAGTTTTGATGAAAATGGAGATATGTTGCGGATGGAGCCTTTTCTCCCGAATATGAAATTCAATAATCCCGTGGACATCATATTTGGACCAGATGGTGATATGTGGATGCTTGAGTATGGGACAAATTGGTTCTCACAAAATGCAGATGCTCGTTTGGTACATATCGAATATAGCTCCGGAAACCGTGAACCTGTAGCTGTAATCGAAGCAGAAAAAAGCATAGGAGGATTACCCCTTGATTTACAATTCGTCGGGGAAAATTCTATCGACTATGATGGAGATGAACTGACCTATGCCTGGAATTTTACCTCAAATGAAATACAGAGTACGGAAGCCAATCCTCGCTTTACATTCGAAAAGCCCGGGACTTATGATGTCAAACTCAGGGTTACCGATCCGGATGGCTTGGCTCACCAAAGTAGTTTTCAGGTGATGGTTGGAAATGCCCTGCCTGAGATAAAATGGAATATCGCAGGCAATCGCTCTTTCTATTTCGAGGGGCAGCAGATTGAGTATTCCATAGCTGTACAGGATGAAGAAGATGGAAATATTGTCGAAAGTGATCCTTCGGCCATTACTGTAAGTGTGGATTATCTGGCGAAAGGACTTGATATCAATGAAATCAGTTTAGGCCATGAAGCGATGATGGAAAAATCAAAGGCTCTACTTGGAAAGCAATTAATCGCCAACTATAACTGTAAAGCATGTCACCAGGAAAAAGAAAAATCTGTAGGGCCTACCTATACGCAAATCAGCAAGCGATATAAAGGAGATGCCAATGCGGTCAAAAATTTGGCACAAAAGGTTATCAATGGAGGAAATGGAGTATGGGGACAATTAGCGATGGCTGCTCATCCACATGTTTCTATAGGAGAAGCCGAACAAATGATCCGCTATATTCTCTCACTTGAGGGAGAAGTAGTAATGCCTTCTCATCCTTTGAGCGGGAGTATTTCTCCAGATTATAAAGAAGAAAATGAGGAAGCGGTCTATGTCTTAATGGCCAGCTATACCGATAAAGGAGGGGTGGAAATTGGACCGTTGACTGGAAGAGAAACCCTCATTCTCAAGTACCCTAAGATTCAGGGGGAAAGTGCAAAAAGTCTCAAAAAGGTCATGAAGTTTGAAGTGACTCCGGAAATGGCAGAAGGCATGATCGATGAGCCGATGGAGATATTGATAGGTCGGAATAAAGGATATGCAGAATATGAGGCCTTTGATTTCACGGGTATCCAATCCTTTGATCTCATGGCTGTGGCAAATTCTATGTTTATGGATGGCGGCAGTTTAGAGTTTCGCATTGATTCTCCTGATGGAAAAGTAATTGGGAAAAAAGAAATAGAGACCTCTTTGGATTTCAATCCCGTGCTGGTTCCTATGGCCGTTGAACCTGTAGAAGGCATGCATAAACTATATGTTGTCTTTTATTCAAATGGAGATGGAATGGCTTGTGTACTCGACTATTTCTTGCCAAGGACTACTCCTGCACCCGGCTCTTAAGAAAGAATATGGAAAAGGCATTGGTGACTCATAGGCCTGAGTCCTATCTTTGCCTCAATGAAAACGAGACCAAATATTCTTATTTCCAATGATGATGGGATACTGGCACCCGGTATTCTGAATCTGGCGGAAGTTGCCGGCGAATTGGGAGATATCAGCATAGTTGCACCGGATAGTGCCCAGAGTGGGATGGGGCATGCGATTACCATCGGGAAACCCTTGAGGGTTTATGAAGAAGAACTCCCTGGAGGATTGCACGGCTATGCGATCAATGGGACACCTGCTGATTGTGTAAAGTTAGCAACTGGTGTTTTATTGGATAGGGCACCTGACCTAATCATCTCTGGCATCAATCACGGGGCAAATACCTCAGTGAGTACCATATATTCTGGAACCCTTTCGGCAGCACGTGAAGGAGCTATTCAGGAAATTCCTTCAATCGGTTTTTCTCTGTGCAATTTTCAACATGACGCTGATATGAGTACGGCTAAAGCCATCGCACGTATCATCATCAAAGAAGCTTTGGAGCAAAAAATGCCTGCCGGCCAATGCCTTAATGTAAATATCCCGGATTTACCTCTGGATAAACTCAAAGGAATCAAAATTACCCGTCAGGCAGAAGGACGTTGGACAGAAGGTTTTGATGAAAGGGTCGATCCATTTGGAAGAAAATATTATTGGATGACAGGAGAGTTTGTACTGACTGATAAAAATAATGGGACGGATATACATGCAATACAAGATGGCTATGTTTCCGTAACCCCTATAAATCGCGACATGACCAGGCACCAGGATTTGCCTTCCTTGTCTGAGTGGACGCTTGAATTATGAAACTCTATTTCATAGCCGGAGAAGATTCAGGAGATCTTCATAGCAAGAATCTGGTGCGTGCTTTAAAGGCTCAGGTACCCAGTCTTGAAACCCGTGGGGTAGGAGGCGACAAGATGATTGATGCCGGGACCGAACTCATCGCCCATATCAAAGATATTAATTTCATGGGCTTTTGGGAGGTATTAAAAAATCTTTCCACCATTCGCCGCCTCTTCAAAAAGGTAAAGGCAGATATCAGAATCTGGAAACCGGATGCAGTAGTATTGGTTGATTATCCCGGCTTCAATCTGCGCATGCTACCTTTCCTCAAAGAACTGGGGCTACCTGTGTATTACTATATCTCTCCCCAACTCTGGGCCTGGAAAAAAGGGCGCAAAGAAATCATTCGTCAATATGTGGATCGCATGTTTGTGATTCTGCCTTTTGAGAAAGACTTTTATGCGAAAGAAGGAATAGAAGTCGATTTTGTAGGGCATCCGCTCTTAGATGAGTTGACCTATAAGCCAGTTGAGAAAGAAGAAAGCAAGACGATTGCCCTTTTGCCGGGAAGTCGATCGCAGGAAATCAAGCGCATGTTACCGGTCATGCTCAATATGACGCACCATTTCCCCGGATATAATTTTGTAGTAGCAGGAGCGCCTTCCAAAACGGAAGCTTTCTACAAGGATATGATTGGGAATAAGCCCGTTGAATTACGAATGAACCAGACATATAAGATTCTGGAGGAAGCGGACTATGCCTTGGTTACTTCCGGTACAGCAACTTTGGAAACCGCTTTGCATGGCGTGCCCCAAGTCGTCTGTTACAAAGGTTCATTCATTTCCTATCAGATCGGTAAGCGTTTGGTTCAAGTCAAATTTATCGCCCTGGTAAATCTCATTCTCGATCGCTTAGCTGTGAAGGAATTGATACAGAATGAGTTTAATGTAGCAAATCTCAAAAAAGAGCTGGAACTATTGATGGATAGTAGTCATAGGTCGAGAATCCTAAAGGATTATGATGATCTAAGAGAAAAGCTTGGCAATGAAGGCGCTTCCGAAAGATGTGCCAAATCCTTGCTGGGTTATTTGGGAGATGCAGTAGTTCAACCCTAAGATTTTATGGAGCGCAAGAGATTCCTGATTGTTGGAGGCGGATTGGCGGGTAGCATGCTGGCTGCTCGACTTTGCTTGAGAGAACAGGAAGTCGTCTTGCTGGATGATCGCGATCCCCATGCAGCTTCTCCCATCGCTGCGGGCCTTTTCAATGTCATTACCGGCCGTTTTGGTGCCAAGTCCTGGATGGCGGATGCCCTCGTTCCTGCCCTCCGTAACTTCCTCGAAATACCTGCCTTTCAGGAACTGAAAGATTTCGTCCACGACAGCCTCATTTATCGCCCCTTTAAAACGGCCGAAGAATACAACAAATGGACAGCAAGGTCTGAGGAGGATGCCTACAAAGACTGGGCAGACTTTCTTTCCTATCCGCAGTATTCAGGCTATATCAAAAATCCCCTGGGTGGTATCATGATTAAGCAATGCGGCTGGTTGGACATTCCTCATTTTCTACAAAAGCTTCAGCAGATTTTAAGTGATCAATTCAAGCTGGATATCAAATATCGGCCATTTGAGGAAGAAAAACTCGATTTAGATAAGCTTACCTATGAGGATTTAGGGGAATTTGAGGAAGTTGTTTTTTGTCCGGGCTATCGAAGCAGGGATATATCCCTCTTTTCGGAGCTTCCTATCATCCCTAATAAAGGAGAAGTTCTTTTGCTAGAAATACCTGAGCTGGAGATTCCTTTTGTCCTTTCCAAGAAAGTCTACCTCATTCCACAGGGAGAACAAAAATTTATCTGTGGTTCGACTTATAAGAATCAATTTGACAATCCTCATCCTACTCAAGAGGGAAAAGAGGAAATCTGTTTTCATCTGGAAAAGGCTCTCAAAATTCCCTACAAAGTTTTAGAGCAAAGAAGCGGTATCCGACCCACTACCCCCAATCGTCGGCCAGTATTAGGCACCCTTCCTGAGCATAGTCACATTCACTATTTTGGAGGATTTGGGACGAAAGGGGTTTTACTTTCGCCTTATTTCTCGGAGAAAATGGCTAATCATGTATGTGGAGGAGAGGAGGATTTTCTGAAAGAGGTGAGCATCGGTCGTTACCTTTCCTCATAAACTCAATTCTCTATCCACACAGTCTGGCGCTTCTTCCTGAAAGTGGGAAATGAAGAGTAGCGTATGCTGATCTGTCAGAATCTTATCCAGCAAAAATCTGCTTCGATAAATACTGATTTCGTCCAATCCTTGAAAAGGCTCATCCAGCAAAAGCACTGGAGCTGCTTTGACAAGGGCGCGAATCAGTAGCAGTAGACGTTGCGTCCCAGTCGAAAGCCTTTCGAAGGAATCATCAATGATACCTTCCAGCTCAAAATATTGAAAAAGTAATTGGGCTAGTTCCTTATCCTTATCTGCGGGTTTTGATTTGAGGTAGAAAGTATCGGTCATGCCGGTGAGCACCAATTCCCAGGCAGAGATATCCCGATCAAAATAAGCATGTAGTTCTGGTGAAGTGAATCCAATTCTCTTTTTGACATCCCAGATGCTTTGACCGCTTCCTACTTTTTGGTCAAAAAGGTAAATCGAATTTGCATAGGCCTGAGGATTATCTGCATAAATGAGGCTGAGCAAAGTCGACTTGCCCGAACCATTAGGGCCGATGATCCGCCATTTTTCACCCGGCCGTACTTCCCAATTTACATCTTGAAGGATTTGCTTGTCTTTGTATTGAATGTTGACCTCCTCAAATCGAATGATAGAGTCAAAGCTTTCTTTTGTTTTTTCTTTTCGATACTTTTTCGTGATTTCATCTAGTGCAGCTTTATTGATAGAAGGAGTGGCTGGCTGCGGATCGAAATTTGCTAATAGGCCTGTTTCTATTCTTTTGTCTGGATGAATGTGTAGCCTGTGAGTAATACTCTTAGGCAAATCCCTATAATGTCCGGCAAGTACCAGGCTGATGCCCTGACTTTCGACTAGCTCATCCAGGAGATCATTGAGGAATTGGCGACTTCCCGTATCCAGACCGATATAAGGATTGTCCAGGATGAGAATTTTTGGCTCTTTTAACATCACTTTGCACAACAACAACTTTCGCGTCTGCCCGCTGGACAATTTGATACGCTCCAGGTCCAGTAGGTCAAAGATTCCGATGGATCTCAAGAGGCCTTCGTGTTTATCTATGTTGAAACCTCCATGTTCTAAATACTGCCTGACAGTCAGATGTCCGTCTGAATCAAAAGCATTGTATCGTTGCTGGTAGTAGTGGACAGCATTTACGCTGCGAAAGAGGCGACCCGTATCCATAAAGGAGATCATCTGGATAGCTGCCTGTCGTTCATCAAAGCTGGGCTTCTCTCCGAGGAATGGGTAGCTGCGCGATCCTGAAATGAGTCGATGTTTTTGGGCGAGGGCTTCTGCCAGCAAGGTTTTTCCTACCCCTGCATTTCCGCTAATCACCCAATGTTCTCCATATTTTAGCCTCCAGGATAAATATTCGAAAAATACCTGTGATCCTAAAGCTATAGACGCCTGATCCAAAACAATCCGATCCTCAGTATTCATAGAATTGGCTAATCAATCTTTGTATTTATTGCCCCATTTATCGTCCAGATATTTGCGGATCTTTTTCTCTGATCCCACTTCTTTAGGGCGATAGAAAGTTTTTCCACTCATTTCTTCTGGCAGAAATTCCTGGTGGTCCTGTTCACCATCAAAATCATGCGAATATTTGTAGCCTTTGCCATAATTCATGTTCTTCATCAGTTTTGTTGGGGCATTTCTCAGATGTAGGGGAACGGGATGAGTAGGAGCATCTTTGACATATCGCATGGCTTCATTGATGGCAGCATAGGCGGCATTACTTTTTTCTGAAGTAGCGAGATAGGTAGCGCATTGGGAAAGGATGATGCGTGCTTCCGGCATACCGATCACATTGATGGATTGGAAACAGGCATTGGCAAGCAGGAGGGCATTGGGATTGGCATTGCCGATGTCTTCTGATGCAAGAATAATGAGGCGACGTGCAATGAACTTGATATCCTCACCACCGTCCAGCATACGAGCCAGGTAATAAACGGCTGCATTGGGATCACCTCCTCTCACAGACTTTATAAAAGCCGAAATGATGTCATAATGCTGCTCACCACTTTTGTCATAAAGCGCTACATGTTCCTGTGCAGCTGCCATTAAGGCTTCATTGCTCAGAACTATCTTTTCATCCTCATCAAAGGTGTTGACAAAAATTTCCAGCAAAGCCAGACTCTTTCGCGCATCTCCTCCTGCAATTTTATAAATCGCGTCAATCTCTTTCAGCTCAATGTCTCGTTCCGATAAAACCACATCTTTTTCTATGGCATAGGTCAGCAGTTCCCGGACTTCTTCCAGATCTAATGACTTCAGGGTATAAACCTGGCAACGGGACAAAAGTGCAGCATTGACTTCAAAACTGGGATTTTCTGTAGTGGCACCAATGAGGGTGATCCGTCCTTTTTCGACTGCTCCCAATAAGGAATCCTGTTGAGATTTATTAAAACGATGAATCTCATCTATAAAGAGGATGGTTCCTGGTCTACCTTCTGCAAATTTGATCACGGCCCGTACGTCCTTTACCCCGGAACCAACTGCACTCAATTGACGAAAAGGTCTTTCTGCGGATTGGGCAATGATCTGAGCTAAAGTTGTTTTCCCTATGCCCGGTGGTCCCCAGAAAATCATAGAAGGGATGCGCTGAGCATCGATGGCTCTGCGAAAAGGACTACCTTCCTTGAGCAAGTGTGTTTGCCCAATGACTTGCTCCAAACTCTGAGGCCTTACTCTTTCGGCAAGAGGTGCCAAATGGGAGGAAGCCGGAATATGTGGCTGAAAGAGATCCATCTTCTGAATAAGAGGGGAAATTTACGAGAAAATGAGGAGGGAAAGAAAAAAAGCCTAGCTCTTCACTTTGGAGGTGTAGGAGAGGATTTTTTGTCTGAGGTCTTTGGGGACGAAAGGCTTACTGGAGTAATCGTTCATACCAGCTTTGATGACCTTGTCGCGAACTTGCTCAGATACTTCTGCACTTAGGGCGAGAATGGGCAAGGTGTATCCCATGCCACGAATTTCACGACAGGCATCAATACCTCCCATAACAGGCATTTGGAGATCCATCAAAATGAGGTCAAAATCTTCTTGTTGAACCGCATCGACAGCTTCCTGCCCGTTTTTGGCCACTGTGGTATCAAATCCCCATTTGTCCAGAAATTTACAGGCAATTTTTACATTGACTACATTGTCTTCTGCTAGCAGAATTTTGAGGCCTTCCTGATGTTCTTCTTCAATGGAGTGAACAGATGGGCTGAAATTTTCTTCGGGAAGCTCCTCTCCCAATTCGAGGGGAATATTAAAATAGAAAGTTGTCCCTACTCCGACCCGACTCATTACCTTAATATTGGAACCCATTAATTCCAATAACTTTTTACTGATAGCGAGCCCTAGTCCAGTGCCTCCATATTTACGGGTGGTATCCGATTGGGCCTGGGTAAACTGATCAAAGATATGCTCCAGTTTTTCTTCGGGGATACCTATACCGGTGTCCGTTACCTCAACCTTGATCCATTCGATATCTCCTTCTGTTTTTAGCCTCCTAACGCGAATTACGATTTCCCCCTCTTCGGTAAACTTCAATGCATTACCGACCAGATTGGTGATGATTTGCCCCAGACGAGTAGGATCACCCTTCACCCAATGTGGGAGCGGTTCGAGAATTTCAGCCCGTAAATCCAGTCTTTTTTCCTTAGCCTGATAAGCAAAAGTATTGATGATATTCTGGAGTTTTCTGGGAAGATGGAAGGATACATTTTCCAATTCTATCCCACTTGCTTCTATTTTTGAAAA
This sequence comes from Bacteroidota bacterium, assembly GCA_039819665.1. Lineage (GTDB taxonomy): Bacteria > Bacteroidota > Bacteroidia > J057 > J057 > JAWPMV01. The sequence goes on from JBCBRM010000001.1 coordinate 64,087, forward strand.
ATCAAGGATATCATTAATGAGATATAGCAGACTTTCCGCCGAATATTGCAGCGTTTGTAGGGTATCCATCTGATCTTCTCTTGGCTGGTCCTGAAAAAGAAGATGGGTGGATCCAATTACTGCATTCATCGGAGTCCGAATCTCGTGGGTCATCACCGAGAGGAACTGGGACTTGGCGATATTTGCCTGCTCAGCATCCTCTTTGGCCTTGAGTAATTCCTGCTCAGCATTGAATTCAGCGGTGATATCCTGACATACGCCATAAATTCTGTTAATGAGACCTTCTTCATACTCACCATAGCCTGTAAATCTTACATATCGAGAGTTTCCTTTAAAGGTGGTAAGCCCTCCTTTTAGGTCAAAGGGGATGCCTGAGATAATACATTTTTTGACAGCTTCGGTAACTTCGGCTCGCATATCCTCAGAAAAGGATTGAATGACATCATCTCTTTGTAGAGGCCTACAGTTATCAATTTCTAGTAGATAGTATAATTGACCTGAACCCTTAAGTTCATTGTTTTTTATGTCAAATTCCCAGCTACCCATATTGGCCATAGCCTGCGCTTTCTCTGAAATCAATTGGGATTTCTGTAATTCCCCATTTACCTGTAATAACTCTTCTCGATTTTTCAGGAGGCTAAAGAGAATAAGGTAGGAGGCTACAAAAACTATAAGGAACAAACTTAAAAATCCAATTCTATCATCTGGAGGGGCATCTATGAAGGCTATGGTTATAAGGGTGCAAACTAGGTAGAAAAGATGCTGGTAATGCATTATTTTCCGATTGTCGAAAGAATATCCCCAGGCAAATAGCGCTACAAATAGCCAAACTTCCAGACGTTCGTTGAGACCATTTGCATACAAACTACCGTTGATCCAGACAGCCATCAGCGAAATCACAGAGAAGAAATATAGATTGTACTTTTCCCAATCTTTTTTAAAGGTCAATAAAGCACCTACACATTGCAGCGCAACCATTCCAACTCTAACCCAAGCAGAATCGATATAGCCTGGAAATAATTGAGGCATGGTAAAGCCTTCGACAGCTGAAGCCGCTGCACCTAAAAGGAAAGACCCGCGCATAAAGCTGCGCCTGTCGCCAATGAAGGCATCGATCATGTGAAGGAGTTTACCCACTAGAAGCTATCTGTATTCTTAGTAACGGCGGCAATATTGGAAAAACCGGAAAATTTATCTTGTAAGAGTTCATCAGATACTTACAGCCTTTTTCCCTGAATACCTAAGAAACAAAAGGGTACAAAAATCCAAAGAAATCGATTTCGGACTGGTATCTTCGGGCGGTTTATATAAATTTGCGGTCTATCACTCAGACCCCTTAGAAATATGTCAAAGCAAACGGAACTTTACGATACCCATAAAGCGCTCGGCGCAAAGTTAATCCCTTTTGCAGGCTATGATATGCCTGTCCGCTATACTTCTGATAAAGAGGAGCACCTTTCAGTAAGAAATTTTGCTGGGATCTTTGATGTCTCTCATATGGGAGAGTTTATCATCCGGGGGCCGAAAGCATTGGAGTTGATCCAAAAGGTTTCTTCAAACGATGCTTCCAAGCTTTATCCGGGTAAGGCACAGTATTCCTGTATGCCAAATCATGAGGGCGGTATAGTGGATGATATCATAGTTTATCAGATCCGCGATGATCAGTACATGATTGTAGCCAATGCCGCCAATATTCAGAAAGATTGGGATTGGATCGTTGAGACCAATAAAGGTGTAGACGCAGAATTGATTGACATTTCTGAGCAGTCTTCTTTGCTGGCTGTTTCTGGACCAAAGGCTGAAGCCGCTCTTCAAAAACTGACCGACTGGGACCTCAGTGAATTTGGGACCTATGAGTGTCGCAAAGGTACCTTCAATGGTGCGGAGAAATCTCTGATTGCGACTACGGGTTATACAGGCGAGAGGACTTTTGAAGTCTTTATTTATAATGAGCATGCCAAGCGCATGTGGGAAGATATAGTTTCTGCGGGAGAAGAGTTTGGTTTGATTCCTACTGGCCTCGGAGCGAGAGATACCCTGAGGCTGGAAATGGGCTATATGCTCTATGGTAATGACATTGATGACACTACTTCTCCTCTGGAGGCAGGTTTGAGCTGGATAACCAAGCTAAAGAAAGGCCCATTTAATGGATCTGAAGCTATCTCTAAGCTGAAAGCGGAAGGACTAAAGCGTAAGCTGGTTGCTTTCAAGATGACGGAAAGAGGTATCCCACGTAAAGATTATGAACTGGCCAAAGATGGCGAGATCATCGGAAAAGTAAGCTCTGGTTCTATGAGCCCAGCCCTGAATGTAGGAATCGGTATGGGTTATGTTCCGATTGAGCATAGCAAGGCTGGAACTGAGATCGAAGTATTGATCCGCAATAAGTCTGTGAAAGCAGAGGTTGTTAGACCTCCATTCTTTAAAAGAGAGGAATTGGGATAGGTTCTCTCACACTAAACAAGCTGTCATTGGAGCTCAAATCTTGGGCGCGGCAATCTCCTTGAACCTTAATAGCATTACTCACAAGAAACTTCCAATTTTCCTCCTTGAATAATATCATCAATGTTGACTTCCATTTGCTCTAACTTTTCCCCATTTAGAGAAGCTGAAATAATTTTGGCGTTTTGATCAGTCGGGCAATTGCAAGTGAATTGGAATTCCTTAGACTTTCCTTTATGAAGCGTCCAGGACGAAAAAACAGGCTTTTGCAGTTGGAAAAGGCCTGGATTCGCTGATTCCTTTAAGCCTAAATAGCGGAACACCTCCAGACTAGCTAATTCCGCTAAATTCTTTTTCTTTTGATCCTCGGCCAAGGATGGAATTCCTCCATGTTTATGCGAAAATTTCAAGTCCTCTCTCAGCTCTGGTTTTAAGAGACTGAGGAACTTAGCCTGGGTAGAACGCCCATCTTCCCACATTAATAAGTCTCCATAAAAATTGCCGCTTTCCATTCGTTCGGGAATCCTTTCGCCAGAGAAAGAAGGATATAGCCCATCTGTACCACTAAAAGTTCTGGGAATTAAACTTGCCCAGAAAAAGCTTCGGTAAAAGTTCTCTGCTTCCTGAGCTGATATTTGTTCTTTATCCTCAATTGTAATCGTTTCAAATAGCTTCTCCCATGCTTCTCTTCCACTTGATTTTACTTTTTTCAGGTCCCAGTTAGGTATTTCTTCATTAAGATTAAGACGAGCATCTGGAATATCCCAATAGGAGCCTGCGATTTTAAATTGGAGACTTTCAGATGTGTCTACCGGAAATTCGAGGTAAAAACCTTCTTCGATCCTATTGCTCACTAATTGAGTTGCTCCGACTTCCAGTAAATTGGATTCTCGCGTCCCAAATTCTGTATAGATATTCTTGGTCTGAATAAGGTAGTACATATTCAAGCCTGGAAAAATTTCAGGCAAGGAATCCTGTATCCAAATCTCTCCTGAGGCTGGATAGAAGTTGAATTTTGTATATCTGCTGTCCAAATGTGGGCCAATTGCCAGGTAAACGGTGTCTTTTTTTGGAAACTTCACTTCAAATATTGCACTCCTGCTGCTCACGGCTACTTCAATCTTTGCCTCTAGTTCAGGGAGATGGCCCTGGAAAGAATTGGGGCCTGCAAGCTCTTTTTCCAGTATAAAGCCCTTTAGAGGAAAAGACGCTCCTTTTTTATGACTAATAACCCTTAATCCAAAAGATCCATAATCAGGCATGCAAGTCTTTAGGCTGAAATGGGTGGGTCTGAAAGAAAGCACTCTCCCCAAAGGCTGCCGAAAATCGCCCCTACATAAGGTAGCATTCAAGATGTTTTGTAAGGTCCAGTGCGTCATACCAAAAGGAAGCCCAATCATCGGCGAAGGTGCTCCTCCATCCATTTCCTGAATGAGCGCTTCCCAGGTCGGGACTTGTTGAGGTTCGAAAGGATCAACATACTCAATTGGAGTTTTACCCTTTTTACTCATTTCGCCATCTATACAGCTCCCGAAAAAAAAGCAACAAGAGACGGCTAAAAGACTGATTATCTGAGCGAAGTTTTGTATATTATTCATGATAACGACCCTTTCCCTAAGACAAATTTATTTGATTTTATTGTATGAACCTGAGAGAGATTCACATTACCGATGCAGAAGCTTATATAGAATTACTATCTAAACTTGAACGTGAATCTCCTTATGTCTTGTTGGAGGCGGGTGAACGCAAGACAGGTATTCTGGAGCAAATGGATGAAATTCGGGAAATTGAAGCCTCCGAGAATCAGATCATTTTTGTGGTTGAAGATCGAGATAAACTGGTTGCATGGTGTGGTGCTTTTGGTGAAAAGTATCGAAGAGTGAGACATACGGTCCTGATTGGAATTGGTGTGTTGGAAGCCTACCGCTCACAGGGATGGGGTACAAAGCTTTTTGAAGCCTTGGAAGATTGGGCCTGGAAACAGGACATTCGGAGGTTGGAGCTTTTGGTTCAAACTGAAAATAAGGCTGGTATAGCTTTGTATAGAAAAATGGGTTTCCAAATCGAAGGAACTAAGCGTGAATCCTATATGATCAATGGGGGGTTTGTAGATGAATATTTGATGTCCAAATTGTTGGTGGTTCCTGATCCCCCTCGCAAGAGTAAATTTCCCAAATGGTAAAACTGTAAAAAGAAAGCGGTGACCGGGCGGCCACCGCTAAAAGTCAATACACGCTAGTTAAATATTCGTCGTGATTTCAAGGTTGATAATAATTTAGCATACAATATACAAAATTTTGAATTATCTTTTGATGATCAACTCTAATTCTTTAATAAATTCTGCTAATTTTTTTCTTTCTGCCTCCAGAAGTTTAGCCTGATTCTCCTGGTCATCCTTATTTTTCAAAATCGCATTTTTGGTTTCTTCTATCTGTTTTTCCAGCTTTTCAATCTCTTTGAACATATCCTCTTCGGCCTTCTGTAGATTCTTTTCTTCCTTCTCTTCTTTAATAATAATTTCTTTCTGCGCCAGGATTTTTTCCTGCATTTTTATAGTTGCTACCTCTATTTCAAGGGCATAAAGAAATTGCTCAGCTCTGCGCATTTCATCTGGGAATTTTTCTGAACTCCAGAAATTGTTATTCCCCGGAGAAAGAAAGAGAGCTACATTGGAAGCATTAGTTCCTGCTGACTCAACACGATAATAATAATTCAAAGTTGCATCTGAGATTTCCGGTAAAATAACGGCTTCATACATATAAAGCCCTTTCTTCATTCCCTTAGGTTTCTTCTGTCCAATCTTCTCGAACTTGTTTCTCAGAGCTGCTTCTACATATTGCGAGCTTTCCTGCATCTCAATGCTTATCCCATTTGCGTTAGGGGCAATTCTTTTATCGAAATTGTACATGCCCTCCTGAGCAAATAGTAAAGAACTACTCAAGAAGAGGACAAAACTGATAATAGTTGTAAGGCTGTTTCTCATTATAAAGTATTAAATGTGGGCAAATTCATTCTTATGACGAATTGTCTAATTTCAGGTCACAGTAACTTTTTTACAAGCTTTTCTGTGTTATGAGCTCATAACCTGCCAATGTCAGAATATTGCTGCTAAAGCTTCCTGCGTTCCTACATACTTTTCAGACAACAGAAAACGAAACTTTGCATTCCTTATGCTAAATATTTCTTTCCATTTTTAGACCAATCCCGCAAAGTCCGGAGAATCTAATCAAGCAAATGCTTGATTTTCTGTCATTTAGATTAGATACTTGGAAATCAAGTTTGTTGATTTTCTTCGATACGTTACTTCCTGCCACTTTCATTTCCTCTGTCCTTCATTACATATCACCCAACGCCTCCACAAACAAGGGAGGCCGATTACTTACATAGGGCTGCCAAGAATCAGGGCTTATTGGTACTTTTGGAAGGATATATTCCACTTATTGAAATAAAATAAAACCGAATAGGATAGACCAAATTTTACCTAATAAATCGGATATGAAAATAGTATTGAGAAATGCATTTGCTTCAGTGAAGACAATACTCCTTCTGGGGGTATTCTTTTCTATGGCAGGCATTCACCACAGCTATGCTCAAGTTAATGCTAATTTCTCCCTGTCAGCTACTTCTGGATGTAGTCCTCTATCAGTCACAGGTACAGATCTATCCACCGGTACGGTAAATAGCTGGTTATGGGCCTTTGGGAATGGAAACACCTCTCGAGTCAATTCGGGAGTAATTACTACCTATACCACTCCCGGAACCTATACCATTAGCCTTACGGTCAGAGATACCCTGACCGGGGACACAGACACACATACTGAGATCGTTACTGTTTTTGATGATCCCACTGCAGGTTTTACTGCAGATGTAACGAGTGGGTGTGCACCCCTGGATGTCAACTTTTCAGATGGAACGACCCCCGGAGATGGAGCCTTGACTTCCTGGCTCTGGGATTTTGGAGATGGTAATTTGGGGAACACGCAAAATCCGACGCATACCTATGCGTCTTCTGGTGATTATACGGTAACCCTGATTGTTGAGGATGCTAATGGATGTCAGGATTCCCTTGTCAGAAATGATTATATAACAGTTACCGAACTTGCAACGGTAGATTTTAGCGCGCCAGTTCAAACGGGTTGTGCGCCTCCGCTTTTGGTTGACTTTACAGCCAGTGTTACGCCGACTGATCCTAATTATACCTACCTATGGGATTTCGGGGATGGAACTACTTCTAATCAAATGAATCCTTCACACTTCTATTCTGCGAATGGAAGTTTTACTGTTTCTTTGACGGTCACAGATCCGGGGGGCTGTCAAGAGTTGGTTACTAAACCCAATTTTGTCATCATTGATCAACCCGTTGCAAATTTCACCGCCTTAAGTACAAGCGTTTGTGCGGGTTCCGTTGTGAGTTTTATCAACAATTCCACGGGAGCAGATTCTTATACCTGGACCTTTGGAGATGGAAATAGCTCATCGGATTTGAACCCTAACCATACCTATGGGGTTCCCGGGACGTACTCAGTAAGCTTACTTGCTAATAATTCTGCGGGTTGTAATGATGTGGTTGTTCAGACCAATTTGATCACGGTGAACCCTTCACCGTCTGCTGCTTTTTCGGCTACTAATAATATAGGCTGTGAAATCCCCCTTACGGTCAACTTTACTGATAATTCCAGTGCGGGTGTGATTGCCTGGTCCTGGGATCTGGGGAATGGCGTGATTTCTCCCTCACAAGATCCGATTACAACCTACACGAATCCCGGATTTTACGATATCAGTTTGACGGTTACGAATACGAATGGCTGTCAGTCTACAGCTACCATTCCCAACTATGTACAGCTGGGAGCACCTGATGCAGAATTTATCGTAGGACCGACAGAAGGTTGTATGCCCCTGACGGCAAACTTTATTAATACCAGTACTTCTCCTTCAGATCCGATTGTATCCTATGCATGGGATTTTGGCGATGGTACCGTTTCTGCATTAGCTAGTCCTTCACATACATATACAGCAGTTGGGCTATACACAGTTTCTTTGACAGTAACGACCGCGAGTGGCTGTCAGGATCAGGAAATATTTGCTCCAATAGAAGTAGGGGAGAGGCCCAATGCAGATTTTAGCGCCAATCCTCGCACGGCCTGTGTAAATGAGCAGATCAATTTCACAGATCTCACCTCCGGAAACGTCAGTGACTGGTATTGGGACTTTGGCGATGGAGCCGGTTCAAATCAACCCAATCCTACCCATCAGTATCAGGATACAGGTCTTTTTGATGTTCGTTTGATTGTTGAATTAAACGGATGTCGTGATACGATTGAAAGACAAGATTACATCCATATACAGGGACCGGTTGCGGCCTTTCTAATGTCGCCCACAGCGGCTTGTGATCCTCCAACAACGGTAAGCTTTTTTGACAACTCTATCAATGCTAGTACTTATCTATGGGATTTTGGGGATGGCAATACTTCGACTTTAGCCAATCCGACGCATACCTATAATACGGTAGGAACCTATACAATTACCCTGACCATTGAAGACAATGTATCCGGTTGTACGGATCAGATACAACAGGACCTTCCGGTAACTCGACCGCAGGCAGCTTTTACTGGAGATCTAACAAGAGGTTGTGTAGATATGACCGTCAATTTTACCAATGGAAGTATAGATGCTTCGGCTTATGTTTGGGATTTTGGAGATGGCAATACTTCTACAGCAGCAAGCCCGACCCATACTTATACAACACCTGGGAATTATACAGTGATGCTTGTCGCTTCCGATGGAGCCTGTTCTGATACCTTGATTCGAAACAATTATATAGAAGCAGTTGCGACCAATGTAGATTTCTCAGTAGATATAAGTAGCGGATGTGCTCCCTTGACCGTAGAGTTTACTGACCTTTCGACTCCTTATCCAGGTGCCAGCATAAATAATGTTACCTGGTTATTTGGAGATGGAGGAATTGCCACGGGAAGTCCAATAACCTATGTGTATAATACAGGAGGGAGTTTCGATGTAACCTTAAGGGTCGAAGATTCTGAAGGATGTGTTACTGAGCTTACTCGATCAGCTTATATTTCTCCAACTTTGCCAGAGGCGGAGTTTAGTACAACAGATACAGTAGCATGTCCGGGATCCCGAGTTGATTTTACCAATCTATCTCAGGGAACTATTGTCAGTTACCAATGGGATTTTGGAGATGGCAGTCCTTTAGCCTCTACTCCTAATCCCAGCCACTTATATACAACAAATGGCTTTTACACGGTAAGCCTTACTGTTACAGATGTAAATGGTTGTACTGATACAGAGAGCAAGATCAATTTCTTGAACATAGGCAGACCGACCGCAAGCTTTGTTGCAGATAATACGGTTGCGACCTGTCCACCCATGACAGTTAATTTTACCGATCAGTCCAGCCCCGATGTAGTATCCTGGTTATGGGATTTTGGAGATGGAAGTACTTCTGTTTTAGCCAATCCTTCCAAGATTTATACGATACCCGGAGATTATGATGTAAGTCTGATGGTGACGAATGGACAGGGATGTACAGATACGTTATTGATGGATGATCTGATTGATCTGAATGGTCCCACAGGAGCCTTTACATTTACCCCAAATGAAGGCTGTAGGCCACATACTGTTAACTTCACTGCAAGCAGTCCGACGCCTGGCTGGACCTATACCTGGGATTTTGGAGATGGAACTGGAGGATCCGGTACAAGTATTAGCCATGAATACCAGACGGATACAACCATCAATCCAATCATGTTTGTGGAGGATGATCAGGGATGTAGTGTATTGGTTACCAATCCAAATAGTGTAGTGATTCGTCCTCTACCTGAACCCAGTTTCATCAGTAATATTACAGAAGTTTGTTTAGGGCAGTCTGTAATCTTTACCAATACTTCCACCTCAAAAAGATCTATCACAGACTTTCTATGGGACTTTGGTGATGGAAATACTTCAACAGCTATAAATCCTACCCATGCTTATGCAGATACTGGAGTATATGATGTATACCTTCGTTTAACTACAGTTGACGGATGTATAGATACTAGTAGTGTACCGCTTACCATAACAGTTACTAATCCTCCTGACGCGATTTTTACCGCAGCTCCCAACTCCGGTTGTGAACCTTATTTTGTTACCTTCACTGAAAGCTCTACCGGAGACTATCCTTTAGTTGATTGGGCCTGGAGCTTTGGAGATGGAAATCTGGGAAGCGGACAGGTCATAGCCCCTCATCAATATACTACGGCAGGGAATTATACAGCTACACTTAGGGTTACAGATAATAGGGGTTGTTCGAGTACCGTAACACAGCCAATTACAGTAAACCCTCTGCCCCCAGTGGAGTTCTCTGCTTTTAGATATGGGTGTGCTCCTATTACCGTAGCGTTTACAGATGAGACTCTTCATCCGTCAGCTTTGGTTTCCTGGTTATGGGATTTTGGGGATGGAAATACCTCTACAGTTCAAAATCCAAATCATACCTATACCGCAGATGGTACATACACTGTAAGCCTCACTGCTACTGATATCCATGGATGTACCTTTACAACAGTCAAAACTGACTATATCAAACTGGAGCATCCTCAGGCAAATTTTGTATCAAATGCTGGGGTTACTTGTCCCCCTCAGGTCGTAAACTTTATAGATACTTCTGTACCGGATACCACAGTTACATGGCGATGGGATTTTGGAGACGGATCTCCGGTTTCCAATGCACAGAATCCGACGCATACTTATTATAACAGTCCAGATACCTTTGATGTAAGCCTTATTGTAACCAATATTTTTGGCTGTGCGGATACGATCGTAAGACCTCAGCATGTGATCACCTATGAGCCGCCAAATGCTTCGTTCACCATATCAGATACATCGGCTTGTGTACCTCAAAATATCGTAGTTGCCAGTACCAGTACCTCCAATGCAAGTGGAGTAGCGATCACAGGGTATTTCTGGGATTTTGGTACAGGTAGTGGATTAAACTCGCCTACTGCTAGTTTCCTTTACAGCACAGCCGGAACTTATTCAGTCAGTCTGGAGATAACTGATGCAAATGGATGTAAAGACACTGCAAACAAAGTGGTATACATTCATCCGAATCCGGAGGTTGATTTTATTGCAGGTGATACGGTAGGTTGTGCGGTAACGGCCATTAGCTTTACCGGAGTATCTACCGGAGTAAATGCACCGGTGCTTTGGGAATGGGATTTTGGAGATGGAAAAAGTGGAACCGGGCAGAATCCTACAAATACCTATTTCAATGACGGAACCTACAGTGTAAGCCTGAGAGCGACGGATGCAAATGGGTGTCGGGATTCTGTAACGAAGATAAATTACATCGAGCTCGATCATCCGACCGCAGACTTTTCTGTTAGTCAATTGCAGACTTGTCCAGGAACTGCTGTTACCTTCAGTGATCTATCTACCGGAAACTTCCCTATGACTAGCTGGGTTTGGGACTTTGGGGATGGAAGTCCACTTTCTTTCGCCCAAAACCCCACGCATACTTATACAGCAGGTGGTAACTATACCGTAAGTTTGGTCGTTTCTGATGGAATAAACTGCCGGGATACCCTTACCAGAAATACATATATACAGGTTTACGATCCGCCCGTGGCTGCATTCAATGTTACTCCAAGTCAGGACTGTATACCGATGAATGTAGCATTCTCAGATGTCTCAATAAATGGTACAGCAAGTATTATTTCATGGGCCTGGGATTTTGGAGATGGTGGAAATTCTTCGGTACCTAATCCTAGTTATTCCTATGCAACTGCTGGAACTTATACGGTAAGTCTGACTGTAATTGATGCTAATGGTTGTCAATCCTCAATTTCCAATACGGTGGAGGCATTGCAAACGCCTATCGTCGACTTTATCGCTGACCAACCCTTAGGATGTGCTCCTCAGGGAATCACCTTTTCTGATCTCACTGTCAGTCCTTATGTGAAAACTTCCTATCTCTGGGATTTCGGCGATGGGACAACTTCTACGTCCCCTGGTCCATTCCACCAGTACAATAGCGATGGGGTATATACGGTGAAATTGATTGTGGAAGACCAAAACGGTTGTAGAGACTCTCTTACTAAAAACAATTATATCCGGCTTTCACATCCGGTATCTAATTTTACCTGGGATGCAACTGAAGTCTGCCCCAATGTACCGGTTGGAGTTAGCTTTACAGATACCTCCATTCCTGATACAACCATAGTTGCATATTTATGGGATTTTGGAGACGGAACAACTTCAACTGCCATTAATCCATCGCATTCTTATAGTACACCTGGAAATTATAGTGTTTCCCTGCGGGTAATAAATGTGCTGGGATGTACAGACGATACAGTACAGACGAATTTGATTGAAGTGCTGGATCCACCAGCGACAGACTTCTCTATGACAGATTCTGCCAATTGTACGCCTTTGACCATACAATTCGGAGACTTAACTGTCGCAGGAGATACAGCCATTTCCTCCTGGCAATGGGATTTTGGAAATGGTGATTTTTCTTTAAGCCAAAATCCGGTTTACACCTGGAATAATTCGGGAGTTTATACGGTTAGTCTGATTACGCGAGATTTGAATGGATGTGAAACAACCGATAGTGTACAGGTACATGCTTTCAATATGCCGGAAGCTGAATTTACGGCTTCACAGGAAGTTGGCTGTGCACCCCAGAGTGTTTCATTCACCAACACCTCTACAGCACCCTATACGCTAACCTTCTTTAAGTGGTATTTTGGAGACGGAGATAGTGCCGTAAATATTGAAAATCCAGTCCATGTTTATCCCACAGATGGAGATTATACCGTAACCCTCATTGTCGGGGATGTAAATGGATGTACGGATACTTTGCAAAAGACCAATTTTATCCAACTCAGTCATCCTGTTGCGGACTTTAATTTTGATCAAAGCCTGGTTTGTCCGGGTATACCAGTTGGGGTAAGCTTTACGGATGCCTCTATCCCTGACACCACGCTTACCAGCTGGAGTTGGGATTTTGGAGATGGAACTACTTCCAATCTGCAAAACCCCAGTCATTCCTATAGTGCAGGAGGAACCTTTACTGTCAGCCTGATTGTTGAGAACGTCCTGGGATGTAGAGATACATTGATCAGAAGTAGCGCGATTCGAGTACATGATGCTCCCCTTACTTCCTTTACCTTATCAGATAGTACAGGTTGTGAGCCGCTCAACGTAAACTTCACCAATACTACCACGACAGTTATCAATCCAGTTGTATCCTGGGATTGGCAATTTGGAGATGGAAGTACTTCTTCATTGAATGCCCCCAGCCATGAGTTTGTCAATAATGGAACTTATACGGTTAGTTTGACTGCCACGGATAATGAAGGCTGTACGGCAAGCTATTTTAAAGATGTGGTGGTATATGAAAATCCTGTGGCCAGTTTTACCGCCAGTGATAGTATTAGTTGTGCGCCGGTTGATATTACCTTTATCAGTAGTTCTTCAGGATCAGCTGCTTTGGCAGCCTGGCAATGGGATTTCGGAGATGGAAATACATCAACAGCTCCTGTTCCTGTAAATACCTATGCCGCAGATGGTATATATGACGTAAGTTTAATAGTAACAGATATCAATGGCTGTAGCGATACCCTGGATAAGCCTCAATATATTAGATTGAGTCATCCAGATGCTGACTTTACAGCGGATCTATTTGAAGTTTGTCCAGGCGAAATCATCCAGTTTACAGATATCTCTGTACCAGATACGACATTGGCGACCTGGAGCTGGGATTTTGGAGATGGAAACACTTCTTCCGTTCAGAATCCTTCCTATAGTTACTCCACGCCGGGTACTTATACAGTCGAATTGACCATTGAAAATATATTTGGTTGTGGAGATACGGAGACGAAAACTGCTTATATCCGTGTACTCACTCCTCCAACCGCGGACTTTATCGTTGCAGATACCATTGGATGTACGCCATTTCTGGCAACATTCACCGACAACTCTCAAGGAAACCCAGATCCAATAGTAAGTTGGCAATGGGACTTGGGAGATGGTACGACTTCAAGTGCGCAGAATCCTTTCATTACCTATTCGACTCCAGGTGTTTATTCTGTAAATCTGACTGTTACTGATAGTAAAGGATGTACAGCTATAAGCTCCAGGAATATGGAAGCGGCGACTCTTCCTGTAGCCAATTTTCAGTCAAGTGACTCAGTAGGTTGTGCAGCTTTCATAACTTTTACCGATCAAAGTCTGACAGACTATGGAATTGCCAATTGGATATGGGACTTTGGGGATGGAAATACTTCTACTCAGCAGAGCCCAACGCATAGCTATTTCGCAACAGGTATTTATTCCGTTTCTCTGATTATTGAGGATGTAAATGGTTGTAGAGATACTTTAAATAAACCTAATCATATAAATCTAACCCGTCCGGTGGCCCTCTTTGGCCAAAGTCAGGAAACGATTTGTCCAGGAAGTTCGGTAGATTTCAGAGATGTTTCTATACCTGACTTCCCATTAGTAGGGTGGAATTGGGACTTTGGGGATGGAAATACTTCCTCCAATCGTAATCCTTCCCATGCCTTTACCTTGCCAGGTGTTTATACAGTAACTCTTACAATTACTAATAGCAAAGGATGTACAGACACTGAAACAAGTACAGTTACTGTACTGAACCCACCGGTAGCTGATTTCGGAATACCGCTAGTTCAGGGCTGTGTACCTGTAACTGTAAACTTTGCGGATAGCTCTATTTCAAATAGTGGACCGATTTCAAGTTGGGATTGGGACTTTGGAGATGGAAGTACAGGAAGCACCCCTAATATCACCCATGTTTATAATAATCCCGGCACCTACAACATTACTTTGACTGTTAGTGATGGAAATGGCTGTACAGACGATACCGTTAGACAGCTAATTGTAGATCCTTTACCAACCGTCGCCTTTATCGCAGACCAAACGGTAGGCTGTGCGCCGGAAACCATAAACTTTATAAATCAATCTACAGGTGTAAATGCGTTGGTGAGTTTCCTATGGGACTTCGGAGATGGCAACACTTCGACAGCAACCTCGCCTTCACATACCTATGCAAGCGATGGACTTTATACGGTGAAGCTGATTGTAACAGATATAAATGGTTGTCAGGATTCTTTAGTGAGAGTGGATTATATCCGTTTAAGGCATCCACAAGCTGAGTTTACTTACACCCCTGCAAGAGGGTGTCCGGGAACAGAAGTTCAATTTACAGATACTTCCATTCCTGATACGACCCTGAATTCCTGGTTGTGGGACTTTGGAGATGGAACAACTTCAACTCTTAGAAATCCTGCCCACGTTTATGCGAATCCGGGTTTCTATACCGTGAGTCTGACTGTAGGTAACATCCTTGGATGTGGAGACACGGAAACAAAAGTGGATATCATAGAAATATTGCAGCAACCAAATGTCTCATTTACACCAGCGGACACGGCTCAGTGTACGCCATTTGCCTTGCAGTTTATCAATACTTCCACCCCAGCTACAGCACCCATTATTGGCTATCAGTGGGACTTTGGAGATGGATTTAGTTCCACTCTCCCAAATCCAGCTCATACCTTCAATACAGCAGGAATCTATGATGTGCAATTGATTGCAGTTGACGCCAATGGCTGTTTGGATTCAGTAAGAAATCAAATTAATGCAAGGCCACTACCTATTCCGAATATTACCGCCAGTGATAGCTTAGGTTGTTCTCCGAAACAAATCAGCTTCTCTGATCAAACGGTTCATAGTGCAGTTATTACCACCTGGCAATGGGACTTTGGAGACGGAAACACCTCAGTGGTACCTTTCCCGGTCCATACCTATACTGCAGATGGAGTATATAGCGTGAGTCTGACCCTGACTGATGAGTTTGGTTGTGTAGGGTCTATTACTAAACCTGATTGGATCAATCTTTCGCATCCGGTAGCAGACTTTAATACAAACTCTGTTCAGGTTTGTCCAGGTACGATTGTAAACTTCGGTGATCTTTCGACAGCAGATACCACAATAATAGCCTGGGCTTGGGACTTTGGAGATGGAAATACTTCCAATCAGCAAAACCCAATTCATACCTATACGACTCAGGGTAATTACAACATCAGCCTTACCGTAACGGATGTTTTTGGTTGTAGCCATACCGAAACGAAAAACAGTTTCATACTGGTACTGGATGCGCCTAGTGTGAGTTATGCAGTGAATCTGCCAGCTGCTTGTACACCCTTTGAGGTGATATTCACCAACCAATCCACTCCAAATTCAAGCCCGATTGTCAGCTGGCAGTGGGACTTTGGAGATGGGAATGTGGATAATATTGCTAATCCGATACATACTTATCAGACTCCAGGGGTATATACGCCTGTACTGATAGTTACAGATGGAAATGGCTGTTCTGCAAGCTTCTCTCGTCAAGTAGAAGCATGGGCGTTACCAGAAGTAGATTTCTTTAGTCCGGATACTCTTGGTTGTTCTCCCTTGGATGTTGCCTTCTTTGACCAAACCACAAGTAGTAGTTTGATCACCTCCTGGCAATGGGATTTCGGAGATGGAAATTCTTCCAACTCAACTAATCCTGTCCATACTTACAGTGCTGATGGCATATATGATGTAACATTGATTGTTCAGGATTTCAATGGATGTACAGACACTCTTGAAAGAGAGCGTTATGTCAAGCTGACCAATCCGGTTGCAGAGTTTAACTACACACCCAATATCGGTTGTCCCGGTACAGAGGTTCAGTTTACCGATGCTTCCATTCCTGATACGACAATTGTACAGTGGAGATGGGACTTTGGAGATGGTGCGACTTCTCTTCAAAGAAATCCCTTGCATACCTACCAGGTACCAGGCGTCTACTCTGTTAGCCTGACAATTACCAATGCAATTGGTTGTACGGATATACAGCAGAAGAATAATATCATTACCATAGTTGTGCCGCCGGATGCAGATTTTCAATTACCAGATACCTTGAGTTGTACTCCTTTTGCGATGCAGCTCAGAGATTTGAGTCAGACCGTATCTGCTCCGATTGTAGATTGGCAGTGGGACTTTGGAAATGGGGATGTATCAAATGTTCAGGAGCCAAGCTATAGTTATCTGGTTCCTGGAAACTATACAATAGAGTTAACCGTGATTGATGCAAATGGATGTAGAGACTCAATCAGTAAAGATGTAGTGGCAGCTACCGCGCCGGTTGCAGATTTCGAATCTCCTGATACCGTGGGCTGTTCACCACATCAGGTGAGATTTGAAGATCAGTCCAGTGGAAATTATCAACTCATAGGATGGGAATGGAACTTTGGGGATGGAAATACTTCTACTCAGAGAAATCCTGTGCATACCTATACTCAGGATGGAAATTATACGGTAAGCCTGATCGTAACCGACCTCAATGGATGTTCAGATACCCTTATCCGTCAGGATTACATTCGACTCAGTCATCCTCAGGCAGAATTTGTTGCAGATCAATTGGCGGGATGTGAGAATACGATTGTGAATTTCACTGATACCAGTATTGGCGATACGACTTTGGTTAGATGGAGATGGGATTTTGGAAATGGTATTCAGTCTGTATTGCAGAATCCTTCACATACTTATAGAACTTTTGGACAGTTTGATGTGAAGTTAGTCGTTACCAATGTGTTGGGTTGTAGCGATAGTGTAACGCATGTACGAGAGATCGATATTTACGAGCCACCAGTGGCAGCCTTCAGTGCGACAGACACCATTGGCTGTGTGCCGATTCAGATAGATTTTGAGGACCAAAGTAGTAGTCCATTTGGTATCGTGAGTTGGGAGTGGTTCTTGGATTCTAATTTGGTGGGACAGACCCAACAGATTTCTCAGTACTTCCCAAATGTTGGAGATTATGAGTTGAAATTGAGAGTAGTGGATGCGAATGGTTGTGTGGACTCAACGATACAACTGATTCAGGTGAAACCAATTCCAGTTGCAAACTTTGTAGCTTCAGATACCTTGGGCTGTGCTGATGAAACGATTGGGTTTACAGACTTGACAGTACATACACCTTCACAATGGCTATGGGAGTTTGGCGATGGAAATACTTCCACAGAACAGAGTCCGGTTCACACCTATATCAAAAATGGTATCTACAATGTGAAGTTAAGTATCACGGATCAGTTTGGTTGTTCAGATGAGCACGAAAAGATTCGATACATAGAATTGGAGCATCCTACGGCTGACTTCATTGCGACTTATGATCCGGGCTGTCCTCCACTTCCCGTCAGATTCCGTGCAACAGGCTCCGGTTTGATGGGAATAGCGAATTGGCGATGGAACTTTGGCGACGGGAATGAAGGAAGTAGTCGATTGGATACGATAGATTATGTTTATCAGACAGCAGGAGTTTATGATGTTACCCTGACAGCTACGGATTCACTGGGCTGTTCAGTAACCATCACCAAACCGGATCTGATTGATGTGATTGGCGATATCATTCCTGACCCAATCAGGATTCATACGGTGAGCACTATCGGAAATAATCAGATTGCTATTCAGTGGGCGCCCCATAATGATGATGACTTCTTGTCGTATACCATTTATCGAGATGATAGTACTGGATTTATGCCGATACATACAAGCTTCTCATTGAATGATACCATGTTTATTGATAATACAGTAGCTGCCAATGTGCACAACTACTGTTACAAAATAGCAGTAACTAATTATTGTGGATCTGAGTCTTCTCTCAATTTAACACAGGCACATTGTACCGTAGAACTGATTGCTACTCCGACGCCTAGTCAGATTATATTAAGTTGGACGCCTTATCAGGGATGGCCAGTCTCTCAATACGAGATTTACAAGGTTGATTCCTATGATCCGAACAATATGACCTTCCTGGGAGTGGTTCCAGGTGTTGTTACCCAGTTCTCAGAGGTATTGGAAGACTGTTTCAGTGATTTCTCTTATCGCATAAGAGCAATTGGAGGAGCGAGTCATCAGATTTCATTTAGTGATACGAGTCAGGCAGTCAATTTTCTCGGCATTATCGGGCAGCCTAATGAGGTAATAACAGCTACAGTAGAGAACGATCTGAATGTGAAAGTGAGTTGGAAGCCATTCACGGTTGAAGATGTAGCCCTGATTTATGTGGAGAAAGTAGATGAAACGGGTGTTGAGACCATCACAGCCACATTGCCTCCAAGTAGTACAGAATATGTGGACCAGGATGTATATGTCGATGAACAGTCCTATTCCTATAAGGTCTATGCACAGGATAGTTGTGGCAACTCTACGCCTATCAGTAATCATGGTAAGACCATTCTCCTCAATGTAGAGAAAGACCTGACTGGTGTATCACTCAACTGGAGTGCCTATGAAGACTGGAGATTTGGTCCGGATAGGTACGAGATTCAGGTGAAAAATGATACGACGGGTGCATGGGAGCTAGTAGATGCAGTTATGGGAACCCAGACCAGCTATTTGGATACGAAAACTCGACTGGATCAGCCTGAATATTGTTACCGAATCAGGGCCTTGGAAAGAGGGGGTAATAATGCAGTAAGTGTGTCAAATGAAGACTGTATCAGCCTGGGAGATGATATTTACATCGGAAATGCCTTTACTCCGAATGGAGATGGCGTCAATGATGAATTCAAGATTCTTGGTATACAGGTACAAAGCTTTAATCTGAAGATCTTCAGCAGATGGGGAACCCTATTGTTCGAAACCAATAGCATCGACGATGCCTGGGATGGAACCTATCAGGGACAACCGGTAGATGAAGGAGCCTATACCTTCGTAGCTACAGGATTGAGTTATGACGGAAAACGATTCCAGTATACTGGAACGGTTACCGTATTGAGATAGTCAAGGTTTTTATATAAACCGCCAGGGGAAGCCGATGTGCTTCCCCTTTTTGTTTTGAGCACGGTTGATGGTGAGACTTTATAAGTTTTATCGAAAACATGCTCCTGCATGATTTCAAATTAAGTTTAAATATCAAGTTCAGGTATTAGTATTATTTGAGTTTGAACTTGATGCTTGTATTTGATCTTATTTTCAAGTCAGTCTAAAGGAGGCAATATGATTTTCGGGGAATCTTTTATTAGAATTCTGGGAATACAGGCTTTCTCGGCTCGCTGTTCTTCGCGCGACCCAGCCTCGAAATGACCATTATCTGGGTTGGAGCTTCAAAACGAAAACCCCTACCAAAGGTGGAGGCTTTTCATTTCCTTATCGTTACTCGGATGGGAATTCTTTACTTATAATTTCAAGTCTCCCAAATCCATCGCCCTCAATTTCCATCGTTTACCGATCTTGTATTTGTCTCGACCTATATATCGAATAGCCAGCCCGCTGATCAGAATGCCCGTAGCAATAAGAATACTACTCGCATCGGGTTCTTGGTTTTCTAATAGAGTATTGGCTGAAGTAATCAGGATGAGTACCCCTCCTCCCACCATCGCAGTACCCGAGTACATATTCCGGAAGTAGTGCCAATAGGTTTTTTCCCCATTGTAGATAGCTTTGATTTCATTTAGAGGAACATAATCTCGAAACACATTATTGGTCGCATCCCCTTCATTTTCCATTTTGACAATTTTAACCAACACCACACTAGAGTCATTCACAGATTCGATATAACCGGAATATCTTGCCTGGCTATCGTTCCCTTCGATACGAATAAAATCTCCTTGTTTAAAAAATAGTCGTTTGAACTTCTTTGCATTTTCCAAGGCGAGCACCTTTTGGGCACTAAGCTGAGAGCTACACAGAAAAAGGGAGAGCAATAATATGATCTTGTACATGAATAGAAGCGATTTTGGCCTTGAGCTTAAGATGTGGTTCCTATATTAGAATAACAGCAATCTTACTGACATTCCCTCTTATATCCGAAAAAATCTTGCATAGAATTTGAAAAAATCTTCTATATTTGTCCACGAATTTTGCGGATGTGGCGGAATTGGTAGACGCGCTAGATTCAGGTTCTAGTGCCCATTGCGGGCGTGAAGGTTCGAGTCCTTTCATCCGCACAAATGCCAGCCTTTGGGGCTGGCGTTCGTGTTTTTAAAGCTGCCGTCTGGTTTCTATAATCAGAAATACCAGTTTCCCTGAATCTTGTAGGGAATTGAAAGCAATTTTTCCATTTTCATACTGCACATTCTGAGCGGAAACCATTTCGCTTCCGAGGGCTTTTTGAACTCGACGCGTAAGCGTTCCTGAGGCACCTTCAATTTTTTGCTGGATGCTAGATATATTAAGGGGATTTTTGGCAAAGATCACGCAGAGGTAATCTCGATCAGAATCACTTTCATCCAACTGTATATAATGCCTACTATCAGGCACACTCATGGGAGCTGAAGACCCATCCAATAATGCATTTCCTCCATTGCTTTTGGGGAAAAGTTGAACGGTTTTGTAGCTTGCATCTGTTCCCAGTACATACACGTAGGCTCCATTAGCGGTAGAAAGCTGCATACGAAATTTGGTCCCTTTCGTATACCTTTCCTTAGTTCTGTAAAGGTTGCCATAGAGACGAGCCTGCATTTCCGATCCGTCTGATTTGATGAGTTTTACTTGACCAGCTAGTGCAGAAATAGAACTAGTAGTTTGGCTGTAGCTACTTGTTAGACTCTTGGGAGTAGCCTTTTTTGGGGAAGGCTTATTTGTTTGTGTTTGATTTGGGCGGACTTTTTGAGGGCGATTTTCTTTGCTGGCGATTGGAGGACGTGATTCCTGAGAGGGAGAAGTTTTAGAACCCATAGGAACGTAGGCATACTTGGCAAAATGGACAAAATCATCATATTTTACCCAAATAAATCCGCCGTCTCCCCATCTTTCTCCCCAACTATTCATGATCTCAAAGGCTCCTCCAAACTTTTTATTATCATAAGCGATCACGCACATGGCATGGCCAAAGTATTCGGTGGTATTAACACCTTCTGATCGGTTCCAAACTTCCATGCCATCAGAGTGCTCAAAGGAAGGAGTACACTTCATCCCGATAATGACTGGATTTCCATCGGCAATTGATTTTTTGACCGAAGCCAATTTTAACTTTGCCGGATCTTTTAAGAAGAAGAGTCTACTATAATCATCAATTGTATATCTTTTTGCAAGGGGATAAAGACTCAAGGGAATACTACCTGAACAAGCATAATCGAAATCTCTTTTGGGAACTACTCCTCGCTCCTTCAAACTTCGCAAAGCTTTTTCGATACTGGTGGGCGTATAACAGGATTGATCCGAGCTGATAAGTCTGTAGGTGAAAGCAGGTGAGAAAGCATTCACATTTACCGCAGCTCCTTGTTTGATATTGCTAGCTATATTGTAAAGGATAGTTCGCGCAGCATAGGCACTCGACCAACCTACACAATTATTGTATTGACCCTGGTTCTGAGGGGTAGGGGCATAGGCTTTCAGGGAGGCTCTGTTTGGTAATCGAGCAGCTGTAGCATCCCGTACCAAAGGCACAGTAATCGCAGAACCTTCGTAGGCCACATCGTCAAATTCTAGTCCACCCGCATATTTTTCCTGGGCCCAAAGTGGTGAAAGCAATAAACAGCATAGTAGTAAGGAGAGGTAGCTTTTCATATGGTGGAGTTTAGAGGTGTTTGAGTGTTAGGGGGCTGAGTATTAGAGATTTTATTGTTCTACCCTAACACATTGATACCTAAACACACAAATACGTTTTTCAATTCACTTTAAAATAAAAATCCCCTTCGATAGAAGAATTTTCCCAGGGGATCTGGGCGCCATTAGATTTGATGCGAACCTGAGTTCTTACTTTTTTAAAGACATCTTCGATTTTTAGGCCAGGTACTGTTAGGGCATTTAGGAGTTCCTGGGTATATAGGCCATTTGCTCCGGTTCCGTCAGCGGCAACTGAACCCGGAGCGGTTGCGAAAGCGATGAAAGTACCACTAGGTGCTGCGGTGATATTGAGCCCTTCACCTGTACGACTTCTGAGTGCGCGGGTATAGGGATTATTTCTACAGGCATCGAGGATTACTATATTCATGCGATTATCTGCATCCTCCATTTCGCCCATCACCCGATATAGCTCCACCGATTCCAACTCTACATCAAGTTCGCGCTCTATCTTTGCACCGATAGGAATGAGGTAGTTATTTCCATTCACTTGCATTCCATGTCCGGCAAAATAAAAAAGGCCGATACCTCCCTTTTGGTCAATCGCTTTCCCAAAATCCCGAATAGCAATCTTCATGTCTCGCTGACTGATGTCCGTATGCAGCATCACGTCAAAGCCAAGAGCCTTTAGAGTTTCTGCCATAGATTCAGCATCATTGACGGGATTTCTCAAGGGACCATTGTTATATCCTCCATTTCCAATAATCAGGGCAGTCCTTTTTTCATCTGCCTGAGGGTTATTGCTGAAATTGGCATGAATACTTTTGCTACTCGAAGCACTTCTGCCGGCAGTATTGCTAACGTAAACTTGTAATTGATTTTTGCCCGGTTTCAGGGATATTTCTCTTCTTAGGGTAAAGTTGCAGGCGTCACTTGGTACAATCTTAAATCCGCGGCTTCCCTGCTGAACTTCTCCATTTACATAAAATTCAACTTGCTCTACCTTGCTATCACTTTGGATGCAAAGCGATACTTCCATTTTGGAATCATTCACTTGAATGGACCCAGCAAGGGGATTCATCCAATTTATTTTTGCCTTTTGAGGGCCCTGTTGCTTGTCTACTGGATCTGCATTAGCAGGAGCTGCTTGTGTAAATTGACCATTCTGCCACTGGCCGCTTCTCTTCTTTCCGGAAGATGCGATAAAGGTGCCAAAGCCATTTCTTTGATCATTCACCCAATCTCCGACATAGCTGGAACCATCCTTCCAGTAATAGGTACCTGTTCCCTGGCGCTTTCCATTCAGAAATCCACCAATGTATCTATCTCCACTTTTGTATTCTTTACTTCCCGTACCCGTCATGCGGTTATTTACAAAGGCTCCTCTGTAAACATTTCCATTGGGCCAGGTATAGGTTCCTCTCCCATGTTTGGAGTCCTTCTGCCATTGACCATTATAATATGCGCCACTATCATATTGGAGCTTCCCTTTCCCATGTTTCATCCCATCTTTCCATTCACCACTATATTGAGACCCATCACGATAGACATAGGTCCCCTTACCGTTTTCACAGTTTCCACTTACACAGGTACTATTTTGGGCAGATAGATAAGAGAATGAAAGGATGAGCAAGCAAAAGCTAAGAGACTTTCGCATAGATGTATGCATTTGAGATCAGCATGGAGTCGGAATATTTCAATAATACCCTGTATATGAGCTTTGATAGCGCTACCTTTTTCCCCTGTCCGACCCCTAAGATTAAGAACTGAATAAACAGATTATCACGTATTCAAAAATATTCGAATTTCGTCATAGTCGCAAATCCTTAAGAAAGGACTTCTGTCCATTCGCGAGGGAATCTAATCAACTCAGGAGTTTGAAAATCAGGATGCCAACAAAATTGCCAATCGCTAGGTTGATTACTCCCAGGGTCATACCGGAAAGTACAATCTCCCGATTTTTCATGGCTGTTGCGATAGGACCGATGAAAGGAGGTCCAAATATTCCGGCCGAATGGGTAATCAAAACGGTATCTGCATCAATCTTGAAAATCCAGGCAAAAAAGCTATGAAAACAGACTGTTCCAAAGGCAATAGTTCCCATAAAAGCCAGAGTAACGGGCACTGCCTGAAGAACCTGAACGAGATCGACTCTTGAACCCACAGCTACACAAAAAATCAGGAATATGTATTCACCTGTATGATAACTCAAAGGGAGTTTTTGAATTTGGGAAAAGGTAGAAGCGGCTATTCCCAAAACAGCCAAAGCAATTACTACAAATGTCTCTTCCAGTTTGTCGAAGAATAGAAAGCTCATACCAATACTAAGGCCTACTATGATAATTGCCCAGCATAAAGATTTCAGGATACCCGGAATGGCCCAGTGAACTTTTTGTTCTTCCTCCATTGTACCTTCATCTACATTGTCCTCTTGCCTTTTTGGGAAAGCTGGGAGAAATTTTAGTAAAAGCTTTTGAGCGGCTGTTAGAACAAAAATGAGATAAAGCCCACTAAAACTCAGGTCGCTCAGGTTCATGGTGTCGAAAAGCTGAGAAGGAGCTTTGATGGCAAATTGGACGGCTGACATATTGGCGGTGCCTCCGGTATAAACGCTGGAAGCCATTGCTGCCATAGCTTTGTGCAATTCGAAGAAATCCTGCCAGATAAAAGAAGCCACTATCGCCATAAGGGCCACACCCAATACCCAGATGAAAAAGGATAATAAGGTCTTACCTGCCAGCCTCGCCCAATCTTTGAGTTCACTGGGGAAAAGTAGTAAAGGAATGGCCAAAGCAACTGCGGCCGTTTGCGTCAACTCACTCATATGGAAATCCAATGGCAGAATATTACCCAAAAGGATTCCCAAGGCATAACACCAGAAAGCCGGACTTAACCAGGAAATTACTTTTACCCGGGATTCTGCCCGAATCAATATGCCCGGAAGTAATACAAAGATCAGAAGAGAGAGGACTGACATTTACTTTTTGCTAAAGAAGGCAAGGACGTGGCTATCAGGATCAATCTCGATGGATTCTGGAGCCTTTTTCATTGGGATGACGAAATTGCGGGATTTTTCAATCATGCGAAAGCTCTTTCGCGCTTTTATTTCGCCTTGCACAATATCAAATTCTAGGTCCAGGTCAAAAGGCTCTCCCTCATGGGTCTGGGTACAGCTAATGCTTACTTCCCCTTTTGCTGCATCAAATGAATAGGACCAACTGATCTCTGGATTATAAGGCCTACGCAGCCATTGAGTAAAGAAAATGTCCAATTTTTTGCCGCTTATTTTTTCGGCAACCTCCTGAAAGTCAGAACTGCTGGCATTTTTACCTGCGTATTTACTGTAATAGGAACGGATGATTTGCCAGAATTTCTCATCGCCGACTTTAGTCCTCAACATATGCAGTACCCAGCCTCCTTTCTGATAGGAATTGGCATTGAGTAAGGCCATGAGGTTGTCGGCGTTTTGGGGAACGACTCCTGTTGCAGGAGCTCGTGTAAGTGCAGTTATGCGATTTTCATCCATGCTCTTCTGTAAGGCTTCAAATCCGTATTTGTTTTCCAGAAATAAAGCCGTGAAATAGGTAGCAAAGCCTTCACTCAGCCAGATATGTTGCCAATCGGATTCGGAAGCAGAATTACCAAACCACTGATGAGCGACTTCATGTGCAATCAAGCCTTCTGAACTTCTCTTCCCATCTACAGAAGCCTCCATGTAAAAAATATTGCTGGCGTTTTCCATCCCTCCAAATTTGGTTTTGGACTGGACATTGGCCAGTTTTTCGAAAGGGTAGGGGCCTACTTTTTCAATCATAAAATCCATGACTTCCTCCGCTACTGCATAATCATAAAAGCCGGCTTCACGATCCTGAGGATAGACCCAGGAAGAAAGCGGAATACCCTGCTTGGTGGATAGATACTGGACCGCAAATTCAGCTATGCCGATTACCATCACTTTGGTCGCAATCTGCGCCTCACTTTCCCAATGGTAATATCTTCTATTCTTATCCAGATCACTTTCTTCTCTCAGACTGCCTGTACCCACTACCTGGTACTTTTCTGGCACGATCACTTTGAAAGCTACTGTAGCCTTATCGGAAGGGTGATCAACCACAGGAAGCCAGTAGCGTGCTCTGTTTGGCCAATTATCTCCGAAAAAGGTCCTGTCTCCGTGCTTGTTTTTGCTAATGATCATGCCATCAGCGGGTATGCCTTCATATTCAATTTCAATCGGGATTTTTGGATCGAAGTTCGCTGGTAGAGAAATACTGATAATATCATTCTCATAGGAGTAGGTGAGTGGGCTGGATGAATAAGTAACAGCTTTTAGTACCATACCACTTTTCCCATTTCCCTTTTTTATCAAATCCAGTTTTAGTTCCTTTTTACTTGTCTCTCTTTCTAAAAAGATTTGTGCCTTACCGAAAAGAGCATCCGCTTCATCAAAAAACTCTAATGAAAACTCATAATGTTGAATATCAATGCCGGGCGAAGGTAGCCATTTGCTTTGTGCGCTACTTGAAATTTGCAGGCAAAAACTAACTACCAGGAAGGAAATAAGCCGAAATGAGGTCCAATTCATAAGTAGGGAATTAGCTAAAATCCGAAAAATACAGGGGTTGTGATACACCAAACCTAAAGATATTTATGGTAATCCCAACCTTTTTTGTTATTTAGAGTTTAAAGGAATAGACAAGAGTTCGGGCTTTTCCCCCCAAAAAAGACAAATCGGACTCCACGATCATTGACAAGCACTTTACTTGAGACACAATATCTACCCACATCAGAACATGCGTCTGTTCTTTATTGGTTACTAAGAGCCTGCAAAACTATCAACGAAATTTAAAAAGAATACTCGGTCTCGATCTTTCGATTCTGAGTGCATAAATCATGGTTGACCTCTGTGTACTCACCCGTACATACGTCAACGCGTTCTTGTTAAAGTAAGCAGTTACCCGGATACTTTGGTGTCCGGGTTTTTTTGTGGGTGAGTTTTTCTTAATCCTTCATGAAGAAAGCTCAAATTCAAGTAGCAATTACAAGTTCAGGAATCCATGTGAGTTTGAACTTTATACTTGCACTTAAATTTATTTCTATTTTAGCTAATGCTAGGCATCCAGACAATCCAGGACACTCTTGAGGTGTACAATTGCAGGTAGCAAATTCTTTTCTTCAATCATTTCATTTTCCAGATAAGCGGTCTGAAGGGCTGTAACAATAAAGGCGAGAACATGAGATTGATTGTGTGCTTCGATCATTGCCAGCAAAGCATCACCCGATTCGTGTACATCCTGGGTAGTATCAATAATTCTTTCGTTATCGAATTGCTTACTCAATAATTGACTTTGGGTAACGAGGGGAAGTTTGTCCACGTTTACTGACCTTCTCATCATCACATAGGCCATCGTGATGATCATCAGGTAAGTAGAAGTCTCCAGGGTATTCCATTTATAGGCTTCGACCAGACCTCTAATATATTGATTGATCTCGGGTTGTTGCTTGTCAAAATTTTGCAACATTTTACCAATTTTCTTTTCTGAATAATTGTCGAAAGTTTTTATCGTTAGATTAACGAGGTCTATGGGAACGCTTTGCATATTCTGTATATTTGCACGGCAAGTTAATGATATTTGCCTGACACTAGCCCAAAACTTATGAAGCACGTCTTCTTTAGCCTTATCCTAAGTATTTTCTCTGTACATACAATGGCCCAATTCGGGACCCTTAGTGGCAGCGTCAAAGATGCTGAAACCGGAGATCCCATGGTCGGTGCTACCGTTACCGTTGTGGGTACCTACAAAGGTGCCTTTACAGACAATGCCGGGAACTTTCGTATTACCGGCATTAAAGCGGGAGATTATACCATAAAATTCACCTTTGTTGGCTATTCTGCAAAGCAATACAATGGTATAACTATTACGGCAGGCAGTACCAAAACTTTAAAAGTAGAGCTTAAGTCGACTGTAACTACGCTTGGTGAGGTTGAGATTGTCGGAGAAAGAGGCTTGCTAGATTTAGAGTCAGGTCAGTCGAGTACCAAGATTTCTGCAGCCGAACTAGGGGAAATGAGTGTAAATAATGTGCAGGATGTAGTGGCGATGCAGGTAGGGGTTCAGGAAAATCCAGACGGTATTCAGATCAGAGGAGGGCGTGTGTATGAAACGGAATATGTAGTAGATGGAGTAAATGCTCAGGATCCTTTGGCAGGTACAGGTTTTGGCGTTGAGGTAAATGCTAAAGCCGTTCAACAAATTGAAGTCATTACTGGAGGGGCAGATGCAGAATATGGAGAAGGGAGTTCGGGGGTAATAGTTACCAAGATTAAAGAAGGCGGGAAAGTTTTCTCTATGGGAGGCAGTTATCGCAGAGATAATTTAGGCTTCGATCCCAATGGCGGCATGAGTTGGAATACGGATGAAGCAGACTTCTCGATGGGTGGACCTTTAATCCGAAATAAACTCAGCTTTTTCTTTTCAGGAAGTATGGCGCTGACCGATACCTATTTTGGTTCACAGGCGCGTCAATTGCATTCTTCTCTGTTTAAAAATGATTCACTTTGGGCTCCTCGTCAACATAACAGTTGGTCCAATACGTTTAAGCTGGCCTATACGATTCGTCCGGGTCTAAAACTTAGCCTGACTAATCAGCATAGTTTAAATATCAACCAAAGTACACGTTCGCTGCAGATTGTAGGGAATGACGCGGTTGTAACACCGGGATTTCAGTTTCCCTTTAGCCTCAATCTGGACAATGCCAATACCTATACGCACCACTCCAATTTAAGCGTACTCAATTTGCGAGGCATCATCGATAAGCAGTGGTCCTTTGATGTAACGGCAGGTCGACTCTTCACCAACTTACGAGCAGATGCCAATGGAAGGGCATTTCGTACGGAAACGGTGGATCAAATCCTGGATCCTCGTTCCATCGTAACCAATCCCATTTCTGTCTTCAATCCAGATGCGCCCGTTGTTTATGTATTCCCGGGTCCTGGTTTGATCAATAATGGCGGGATCGCTACCCTTTGGCACGATCACTACGCCAAAGAATATACCTTCAAAACAAAATTTACTTTCGTTTCCCAAAACAAGGTTCATTACCTGAGTTTGGGACAGGAACATAAAGAGCAGGAATATCAATGGATAGATGTTACACAGCCCTGGGTTGGTGCTCCGATTCGAATCAATGATACCCTGACTACGCCTTCCACTCGATTGGGAAGGAGCAGTGATTTCTGGCGAGTCAATCCTTCTCGTGGCGGTATTTATGTTTCAGATGAAATTCGCTACAAAGGGATCATCGCAGTTATTGGTGCCAGGATCAATTACTGGGCACCGGGTAAATTTGTGGATGAAAGTGTAGAGAATCCTGATGCACCCGTTTTGGATGCTGTGCGTGAAGCTTATCAGGAAGAAACCTTTGGCTTACTGGGGAGAAGGTGGAAAGCTCGTCTGCTACCACGTCTGCGAGTGTCTTTCCCTGTAACAGATAATAATTCGCTTTACTTCAACTACAGCCATGCGATGCGTCTGCCGCATCCCCGCTTTGTATATGCCGGTCTCGATCCCGTTTACCAGGATCGTTCCTTTCTTTCCAATTTGGGTAACCCCAATATCAATCCCGAAGTATCGGTTTCCTATGAAGTCGGTCTGAAGTCTCAGCTTTCCAAAGACGTGGCTTTGACCATCACGGCCTTCAATAGTGATCGCTTTGACTACATCGTAAGTAGACGAGTAGAGGTACGAGATGCAACCGGTCGTTTCGTTGAAAAGACCTTCTTCATCAACCAGGATTTTGCGCGGATTCGGGGATTAGAAGTTGCCTTCACCCAAAGGGTAGGGAAGTGGTTCAGAGGAACCATCAGTGGCTCTTACCAGATCGCTACTGGAAAATCCAATACAGCAGCAGAGTCTGCCTTGCAAGTTCGTCAACAAGGTTTCGTGAATACCACCAAAGAGCAATTCCTGGCCTGGGACAGACCTTATGACTTGAAATTGCTGGTTGTTCTGACTCCAGACTCTACCAATCGTTTGGGTAATTTCCCATTGAAAGGATTTCGAGTGACGGCCAGTTCTACTTTGAAATCCGGTCTTCGTTATACGCCTTTCAGATTGCTACGCATCAATGAGCAATCCGGTCGTCCTGAATACGAGCGCATCGACGATCAGCCTTTCTCCAAAATCGGTTCTTCCTGGTTCTGGACAGATATCAGAATCAGTCGTGATTTCTTCTTTGGCAAAAGGTTCCGCGCCTCTTTGAGTTTCGAGCTAAAGAATGCGACCAATTTCAAGTCGGCATCTATCGTAAATGGTGTTACCGGACGTGCCTATGAATTTGGAGATCCGCTTCCGTTGAACTTCCGCGATCCGCTATATCCCAATCCTCAAGACAGAGGTTTGCCTCCTGATAATCCGGCAAGATTCCTCGCTCCTCGCCAGAGCTTATTCGGCCTGGAGTTTAGGTTCTAATTGATCCAAATCTCAGCGAAGGTCCATTGCCTTTTGGGAATCGATCTTTGGTGTATTTCTTTCCGATCACAGGAAGGGGCTCATGCATGCAGATGTACAAGGAAATTTTCCAAATGGAAGCTTTGCTTTTCCCCTTTTTGTATTCCTGATAGAGATACTTCCATAAGCTTGGCAAAAGGAGGGCAGAGGAAAGGAAAAGGATACAACTTAGCTTTCTGCTTCCATTCCCCAATAAATAAGCTTGCATCCCCAATTCTTCTTCCGTACTCATTCCGTATCCCAGAATGAGGTGTTTCAAATCATGTTCTTCAAATTTAGGAATCAACTGGAGCTGATGGCGGTCAAGCATTTGCGCCAATTCGTAGCCAACAGTATGTACCGGAAGCTCACGCATATAGGCCAGTTTTTGTCGATAATATGTTCCTCCCAAAAAGAATTGCAAAGGTTTGATGACACCATAGAGCTTGTAGCTGTCAATGAAGCTTTCTGCAAGGACTCGAAGAAAGCTTTTATTCTGACTAACGGAAAGATTTAGCATAAGGTCCTACCATTTTTTTAACTCATTATTGCGTAAGAGTCGATACAAGTGAAAATGAAATTTTAGCCTATAGTAGGCTCGAAAGATTCGATCGAAGAATGAGAAGAGTAAACGTAAAAACAAAGGGATTTTCATGATTGTAAATGCAAAGTGTTATGTGATTTGATCTTAGGCTGCGGGTCTGAATTGTCTTTTTGATAATTGACCTTACTGAGGATGCTTTCCAATACCGGCAACATCTTATTGAGGGCTCCGGAATTGATCAGCACATTCCACATGGGTTCGAGTTTTTTCCAGCCTCCTGAATAGGCCAGGTGCTTAATTTTGTGTTTGAGGCTTTCGTGGGCGAAAGAAGCTTTGAAGATATTTTTCCATGTGTAAAACTCTTTATAAGCCCACCAGTATCCATCTTCTAGTTCTTTAGCTGAAAGTCCACGTGTTTCGTAGACTACATGACGGGTATCATAGAGGTCCCAGTCTCGGGTAAGGATACGGTCCTGGGCTTCCATTTCCTCAAATAAGGCAGTTCCCGGATAAGGAGTCAGAACGTGATAGGTCGCCGTAGTCAAAGAGTTTTCTACGCCCCAATCGACCGTCCGTTTGAATACATCGGGCTTATCATCATCCAGGCCAAATACAAAGCTTCCATTGATCATGATGCCGAGGCTATGCAGTCGAGCTACCGCTGCTTCATAATCTTTTTTCAGGTTCTGTTTTTTGTTGCTTTGTTTGAGGTTTTCGGGCGAAAAGGTTTCAAAGCCCACAAAGAGACTCCGCAATCCAGCTTCGGCCGCTTTTTCGATCAAATTTCCTCGTAAAATGGAGTCTACCGTAGCTGCTCCCTGAAAGACCCGATCCATACCTTTCATTCCTTCAAATAGCTCCGCCGCAAATTTCCCATTCCCTAACAAATGATCATCCAGAAAATACAGATGCTTGCCGGGCAGTCTGTCAATTTCGGCTAATGCTTTATCCACTTCCTGTACATAAAATCCCTTTCCTCCTTCGAAAAAAGCATCCTTGTAGCAAAAACTGCAATGATGTGGACAACCGCGAGTTACCACGATGGAATTTGGGACCAGGTACTTGTGACGCTTGATCAAATCTCTGCGAATGGGGGGAACTCCGGTAAGGGTTCTTTTGGCTGAGAAATAGGTCTTTTGCGGCTGACCTTTTTTGTAATCCTGCAGGAATTGAGGGAAAGTTTCCTCTCCCGGACCGATAAAGATGCTGTCGGCGTAAGGCTCGGCTTCTTCAGGCAATGAACTTACGTGCAAACCTCCCAGGCAGATATAAGCTCCTTTGGCTTTGTAATGCTCGGCCAGTTTATAGGCTCGGGATGCATTGGTGATGTAAACCTGGATGATAACCAGATCGGGTTCGTCATGTAGATTAATGTGTTCGACATGCTGGTCCTCAAGGATGACTTCCCAGTCATCCTCTACATAGGCAGCCAGGGTGGCGAGTCCCAATGGAGGAAACAAAGAATACTTGATGGGCCTCCAAAGGGGACTCCTGGCTTCAGCTAAAGCGGGTAGAATGAATTTGATGGTCATGATTGTACTGTAGTGATTAGGTGTATTGATATCGGTTTGCTTTCAATTCTCTAAGGGCAAAGGCCAGATAGGCCACTACCAAAAAAGCTCCGAAAGCAAGGGTAAATCCGAGCGTATGTTTGTCCGGGTGCAGAATGAGCTCTGCGATGTTTTGTAAAAGGGCATCCGGGCGAGTCATGAGGTCCCAGGAGTTCCAGCGTTCGAATCTTCCGAGGTAAACGCCAAAACTACAAAGGAAGAGCAGGGCAAGGGTACCGAGCCAGGAAACCGCTTTTCCCATTCGGTGAAACATGTATTCTTGCATCTGCTGGAGAGAAGCCAATCCCAGCAGGAGTCCGGTCCAGGCAAAAGAGCTAATCAGGGTCAGATCCAACCAAAAGGGAGCAGCAGATCGGGGCTTCAGGTGAAAATAGTCGGTAATGATGTACGGGGAATTTGGCAAGAACAAGAGCCAGAGACAAAAAGCTGCCCACATGATCCATCGTTTTTGAACATTGAAAACGACCAGAGCTGTAGAGATGATATAGGGGATCCAGGCGAGGAATAAATTCCAGATCAGGAAAGCGAAGTAAAACTGATTTGCATGCTCAACGCGCACCAAATAGATGCCGATACTGAGCAAAGTTGAGAGTATAAGGACCAGGCCCTGCGATTTGTAGGGATATTCTTTTAGCATAATATTTGTTTACAATGAAAAGGAAGAGGGGAGTGGAGAGGGTTCGGTACTTAAAAAAACTCCATCTCCCCTTCCAAACATCCTTAAATTTTTAAGTTGCTTTTTTATCTTTTTTCGGTTCGGAAAATGGATCGTAGGAATGTAGGATGGGTTCTTCTCCGCTCAGGTCAACATAGTGATAGCCAAGCTGATCTTTAATATCAAACTTTCCATCCTTATTGCTATCTGCTAAGGTCTTGAAATAAATTCTTTCAAGCTCTGGCAAAAATTTCCAGGAAATTATCTCTTCCTGATCATTGCTCAGTTTTATAAAATCTGAGCCATCCCCTCGACTAATGTAGAGACTTACAACATCTTTCTTATCCAGAAGCTGATCCTGATTACTGTCCTTATCTACGATTTTATAGAGGATGTAATCTTTTCCATTTTTTTGATATAAGTCTTGCATAAAGTGGATATTCAGGATTCTTATGTCTTCTGTGCTTAGCGGTTTTAAGTAATCAGAATCCAAAGCCTGGAAAAGTATGCCTTCAATATTCCCACCAATTTCTCCCCCATACCTGTGAGATACCTCAAAACTTGGTTCGGAAGTTTCGGAAGAAAAAAGGTCAATATTTTTATAGCGACCGAAATGACCAACGCTTCCTAAAATATGTACCAGTTTACCTCCTGGATAAAATTGAAAAGGGAAGTCGGCAATCTGTTTTGATGTTTCATCTCGGTTCACAACTTCTTCTATGGTCGAAGCATTATCTGAATAGACGATCCTTTGGGATTCTTCTTTTACACAGCCGCTCAGGAAAATCAGCAGTAAGCAGGTATAAATTATTTCTTTCATTTTTTATTTCTTAGGATGTTCCTTCTTATGCCTCCCCGAAGGGAGGCATAAGGGTATATAATTTTTTGTTTTATGAGAGGCTTAGCTTATTCTTCTTCTACTAAAGGTATTTCTTCAAAATCATCTTCTTCCTCTTTCTTCCCCAGGCCATACCAGTCAATTTTGCTAGAGAGCGCCATGACAAGTGCGAGGATGATAAAGAGACAAAGGCTACCTACGAGTAAGGCATAATTTTCCAATTGAAGGAGCACATAATTTACTCCGTATAGGATGATGAGTAAGCCAGCGAGTAACGGAACAAGTCCTTTATCCTTGATGATAGATTTCGCATACCCACTAATCAATCCCACAATGGCCACACTACTGATCAGGAACGCAAAATTGAATCCGATGTGCTCTGAAAGAGAGAGCAAAAGTCCATAGAAAAGAACCAAGGCAAGTCCAACCAGGATATACTGAATCGGGTGAATGCGCTGTGCATTTTTGATCTCTATGAAAAAGAAGATCAGGAAGGTCAGAGATATACAAAGGATGGCATATTTGGCCGAGCGCATAGACTTGGAGTACTCATCTACGGGGATCATGAGGTGTACTCCGAATGCGGATTGTGAAGGCGAATGACTATTACCGATCCATTCCTGAGGGAAATTGCGGTTGAGGTCAAAGATCTTCCAGTTGGCTTGAAAATGCTCTTCCGAAATGTCATGAGAATCGGGAATAAAAGCTCCTTTAAAGCTGGGATCTTTCCAGTCTGCATACATATTTACTTCGGTTTCCTTCCCGAGTGGGACGAAATAAAGACTTTGGCTCCCATTTAGGTTGAGGTTCATTTCGAAGGTTGGTGCCTTGGCTCCCTCCAATTTCGCCCAATCAATATCTGTATTTATTCCACTTTGAGCGAGATCTTTCCTTTTCAAGCCTGCTTCAAATTCATATTCGGTTCCCTGCAGATCGATGATTACTTTATCCTGAATCCCGCGCATATCACTAATCCCCACTTCTATATAGGCTTCATCCCAAAGGACATGAGATTGGTCGATATCAAACTTGGAGAAATCCGGCCAATCAAATTCACCATCTACGGAAACCTGAGATTCATAGACAACTACTTCATAGATCCCCCTTTTTCTGTTTTCTGGGCTGACTTTAGCTTCAATGGAGAGTTTTTTCGGGAGAAAGTGAGCAACTGCTGTGTGTTCTCTGGAAATTCCTTTCTCATCTACTACATAATAGACATACGGAATATTGAGGTAGGGACCACTGATTTCCTGGGCATTGGACCAGGATTGAGAAACTTCACGAACGGCTGCATCGCGAGCATAGGATCTTTCATTGATTAGCTCCTGCACCATGGCGGTAGGGATCAGCAGGATGAGTACCAAAAATCCAATGGTAAAAATTCGTAAAGAGATGGAGCTACGAGCCCATGATCTGGCCCGGCTGATAGGAGATTGATATGTATCAGACATGGTTTTATGGTTTATTATGAAACCTAAAATTCGTTGTTTTAATCAATACGTTGGTGCGCCTTTGAGTAAGCGTAGGGGTCTGTTGTTTATTCGCAGCTACTAGCCAATTCCTTTGATAATGTCCTCTAAAGCAGTGAGATGCTCTTCAAATGCTTTCTTGCCCTTCTTTGTTGCTTTGTAGCTGGTCAGGGGTTTGTTTTTGATGAATTCTTTTTTGTCAATAATAAATTCTTCTTCCTTTAATTTCTTGGCATGACTCGCCAGATTTCCGTCAGAAACTGGTTTTTCTTTGGTGCTAAGCGCCTCTTTCAAACGGGCATAGCTTACCCATTCTTCCACCATAAGCAGCGACATGATCCCTAGTCGAAGCTTACTTTCAAAGAGTTTATTAAATTTCCTAAGTGCCTCCTTCACCTTTCATATTTATAGAACATTATACCTCCATATAAGATATGGAGAAAGCCAAATCCTATGGCCCAGAAAACAATTCCATATCCCGGCATCATCCCCGCTAACAATCCGAGCCCAATTTCGCTAATTCCCAGATACCGTACCTCCCTCAAGGTATATTTTCCTGCATTCATTAAAGCCATTCCATAAAATAGCAGAGTGGCAGGCGCAACATGTCCCGGATGTCCGTACCAGGCGAGTTGTACACAAAAGATAGCTCCTGCTACCAATGGTATGATCAAATTGAGTAACAATCGCTGCGTAGGTCTGCTCCAAATGTGTTTTCCTACTCTTTTGGTCCTTCTGATTGTGAAAAAAGATGAAACCGCGATGGCTGCAAGTAAAATAACCAGGGCTATGCCGATTAAATCGAAAAGCTGGGCTCTGCTGGCATTTCCATAGACTCGAGCCCCCCATTGATAGATGTCTTCTGAACTCAGGTAATTGTAAGTATAAGCAGCACCAATCAGGGCGACCACTCCGGCACCTATGCCTGAGAGACCACTCAAAGAAACAAAGCGCGTGGAGTCCTCCATCAGGCTTCGAATCTGTTTTATGTCCTCTAATTGCTTCTCGTATTCGTGCATAACAAAGTGCTTTGTGGTACAAAGTTAACAAACGAAATTGATTTTACAAGGTTTCAGGATGAATAGTTTTTTTCTGTTTTAGCCGTAAAGATGGTGGAATAATTGAATCTCAGTCGTTTGAGTATAAAGCTCATTCATGATAAATGAAGAAGTTGTGTATAGCAAAGTCTGGATAAATTAATTTTCAGCCAAACATCCTTGACGAGTGGCCGGACTAAAGTTCGGCTGCGTTTTGTTTACATAGCTTTTCTTGAGATTAAGCCCTAATTTTGCAGGCGAAAGGAAGTAGATTGGCAAAAATCAAAAACATACGAAGTCTAAGCCTGGAGCAAATTCAGGAAATCCTCAAAGAATGGGACGAAGCAAAATTTCGCGCCAAGCAGATTTATGAATGGTTGTGGAAGAAAGGAGCAGGAAGCTTTGAGGAAATGAGCAATCTGAGCAAAGGCTTGCGTGAGAAGTTGAGTCAGGAGTTTGCGATAGATAAGGTGCAAATTGAAGACAGGCAGCGGAGCAGTGATGGAACGATCAAATACGCCTTTCGCCTCTCCAATGGAAATCAGGTAGAAGGAGTATTGATTCCTACCCCTAAACGAGTTACAGCTTGTGTTTCTTCTCAGGCGGGTTGTTCTCTGGCGTGTAAATTCTGCGCGACAGGATTTCTGGATCTCAAACACAACCTGCATCATTATGAGATTTTCGATCAGGTGCAGATGTTGAGAGAGGAAGCCGAAAGGGAGTACGGACGTTCCTTGAGCAATATTGTCTACATGGGCATGGGAGAGCCTTTACTGAATTATAAAAATGTGCTCGGCTCAATCGATAAGATTACTTCGGAGGAAGGATTGGGCATGTCTCCCAAAAGAATTACCGTATCCACTGCAGGAGTGGCCAAGATGATCAAACGACTGGCGGATGATGATATCAAATTTGAATTTGCCCTGAGTTTACATGCGGCCGATGATGAAACCCGCAGCAAAGTCATGCCCATCAATGAGAGCAATTCATTAGAAGCATTAAAAGAGGCCCTCATTTATTTCTACGAAAAGACCAAAACCCGGGTAACCTACGAATATTGTATCTTCAAAGACATCAACGATAGCCTGGCGCATGCCAAACGACTGGCCGAATTCAGTCGCATCATCCCCTCCAAAGTAAATGTAATCGAGTACAATACTGTGGCTGAAGCAGGCTTTGTCAATACGACCCGCAAACGTATGGATGCCTTCATCAAATACCTCGAAGATGATGGAGTGATCGTCAATGTACGTCGCAGCAGAGGCAAGGATGTGGATGGTGCCTGCGGTCAATTGGCGCTGAAGAACTGGTAGAATTAACCAATTTTTATTTACTGAGTTTAATTGTTAGGTATGGCGTTTACATTATAATAGTGTACCGGCCACAAAAATTCGGTGAAAGGGGTGGAATGGTGCGTTGGATTTAGAATTTTTGCGGTTTTTGCCGACTTTTTGCCGCCAAAAAGTCGGAGAATAATTAAATATACTCTGATAAGTAATGGAAATCTTCCCGCAATTTATCCCCAAGCTAAAACAACGACTACAAGAACCTTTACCAGGCCTCGATGTCCAGATGCGTATGGTTCCCGGGGACAGGGACAGAGGGGATAAAATCAATATACCAGAGAATGCCCGAAAAGCAGCCGTGATGCTATTGCTCTACCCACATGAGAATAAATTTCACATTCCTTTTATCCAAAGGGCGGAAGATGGGCGCGTTCATGGAGGGCAGATTAGTTTCCCCGGAGGCTCACATGATAAAACAGATCCGGATTTTGAGTTTACGGCTTTGCGAGAAGTAGAAGAAGAAATTGGGGTGCAGCGTGAGAAAATTGAGGTGTTGGGACCGATTTCACCCATCTACATTCCTCCCAGTAATTTCATTGTGGAAACATTTGTGGGTGTGATAGAGAAAAGGCCGGTATTTACTCCTGATCCGGTTGAGGTCGCAAGGGTAGTGGAGATCGAAGTGGAAGAATTTCGAAAGCCGGAGAATATCGGAATTCACAGAGTGGATGTTTTCGCAGGAAATTTCATCGATGCGCCTGGCTATACCCCATATGGCAGCAATTTGATTTGGGGAGGAACGTCCATGATCATTGCAGAGTTCATGGAGATTGTTGAGCAAGTGAAGTCTTTATCCCGATAAGGCTTTCAACAAATTTTTCATTTTCCTCATAAACGGGAAGGTGCCCCGATTCCTCAAACCAATAGAAATCCTTTTTAGGTGCTTCCAATTGATTCAGGTATTCTTCTGCCAGAATAAAGGGTACATGGAAATCATGCCGCCCTCCAAAGAAGAATACAGGAAGCTCAAGGTTTTGAATCTCTTTAAAAAAGTCCGCTTTCAGCAATTGAGGAAAGATTTTTTGATCCAGATCTCTTCCTATTGATTGATAGGTCAAACCTTCTAAAATGCTCATTTCCGGAGATTGAAATACACATTGCTTGAGTTCATCCCTCACTCCCTCCTGATAAGTACTTCCTTTAAATTTCTGGAGAATTTCTCTTTGCTCGGATAAAAGCTCGCGAGAACCGCTGTAGAGATTTGCATCCATCTTATTCAGGATTTTCAAAGCCTCCTAATCTCTATGTTCTTTTGCTTTTGCCATACAAAATGCATAAGAAATACTATCAGCCTTTTGTTGATGAACAATTTGCCCCATGCCGATATAAGCCCTGTATTAGTCCGGTGCCTGCTGAGCTGCTCTGATTCCCAAAATTGTTCCCCAGGAATGGCCAGCAGTCCGAGGAGGATCAATAGGAGATAAAGGACTTTTTTCATGGGTGTTTAGAAAATAGGAGGGCTTGAATGTCAAAATAATACGAAGTAAAAACAAGGAACAAGGATTGGAAAATGGAGAAGTTTAGCTCAAGCTATTTCAGGTATATCAAAAAAATCACTTCTTTATTCCTTGTTCCTTGTTTTTCAATTTTACTCCCTATCTCCTTTCCCCCCTTATCCATTTTTGCTATTTTAAGAATCCAAAAATTAAACTATGCCGGCCCTCAAATTTCCCGGATTCACTAACTACCTGATTGGAACATCTGTCCTAATCTTAGCTATAGGCCTTTCAGCCTGTAATTCGGGCTCCAAAATCGATTATAGCACCCAGGTAAAACCCATCCTGAACAAGAATTGTATCCACTGTCATGGAGGAGTAAAACAAAGCGGAGGCTTTAGCCTTCTGAATCGTGAACTAGCTATGGCTCCTACCGAATCCGAGCATCCAGCCATTATTCCTTTTGATGCGGATAAGAGCGAGTTGATCAAAAGACTGACTCATTCAAATCCGGAAAAACGCATGCCTTTTGAGAAAGATGCTTTGGCAGAAAAGGATATCGAAATTTTAAGACAGTGGATAAATGAAGGGGCAGAATGGGGTACCCATTGGGCATATGTACCGGTAGAGGAAGTTGAAGTTCCGGCGGAGGTACTCAAAGCCAATATAAATGGGAGTGAAAATTGGGGCAACAATAGTATCGATGCCTTCATCGCTCAAAAAATGAGGGAGAATGAACTGAGTCCCAATCCGGAAGCACAAAAAGAAGTACTTTTGAGACGCTTGAGCTTTGACTTGACGGGATTGCCAGCCTCAGACAAGTTGAGAGAAGCATTTCTAAGAGAAGAAAATCCCATTTCCTATGAAGCGGTCATAGATAGTCTCCTGGCTACTTCCAGGTATGGAGAAAGATGGGCTGCTATGTGGATGGACCTGGCGCGTTATGCAGATAGCAAAGGCTTTGAACGTGATTTTTCTCGTACAATTTGGGAGTATCGCGATTATGTCATTCGGGCCTTTAATCAGGATCTCCCATATGATCAATTTGTCATTGAGCAGATAGCGGGTGACCTCCTTGAAGATCCCACAGATGCCCAGTACATCGCTACCGGCTTTCACCGGAATACAACAACCAATGATGAGGGCGGTACCAATAATGAAGAATTCCGAACTTATGCAGTTATCAATCGGGTAAATACCACCTGGGAAGCTCTTATGGGGACTACCTTTAGCTGTACCCAGTGTCATGGGCATCCTTATGATCCTATCCCACATGAAGAATACTATGAATTCATGCTTTCCTCAACAACACCCGAGACCATGATACCCATCCTGACTATCCCTGGTTGAGGACCTTTTCTGAGGTAGAAAAAAAGGAATTAACTTCCTTAAAAAAATGGGTAAGCGAACAAAGTTCGGCGGATAAGGCAAAAGAGATGGAACTCTTCCTTAAAACCTGGCAACCCATCACCTATTCCATGGAAACGGACTCCATGGCCAATGCTGCCCTTTATGATACCAAATATCTGGGCTTTCGATATAAGGGAATGGCTCGTTTTAGGAACTTAGACCTAAGTGGAAAAGATGCCCTATTGATGCGCGCATTTAGGATTATGGAAGGAAGTAGGCTGCGAATCCATTTAGATGAAGCAGCTGGTCCTAAAATTCTGGATGTGGCAGTGGATAAGAAAAAAGCTAATGGAAGTTTCTACCAATTTCCCATTGAACAGACAGAAGGAATTCATGACCTCTATATCTATTACGATAATCCGCGAATGGCCAGCAAGCCCGATGATATGGCTTTCCAGTTTGATTGGCTCAGCTTTGTAGAGGACTTTCCAGGTAAAGGAGAAACCAGCTATTCAGAAAATGAAAAGCGCTTTTGGGAACTCATGCAAAGCAAGGCTGATCATACCCTCATCATGAGAGAGAATCCCAAAGATAAAACACGGAAAACCCATGTCTTTGATAGAGGAAATTGGCTGGTACCCGAGCAGGAAGTTCAGCCGGATGTGCCAGGTATTTTGCCTGACTTTCCGGAAGATGCTCCCCGAAATAGACTGGGCCTTGCAGAATGGATCGTTAGTACCGAAAATCCCCTAACTGCACGAACCCTTGTCAACCGATTATGGGAACAACTCTTTGGACAGGGACTGGCAGAAACCCTGGAAGATCTGGGGACTCA
Organism: Bacteroidota bacterium; assembly: GCA_039819665.1. Classification (GTDB taxonomy): domain Bacteria; phylum Bacteroidota; class Bacteroidia; order J057; family J057; genus JAWPMV01. The sequence goes on from JBCBRM010000001.1 coordinate 105,653, forward strand.
GGGGATTCCACCTACTCATCCGGAATTGCTAGATTACCTCGCCTGGAACTTTATGCATACCCATAATTGGAGCATAAAATCTTTGCTAAAAGAAATACTTCTCTCAGATACCTATCGCCAATCCAGTGTAGTGGGTGCACAAAAACGAGAAGCTGATCCCTACAATAAATACTATGCCCGTGGATCTCGTGTTAGACTTTCCGCAGAGCAAATCAGAGATCAGGCCTTGGCTGTAAGTGGTTTATTGAGCAAAAAAATGTACGGGGCTCCGGTTATGCCTTATCAACCAGAGGGTGTTTGGGCGGCTCCCTATAATTCTCAGGCCTGGAAAATGAGTGAAGGCGAGGACCGTTATCGTCGGGCGCTTTACACCTTTGTCAAAAGAGGTTCCCCTTATCCGGCTATGGAAACTTTCGATGTAGCTAATCGAGAAGTTTGTAGTTCGAGAAGGATACGGACCAATACACCTTTGCAAGCCTTGCTGACCCTCAATGATCCGGTCTATGTGGAAGCGGCTCAGAGTTTTGCGAAATGGATAGAAAGTCAGGATGAAGCTTCGCTGGATGAAAAAATTGAGCTGGCCTATATGCGAGCGCTTGGGAGAAAGATACCTGCCGAAAAACTGAAAATTTTCAGTGAATTATACTTGGCTTCTAAATTGAATTATGAGCAGGATGCTGAGGGGGCGAAAGACTTATTGGGGGAATGGGAGACTGAGAAAGAAGCCCATGCTGCGGCCATGATCATGATGGCTAATGCAATGTTTAACCTTGACGAATTCCTTACCAAATAAAGCCAGCCATGAATAAGAAAAATCATCAATTACCGAAGGAGGCCCTTCACAAGAAGCTGGAGCTGGAAACGCGTAGGGTATTTCTGAAGAAAAGTGGTTGGGGACTCGGAGCTCTGGCCTTTTCGGCTATGTTTGGGGGATGCGGATTAAAGATGGAGGAAAGTATCCCTACGACCTTTGATCCAGGCAATCCTTTAGCCTCAAAATTTCCTCCTTTCAATTCGCGCGCAAAATCAGTCATTTACATCCACATGGCGGGAGCTCCCTCTCAATTGGAACTATTTGACTACAAACCTGCCTTGGCAAAGCTACATGGACAGGCTTGCCCTGAGTCTTTATTGGCTGGAAAGCAGTTTGCTTTTATTCGAGGTGTACCGAGTATGCTAGGTCCTCAGGCAAAGTTTAAGCAAAGAGGAGAATCAGGGGCATGGATTTCTGAACGCCTACCCTTTTTAGCTGAAATGGCTGATGATATCAGTTTTCTCAAAGCCGTTCATACCGATCAATTCAATCACGCACCTGCACAATTGCTCATGCACACGGGTAGCGCGCAGATTGGAAGGCCAAGTATCGGGAGCTGGGCTACTTATGGACTTGGTACCGATAATCAGGATTTGCCCGGCTTTGTAGTTTTGACTTCCGGGGGAAATAATCCGGATGCCGGAAAACAGATTTGGGGAAGCGGCTTTTTGCCATCGGTCTATCAAGGCGTTCAATGCCGTAGCAAGGGCGAACCCGTTTTATACCTGAACGACCCTAAAGGTATAAATCGAGATATCCGCAAAGCTTCTATCGATGCCATCAATGAGGTTAATAAAATGACCCATGAGGAATTTGGCGATCCCGAGACCCTATCTCGTATTTCTCAATATGAACTGGCTTTCCGCATGCAAACGGCTGTTCCAGGGGTGATGGATATCAATAGTGAACCCGATTATATCCACGAAATGTATGGGACGGAACCTGGAAAAGTATCCTTCGCAAATAATATCTTACTCGCGCGTAAGCTAGTCGAAAACGGCGTCCGCTTTGTCCAGCTTTTTGATTGGGGTTGGGATACACATGGGACGGGTCCTGGAGGAGCTTTGAACATCGGCTTTATTGATAAATGTAATCAAACCGATCGGCCTGTTGCAGCCCTCTTGAAGGATCTCAAACAAAGAGGTTTGCTGGAAGAAACCCTGGTCGTCTGGGGCGGAGAATTTGGGCGTACTCCCATGCAGGAAAATCGTAATGGTGTAGGACAGAAATGGGCCGGACGCGACCATCATCCAGACGCTTTTACCATGTGGATGGCAGGTGGCGGCATCAAGGGTGGGATCAGCCACGGAGAAACCGATGAACTCGGATACAGCGGCATTGCAGGCCAACAATCCGTTTACGATATACAGGCAACTATCCTCCATCAACTGGGATTTGATCACGAAAAGTTCACCTATGAGTTTCAAGGCAGACCTTTCCGATTGACCGATGTTGAGGGAGAGGTGATAAGAGAGATTATATAAAAACGTGTTGGTGTGTTGGAGTTTATCTAAGATTTTAATTCCCAACTCCAACACGCCAACACCCCAATACGTTTTCCTATGAGTTACACCCGCAGAAACTTCCTCAAATCTTCCCTGGGAGCAGGAGCTTCTCTGGCTTTAGGAGCAAGTAATCATTTCCAAGAAAACAAAACGCCTTTTCCTATATCCAGGGACTTTAAGCTAAAAATCTATGCGACAAATTGGGGCTTTGATGGGGATACCATGGCCTTTTGTAAAAAAGCCAAAGATTCGGGTTATGATGGGGTAGAAGCCTGGGCACCGAGGGGAGAGAAAAAGGTCAATGACTTTATGGAGGCAGTTGAAAAGTATGACCTATCCTATGGTTTTTTGGCGGGTAATTGGGGGAAGACCTATGAGGAGAACCTCAAAGCTTTTCAGGATTATGTGGACTATGCGCTTGAGATGAAGCCCGACTTTCTTAATTGCCATTCGGGAAAAGACTTTTTCAGCTTTGAGCAGAATCAGGCCTTTATTGAACATACGACTAAGCGCCATAAAGAAAGCGGCATTCCCATCAGTCATGAGACCCATCGAGGACGTATTCTTTTTAATGCTCCTTTAGCCCAAAAGTTTATGAAAGCCATGCCAGACTTACGATTGACGCTGGATATCTCGCATTGGACAGTGGTGCATGAATCTTTGCTGGAAGATCAACAGGAGGCGGTTGATTTGGCCTTGGAAAGAACGGATCATGTCCATTCTCGTGTGGGCTTTCAGGAAGGACCGCAAGTGCCGGAACCTCGTGCACCTGAATACAAATCAGCTTTGGATGCTCATTTTGCCTGGTGGGACAAAGTTGTGGAACATAAATCCAAGGCTGGGGAGACTCTGACCATGACGACCGAATTTGGCCCTCCCGGATATATGTGGGCCTTGCCGTATACGAAACAGCCCTTAGCGAACTTGTGGGAGGTCAATGCCCACATGAAGGATTTGTGGCGGGAAAGGTATGGTTGAGTTTTTTTATGAAATTAGATATTTTAAGAACCATGAAATTCATTGGTCCCATCAAAAATGAAGAACAATACAAGCGCTACCTTGCTCGGGTAAATGAAATATTTGATGCAAAGGCTGGTAGCCAGGAGGGAGAAGAATTAGAACTACTTTTATTGTTGGTCAAATTATATGAAGATGAGCATTACCCCATTCCTTCACCTGATCCCATAGAAGCTATAAAAGTTAGAATGGAGGACTTAAACTTAAAGGCTGTTGACCTCATTCCTTATATGGGAGATAAAGGAAACGTATCTAAAATTCTTAATCGGAAACGGCCACTTACCCTGGAGATGATTCGCAAGCTCCATAAAGCTCTGGGAATACCTCTTGAAGTATTGATAAAGCCAATTGAGTTGAAAGTAGCATAACTTTACTTTTACCACACTCACTTCCCAAAAATCATCAAATGCTGCCTTGGCAACATATCCTTATTCTCAATCAACTTTAATCCTACTACTTTCATTTCTTTTACCGCCTGAGCTTCTGTCATTTTATGGCGAGGCTTAATGGGAACAGATGGATCTTCTCCCCGATATTCAACTAAGGCCAATTTTCCCGTTGGTTTCATGGCTTTTACGATACTTTCCATCATTTCTTTGGGGAAAGAAAATTCATGATACACATCCACAATCAGTACCCAATCCACAGAATTTTCTGCCAGCTTGGAATTCTTTTCCCCACCCAAAACATACTCCACATTTTCAATTCCATTTGTTTCTTGCTTTTCCCGCATGATTTGGAGCATTTCCGGCTGAATGTCCTGGGCGATTACCTTTCCTTCTGAAACAATGGGAGCCATCTGGAAAGCAAAGTAGCCTGAGCCTGCTCCAATATCCGCAACTACATCTGTAGACTTTAATTCCAAAGCCTTGATCATCACACTTCCCTTTTCCTCTGCTTCTCTTTCAGGCCGTTCTAACCAAGGCGCACCGAGATGTCCCATGACCTGAGAGATTTCTCTTCCTTGATAGTATTTGCCTATGCCGTCATAACTGGCAGGGCCTCGGGTGTACCATTTCTTTTTGGCTTGCTTAGTTGCCGATTCTTCAGAAACGGGAGCTTGCTGGCTAACTTGTGAGGATTGATTGCAGGCCAAAAAGCTGGCGAGTATGAGGATAAAAAAATAAGCTTTCATACCCATATAAAGCAGAAATTATTCATGATTGTTTCTCTGAGTCTATCAGGAAATTTAAAATAAAGATCTGCTTTGGTAAATCGTCTGGATATCAACATGATACGATATTTCTAATACCCCTTCGTCCTCGCATCAGGCCTCCTCGGATCAGAAGCCCCATATAGCAAACCATCTTTAATCATAATTGTCTGCGTACTCCCCATCGCATTTCGTTCCGTCATCGTATGGCCCAAAGCTTCGAGTATGGCTCGTGTATCTGCATTGAGGTTCTTTTCGATGTACAAAATATCCGGAAACCATTGATGGTGGATTCGAGAGGCATGCGTAGCCTCCGCAACGTTCATCTCATGCACGAGCGCATTGAGGATGACCTGTAATACCGTCGTGATGATACGGCTTCCCCCGGGGCTTCCTGTAACGAGGTAGGGCTTACCATCCTTAAATACGATGCTCGGTGTCATAGAACTCAGAGGCCTTTTTCCCGGCTCCACCTTATTCGATTCCCCACCAATCAATCCGAAAGCATCTGGCGAACCGGGCTTGGCTGCGAAATCACTCATTTCATTATTCAGCAAGATTCCGGTCCCTTTAGCCACAGCCCCATTCCCAAAACTGAAATTGAGCGTATAGGTATTGCTGACTACATTCCCATCTTTATCAACCACAGAAAAATGCGTGGTTTCCTCGCTTTCATAATCTGTTGGACTGCCTGGCATGATGTCTGTCGAAGGGCGGGCTTTTTCCGCATCAATCCCTGCACGCAAATGATCTGCATATGATTTGTCCAGCAATTCCGCGACGGGTACATCCCAAAAGAGAGGATCGCCTAGGTGTTTGCTTCTGTCTGCATAGGCCAGTTTCATGGCTTCTGTCATCACATGGATACTGGCTGCTGAATTATGCCCGGATTCTTTGAGCGGATATTTTTCGAGTATGTTGAGGATTTGCAGTAGGTGAACGCCTCCAGAACTCGGAGGAGGCATAGACGCAATTTTGTATCCATGAAACTCTCCCCAGATTACCTCCATAAATTGCGGGCTATAGTCGGCCATGTCTTCCATCGTGATGAGACCTCCATTGGCCTGCATGTCAGCTACAATTAATTCCGCAATCGGGCCTTCGTAAAAAGCTTTGGCTCCCCGCTTGGCGATCAATTTGAGACTTTTTGCCAAATCCTCCTGCACCAATAATTCTCCCGCTTTGTAATACTGTTCTTTCCCTTTGTAAAATATTTTTTCTGATTCCGGCCACTTCCTGATCCTTTCTTCCAGCGCTTTCAAAATACGTTCAAGGTCGTAGGTGACTGCAAAGCCTTTTTTCGCCAAGCGAATGGCTGGAGCTAATACCTCTTTCGGACTCATGGTTCCGTATTTCTCCAAAGCGAACAAAAGCCCTGAAACGGTTCCGGGTACGCCTGCTGATTGATAACTGGAATTGATGAGGGCTCGATCTATTTCGCCATCTTTCCCCAAATACATATCTCTGCTGGCTGCACCCGGCGCTCTTTCTCGATAGTTGATGGCTTTGGTATCCCCACTTTCAGCTTCATGCACCAACATAAATCCGCCTCCTCCCAGATTACCTGCTCTGGGAAGTACAACTGCCAAAGCAAATCCTACCCCTACTGCAGCATCTACTGCATTTCCTCCTTTCTCCAAAATCTCTATCCCCACCTGCGTAGCCAGCGGATGTTGGGAAGCCACCATGCCATTTTTTGCCACTATGGGATGGTGTAAAGCTTTAGATGAAAAAATGGGAGACTGAGCCCTGAGTGAAAAATTGAGGATTAGAAGGAGGATAGAAAGGATGCGGGGCATAGATAGTTTGATTTAGTCTAGTAAATGAGAATAGAAAGATACCGATAGAAATTGAATCGGGAAAAGTAGTGGGTTAAAGTTGATAGTAAACCCTACTAACAGTCGGATTTTTCTCCTAAGTAGATGTATCCTTCTTGCCAACATGAATGAGCTACCATTTGGGTGCTTGATTAGTGTAAAACTTCCATTTTGGAAAACAGGACAAAGAATTAACTTTTGTCGTTTGAAACCTGGGCTGTAAGGGTCTGGGTTTCTTCTTTGCTAGGCATCTTCCCAAAAAGCTCGAATCTTTGCTAAATCCTTTTTCATGGCTTCATAGACAATTTCAGGAGATGAAGATAATTCTTTTGCTCCGTGCTCCGCTCCTCCCAAAGGATATTCCAGGTGAAGAGAAACCGGGACATGGATTTTGTATTGTTTTAGCAAACGGAAGTAGGTCGGAAAATCTACCATACCTTCTCCGATAGGAGTATTGACAACCCTCCATTTCCCTTTGACTTTTTCCCATTTGAAGTCCTTTAGAACGATCGTTTTAATCTGGTCCTTGATTAGTCTCAATCCATTTTTCCACGAAAGCCCCCCTTCTACCATAGCATGACGGATATCGTATTGAATCCCAAAATGCGCGGTCTTTTCAGGGGGAAGCATTTGGGCTATTTCCCAGATTTCTGAGCCTACTCCCAGGCCTGCATGATTTTGATAAGCGCCTATTATGCCTAGTTTTTGATTGAGTTGAGAAAGTTTGGCGACTTTGCTTTTACAAGCAGCAAGGGTTTCCTGCATGGATTCTTTCTCAGAGAATCTATAATAAGCCGAACGATAATATTTGATGCCTTGGGCCGCCACTGCTTTTAGGACAGCCATATCTCTTTCCTTGCCACTATCCGAAACTCCCGTAGTAATCAATTGACATCTCGAACCACCTGCCTTGATTTTTGCAATGGCCTGAGGCAAATCTCTTTCCACAAATTCTGGCAATACATGTCCCTTGGGCCTTACTGTCAAATCCACGCCGTCAAAGCCTATTTCGGCTGCTTTTTCGCCGAGCTCTTCGTAGGAGAGAAATTGGAGCTGTTTGGAAAAAATATGAATGGAAAGCGGATTCGATTTATTTTCCTCCCAAAGCTGAGATGTGTGAATGAAGGGGAAGGCACTACAGGCGAGTAGGGTTTTTTTTAGAAATTTTCGCCGGGACTTAGTATACATAGAAAAAGGGCTTTAGGAAATTTACTGTTTGGGACGATCTCGACACGCAATCCCTCTGGAAGGTACAAAAGCCTGCTGGCAATTCAAGCTGTCAATCTTTCTTCCGAATCCTACAATAATTCCTGCAAACATTATTGAACTCCCCATTTATGTATTCAAAGGAATAATAGATGGATTCGTGGGAGTAAATCCTTGCTTTGCGAATTATGTTTTGTATTCCCTGAAGGCTTGAGCTTCTTTATTGAAGTAGCGAAATGCTACAGAAAAAAAAGATTTGTGGCGTCTGAAAATGCGAAATTATATAACCTAAGATGAAAAATTTAGCTCTACTTCTTATCGGGATTTTGTTTTATGCTTATGGATTTACTCAGTCAGAGGAAATCGTGTTGGGTAAAATAGAATCCTTTAAATCCGAAATATTAGACGAGGAAAGAAAACTCTGGATTTATGTACCCAAAGGCAGTGAAGATGATGTTTTCACTAGACAAAGATATCCTGTGGTGTACTTATTGGATGGAGATGGTCATTTTTTCTCCGTAGCAGGAATGATACGGCAATTAAGCGAAGTGAATGCCAATACCGTTTTACCTAAAATGATTGTGGTAGGAATTCCCAATACCAATCGAATGAGAGATCTTACTCCTTCAAAACCTGAGCCGGGAGATGATCCGTTTATGAGTGCGGCTATGCTAGAATCTGCAGGAGGAGGGGATGATTTTATGGCCTTTCTTGAGAAAGAACTTATTCCCCACATAGAGACAAACTATCGTACCGAGCCATACCGAATGATCATTGGACATTCACTGGGCGGATTGACAGTTATGAATATTCTCCAGAATAAACCAGAACTATTCAATGCCTATGTCTCGATTGATCCATCTATGTCCTGGCATAAGCAAAAATTACTACAGGAAATGAAGCAGAATGATTTTGGCGAAAGCTATAAGAATAAAAGCTTGTTCATGGGCTTTGCAAATACTATGGCTGAGGGAATGGATATAGCAACTGTAAAAAATGATAAATCCCCCAATACCTTCCACATTCGTTCCATTCTCGAACTCGACACTTTTTTAGATTCAAAAAAGGGCACACTGGATTACGAAGGAGTTTATTATGCAGAAGATAATCATGGCTCTGTACCCCTGATTACTGAGTATGATGCCTTTCGCTATATCTTCAAAGGGCATAGCTTGAATTTGGGGCCGGAAGATTTCATGAATCCTGAGAGTGATTTGGCTGGCAAGTTTAAAAAGCACTACCAAAAGCTGAGCGATAAATTTGGCTATGAAAAAAAGCCGGAAGAAGCATTCCTCAATGCGATCGGCTATCAATTCCTGCAAATGAACATGCATGAGAAATCAGAGAAAATCTTCAAACTCAATATTCACTTTTACCCCAATAGTTTCAATGTCTATGATTCTCTGGGAGACCTTTACCTTGCCAAAGGGGATAAAGAAAAAGCAAAGGAGAATTTTAGAAAGGCGCTCTCGATTAATAGTGAGTCGAAAGCTTCTCTAGAAAAATTGAAAAAGCTGGAGAGCGAATAAAACGGAATGTTAAAAACTTTCCTGATAATATTTTTGGTAAACGGTATGGGAAGTCGGCTGTAAAAAGCTTACTTCCCATTTTACTATCATACCCAATTGGGTCTTTTTGCCTGCTGTAAAGCTGTCGCAAATGATTTTACCGATCGACTTATGTCCGCTTCTGTGGTTGCCCAGGAACAAACACTGATGCGGATAATACGCTTTCCATTCCAGCTTGATCCGCCTACCCAACATTCACGCAGTTCCTGAACCCGGGCAATAAGCGCATCCGTTTGCTCATCACTTTCACAGGCAATCATGACTTGATTAAATACCACTTCGTTCAAGACCTCCAATCCTTCGATTTGGTTTAGCTCGCGGGCAAATTGTTGGGCAGCTTTGTACATGCCATAAACCATTTCATCTATACCTGCTTTCCCCAAATACCTCATCACCGCCCAAAGCTCAATAATTCTTGATCTGCGAGACATTTCAGGAGTGAAGAACATTCCATCTCTTTCCTTGCTCAAAATGATATAGCCTGCTGTCATATGGAGGGCTGCAACCAGTGCTTCTTTATCCGCACATAAAACAATTCCGCTATCGTAAGGTGTATTCAGGGTTTTGTGACCATCTACAGCCCAGGAAGTACCCAAATTCATGCCCTGGGTCAAATGAGCTAATTTCTCAACAGCACCCGCCCAAAGTCCGAAAGCTCCATCTATGTGTACCCAGGCATCAGCTGCTTGCGCTTTTTTGCAGGCAACCTCCAGGGGATCGAAAGAACCACTATTTACATTACCCGCCTGAAGAATCAGGATGGAATGAGCATCCAGTTCCGGGAGATTCTCTACCAGTAATCGGCCCTGATCATCGACTTCTACCCATTCGATGTTTTGCTTTCCCAGTCCCAAAATCGAAATGGCTTTCAAAACAGTTGAGTGTGCATGTTTACCTGTTACGATTCGTACAGGAGGAGCACTGTGGAGCCCTTGTTCATTAATGTCCCAGCCTTGCTTTTGGAGGATGCGATAGCGAGCTGCTGCCAGGCCGCAAAGATTTGCCATAGAAGTTCCGCTGACAAAGCCAGCTACCGTTTCTTCAGGCAGGCCAAAGAGTTCTTTTAGCCAGCTTTCTACTACCGTTTCCAATTTAGATACGATAGGCGAAATGACGTGCATGGCCGTATTCTGATCCCAAAAGGTACCGAGCATTTTGGCTGCCTGTCCTACCGGAACGGAACTCCCATTTACAAAGCCATGATATCGACCCCCGATTTGAGCCATCGTAGCGGGTGCTCCATAGGTATTGAGCTTTTTCAATACTTCAGAAGCATCAGAAGAATCCTTCGGTAAGTTTTCATCAAAATGTGAGAGATCTGCCAGCGCTTCCTCACTGGGATAGATATTTCGGTCATAGACCTCCTCAATATATTGAAATGCATACTGAAGGGCTTCCTCGAAGATCTTTTTCTCCTGCATCTCAGAGAACATATTTGCTTGGATTTGATTCATGCGCCTTTAAAGATTTATTCTTGGCCAAAGGTACTTAAGGCTTTCGAAAATCGTATCGATTTTTTATCCAGCATCTCAACCCTCACATTCCGCATTCCAGCATTTTCTACTCTAATAAAGGAAGACTTCTTTTCAGATTTGGAGTATCGTATTTAATCACAATCAAATATCCTAACATGAAATCTATCTTCTTATCCATTGTTTTGTATCTGATCGCAGCCTTTTGCTATGCACAGACCGGCAGCATTCAGGGTACAGTTACAGACCAACAATCAGAAGGCCCACTTTTCGGTGCGGTAGTCGAAGTTTTGGGAGTTGAGCCTGTTCTGGGGGCTGTAACAAATGAACAAGGATACTTCACACTGAAGGGGGTACCAGTGGGGAGAAATGCAATTCGGGTGAAATTTTTAGGCTACGAAAGCCTTACACTTCCAAACATTGAGGTTAGCTCAGGGAAAGATGTGATCCTCAATCTTAGCCTCAAGGAAAGTCTGGTCCAGATGGATGAGGTCGTCATTGTAGATGAAACCATCAAGGACAAAGCCCAGAATGAAATGGTGAGTATCTCTGCTCGTCAGTTTAGTCTGGAAGAAGTCAACCGTTATGCGGGTGGGCGTAGCGATGTCGCTCGTCTGGCTGCCAACTTTGCCGGAGTTTCTGCTCCGGATGATTCAAGAAATGATATAGTGATTCGCGGGAATTCACCGACCGGTATCCTTTGGCGAATCGAAGGCATTCCGGTTCCTAATCCTAATCACTTCTCCACCTTCGGAACTACAGGGGGACCCGTAAGTGCCCTCAATCCTAACGTACTGCGAAATTCTGACTTTATTACCTCTGCCTTCCCAGCCGAATATGGAAACGCCAATGCCGGGGTATTTGATATTGGTTTCCGTAACGGCAATAGAGACAGACATGAGAGAACGATTCAGGTAGGGGCCTTTAGTGGATTAGAAGCGATGCTGGAAGGACCTGTAAATAAAAATGGAGGATCGTATTTGGTTTCAGGACGTTATTCTTTTGTAGGTCTGATTGGAGCTGGAGCTACCTCTGCCGTTCCCAATTATCAGGACGTTTCTTTTAAGCTGGATTTTGGAAATAGTCCTGCTGGAAGATTTACCCTATTTGGTATAGGAGGAAGATCTGATATTGATTTCCTGGGATCAGAAATTGATTCTACAGACCTTTTTGCTGCTGAGGACGAGGATGCTTTTTATACAGGGCGATTTGGAGTAGTTGGATTAAAACACAATCTCTTGTTGGGAACAAAGACCTATCTGAGAACAGTCGTGGGGGCTTCAAATAGAGGAAACAGCTTTGAGCAAGATCGCTATTTTAATTTGGGGCAAGCCGATGAATTTAAACGCCGCATTACCCAGGCCGAAAATGATGAAACTCGCTATACCGTCAGCTCATTCCTCAATACCAAACTCAATGCAAGACAAACGATAAGAGTTGGTGTCCTCTATGAGAACTTTTCAACCAATTCGATTTTGGAAGATAGAGCTGATGCGCCTGATTTGGATGGAGATGGAGAACCTGATTGGTTTACCGTCTATGATATAGATGGCTCTTACAGCCTTATTCAACCATACGTACAAACCCAATACAGAATTTCTGAGGCACTTACCTTAAACGCGGGAGTTCATGGTCAGTATTCAAATCTCAATGACCAGTTTGTCGTAGAACCCAGAGCTTCTTTGAGCTATGATATCAATGACAAAAACAAACTGACACTGGGATATGGTATGCATAACCAAACCGGGCCTTTGCCTATCCTATTCCTCAATGAAGATGTCAATGGAGAATTACGGAGAACCAATGAAGACCTGGATTTCATCCGCTCACAACATTATGTATTGGCTTATGATGCCAAATTGAGCTCAGACTGGCGGATCAAGACGGAAGTTTATTACCAAGACATAGATCGTGCACCTATCGAAAGCTTCGCTAGCAGTTATTCTGTGCTGACAGAAGGAGCAGACTTTGTTTTCTCAGATGACAAAACTTCTTTGGTGAGTGAGGGAACTGGATTTAACAGAGGCCTGGAGATAACTGTTGAAAAATTTTACAGCAAAGGATATCACGTTCTATTTACCACTTCTTTATTCGAAAGTAAGTATACAGGTAGCGATGGGATCGAGCGAAACACTCCGTTCAACAATGGCTATGTAATCAATCTTTTAGGAGGGAGAGAATTTAAAGTAGGAAAAAGAAATGCCGTTGTCATCGATTCCCGTCTGACTACCTCAGGAGGAAACTGGTACACGCCTGTAAATTTAGCCGCATCCAGAGAACTGGGAGTGGAAGTAAGAGAAGAAGATAGAGCCTTTAGTGAGCAATATGATGCCTATTTCCGCTGGGACCTTAGAATGGGATTCAAACTGAATAGTGCCAGCAAAAAGCTTTCTCACCAATTCTATGTTGACTTTCAAAACCTGACTGACAGAGACAACATTTTCATCCGCCGCTACAACCGCCTGACAAATGAAATAAATCAGGTGAATCAGGTCGGACTCTTTGTTGACTTTCTGTATCGAGTGCAGTTTTAGGGAAACGTGTTGGAGTGTTTGTGTGTTAGCATTATCTGTGCATCAAATAATAACTCTAATACCCCAACACGCTTCAAAAGAACATGACGTACAGTATTAGCGCGGGGGCACGAGGGACTGATTTGTAAAAGTGTCTCCGCGTTTTTTCTCAAAATGTTATATTGATGGGATTCTTTTTAGGAAATGCTTAAACCGAATATAAAATACCTGGCATTTGATGATCGAAAGTTTACACTTTTGGGCATACCTACAATTACGGTTCTTATTCCGTGGATCTTTTTTGCCATTCCACTAGATGAATATCCGACTGTAGCTCATCAAAAAATCCCGGAAAGTTTTATCTACTGTACGTTCTTTTGGCTGTCCAACCGGTATTTGCTCATAAAACTCAGAGAAAGGTACTTAAAACTGGATCAGGCACTAAAACGTCTTTTCATACAATTCGGCTTCATCATACTAATTACTCCTTTAGTCGATGTTGTTTTTGGGCTTATTATCAACTGCTTTTACACGGTATTTGAAATAGAAGAACTCTGCCGGACCACTTTTTTCCAGGGAGCTGTTGCCACCATATTTGTTAGTATTACGGTGCTGGCTTTGTATGAAGCTATATACTTTTTTTATAAATATAAAGACGCAATTATTGAAAAGGAACAATTGCAGCAGGCGCATATTCAAAGTCAACTGGACAATTTGAGGAATCAGATTAATCCTCATTTTCTCTTTAATAGTCTGAATACCCTGATGAATCTCATTCCTACCGATTCAGACCGGGCCATGAACTATTTGAGTAAACTTTCCCGCTTTTATCGATATGCTGTGGGTAACCGTGAACAGGCGAGTGTGCCGGTAAAAACAGAATTGGAAAATCTCGAGCTTTATTCAGATTTGTTACGAGAGCGTTTTGGGCCGAGTATAGAAATAAAGCTTCCAGAGCAAATTCCGATGTCAGGTTACTTACCTCCTTTAAGCCTCCAGATGTTGTTGGAAAATGCTGTCAAGCACAATATCGTTTCTCGAACAAGGCCCTTGAAAATTGAAATCTTATACGATGAAATCAGCCACTATATTTGGGTGAAAAACAATGTCCAGAAAAAAATTCAGGCAATAGAATCGACCGGTATGGGACTCAGTAATATCCGAAAACGTCTTTCTTTTTTTACCAGTCAACCGTTACAGGTTCTGGATACCCAAACGAGTTTTGAGGTTGGACTTCCTATTATCGATATATCCAAAAATAAAACTCTCCTTTAGCCTAAAAATTTAGGAGTAAGATGAAAGTAATTCTCATTGAAGACGAAATAAATGCTTACGAGTATCTGAAAACTATTTTGCCCAAAACGGGTGTGGAAATAGAAATACTCGCTCATCTGGATAGTGTACAGGATTCAGTCAACTGGCTGGACCAACATGAAGCCCCGGACTTGATATTTCTAGATATCCAATTAGCAGATGGGCTAAGTTTTGAGATTTTCAATCATGTAGAGGTAAAAGCGCCGATCATTTTCACTACGGCTTATGATCAATATGCGATAGATGCGTTTAAATTCAATAGCATCGATTATTTGCTTAAACCCATTCATGTTGAGGACCTGAAAAAGGCCTTAAAAAAGTACCAAGACTACCACAAGGAAGATAGTAAAGACCTTCGCCATCAATTGCAGGCCCTTATGGGCAATTTTAATCAGCAAAAAAAGAACCGCTGTTTAGTGAAAAGAGGAGATCACTTTGAATTCGTGGATGTTTCGGACATCGTTTTCGTAAACTCTGAGGAAAGCATCACCTTTCTTCATACCCGGGATACGAGAAGGCATATTTATAATCACACCCTTGAAGGATTGATGATTTCTCTTGATCCCCAAAAGTTTTTTCAGATCAATCGACACCAGATCGTCAATATTGATAGCATACATAAAATCTATCCTTATTTCAATCAACGACTCAAACTGGAGTTAAACGTCAAAACAGGAGAACTGGATTTTATCGTGAGCCGCTCCAAACTCAATCAGTTCAAGTCCTGGGTTGATTCCTGAGAAAAGACTTTGTCGAATAAAGAGTATATTTAGGGTTAAATCATTCTTTGTTCGTTTCTGCTAATTCGTTTTTAGTACAAACCAGCCAAGTTTGGGATCATTGATTACCCTGGTACTATGGAGCAGAAACGATATGAGGTGGAAGCCTCAACGCTTTTTTCAGAAAGCAAAATCTGGCAACTCAATCGAGATTACTATAATAAAGAAGGAATAAAGGCCTGGCAGACGGGTACGGTTCCCCATTATCTTACCAGCAATGCGATGGTAGGGAAAACCTATGCAGAGCTTATCTTCGGCATACTCAAGGATTTAGGTCGGATGGGTAAGGTTCATGAAAAAGTATATATTCTTGAAATGGGAGCAGGACATGGTAGGCTATGCTTTCATATTCTCCTTCAACTAGAGAAGCTTTTACGGACTGCTTTGATTCCTTTACCGAATTATTGTTACATCCTAAGTGATATAGCGGAGGATAATTTGCTTTTTCTGGAAGAGCATCCTCAATTTTTAGAATTTTTGGAGAAAGGGAACCTGGATGTAGCCTTTTTCGATAGCAGCCAGAGTAAAAAAATCAGGCTCCGAAAAAGTGGAATTGACATTCATCCGCAGAGTCTTACGCAGCCTTTAATTACCCTGGCAAATTACCTGTTTGATTCCCTGCCGGTAGATCTCTATCAGATCAAAGAGGACCAATTACATGCATGCTCTGTCTCCTTAAGTTCAAAGCATAACCCAGATGAGCTAAATGAAGCAGATTTACTTGAGGAACTGGAAATTGATTTTCAAAAGAAAGAGCTGGGAGCAGCTTCAAAAGTGTATGAGGATCCGGTTTTGAATGAAATTCTCCATGAATACCGGGAAAAATTGCAGGATAGTTTTCTTTTTTTTCCGGAGAAAAGCCTAAGCTGTTTAAAGAATTTAAAGGAGCTTTCTCAAATGGGACTCATTCTGATTTCCATGGACAAAGGCTATCATAATTTGCATGATCTGGAAGGCAAAGAGGAACCACGCATGGTAACTCATGGAAGTATGTCCTTTTGGGTAAATTATCATGCCTTTGCCAGCTACTGTAAGAAGATTGGAGGCAAAGCTTTATTACCTACGGGGTCGAGTTTTCGACTGGAGCTTCCGCTTATGCTTTTTTTAGAGGAGGGAGATTCCTTTGTTGAAACGCAAGTAGCATACCAGCGATTTGTCAATGATTTTGGGCCGGATGATTTTAATAGCCTGAAACGCTTTTCTCTTAAGGGGTTAGAAAAGGCAAATATTTCTGAGCTTCTGGCTTTGATGCGATTTGGAGTATATGATTCCACTTTATTCAAAAATATCCTGCCTACCTTAAAGATTCTGAGTGGGAGAGTTACCTTTAATGAACGTGCACATCTGGCAAGGACCATGCACAAAGTCTGGGAGAACTATTTTATAATTCATGAGCCTCAGGACTTAGCCTTTGAAATGGCCAGTATTTTTTATACCCTGGGATTTTATCAGGATTCTTTGGTATTTTTTAAATACTCCATTCAGGAATTTGGCTACAGTCCGGATACCTATTTCAATAGTGCCCTTTGTTACTACCAATTGAGGGAGGATAAGCTCTTTTTGAAAACGGTGAAAGCAGCAAAGCAAGCATATCCCGAATTTGAGAAGTTTTCAGAATTAGATAGACTGGATTTAAGCGCATAATTTTCAAAAGAGATAAGGTGCGAGAGGAAATTTCATGTGATCTTTTTAATTAAAATGACTGATGCGTAAGTTCCTCTCCTAAAAATGGAATAACCAGAATCTCTTTTTCAGGTATAAAGGGAAGGAACTCTTTGAATTTATATATGTTTCATCAGCCTGATAGATTTTATCAAGACTTATCTTCTGCCCTTGATGGCCCACTTCCCGGGTGGGAAGCACAAATAGGAATGGCTTCGAAATATGGAAAAACCAGTCGAGCTAAAGTTCCAGAAAATCCCCGTGAAGGAGGTGTACTTGCCTTATTGTATCCCAAGGAATCCGATTTGCATATGTGCTTTATGGAGCGTTCGAGAGATGGGGGAGTGCATAGTGGGCAGGTGAGTTTTCCCGGAGGAAAGCGGGAGGTATATGATCTGGATTTGGCAGCTACGGCTCTACGGGAAGCTGAGGAAGAGTTGGGCATTCCTTCACAAGAGGTAAATCTTTTGGGGCAGTTTTCTCAGCTTTATATTCCCGCTAGCAATTTTTTGGTTTCTCCCTTTGTAGGTAGCCTGGGGTTTCGGCCGGACTTTGATTTGGATGACCGAGAAGTCGCCAATCTGATTGAGGTTCCCTTACAAAGATTACTGGAAGAAGAGAGTAAAGAAATCGAAATCAAGATTCGGGAGGACTTTAGTGTGGAAGCGCCTGCCTGGCTTATCGACGGTCAAATCATATGGGGAGCCACAGCTATGATGCTCAATGAACTTCTTGTCATTATCCGCAACTTGAGGCCCTAACTCTAACACCCCAATACGTCTTACAACATCTCCCGCTCAATTTTCATCAAAGGAGGATGAGCCACAATGGGTTTAAAGCTATAGCCTGCTTGGGAAAAGTACTCAAGGGTTTTGGGGAGTGCGACCTCTAATCGGGGCCAGGCTTTTTCATAATCATGAAAAAGGACAATTGATCCCGCTTTTGCATGCTTGATTACTTTTTTGGCACAAGTCTCTGGACTCCTTCGTTTATCAAAATCTCCACTTATCACATCCATCATGATAATTCGGTGGGTTTGTAAAATCTTTTCCGCCTGGATATTGGTGATTGAGCCATAAGGGGGGCGAAAAAGATCGGTTCGGTAACCTGTGTATTCGGTGATTGTCTTTTGGGCCTTAAGAAAGTTTTTAAGATATCGCTTGGTTTCAGTTTTCCTTCCTCGCAGATGATTTTGAGTATGATTTCCCAGGCTATGACCTGCATCTATGATTTTATGTACGATCTCAGGATGTTTCCGAACTTTATCGCCTATTAGGAAAAAACTTGCCTGTGCTTCATACTTTGCTAATTGTGCCAGCACCCATTCCGTGATCTTGGGGGTCGGTCCATCATCGAAGCTAAGGTATAACTCCTTGTTATCCGTATCGAACCGCCAGACATAACGATTGTATATCTGCTGGACAAAAAGAGGTATTTTATTCCAGTACATTAGGAGTAATTGAGAAAAATTTGAGGTACTAGCTTTCCTGCTTCGGCAAGCATATTCATATCCAATCCGCTATCAATTTCCTGTTCATGGCAATAGGCAATCAGGCTTTCTGTTGCAATATTCCCCACAAGTTCGTCTTCAGCAAAAGGACAGCCACCATAGCCTTGCAGGGCAACATCAAATCTTTTGCATCCAGCTTTCCATGCGGCATCAATTTTTTCGATTCGAGTGCTAGGATGTGAATGGAAATGAGCACCTAATTCTGCTTCAGGGAAAGTCGTCATAAGGCTGGAAAACATATCTGTAATGAGTTTTGGTTCGGCTATGCCAATTGTGTCTGACATATTGATAATGCGAATACCCAAAGCTTGCATTTCGCCTACCCATTTTTCAGCTACTTCGGGACCCCATTCATCTCCGAAAGGATTCCCAAAAGCCATAGAAATATAGATGATTAGCTCTTTATCAGAGGTGACACAGAGTTCCTGAATCTCTTTTACAAGCTCCAAAGAATCGGCTATACTCCTACGGGTGTTTTTTTGCTGAAAAGTCTCTGAAATGGAAAACGGATAGCCTAGATAATCAATCTCTGGATATTTGCAGGCATCCACAGCTCCTCGATGATTGGCAACAATTGCCGAAAGTTTGCTTGGACCAGAAGTATCCAGTTGGGCCAAAACCTCAGCTGTATCTGCCAATTGAGGTACAGCTTTTGGGGAAACAAAACTTCCGAAATCGAGGCTATCAAAACCTACTTTAAGTAATAAATTTAGGTACTGGGCCTTTAGTTCGCTTGGGATAGGATGCTCAATACCCTGCATAGCATCCCTGGGACATTCTATAATCTTAAGTTCCTTCAATACAGCTTATTTTTCGGTTCACAAAGTTAGGGAAAATCGGGGATAGCTTAATAATTATATCGCGAATGTTGACATCAGAATAGAATTCGGGGTCCTATGAAATAAAGTAGGTATGGGAATCAGAGGTTCTCCGGAAGAGAGAAGGTATCTGAATGCTCGGATTTACCAGGTAGGAGATATCGTGAAAGTAGAGGACTTTGACCTTCAAATCTCTCTGGAGGATTTGTTTAACAAAGAAAACTCAATGCTCATCCCCCTGGTATATCCATAAAGGTTCCGTCTTTCCCGCTCGTACAAATCCACATTTCTTATAAAAATCCACAGCCTTTCCATCAGCTACCAGCATCTGTTGATGAAAGTCCCCATACTTTTCCTGCATCTTTAGTACGATCATTCTCCCAATCCCCTTTCCCTGATATTCGGGATGCACCAATAGATGCGCATAATAGACCACCAAATAACCATCTGAAATAGCATTTCCCATCCCTATTAATCGATCCTCATCCCAGGCACTGATCAGACTATCCGAGTTCATCAATGCTTTATAGAGCTTATCTGGCTTTTTTGCTGAAGACCATTCCAGAGCATGATACAACTCAAGGATTAGCTCCTGATTGATTTCTTTGTCCTCTCTAAGTATAATGGCCATAAATCTTAGCTTAATTTGGTCTGAAGATAGAAAAAATCATTTCCTGGATTACTTTCTCTTCAAAATTCCGCTATAAGTTCAAGGCTCTGTATATTTACTTCCCCAATATCAAAATCTAGCGAGTAATGTCTAAAATCCAGGTAAGCCTTTCCACTGCTGAGAAACTCGGCCTTCTTCCCGAAGAATTTGATCGAATCAAAGAGGTTTTAGGTCGTACTCCCAATTTCACCGAACTCAGTGTCTTCTCAGTGATGTGGAGTGAGCACTGTTCTTACAAAAACTCCATTCTCCAATTAAAAACTTTGCCCAATACAGGAGAAAAAGTACTGGCAGGAGCTGGAGAAGAAGGAGCTGGTCTTATGGATTTAGGGAATGGCTATGCAGTTGCGTTCAAAATGGAATCCCATAATCATCCTACTGCTATCGAACCCTATCAAGGGGCGGCTACTGGGGTAGGAGGAATACATAGAGATATTTTTAGTTTGGGTGCAAGACCGATTGCTTCTTTAAATTCCCTCCGTTTTGGTGAGATTGACCTCGACCATACCCAGTATTTGCTTAAGGGTGTTGTGAAAGGAATTGGGGACTATGGCAATGCCTTTGGGGTACCAACGGTTGCTGGTGATGTGTATTTTGATTCTTGCTACAATACAACTCCCTTAGTAAACGCCATGTCAGTAGGGATAGTGAAAAAAGGATTATCTGCGACAGCCACAGCTTCCGGGATTGGTAATCCTGTTTTTATTGTGGGATCGGCTACAGGAAAGGATGGGATCCATGGGGCAACTTTCGCTTCTGAAGATATTAGCAGCGAATCAGAGGAGAAGCTTCCCTCTGTACAGGTTGGAGATCCATTTACCGAGAAACTTTTATTAGAGGCAACTCTCGAAGCGCTGGAAACAAGAGCTATAGTAGGAGTTCAGGATATGGGAGCCGCTGGAATTACGTGTGCAACCTGTGAGATGTCTGCAAAAGGAAAAGTGGGAATGGACATTTGGCTAGAGAAAGTGCCTTTACGGCAAAATGATATGCTTCCTTTCGAAATATTGCTTTCAGAATCTCAGGAACGTATGCTTTTTGTGATTGAGAAAGGCCGGGAGCAGGAAATCCTGGATATTTTTGATAAATGGGACCTTAATTGTGCCCAGATTGGGGAGTTAACAGTTACGGGAAATCTGCGCTACTACATGTCTGGGGAATTGGTTGGAGAAATACCTGCTGAGGTACTAGTACTCGGAGGGGGAGCCCCCGTTTACGAAAGAGAGCAAAAAGAGCCTGCATATATGGCGGAAGTTCGTTCATTTGATCCAGCTTCTATAGTCGAACCTATCGAACATGACCGAGTAATTCGTCATCTGCTTGAACAAGTAAGTATTGCTTCCAAAGGCTGG
Source organism: Bacteroidota bacterium (assembly GCA_039819665.1). Taxonomy (GTDB): domain Bacteria; phylum Bacteroidota; class Bacteroidia; order J057; family J057; genus JAWPMV01. The sequence continues at coordinate 126,823 of JBCBRM010000001.1, forward strand.
GTGGTAGAGCAATATGACTCCATGGTAGGAACTGCCAATATGACTACCAATATGCCTGCAGATGCTGCGATAGTCAGAATGCGAGGAATGGATACCGGAATTGTTGTTAGTTCGGACTGTAATTCCCGTTATGTGCATGCTGATCCGGAAAAAGGTGCGATGCTGGCTGTTGCAGAAGCCGCAAGAAATATTGCTTGTGCGGGAGGGAAACCCCTGGGAGTAACTAACTGCCTCAATTTTGGCAATCCCTATAATCCAGAAGTTTACTTCCAGTTTGCTCAGGCAATCAAAGGTATGGGTGCGGCCTGTCGAAAGTTTGATACACCCATCACTGGAGGGAACGTCAGCTTATATAATCAGTCCGAAAGTGGTCCTATCTTCCCGACGCCTATGATCGGTATGGTTGGAGTTATGGAAAATGCCACTACGGATCAGATGAGTATGAATTTCAAAGCTAAAGGGGATCAAATTTATCTCCTGGGGAAAGTCGTCGAGGATCTGGGATCTTCAGAATATGTATATAGTTATCACCAAAGAGCTTTAAGCCCTGCCCCCTACGTTGACCTGGATGAAGAATACCTTCTCCAACAAACCCTCCTTAATTTGATCAATGAAAAAGCGATTTCCTCTGCTCATGATATTTCTGATGGAGGATTGATCATAGGTCTCCTTGAGTCAGCTTTCGTGAAAGAAATTGGGTTTAATTTAAGGTGTCCACAAAATATTCGGAAAGATGCATTTCTCTATGGAGAATCAGGAGGGCGCGCGATAGTGAGTGTATCTACTGCTCAATTGGCAAGGTTTGTCAAAATCACTGCTGCCGCCGGGATAGATAGCTTGCATCTCGGAACCGTATCGGGAGAGCATATGGTGATTGACGGGCAAAAAATGGCGGAGATTCATGAATACAAAAAGCTTTACGATGGAGCTTTAAGAAAGAAGCTGGGCCTATAGTCTCTCTATTTCGCTTTAAAAGCAAGCGTATTGTATAACCTTTGAAAGAATAGGAGAGCTAGCTTTTATAACTTATTCCTTATTCCGAGTTTCGGATAGAGGAATTCCTTGCCTTTTTCGATTCCACGAATAATTCATATTTTGGAGTCTATTTACTATTACACTACACAATAGCCCTTAATTTTAAGATTATGAAGCTCTATACGAAGATCCTGATAGGTATGGCTCTCGGGATCCTGGCCGGTTATATTTATAATGTTGCCGGATGGCAGGACATGACTGTTTATACCGATTGGATCGGAACCATCTTTATCAACCTGGTAAAAATGGTAGTTATCCCATTGGTTGTTGTTTCCCTGATATTAGGAGCTGCAAGTTTGGGCGATATCAAAACTGTTGGAAAAATGGGAGCCAAAGCTTTTGGGTTCTTTATGTTTACCACAGCAGTTGCTGTAAGTATAGGTTTGATAGTCGGCAATGTAATGCGTCCAGGAGATGGTTTGCCTGATGATAAGAAAGAGGTCCTGATGGCAAAATATCAGGATGAGGCAGCAGAAAAAACCCAGACAGATGACGCAAAAGCTCTTCAGGAAAAAAGTACTGCGGAAAGCATGCTTGATTTGCTTGTTAGCTTTGTCCCTACAAATCCCTTAAAGGCAATGACTGAGGGACAAATGTTAGGTGTGATTTTCTTTTCTCTATTTCTAGGGATTTGTATGACTTTGATAGATCCTGCCAAGGCAGCGCCTTTAATAAAAGCCTTCGATGGACTGAATGATGCCGTCATTAAGATGGTTACCTTGGCCATGGAAACAGCTCCATATGGTGTTTTTGCCTTAATGTTAGGAGTAGTTGCCAATTTAGGATTAGATATTCTAGGTCCTTTGCTATTATATGGATTTGCAGTATTGATAGCATTGATCCTGCATATAGCTATTACCCACGGAAGTTTCATTTTCTTCTACCTAAGAAAGAGTCCAGTACTTTTTATTCGTGCAATTAAAGAGGCTATAGTCTTTGGATTTAGTACGAGTTCAAGTAGTGCTACTCTTCCAATCAGTATGAACCTGGCCGAGAATAATCTCGGGGCTTCAAAGCAGGTAAGTTCTTTCATCCTGCCCTTAGGCGCTACGATCAATATGGATGGAACAGCAGCTTATCAGGCGGTAGCAGCTCTCTTCATCGCTCAGGTATTTGGGATTCCGTTGGACATGACTGCTCAGCTTTCTATTATCCTGACAGCAACACTGGCCTCAGTTGGTGCAGCAGGTGTACCTGGGGCGGGAATGATAACCCTGGCTTTAGTACTATCCACAATTGGCATACCTGAGGCGGGAATTGCCCTGATCTTTGGACTGGATAGATTGCTGGATATGTGCCGGACTGTCGTCAACATCATTGGAGACTTGACTCTGACAGCAGTGATGGCCAAATCGGAAGGAGAAGAGTTGAATATTCGCCTGGATCGCGATGTGATCCCAGGATAAAACTATATTTCCGTTCCCGAAATACTTGGTTTTTGGAAAATGTATTACTTGTGTAAGGAGCATACTCTTATGTGGTAGCTTAGAGGGGATTTATGGTCTTTATTGAGACTTCGATATAAGACCATGAAGTTCTTTTTAGTTTCTATCGCATTCCTTGTATGTTCTTTTACTTTTCCTAACTACATAATAGCCCAACAAGGACCCGCTCAGAATCAAGCTGATTCTGATGTAGAGGAATTGCTGGAAACAGAACTTGCATACCAGTCTGAAATGAAAACTTTTAGACAGGCTGAGCCCGTTTTTCTTGACTTTTTGCGAAATTCTGACACCCTTTCTAATGAGTTGAAGGAGCTTACCCGCATGCACCGACAATTAGAGCTTTCGGGGAGGTTGGTAATAGCATTTGCTGATCCTCAAAAGGCTGATCTTATCACCCTTGAAAGTCAGTGGATCGATTTTCGTAACCAGGTCCAATCTTCTTTTGATCGCTCTATGGATCAAAGCGAAGGGAGAATGAGAAAACGAAAGTTTCTTTTTTACGAAACCCTAATTGCAGAATTTTCGCCTAAAGCAGAAGTGCTTATTGAAGCTATGTGGGAAGAAGAAAGCGAATTTCTTGAAAGACATCGTGAGGATACAGTGATCGATTTGAAAATCCTTTTCAAAAAAGCATATGTCCAATTAAAGCAGCTTGAAAATGAAACTGCCTATCTGGTCATAGAAGAAAAAGGATTACTCGATTAGTTTAAAGGTAATAGGAATTACTGTGTAGACGGGTACACTCACGCCATTTTGAACACCTGGGACCCAGCGAGGCATTTTTGAGACCAGCCTCAAAGCCTCATCGTCGCAGCCATAGCCAAGTCCTGTGAGTACTTTCAAATCCGAAAGGCTTCCATCAGCTCTTACCACCATACGGACATTTACAGTTCCTTCTACACCGGCGCGACTAGCACGTTCTGGATAGATTGCATTCTTTCGAAGATAACGCGCCATAGCTTTCACACCTCCGGGAAATACAGGTTTCATTTCTGCATTGAAATAGGCTTTATCTAAATCTTCCTCATTTCCGAGCGAAGTTCCAATAAATTCTTCAGGTTCGCGATTGGGTTTAGTCTCATTAAGATCTTCTACCGATGTTTTTTCTTCAGCAGCATCTCCTTCCTCAGTTCCCCCTAAATCAGAAATCAATAGCTCATCATCGCTTTCTTCCTGATTTTCATCATCATCCTCCAATTCCTTAAAATCTGCATCTACCAATCCCAGTTGTTCATCAGCATCAAAATTTGGCTTATTTATCAGGCCTTCCTCCTCATCCTCCTGGAATAAATCGGCAATGGTATTCTGATTTTGAGGTCTACTTATGGCTGCACTTTTATTAGATGGAGTAATACGCAAAACCTTGGAATAAGAATCATAAAGATTTTTATCAGCTATGGATGCGTAAAGGTGTAGGGTAAAGGTTCCAGAACGAGAATAGGTAAAGACGCTATTTCGATCTACCTTTCTTCTGTACCCATCCCCAAAGTCCATATAATAAAAAACTTCCGGATCGTAATCTTCAATGATAAATTCCAGCTTGCTCCCAGCTTCTCTGGAGCCCGAAATATCTACCCGTAAAACGGGAAGGCTTTCTTCTGGATTCGGATTGCTGGTTGCTTCCTCTTCCCATTCGGAAAAAGCTGCATTTCCCCCTCGGTCAGCAACAGTTGTAGCACCGGATTCGATTTGATTGGCAACCTTATCTCTCAATAAGATATAATCAGAATCTTTGCGTAAAGTATCCATACCAAAAGGATGGGACACAATGATCTCAGGTGCTCCATGATCAAAAAGGTTGATCACTTGCGAATAACTCAATTCTTTAAGAGAAAATTTTTGCTGTTTTTGAGGGGCTCTGAAAATATTGGCCAATGACACGCCAAGCCCTAATACTGCCAAAATTAATGCAATATAATAACTGCGCCTCTGGAGGCGTGCAGGGCGATATTCAGAGCTTGGGGGTGTAATACTGTTCTCTCTGTCGAAAGAAGGCCGATTATGTGTCATGTTAGAATTGAACCCAAAATCATTCAAATATAGAAAATATTTTGCGGAAATGGAATATTATTTGATCGAATATATTGGTCCTAATCCATAAAGGAATTGAAATAAATTCGCTTATCCTGTTTAGATGCAGTACCTTTGCAGCCGATTTGAAGGATATATATGCAAGAACTGAGAAATATAGCAATTATTGCACACGTTGACCACGGAAAAACTACCCTGGTTGATAAGATGCTGGTTTATGGCCAGCTGTTCAAAGCCCATGAAAAAGTAGGCGAACTCATCCTGGATAGCAATGACCTCGAACGTGAGCGGGGAATCACCATTTTGTCCAAAAATGTTTCGGTAAGATATAAGGATGTCAAAATCAATCTTATCGATACCCCGGGTCACAGCGACTTCGGTGGAGAGGTAGAGCGTGTCCTCAACATGGCCGATGGCGTTTTGCTGCTGGTTGATGCTTTTGAAGGGCCTATGCCACAGACGAGATTCGTTTTACAGAAAGCGCTTGAGCTGGGCTTGAAACCTATTGTAGTTATCAATAAGGTTGATAAACCTAATTGTCGTCCGGAGGAAGTACAGGAAGCGGTCTTTGACCTGATGTTTGAATTGGATGCTACTGAGGATCAATTGGATTTCCCTACCGTTTTTGGTTCTGCAAAAAACAATTGGATGGGAGAAAGCTGGGAAAATCCTGCACCGGATATCTCCTATCTGATGGATCAGATTCTTTCGCATATACCAGCTCCTGAGAAGAAAGAAGGTATCCCTCAAATGCAGATTACCTCTTTGGATTTCTCTTCTTATGTTGGAAGGATAGCAATTGGTCGAGTGGTCAAGGGGGCTTTGAAAGAAGCTATGCCTGTAGCGCTTATGAAAAGAGATGGTAGCATGAAAAAGACCCGAATCAAGGAATTATTTGTCTTTGAAGGATTGGGGCGGCAGAAAGTAGCTCAGGTTGAATCTGGAGAAATTTGTGCACTGGTAGGATTGGAAGATTTTGAGATTGGAGATACGGTAACGGATCAGGAAAATCCGGAAGCTCTTCCTCCTATCAAGATCGACGAGCCAACCATGAGCATGCGCTTTACGATCAATGATTCTCCTTTCTTCGGAAAAGAAGGGAAGTATGTAACCTCTCGTCATATCAAAGAAAGACTGGACAAAGAATTAGAAAGAAATCTGGCTTTACGCGTAGAGTCTACAGAGTCGGCTGATTCTTTCAGAGTATATGGAAGAGGAGTTCTTCACCTGTCTGTTTTAATTGAAACCATGCGCCGTGAAGGCTATGAGCTTCAAGTTGGTCAGCCACAGGTGATCATAAAAATGATCGAAGGAAAGAAACATGAACCTTTTGAAGAACTTACCATAGATTTACCTGAGCATGTATCAGGGCGAGCTATTGATTTGGTGACACAGCGCAAAGGAGAATTGGAAAATATGGAGTTGCGGGGCGAAAGGGCGATTTTGAATTTTGGTATTCCTTCCAGAGGGATTATTGGATTGAGGAGTGAACTCCTAACTCAGACAGCTGGCGAGGCTATTATGTCTCACCGATTTCGCAGCTTTGAGCCTCTTAAAGGAGAAGTTGAAAGAAGAAGAGTAGGATCGCTTATTGCCCATGAAACCGGGACTTCCTTCGCTTATGCATTGGATAAATTACAGGATAGAGGAAAGTTCTTCATCGGCCCTCAACAAGAAGTGTATGAGGGACAGGTGATAGGGGAAAATAACCGTGCGGATGATCTTGTCGTAAACGTAACCAAAGCGAAAAAACTGAGCAATGTCCGGGCTGCTGGATCAGATGATAAAGCAAAACTTGCCCCCCCTATCAAGTTTACCCTGGAAGAAGCTTTGGAGTATATTAAAGGAGACGAATACGTAGAAGTGACCCCTGTGTCCATTCGCCTTCGAAAGATATACCTGAAGGAACATGAAAGAAAAAGGCTTAAGCCCGCTTAATTGATAGCTTTCAGCAAATAATTTGAATAAACCCCCGTTTTCTCAAGGTAAATGAGAAGATAATTTTGATTTGATATATTGGTTTGTTTAGAGAAAATTAATTGCGAAATTTAGAAATATGAAACTTTTCACCATTCTCCTCGCTAGCTTGATTGGTCTCCCTCTGGCTTATGGACAAAATTCAGGCGACAGAAAGAGCAAGGCTCGCGAACAGTATTATAAGTACGAAAGAGAGGATGTGAGCATGTTTCGGGATCGGGTAAGCTTTCAAATGCCAGAGCCGGAAATTGAAAAAGAAATAGAGCCGGCTATGGATGAAAATGGGGAAGCTTTACCGGAGCCACAAAGCCTGAGTTATGTATTTACTCAGGGAAAAAAGGTGCATGTAGAAGCTGATTATCGCCTGGAAGCTTTGGTGAATGCAGATATTGCCATCAAATCAAGAATTGAAACCCTCAATGGCTATCGGATCCAATTATACGCAGGAAGAGGAGAGTCTGGGGCTCAGCGGATCAAGGGGCGTTTCTACAACCTTTTTCCAGATTATTCCGCGTATTTGACTTTCAAGTCTCCCAATTACGTGGTGAGGGTAGGGGACTTTCTGGATAAAGAGGATGTTACCATCTTTACTCGTCAAATCAGGGAACACTTTCCCGGTGCATTCCCGGTGCCGGATCGGGTAAAAGTACCCAAATACCGGCCGGGAATGGAAGACTAGGACCTATTGGCCAATACGACCTGTAGTCTGTCCAGCTTGTTTATTTTCTTATAAAAATCTCTGTAATCATTGTAGCGTGCTGCAGGCAGGATCACCTTCTGCATGCGCATCTTACGGGTATACCTCAAGGTTTGAGGATCAAGTATCTCTATGTTTACTTCATAGCTCCCAAAATCTTCTTCAACTTTTACCGGAACATCGGGCATGCCCTCTATGTAAAAGTTCTCAGGTATGTGGTAGATCAGGGTATCTGTATCCAGATAAGGATAACTCAACTCGATGTCCTGACTTCTATCCTTATTGGATTTGGGAATAGAAAATGGAGCTTCTACTTCTCGCAAAGGGAGAAATAATCTACTTCCTGATAAAGAAGCCATATTACGAGCCTGAATTTCTGTATGTACCATCATCCCTGGTCTCTTCTGTTGGGGTTGGTCATTGATGCTGAAACTATTGATATCATAGCTTCCCAGATCAATCGTATTTCTTAACCAGTCTTTTTGATCCGATTCTGAAAGAGCCAAAACTCCCCCGCGTATCACCTCCTGCTGATAACCGCTGTACAGAACGTCAATTTCTGCATGGGCATTTCCTTCTTTATCCAAATGGAATTCAGCCCTTCTCAACTGTCCATTTTGATCCGGTGTACTGGAAGGAGTTTTTACCAAACGTCCTCCCTCCGGAGTAAAGAGGAGAATATTTCTATCTTCTGTTGAACGTCCCAGATAACCCGTCGGATTTTTACTACTTGTACATTCCAGCCAGGTCGTATCCTGTTTTTGAGGTATACATAGGATAACATGATTGAATTGCGGAGCACTAAAATCTTCGTAAAATGGAGGTGGATTCTTGGCCGCATAGATAGAACCTACATAGGAAGTAATGCCAATTTCCTTTAGCATACTTTTCATATAGTTGCTCAAAGCCTTACAATCGCCGTAGCCATTCTTGTAAACATAATTAGCGTCAAAGGTTTGCAATCCCCCTATGCCTAGCTGGACGCTCACATAGCGGGTATTCTTCTGAAGGTATTCGTATAGGATCTTGATCTTTTCATCGGGATTCTGAATATGATCTGTGAGCTCATGGACCCTCGCCTTCATTTCCTCTGGCAAAACATCCCGATCTTTATTTAGCTCATAATAAAAAGTCCCCAACTCCTCCCAGCTTTTGTAACTCCCAGTTAAATCTCCTGCAGAAAAAGATTCGGGTACCATTCGGATGAACGGGTTGTTGCCACTGGGTGCGTAGGATTCATTCTCATAAGGTTTTCTTTTTTCAAAGGTCCATGAGAAAGTCTTATTGTCACCATTAGATCCGACAACGGGTTCTTGTTCAACTTTATGGGTTTTGTAAAGCAAGCCCACTTCGGGGCTTACTTCTACAAAAAGTTTCGAATAAAGTACAGAAACGTATTCATCTGGATACAATCCCCAATAGGGTGGAAGGATATATAGATCTCTCGAATTTTGCCTGCTTCGGTAAACGATTGTATAGGGATACTCTGTATGCCGCAAATCCATATAGAGAATCTTATCGTCTTCATATATCGAAAAATCGCTGATGGCACTTCTTACCAACTGGTCTTTCTTTTTGAGTTTTTTTACCAGCTTTCCGCGAGAATTATATACTTCTCCGCTGATATCTGGTTTGCTGTAAAAACTCTTATCAAAGCCTTCTCCCTTGACGGCTAAATGAGCTGCTTTCTCATTTAGGATGGTGATCACCTCTGTTTTTTCGATGACAGATTGACGGGCAGAATTTACATAAACATTGAATCGCCTGTCCTGAACGATAGCGTTGGCATCTTTCTTTAAGTCTTCTGGAATTTTGTCCAGACTTTTGATCTCCTGAGCAAAAGCAGAAATACAAAGACTTGCTGTGAGGAAAAGAAAGCAAAATAATTTCTTATTCATCATAAATGTAAGCTTCAACTGATTAGGTCTTTTTAACTAGCACAATTTGCTCTCCATGCTTTTTGATCACCTGATCGTAAAAAGCTTTAATTTCCTCATATTGCTGGGGAGCATAAACATTGTCTTTGATCTCCATGATAAACTGAACTTGCAACATATTCCCCATGGCTTGTGCCTGGTATTGGAAGAGCATCTTTTTGTCTGAAGTTACCATTCGAATTGGCTGAGGCGCACTTTCTACCTCAAATCCTTCTGGCAGAATATAGGAATACGTCACCATCTTGTGTCGGCCATATCCAAAGTCAATGGGATAAATTCTTTTTTCAGAAGTAAAAGGATTATCTGTAATGGTTTCGTCCAGGAGAGGTTTTAAATAAATCTTTCCTCCAATTGAACCTGCTACATTGTCATTGATTTCAAAATCTGATACTGTGGTAAAAGGTTGATAAATAGCTTCTTCTTCTTTTACCTCATAATCAATCAACTCTGCATCTTCAAATCCAGAAGTCAGGTCTTCATTAAAATATTCGTCTCTATCTTCTACTTCTTTTAATGTATTTCTCTCAACTAAGGCACTATACTCTTCATGTTTACAGGTGATTTTACCTTCTATACTTCCATCTGTGGCCAATTTGAGGTTTGCAGATTTGATCGATTTATAACGATGCTTGGGGGTTAATGAAAGCCATTCATAAGCTTCAGCTCCCACCATAAACCCTTCCTGATTCAGGTCCCTGTAGGGTAGCATACCCAGTGGCAATGATTCGCCTGTAGCATCAAGAAGTATGTATTCTTCCCCTTGCTTAACTGCTACAATTACGTGATCGAATTGACGGATCGTAGCAAAGAGCCTTTGGACATTTCCATTTCCCCGGGTAGAAATTAACATGGGATTCGCTTCAAATCCTGTTTCTCTCAACAAAGTCAGGAGCAAATAATTGATTGCTGTTCCATTTCCCTTTTTGTCTTTGATAAGATTTTTACTTTCGGGATAGGGATAAAGGCTGAGACCGCCACTCCACTCATATTTTTTCTGAACATGATGAAAGATTTCGGATAAGGCCTTATCCTCATCTCCCGATAGTTCTACTGAAGCCAATTCGTTTTTTGTAGCTCCATTGCTCTTATAATATTCACCCATATCGCGATCCCAGGCATAAGCAATCTGTCCCCAGGTTCTGACATAATCTTTATACAGTCCTCCGGGGATGCTGATCTTTTGGAGTTGGAAAGTCAAATGGGAGGCATAATCACTCATATTTGCCACGAAAGCTTCTTTTTCCAGGGGAGCAATGTTTGCTGCTTTAAAGGTCTCCTTGACAAGGTCGAGGGTTCCCTGTGGAGTAGTTTTGGAGGTGCGTTCGTTGCTTCTATTGATCCCTACCAGATTTCCTTTTGAAGTAGTTTGGTAATAAAAACCTTCGATAACTTCCTTTGAAAATTCTGAATAAAGGACTGGGATATCTTTTTGAAAATACCAATCACGGATAAAGGTGAAATCTTCAGAAGTCAAAAGGTAGCGAATCTCAATGACAGAGCCTGGTTTTACATTGGGCATGGAGAATTTCTTTTGCCTCCAGTATCCATCGACATCCTCGTCAAAAATGTCCGCGTTTTTGATCTTCTGTTCAATCACTTTGCCATTTTCTTCATAATAGGTCATGGCCTTGATGGAACTGATGTATTGCGTGCGGCCCTTAGCGAAATACGGTAATTCAATGTCTGCATGATCCTGACCAGCTTCAGTCAGAACTTTTATCCGGAAATGCCTCTCTTCAGCAAGCTTTAAACCCGCTGACATGGTAACGAAGGTATGACCGACATTCATTAAGTATACTGCATCAGCTTCTGGAAAAGACTCAATGCTTTTCATTTTTACTTCTGCAGTAGATACTTTCCCAAACTTCATGTTGTTCGGTTCTTGTGCGAAAGAAAATGTAAACAGGAACAAGGAGAAACTGATACCGAAGATCAGTCTACGTGTGGTTTGCATAGAATAGGTATTAATGTGTTAACATGATGGCTTACCTCGCCTTTCAAAAAAAGATAATCATGAGATCAGGTTTCCATAAATAATGTAGAAGGGAAATTGAGCATGGTTGTGCAATCGATGGTGGTGTAAGCATGAATTAAATATACTGATTATTCTATAAAAAAGATTCGAAGATTGAACTAATCACCTTTTTGTTGAGGATTTGGTAAAAAAAAGAGTCCTGGCAATACTGACAGGACCCATCATCTATGTATAGTAAGAATGTTGTCTACTAATTATTTGGCTCGATTTTGTCCAGCCAGTTTTGGAGGTGTTTTTTTAGAGAAGCATGATCTGAAAAACTGCTTTCCCGATTCTTAAATTTCATGCGGAGGTTGGTAGAAATTTGGCGAAAATTCAGGAGATAAAGATTTTCTTCCTTGTCTGATACGCATAGCAAGTTTTGAGATCTTGGATCAAAGCGGATCATATATTTCCCGCTTTCTCCCTCAAGCTTTTTACAGCTAAAAACGGTATTGATCTCAGGATGAATCAGAGAAATTCTTCTCCCTTGGTCTGCCAGTCTTTCCCCAAAAGAAGAATCTTCCTGAAAGCTAAGGTCAACCTTGAGTTGCATCATCGGGTATTCCAGTTTCCGACCTAATTGATTTATCCCCAGCTTCTTGATAATAAAGCGTCGATAAACTCCGCTTGTTGCAAGGCTATCTCTTTCTTTCGTTTTCGCTTCCCAAGCAGCCAGTTCGTCTTTATAAGCTTTCAATGCAGCTTCCCGCTCTACAAGCTTCTTTTTGGCCAATTCTTTTTGGGCATTGTATTCTATTAGGGCCTTTTTGTAAGCCACTAGTTTCTCTTCGTATTCAGCAAGAGCCACTTCAAAACTCTGAGCATCCAATAATGGCCTGGCTACAAATTGACCGCCTCCCTTCAATTCCAGTAAAAATACGCCAGCTGCCCGATAAGGCTTTGCACGTGCAATAGCGGCTGCATTTGGTAATAAGCCATCTTCCCAGGGGTCAACAAAATTTGGCATTTGGATGTATTCCCATATGAGGTTTTGCTTTCCGGATAGCAAAGTATAATCAGCTGCATTGCTGAGGGCTATTTGGAAAACTCTTCCTGGCTTTTGATTGGGAATGCGAACATTGCGGGTCAGGAAGGTATCTGCTTCTCTATCCAGAATGTATTCCAACGCTGGCCTATCTGGGAATTTACTTTCTTCCAGACTTTCACGCAATAAATCTTCTCCTTCGAAATTCCAGTTCCGCTCTACTGTATCCAGATGATAGACATTATAATCCACTCCTTTATAGGGAGAAAAGTATTCTACTTCAAGGGTTTTTTCTTCTTTCAGGTAGACAGGTTTGCCTGCTGAATATGCCAGGATTTCAAGCATGCCCGCAGATTCGAGGGTATATGACTTCCCGGCAGAATCATAATCCATAGGAATCCCTGCGATGAATATATCAGCAGCATCTCTGAATTCTCTGTATCTGAGTTCTACTTTCCCAGAAACCTCCTGATTATCTTCATCTATAAAGGCATTGGCAGGAACATGGATTTGGGTTCCGTTTTCATAGGTGAAACTCTGAGCTTCTTGTGGTCTCAATCCTTCTTCCAGCAATGGAATATCTTTAGGTGGGATAGGGGGAAGGATGAAAGCCGATTCAGTAGATGGTGTTTTTAAAGAACTTTGATAAACAAGTACACTTACAGAAATTAAGGCAACAAGGACAGCGAAATATCTGGGATTGCGATATAAATTTCTCCAGAACTCATAGCGAGAATGAACCTGGTATTGCTTGTGCAGGCTATCAAAATCCTTGTAAGCATCTATGCGAGCTTTTGAAGGAGGATTCTTGTCTATATGTATTCTATATTTAGACATCTTATCAATGTTGAGAATCTTGTTTCGGCAGGCTGAGATCGAAATCTCCCTGTTTCATTTTCAGGTCCAACATTAGCTTTTTCATTTTATTAATCAGGCGATACATTCGCACTTTCGCATTATTTTCTGTGATGCTGTAAACAGCTGCTAATTCTTTGAAAGACATTTTTTCGAAGAAACGCAGTTCGATAAACTGAATCTCATCGGGACTCAAACGCTGAAAAGTCTTTAGTAAAGACTGCAGATTAGCTTCACTATGATCTTCTTCTACTTCCTCTGCCATATCCATCAAATCTTTTCCTTCCATGCTAATCACACGTTGGGACTTTGTGTTTCTAAAAAACTGGTTGATTTCATTGATAGCTATTCGATATAGCCAGGCGGAGAAAGGAACCCCTTGAAATTTGTACTTCTTCAGGCTCAGCATAGCCTTGAGAAATACCTGCGAACATATATCTGCCGTGTTCTCTTCATCAGCAAGTCTCTTATATACAAATAGGAAAATTTGCTGATAATAGCGCTCATAGATAAGCCCAAAGCGAGCTGGATTCTTCTTCGCTTCCTCGATCAGCAGGTATTCTTCCTGCATCTCTTGTTGGGATATACTTCGTTTTCTTAGCGCCAAGCTTACGTGTGCTTTTTTTGTCTTAATACAAGAACCGTGAAAGGTTACAAAGTTTTTTGAAAAATGTGTTAGCGTGTTTGTGTCTTAGGGTGTTGGAGTGGAATAAATGCTTCTATTCTCTACCTCTAACACGCCAAAACCCTAAAACCCTAACACACATATCCGCTTTACGTTGTTTAATCCTCTCCTTTCCCCTAATTTTGCAGTATGAGATCGAAAAGGGGATTTAGCAGATATGAACTGGATGAACGAGTTTTGGCGGCATTGCCGAAGCTAGGGTATAAATATCCTACCTTGGTACAGGAAAAGGTGATCCCTTTATTTATACAAAAGAAAAATTTGCTGGTAGAGGCACCTACGGGTACAGGCAAGACGGCTGCTTATGGTTTACCCCTGATCTCTCGGCTCAAGCTGTTGAAGAATAGTACACAGGCTTTGGTTCTGACCCCTTCCAGAGAATTGGCTGTGCAGGTACAGAAGGCCTTATTGTCTTTTTATCAAGGAGAGAAACTGAAAGTGGGAATTGTGGTAGGTGGCACCAGCATGAATGAGAGTTATGAAACTATCAAATCTTCCCCTCACATTCTGGTTGCAGTTCCGGGGAGATTGAAAGATGTGATGTCTGAAAAGAGCTATGATTTCTTGTGGCGAGATATCAAGTTTCTTATTGTGGATGAGGGAGACAAAATGGTAGAAGCAGGCTTCCAGCGGGACTTTGATGAAATTCGTGAGCGAATCAGAGGTACTGCGCAGGTCGGTTTTTTCTCAGCTACCATATCTCCGGATAGTCAGATGCTGATCAAGGAGCGGGTGAAAAAACTGGAGATTGTGAGATTGAGTCCCAAGCAGATGCTACAGAATATTCGCTTTAGCTATCTGAAGGTACAGCGAGGAAAGCGGGAATCCTTTTTGGTTTCCATGCTTAAGCAGGAGAAAGTTGACAAAGCTTTGATCTTTGCAGGAAGAAGACAGGACATCGCTCCTCAATTGGGCTTCCTGAGAAATTGTGGATTAAAAGCAGAGGCTTATCACGGCAATCAGGAACAAAAAGAACGAGAACATATCCTTAAAAGATTTAAGGAATCCTCTATCAATTACCTTCTCGCAACAGATCTCGCCGCAAGGGGGCTAGACATAGAAGATCTCCCTGTGGTAATCAATATGTCTATTCCTTCCGAATACGACTATTATCTGCATCGCGTAGGCCGTACAGGGCGTGCAGGAAACAAGGGAAAGGTTTTCAACATAGTAAGTGGCGAAATGGAATTGGTACGCTTAAAACGGCACCATAGGGTCATGGAGCTTCGAGTACAGGAAATGCAGGTCGATCTGATTGAGAAAAAAGACCTCATCCAATCAAAAAAAGAAACCTGGATTAAATACCATTTCTCTCGAGGCAAAAGAGATAAAGTTCGTAAAGGAGACATCGTAGGTTTTCTCTTAAACAATACCCAGCTCTCCAGCGAACAAATCGGAACCATCAGCACCTTCGACAGTTACACGGTAGTAGATATGCCCCAAAGTGCCTTTCACGAATTGAAGGATCGGGAAGGATTGAAGATCAAAGGTAAAAGCCTGAAGATTCGGAAATATTCCCGCAGCGAGGAAGAGAAAAAGGCGAAGGCGATAAAGAAGTTGAAGCAGGATAGGCGATAATCCCTTTTTATTTAGGTTTATCTTTCTTTTTCCTTAGGGGTATCTTCTTTTCCCTTGATGGAAAAGAAGCAAAAGATCAAGCTGCTGCAAAGCCGCCCGCAGTCCGGCCCCCGCACCCGATGCAGCAGCGGGGCCCCGGCGCACATAGAAAAATGTATTTGGGTTTTTGTGTCTAGTGGATAACTTATCCTCTATCCCTACCTCTCCTCACCCCCAAGTGCGCGGGCCAGGCAGCGCCAATCGGGAAAAGGGGCGGCTGAGTGCGGCTGGTTCTTGGCGCTGCGATTTTTGACTCCATCTTTTTCTAAAAAAGATGGAAAAGAACCCCCATAAAAATTTAAGAAAAGGAAATGAAGAACAAGGAACACGGAATGGAGAAGGAAGAATGAAGGTGTTCAGGTGTTCTCGTGCGCTGGTGTTCTTGTTGGGGTATGAAACTTATTTGAAGATTCGACACCAACACGCCAATACACCAACACGCTTTTTAAGCCCATCCCTAATACGTTAACACGCTAAAACCCTAACACGTCTTCAACTCATAAACCCTCTCCACCCTTCCTCTGCAATAATCGCCTTAACATCTTTATGTTGCCATACTTCCTCCTTTGGTGAAGGCTCATATTGCAGGAGGAAAATCGCGAGTAGAAGAAAACTTGAAGGATACACAATATCCAGCATTAACCGGAGGGTGATCCGCAGTCTGGGAGCAAGCCGTGTCGATTGAGAAAGTCGGTTTCGGCCCAAGAAGTTTTGCTTTATCCTAATCTACTTAAGAGATAAAGAAATGCCGAGGCAGTTTTCATAGTCCCATTACATAGGACTCTTTTCAATTACCTATCTTTGGCATGGAAAAATTAGGACCAAGCAAGCTGCACTATGAAATTAATGAAAAGAATCTTTTGGGTTTTGCTAGCCATTTTTGTGCTTTTCCTCCTTTATCTGGGAGGAATGATTTTATATGCTAGTAGTACTGACTATGAACCAGAAGCAGTAGAAATCCCGGAATTGCAAGGAGAAGCCCTTAATAGTTCCGTCCCGGATACATTGAGCCTCCTCAATTGGAATATTGGATATTGTGGGTTGGGGGAGGAGTCAGATTTCTTTTATGATGGAGGGGAATTGGTGCGAACACCTGAAGAATGGGTGGATAAGAATGCTGAAGGAATCAAAAACTACCTTATCAGCCTTTCTCAAAAAACGGATTTTTACCTTTTGCAGGAAGTTGATGTAAAAGCTGACCGAAGTGCAAATAAAGATCAGATGAAACAAATTAGTGGGGGGTTGAATGGCTATGTTTCTGCTTTCGCCCCCAATTATAAAGTAGGTTACATCCCCATCCCCCTGACAGAGCCTATGGGAAGCGTATTAGGAGGTTTGGGTATGTGGAGTAAATATCAGCCGAGCAAAAGTAGTCGCCACGCCTATGAAGGTAATTATGACTGGCCTACCTATCTCTTCTTTCTGGATCGATGTTTTTTGCAAATGAGATTTCCTACTTCTCATGACAAAGAGCTGGTACTGATAAATACGCACAACTCTGCCTTCGATGATGGTAGCCTGAAAGCCAGGCAAATGGCTATGTTAAAGGAGGTAATTCTGAAGGAATATGAAGCAGGAAATTATGTGATAGTAGGAGGAGACTGGAATCAGTATCCGCCACATTATATGGGGGTCGGGGAAAGGGGACTGAGAAAGGACGAGCAGGATGAAAAACTCTTTGTCTCACCTCAACTCCTGACCCTGGACTGGACCTGGGCTTTTGATCCGGAAGTTGCTACCAACAGAAGCCTGATTTCTCCCTATGATGCTGATACAAGCAAAACAGGTATCCTGGATTTTTATCTTCTTTCACCCAATGTGGAATTACTGGAAGTGAAAACGGAGGACATGGCGTTTGCTTATTCAGATCATCAACCCGTCCGTTTAAGAGTGGCTTTAAAAGGAGAAGCGAAAGAAGAAAATCCCGAATAGCCATTTGCTATCCGGGATTATGAGGATCATTCTTCACAAAATCCATCGATCATTTTTAATCCATCTTTCTGATCCAGATAGGCCTGATCGATGGATTTCAATTGGTCTAAATAGGGTTTGGCTGCCTTGCAGTCATTCGCTTCCCTCTGCTGTGGATCAAAGCTGTAGACTGCCATACTTTCTAATGCAATCAGTACTGATTTCTGCTGCCTTTCCTTCAATTCATCAACTTTCGGTAGAAAGATGCGGATGATGTCCTGAGAAACAGGAACGGCTCTTTTCAGGCCTGGTCCGTCTTTACCATCGGTCCTGGCAAGCCTAAGGGCAATTTGCAGCCGTCTTTCATAAGGATAGAGATAATCCTCTTTGAGTTCATGGATGTCGCTGTAGGCACGTTCTGCGAGTTTGTAGTTTCTGGAATTAAATAATGCATCTGCGTATTTTCTATGGTTGCGCAGTCTTAGATTATCTTCAAAACGGAGGGCTTTCTCCCGATAAAATGCTTCTTTCTCATACACAGTCAAAACTTTCTCGTCCAATTCCTGGCTGTCTTTGCTGAATATTTCCATTTGATCCTGTAGGAGCTGGATTTCGTCTTTTAAGTCAGAAGCTTCCTGAACTTGTTCCTGACTGGGATTTTTTAATTGAGCCAACTGATTATAGGATGAAATGAGGCTTTGCATGTCTTTGTAGGATTGCTTTCCTGAATTTTTCAAATCCTTTAATCGTTGCTTGATCTCTTTTGCTTCCTCAAAATATTCGTCAGCAATCTCTCCATACAAGCTCACTCGCTCTTCTTTTAATTCTATAGCTAATTCATAGTAATCCTGGGCAGCCGCTGGAGATTGAATATTTCTCATGATATCACCATAAGTTTCGTAATCGAGGCTGATGCGGTATTCAGGTTTGACCTCCTGGAAATAGTCATCTATCGCTAGCTTGGCTTGCTTCCATTTCTCGACTTTGCTCAGGCCAATTCCTTTGAGTCTTTTTAAAACATTATCTTCAATCCCCTCATCTTCAAGCTCAGCAATCAAGCGTAAAGCTGCTTGATATTCTTCTGCGAGAAAGAGAAATTTTGCATAACGGATCTTGGCTTCCCTATCATTTTGGCGGAGCTTTAAATAGGTAGCCATATCATTTTTGGCTTTTTCATATTTGTCGGGGAAAGTCGATCTAAGATAAATTTCAGCCCGGACACGGAATGCATCCGGATATTTGGGATCATCTGCAAAGGCTTCCTGGATATATCGGTAAGCAGTTTTGAGTGAACCTTCTCTATTGAGGTGGTCATAGCTGCTATTCCATCTGGCGAGGTAAAGTTCGGCTAAATCAACATAAATTTTAGGACTTTTAGTAAGACGCTCAGCCAGTTCCAACCCAATCTGTTCTGCGGGTTCTACCACTCCTAATTTCTGATAGTAATCAAAAAGGATGAGGCGTGGAGAAATATCTTCAGACCTTTTCTCAGAAATATTTGTGAGAACGGCTCGGGCGCCAGCATTGGACTTTTGTTTGCCTGTCAGATTTGCTCGTAGGATAGCTAGTTCTAGTTCCAGATCACGCGACTTTCCATACTTAATGGCATTCTTGAGCTGGGATTGGGCGAAAGAGAAATCACCTTTTTGTTTATAATAGTGGGCCATCCCTACCCATGCGTAAGGGTTTTTGGCTTTTAGATCTATCGCTTGTTGAAAGAAGTTTTTTGCTTCTTCTGCTTTCTGGGTTTTTAGGAGGATCATCCCTTGCCAGTACTGGGCGAGATCCTGATTTTTTGGATTCTCTTTGTGCATTTGTTGGAGCTGAATTTGGGCAGCTGTGTAGTCCTGATTAAAGATCAGCCATTCGATTTGATCCCAGTTATTAGAACTTTTTTGTGCAAAAAGGGAATGGGAAAATACCCATAGCATACAGATACAGAGTAGGGAGCTAAAATGTCTCATGTCGTTTCGTTTAGAAGTGATAGCCTCCTGGTGGTATCTATAAGATAGAGGATTTGAAAAAATTCCATAAAAAAAGTCGGGCCTGACCAAAGCCAGACCCGACGGGACAAATATTTTTATCTATATACTTACTGTGCGCAGAACTCAGAAACAGACTTCAGAGCGGCACGAGATTGAATATACTCAGCCTTGATCGCGCTGATTTTAGCAATATATTCTTGTGCACCTGCACAGTTGTAATCATCAGGATTGTTGTCGCCAACTGGATCGAAAGCTTTCAACGCAAGTGCTTCAAGCGCTACCAACACAGACTGTTGCTGTCCAGGCTTCAAGCTTGCAGCATTGTCTCCAAATACACGAACGATATCTTCAGCTACAGGAAGCACCAACCAGTTGTTTACTTCTGGCTCCATTTCTTTGTCCAGCAAGGAAGCACAACGCATTCTGTACTGGTAAGGAAGCATGTAATCTTCTTTCAATCCGTGCATTACTTTGAATGCTTCGTCAGCAGCTTTGTAATCTTTGGCTTTGTAGTGAGCCATTGCAAGCTGTCTGTGCAGCGTCAAGGTAACAGGATCGGCCATTTCAATAGCTTTGGCACGATAATGCGCTTCCATTTTGTATTCAGGAATTGCACTATCTTTTACTTTGTTAGACTCGGTCAATTTAGCTTTTGCTTCAGCCTGAGCTTCTGCGATCATAGGCTTTAGAGCAGCAGCTCTGTCAGCATCTTCTTGCGTGATAGTACCCGCTTGTTGCTTAGCAAGAATTGCCCGATACTCTTTAGTTAATCCTCTACTTTTTCCATCAGCGGCTTTTGCAGCATCTACGATAGACTTACCATCTTCAAGAATCTTTTCAGCATTACCCGCATAAGATTCAGCGATATCTTCAAAGATGTTCCCTCTATCAATATCTTTTTGCATAGCCTTTACATAATTGGCATCAGCATTTTCCAGATCATTCATAGATCTGTAAATATCTCCCATAGCCTCATAGTCAAGACCGATTGTATACTGCTCTTCGATATTTGCGAAGTAGTCATCCATAGCAGCTTTTGCTTCAGATGATCTTCCTAATTTGTTTAGGGACATACCTTTCAGACGACGAAGTACACTGTTTTGTACGCCTTCTCCCTGTAGTTCATTGATGAGTCCCAAAGACTTGTCATAATCTTCAGTCAAGAAGAGGAACTGTGCGTAACGGATACGAGCAGTCTGGTCTTCACCAGTAAGGTCCAGGTATTTCTGGATATCATTTCTGGCTCTTTCGTAACGATCACCAAGCGCAGATATCAGATAAAGCTCAGCACGAACACGGTATGCAGAAGCATAGTTAGGATTAGTCTCAACCGCTTTGTTGGCGTAGTCATATCCTACTTTGAAAGCTCTTGCTTTGTCTTCGGGAGTCGCAGCATTTTTACCTTCATTATAATACAACTCTCCAAGAGAAGCCATGGCAGGTACATAGGTGGGAACTTTCTCTAAAGCAATTTCATACTCTTTAGTTGCAAGCTCGGGTACTCCCTGCACTTTATAATAGTCAGCAAGTTTAATGTAGGTACGTGGGTCCTCATCATTTACTGTTCTGTAATCATAAAGAATAACTTTTGCTTTGGCAGCTTCTTCTGATCCTCCCAGGAGATATGCATCAGCAATAGCAAATACCACATCAGGGTCTTTCATTTTGCTTACTTGTTGAGCTTTTTCTAACAAGGCATACGCATCGGTATACTTGTTATTTCTCATGTTCATCATACCTTTTCCAGCCATATTGATGGCACTGTTCTTTTTCGCAGCCAGTGCATCATCAAATACTTTTTCTGCTCCGGCATAGTTTCCGGAAAGGTATTCGATCATCCCCAGCCAGTACTGGATATGATCTGCGTTCTTTTGTTTGGCGCTTAGGAAGCCATTCAATTCTTTCTTGGCGTCTTCATATTTCTCCTGAAGAATGAGGTCCTTTGCATTACTAAGGTCAGCTTGTGCGAGAAGACCTGTATGAATCAGGCCCAGAATAGCACAAACAATCATTACACGTTTCAACATAATCGTAACTGTTATAGAATCTATACTACTTTTAGTTTTTAAGTTTATTTTTTTGATTTCAAGGGATTACGGGCTCCTTCTTTGGGGGGTAATTTCACCCTCCGGGGGATTCCATGAAATGCGCTAAGTCCTGCTTTATGAACGATTCTTTGTCCAACAGGGCCATCAAGAAAGGAGACTAAACCTGTCCCAAGGCCAAAACTGGTCTCGCGCAATATCGTAAATACCGGTCTTCGTAAGGGATAGCAGCCCTGATTGAGGAAACTCTGCCAGGGTCCAAAAAATTGCTCCTCATAAGCACATGGAACCCCGGAATCAGGCTTTTCTATTCTTAAGACGTTTACTTTGGATAAAAAGTCTCGCATTTTTTCATCATCTACGTCACTTATCCAAGATACGCCTATTACCCCGATAGAATTGGTATTTTCAGCGACATATTCCAATACTGAGGGGCTGTTTTTCAACGCATAGACGTTGTCCTGTCGTATATTTTGCCCAATTAGTATCGAATCTTTCAAAAAACGAATCGTGCCAGAAGCTGCATGATCAAATACAATTCGGATCTCATTTGTAAGATTAGATCCGGAAATATCCGTCCACGATTTATGATCTCCCAAAAGGATCTTTCTCAGGTCATCCCGAGTCAAATCCTTTACTTCATTTTCTTTATGGCTAATTAGGGTGACGCCTTCTGTGAATATTTGGCTATGACGAGGTGCGATGGTTTTACTCACCAGAAAATCTTCTTCTTCCTCTGTTAGCTTGCGGGCTGCGATGGCCAGTCTGATTGAATCCCCTGTGAGCATGGTCTGAATAGCCTCTTCTCCCGGTAAATACAGGGGATGTACGTTAGCATTCGGGTAAAGTCCCTGAAATTGCTCAATCTCTGCTTCTATAATCGGAAGTAGTGATTCGTCCACAGTAATATAGATTTCTCCGGAAGTTCCAGTTTCACTTGCCGGGGGTACAAAGGTCTTTTTGCGTGTTTCTTTTTGTGGATTTTCCGTCCCAACTCTTTCATCGGGTGCACCTGCCTGAGAACAGGAGAATAGCCCGAGTGAAAATCCCAAAACCGTAAGCACAAGAAGAGATTTCATCTTTTTGCTGGGATGTAAATCGCTTATGGTAAACAAAGATAACAAATTTTCCTGATAAAATGCTGTCAATATTACTTCTCAAATCATTGACTTCCTAGAAAAAAGAGGGTTTCATTCTATGAATTCCATAAAATCTCCTGCATAAGATTAAGGAATTTATCAAAACCATAAGTCCCTAAGACTAAAAGTGGTATGGAAATAATTACCGGAATTAGGAGAAGTCCCTGATTTTTGGGGATGATTTTTTCCAGCTTTTGTTTCCGAAAAAAGAGGTAAATGAGGGGGATAAGATAATAGTAAAGAGAAATCAGGGTATTGATTATGGCACCCAGTAGCAGGAGAATCCAAAAGCTGCTTCCAGATCCCTTGCTTTGCTCAAAAAGAGAGAGGAAAACATACCATTTTGCCGTAAATCCAGCAGTTGGAGGAAGGCCAATTAATCCTGCCATGGCTATGCTAAGCAAAAGTCCAGCTAAGCTAGCATGTTTGCCCAACTGTCCCCAATCCCTAAATTCTTCTGAAGAAGAACGTTCACTGAAATGATCTGCAAGAATAAAAGCTGATAAATTCAGCAGGGAGTAAACCAATATATAAAACAAAAGACTAGGCCCCCCCAATCCTTTCAAGCAAATCAATGCAAGGAGCATAAATCCGCTATGGGCAATACCAGAATAGGCCAGTAAGCGTTTGATGTTCCTTTGTCTTAAGGCTAGCAAATTGCCCACTGTCATACTGAGTAAAGCTAAACTTCCCAGGATATAAAGGAGGTATTCATAGAAAGCTGCCTCTTGAAAAATTTCCAGGAATCTGTACAGGGCTATAAAAGCTGCTGCTTTGGGGGCTACTGAAAAGAAAGCAGCTAAGGAATAAGGGATGCCTTCATATATATCCGGAGCCCAAAAATGAAAGGGAAAAGCAGCAAGCTTAAATAGAAAGCCAACAAATATGAGACTAAAGCTCAGCATAAGGGCTTCAGTGGGAATTTGGGCCAAAGCAGAGACAAAGCCTTCAGAAGCTGGATTGAGGGAGCCGGTAAATCCATATAGCCAGGAAATACCATAGAGCATAATGCCTGAAGCGGTAGCACCGAAAATGATGTATTTCAACGCAGACTCGGCTTGTTTACTACCCCTGTCTTGCCAGGCAGCAAGGATATAAGAACAAATGGATACTATTTCGAGAGATACATATAGATAGAGAAGGTTCTGAGCCATACTCAGAAAATTGAGCCCCAAAACCAGCCCCAGGAGAATTAGAGGATATTCTGCGCCCTTATCTTGCACTTGGGTTCGTCTTCTTTCCGCAAATAGAAAGAGCAAACATATGATACCACTACCTGCAAAGAGGTATTTGCCAAAGGAACTCAGGGCATCTTTCTTAAGGTTTCCTTCAAAAAGAAGAAGATTTATCTCAAAACCCTGAAAGAAAAGACTTGTCAGGAGAACACCAATGGCAAGCAATATAGATAATAGATTGTGCTCTTTTTTTCGAAGAATTTCCAGGAAAAGGAGAAGTAGGATGACTGCGATAAGGCTGTATTCTCCCCAGAGGTATGAAAGACTCTGGCTAAGATCTGCTAGCTGATGCTGGACGATTTCCTGAAATTGCTGATCCATATCCGGTCAAAGATACACATTCACTTATTTTATTCGCTAGAAGAACTATCTTTGCCCCAAAACAAAACATACAAGACTACAAGGCTTTATGGCAAAAGCGATCAAATCCACTGATTTTAATTTTCCCGGACAAAGAGGAAAGTATGAAGGTAAGGTAAGAGATGTCTATAATATTGGCGAAGAATATCTGGTAATTGTAGCCAGTGATCGCATTTCGGCTTTTGACCATATTTTGCCAAGAGCCATTCCTTTCAAAGGCCAGGTCTTAAACCAAACGTCCTCTTTCTATTTTGAAGCAGCAAAAGACTTGGTTCCCAGCCATGTAGTTTCCGTCCCTGATCCTAATGTTACAATAGGTTTGAAATGTAAACCTATTTTGATCGAAGTGGTTGTTCGAAATTATTTGGCGGGGCATGCATGGAGAACGTATAATTCAGGTTTGCGCGAGTTATGCGGAGTTGCTTTACCGGAAGGACTAAAAGAGAGCGATAAGCTTCCTGAGCCCATCATCACTCCCGCTACAAAATCCATGATAGGGCATGATGAGGATATCAGTGAACGAGAAATTCTGAAAAGTGGTTTGCTGGAAGCGGAAGAATGGGCACAAGTAAAGTACTATGCTCTGGAGCTTTTCAAAAAAGGAACGGAACTGGCCGCAAAGCAGGGATTGATCCTAGTAGATACAAAATATGAATTTGGAACTCATGATGGGAAAATCTACCTCATCGATGAAATACATACCCCCGATTCCTCTCGTTACTATTATTCCGAAGGTTATGAGGAAAGGCAGTTGAAAGGAGAGCGGCAAAAGCAGCTTTCCAAAGAATTTGTGAGAGAGTGGCTTATGGCCAACAATTTTCGAGGGCTTGATGGACAGACCATGCCGGAAATGCAGGATGATTTCGTCGGCCAGATTACAGCCAGATATATTGAGTTATTCGAGACAGTTACAGGAAAAGGCTTTGAGAAAGCAGATACTAGCAATATAGAGGAACGCATCATGGACAATGTCGTGCCCGCGCTCAAGGAGCTGATGTAAGCCTTAACTCTTAAGTAAATTACTAGAGAGGTATACACCTAATTTGAATTGCCTACCCTGAAAGGTGTCATTTCTTGCAGTGGGAGTAAGGGCCTGATAAAAGCGAATCCCTATTTTATTCCTGCTCCCCAACCTGACAGCTGTTCCAAGCTCTATACCCGCTTCCCATTTGGCTAGTTCTGCCATTCTAAATGAGGTCGGAATAATTCCTTCGAGACTTACAATTTCATCAGTTTGATTCAACTTATACCCCAAAGAAGGACCCGCATGAATTTCGAGGAAGCTTAGCGACTTATAGACCAGCTCAATGGGTAATCTTAGCACTTGGGCATTCATATGAATTGTACCGAAAGTCTGGATATTTTCCATTCTTTCATGGCTATACCTGAATTCAGCCTGCACATCAAGTTTTTCTCCTAAAGCTTGAGTAACAAAAATCCCTGTATGAAAAGAAGTCCTTGTATCCACTTTGAGATTATTACTTTGAATTCCAGTTAGCATACTTCCCACTTTCAGGCCCAGATGTGTCTGCCCATTAAGCGCACTCACTGAAATAAGTAGAAAAAGAAAGCAAATAATCTTAGGTAGAGTATTCATAGCCTTGGTATTTATAGTTTTTCTGGAGAACGCTAATCAGGGAGAATTGGCTGCATTTGTATGAATTATCATTATTGCAAAAAATCACCCCAACTTATGTAAAAAATGAAATGAAAGAATTGCTCTAAAATCGACCTTTAATTGGACTGTGGATATATTTTGTACAAAAAGTCAAAAAATACTTTGATATTTCAAATGCTTCATATAGATTTATGTTAATAAATTGATAATAAGATCAGTTATTTCGTTCTGTATAAAATCTCGGGCGACCGATTAAAATAGCCCCCGAAATCGTCTGGGTTGCTATTGTCGATTACTACTTGCAACCAGAACGACGACGATTAGGATTACTACTACTCTAGTGTTATACCCCTCTATCTGAGGGGTTTTATTTTTGCCTGTATCATCAAACAAATTTTCCTGTTTTGGCTGAAAAATTTCGTGTACTAGTGGCTCCATTGGATTGGGGGCTGGGACATGCAAGTCGATGTGTTCCTATTATTCGGGAACTTCTCAATCAAGGGTTTGAACCTATCCTGGGAGGCACAAAAGAAAGTCTCTATTTACTTGGACAAGATTTTCCAGAACTGAAGCAAGTAAAACTGCCTGCTTATAAAATTGGATATACGGAAGGAGAAAAACTCCTTATAGGTTTGATAATTCAGGCCCCTAGAGTTCTGGGAGTTAGATATTTTGAAAAATGGGTACTCTTTCAACTACAAAAGAAATGGAAATTTGATGCTATAATATCTGATAATAGGTATGGGGTTTTTCTGTCAAAGGTTCCAAGTTTTTTTGTTTGTCATCAACTCACCTTAAGATCTGAGGAAACACCAACATGGTTACTCAAAGCGGCAAATCGTAAAAACCGAAAGATGATCCAGAAATTTGATGAATGTTGGGTGCCGGATTATGAAGGGGATAACAATCTGGCAGGAGACCTTTCAAAGGGTAACCTTAACATTCCCATACGATATCTGGGAGCTTTGTCTCGATTTCAGCCGCTAAAACCCTGCGAAAATCAGACTAAAGAAAAGATAGATATTCTAATCGTCCTTTCTGGTCCTGAGCCCCAAAGAAGCATCTTAGAAGCCAGTCTTATAGAGCAAATACCTAATATTGATCGACATTTTACGCTTATCCAAGGGAAACCTGGTGAAGTTGAGGAGCATTCTGAGGCTAATTACCGCATTGTCCCTTTTATGAATTCAAGAGAATTGCAACATGCATTTCAGGAAGCCTCATGCGTAATTTCTCGTTCAGGTTACAGTAGCCTCATGGATTATGAAGCTTTGGGAATCAGTCGACTCATCCTCCTCCCTACTCCCGGTCAGCCTGAGCAGGAATATCTCGGGGAAATCTGGAAGGAGAAGCAAAAAGCGATTGTTCAGCCACAAAAAGAACTCGATTTGAAGCAGGCACTGGAAGCTGTGGAGGATTTGAAAAAAACGTCTGCTACTTTTATTTCTGGTGAAGGCTTATCTAAAGGAGTAGCTGCTTTAAAGAAAAGATTACATTCTTTGAAAAAATGATTGTAATCGGGTGAAAAGACCAGGCTTTTTCAGGATCAGTTCTTTCGCCTCTGACCAATATAGGTGCTTATACTTTCTGGCCTTTTCGATATGGGCCTCACAAAACCAATAATAGCCGGGAGGATGCCCGACCATTTTTTTTTCTTTCATGCGTTTTTTTAGCGCCTGCTGTTCCTCTGTCAATTTAAAAAAGACGCCTGCACCCCCTTCTTTCGAGGGGCTAAACTTTTTACCACATATGGAGCATTTGGGAGGTTTCATTTATTGAGAAATTCTAAACACATGGGTTTTCGCGAGCCTGTATATAGCCAAGGATATCCCCTTGAATCTAAATAGTATTCTGGGCTACGGAGATTGCTTCGTCGGAAGTTTCGGCTCGTAATGGCAGCCGAGCTGTGGATTCAACTCTGGTTTATCCTAGCTAAATCTTTGTTACACAGATCTCCAGAATTGTAACTCCTAATTATAAGGGAGAATATTCCGGCTTAGACGAAAGCTGCTGGAAATACCCTTTCTGGCTTCTTTTTTGTAACTTGCGCCTGCTGCATGCGTAGGCAAACAAGCACAAGCATGTAGCCAATTTATATGATAGAAAAACAAAAGATAGGCACGCGGGTCGGCGTAGAAAAAGCAATACTTGTAGGTGTATGTACAAGGGAAATGACATTCGAGCAGTCAAGAGACTATTTGGATGAATTGGCTTTCCTTGCCATGACTGCAGGAGCAAAGGCAGTGAGGAGTTTCATCCAGAAACTGGATAAGCCTATTAACTCTACCTATGTCGGTTCGGGAAAACTGGAAGAAATCAAGGAAGCCATAGAAGAAAATGAAGCCGATATGGTCATTTTTGATGACGACCTTAGCCCTTCTCAAATGAGAAATCTGGATAAGCATCTGGGTATAAAAGTGCTGGATCGCTCATCTCTTATCCTTCATATTTTCTCCGAAAGAGCGCAAACTTCGCAAGCGCGGGTTCAGGTAGATTTAGCCCAATATCAGTATCTACTACCCAGACTGACAGGTATGTGGACTCACCTTTCGCGTCAAAAAGGGGGGATCGGGCTGAAAGGTGCGGGAGAAAAAGAGATTGAGACTGACCGTCGGATCATCCGCCAGAAAATTTCCCAACTAAAAGAACAGCTTAAAAAGATTGATCGCCAGGATGCTATTCGTAGAAAAAATCGTTCTGAATTTGTCCGAGTAGCTTTGGTGGGTTATACCAATGTGGGTAAATCTACCCTGATGAATATTCTGGCTAAGGCACAGGTGAAAGCTGAGGATAAACTCTTTGCAACTTTGGATACAACTGTACGAAAGGTATCCATCAATGGTATTCCTTTTCTACTCTCAGACACGGTAGGTTTCATCCGCAAGCTGCCACATCATCTGGTAGAATCTTTCAAAAGTACCCTGGCCGAGTCTCAGGAATCCGATATCTTGGTCCATGTAGTTGATGCTTCTCACCATCAATTTGAATCCCATATTGAGAATGTGAAGCAGACTCTTCGCGACTTGGATTTCAACAAAAAGACCGTACTAACAGTTTTTAATAAGATCGACCTTCTCACCGAAGAGGAGCGCAAAGCCCTTCAATCCAGCTTCTATGCTCAGGAAAATGCACCCGTACTATTTGTATCTGCTGGTGCAAAGATGAACATCGATCAACTGAGAGAGACCCTGACCGACTTATTAGTTGATAAATACAATGAAAAGTCGCACAATGGACAGCATTATTTGCTGCAAAATTATCAGTATTACAGGATGGAGTAGGAGGTGTTGGTGTGCATGGGTGTTAACATGTTAGAGTTAATGCCTTTCTTAAACGCAAACACCCTAAAACCCTAACACGTTAAAACGTTCAAAATGTCCGAGATCGTAAATAGAATAGCGAATAGCCCCATAATTACCTTTAAGTTGGAGGAATATCACACAGAAGGAGAGCGGGTATTAGTTGATATCAAGGATCAGCTTTTTCATGGGATGATCCTGAGAGAAAAAGACTTTCGTGCATGGGTGCGCGAACATGACTGGTCCCAGTATCAGAATAAGCATGTAGCCATTACCTGCTCCGTTGAAGATGTGATCATCCAGGTATGGGCCTGGATGCTGCTGGAAGTAAAACTCCAACCTTTCGCCAAAAGCGTAGTCTTTGGTACGTTGGAAGATCTGGAGGTCTATTTGTTTATGCAGGAGCTGGATAAAATAGATTTCAGTGAATTCCAGGATAGGCCAGTAGTTATCAAAGGGTGTAGCGATATCAAGGTGCCCGACGCCATTTTCGTAGAGGCTACCCGACGCATGCAGCCCTTTGTAAAAAAGTTGAGTTATGGAGAGCCTTGTTCTACTGTTCCCGTCTACAAAAGACCCGTAGAAAAGAAATAAGATTCATTAGAAAAACTGTATATTTAGATTCACACGATAACATTTCATCAGAAAGCAAAAACATGGGACTATTTGATTTTATCAAAGGGCAATTTATAGACATCATTGAGTGGGTAGACTTCTCACGTGATACCATCATGTGGAAGTTTCCTGATCAGGATAAAGAAGTGAAAATGGGTGCTCAACTTACTGTGAGAGATTCCCAGGCAGCTGTCCTGATCAATGAAGGTAAGATGGCAGATGTTTTTGAAGCCGGTCGTCACGAGCTGACCACCCGCAACATGCCAATCATGACAACCATCAACTCCTGGAAATATGGATTTGATTCTCCTTTCAAAGTAGATGTCTACTTTTTCAATACGCGGCAGTTTACCGACAACAAATGGGGCACTCCCAGTCCGGTAACCATCCCTGACAGCAAATTTGGTCAGGTGGAATTCAGAGCTTTTGGCTCTTACAATTTCCGGGTAACCAACTTTGAAAACTTTTTTAAAGAAATAGCAGGCACAACCCCTAAAGTTACCCTGGATTCTGTAGAGGGAATGTTGAGAGGGAAACTGGTAGATCGCTTTACTGAGATTGTGGCTGAAATGGCTGAGAATGATTTCTCTTTCGTTCAAATGCAAGCCAACAAGACGGAGTTTGTACAGGCTTTATTGCCACGTATCAGTGATTTCTTCGATCAATTTGGTATCGAAATCACAGACTTCTCTATTCAGAGTATTACCCTGCCACCTGAATTGCAAGAGTTCCTTAGAAAGGATACGCAGATGAATATGGTAGGTGATCTGGATCGCTTCATGAAGTTCCAGGCTGCAACTGCTATGGAGAAATCAGCTGAAAATCCCGGAGGGAGCTCGGGCATGGATATGGGAGCAGGATTAGCGATGGGACAAATGATGATGAATCAAATGAACCAAAGCAATAACAATAGTGGCGGAGGTAATTCTTCTGCTCAAAGTAGCGATGACATCATGGCTCTGCTGGAAAAGCTCGGGAAACTCAAAGAGTCCGGTATTCTGACGGATGAAGAGTTCAACGCCAAGAAAAAAGAATTACTCGACCGACTCTAGGTCTCAAGATATTTTCAGATTTTTGGAGAAGCGTAGCGCGCAAGTGCTGCGCTTTTTTTATGGGAAGGCTGGATTAAGGATATGCACAAATTTTTGCCCATTGCTGGCGAAAAACAATTCTTATATTGAAAAGGAGGGATCTAAATTACACGCATAGTTTTGGGATTGCGCAAAATTTGAAATCAGCTCAGCCCAATCGGTCTTGGTACAATCCTCCCTCAGTTCTCTTGTTTATACTCCTCGATTTTTACTGAAGAAGAAAACCGCTACCCTCAACCTATATGCGCTTGAATTCGCCTTTCACTACAAAATCCATACTTCTAAAATTCAAACCATGAACAGATTACTACCCTTCCTTTTCCTGCTTTTTTGTGTTTTTTCAGGTAAGGCCAATACATAGGTCTGGATTGGGGATATGCTCTGTGAAATCAACAATATTCTGAAGATCGCTCGATCATTACAGATCCAGTTGGCAATTCCTTTATCGCAGGAGTCTAGCAGGGAAACCTTGACATGGATACGGGCCCGGGAACATCTATCGCAAAGGCTGGCAATGGCTTTTTTCCTTATTTATCAAAAAAGTAGATGCCTCAGGAAATTTCCTTTGGGGACATAGCTTTGATTTGGGAATTTTTGCTAATTCACTCTTGGCTAAAAATATCAGGCTCAATACGAATGGAACCCTCTACTTTACCAGTCTCTTTTCTGGTACAGCTGACTTTGACCCGGGCCCCAATAGCTTTAATCTAACAGCAAATAATTGTGAGTATTCTAAATGCTTTGGGATATAAGGCAAGTATGGAAAAATATAGCGACCAAAGTAGCTTGACTTTGAGTATGCCGGAGCCCAAAGGAATTTATTTTGTACAGATAGAGGCTGATGGCAAACAAGCGGTGATTAAGCTGGAAAGAAATTAAGGCTTAGCATAATTGATCTTAAAGGCAGCTCGCGGGTTGCCATTTCTTTTGATATTAACCAATTTGAGGGAGAAGGCATAAATTAAAGGAATTAAGTACCACACAAACCTCTAGCGATGAAACGCCTACTACTATTATTCACCTTATCATTCTTTTATTCCTTTTCCTTTAGCCAAAATCCCATTGATAGTGCTGATCTGGATGCTTTTATGGATGGCCAGATTCAGACCTTGATGCAAGAGTTACATATCAATGGAGTTACCGTTTCTGTCGTTAAAGGGCAGGAACTTTTCTGGAGTAAAGGATATGGATGGGCAGATGAAAAAGCTGGAATTAAAGTCGATCCTGCCCAAAGCCTTTTTCGCATGGGGTCTATTTCCAAGATGTTTGTATGGACGGCTGTGATGCAGCTCTATGAAGAAGGGAAACTAAATCTGGATACAGATATTCGCAGCTACATTGAAGACTTTGAAATAGATGATAGTTATGAGGAAATCATTACGATGAAACACCTCATGAGCCACTCGGCGGGTTTTGAAGACTACTATATCCAACTCTTTTCTGCTGACAGCCTTCCTCCAAACTCTCTGGGTGAAGAACTCAAAGAACATAATCCCATTCGAATCAGGCCTCCGGGCGTCCATTCTTCCTACTCTAATCATGGGACGGGAATGGCCGCTTATATCGTGGAAAAAATTTCAGGCTTGAAATGGGAGGATTATGTGCAGGAGAAAATATTTGATCCCTTGGGCATGACGAAAAGTACCTTTGCTTACAATCTGCCCCCCAATCTTAAAGAGGACCATTCTCAGGGATACACCTATAGTGAAGGGAAATATTCAAGCCATTCGTTTAAAGGAATTCCTCTGGCACCGGTTGGGATTGCTTCTACCACGGCAGAAGAAATGGTTCCTTTTATGGTTGCACATATGAATCATGGAAAGTACAGGGAAGTAGCTATGCTGGATTCTTCTACCTCTGACCTAATGCAAACCACCCTACATACGCATGCAGAGGGAATTCGAGGTATGTGTTATGGCTTTTTCGACCATAGTAAAAATGGCTATAAAATCGTGGGGCATGGGGGAGCTACCGAATACTTCTTTAGTTACATGCTACTTATGCCAGATGAGGATGTAGGGATATTCATTTCTACCAACACAGCTGGAGGAGTCGATCTAATCCGAAAAGCTACGGATGCATTTTTCGATCGCTTTTTCCCCAATACAACAGAAATAAATGAAATAGAGCTAACAGAAGAAGACCTGAAAGCATACGGCGGGACTTACCTCAGCAATCGAAGGCCTCATAATCGATTTACCAAAATCATAGGCATCCTCAATACACCGGTAGAAGTATCAGTAAAAAATGGGAAGCTCTGGACTGGGGGCTCCAATCCTAAAAGCTGGATACCTATTGGTCCCGCTTTATTTCAGGATAGCAAAAGCACGGGAAGACTGGCTTTTGAGAAAGATAAGACCGGAGAATACGCATACATGTATATGGACTCCTCACCACATGTCGCTTTGGAGAGAGTTGCAACCATTGAATCTCGATCCCTCAACATATTTGTCCTACTCATGAGTTTGGGATTGGGACTATTTGCGCTGTTGCTCTGGCTCATAAATTTTCTCCTGAAAAAATCTTATGGCCTAAGTAGTGATCGGCAGTTACCAGTTGCATCTAAATTTATCGTTCTGGTAAATGTCTTCTTGCTGTTTGTAATCGCCTTTGCATTTGGGGCCTTACTGGACACTATTTTTGAAAAAGAAATAATGAATAGGAATTATGTTCCTTTTGTGATCTCAGCTATTTTTGGACTCTTTACAATTTTTCAATTTGTCCTCGCATTGGGGCATTTCCGTAAAGACATCAAAATCCGTTCGAGTATCTTCTACCTTATCTTGTCTGTGGGAATGTTGGCATTGCTTTTTATGATGAATTACTGGAATCTGATTGGCTTTAAATTGACCTAACGTAGAAAATATTTCAAAATAATTTGCCTCATTTTAGGATGGGGCATTTTTTTTGCTCGAAATATTCAGGATAAGAAAGATTTCGTTTAAGTAACAATATCAGATTTATCTCTACTCGCCTATTCTGATTATTGCAGAAGACCTTTCTGTGATTTTTCCCATTCAGAATAACCCACCTACAGCTTACTGTGCGGGCCTTTGAATGTTGTGGATGAACCTAAAGGTAAACATTCACATTACATACACTTTAATCACTGGACCTATGAGAAAGTTGGAACTAACTGCTGCCATTCTTTACCTATGCCTGATATTTTTCCTTTTATCCTGTGGACAGGTTTCTCCTGACCACAATTCACCCTACAGCACAGAGTCTGAAGTTTCTAATGAAGAAGCTTCTATTGAGAGAGGTCGATACCTTGTTGCCCTTATGGATTGTAATTCATGTCATACACCTAAGATGATGACTGAGCAAGGTCCGATTCCAGACCCTGCTCGTATGCTATCAGGACATCCGGGGGATCAGCCTTTTACAGGATTTGAGAAAGAGGATGCGCCAAAGGGAAATTGGCTTTTATTCAATCCTGATTTAACAACGGCGATTGGTCCATGGGGAGTGTCGTTCTCCGCCAACCTTACACCTGATCCCAGTGGATTGGGAAATTGGACCTACGAACAGTTTAAATTGGCCATCACAGAGGGAAAACACAAAGGTATGGAGAATGGCAGGAGTTTATTGCCACCTATGCCCTGGCAGTCTTATGCAGAGCTCAAGGAAGAAGACATCAGAGCGATATTTGCCTATCTAC
Organism: Bacteroidota bacterium; assembly: GCA_039819665.1. Lineage (GTDB taxonomy): Bacteria > Bacteroidota > Bacteroidia > J057 > J057 > JAWPMV01. Next base: position 161,063 of record JBCBRM010000001.1, read on the forward strand.
GGGTCATAAAACCCATAGAGAATCTCGTTCCACCTCCGATTCCACCTGCGGATCTGACACTGAATTAAACATATGAGGCTGAAGTGAGGCTGGGTCTTCGGGCTCAGCCTTCATTTTTTTACCCCTAATATTTTTTTCATTTCCCGGTATAAAATAGGCCCGGTTTCCGGTCCTAAAGAATTTACTTCCCCATATGGAGGGCTCTCGTACCCATAAATATGTGGAGGTTCTTCATCCCATTCACTTTTGGGTATGGCGTATCCAATCATATCATTGGAAAGGCCCATGACGAATTTGAAATCAGATTTCATATAGCTCCTGATCGAAGGGCTTTCGATTACCTCAATAAGAAAATCCCGTCCTTCAGGTGCTTCGACGCCTCCATTAACAATTTCAGGATAGATTTCGGCAGGGTGATGCAGGAATTCAGCTGGACCCAGTTTCCAGTAGGCAAGCTCCGATCGCATATTCCAGAAACTGGTTAGGCCCCTGTCCAGTACTCCCAGTCCAAGTGCCAGTTTGTATAGGGGATTGCTTAAAGGTAGCTCGATAGTATTTGCCTTTACATAAAGGGCCGCTTCCTCAATTCCCTCATCTTCTCGACTTCCTCCAACTGCTTTTAACACCAGTTCAGCGATGGCTATACCCTGCGCTTCTGTTTTTTCGTAACCGGGGGCTTTGAGGCTATCAGCCATATGAGGATGGGGTATACTAAAGGTGGGATGGGTAGTCATCAAACCGCCTATTGATCCATTGGCGAAAATAGCTACACCACCAAGGCCTTCCATGACCAAAGAGTCCTGGAAATAGGTGCCTTTTTCCACCCCTTCTCGAATGTAGTGAGGAAAGTCTGAACTAATCAGGAGGTTTTTATTCCATAAAGTCTCGGGATGATTGGCCCAACTGATGAGTGTTCCTAAAGTAGTATCCTGTTCAGCATCACTTACATGCATTACTCTTATTCCCGGATCGAGTACCAAAGGCTTTCGGGTATCTGTCACATAAGGAATAGCTCCCTCCAAATCCTGAGAAAATCGAATTTGAGCAGGGCGCCTGCTTTCATACGCTCTGATGATAGACTCTACCGTCTGATCAATTACAAATTGTCGATATACCGGATCGACCCCGGATTTAGTATAACTCTCTCCCCAAAGTCCAATTAGATCAGGCCCTTCATGCGTATGGGTGCTGGAAACAATGATGTAGTCAACCTTTAGGGAATCCTGTACCCTTTTTCTCACTTCTATGATATCATCATTGCCATAACCTATCATGTCCAGAACTGCCCATGCTAGTACAAAATCCCCATCATCTATGACTATTGATCGGCTCCAAAGAGGATCATGTATTCCTTGTGCCGGACGTTGATTTTGAAATCCTGCCATCCAGACCGGGTCAAATTTTCCATTAGCATTCTTATCCTCATAAGTATCTCCATCATCCGGATTATAGCTGGCATCCTCATTCTTGTCTATCCAGGTATCAGAGACCAGAGGACTAATTTCAAGGGCAGAGAAACCCACCTTAAGTGCTTGAGGCTTTTGACTTTGATGTTGAATGTCGACCGTATAACCGGGATAACGATCCCTGGTTTGCTGTTTAACCCAAAGAAAAGTAGTCAGAAGAAGGCTGAGGAGAATAAGTGCTGAATAAATCAGGACTTTTTTCCAAGTGGCAGTTTTTTTCATAGCAAGCATATACCATTAAGTTCTATAGGCATTTAAAAGATAGGGCTAATTCTATGTAATGAGCAATTTTCTTGAACTATTTCCATTTGATTACATCAGGGGGAAGATGCAATGTGGAACTATTATTTGGCGTGGAATATTCATTATTCAACTATAGTTTAGGGTATATAAACAAAACATACAGCTATGAAAGGAATCGTTTTTACAGAATTTTTGGAAATGGTAGAGGACAAATTCGGATTTGAAATCGCTGATATTATTGTTAGTGAATCCAAATTAGAGTCTGGAGGAGTCTATACGGCCGTTGGAACCTACCATCACAGCGAGATGGTCCAATTGGTGACCAATTTAAGCCAGCAATCCAAAGTCCAGGTACCAGAACTGCTCAAAACTTTTGGTAGGCATCTATTTGGCCAGTTTGTAAAGGGGTACGGGCGTTTCTTCACAGAAACCCAAAATTCTTTTGAATTTTTATCGGGTATAGAGAATTATATTCATGTAGAGGTACGCAAACTTTATCCTGATGCTGAACTTCCCAAATTCGAAGTAGGTCCAATCGAGCCGGATCACATGGAATTGATTTACAAATCAGAACGTGGGATGGCGGATTTTGCAGAAGGCTTGATCGAAGGATGTATTTCTCATTTTGGGGAAGACATTAGCATCAGAAGAGAAAGTATAAATGGAAGCCAGGAAGTAAAGTTTTTGCTGGATAGAAAATTGTAGTATATGGAGTCTCCGGAAATACTCAAGAACATAATACGTAGAGAAAGGTTGGCCCGAAAATCGGCCGAACAAATCATAGAGCAAAAAGCTCTGGAGATTTTTTTGGCGAATGAAGAGCTAAAGGCACTCAATGAGTCCCTGGAAGAGAAGGTCATGATCCGAACTCAGGAAATTGAAGCTTCTTACCAGGCGCTGCAAATGGCCAAGATTCAGGCCGAGCTTGCAACAAAAGCCAAATCAGAATTTCTCTCAAATATGAGTCATGAGATTCGTACACCTTTGAACGCTATTTTAGGGTTCACCGATCTGATTATTCAGCAAAATGAGGATGATACAACCGGAGAATTTGCCAGTACGATAAAATACGCAGCCGAGAATCTCATGAAAGTAATCAATGAGATTCTCGATTTTTCGAAGATTGAGGCAGGGAAAGTAACCTTCGAGCAGATCGATTTTGACTTCAATAAATTGATCGATGGTCTAAAAAAGATCTTTGCTAACCGAGCAGAGGAAAAAGCCTTGAATTTTTCTATAGAGGTAAATTCTGAAGTGCCACGGGTATTAGTCGCAGATGAAACCAAGCTCAATCAAATTCTTATCAACCTGATTGGGAATGCATTTAAATTTACGGAGAAAGGGCATGTGAAAGTAAAAGTAAGCGCAGTGCAACATCTGGGCTTACCACTGATGTTGCGTTGTGCTGTGGAAGATACGGGTATTGGTATTCCCAAAGCCAAACAACTGGAGATCTTTTCAAACTTTACTCAGGCCAATAGCTCTACCACCCGTGTGTATGGAGGAACAGGTTTGGGGCTAAGTATCACCAAGAAATTTATCGAACTGCAGGGAGGAAAGATTTGGGTGGAAAGTGAGGAAAATAAAGGTTCTACCTTCTTCTTTGAGGTTCCTGTGAAAGTTGGAAAACAGGATAAGCTGATGGAGAAAAAATCTATTCAGTTTGATAGCAACCTATTCAAGGATATTAAAATTCTGGTAGTAGAAGATGTGGCTGTAAACCGAAAGCTGATGAATCAGATTTTCCGGAGGAAAAATATAGAGGTTGAATTTGCTGTCGATGGTAAAGAGGCGGTTAAAGTGCTGGCAGAAGAGGCTTTCGATCTGGTTTTTATGGACCTTCATATGCCGATCATGGATGGTAAGCAAGCGACCCAGATCATTCGAAATCCGGTTTCTCCTGTACTCAACCATGATATTCCTATCATTGCTTTAACTGCAGATGCATTTGAGGATACCAAGAAAGAAGTATTGGAGGTGGGTATGGATGGCTTTCTAACCAAGCCTATAGATGTTGAAAAATTGTATATGACGCTCTATGATCTATTTGTACTGAATCCGGTTTGATCATGCGGATTCGATGATTTCCATGAGTTCCAGCCAACGATCTGATTTTGTGTCCAGGTCCGCATTGAGTTTTTCCAATTCCTGGGAGAGTTCAGCCAGTTTCTCAAAATCACTTCCCCCTTCATTCATCAATTGGGTAATCTCAGTCTTGCGAGATTCCATTTGATCTATTTCCACTTCAAGCTGTTCAAATTCCCTTTTTTCATTAAAGGACAGCTTCCGTTTGTTGTTGCTTTTTGTTTTTTCCGTAGTACTTTTCTCAACTTTTATACTTACTGCTTCCTTTTCAGCTTCTTGTTTGGCTTGCCACTCCCGGTATTGAGAATAACTACCGGGGTAATCTTTTATCTGTCCCTTTCCCTGAAATACAAAGACATGATCAACCAAACGATCCATAAAGAATCGGTCGTGGGTAACGACAAGTAAACATCCTTCAAAGCTTTCCAGAAACTCTTCCAGCCTTCTAAGGGTGATCAAATCCAGGTCATTGGTCGGCTCATCAAGGATGAGAAAATTGGGATTGGTCATCAAAATCCTCAGTAAATGCAGTCTCCTTCTTTCCCCCCCACTCAAGGTCTCAACAAAATTGGAATGCATAGATCGAGGGAAGAGAAAATGCTCTAGTAATGTAGCTGCTGAAACCGTCTGACTTTTACTCAATTCTACTTCTTCGGCTGCTTCTGTGACTACCTCTATGACCCGCTGATTATCTTTGAAAGCAAATCCGCTTTGCTTGTAGTATCCAATTACAATGGTATCTCCCAGCCGGATTTTTCCAGAGTCAGGGATTTCCTCACCCATGATCAAGCGGAGAAAGGTAGTTTTACCTACTCCATTTGGGCCTACTATCCCAATCCTATCTCTCCGGGCGAAAGTATAGGTAAAATTGTCCAGGATATTGAGCTCTCCATAGCTCTTTCGCAGGTTTTTGATCTCCAATACCTTTCCCCCGATTCTTCTTCCTTTAACCTGCAGCTTCACATCCTGATTCGGCGCTCTATATTTGGTCTTCTCCCCTAATTCGAGGGCAGCATCAATGCGTGATTTTGATTTGGATGTTCTGGCTTTTGGTGAACGGCTAAGCCATTCCAACTCTGTTTTAAAAAGGCTTTTTGCTTTTTCTGTCTCCGATAACTTCAGCGCATCTCGCTCTGCTTTTTTCTCAAGGAAAAAGGCATAATCCCCTTTATAGGAATACAATTCTCCCTGATCCAGTTCGATGATTTCATTGGTTATACTATCTAGAAAATAGCGATCGTGAGTAACCAGAAATAAGCTTTGTTTACTGGTCGAAAGAAATTGCTCCAGCCATTCGATGCTCTCCAGATCGAGGTGGTTGGTCGGCTCATCCATGATCATAAGATGGGGTTCTCCCATAAGCGCCTGTGCTAGCGCCACCCGCTTTCTTTGGCCTCCGGAAAGTTCGGAAATATAGGTTTCGAGGAAATCCACTTCCAGTTTACCCAGAATCTGTTTGATCTTTACCTCATAATCCCAGGCACCCAAGGCATCAATTTCAGCCATGACCTTGCTTAGGGCTTCCTGCTGTGTCTCGTCCTGATTTTCCGCGCTCAACAATTTTTCATACTGCTCAATCAACTTTAATTCTGGTAAGTCAGCAGAAAAAACGCATTCTGAAACGGTAAGATGTTCTGGAAGGTCGGGTTCCTGGGGCAAAAAAGCTACGCGTATTCCTTTTCGCACACTCACTTTACCCGAATCAGGCGCCTCTAGCCCTGCCACAATTTTCAGCAGGGTTGATTTACCACTTCCATTTACCCCAATCAGCGCGATTTTCTGTCCCTGTGCAATTCCAAAACTCAAATCCTCAAAGAGAAATTTATCACCAAAGGATTTCGAAACTTGTTCTATGGAAAGGTAATTGATCATGGGAAAAAATTCAGGTGCTAAGTTAGGGAAAGATTGGGAGTGTTAAGGATTTTGGATGCTAGAGTATTAGTGTTTTAGAGAGGGCGTGTTCAGGTGTTCTGGTATTCTTGTGTGAGAAGTAAGTATTCGTTCTTTCTCTAACACGCAAACATCCTAGCCCTCTACCATACAAAAAAAGGCCGATGACAATTCATCGACCTTCTGGTTTTTGGTAAGTTCTAACGATAGGTTTTTTCCTTGATGTGTCCTGCTAAATCCCCATAAAATAGCAGATGATGACACATTCCCCGAATTTTACTATGGTGTTTTAGCTACAAAGGTTACCATTGAACCGGGGGTTTAGACCGCAAATAAGAATGAGCGTTTTCAGGTCAGGTTTGAATAAGCACGAGCAATCTCGTCTTATTGGATTTGCTGTCGGTGTCAATACAGCAGCTCGTGAATGTTTGGGGAATTGATCTTGCTTAGAACAAGCAATTGTAACAGGTTATTTGCTTGTGATCGTTATTACAAAGGAAAGCCAGAGCGATCGAAAATTCAATCTGTTATTCAAATATTATTAACATTCAAAATATTTGGTTTATTGCGAAATATCGTATTGGTTTCCTGCGAATCAGGCAGATATAGCGCAAAAAAGTGACGAAGGCGGGTCTTGTCTTACAAGGCCCGCCTTCTGTAAGGTTTCAGAATGTTTATTTCTTCGAACCGGGAGCTCTATCGAGGAATTCATCGTATAGCCTGATCTGACGGCTATCGATTGGAATATTCCATCCTTCAATGAAGAGGTGAGAAATTGTTGTTTTTGTCTCAAAAGGATCACCATCTGAAACAAAGAGGGTAGCACTCTTACCAACTTCGAGTGAACCCAAATGATCGGAGACACCGAAGATCTCAGCCGGGTTTATGGTTACGGCTTTGAGGGCTTCTTCGATACCCATACCATAAGCAGCAGCAAAACCTGCATTAAACGGGAGGTTGCGAACGTTCTCTGATTCATCGGTACGGATGGCAACTTTAACTCCAGCTTTTTGCATGATTCCGGGGTTTGCGTACGCTTTGTCATATCTGTCCGAGGAACGTCTAGGGTTTTGAAGCATCGGTCCAGTAATTACCGGGATTTTGGATTCGGCCAATTTATCAGCTACTCTCCATCCTTCAGCAACGCCTGTAAATATCGCATCCACACCTTTATCTTTACACCATGTGATGGCAGAAAGTATATCAGAAGCAGAATTAACTTCGATGAGTAGCTTGGCTTCTCCTTTTACGACTGGAACCATCGCTTCCATTTGTGGATAATATTCAGGTTCTTCCGCTTTTCCGGCTTTGTGAGCATCCCAGACTTCTGCAAAAGCTTTGGCCTGATCCCAGACTTCATTCAATCTTTTCAATTTTTTATCCAGGTCTTTCTTCATGTCCTCCTCACTTCTCCTGTCAAATCGGCTCCTGCGTCCTGTGGCAGGGAAGAGTAAACGAACGGCTTTGAAACCTGCATACATTTGATCAGGGGTATAGCCATGAAGATTGATGAGGGCAGAAGTTCCAGGAAGAATACCACCTGTAGGCTGCGCAAGCACGGTTGTAACTCCATTAACACGTGTAACCGGAATAGCAACAGCATTGGGGTTGACTGCGGTTAGGGCTTGCATGTGAGGATTCAGATCTCCTACCTCACGATAGTCATTGGTAAGTGAGATGGAACTAATTTCTGAGAGACCCAGTGTTGTGCCTCCATCGATCATTCCCGGATAGATGTGCAATCCGCTGCAGTCAATTTCTTCTGCGCCCGAAGGAATAGAAACAGAAGCTCCCATTGCAGAGATTTTCCCGTCCTGAATAATTATTGTCCCTGTCTGGGTACCATTAGTAATGGTATGAAGGCTGGCATTCTTTAATGCGAATGTTCCATTCTTTGCTTTGCTCATCTGAGCCTGAAGACTCCCCATGCCAAGGACAAGCAGGCTATAAAGAAGGATATATGTATATGATATTTTTCTCATGATTTTTTTCTGACTGATTAGTGGTTCATCATAGTTGCACCTTCCATACAGGATTCACGATCCCTTTCAAAATAGAGGATCGGCATTACCTTTTCCTCTGGATTAACAGAAAGGCGCATATCATCAGGATCTTTGTTGATGTCAAATCTGATGATGCCGTCTACAATGGTTTTTTGCGGGATTGCGTAAATGGAAAGGGGGTGATTTTTGAAAACGACTACATCTCCATCTTTTCCTTTTTCAATAGAGCCCACACGATTATCAATCCCTAATTGAATGGCTGGATTCAAGGTGATCATTTTCAGGGCTTCGTTGTCAGACATATTGCCATAACGCTGCGTTTTTGCCGCTTCATGATAGAGGTGGCGAATAAGTTCACCGGAGTCAGAATTAATGGAAGTAACTACTCCATTTTTCGTCAAAATAGCTGCATTGTACGCGGTAGAATAATAAACTTCGAATTTATAGGCCCACCAATCAGAGAATACAGATGCGTGGGCACCAAATTTTGCCAATTCAGGTGCTACCTTGAATCCTTCGTTGGTGTGCTGATAGGTAATGTTTGTTACCCCAAAATCTTTGAGGACTTTCATCAACATTAGAATTTCATCAGCACGATAGCTATGACAATGAATCAGAATCTTTCCGTCCAGAATATCCGCCATAGTTTGGAGGCGCAGGGAGTAATCTGGAGCATCCAATTCCGGATTAGCTTCATATTTTTTCCAGGCAGCTTTGTATTGCTGTGCTTTGGCAAAGGCTTCACGAATGACTTGCTCTACTCCCATACGAGAGCTGGGGTTTATCCCATATCTTTCCCCGTGGCTTCTCATAGGGTTTTCTCCAAGGGCAAATTTGATGGTTCTTGGAGCCCCTTCCATGCGTACATTATCGGGATTCAATTCTCCCCAACGGTGCTTGATGGTTTCACACTGTCCACCGATGGCATTTGCTGAGCCGTGCATAGCGTGAGAAGCTGTAACTCCTCCAGCCAAAGCCCTGTAGAGCGTAATGCTTGTAGGTTCTAGCGCATCTTCAGTAGAAACCTCTGGTGTAATAGGGTTAGTACCTTCATTGATCGCGCTTAGGCCAGCATGAGAGTGAGCATCTATAATGCCTGGCATCACAAACATGCCTGAAGCATCAACGGTTTCAACTCCCTTCGGAGCTTTTAGGTTTTTACCGATACGGCTGATTATTCCATCTCTGATCAGAACATCTGTATTCTCAAGATCTCCATCAGTAATTGTAATTACCGTCCCGTTTTTTATTAATAAGCTTCCTTTTTTCGGCTGAGCCTGAAGACTTACCACCATAAGAAAGCAAACAGTAAATAGAATATACTTATACATGATTTTCTTTTTTGATTAGCTAAATGAGGTTATTCAGGCTTGGAAGTTCTTTCTCCTTTGATAGGGAAGGATCCAAACGATCCTACTTCCATATCTCCTTCAAAGCTTTCGCCATCCAGGACTATGGAAATTTCTATGGTGATACTTTGTCCACCTCCATCGATGCTCATGCTGAAACTCAGGTCATTTCCGTCCAGAACTACATTGCTCAGGTCCTGTACTTCTCCTGGTCCCTGATCACTTTCCAAGGTACCAAGGATGTTTCCATTTTCTTCTGTGAAGGTAATGGTTCCTGTACCGCTTTGGCCAGGGGTTTCTGCTTCGAAGCTCCATACACCCAGCGCTGCTGCTATATTGGTTTCTCCACTAGGCTCTCCACCTTCCTTAGCCTTTTTCTTCTTTTTGGCTTTTGCCTCATATTCATACATGTTTCCATCAACAAATACATAGCGCACCTGAGATTTCTCTTCAAAATATGGCATATCTGAAATAACCAAATTGGCCATCTTACCTTTTTCAACAGTACCCATGACAGAAGAAAGCCCCAGGAGTTTTGCAGGTCCGGTAGTTAAGGCCGCCAATGCAGCTTCCTCACTCAGACCATGCTCAATCATCGTCCGCAAATTGCTTTTCAGGTTTTTTCCACTTACCTCCAGATTTGACAAACCAAAAGAGATCCCTGCTTCCTCAAATTTCGCTGCTTGAGAGGCATATTTTTTATACCATTCTGCTTTCCTGGCTTCGAGAGCTTCTACCTCTTTTTCTGCCATCGTCATTTCTACCCCTTCTTCTTTCTCTTTCTTTTTGTCCTCAGGCTTCTTAGGGAGGTCTGACGAAAGGAAAACTTTCGTTCCTGTACCTTTGATTTTATCAATCAATTCCCAGCCTTCTTTCAGCTCCACCAAAGTCAAATTGAAGCCAAGATCTTTTTGCAATCTGAATGCACGATATGCGGAAGAAAGATTTTGAGTATGGAAGAAAATGCTTTGGTCTTTATCAATGCTTGGATAAAAGGCCGACAGCACTCTGTCATTATTCGGACGAGCTTTGCCCAAAGGATTGGATGCGTATTTGTCAGCATGTGATTTGCTGAGTTCTGCATTTCTGTATAAATCCCTGAACTTTGCCATAACCCCAATTACGGTTCCGGGATAAACACCTCTATTACCCTGAAGGGTGCTAAAAAGAGATGCATGTTCCATGAAAATCATTTCGTCTGCACTTTCCCCATCCAACAAAATGATGGCTCCTTGTCCGGGAAGCGGGTTGCCATGTGGCAGAGTATGAGAAGCGGTAAAGCCCAAAGCTCTCATAGCTGAGATGGATTTGTCATCTGCCTTGATCAGTTCTTTCACACTTCTTTCTGGCATAATTCCCGCCAAATCATTGGGAGGATTTCCGGGAACTTCTACACGAGGACGATTCCTGTCAGCCTTCGGCTTGGGAACAGCTGTATGGGATGCTCCCTCGATAAATCCGGCATAAATGTACATCGAATCGACTTTGACTTGCTGTGCATCTGCAGGGATAGCAACATCACTTCCTACATCGACAATAAGACCATCTTTGATCACTACGGTTCCTATACCCAGGCTTTTGCCGGGGGCTTGCATGATATTTACATTGGTGAGGGCGTAGGTACGATTGACAGGTTTAAGCTTGCCACTCCCTTGAGCAACAATTTGCTTGACCGGTATCCCCAGTAACAGGCAAAAAGCCAAACTGAGGAAACTGGTGCTACGTAGCAATAGTTTCATACACTTTGATAGTTTTTGTGTTTAAATCGAATTAGAGATAGACTAAAAAGACAATAAATTAATTAGCAATTATAGAAAATTAATTAACACAATACGGGCATACAAGGTTTAGTTGGGATCGAGAGTATTTTTTATGCATAAGCTCGTATATTGTCGGCAAATCAATACAATGCTTTCACTGTCCGCATTTTTGGTAATAAGTATCCTGATTTTCTCTCTGGGCGTCTTTTTGGTGCTGAGTAGAAGGAATGCGATCATGGCACTCATGGGAGTAGAGCTTATCCTCAATGCAGCCAATATAAATTTTGTGGCTTTTGCTCAATATGATAAGATCGATCTGGATGGACAGATGGCGGCTTTATTTGTGATGGTGTTGGCTGCTGCTGAAGTAGCCGTAGCACTTGCGATAATATTGCAGGTATATCGCAGGTATGGAAATATTGACCTGGGAATCATTAGCAAACTTAAAGGATAGACCCGCTTGAAGCAGGACTTTGCTCTATGAATCAAAGCTATTCAGAATTGACCGCAGTATTGGGTGCTGATGCAGAAAGCCTTCTGGCTTTTGCGGCTTTGCTGCTTCCTTTAATTAGCTGTCTTTGCCTACTTTTCTTCTCTCATAAACTTCCCCGTAAAGGAGATCTTCTGGCAATTCTTGCTATTGGGAGTTCCTTTATTCTCTCACTCATTATCCTCTTTTCAACTTCTACTAAGGGATTGCATCATGTACGCCTTAGCTGGCTGGAATTACAATCTCAAGAGCAGCTCTATCGATTTACGGTTGGCTTACGAATAGACTGGCTGTGTGCGATGATGATGAGTTTGATCAGCGGCATTGCTTTTCTGGTTCATGTATTTTCGGTAGAGTATATGAAAGGCGATCCCAATTATGGGAGATACTGGGCTTATTTAGGTCTTTTTTGTTTTTCCATGCTCGGTCTGGTCATGGCTGATAATCTCCTTCTCATATTTATGTTTTGGGAAGCGGTAGGTCTGAGTTCCTATTTTTTGATTGGCTTTTGGTATGGGAAAGATGCTCCTGCAAGGGCTGCTCAAAAGGCATTTATTGTGAATCGAGTAGGGGATGCCGGTTTTCTCTTAGGATTGATGGTGCTCTTTAGCATGTTTGCTACCCTGGATCTGGAAGCCTTATCTCAACTTTTCCTGAATAGTAGTTTTGAAAATGGCTTATGGCAGAGTCAAATTTTATTAGAGAATGGCGAAATCATCCAACATTCCCTTCCCATCATTTGGCTAAGTATAATGGGCTTCCTGCTATTTTTGGGGACGATTGCAAAATCCGCTCAATTTCCTCTGCAAATCTGGCTGCCGGATGCTATGGAAGGACCCACTCCCGTTTCTGCCCTTATTCATGCGGCTACAATGGTTGCTGCCGGGGTTTATTTACTAGCCCGGATATTTATATTCCTTAGCGAAGAAGTATTATTTATTGTAGCCCTGATCGGTGCGATAACCGCCTTTATGGCAGCAGTTGCTGCGATGACTCAATGGGATATCAAAAGAGTTTTGGCATATTCCACTATTTCCCAATTAGGCTATATGGTAATGGGTATGGGACTCGGTGCCTATAATATGGCTTTATTTCACCTCTTTACCCATGCCTTTTTCAAAGCAGCTCTTTTCCTTGTTGCCGGAATAGTCATACATCAGTTGGCGCATAGCGATAGGAAGCTCCTGGCACTGGGATTTATTCCCCCTTCTCAGGATATGCACAATATGGGAGGCTTGCGTAAGAGTATGCCCAGGACTTTTATCTTATATATGATCCCTATGTTGGCCCTGGCAGGTGTTCCCTTCTTCTCAGGATTTTTATCCAAGGATGGGATATTACTTGCAGCCTGGGAACAATCTATCCGACTGGGAGGCGCCTATTATTTAGTAGCAGCTTTAGGATTTTTGAGTGCGGGATTGACCGCCTTTTATATGGCCCGACATGCGATATTGATTTTTTGGGGTAAAAGCCGTGAAGGAGCCCCTAAAGACCCAGCTATGCTTATGCTGCTTCCGGTAGCAATTCTGGGCATAGGTTCACTGGGCTTTGTCTTTTCTTTGAATCCTGTTGATGGAAGTTCATCCTGGTTTATTGAGCATCTCCTTGTACCGAATACTGTGCTGCCTCAAAGACTTGGAACTATTATGCAGACTTCTGGAGAAGGGCACGTATTTATTGGAATTATCTCTACGCTTATTGCGTTCACGGGGCTTGGACTAGGTTATTGGCAGTTTCAGAAGAATGAGGGTAAAGATCTTTTTCCGATAGGAGAAAGGCTAAAAAATATTTCTTTTAACCATTTTTACCTGGATAGGATTTACCATTTACTCATCATCAAGCCAGGATTGTGGCTGGCGAAATATGCAGATCTCTTTGATCAAAAGGTAGTAGATGGAATTGTAAAAGGAATTTCTGTGTCTCAGGTTCATGAAGAAAAAGAATTACCTTCTCTTGCAGCTTTTTCCCGCAAATTTGATGAAGGAATAATAGATGGAATCGTAAGAGGCATAGTTGGATTTTTTGCGGGAATGGGTAGACGCTTAAGACATTTCCAAAGCGGCCAAGTTCAGCAATATTTGATATGGGGAGTAATCTTGATGGGTTTGACTTTTGTGCTGAGTTATTTTTTTATTCTCTGAGATAGATAAATTTGAGATATGAGGATTGAGGAATATAATTGGAAAGGAGGGCAAAGATGTCGATGATATCTTTATTGGTATTCTTGCCTTTTGCCGGAATGCTACTAATGGCTGTGCTGCCTAGATCTGCTTCAAGCTTCCAGAAATGGATTGCCATAGGAATATGTCTGGCTCAGTTAATCATTACATCAGCTATTATTTTTCCTGCTTTCTTAGCGAGTCAGGCCACTGAAAGTGGAGTTTCAAGTTCTGCAACGACATATCATTTGATTGAATCGGTAAACTGGCTCGATATTGAGATGGGGAGTTTGGGAAAACTGGATATTGATTTTTCCCTCGGCTTGGATGGATTGGCTATGATGTTAGTTCTTCTTTCTTCCTTTGTCTTTCCTATTGCCATTCTATCCTCCTGGAAGATTGAGAAGGATCCTAAAGCTTATTTCATGCTCTTCATGCTGATGAATCTCGCCACTTTTGGAGTCTTTACGGCAATTAATTTCTTTCTCTTCTATATATTCTTTGAGTTCATGCTTTTGCCTATGTTCTTTTTGATTGGACTTTGGGGAGGAAATCGAAGGGAATATGCAGCCCTCAAATTTTTTATTTATACCCTGGTTGGTTCGCTCTTGATTTTGCTGGTCATGGTGGGACTTCTATTCAGTTTTAAGCAAGGAGCAGAAGTTTATACACTAGACTTTATCCAGCTTGCTCAATTGGATGCTACTGGGAATTGGCTGAATCTAATTCCGGATGCTATATTCTCCCCGGATAATGAAATACTGGGCTTCCCTGCTCGAAGCTTTGCCTTTCTATTACTGCTGATAGGCTTTGCAATTAAGATACCGGTAGTACCTCTTCATACCTGGCTTCCTGACGCACATGTAGAAGCGGGGACTCCTATTTCGGTAGTCTTAGCTGCTTTGTTGTTGAAAGTTGGTGGTTATGGTTTCTTCCGTATCATATTCAGCATTTTTCCCGATGCCGTAATCGAATATTCCTGGTGGATAGGTCTACTAGGATTGATTTCTCTGATCTATGGAGCCTATGTAGCCATGGGACAGGAAGACCTTAAGCGTATGATCGCCTATTCTTCGGTTTCTCATATGGGCTTTGTTTTATTGGGGATGGCTTCTTTGGAAAGTATTGGCTTGCAAGGAGCTGCTTTTCAATTATTCACCCATGGGATCATCTCTGCTTTGTTATTCCTGATAGCAGGTGTTTTGTATGATAGAGTTGCCGATCGGCAGATCGAAAATTTTAGAGGCCTTTGGGATTTAATGCCGCGATATTCAGTGGTGGTAATCATTGCTTTCTTTGCCTCTCTGGGATTACCAGGATTAGCTGCCTTTATTTCTGAGGTACTTGTCTTTATGGGAGCCTTTCAATCGGAATCTTCTATGGGAGGGATTCCCCGATGGATGGCAATCGTAGCAATATTGGGCGTGATTCTGAGTGCCGTTTATTATCTCCGGACCTATCGGAAGATGTTCTTTGGAACTTTTGATGAGGGAGATACCAGTAATTGGGAGACGAGATTGCTGGATCTGAATGCGAGAGAATATGTGATGTTGGTTCCGCTTGCGATTGCTATTATTTATTTTGGTTTATTTCCTTCGGGTGTTCTTGAGTTGTTTGATGAGGATATGGTGAGATTGAGTGAGTTTCTCGGGCGATTTAAGTAATTCTTTATTTTTTTGATCTTTTTTTATTGGGTTCTTTTCCCACTTTTTAAATAAAATGGGGCAAAAATCGCAGAGCCCAGAACCAACCGCACCTGCCGCCCCGGCTCCCGATGGGCTCTGAGGGCCTATGCGCTTTGGAGGTGGGAGGATTGGTTATTTAGGAGAGACTGTATCTTTTTCTGGTAGTTCTAAAAATTGATCTAATAACATGCGGACTTCCTTAGGTTTGAGGTCTACGACCAGGTGACCAGTTTCTATGAAGTCGCCTTTGGCTTCGGGAATGTGCTTTTGAAAGCGTTGAATGCCTTTGGGGCTAATGACTCCATCCTGTGTACCCCATATAAGCTGCCATTGGATTTGATGCTCATAGGTTCGCTTTCGAAGTTTCTTGAGCGGAACTTTTAACCCGGAATATACAAACATATAGGTTCGAAGGGCCTTTCTCATTTTGGGTGAACCGAAGTTGCCAAACATGAAATCATGGGTGAAGCGATCAATAACTTTAAGCCGGTAGGCAAACTTCGACAGATAAATGATAGGGGCCGGAAATCGCAAAAAGCCCCTCAAAACTTGCTTCCCAACAGGATTGAACATGGCAAAGTTCTGTAGGACATTTCTGCTAATCCCATCGGGTGAGATTAGAATCACCCTTGCAGGGGAGTCCTTTACCATGCCGACCAGATTCATCGCCATTTTTCCTCCCATACTAAAGCCTAGAAGGTTAAGTTCTTTATCAGGGTATCGTTGTCGGAAAGAGGCCCACATTTTCCTCAAAAACTTTTTGTGCATAGGCTTATTTTTTTTCTTCCACTCAGACCTCCCAAAAAGAGGCATGTCAATACAAACGATGACCCAGTTTTCTGGTACCGTATCCCAAACCCTGTCAAAAAGATGCTTGTCCTGAAGGTAGCCATGGATACAAATAAGCACATGCTCACCTGATCCCTTTTCCTTCCCCGATATTTTTGCTTGCGCAAGGTCTATCTCAAAGGAGTTCCACATTTCATCAGCGAATTTCGGAGAAATTTAGGACGTGTTCAAGTATTAAAGTGTTCAGGTATTCTTGTACCTCGAGTTCTGGTGTTAGAAGGGGATAGTTTTTAACTTGGACACGAGAATTCAAGAACACCAGAACACGTTTATGACTTCCTCTCACAAGATTCTTCCTCTTCCAGAACTCCTTCGTAAGCTCAATACCTGGCGCGTCAAAGGAGATAGAATCGTATTTACCAATGGTTGCTTTGACCTAATCCATATGGGACATGTGCAATACCTGGAGGCTGCTCGCAATTTAGGGGATCGTTTGCTTTTAGGATTAAATTCTGATAGCTCTGTTAGGATGTTGAAAGGGGAGAGTCGACCTATTGTAGAAGAAAATGCCCGTGCAGGAGTTCTTGCCGGACTGACAGCTATAGATGCAATTTGTATTTTTTCAGAAGAGACGCCTGCTCAGTTGATTGAAGCTGTAAAGCCGGATATTTTGGTGAAAGGAGGAGATTATCAACTCTCAGAAATTGTAGGTGCAGATTTCGTCATGGCGAATGGAGGAGAAGTACAACGGATTGATTTTTTGCCCGGACACTCGACATCTACAATTGTGAAGAAAATTAAGGAGGAATAGTACACTCCTATTCCCCTGAATAAAACTGATCAAACCAATCCAAGGCATATTTCCAGAGAACGTTGTTTTTAGGATGAAAGAATTTCATATGTCCTATTTCTTTTAAACCATAATCTTTAGGATCCATGGTTTTGATTTGAGCCCTCATCTTCGGAAATACCCGAATCATATCCTTCACATTTTCAAAATTTGCGATTTTATCATCTGTGGGGTGTATCCATAGAGCAGGGACTTCCATCTCATGGTAGTAATGCTTCTTAATTTTTGTATCCAGATCTACTTGTACATATCCTTTCCCATTACACCACCTGCTCCAATCGCTGGCAACTTTCTTAGGCAAAGGTTCCCCCATACCTACCCATTGTGAATTGGTTTGTCCGAAAAAGAAATTGCTGATAGGGATGAAAAAGTTTAGAAAAAACAGGGATTGTAGCTTAAAAGTGCCATCGAGATTTGAAATACTTCCCGAGGAAGAGGCAACATTGAAAATAGATTTCAGTTCGAGGGCATTTTCCATCAAGCCCGGTAGCTGTCCTCCCGCACTATGGCCGATTAGGTGATAATCTTTATTTGGGTAAACTTCTTTCAGATATGCCAATACAGCTGTCATGTCCAGATTTCCCCAATTTAGTAGAGAAGGATTTCCTTCATTGATCGTTGAGCCTTTTGAATCGCCAATGCCTCGATTGTTAAAGCTTAATACAGCATAGCCATGTTCTGATAGATAGCTGGCAAAGGCTTGGTAGATCTTTCTTTTGATTCCGGTTGCTGGTCCAATCATTAAGGCAGCTTTTGGATTATTTATTTCAAATAGACTTCCTTTCAAATGGAAGCCATCAGAACATGCGATTTTTATTTCAGTAGGATTGCCCATGTAAATTCGTGCATTGAGAAAATAGATAAGGGAGCGATTACTCTCAAATTATAAAACTGAAATTAAGAGAGCAATCGCTTTCTTAATTTTTGGAAAAATATTATCCTTGTATAATGAAAAGAAGTACTCGAAATGCAGTTAGGACAAAACAGGAGATTATAGAGAAATCAGCCCCCCTTTTTAATACACATGGATATGCGGCTACTTCTATGAAAATGCTGGTAAAGGCTACGGGTTTCCAGATGGGAGGAATTTACAGGCATTTTGAAAGTAAAAAGCAGTTGGCAGAAGCGGTTTTTACCTATAATTATGAGGTCCTCCTAAAAAGGAATCTGGAATTTGATCCTCGCTTAAATTCACGGGAGCAATTATTATCTCTATTAGACAATTACAAAAAGATGGTAGTAAAGCCCCGGGTAGAAGGGGGCTGTCCCATTCTGAATACGGCTATTGAAGTGGACGATACAGATGAGTCTTTTCGGGAGTTGGTTAAATCCTTTGTGGATCAAATCCTGGCTGAGATTGTAAAAGTATTAGAATTGGGAAAGGAAGAAGGGATATTTAATGCGGATATTGATTCAAAAAAAGAAGCACTTTATCTATTCGCCACATTCGAGGGAGCTATTATGTTGGGAAAACTTAGCAAGAGTGCCAAACCTTTATTCGAAATTTTTGATCAGGTAAGATTATATCTGGAGAATAATATTTTTGAGGCTTAATCTACTTCTCTGATTTTTTGTAAAAAAAACGGGAGCCCTTAGGCTCCCGAGTAATCTGGATTGTGGTCGTGATTAATCCATAATATAGGGATATTCACCCACATATACATCTTCGTACAATGCGCTGGGATCTGGATAGGGAGATTCTTCGGCAAACTGCACGCTTTTTTCCACTACCTCTTTTATTCTCGCAGCGATGTCGTCAATTTTCTTTTTGTCAACTTTAGCTTCCTCAATCATATAGAGGTGAAGCTTGGCAATAGGATCGCGGTCTCTGTATTTGTTCAGCTCTTCACGAGTCCTGTATTTCATCGGATCAGACATAGAGTGGCCTTTGTAGCGGTAGGTTTTCATTTCTACCAGATAAGGACCTTTTCCACTTCTCACATGCTCAACTACTGGCTTCATTTCCTCTATGACGGTCATTAAGTCCATGGCATCGATAGGTTTTGAAGGCATATCGTAAGAAAGACCTAATTTATATAATTCAGTTACGTTAGAGGTACGCTCTACTGAAGTACCCATTGCGTAATTGTTATTCTCAATTACAAAAATGGTAGGAATAGTCCAAAGCATAGCCAGATTGAAGGCTTCATGCAAAGCTCCTTGGCGAGTTGCCCCATCTCCCATCATACAGACACAAAGGGTGTCTTTTCCTTTATATTTTTCTGCGAAACCAATACCAGCTCCTAACGGAATCTGTCCCCCAACAATACCGTGCCCTCCTACAAAGTTGTGCTCCTTGGAGAAGAAGTGCATAGAGCCTCCTTTGCCTTTGGAACAACCCGTAGCTTTTCCATAAAGCTCTGCCATACAGGCATCGGCGGAAACTCCACGTGCCAAAGCCGGACCATGGTCGCGATAAGCGGTGATCATGTGGTCATCTGGACGGATAACTTCCTGCAAACCGGTAGAAACGGCTTCCTGTCCTATATACAAATGACAAAATCCTCTGAATTTTTGCTGCATGTACAGCTGGCTGGCTTTCTCTTCGAATTTACGTTGTAGGAGCATGGATTCATACCACTCCAACAACTTCTCTTCACTATACGTAGCTTTAGCGGATTTAGAGCCTTTCTTGGCTCTGGATTTCGTTGTCGCCATATTTAATATGGAATTGAATTTCTCTCTAAAAACAGAATGTGAAATTGCCTATTCTTGCCATGAATTACAAATAAATTCGCCATTTTTGGGATCAAAGTCAGCAAGGCGTCATGAGGCTTTGTCGATTTTGATCCGACATATCAAAATCCTGAAATCCTTTGTATATACAATCCCTATATCTCAACAATTTTAGAAATTACGAGGAGCTAAAACTGGACTTTAGTTCGGGGATTAACTGCTTTTGCGGACCTAATGGGGCAGGTAAAACAAATATTCTGGATGCCATCCATTATTTGGCACTTACCCGGGGCTTTAGAAATAGCCAGGATAAGCAGGCGGTCAAGAAAGGAGAGCAGTATTTTCTGGATCAGGGAGAGATACAACAAGGAGAGCATAGCTGGCAAGTACAATGCAATTTTGCCCAGGGAAAAGGCAAACGTCTCATTGTAAATAAAAAGACCTTACGAAAATTGAGTGAGCATATTGGCCGTATTCCTCTTGTTGCTGTTTTGCCACATGATACGGAGCTCATTAATGGCCCTTCAGCTGGCCGCAGGAGGTTTCTTGATGTGCTGATCTCCCAATATGATTCGGCCTACCTCAGGCATCTTATACAATACGATAAAATTTTGGCGCAAAGGAATGCCTTGCTCAAGCAATTTGCAGAGGATAGGCGATGGGATGAGGAACAAATGGAGTTGTGGGATGCGCAATTAATCCCTCATGGAATCGGGATTCATGGAGGCAGAGCTCAGTTTATTGAGGATTTTCAACCTGTTTTTGCTGAATATTTTAAAGAAATTGTTGCTGAAGATGAAGTTCCTCGCTTGACCTATTATTCGCAATTGGAGGAAAATACCGAAGCTGGCTGGATCGAATTATTGAAAAATAATCGGCTCAAAGATCAGGTAAATCAATACACAGGTGTAGGCGCTCACCGGGATGATCTCAAATTTTTTATTGACGAACAGTCTGTCCGCAATTTTGGCTCTCAGGGACAACAAAAGACCTTTATCATTTCCCTAAAACTTGCTCAATATCAGTTGTTAGAAGAGCATAAAGAGATAAGTCCTTTATTGTTGCTGGATGATATATTTGATAAGCTGGATGATCAAAGATTGGCGAGAATAGCCGGGATACTGGATCAAAAATTACAGGGACAAACCTTTATCACGGATACATCTTATGATCGCCTCGCCAAAGTGTTTGAAACAAAATCGTCCGGAGAATTACGATTTTTTTCAGTAAATAGCGGAGAAGTAGAAGTCCTGGATCAGGCAGAAACATCTTAGGGTAAATGGCAGATAAATATATGAGCCTCGGGGAGGCTATACAGGCTTTTTTGGACACACATGGTATCAAAGACCAAACCAGTGTACAGACTGTGATCAATGAATGGGAACAGATCATGGGGAAGCCAATTGCCCAAAACACTGAAAAGATGTGGTTCAATAAAAAGACCCTTTATATCAAAATGAAATCCCCGGTTTGGCGAAATGAACTCCAAATGGCACGCCTGAAAATCAAGAAAATCGTTAATGAGAAGATGAAAAAGGAATTGATTGAAGATGTGAAGATTATGTAGAGGTAGCTACTTTTTTACGAAAAATAGTGGTCCAAAAACCGTCATAATTCTAAAATCTTCTACATTCCGGCCCCTAATGCCGAATTTTGATGGCCAGCCCACTTGGTTTTAGATATAGTTGGAAATCATATGATTTACTTCATCTTAATTAAATTTTAATCCGAAATCCCTCCCTTTCCGACTTTCTAAAAAAAAGGCACTCTTTCCTAGGTAGCACCTTCATAAATTGCTGCGAGAAACACCGTATCACTAATACTCATAGAAAGAAGAAGATGAAATTTCTCAGATTGATTGTTGGGGCCCTAATGTTGTTGACTTTGTCGAAGCTTTCTGCTCAAGCCCCAGATCCCTATAGAGATTTATATAATGAACACTGTGCTGCTTGTCATGGCCAGAATATGGAAGGGAGTGCGCATGCTTCCCGTTTAGTAGGAGCAGAGCTCAAGCATGGAAAGGAATTGCAGGACTTAAAAAGAGGGATTGGAAAAGGGTATACGGCTAGTGGGATGCCAGCCTATGAGGAAATGTTGACGGAAGGAGAAATCAATGGTATAGCTATTTATATTTCCGAAAAACGAAAAGCCTTTTCCATGAATGATTATAAGGTCAATCAGGAACTACAAATACCGAAAGAGATCTTTCAAAGTGAGAAGTTGGATTTTCGTCTCAAAACGATGATCAAGGATTTGGATCCCTGGCCTTATTCAATTGCCCCTTTGCCTGATGGAGGGTTTTTGCTTTCGGAGAAAATGCGAGGCTTAAGTATCATTTCTCCTGAAATGGAACAGTCAAAGCTCATTGAGGGGCTTCCTGATTTTTCTTCGAAAGATGAAGCCTTTACAGATAGTGTTGGCTTGGTTTATGGACTTGGATATATTTTAGATGTGGCTCTACATCCCGATTATGAGGAAAATAGATGGGTGTATATAAGCTATGGCGACCGCTGCAAGAAGTGTAACAACCTGAGCAGATATTATTATGATGGATATGTCTCTATGCTTCGAATCATCAGAGGCAGGATCAAAGACCATCAATGGGTAGATGAGGAAGTAATTTGGGAGGTGGAAAAGGATCTGTATACCCCATCAGCTGAAACTACTATGGGAGGAAGACTGGCCTTTGATGGAAAAGGGTATTTGTATTTCAGTATGGGAGCCAAACTATATCTTCCTCACACTCCTTCCACCGTGGAGTCTTTCAATGGAATTCAAAAGCTGGACAAACCTTATGGGAAAATATATCGGATTCATGATGATGGGCGTATTCCGGAAGACAATCCTTTTATTGAGGAAAAGGATGCTATTGAAAGCATTTGGACGCTTGGGCATCGTTCTCCCCAAGGATTAGAATTTGATGTGGAAACAGCTGCTTTATGGGGAACTGAAATGGGACCTAGAGGAGGTGATGAGGTGAATTTCTTGGAAAAAGGCCTCAATTATGGTTGGCCACTTGTATCCAAAGGGGTCAACTATACCGGGACAAGTGTTGATTTTGGCAAATTCATGAAAATGGATCCGGATGAAATGGAGCTAGTAGATCCAGTAGTAGATTTAACTCCTTCTCCTGCGGTTTCCAGTTTCGCGATTTGTCGCTCGGATAAATATTCTGCCTGGGACGGGAATTTGATTGTTGGTACCCTCAAAGCGACTCAACTATACCGTATGAAGGTCAAGGATGGTACCCTCATACATCAGGAGATGCTGCTGGATGAGCTCGCCAGGATTCGGGATGTAGAAATGGGATTTGATGGCTATATCTATCTTTTATTAGAGCATGTAAATGGAGGCATGATCCTGAGATTGGAAGCGGTAGACTAAACTTAGCTCAAATTTCGTGTCAGCATCAGATACTCCTCTACCGAAAGGGTCTCTGCCCTTCGCGTAAATAGCTCATCAAACTGCTCACGATCCATAAAATTAATTGTTTTCAATGCATTGCGCAGTGTCTTTCTTCGCATACTAAAGGCCTGTTTAACTACACGTTTTAGCTTAGTAAATTCAATCTCAGGCAAGTTATCTTTCCTTTTCAGACTCAGTACTCCACTCATTACTTTGGGGGGAGGACGAAAAACTCCGGGTGGAACTTTAAATTCATATTTGAGATCGAAATAGGCTCCCAGCAATACACTCAAAATCCCATAAATTTTACTCCCTGGCCCTGCACAGATTCTTTTGGCTACTTCATCCTGTATCATAAATGAACCAGTCTTGACATAGGGCAGATTTTCCAATAATTGAAAAAAGAAGGGAGAAGAAATGTTGTAGGGCAGGTTCCCTACAAAATGGCTGTCGATGGGAATATCCTCTTGCATATGCCATTTGAGGACATCTTTATGAATGATGTGATCCTCATTCATTCCCATTTTGCCAATGAGATAGTTGACTGCATCGGGGTCAATTTCTACTACTTTAAGCTCTGGAAATTTGGGCAATAAAAACTGAGTCAACACCCCTTGCCCCGGACCGATTTCGATCACTGTATCTGTCGAATCTGCGGGACAAAGATCAGCGATCTTCTGAGCGATTCCCAAATCGGTCAGGAAATGCTGCCCCCAGAATTTCTTTGGTTTTAGATTATGCATGGGATATTGTAATTTGCCTGATATAGTCAGGTAGCGGGACAAAAATACAACTTGATCCCACTCAATGACAAAATGGAGCGCTATATTTTAAGCCAAATGCCGAATGAGTAAAAATCAACAGAAACTGAAAATAGGATTTACGATAGGGGATGTGAACGGAATCGGTCCCGAATTGATTCTCAAGGCCTTTGTAGATTCGAGATTGAAAGAGTTTTGTGTGCCGATCCTGTATGGTTCTTCTCGTGTGATCAATATATACCGCAAGGTACTGGATATCCCCAAATTTCATTATGTGGTGGTGCCCGGTCCCAAGCAGGCTCAGTACAATAAATTCAACATCATCGAATGTGTTCCGGATCTTGAGCGAATTGAGATCGGAAAACCCTCAGCTAATGGTGGAAAGGCTGCCTTTCTATCGCTAAAAAGAGCAGTAGAAGATGCACAGCACCAGGAAATAGATGCTATTGTTACTTTGCCCGTTGATAAAGCTACTTTCCAGAAAAATGATCCGGAATTTTCAGGCCATACCGAATTGCTAGGAAAAGCTTTCAATGTGAAGCAAAACCTTATGTTCATGGTATCTGAGGACATCAAAGTCGGGACAGTAACCAATCACTTGCCATTGAGTGCGGTTGCGGGAGCGCTGACAAAGGAACGCATCATCGAGAAGGTAGAATTGATGCACAACTCTCTGAGTAAAGACTTCAACATCCAGCGTCCGATGATTGCTGTATTGGGATTAAATCCCCATGCGGGTGATGATGGCTTGATTGGACCCGAGGAGCAGGATATTATTAGCCCTGCCATTATGGAGCTGGGGAATAAGGGCATACGTGCCTATGGTCCTTATCCTGCGGATGGTTTTTTCGCTTCGGCTAATTATAAGCGATTTGATGGGGTCATGTCTATGTACCATGACCAGGGGTTGATCCCTTTTAAATTACTGACCGGATATAGAGGCGTAAACTTTACTGCTGGTATCCCGGTAGTTAGAACTTGTCCGGATCATGGGGTTGCTTATGATATTGCAGGGAAAGGAACGGCAGACCCGGAAAGTTTGCGTCAGTCTATTTACACAGCAGTTGATGTATTCAGAAACAGGCAAATGAATGCAGAGCTGGAAGCCAATGCCCTTAAAACGGAATCCTGATTCTTCTATGTTGGTACGGATCAAAGATTTATTCTTAAAACACTACTTATTAATACTTACGCTGGCAGCCTTGCTTATGGCACTGGCTGATCGAACCTTTCGCGAAAGAAACCGAATTTGGTCAGACGGAGAAGGATATTATCTCTATTTGCCAGCGGTTTTCATTTATGGCTTCGATGCGGATGAGCTTCCTGTTCTTTCACCAGAAAGATATAAGCCCCATGAAGAGAGCAATAAACGCTATACCCGCTATTCTTCGGGCGTAGCCATTATGATTGCTCCTTTCTTCCTGCTAACACATGCCCTCACAAGCATCGGCTTATTCGAAGGGCCCGCAGATGGGTATTCAGTTGTTTATAGCAATGGTATCGCCATAGCAGCCATTTTCTATTGTATGCTGGGCTTTTGGTTTTTGCGGAAAGTCCTGGAT
Source organism: Bacteroidota bacterium (assembly GCA_039819665.1). Classification (GTDB taxonomy): domain Bacteria; phylum Bacteroidota; class Bacteroidia; order J057; family J057; genus JAWPMV01. Next base: position 186,236 of record JBCBRM010000001.1, read on the forward strand.
GAACATTTCTCTAAATGGACCACGGCTCTGACCATATTTGGGCTATATTTTGGAACTAATATGGTTTATTACTCCTTTATGGAGCCGGCCATGTCACATATATATTCCTTCTGCCTCTTTGCATTACTTCTTTATGTGACTCCCAAAATCTATCAGAACCCGACGCTCCGAAATCTTTTTTTGTTGGGCATTCTTATTGGGTTCATTACTCAAATCCGACTGACCAATTTCTGTATAGCTCTTTTCGTACTATTTTTCTCTATCCAGAAAAAAGAAGACTTTGTAGATCGCTGGGACTTTATTCTCAAAAATTATCAAGCACTTCTGTTATTGATTCCGGGATTTATCATTCCCTGGATTCCGCAGATGATGTATTGGTACCATGTTACAGGATCACCCTTGATCTTTTCCTATGGCTATACCCCGGAGAGCTTTTTTCCTTACAGAACACATCCCAAAATTTGGCGGGTACTGATTGATGTTCAAAATGGCCTATTCATTTATGCCCCTATCCTCTTCCTCAGTTTGCTGGGAATGATACAAACTTCTTATAAAAATATCCTGAACGGTCCCCTGATTACCCTGATATTTATTCTCTTCACCTATATTTTTGGGGCCTATTCAGCCTGGTGGTTTGGGGGTGCTTATGGACATAGAGCCTATATTGAGTTCTTCCCATTTCTGGCAATCCCCATGGCCTATGTGATCGATCATTTGAAGAATATCCAGATCGTTTTCCGAAGTGCGATTTATGTAGTCCTACTTTGGTGGGTGGTTTATAGCGTACGTCTGACCTATTTATATCGCGGTCCCTGGGATGGCGCAAATTGGAACTGGACGACTTTTGAGCAGGTGCTGGATAAAGCCTGGCTTTTCTGATTTACAGGCATTTAACAAAAAATTAATCCACCTTCTTTCGATGAAATTCGTATCTTATATGTGTTGTGATCAGTCGAACACATAAAAAACGGATTTAAAACACTACTAACATGTTTTCACTAATTATTTGGGGTCTTATTGGGTTAGCCGCTGGAACCATTGCTAAAATGATTACTCCTCAGGACGAAAAAGGCGGTTGGGTTTCAACCATTGCTATTGGAATCGTTGGTTCTTTGGTTGGAGGTTTCATTGCCAGCTTTTTGGGTATCAATGCAAAATTGGGAAGCACCTGGTTAGGTGATCTCATAATTGCCACAGGTGGAGCGGTGCTGGTACTCTTTATCTACCACAAATACCTGAAAGATAAGCTGAACCTCCCTATCTAATCAGCTAAATCTCTTTTTTTCGTTTGCCCAGCTTCAAAATCGAGGCTGGTTTGAGGGTTAAAGAAGCTTTCCGAAAAGGCTTCCTTCAAGCTTATATCCTCTTTTTTCGTCTGTATCCATAGATCGAAACGAATGACTTCGTGACTGATTGCTTTCCAACTATCAGAAACTTTCAGCCATAGCTCTAATTCTTCCAGTTCCTGAATCTCCGAATGGAAGTCAAAAGCGTGTTTTTCCAGCAAATAGAGATAGCGAAATATTTTTGCATGTCTTTCCTCTCCTTTATAGCGGGCCAAATGTTTTCGGAGGGATTCAATTCGTGAGCTCGCCAGATCAAACATTTCCATATCTAATAGGAGCATGATTTCATAAATGCGCATACTGCTATTCCAGCCTTTTTTATCTGCTAAAATTTCCTGTAAAAGTCCCAGACTTTGGAAAGCAGTTTTGAGATCTCCTTGTAAATGTTTTAGACAGGCTTCCAGATAATAAGTGAGTTCGACACTTTGGATTCTGCGTTTTTGTTTGCGGAACCATTGAATCTCCTGGAGTATTTTTTCCGCTTCTTCCCATTCCCCTAAATAAAGCTGGATAAAAAGGGCATATAAGGAAGCAGAAAAGTAATTGTACTTTTTGGGATGATAAAGTTCCCGGGCTTTAAGAGATGCATCCAGAGCAGCCGGGAAATTGTACACCAGACATTCTACGGCTGCTAACTTCAGGTAAGGGGTGCCCAATCTGTTTTTGGATCGCAAGCCTTTATTGCTGGAAACCAGATCAATCAATTCCTCTAAAGCCTCCTTCGCCAACTCATAATCCTGAGTTCCCTCATGCAAAGAAACCAAAAGATTGAGGTAAAAATAATGCGTACGAAGGGTATAATATGCTTCCAACCTTTCTTCCAGATGTTGCGTTTTTTCTTTTAACCAGTCAATAAGTTCCTCTGAAAAATGGCTATGACTTCGGGTTTTTAGGTTAAACTCATCAAAAACACCAATTCCCATCACATCTGTTTCATATTGCCGAAGCGTATTTTCAATTTCTCCCGAGTATTCCCAGGTCCCTTTCTGACGGGAAGCAGCAATATTCTGGAGGTAAATGAGGGGCGGTAAACGAAATTCCGGGAGTCCCGCTTCTTCTGCTTGATGTTCGCATTTTTCAAAAATTTCCCGGGCGATGTCTTCCAGCCCTCTTTTTCTTAGCATCAAAGCCGAACTCATTTGTTTGATTATCCTCACTACTTCGTAGGCTGCAGGATCTTCTTTTAGCTCGTTATTGTTCTGGAGATTTACCCCTAAAGTCAGGGTTTCCTGCATCTTTTCCAGCAGGCGAGCCTTTAGCATAATAAAGGCTTTTGATTTAGGATTTCCGTACAGCTTTTCGGAAGCTTCAGCCTGGGTCAGGCCGGGATGTTTTTCGAGGAGCTCTACCAGCGCGAGGGCCTTATTACTCCCTTTTCCATGAAATGCGTTTAGAAAACTCTTGAGATATCTCAACTCCTGACGGGAGAGAGAAGTGAAAATTGCTTGTATTTTTTCCAATTTTTAAGATTAAAATGGGTAAATACACAGCGTCCTATCAACAAGATACAATTTTGGAACAGTTTACGCCAGAATCTTGCATAGAAAAATAACATGCTTCGGCTTAGGACATTTTTTGTAGCTTTGTCCCAAATTTCCTGAACATGCAAGAATTCTTACAGATAAAAGATAATAAACTCGCACGTACATTTTTACCTACAGACTTTGAGATCACAGACTGGGAAAGCATAAAGATCTATTATGACCAGCTCATGGAAACCGAGCCGGAGAGTGTAGAAGAGCTGGAAAAGTATCTGAAAAAGCGCAATGAACTTGATGGGATTGTTTCAGAAGAGTATGCCTGGCGCTACATTCGTATGACCTGTAACACTCAGGACGAAAAGATAAAGGAAGCCTTCCAGTTTTTTGTAAAAGAGATTATCCCTCATATCTCGATATATGAGGATAAGCTGAATCGAAAATTAGCGGCAAATCCCTATTTCGATCAGCTGGATAATAATCTTTATTTGACCTTTACGCGTCAGGTCAAACGCGCAATAGAAATGTTTCGGGAAGCAAATATTCCGCTGAGTACAGAAGTGCAAAGCCTTTCGCAGGAATATGGGAGTACCATGGGAGCAATGACCATAGAGCATGATGGAAAAGAACTTACGCTACAACAGGCCGGTAAGTATATGGAAGATCGGGATCAATCGGTACGTGAGGAAGTGTGGAAAAAGCTGGCAGAAAGAAGAGGAAAGGATTCCGAAAAGCTACAAAATCTTTTTGACCAATTGCTTCAACGAAGAAATCAAATGGCCAAGAATACAGGCTATGATTCTTATACACGCTATAAGTTCGATAAGATGGGGCGCTTTGATTACCAGCCTGCGGATACAAAGGATTTCCACAATGCGGTTGAGAAAGTGGTGAAACCCATCTACCAGGAACTTTTACAAGAAAGAAGAAGATTGCTGGGACTCTCAGAATTGAGGCCCTGGGACCTTAGCGTAGATATTTTCGGAGAAGTTCCTCTCAAGCCTTTCGAAGGGGCAGATCAATTGCTGGAAAAGTCAGTTGAAGCTTTGACCCATGTAAGAGAAGAGCTGGGGGAAATGATCCGCATCATGGATAAAAAAGGTTTCCTGGATTTGGATAGTCGAGTGGGTAAAGCTCCGGGAGGATATAATTATCCTTTGATGGAAACTGGTATTCCCTTCATCTTTATGAATGCGGCCGGTACGCAAACGGATGTAATTACCATGCTTCATGAAAGTGGACATGCAGTGCATTCATTTGTAACCCGTAATATCGGTCTGAATGCGCTCAAGCAGCCGCCTTCAGAAGTTGCAGAGCTGGCCTCTATGAGTATGGAGCTTTTGTGTCTGGACTATTATGATGCCTTCTACAAAGATTCAACCTCTTTGATTCGTGCTCAGAAAGGTCAATTGGTACGCTGTATCACCATTTTTCCCTGGGTAGCTACCATAGATGCTTTTCAACAGTGGACCTATGATAATCCTGAGCATACGCATGAAGAAAGAAATGCGGCCTTTGATGAGCTTTATGTTCGCTTTCATGGTGAGACCGTAAATTGGGAGGGGTTTGAAGACATTCGCAGAAATCTTTGGCTTAAACAGATGCACATTTTCGAAGTGCCATTTTACTATATCGAATATGCCATTGCTCAATTAGGTGCGCTGGCTGTTTGGAGAAACTTTAAGCAAGACCCTACAGGAGGATTGGAACAATACCTAAGTGCACTCAAGTTGGGCTATACACGGACTATCCCTGAGATTTATAAGGAAGCAGGAATACGGTTTGATTTTTCTGAAGACTATATGCGGGAAGCGGTAGAATTTTGTTTGAAAGAATACCAGGGTCTATCAGTTGTCAACTAGCCCCTTCGATCTCGACAAATACTGAGCTAGTCTTGTTATTGTAAAACATAAAGATTTCCATGTACTTGCGCTTTTTATTGTTAAAAGCCTTGGCACGGACTCCTTTATCGCTGAACTCCCTGGCAACCGTCTGGGCTAATTCCGGATTCTCTTCCATATTGGCTTTATTCGCAGAATTGGTGATGGATTCTTTAAAATAGGCGAAAAGGGTTCTCCTTTTGTCAACACTCCAACCAATATGCTGCTTACGGATATGGTAGATCTTCCCTCTTTTGGTGGTGATAATAATTCTTAGGGTATAGGAAGAATCTATTTCCTGACGGAAAAACGTAACAGGACCTTCTCTGTTCTCAAATTTCATCCCGCTTTCTATCCGACCGGGCATGGCTCGTTTGATTAGTTCTTTTTCTGACATCCCAACCTTTAATTCTAAAACCTGCGTATAGAGTAAAGGTGTACATAGGAGGAAAAAGGCACAGATGATACTTGTCCTCATGAGATTGGATTGTTGTTTATAGTAGTTTGTCGAAATTTCCTTGAATACTGGTATCCCCACACTCAAAACTTAAGTTAAAGAATAATGTAGGAATATTGCATGTTACAATCCTGAAAAAATCTCAATAGAAAGGGAAAAAGGGCGTAAATTTGTGTAAACCCAAAGAAAAAAACGTACCTTATATCTTTGCTGAAGATCGTATACATGAAAGTTATCTCAACAAAACGATTCTGGTTTGTTCTGCTCCTTAGTGCCACATTCCTCTTAGGATTTCGTGCAGGTGATCTATTCGAAATTGCCAAGAGTATGGACATTTTTGGCAAGGTTTATACAGAGATCAATACGGTTTTTGTGGACGAAACCAATCCTACTGAGCTTATGCGAACCGGGATTGATTCTATGCTTAAGAATCTTGATCCCTATACCAATTACTTCAGCGAAAGTCAGATTGAAACTTCCAAGATATTCAGTACCGGAGAATATAGCAGCATAGGTGCAGAAGTAGGCTTGAGAGGAGAGAGAATTCTTTTGCTGGAACTCTTTGAAAAAAGCCCGGCTTTTGAAGCAGGACTATTGGTAGGAGATCAAATCATGCGTATTGATCAAGAAGAAGTTTTTGAATCCGGAATGAGTTTGGATGATGTAAATAGTCTGTTGCTGGGCGAAAGAGGTTCTAAGCTGACTCTTACTATAAAACGTCCTGGAGAAACAGAACTGAAAAGTATAGAAGTTAGTCGAGGAGGAACTGAGACGCAGGCGGAGAATGTACCTTATTATGACATGGCTACCTCTGAAGTTGGATATATCCTTCAAACAGGCTTCATGAGCAATGCCGGTCGAGAAGTCGCTACGGCCCTTAAAAAACTACAGGAAGAAAATCCTGATATGAAAGCTGTAATCCTGGATCTCAGAGGGAATCCGGGGGGACAGTTGAATGAAGCCGTCAATGTCTCCAATGTATTCATTCCCCAAAACGAGCTTATCACGGAAATGAAAGGCCGGAGTAAAACCTCCAAAGCCAAATTTTATACCCGTATGCCAGCCATAGATGAAGAGATTCCTTTAGCAGTTTTGGTAAATGGAAGCTCTGCCAGTGCTTCTGAAATAGTTTCTGGTTCTATTCAGGATTTGGATAGGGGAGTGGTAGTAGGGCAAAGGAGCTTCGGTAAAGGCCTTGTACAGAATTTTCGTCCTCTGAGCTACAATACTCAGATGAAAGTAACTATCGCGCGTTATTACACACCCAGTGGCCGCTGTATCCAGGCAATCGATTATTCCAATCGAAAGGAAGATGGAAGCGTGAGTAAAGTAGCTGATGAGCAAATCTCCGAATTTAAAACTCGCAATGGACGCCCTGTTTTTGATGGAGGAGGGGTAATGCCAGATCTGCCCATTGAAAAGAAAGATAAACCCCCGGTGCTAAATGCCCTCACCGAGCAAGGCTTCATTTTTGATTTTGTTACCGCTTTTGCGCAGGAAAACGATAGCATCGAAGGCCCTCGAGATTTTAGACTTACGGATAAGATTTACGAAGACTTCAGCAAGTTTGTCAAGGAAAAAGGCCTTCAGTTCTCAACCCTCTCTGAAAGCCAAATCGAAAAACTTCAGAAATCTCTGGAAAGAAATGGCTATAACGGAGATATGGAATCTTTATTGGCCGGGGTAGAGGATAAGCTTGAAGCAGAAAAAAAGCAGGATCTGTTGCGTCATAAGGAAGCAATAAAGCGTGAACTAAAACGCGAGATCATCAATCGGTACTATTTCAAGCAGGGAGTCCTTGAATCTGCATTTGTTGATGATCCTGTCATCCTGAAAGCCGTTGAGACGGTTCTTGACGAAGAGGCATATAAAAAAATCCTTATTGGTCAGAATTAATTCCACTTGTCTGCAATACTGGGCAATTCTTTTTTCTTAATTAAGTACGCAAAATTTAATCTTAGGCTATTTGACCTAGTTGGTTTTTTACCTCTTTTTTTCGAGTGGAACCTAGTCTGATTGGTATTAAGTGGTTGATTTGCAATGCATTGTGTTTGTGGGTTTGAGGTTTGAGCTAATTGTTTGTGATGAAATGTTGCATTATTAAAATCCATAATATTTGGAATCCGTAAATTCTTAGGTCAAGAAATTTATAACTGGCCTTTTTCTTGCTGGAAGATAAGGATAGAATAATAGCAGCTAGCTTTTTGCCTGGGAAATGAAAGGAAATACTCAAGGAAATTTTGTAAAGGTCAGCCTTTACATCCAACATTTTATTAACTTGCATCTAGGTGTCCTGATATTGGACATTTTATATCTCCACAAGCAGCAATACCTTCCCATTTATTTTGAAAAAAGAGTCTGGAATTCTTTAGAAAGTCCTTTTAGGGTTTTCTCTAAAGACAATTTTTGGGCTATGACCAGAGTTTTTGCTTTAGGTCAGGGTAACTAAATTAGGTCAAATAGGTCGAGTTTACACATGTCGAAAACAAAAGAAAAAATCCTCGATGTGGCTCTGGTTCTTTTCAATCAGGACGGGCTTGCTAACATCACCTTGCGAAAGATTGCGGGATTTATGGGAATCAGCCAGGGAAACCTGAATTATCACTACCGAAAACGGGCTGACATCATCGAGGCCCTTTACTTTCGCTTTGCAGCAGCGGTGGATGAAAAGATTGCCGAAATTATTCAAAGAGATGACCTTAATTGGGCGTATCTCAAAGTCTATATGGCCGAGATGATCGGAATATTTTTTGATTACCGATTTATTTTTCTTGATTTCAGCCATTTGATGAGAGACTATCCCAAAATCAGAGAACATTATATAGAGGTGCTGGTAAAACGGGATCGGGAATTTCCGGGAATGTTCAAGATTTTGGAAGGAATGGGCGTATTTAGAAAAGAAGCCTTTCCCGGACAATTTCTGCGTCTATATCAGCGTATCCAGTTACTGAATGATTTCTTGCTTTCTCATGCTGAAGTAAAGGGTCATTTGGATAGAAAGGTGGTGGCAGAAAATTATGTAAATATGGTTACTTCAGAGATTTATCCCTATTTGGTTGAAAATATCCAAAACGATATCAGGAAGGATTTGATTCTAACTTAGCTTTCCAAAAGCTAAGTAGGCCATGCAGAGAAACACCTGCGAGCATGAGGTATAACCCCATTCTGCTAAAAGGTCTTTCTATTTCGCTACTCGGCATCTCGTGAAAAAAACTATAATGAAAAGCAGCTGTTGCAGAGAACATAAGCAAAGAAGAGAACACTTGTATATATTTATGTGGGACCTGCTTATACGGTTTGAAATAGACACCAATTGAAATATGGATCAAACTTGTCAGCAGCAGATAGATATGTTCTGCCCTGAAAACCATTCTTTCAAATAGTTCCAGATCCTGGAGGCTACTGAATCCATGCTGCATATATTGCCCACTCAGGATAAATATGATCAGAAGTAATATTCCCCCAAAGAAGTGTAGTCTCTTAAGTAGCATGCTTTATTTCTGTTTATTTATTCGGTAAAAAACGCTTGGCTTTCCATCCTCAATCTTTTTCTCTACAAACTCCATCCCTATCCTTTCTGCAAGTCTCTGAGAGATTTTATGAGGTTCATCCATAGCAGCAAGCAAGTAGGTGAAATTCAGGTCTTCAAAAGCGTATGAAACAATTTTTTGAGCGGCTTCAGTTGCAAAGCCCTGTCTGGAATATTTCTCCAGGATGGCATACAGCAATTGAGGTTGAGGTTCTTCAAAGAAATACCATAAGCCGGCAAATCCCATGATTTCTCCACTTTTCGTATGCTGAATTTTCCAAAGGCCCCATTTATTGGTTTGAAAGAGTTGAAGATTGACCTTAAGGATATCTTCACTTTGAGATTTGGGAAGAATCTGATCATCCCAGAGATATTCCCGAATATAAGGATCGGTAAATAACTGGTGTAGGATATCCAGCTCATTTTGCTTAAATGGGCTGAGGGTTAGCCTTTGTGTTTTCAGGATAGACATTTAGTACATTTTTTTCTTGAGGCATAATTCATGAACGGCCTCAGCATGTTCTTTCGGACTTTTGCTATCAAAGGTTTCAAACAGGCTAAAAGTTCCCGGTGCAAAATCATAGGGATTACTACTTTCAACATAAGGTCCGGCTACGCCTGCTTCCCATTCTCCTTCATTCGCAATTTCTTTAAACTTGAATACGTAGAAATTGAGTTTCTCTTCTTTTTCTTTTATCTCATGCACAATTTCTACCTTCTTCATAAACTTGATCTTTTCCGGCCTGCTACCTAGCTCATTGGGATGCAATAGCCAATAGACCAGGGCAGCTTCGGCACTGGAAATAAAATTGTCATATTTCTCGGGGAAAAGTTCAAGTTTATCATGTCCATCCAATACTACATAGAGAAAAGTTCGGCTAGCAGCATCTTCCGCCAATTCTCGGACCAGGGCCGGATCAGGATCTTGACCATTTTCTACAGCTTCAATTAGCGGCTTGGCTTTCTCAAAAATTTCCAAATCTCTTTTCTGTGTATTTCTTTTCAGTTTCCATTTTCGGTAAGCCACGAAAAAGAAAAGGGCACTGACTATTCCCCCCATTATGGATGCTAGCGTACTCATACCTTAGCTAAATTTTCAGCAAAGATAAGCAGCATTTGGGGAATGGCTTTCCCCAAAATTGAAATTGATTTGAATGAAGATGTTAGACTTCCTTTCTCAAGCGTGCTACGGGTACTCCCAGCTGTTCGCGGTATTTGGCGACTGTACGACGAGCAATGTTATAGCCTCTGCTCTTGAGTTGGAGGGCAATTTTGTCGTCAGATAGGGGCTTGCGCTTACTTTCTCCCGAAATGATTTCTTCCAGTGCTTTTTTGACTTCACGATTAGAGACCATGCCATCTTCCGTCTCAATTCCCTCAGTGAAAAAGAATTTTAGAGGATAAATGCCAAAGTCAGTTTGCACATATTTACTATTGGCAACCCGGGAAACAGTAGAGATATCCATCTGGATTTTTTCTGCAATGTCCTTCAGGATCATAGGTTTGAGTTTTTTCTCATCTCCACCGGAAATGAAAAACTCTTCCTGCTTGGCTGCAATTGTCTCCATCGTATTGAGGAGGGTGAATTGGCGCTGACGTATAGCATCGATAAACCACTGAGCGGCTTCGATACGAGACTTTACAAAGTCCAGGGTTTCTTTAACCGTTCCATTCTTTTTGGATTTGTCCATGCCTTTGTATTCGCTGTACATATTGATGTAGCTGCGACTTACTTTGAGGTCAGGAGCATTGCGGCTATTGAGACGAATATTGATTTTGTTGTTTTCGGTAGTTAGGATAAAGTCCGGGATGATGTACTCATGTTTGATCGAACTTTGGGATTCACCTGGTTTGGGATTGAGTTTGGTGATTAGGTTGTAGATGTCTCTAAATTCATCTTCTGACACTCCCAGTCTTGAACGAAGTTTGGGGAAATGTTTTTTCGTCAGCTCATCGAAATATTTATCAACCAGTTTGATCGCTATCTGGATAATAGGCGTTTGAGGCTTGCGCTTCAATTGGAGTAGGAGACACTCTTGTAAGCTTCTCGCGCCCACACCCGGCGGATCGAAACGTTGAATCTTTTCCAGAACTCCTTCTACTTCTTCTGCAGTTGTAGAGATGTTCTGTCGAAAGGCCATATAGTTGACTATGGCTTTGATGGGATCAACTGATCCACGACCCCGCAGGTATCCATCTTCGTCTATATTCCCGATGATATGTTCACCGACAACCAATTCTTTTTCTGAAAGATTGAGAAGGGAAAGCTGTTCATCCAGAAGATCATAGAGAGATTTCATCTGAACGATGGGTGCTTCATACTCGTCTTCATCGTCTCCTCCCTGGGGCAATCGGGTACGATAATCATAGCCATCATTGGCGAGATAATCGTCCATATTCAGGTCCTGGCTGAGCTTATCGTCTTTTTCGGCTGGAGCCGGCTCATCATCTTTGCGATCCAGGTCTTCGTACTCGTTCTTGGGCTTTTCTTCACCAAATCCCATCTGAAGGTCTTCCAGCGCAGGATTTTTCTCCAACTCCTCTTTGATTCTTTGTTCCAGGGATGCCGTAGGCACCTGCAGCAATTTTATAAATTGAATTTGCTGAGGTGAGATTTTTTGTAGCAGTTTAAGTTGTTGATTCTGCTTTAGCATACCTGAGATAACCTAGATGATTTTTTTTGTTCTACCTAATATTTAGTTCCCCTTTACGAGATACGAATTGATAACTATCTATTTTGAATCCTTTCACTGATCGGAAAAAAATCCTTCCCCAGTGGGGAAATTTCCGGAAATTCAAAGGTAAGCAACAATTTAATAATTGATGCAAGGTGAATATGAATTTAACTGTAGTGTAAGAATTATCCGGATTTAGATCGAAAAGTAAAGCGACTACTTTACTAGACAGTTGCTCAAATGTAATTGAATCCTTTTGAGGACACTAAAATTAGAGAATTCTTTCTTTAAAACCAATTTATGTCGAGGATAATAAAGTTTTAATGGCTTAAAATGTGCAGAAAGTGGTGTTTTTTCTATATTAAGCGCACAGACTATGAATGTGCCGCACATATTTAACTATTTAACCTAAAAGCAATGATTAAAGAATTCAAGGATTTTATCATGAAAGGCAATGTCCTCGATCTGGCAGTAGCTGTGATCATCGGGGCAGCATTTGGAACAATTGTAACTTCTTTCACTAATGATATCCTTATGCCTCCCATCGGTCTTTTACTCGGTGGAGCGGATTTTAGTGATCTCGCCATTACCCTGAAAGATGGAGTACCAGCAACTGCTACAGCTGAAGCTATTCCAGCCGTACAGATCAAGTATGGACAATTCATCAATGTAATCATCAACTTCCTGATCACTGCATTTGCAATCTTCCTCGTAGTTAAGGCTTACAATTCTACGCAAAAGCCTGCAGAAGAAGCTGCCCCAGCTGGACCCTCAAATGAAGAAGTATTATTAGCAGAAATTCGTGACCTGCTGAAAAAATAGGTGAAACATATAATAAAAGAGGGGGACGATTATAAGACCGTGCCCCTTTTTTTATTTTAAATATTCAGCATAGCTGTCATTGCTCTTAAAAAGAGCTAAGCAATCTCCCTAGCTCGAAAAAAGAGGATTTGATTGAAGGAGATTGCTTCTCCGGTTTTACAGGCTCACAATGACAGGAAGCTTGCTTTTAATTTTGACTTAGTTTTTCCATTCTTATATCTTTCCACAACGTTCTCCGTATCTAGCAATAAGGGCGTATTTTTTACCTTCAAAACATGAGCTCAAGGAAATGAACCGATTGTGTGAAGGCATGGATATTGCTGCTCATTAATTAAAATCACTCGTACAATGCCTAAGCTGTCTCGCGCTTTTCTCCTTCTCCTGACCTTTTCTTTTGGTTTTAGTACTCTCTCATCTGCACAAGGAATTGACTTTGTAGAAGGCAGTTGGGAAGAAGTCCTTAGTCTGGCTCGAAAAGAACGAAAGCTCGTTTTTCTGGATGCCTATACTACCTGGTGTGGACCCTGCAAAGCCATGGATAGAAATACCTATCCCAAATCAGAGGTGGGAGATTTCTTTGGGAAAAATTTCGTCAGCTATAAACTGGATATGGAAAAGGGAGAAGGCCCAAGAGTGGGCAGTGAATATAGTGTTTTTGCCTATCCGACTTTACTCTTTATCAATTTTAAAGGGGAGGTAGTTCATAAAGTAATGGGATACAGAGGACCTAAAGAATTGATTGCAGAAGGAAGGACGGCTTTAAATCCTGCAAACAATAAGGCCAATATTGAATTGGAATACGAATCGGGAAATCGTGAGCCTGCGATTATCCTGGAGTATGCCATTCACCAAAAAAAATCTGGAGCTGATTATCGAGAATATGCAGATGAATATTTCGCAACTCAGGAGGAAAAAGATTTATTGATGAAGAAAAACTGGGAAGCAATACAAGAATTGTCTCACAGCATTTCAGGCCTTGAATACCAATTCCTGACTAAGAAATATAAAAAGTTTGGAAAGGTATATGGGGAAAGAAAAGTGTTGGAGAAAATTTTTGAAGTTGCTCGTTCGGCTACCCTTGAGTCGGGACTAACAGGGAATCCAGCTAAATACAAAGCTGCCTTAACTCTGATCGAAAAACGAATCAAAGATGAAGGACAAATGGCTAACCGATTAAAAATGACCTTTACTGAGGCTCGTAAAAATTGGGAGGTATATGCAGAAAGAGCCATTTACCATTATGATACCTACAAAGTAGCGAAAGCGGAAGATTTGGACCACTCTGCCAGCATCTTTGCCCGACACATCAAAGATCCTGGAAAATTGGAGATGGCTCTTCGTTGGACGCGTCAATCCATAGCGATAGAAAACGAAGCCTATAATAATGAGACCCAGGCAAGGATCTTATTTAAACTGGGGCGATATGCAGAAGCCCTGCGAACGGCTAATAAAGCTCTGCAAATCGCACAGTTCAAGGAGGAGGATACGCGGAGAATTGAAGCCTTGATTGAGCAAATCAGCGAACGCTAAGCTAGACTATTTACCAAGGCAAGCCTGATACCTTTTTATCGTTTCTTCAAAACCCAAATATAAGGCATCTCCTACGAGTGCATGTCCGATAGATACCTCAGCTAGATGAGGGACCTTTTCCGAGAAAAATGCAAGATTCTCAAGACTTAGGTCATGTCCGGCATTTACTCCTAATCCAATCTCGTGGGCAAAAGCAGCTGCCCTGGCAAAAGGCTCCACTGCTTTTTCCTTATCAATCGGAAAGCCCTCTGCATAAGGCTCGGTATAAAGTTCGATGCGTTTGGTTCCAATTTCTCGTGCTGCTTCGATCATATCCAGATCCGTCTCAATGAAGATAGAGCTTCGGACTCCTGCAGCTTCCAGGCGCAAAATGATATCCAGAAGGTAATGTTTGTTCATTTTGGTATCCCAGCCAGCATTGGAAGTAAGTACACCCGGAGGGTCTGGAACTAAGGTGCATTGGTCGGGTTTTACTTCTTCGATCATCTGGAGGAATGCCTCCGAAGGGTAACCTTCTACATTGAACTCAACCTTCAATACAGGTTTTAAATCATAAATATCCTGCCTTCTGGCATGTCTCTCATCGGGGCGGGGATGCAGGGTAATACCATCTGCACCAAAGGCGACACAGTCTTTGGCTACCTGAACCAAATCGGGCTCGTTTCGCCCTCTTGAATTTCTGATCAGCGCTACTTTATTCAGATTTACACTTAAATGGGTCATAGATTAGGATTAATAAGCCTGCAAAAATAAAAAAGCGGATCAATTTGATCCGCTTTTTTATCATTTCTTTTTTATGCCTTTACCAACTAAAGCTGAAGGAAGCCATCGCTCCTTTGCTGTAGAGGCCGCGGAAGGTGACATAATCTCCGGATTTATCAAAAGCCTCTTTGAGATCTTTGAGGCTATAAACTTTCTTACCGTCAACTTCGGTGATTACAAAGCCATTTTGAATTCCTCCTGCTTCCATTTCTTCTCCGGCTTCCATCACCATAATTCCATTTTCAACATCAAACTCCTCATATTCACTCAATCCCAATAAACGGAACTTACTATCCTTATATTCCAGGAATCCAAGTCGGTTTACTCTTTCCCATTCTCCTTCTATAGATTTCAGTAATACGGAGAAAAGTCTTTTTTGATTTCCTCTATAAGCAAGAATTTTAACTTTATCTCCGGGACGATATCTACTGACTTGCTCCTGAAGCTCTGAACTATTGCTCACTTCCACCTCATTTACTGAAACAATCACGTCACCAACTCGGATGCCGGCATCATGTGCTCCCAGTTCCTGGCGAACTTCTGTAACGTAGGCACCTTTGAGCATGCTAAGGCCATGTTGTTTGGCCAAAGTAGCATTTACCTGTTGGATAGAAACTCCCAAAAAGCCTCTTTTCACTTCTTTAAAAGTGAGGAGGTCTTCCATTACTTTCTTGGCTATTGTTGCAGGTATGGCAAAAGAATAACCCGCATAGTATCCTGTACGGGAAGCAATTGCTGTATTGATACCGATTAGTTTTCCTTCTTTGTCAACCAGGGCGCCTCCGCTATTTCCTTTATTTACCGCAGCGTCTGTTTGGATAAAGGATTCTATCGCATATTTTGAGTCATTTTGAAGTAGGTTAATGTTTCTTCCTTTGGCACTCACAATTCCCGCTGTTACGGTAGATGTGAGATCCATAGGATTGCCTACAGCCAGTACCCATTGACCTACCTGTACCTGATCAGAATCTCCGAAAGAAAGGAAAGGTAATTCTTCCCCTTTTATCTTCAATAGAGCCAGATCAGTTGCCAGATCAGTTCCGATCACTTCGGCCTTGAAACTGCGGTTGTCAAATAGAGTGATTTCTACTTCATCAGCATCTTCTATCACATGATTATTCGTAGCGATGTATCCATTAGGGGAAATGAGTACTCCCGAACCGGAAGCCATTCCCTGAGGACTTTCTCTTCTTCCATCTTCATCCAGATAGTTTCTGAAGGGATTACTGAAGAAGTCGGCATTTCTGTTGGAAGAATGCGCCTCATAGCGCGAACGGATGTGAACGACAGCCGGGCGTGCCAGGCTAGAGGCTTGTACAAAATCAGGTAAACTAGTACCTATTGGGGCATCCTTGTCAACATTTCTTTCTGTTGTCTCTGTACTCTCAGGAATATAATGAGAGAAACTTGTGGGAAGGCTCTCTTGAGGAAAATAGTAATAGGTGGGTGTTTCGAAATAGTTCTTATAAATAAGTGCTCCAAGGGTAGAGCTAAACAACATCAAGAGAAGCGCACCTCCAGCATAGAGGGCAAATTTCTTTAAGGTCATAATTGACGCGTTAAGGTTAACTTCTTTAATCTAACGGAAGTGCAGGTACAAGTGTTCATCCTAATATAGCTACTGAGCGCTCAAACTACAAGGATTTATCTATAGACGGTTGATGTTTATTCCTGCTCGGATGTATAGAGAGGCTGATCTTTGCATGATTTGATTGGAGGGCATTTCGTACTTTTAACATAAATATCCTCTTAAGGCGTTATTGGGGAGGATTTTGTAGAAAAAAGAGCCTGATTTTGTATCGATTTTTCCTCTTGCTTATATGTTTGATTATTTCCGCCCTTGTAGTTGTGCAAGGGCAGGATAATTCATGGGCAAATCTGGAAATTGATGGGATTGAAGATGCCAGAGACGCAAAGAAATTATTCGGTCGTTTGAAACGATCCACAGACTCTCTGGCAAGCCTGAGGATTCTGGATGATTGGATAGCCGAAAAACAGCAAGCAGGGCAGCTTGAATACAGTTATTCTTTTTCCCCCAAAGCTCCTTATCACGTCCAAATTTTTGAAGGCCCATATTATTATTACAAAGCCATAACCTTGGCGGGTATAAATGAATTATACCCACAGCGGGCAGGTATTGACAGGTTGTATCGAAAACAGGAACCTGTGAATTGGGAGGATCTGGAAGAAAAAATGAAGACTTGCCTGGATCAGTATCAAAATGAAGGTTATCCTTTTGCCTCCTTTCAACAAACCCAAATCAGCTATATCGCTCATGAAGGAGATAGTGTAGGGGTTGAAATTGCCTATGCATTTGATTCCGGGCCCCTGGTTCGGATTGATTCTGTAAATGTAAAAGGAAAAATTCGGGAGAATGCCAATTTCGTTTACAATCTCAGTGGGCTAAATCCGGGAGATATATATCGGCATAAACTGTTACGGGATGCTCCCCGAGTCCTCAACAACAGTATCTACTATGAAGATGTAAAAGATCCCAAAGTCCGGTTTCGCGCAGATAATAAAGCAGATATTCAATTAGAGTTGGAGCAAAAGCAAACCAGTAGGCTTGATATCCTTCTGGGAATATTACCCCCGGTTGATAATACACAGCGACTACAGTTTACGGGTTCGATAGATGTCGCTCTGTTGAGTCCTATTCGAAGAGGAGAATTGCTGGAATTTAAATTTGAAAAGTTGACCCAAAGCTCACAACAAACGCGTCTGGCATTGATGTTGCCTTATTTACTTCGAACTCCTCTTAGATTGAGTGGTGTATTCGATCTGCTCAAGCAAAATGAAGACTTCCAAAACCAGAGTCTGGATCTCGCCGCCCAATACGACTTCTCTCCCTTCCTGGCTGCTAGTTTTTACCTCAATACAAAAAATACCCGTCTGTTGGGTGAAAGTCTGATAGATACCTCGCTGCTAGATTTGCCTCAACTGGATTCACGAAGACGTATGTTAGGACTGGGCCTCAATTTTGAAAACCTTGACTACAGGCTCAATCCTTCCAAAGGGGTTCAAGCTTCTCTCAAAATCGGGTTAGGGACTCGTAGTATAAGGGAGAATGTGCAGATCAGTCGTACACGTCCTGAAGTATATGAGAATATCGATCGCGAACAACCGAGCCGTGAGATTGACTTTCGTTTTAAGTGGTACAAGCAACTCATCCCTCGCCATGTCCTTCACCTCGCGAATCACACCTATTGGTTAGATATCGAAGACATCCTGCGTAACGACCAATTGCAAGTAGGCGGAGCTCGAAGTATCCGAGGCTTTAATGAAAATCAGTTCTTCACCGATTTCTACAGTTTCTTCAGCCTGGAATACCGTCTGCAACTGGAGCGAAATTCCTATGTCTTTGTATTTGGAGACTATGCTTATCTAGAAAACAATGAGGAAAACAACATCAGTCAGCCCATTAGTACCGGTATAGGTATGAATTATGGCACAAAGGCAGGCATTATTTCCATTAGCTACGCCATAGGAAAAGCTGAAGATATTCCCTTCCAGGCTGCACGTGGGCGCGTGCATATTGGCTTGATAAATCAATTCTAGGGAAACGTATTGGCGTATTTGGGTGTTAGCGTGTTGGTGTTGAGTATCTAAATCTTCTTTCTCCTTACACTAAAACCCAAACACCCTAACACACAAATACGGCCTCTGGCCTTCAACCCCAGCACTCCAACACATCCCAACTCCAACACGTTCATATGCAACGAATTATATAAATACTGGATTTTTTGTAGTTTTGCGATATGAAGATGAAAAAGTTTGTACATGTTTGCCTGACACCTGCGCTCATCGATGAATTTGATGTGTCAGAGGCGATTGTAGTGGTGATTGATATCCTCCGAGCTACTACTACTATGTGTGTGGCTTTTGATCATGGGGCGGAATTAATGGTGCCAGTGGAGCACATTGAAGAAGCCAGAGCCTACAAGGATAAAGATTATCTGATCGCTGGAGAAAGAAGTGGAGAACAAATTTCAGGATTTGATTTTGGAAACTCGCCTTTCTCATTTACCCGTGAAGCAGTCGAAGGAAAAAAGATTGCCATCACAACGACCAATGGTACCCGCGCGATGAAGGCAGCTCAGATCAGAGGTGCTAAAGAAATCGTTGTAGGTTCATTTTGTAATATCTCTGCACTGGCCCGATGGCTGGTAAAACAGGATCAGCACGTTTGCCTGCTGTGCTCTGGATGGAGAAATCATGTGACTATGGAAGATGCGATTTATGCCGGAGCGCTCTCCCGCAAATTACGTCATCATTTCCAGCGTTTCCAGGATACAGCTATCGTAGCTGAAACTCTTTTCCAATCTGCCAATATCCGCAAGAGATACTTCTTTAGAAACAGTTCGCATTTCAATCGCCTGATTCACCTCAACCTTCAGGAAGAAGTGAAATATGCGATGCGAAGAGATACACATCCGGTAATTCCGTTGTTGATCGGTGATGAATTACACGACATCAGCAATCAAACGGATTACGAAGCCTTTAAACAATCCATTCAGGATAAACAGGAGATTGAAAAGGCCCATGTAAACGAGTAATTCAGTTACTTATTCTCGAAATACAAAAGGCTATCCAATTTGGATAGCCTTATTTTTTTGTTGGCAGTATGTGGTGGTCTGCCTTGTATGTTAACGAAAACCTCTGTTTTCCTATATTCGCCCTTTACATAGAGGAAAATCAATGTTTATTTGGTCGAAATACCACCGCTGTTGCCATGTCCCTGACTCCGCCTGAATGAATACTCCAGGTAATCCCATTCATCGGTATCATTGTATTTCATTTTCGCTAGTACCAATATCCTGTTTCTGTCTATAACTCGAACTCTAATTCGGTACTGAACGAAATCTTGAGTGTAGCTAGCCAGATAATCATTTCCTCGCTTCCTCAGGGTTTCTCGCCCCCATCCACAAGGTCCATCATAACAATTCTGATAAACGACGATATTCTGTCTGCGATCATCAATAAACAGTTGGGTAATCAGGGAAGAACTAGGTCGGGTATTTTCCCAATAGGAAACGCCTAGTCGATTATTTTGAGCTTGAAGAGAAGTATTAGAACAAATAAGTAAAAGTATAAAGCATAAGGAAAGAGCGAGATAGATTCTGCAATTCTTCATAGTGTGTAAAACATTAGGGCGGAAAACATCGGTTTCCGGTTCTGTTCATACATATTGCATCTACCTACAATTCAAAGGTGCATTCCAGTTTCTTCTTATGAAAAAAAGAATCTGGGGGTGCCTTACATTCCGCGGTTTGGGAGCGCGTTCGGTAAACTGTCAGTTATTATGCATGAACGGTCAAATCTGTACTGCCAAATCCATACCAATTTGGATATATGTCATTTTTCGACTTTTTATGTGAAAAAAATTTCATTCAGTATTAGGAAATATTTCAAAATCCATATTTCATGGGTAAGTTTTTTTGTGGCTCTTTCCTTCTATTTTGGCTGATTTTGCAAGAAAGCTGCACTAATTCCAAAGAATGTAGTAATATTGATCCTTCGTGGAATTAATCTTGAGCGCTTTCAAAATGCGAATTGGATATACCTTTCTTTTGTGTTGCCTTTTTCTCTCCGGGCAGGCTCAACTTTTTCCGGTTTTAAAGTTTCAGCGTTTTTATGACAATGTCGGGATTGATAAACCCCGTAGCCTGATCAAATCCACGGATGCTAATCTGATCATGGGAGGAGAAACCATTATGCATGACTCCCTCGCGAGTGGATGTGGCAATATCTGGATATTGAAGGTGGATACGCTGGGGGAAATCATATGGGAGCGTGAAATTAAGATGAGTGGCTGCGAAGAACTCCGCGATATGGTCAATACCGATGATGGAGGGATCCTTTTTACGGGAGTAAGCAATTCTCTCATTCCTCATGAAGAAAAAGGGGATGATAATTACTGGGGAGATGCTTTTCTGGGGAAACTGGATTCATTGGGACAGGTAGAATGGCTCCAAAGTTATGGTGGCAATCAATTGGATATAGGAAATGCGATTGCCAAAGGTCGATACCGGGATTTTATGGTCGCCGGAATCTCTCATTCCCACGATGGAGTGGCTAAAAAGAATATCGGCATGGCAGACATCCTGATTCTCAAAGTAGATAATCGAGGCAATGTCCGCTTTAGCCAGGTAATCGGAGGGCAACAAAATGACTGGGCTAACGGAATCAGTACAGCTGAAGAGGGGGGATATATTCTTGCAGGTATGAGTAATTCTCCGGAAATGGGAAAAGATGCTCTTGGTCTTTATGGCAATGGACTTATTGCTAGACTTTCTGTTACGGGTAGACTGATTTGGCAGGAAACCTATGCTTGTCCATTCGGAGGATATTTAAGTGAGGTCTATCAAAGACCAGATAGCCGAATCATCGCAGCGGGAAATTATCATACGCAGGTCAAGGCACAGGAAATCTGGTGGCTGATGTTGACGGCTGAAGGAAAAGTGATTCGAGAGCAGTTTATTGGAGGGCCTGATAATGATTATTTATCGAAAATGATCCATGCTTCACTGGGAGGATATTTATTGGGAGGCTATGCACTTTCCGGTTCTGGTTCTGGAAATTATGCTATGGGGGGAGATGATTTTTTTCTATATCGATTGGATGAAGAGGGAAGGGTCATTTGGAAAGAGAGTTTTGGAGGCCCTAACAATGAACGCTGCATGGATGTGATCGAGTACAGTCCCGGGGTTTATTATGCGATTGGGGAAAAGAAAAACTATTTCACCCATAAGAAAAGCGGAGACAATGATTATTGGCTTCTCAAGGTTGTGGAAAGAAGAAGTGAAGAGATCAATGCATCCATTTATGTTCGTGCCACGGACTTTCGCATAAACAGAGATACGCCTACCCGTTTCAGAGCCCGCTGCAACTACGGAGAGAAGTTTTTCTGGGATTTTGGAGATGGGACTACCTCACAAGAAAAAAACCCGCTAAAAACCTATACGATTCCCGGTGTATACGAAGTTAAGCTGACAGTCTATGTCAATGAGAGTAGTTCACAGACTGTGATGCTGGAGCAAGAATTGCAGGTTTGGTAGGAAGGGGAAGTGTTCTACCGTTATTGGGTGCTTGTGTTCTTGTGGATGCTTGGTACTAATCTGAAGATTCAACACGGCAATACCCCAACACGTTTCATCTATGATTGTTACTTCTTCTTCATCCAAACGGGATGCGTATTGGACTTATGCTCCTGCCCAATGATGTCCCGATAAAGTTCAGGTCTTCTTGCTTTTCTGTATCTATGACCGCCAGCCAGTGTTAATTTCACAGGATCAATTTCAGCTAAACAAATTTCATCCTCAAAACCGTGGGTCTCCGCCAGAACTTCACCATAAGGATCAAGTATCATGGCATTCCCGTTCTTTAAGTGTTCCCCATCATAGCCAATCGGATTGCTGAATACATAATACACTCCATTGTCATAGGCGCGAGCTGGAAGCCAGCGAAGAATCCAGCCTCTTCCTTTAGGGCCATTGAACTCTTGGCGAAGGGAAACCGGATCGCTATGGCGATTTTGCCAGTATTTATCTTCAACATATCCTCTGCCAGGCATAGCAGAAGGCGTACATCCGGTTACATGTGGAGCGAAAATAAGGTCTGCACCCAGAAGAGAAGTAGCCCTGACATTTTCAATAATATTATTATCGTAGCAAATCAGGATTCCACATTTCCATCCTAGCAATTCAAAAACTACATATTCATTGCCGGGTTTGAGGTAAGGATTGATGAAAGGGTGTAGTTTGCGAAATTTGGCCTTCAGGCCGTTTTCGTATACGCAGACATAAGTATTGTAAAGATTACTAGCTTCCTTTTCTACCAGGCCTGCCAGAATGGGTATCTGGTACTTTTGGGATAGCTCAATTAAGGCCTGGGTACTGGGACCATCTGGAACATCTTCTGCCAACTTAAGCATTTCAGCTTTTGAGAGCTCTTTGGTGAAAGTGTAAGCCGTGATACACATTTCATGGAAGCTTACTATGTCCGCTCCTTTTTCCTTTGCCTCTGCACAAAGCTTATCCATCACAGATAAGTTGTAGGCTTTGTCGCCGTCTTTGGGCTCAAATTGTGCGCTGGCTATTTTGAGTGTTTTCATATTAGTCTAAAGGCTCTTTTCTTAAGGTTCGAAAACTCAACTCTTTATCCGCCATTACTTCTAACTCAAATTTGTGCTCGAAAAGATAATTCACCTCTAAGCTATCTGTACCAAAACCATGCATAGAAAATCGAAGGTCGACATCATAATCCTGGTACATACCAGGCCCTCTAAGTAAGTCTTCTTCCGAATAGCGAGAAAGTGGACCCATGAGAAAAGGATACAGCTTATCGGCATGCTGCCAATCAACATAGTAAAGCGTATCCCCATCAACTTTCCGAACCGTAATGGTATCTGGATCACTCATATAGGCCGTATCGATAAGGACAAAAAAGGTATCTCTAAAGGTCATACTCGGGACATGAAAATACTCAGTCCTATAGGTATATTCTTCATAATCAGAGGTACCTATATAATATCCCTCCAATACCAGGGGCTCAGGAGGAGTAGGTGGATCCGGCTCAGTAGGATTTTCCTCGCAGGCAAAGCATATAAGAAGACCTGCGCTCAAAAGAAGTAGGTACTGGTAGTATTTTCGCATGGCTATGGGTTTTTTGTAAACATTTCTATGGTATAATCCAATAAATCAAGTCCCCCCAACTTTCCATGACCGGGAATCACCCAGGCTGCATCCCCAAATTTTTTCCTGACCTTGTCAATCGTAAGGGGCCATTCTTTTACATTGGCATCTGCGAGATTTCCCTTGCCTGATTTCAACGACTTTACCATACAGCCTCCGAATAAAACTTTCTCCTCTGGTAACCAGGCTACCATATTATCGATTGTATGTGCTTCTCCGGGATAAAAGAGCTTTACTTTGCTATCCCCAAATCTTAGGGTTTTTCTCTTTTTGAAGGTGTTTTGGGGAATTTCTACCTTTTTCTCTACAGCTAGATCTTGAGTAAGGCTAGTAGACCAGGAAGGAATCTCCAAATCATGAAAATGCTTAAGCCCTCCCAGACAGTCATTATGATGATGGTTTACGACTATGCCAGCAATCTCCAACTTCAATTCTGCTTGTATCCATCCCAGCAATTCTTCAGTTATATGAGGTTCCATAGGAGTATCAAAAATCATAGCTTTCCCCTCAGATACATAGATCATTCCATTTGAATAAAATCTTCCGTAGGGCTTTACAGTAGAATAGGAACGATGGACATATACCTTTTCAGTAAGTGGAAGGATTTCCAGGTCTTCCGAAATAGAGATGGGATCGAAGTTTTGACCAAATAAAATAGAAGGAAGGAAAATTAGGATACTAAGCAGCAGTTTTTCCATGAAGGAATCAAAAGTTAAAGGTGATGCTGTCTATTTCCCGATGCGGATAATCCATGGCTTTTCTGATTCGCTCTTTTGCCTCATTGTCAACCAACATTTCGCAGATGTATAGCCCCAGGTCTAGTGAAGAAGCAACCGCGCCAGCTGTGAGGATATTTCCATCTCGCACGATTCGGTTTTTATGAACTTCTCCTACATAAGGTTTCAAGGTCTCATATTCGTTGTAATGTGTGGTAGCATGTTTATCGCGTAGAAAGCCGGCAGCACCTAGTAATAGACTACCTGTACATATAGACGATTTGTAGGGAACCTTAGTTGCAGTTTTGATCCAATTCATAAATTCCTCTTCGTATTGAAGTTTTCGAGTTCCAAATCCACCCGGTATAATGATCATATCATACTCAGATAGATCAGGTTTTACTTTTGTAGCCTGCATTTCTGTTCCGAAACTGTCTTTTGCGGTGGGATTGAAGCAGCAGAGATCCCATTCCAGATCAGCTATGTATCCATAGGATTTTAATCGGGTAACAGGATCATAAATACCGATGAGGTCCAGCCAGGTGATTCCATCGAAAATGATAAAGGCAATTTTCATGTGATTTGGGTAAAGGATTTTTTAGGCTAAAGAGATTGCTTCCCCTAAAACTAAGGTTCGCAATGAGTTATCGTTTTGAGGATAAAAAGGAAGTTCAAGTGCAAGGATCAACCTCAAGTTCAATTGGGAATGTATATAATCCTATGAACTTGCAGCTGATACTTGCGCTTGAACTTTCGAGTGAAAATATCTATGGGATATTTTGCACCAAGTTAAATCTGAGCTGTTATTAGTCAGTCCAGTAATCAACAACCAATACATCATCCAGATGCGGCCCAAGTACATCCCCGAAGGCTTTATGGTCTGGATGCGGCAGATAAATAGCCCGATCTTCTTCACTATCAAAACTGAGGAAGAAACAATGGGTGAATCCTTTATCTAATCCTTCCGGACTATTATTAGTACCCCACTCATAGCCTTTAATTTGTGGAATTTTGGAAGGGAGAGCAGAAAATGCCTCTTCTACCTTGGCAATATCTGCTTCAGTACTGCCTTCTTTAAATTTAAAGAGCACAACATGTCGAAGTTGCTTACTGCTTTCCTCAGCTTGAGGAGCTACTTCAGGTGCAGCTGCCATTTCTTTATTCTCTGAAGTTTTTGGGGAAGTGCAGGCGAAAAGTATGATCGCCAGTGTAAGGATCGTTAGTAGTTTTTGCATAAGGTTTCTCGTATGAATTTAGGGTAAAGAGATCAATTCAGCTTTTTGATAAGGAAACGTAAAGCTAAGCTCTTTGCCTTTGATCCTAAGGTACAAAGTTTCCGCCTCTTCCCGGCTTTTTGCCAAAAATTCTCTAAGTGCACAAAAATCAGAAAAGGAATCAACTGATTTCTCATTGATGGATATAACTTCATCCATGATCTCAATAGGTTGATCTTTGATTAGGCTAGGTTTGAGTTGGATGATTCTATAGCTTTCTTCGACCTTATAGATAGCTACTCCATAGGCACGATAATCTTCCGTATCAAATTCCTCTTCATAGGCTTTTAGCAGATATTCCTTTTCGGAGGAGTTTACCACCAATTCATAATTCCTGAAAAAGTCTGTGCCTATCCGGGCTTTGTATTTGAGATTTTTGGTAAGGTTGATTTCAGGAGGGTAGGGAAGTCGAATATTATCTATCCGCATTTCGATACCATTATGTATATCATAAGTCGTATCATTTTTGCCCAGGCCGCTGATGGACAAAGAAGAAATACCCACGCTTTTGTCCACTTTCATACCGCTGAATTTATGTTTGTACTCTCCTTCTCTCAATTTCAGATCTCCCTGATAGCCAAAGTCTATTTTTGCCCGCACAGGAAAATCATTGAGCTCGAAAGTCATAAAGCTGCTATTGTTGGAGCTGAAAGAAATGGGAAAAGATATTCCGTCATTGTTAAAAGCTGAACTGGAAATCTGAATCTTTTCTCCTTTGAAATCAATTAGCCAATTGATCTTGTTGATCACAGAAGCTCCTAAAATTCCATCCACATCCTCTTTACAGGGAAAGAAATTTTTGGTGTCGATTAGATAAACCCCTGTATTTTTAAAATGAATCTTGTCAATGGCAATGTCTTTAGCAGTAGATTCCTTTACTGTTGTCTTGCGGTTATTTCCATCACTAATGCTGGAACCCTGCTTAAACTTTATCCCCGCTTTCTCTGCAAAATCCTGGTTTACACAACTGTAACTGGCACCATTATCAAAGAGGAATTTTCCTTCGACACCATTAAATTTTGCCTCCAAAATGATCAACCCCCGATAGCTTTCAAATGGGACTTCTACCGTATCCTGTATTCGTTTTTCCAGATAACCTCTATCAAAATTATTGATATTGATGCAGGAATAGGATAAGAGAAGCAGGAGGAAAAGGATAAACTTATTCATAAAAACTCTGATAATTCAGATTAAAGATGCAGAATTATACGCAGGGTTTAAGGTGGGAAAGAGTTAGGCAGGTGATATATATAAAGTATAAATTAACATCCCGGAATTTTTAACAAAGGAATGGGAAAAATATCCGGGATGTCAGTCTGTGGGACTAGGACTGTGTTTTACAAGCTAGGCCTAGTTCAGATTCAGCATCTTTTCGGTTACCTCCCAAAGCTTTTGTGCCAGATCCCGATCTTCAGTAACGGGTTTGGGCGAAGTAATTTTCTTTTTAACCAAATACTTCCCACTGCTACTTTTCAACTCAGGAGCACTTGCCGCATAAATCGTCGTGGCAGCTCCCTTTTCGGGAGTAAGAAAAAATAATGGGCCTATCAGCTTGATGAGCATACGCATGAAAGTGGGCCCAGTGAAGCTTTTGATCATGTTGGTGTAAACTACTCCCGGATGCAGGCTGTTTGCGGTTATATTCGTTCCTTCCAATCTTCTAGCTAGTTCATTTGTGTGGGAGGTTAGCATACTTTTTGTATGTCCATAACTTCCCATTTGACTGAATTTATTCTCTGAATTGAGGTTGTCTAGATCGATGGTATTGAGCATCGCATTGGAAGAAACATTGACGATACGTCCCTGATTAGATTTCTTCAAATGATCCAGCAATTCATGAGTTAGAAGAAATGGTGCGAGGTAATTGATGCCAAACATTTTTTCATGCCCATCTTTGGTGAGCACCCGATCAGAAGCGAGGTATCCGGCATTATTGATCAGGACATCTAGTTTGTCATATTTGGCTTTGAAATCAGCGGCCATCTTTTTTACCGAAGACAAATCCTCCAGATCACTGATCATCAATTCGATTTGATCGTTGCCTGTCGAACGTTTGAGCTCTTCCAGCACCTGGGCTCCTTTTTGAGGGTTGCGTCCGCTGATGATGATTTGAGCTCCTTGTTTGGCCAGAGCTCTTGCAGTTTCTTTTCCGATGCCAGCTGTGGCACCTGTGATGAAAACGATTTTATCTTTCATAATAGTTTTGGGCATTTAGCTATTCTAAGCTAAGCAGCAGGATTCAATTAAAAAACCCAGATTTTACGAAGATTTGGAATAATGGGCTGGAATAGGGCCCTTTATCTGATCCGGGTCTTTGCTTCATGAGTCTTCATTGCGGATTTGTTAATACCCAAAACACTTATAAAGAATTCTCCTACACTTATTTTCCCCACATTTTCATTTATCAAATATGCCCGCACAGTAGCAGAATATGCCCTAATATTGGTCTATCATTTGAAGATAAATAATCAAATAAGATAGGGTATAAAGCTATGTAGCCTGGTAATAGGGGGCCATTTTTCGGAAGGAATTGATTGTTGCGCATTACCCGCAGTTGATTGCGGTTCCCTAAACCAAAAAAAGTTGTAATGCAGGTTACCTGTCGGAGAGTAATTTCTGGCAGGTTTTTTTATTTCTCCAAAGCCAGGATATCCTGCTGGCAAAGGAGAATATTTTTAAAACATACTATAGCGTTTCATTTCGCTTATCAGCACATCTTTCTTCCGAGCTGAAACGGAAACAGATTTGTTGTTTTTTAGCTCTAATAAATTGTCTGACTTATTGAGCTTCACGACATGAGAAAGATTTACGATATAGGAGTTGTGGGTTCTTACGAAACCAGCATCCAGTAAAATTTCCTCATAATTTTTAAGGTTTTTCGAAGTGAAAATCACCTTGTCTTTAAGGCAAATTTCTGTGTATGCCCCTCTGGCCTGTAGATAGTAAACGTCTTCCAGGTCTATGAAGAATAAACTGCTTTTGTCATTGACTACGATCTTCTTTTTGCGGCCATTTGGAGGATTGAGGTTTTGGATCAAAGCATTGAGTTGCTGAGTTTCCATCTTTTTTTGCTGAAGCTCTTTGACTTTGGCTATCGCACTTTCCAGTGCATCCGGATCAACAGGTTTGAGCAGATAATCGATGGCACTAAACCTGAAGGCATGGATTGCATATTTATCATAAGCCGTAACAAAGATTACATGGAAAGACCTTTGTTTGAGTTGGGAAAGGAGGTCCAATCCGGTTCCATCATCCATTTCGATATCCAGAAAGAGGATGTCAAATTCATGTTGTGGAATGGCTTCCAATGCAGAGTTTACACTATCTGCTTCACCCACTACTTCTACATCCGGGCAATGTATCTGCAAGAGTTTCTTAAGAACTTCCCGAAGGTTCTTTTCATTTTCGACGAGGAATGCTTTCATGACTACTGGATGATTTTAGGTAAAACTAATAAAGTTTCTGTTCCGCCATGTGCTAATTCTCTGGCTTGATACCGAATGTTCCCACCATATTTGGCCCGGAGCATATTGATTCGTTCTTCGATGATGGTCGTTGAAACGGAGTGATGCTCTTTTTTAATATTACTCTTTCTGCTATTGCTAAGACCTACTCCATTATCCAGCACTTTTACATTTATAAAGCCTTCTTCTTCCTCTGCCATTTCCACTCTTACGATCCCATCATCTTTTTTGTGAATCTTTCCATGCTCGATGGAGTTTTCGAGCAATGGCTGAATCAAGACAGGTGGAATCTTGGTTTTTTCCTTACAGATCTCGTCAGCAACATCTATCTGGAACTCAAATTTGCTGTCATAGCGCAACTTCTGAATGGTAAGATAGTTTTCAAGCGTATCCAGTTCTTCTTCTACCGAAATCAGAGGCGCGATACTTTGATCCAGAATCTGCCGCATTAGTTTGGCAAATTTGGCAAGAAAATAAGCAGCTTTATTGGGTTGATCACTTACCAGGAGATAGTTTTGTATTGCTCCGAGGGCATTGAAGGTGAAATGGGGATTCATTTGAGAGCGTAGTAACCGATGCTTTAGTTCACTGGATTTCTGCTTGGCTTCCAGGATTTTATTCCTGTTTCTTTGGTAGATCGCAACGGAAATAAATAGAATAATCAGAATCACTAAAACTGCAAATCCCAGAACTCTTTGAAAGACCAGTTGTTGGCTCACTTTCTCTTCATTGAGTCTGGCAATTTCAACATCCTTTTTTGAGGTTTCGTATTTACCTCTCAGGTCTTCAAGGGTTTCTGCTAACTGCTGACCTGCCAGACTATCTTTATAGGCAATTTGTTTTTTATAATATTCAAGTGCTTTATCTGGCTGATTGTTGGCCAGGGCTACTTTATGTTTCAATTCGAAATGGTCTGCCTTAACTTCCATACTTGAAGTCTCGAGCATAACGTTAGAAGCCATCTCTATATATTTAAGGGCTTCTTTTGGTTCTCGCTTTACCAAATAATATTTAGAGAAGACTTCATACAGGTGAACATCCTTGGCCGGACTTTTAACTCTTTTAGCTATAGAGTCTGCCTGCTGAATAAGTTTAAAAGCCGTATCAGGCTGGTTTTCCTCCAAATAGATCCCTGCCAAAGAAATATAAGCCATAAGTCGTGCTTCGTGCCTTTTTTCTAAAGCAGTGATTTCAATAGCCTCCTCATAGCATCTTTTCGCCATCTCATAATTCTTTTCATCCTCATAAAAATAGCCGAAAAATAAGGAGGGAAGTCCTTTCCTGGCAAAGCTACTAGGCAAACTATCGGAGAGATGAGATGCCTTCTGAAGGTTTTCCAGTAGTTTGTTTTTATAAGGCTGAAGTTCTGCAGGGCTTAGGAGCATTTTTTTCTGATTGATGATATCAGCATATACATCATGGTATTGAAAATAGACCTCTATCAGGCCGCTATAACTGTGATTCGCTCTCAGAAATTTTTCCTGTTCAAAAAGTGTCTTTATACTTTTTTCGTATTCAGACATTTCCCGATAAGCCTCTATCAGCTCAACGTATAGCCGATCTTTGATCCGGGTGCGATTATTTGCCCACAGATCATTATCCTCAGGATCAAAGCGGTCTATGTAGGAAATCCCTCGCTTGCAGGATCTGATAGCGAGTTCATTCTCGTCATATTCATTGTATTGCATGGCAGCATTGTATACCGTCATGGCAGCCTTTAAATATCGTATTCTGCTATCCGAACGAAGGTTTAATTCCTCCGCTTCCTTCATTTTGGTGAAGTAGATACTAGTGTCTTCATAGAAATAGGTAGCCCCATAATAAGTAGTGAAATAAGCCTGCATTCCTATGGAATCAGCAGCTGCAGAAATTTTAACTCCTTCAGCGGCATAATACCTAAGGGAATCATCATTATTGGTTTTGGCTCGATTGTAATAACTACAAATGCGAAAGGCTGCCTTCAATTTCTCGGGAATATCGTCCTGAGTCCGGAAGACTACTTTGAGGCTGTCGAGATCGTATTTTTTAGCGTGGGAGAGATTTAGAGAAAGAGCAAGAAAAAGTAGTGAGCATACTATTGGCCGCATAGCTAAAATAAAACAATGTTTCATTCCCCCCATTATGGCGGTAATGGAAATTAGATCGAAATATTGAGTTGTAATTTAGCAACCCGAGTAATTCTTGACCTGGAGTTCTCGGACGCCATGCAGGTTTTTGTATCTGCTCAGTTTAGCATATAGCTAAAGAGCGAAGCATTTCTTCATTACATACAGTCTTTATCTTAACTGCATAAATAACAGTTTATTGCTGTATCAGCACTTAATATACGTCTTTTGTATTATTTATGCGTTAAAATTGTCACATTTCTTTTTCAGGAAATGGAAGACCGAGTCAAAAATACTCATTTAGCCGACACCAATTATCTCTCATTGGGAAATGAATATTTTCAAGCTCTTAGTGCCTAAAGACTGAATTTTTTCCGCCTTCTCTATCAGGAAATTATTTAAAAAATTGGTTCCAGTAGAGAAATTGGAAAGGCTGTCGTAAGTGGGAAACCAGGATTGAGAATTTGTATCCTGCTGCCTGATTTTATTTGCATTTTCATCGGAAATGCTCCAGTCTCCTGAATAATAATTATGGCTCGCTACTTCTTCTGGATAAGGATTATGTTTGGGCCTATTTAAGTGTTTGTCTACGCTGGAAGGTAGAAGCAGAATCAGGATAAAAGCCAGGGCAAAAGTTTGAAGTAGAGAGTTCATGCTTTGTAGGTATTGGTGTATATGAAAAGAGTATGAAAAATGAGAAGAAGTTGGAATTGGGGGAAAGAAAATGAGGCTGTATTTTTAAGAAAATGATTGCTTATGACTGAGTCCCTTAGTGTACCTGTAATCGATATTACACGACTGCTTGAAAAAGGAGCCGATAAAAAACTTGTTGCTAATGAGCTTTCTTCAGCCTGTCGAAATTATGGATTTTTCTATGTCGTAGGACATGGAATCTCAGAGGATTTGCAGCGAAGGATGGAAGATTTGAGTGCGCAATTCTTTGCTCTGACCCATGAGGAGAAGATGAAGATTCGGATGGAATTGGGAGGAAGAGCCTGGCGTGGCTTTTTTCCACTTGGAGATGAGCTGACTTCAGGTAAACCTGATATGAAAGAAGGCTTGTATTTCGGTTCAGAACTGGGAGAAGAAGATGAACGGGTGAAAGCCGGACTACCCATGCATGGGAAAAATCTTTTTCCTGCATCGATACCTGAAATGAGAGGAGTTATTTTGAGTTACATGGATGCTGTAGAAAAATTGGGGCATAGACTTATGGAAGGCCTTTCGCTGAGTTTGGGATTGGATGAAACGTATTTCGATCGCCATTTTACACAGGATCCCCTGACCTTATTCAGGATTTTCCACTATCCGCCATCCACACCCAAAAGCCGGGAAGAAGAACTCTGGGGTGTAGGTGAACATACCGATTATGGCGTGCTCACCATTCTCAAACAGGATCGAGTAGGAGGGCTGCAGGTGAAAACCCAGAATCAATGGATTGAAGCTCCCTATATCGAGGGCTCCTTTATTTGCAACATCGGTGATATGCTGGATCGTATGACAGGAGGTTATTATCGTTCGACGCCTCATCGTGTACTCAATCGCAGCGGAAAAAGTCGCTATTCCTACCCCTTCTTTTTTGATCCTAATTTTGATGCAGAAGTGAAAGCCATTGATTTAGGGAGTGTTGATCATTCGGAAGATGATAAGGCGGAGCGCTGGGACGGTGCCAGTGTACATGAATTTGAGGGCACTTATGGGGAGTATGTTTTAGGGAAGGTAGCGAAGGTTTTTCCGCAATTAATGGAAGGCATTTAGTTATTCTTTAGATGAGTTCTTTATCTCTTCTTCTCTTTCCTTAGATGAAACCCTTCAATAGGAATCCAGGACTGGCATCTCTAAAAATTAAACTGCTACAAAGCCTATCGCAAGGGAAAATGTGTTGGCGTGTTCGAGTATTAGTGTGTTGACGTTTGTAAAATACTTGAGAGCTTTGGCCCTTCAGCATCCATCGGGAGTCGGGGGCGGCATGTGAGGCTGACTTTGGGCGCTGCGATTTTTGACTTCATCTTTTTCTAGAAAGATGGGAATATAGCTTCCATAAAGCTTGATTCAACAAAAGCTAAAAATTGAAATCCAGACAAGCTTGCCATTTCCCGGATTCCTGCTTCTCCCAAACAATCACATAATGACCCACTCCTGTACTTTCATACCTCCCAATTTCAAATATAATGTCATCTTTCACTTCCAATTGCTTTAGAGGTACAAGTTTGATTTGCCAATTGGGATTGGACATATAGGCGTATCTATCGATGATCTCCTTTCTCCCGGCATCCACTCTTCCTCCATTGACATAAACTGCTTTTGGGCTATATACTTGCTCTATGAGCTGAGCATGATCATGTGCATTGGAGTATTTCATCCAGGTTTCTGCATAGCTAATGATCATTTGGGCCAGTGGAGCACCAGATCCTTTCTCCAGAGGATAAAGGATTTGAATCTCTCTCAACCATTTTCCTCCAAGTTTTTTCCAACCGACAATAGATGCATAATTTCCATTATTAGCTTTATAAATCCCCATCTCAAAGTAGTTGTTTTGTTGGTGGGAAATTAGGGCGACTTGCTCAAAGGACTGGATATTTTTTATCTGGGAACGGTAGATCAGTAGCTTCCCATACATCTTATCCTTCCCCTGAAATACTTTGCCCTCCAGAAACAGGCTGCCTTTCTCCCAAAACTGCTGTGAGTATTTCCCATCATTAAAGTCTTTAATCCAAACCTCGTGAAGGCTTTGAAAATCTTGTTGAGCATGGAGGGACTTACCTCCAAACCCCAGGACAAAAGTGATAAGTAGCAGGTAGTTTTTCATAATTCTGTTAATGAGAATTGAAGATTGGTAATTCAGCAGGTTTTAGTACACAGGTAGTGTAACCATTGGTAATCAGGGCATGTCCCAGACCTACTCCTTTGTGAAGATTCTTGAAATAATGGGCATCCGCCATACTCGGTCCCATTGCTCCCAGATAATATTCTTCTGGCTCTCGATAATGATTGTGGAGGTGGTAGATGAGTTCCCAATCTTTTTGAGTAAGACTATCGACCTGATCGGTGACAGCATGAGGTTTAGGGGGAAAGGGAGTATCGCTGGCTGAAATATAAACCCGAATCAAATCTGCCTTTTCATTGTTGAGGATAAATCCATGAAATTCTGTAGGATGACTGAGTAGCGGAAAGCGACTAATCTGGTAGTTGAGCATCTGAGCTTCCAGGTAATTAATATCTCGTATCCTCCCCGCATATCCCTGATGGACGATCTGCCAATTATCCAGGCTGTCAAGGGGGAGATCACTTTTCTCTGTAACGCTTCTTTCCCGTTTTAACATAAATTCCAGGGTATCCGAACCAATCGCATCTTCAAGGGAATCTCGAAAAATTTGGATAGCGTCCGGGATGGGGAAATCTGTTTCCCAAAGTCCTGCTTCATCTTCAAATTCCCAATACTGATGAATTTCAGGTCCTTCTTGCTGAAGGACTACAGGCTTAAATAATTGTAAGTTGGGAAGTGGTTTTTGTGCCTCTTTCGGCTCCTTACAAGAAATACAAAGGCTGAATAGCAAAAGTAGAAGAAGGCTTTTTAAGGTGTAGTGTGCAAGCATGACTAGGTATCGACTTGAGAAATAATCTTGTCTACCTGTTTACGGTGTCTATCGAAATGAAGATTCAGGAAACTCATCTGATGTAGGATCTTAATTCGACCGACATTGGGATTGTTGAAGAATTCGGCATGAACAAGTTCTTCGCTCATCGGCTCAAGCAATTCCTGAAATCTTTGCCGTGTAGATCCCCAACTTTCTTTTATCTCTTCATAACTTCTGGGTTCTTTCCCTCCCATCAAACGTTTGGGAGCCCTGTACTTTGCAAAGGGAATGCGAAGGGCTGTATGCAAAGCAAAAGATTTTACATTTGTCATGATTCCACTCTTTTTCAGAGGAGCATCATGGCTCAACTTTTTCTCGAGATAGGTAATCGCAGCCAACTCAATTTTTTCCAAATGATCCAGTACCTGCAAGACGCACCAGCTACTTTCATCTGGCCGTTGGGATAAAACCGGATTAGGATACTTATCCAAGCTGCTAAGTAAATCTGCTTTCTTTTGTTCGAAAGAAATAAATTTTTTTTGAAGAGATGGATTCATGTGAGTTTTTTAAGCCTAAACAAACAATAGAACAAACCTATTCCTGCTTTTCTTCTTCACTGAGAGCTTTAATCGGTGTCAGCAACACTTTCTGAAACTCGACTTCAGCCCCTTCCGCCTGCAAAGCTATCTGGCCGGAGTTGGCCGTACTTTCGTAACCATAATTTACCAGATCTCCATTTACCCAAACCTTGATCTCATTTCCCAGGCATTCGATTTTCATTTCGTTCCACTCACCCAAGGGCTTTTCGGAGCCATCCGTAAGATTCAGGATGCGTCTTTTCTTCCCTTCACGTATGCCCCATTCTTCTGGCGGCCCCCGGCGGGCTTCCATATCCGGAACTTTAATATCCTCTACTATGCACCAGAAGTCCCCTGCATTTTTGTGATACATTTGGACCTCTATGGATTTTGGGAACATCTCATACAGAGATCTGGGCGTTGAAGCATGAACTAGCACTCCACAATTCCCCGGATCATTGGTGAAGCGATATTTTACTTCCAGCCGATAATTACTATAAGAAGAATCACTAATCAAGTGGCCATTAGGCAGACCAAGACTTACCAATTTTCCCTCTCTTACCAGAAATGGTTTCTGTAAACTACTGTCATTTTCCAGATCAGGCACATCCATATACCATCCACTCAAATCTTTGCCATTGAATAGACTTTTACTTACAATTTCGGGCTCTGATTCACAAGCCATAAAGAGCAGGAAAAGAGGTATAATATATGCGGATAATTTCATGTTTGTGGAAATGACCCGTATATAGTCAAAAAAAGCACAAACTTCCAGTTTTAAGCCCGAAAAGCCCTATTTTTTGCCCATTATAAATTGAGCCAATAGGTCAGTTTAAATACCAGTGCGCGGTTTTTGCTCATGAAATCCTGCGGGAAATAATTTTCAGTATAAACAATGAAGAAATCGGAGGCGGGTTGATAACGCCACTGAAAACGTGCGTTGAGATTTATATTGTCTATCAGGCTATTGTACTGGAAATAAGTGGTAAGAAATATCGCATCTGTTAGGGTAAGGTCTATCCTTGGACCGATTAAGAAGAAATCTTCTTTGCCATAATTTTCCGGCAAATCAAGCCTATTATAATCAAAGACCAGAGAGATGTTGCCATAAGGTTGATAGCGGGCATTTAAGGTGCCGCTTAAGTTCAGGCGAGTTCCATTATAAAGCCCTCCATACCTTCCTTCTAATGCCAGGTTGACGGTCTTGCGGGTATCACTTTGGAAAGACAACCCCACTGTATTCCAATCATACTCTTCGCCCGCTAAATATTTATCATAATCCGGATTGAAGGTAGGATTGAAATCAAAGGTCAGTTGCTGATAGGTGTAGGCAACTCCAAGAGCCAATTGAGTCGTATTTTTGAACCTGAATTCATAAGTTAGGAGGTAATCCTGATCTGTCAGCGTTCCTCCCGGAATGTAATTTTGATTAGCCTCATAAGCTGGACCCATAAATACCAGAGGACCCTCTTTAGGATAATGCTTATATGAACCTTGACTGAAAAAACCGATTTGCCCCGGATAAACAGCCAGACCGGGTACAAAACCTACCTCTGCATTGAAGTTGTCTTGTATGATAAAGTTTCCTACAAATACATCCCATCTTTGACTTGCATATCTCCAAAAGGAGGACATAGAAAAACTTTTATCATCATAAAGCGGGTCAAAGGATTTTCCAAAATATGAACTGTGATACCATTTATTGTCTTTACTTCGAATTTCTACATCCGCAGCTAATACTCGATTGAAGTTGTTTCTGACTCGCCTAAATCCATTTTCTCCTATTCGTACCTCTGGGAAGATAGTCGGATGAAAAAACTCTGTAGTATCATTTTCTCCTACACCAAGACTCTGCTTATTTACCCAACTCAAAGAAACACTGGATTGCTGCCAGAGATTTCTTTGTACTGTGGCAACTGTATAGTTTTGAGCAGGCAGCCCAATGGATTCCTCTGGATTGGTTTGCATATTCAAGACACTCAATCTCCAGTCCTCATTCAAAGACCCACTCAAACGAGCGCCATACAAGATGGGAAGTCTTCTGAAGAGACCCGTTGTATCCTGAGCCAGTCCTATTCTTCGAGAGAAGAAAGGACGAACCATCGGGAAGCCCATATCTGCAAAAAGATCACTATTCTCTAAGAAAAATTGCCTTCGTTCTGGAAATTGAACTTCAAAACGAGTCAGGTTGAGTACCTGCTGGTCGACTTCAACCTGAGAGAAATCCGGATTAAAGGTAAGATCCAGATTCATGGATGGAGTTACCCCGATTTTAGCATCAAAGCCTGCCTGGAAATCCGATATTGGATCGGAATCAGGATCAAGCTTATTGACCGACCGGTTTCCGGCTATATAGGGAATCAGAGAAATATTGGTCTTTGCTTCAGGAATTGGATCATCCCAAACCAATTGGCCTGCAAAAGCCATAGAAGCCGTATTGAACTGAATGGGCGTACGAATCCATGAAGATTTCTCATTTCGTTTCAGGTCTTGTCGGTCGAAAGCAATATTCCATGTTTTAAGATCACTCTTGTAGCGAAAACTTTTGAAGGGAATGGCCATTTCTACTGTCCATTTGTTAGGCTCTCTAACCACTTCAGAATACCACTTATTATCCCAAAATGTATTGAAAGATCCTTCCCCGGCTCCACCTCCTGACATAACTCCTTCCATTTGTACCCCCGCAGGAGTTACGACAAAGAAAAATCCATTCAAGAAATCATTGTAGGGACCAATGACGAAACCAACATTGTCATTTAATGGATAATCAAAGTCTCTTCGTAGAGAAGTTATGATATCAGGAGTTTCGTCATCTTCACACTCAAATGAAGCATAGAGAAATTCATCATCGAAGGTAACTCGAGCAACGGTATTGACAGTGGGTTTGATGGTGTCAACCGGAAAGTTTAAGTACCAATTGTCTGCAACCTGAGCGTTTTGCCAGTCTGCTTCATCAAGTACCCCATCTATCTTGATCTTTCCTTTGGCCTTTTTGATGTGGATTTTTGTGCCGGGTTTATTTTGAGCCAGCAAAAACACGGGTATAAAAAATAGCAGGATGGATAAAGATCTCATCATTCCTTATAGCTTATCGTCAGATGTAAGTAATGAAACAACGTCCG
The DNA here is from genome assembly GCA_039819665.1 of Bacteroidota bacterium. Classification (GTDB taxonomy): domain Bacteria; phylum Bacteroidota; class Bacteroidia; order J057; family J057; genus JAWPMV01. The sequence goes on from JBCBRM010000001.1 coordinate 224,245, forward strand.
ATTTGAGGGCAAGGGCATTGTTCCCTAAAAATCCTGCGAAGCTAAAACTTATTCAAGGAAAATTCTACTAAAAAAACTACATAGGCATAAGGGATTCGAGACTTTGTCGAAAAAGTTTTATTGTTGCCTGTTTCGGATGAAATTCAGGGTACCTTCCAGCACATCATCTACTCCATTATCGCGAGTTTCTGTTATGGGAAAGTCCGGACGAACACCTATCAGATTTCTACTTCCATTGGGTCTGACAATGAGAGCTTTAGGAAAGGTGATCTTGATTTGAGAGTGAGGAAGGGGAAATTGATGAACGGCTCCAAAGCTGGTCGGAGTATCAGCCGTGATTTCGCCTAAAAGAGTCCCAAACCCATAGTCCTTTATGATCGCCGCTGTGGTCACGGTATTTGAATAGCTATAGCGATTGATAAGCACATATACTTGCCCATGGTAGCGTTGCTCAACAGCTAGAGGATCGTATGTACCAAAGGAGACCTGAAATTGATTGCCATTTTTATTTTCCAGGATCTGTCTACGCATTTCCTGGAGGTTTTCCTGTTCGACTCCCTCCCAAAATTTCTTGGTGATCTCAGAAGTACGGACATGAAATTCTGAACAAAACCAGAAAGGTTCATTCGCGAAATAGGAAAGCATATGATCGCTAAAAGAATTATCGCCTCCCGGATTGCCTCTTAGGTCTATGATTAGGTGTTCGCTATTTGCTTCCAAAACCTTTGCAAAGCTGGAATCGATAAATTTGACGAACTCACTTTTGTCGAATGTATCATGTTCAGATGTATTTCCACTGGCTGATTGATTGAGGAAAATTCCGGGGCGAAGGTAAGCTACGTCCTCGATAAATTTGAATTCCCGGCTGTAATCAGATAATGGGTCTTTCTCCTCAAAATGCTCTTCCATTTCGGCTGCTGCTTTTGCTACAACTATGGATGTATAAATATCGCCAGCTGATTTACTTTTAAGTTTAAGTTTGAAGCTTTTCACTTCATCATTCACCAACCAATACACCCGGGCAAATTCCAATTGATTTATGAGGCTATTTTTCAGGTAATGACTTTCGCCTGAAAGATGTCCATACAAAGCTGCCATCACAGCTGAAATGGGTTTCTCATTGATAGAAATAAGTTCATCTCCTTGCCCAATCTCCTTTTTCCCAGAATAGTTTTCCGTGATAAATACCTTCTTCCCTTCGATATCGACTGAAAACGGGAAGAGAGTCCCTCCGTTTTGGATGTAGGGACCGTAATTGGATTGGAAAGGAAATTCGCTAGAGCAATGGGCCAATTCAGAAAGTGCTACAAAGGGTTGAACTCTTCTGTGGAAATCCAGCATATCAACCGAATCTGTTATACCCGCTTTCAACTCTTTTAATCGAGCATCGAAAACTACTTTTTCAGTATTTACGAATAGGTCATAATGGGTTTGCTGTAGGGTTGAGTATAAAAAATCGAGATCTTCTTTAGCCTGCTCTGCAGATATTTTAAGGGGTTTTGGTTTCGCTTGAGAAAATAGAGCAATGCTCAAAGCAACCAGAACAATAGTAAGTAGGGATCGTCTCATGTATTTGTTTTTCAGAAGACGATTGGGGAGAGGCTTTGTTAACAAGCTTACGGTAAATTAAATCCAGTCTAGTTAAATAAATCGTGTCATCCCGGAATCTATCAGATGTCCGGGATCTCTAGTCTTAACCCATTAGCAAGAGATCCCGGCTCTTAGATTAAGGCCGGGCTGACAAACAAAAACGTGTCATCCCTAGCCCCGTCGAGGGACCTCATTTCCCTGCCACCCCTTCTCCAAAACCAATAAAGAAGTATGGAGAGGAAGTAGGTTAAAGGCTTAGGCCCTTCGCTAGCTCAGGGGGACACGGGTTGTTTGGAAAGTGAGGATAAGTCATTCCCCTCACTCCAACTGACTAATAAAATTGGGCAAGGAGACTTCATCCAGAAAGATAAGCCCATCAAAATGAAGGGAAAGATTCATATGTTTATCTCCACTCAGATTTATAAAAGTGTCCTCTACTTCAATTTTATGGAAAAGCCACTCATTTCCTTTTCCGGGCTTTTGCGGAATTTTTAAATAGGTCGCAAAAGCATCAATCTCTGCCATAGCATGTTTAAGGTTGAGCCTTGTATCTTCAGGAGCTTCAATTTTCTTTTCCTCCCGATAATTCCCTGCATACATACCGCTACGTGCAAAGACCCCAATCGAAGACATCGTATCTCCATAGGTTTCTTTTAAGAGTTCTCCCATCACCAATTCCTTCTCATTGTATTTGGCGATGTGATAATTGTGCCCAATAATGATGATCTTCTTTTCAGGATAAATCTCTTCCGCTAACCAGGCTACGTTACTGGCCATGATGGAGTCTCGAGCAGCCCATCTTCGGTTCCAATCCTTGTTTTTGACAAAGTCCAGGTAATAGCTAAGGTAGCCCATCCGATTTTGAAGGACTCTTTGAGTAAGCTTATATTTCTTGTTTTTCTTGTAGGGGGATTTTCGCTCCAACTCAGTCGCTAGTTTCTGATAATCTCTGATAAGAGATTCCGTCTCATCTTTCAATTCCTCATAGGGCTTTCGTTGACTGAGTGATTTAGAAATGGAGCTAAAGCGATCTTCAATATGAGTATATCTGGCTGAGGGAATAAGGGCCTGACCCGCACATTCCTGTAGTAGATATTGAAAAGACCTTCCTGAACGTTGAACATCGAAACCGGCAATTTCGATTTCCTCTGCTTTCACAAAGGCCATCAATTCTTCAAAAGCAGAAGTTTGCCAGGTGCCGAAAAGACCTTTTGTCAATTCTGCAGGAGTTTTATGAGCTTTTTGGCAATTGGGTAAAATGAGTTCCCCTATGCCTGACTCAAATAAGATGACATCAAAATCCAGTTTTTTGTGAAGGCTTCGGATCAGGCTATTTCTGACTTCAAACATTTCGCGTGAGCCATGATTGGCTTCCCCGATCAACACCAATCTGGATTTTTTTACATCCTTGAGTACGTTCTTCCAGTCTGTTACTTGGAAGTTCTTGTCACGAGAGAGAATTGATGTGTGTTTCTTGATAAAGAGGGAAGCTTCCTTGCTGAGGTTTTGTGCAAAAACCGGCGTGCAGAAAGCTAGCAAAAGTACGAATTGCAGGGCTTTCATAAGATATAGGTATTAGGCTTGTTTAATTATTGACAAGGAAAGCAGATCGAGGTTGCGGCTTTGGTACAATTGATCATCTGAAAAATAAAATAAAGTAAAATTCAGGCTGATACGTCTGTAAGTATATATGAGCGAAGAAATAGCGCGGAGCAAACAGTCAATCACACTGATCATAGAGGAATATCAGGCCCCCCTGAAAGCCTTTATTCGATCTCGTTTGGCTTCAGAGGAAGATGCGGAGGATATTCTTCAGGAAGTTTGGTACCAGCTGAGTAAAAACCTTCAACAAGGGAATATAGAAAATGAGCGTGCCTGGCTCTATAGGGTAGCACGCAATAAAGTCATAGATTCCTATCGTAAGAAATCTGCGGAGTGGCTGGAGGATTATGTCTATGAAGAAGATGGAGATGCCTACCTGATTGATTCTTTGTTGGAGTCGGATGAAAGTCCAGAAATGGATTTCCTTAGAGAACAATTCTGGGAAGACATGTACGATGCTTTGGATGCCTTACCAGAAAAACAAAGAGAAGTCTTTATCCTCAACGAATGGGAAGGTGTGACCTTAAGGGAGATTGCTGAAAGGAGAGGCGAGAATCTGAAGACCATCATTTCCCGAAAAGGGTATGCGGTAAGACACTTAAGAGAGCGCTTACAGTTGATTTTTGAGGAATTTTTCGGAGTAGATTAAAAAAATGAAAATAATTTAAAGTAAAAGAAAGCGTGGTACGACTGTATAAGTGAAAGTGTTATAGTGGATGAGTGTTGTAGTGCGGAAGATTAATGAACAACAACACTAAAACACCATAACACATTAAATCTTAAATCAAATAATTTTAAAAAATATGTTTAGTCACTGGAAACATGGTTGGCACTGGCCGGAAGATGATGAGCAAATGCGTGAAAGAGGACGCAAAGCAAAAGCCAGAGCAAAAAGAAAATTTAAACATCTTATGAACGAAGGAGGAAGTTGGAGAAGACCCAAATACAATATTCCTGTAAATGTCATTGAGCGGGAAACCGAGTACGAAGTAATGGTGCATGCGGTAACTTATCCAAAAGAAAACATCAAAGTATCTGTGGTAGACGATATGCTGTATATCAGTGGGACACGTGAGCCGGAAGAGGATAGACCTAACTTTGTATTGCAAGAGTATCCCATCAAGTCTTTTGAGCGTTCTTTCGAACTGAGCCATAAAGTCGATAAGGACAATATCTCAGCGAAGTTTGTGGACGGTATCCTGGTCGTTATCGTACCCAAAACAGAGGCCGCCCAAAAGCCTGAAGTCAACATTGACATTCAATAGGGTTTGAATATATCGATGGTTATATGATGCGAGAGGGACGGAGGTGATCTGTCCCTTTCGTTTTTTGTTGAACCCCTTTTTCAATAACAAAGAGATTGTCAACCTGGCTGCAGAGAAAGGGCCGAAAACTCCGTCATTATCTAAGGAAGATAAATGAGATGGGAAATATGTCTGAGGTCCCTCGCCTTTGCCTGGGATGACAAGCATATTTACCTCCCAAAGATCTCTGACCAGGGAATCACAAAAGGAAGAATAATCACCCAGACTAAAAAGAAACTCGCCATGCCTTTAGGATAAGGCTGATTTTGGAGCATGGCGGGTAGGGCTGCGACCAGCAGCCAGGAAGATTTATAAATGAGTTGGAAGAGGAGGACCAAACTCATTTTCATTGGAAAGAAAAGTCCCAGTATAGAGAGAATAAAAATGGCCGCCCATAAGGCTCCTACCAATCTAATAGCTTCAGAATATGCAAAGTCTCCGGAAAAGATAGACATCTGAGCAGACTGAGGGAAAAATAAGCTTGTAATACTTATCCAACCAGCTACAGCAATATTTGCTGCATACATCGCTTTCATTGCAGTTATCATAATAGTAAAACCCTGCAGAATGCCTTTTGTTGATAGCTTTCAGATTCACGCTGAGGCAATATTTTTCTATTGACCAAATCTTTATAAGTCCCATTGCCAACCGAAAGGCCCATTTTCCTACTATTCGCAATATATTTCGAGTCTTAAGTACGTTGCAACAACGTACATTTGCACTTTCGAGAATTTCGATATTACAATTCCCCAAGAATTAACCTAAGGGGAATACACCCATTCCCAAACTTCTCCGTCTTCGAGATCCATGACTGAGCCTGCGAACTGAAATCCATTTTTACGAAGAATTTTTGTGGAAGCATTTTCTTCCATAAGGGTCCTTGCCGTGATTCTCAATTCAGGGGCATGTCTCAATGCAATCTCAAGTAGCTTCCGGCACATTTCGCTAGCCACTCCTTTTTTCCTATGCCTTTCAAATGTTCCATATGCAATCTCGATTTGATTCTCTTTGGGTTGTCCTTTAAAAGCAGCTGTACCCACCCATTTTCCTTTAACTTTAGCAAAATATCCATGCCATGGGGGAGTATATCCAATCTCCTGATAGTAGGATTGGGTGAAATTGAAAATAGCTTTAGCTTCGGGATTATCCTCAAAATCTTTGAGTTGTTCCGGACGGTTGGTAATAGGAATAAGTTCCATGTCTAGCTGAAGTATGTTAGGCGAAATTAAGCATTTCATATGATGCCTTTATCCCCAAGCTGCGATTCAAGGGAATAGATCTATAAAGCCTTTATGTAAAATTCATTTACTGGCATCGACATTTTGCTTAATTTAGACGAGAAGCAAATGCTACAATACAGCTATTATGACTACTAATTCTACAATCGGGACAAAAGTGTCCCGTCTTTCCTCAGTTTTTATTATTTCTACTTTACTTCTCTTTTTCCTTCAAAGTTGTGGAGAAGAAGGTCCTTCCTTGGCCTTAAAAAAAGGAGACCACATTATTCTTGTTGGAAATAATCTGGGTTCACGCATGATGAACTATGGTTTTTTCGAGACGGAAATGCAGCTACGTTACCCGGATAGCGCATTATATATCCGAAATATGTGTGATGGTGGAAATACTCCCGGATTCAGGCCACATTCAGGAAGAGAAGCTCCCTGGGCTTTTCCTGGTGCAGACAGTTTTCAAACCGAATTAGCAAATCCTTCTGGTAGTGTCGGGCATTTCGAAACTCCTGATGAATGGATCTCGAGGCATAAAGCTGATATTATCCTCGCCTTCTTCGGCTACAATGAATCTTTTCAGGGAGAAGCAGGTCTGGAGAACTTTCGGGGAGAACTGGATGCTTTTGTCAAACACAGCCTTTCCCAAAAATATAATGGAACATCTGCTCCACAATTAGCGCTTATTTCTCCCATTTCTTTCGAAGACCTTTCCTATAAAGTTGATTTGCCGAGCGGAAGAGAAGAGAATAAAAATCTCAAACTCTATACACAGGTAATCAAAGAAGTGGCAGCGGCGAATCAGGTTTTATTTCTGGATGCTTTTGGCCCTTCGAGGGCATGGTTTAGTACGGCTCAGGATTTGACTATAGATGGTGCGCAGATGAATGAAGAAGGCTATAAGACTTTTTCAACATTTCTGGCGGATGGAGTTTTTGGGAGTAAAGAGGCCCCGGCAGAGGCGCATAGAAAGCTCGTCCATGAAGCCGTGCAGGAGAAAAACTGGCTTTGGCACAATGACTACAAAATTCCAAATGGCGTTCATGTATTTGGAAGAAGATATAATCCTTTTGGACCTGACAACTATCCGGATGAATTGAAAAAAATACGGGAGATGACGGATATTCGCGATCAGGCTATCTGGGCAGCTGCGAAAGGCGAGAGCATGGATGTAGCAGCCGCTGATGCAAATACCCATACCCTGGGAGTGGTTGAGACCAACTACAAAACCGGAGACTATGGACGTGGAAGTGCAGGTTATTTGTATGGGGAAGAAGCCGAAAGTAAACTGACTGTTCCGGAAGGCTATAAAATTGAACTCTTTGCTTCTGAGAAAGAATTCAATGATCTGGCCAATCCTATGCAGCTTTCTTTTGATAATAAAGGCCGCCTTTGGGTGGCAGTTATGCCTACCTATCCTCATTGGCGCCCGGGTGATCCTAAGCCAAATGATAAACTGATCATTTTAGAAGATACAGATGGCGATGGTAAAGCAGATAAGCAAACAACTTTTGCCGATAATCTCCATATACCGGTAGGATTTGAATTTGCTCCTGAAGGGGTCTATGTTTCTCAAGGAACCAATCTGGTCCTTTTAACAGATACGGATGGAGACGATAAAGCGGATAAAAAAGAAATTATTTTAAGTGGATTTGATGACCACGACACCCACCATGTAATCAGTGCATTTACGGCTGATCCTTCAGGGGCAATTTATATGGGAGAAGGCGTTTTCCTCCACACTAATGTTGAAACGGCTTACGGTCCGGTTCGCGGAACAAATGGAGGCTTCTATCGCTACAATCCTCAGCGCCATCATTTGGAAAGAACTGCTCAGCTATCTATTCCCAACCCCTGGGGAATTGCTTTTGATGAATGGGGGCAAAATATTTTTGCAGAAACTTCCGGTCCGGCTGTGCGTTGGATGATGCCCGGAACTATCAAGCCCCTTTATGGAGTTGCTACTCATAAATCTTTTGACCTAATCAAAGATGAACATAAAGTACGACCAACCTCAGGGCTGGAGTTTGTCCATAGTCGCCATTTTCCGGATGAGGTACAGGGAGATATGTTGATCAATAATGACATCGGCTTTTTGGGGATGAAACAGCACTCTTTCGAAGATAAGGGAACGGGTTATGATGTAAACTTTCGCCATAATTTGGTAGAAAGCACTGATGGTAACTTCCGACCGGTAGATATGGAATTTGCGCCTGATGGCTCCCTGTATTTGATAGACTGGCACAATGTATTGATCGGACATATGCAGCACAATGCACGCGATCCACTAAGGGATCATGTACACGGTCGTATTTATCGTATCACCTATCCCTCTCGTCCATTAGTTACTCCAGCGAAAGTGGCAGATGCCAGCATAGACGAATTGCTTGACAACCTTAAGCTACCTGAATACAGAACCCGCTACAGAACCAAAAGAGAACTTCGTGCACGTAGCCCCAAAAAGGTCTTAAGTAAACTGGCAGTCTGGGCAGATGGCTTAGATAAATCTGACCCCCGCTATGAACATCATATGTTAGAGGCGCTCTGGGTGAGTTGGGGTATGAATCAGATCAATGAAAATTTATTAAGGCAAGCACTTTCCGCTAAGGATTTCAGAGTTCGTGCAGCAGCGGTAAAAGTCCTGCGTTATGTTGGTCATCAGGTAGAAGATCAGGCTGACTTGCTTTTTGCTGCTGCACAGGATGATCACGGACGGGTACGTCTCGAATCTTTAGTGGCGGCTTCCTGGTTAGACAAAGAGGCCGGTATCGAAATTGTTAATGAAGCTGCGAAGAAGCCACTGGATGAATGGATCGTAAATGCCCATGTAACAGCTTTGGCTCACCTCAATGGAGAAGCTGTAAAGGCAAGAGCTCCTAAAGCAGTCGAAACTCATCTGGAGGGTGCTGATAGAGATTTATATGTAAAAGGGAAAGAAGTGTACCAAAGGGATGGATTATGTTCAACTTGTCATCAAGGCAATGGAAAGGGATTGGCAGCTGCAGGTTTCCCTCCATTGGCAGGTTCACCCTGGGTAACAAAGTCTGATGAATTACTCATCAAACTCAGTCTGAAAGGCTTGATGGGGCCGATGGAGTTGATGGGAGTAAAATATAATGGACTTGTGCCGATGACTCCACATGAAGGCTTACTTGATGATGATGAGCTTTCGGCTGTATTGACTTATGTGAGAAATTCCTTTGGGAATAAAGCACCAGTTATCAGTGCTGAGAAAGTAAAAGCTATACGCGAGAAAGTAAAAGATAAGAAGGGCTATTATACCCCCGCTGAGTTGCTTCAGCAGCATCCGATCAATTAGGTGCTAGTTAAATTGAAAATATTGTAAGGGCAGCTCATGAGCTGCCCTTTTTAAATTGTAAACTTGAGGTCTTTCCATTTAGGATTGACGGATGCGATCAGTGCTTCTTTTTGGATCGTCTCCAGCCTTTGATTTGTTTTTCTCTCAAAATGGCTTGTTGAATCTCACCGTATGATTCGTAATAAAGGAGGATATAGCAATAGTATTTTCCAGCAAAGGTATCCTGCTTCCCTCTTTGATTGAAATGGTCTTCGAGTCTTCTTCGAAGATTATTACACATCCCTGTTTAAAGGACGGTGCGAGAGGGATTCGTGATTATGTAGACGTAGTAGGTCTTTGTACCGATGGTGAATAGCGGATTCATGGAGTTTATTTTTATAAGACCCCATGCGTAGCTGTAATGTCAACATTCATATGTGTCAGCCCAAGCCGTCGAGGGGTCTTAGACCTACACAACCGCCTTTCCCATGCTCATTTTAGGAAAGGGAAAATAGGTGGCTGGAATAATTTAGGTCCTTCGCTTATGCTCTGGATGACACGGTTGTCATAAAAACCATAGGTGTCAGCCCAAGCCGTCGAGGGGCCTTAGGCCTACACAACCGCCTTTCCCATGCTCATTTTTGGTAAAGGGAAAATCGGTGGCTGAAATAATTAGGTCCTTCGCTTATGGCTCAGGATGACACGGTTGTTTTATTCATCTTTATCCCAAAATCTCTTCCCCTTAAAAACCTTATCCATCATCCTGGCGATACGCTCTACTTTGGTCTCTTCCTTTTTCGCATCATAAATCCAATCGAGGTAAAGCTTACGATCCCCTTCCGTCAGCTTCATGAAATTCTCATAGGTCTTCTTTGGCTCCAATTCAAAGCAGTCCATGATCTCCTGAGGAATCTCAAGATGAGACAAATCTGGCCAGAGGACTAGCTTCACCGTATCACCCGCTTCCTTGCCTATTTTTTTTCGAATCTCTTTACGAACAGACAGAAATAACTGCCCATTTCCCATGGGCATTAATTTAAAGCGCTTAAGTTCAAAATCATCTATCCATCCTTTGACTGAGACCCAGCCAAATGGTGCTTTTCTATCCTGAGGGATTTCCGGAATCTCGGCATAGGTCCATCCTCCCTTGCCCGGCCATTTTTTAAGGAGGCATTCTCGATCTACAGCTGGATTTTCTTCCTTCATATTTATCTTCTTGCAGTCGGAAATAAAGTTCAAACGCTAGGTGTAAATGAGTAGCTATTAAAGGTAAAGAAATGTCAGAGGGAAAGGACGGATTTTTTTTTAATTCTGCTCAATAGCCTTAGATTGGGTCTGGAACTTAGATCATAGAGACACGTGAAAAAATTTTTCGACTTTAGTCATCTTAGAAATGACCTGCTCGGTGGAATAACGGCAGGCATCGTTGCCTTACCCTTAGCATTGGCTTTTGGTGAACAGTCTGGCCTGGGAGCTGCTGCAGGTCTTTATGGAGCAGCCTTTCTAGCATTCTTTGCAGCTATGTTAGGAGGTACTTCTACCCAAATCAGTGGGCCAACAGCGCCCATGACTGCTTTGAGTATGCTAGTCATTGCAGGAATATTACAGACCTTTGAGGGGAATCGAGAAGCGGCTCTCCCAGTTATTTTGATGGTCTTCATGCTAGCTGGTTTTATTCAGGTAGGCATGGGGGCATTGAAACTGGGGACCTATATCAAGTTTATTCCTTATACCGTTGTATCGGGATTTATGACGGGTATAGGGGTCATCATCATAATAACCCAGTTATTGCCTGCTTTAGGCTATAATTCAGGGAAGGATACCCAGGTTATAGATAGTTTCAAGCCTCATGCGGAAGAGTTAATTTTAAATCGAATCCTTTCTGAGGAAGCTGAAGGAGGGAAATTGGTGATGGAGAATTTTGAGAGCACGATCAGTCGCTCTGAAGAAGTCTCTGATGAAGCCATTTTAAGAGAAGCCGAAGTCCTGGCCAGTAATTCTTCCAAAGGAGTGATTGGCTCTCTCAAATATTTGCCCAAGGCCCTGGGCAATATCAATTGGACAGAATTTTTACTGGCCTTGATTACCATAGTAATCATCTATGGCTTTAAACGGATTACGACAGCTATTCCGAGCACACTTGTGGCTCTTGTAGCAGTTACGGGAGGAGCAATAGCACTGAACATAGATTATCTGACGATTCGAGAGATTCCTTCCCAAATTCCTTTACCTGAGTGGAGGATATTTACAGAATTTAATGCATCTGCCTTAGCTCCTTATATCGTTACAGCTTTTATGCTGGCCTTATTGGGTGCCATTGACTCCCTTTTGACTTCCGTAGTGGCTGATAACCTGACCAAGACCCGCCATAAGCCTAATCGAGAATTAGTAGGGCAGGGGATAGGGAATAGTATCTCAGCTCTATTTGCAGGTTTGCCGGGAGCTGGCGCGACTATTCGTACGGTAGTAAATATTCAGGCTGGGGGAAAAACCAAAATTTCGGGTATGGTGGCAGGTTTATTCCTCCTGATTATCCTGATTTCCCTGGCACCCATTGCTTCTATGATTCCTGCGGGCGTTTTGGCGGGTATTCTGCTAACAGTAGGTATAGGAGTAATGGACTATAAAGGACTGAATGCCTTGCCTAAGATGGAGTGGTCAGAAAAAATTATTTTGATAACCGTATTGCTGCTTACGGTTTTCTGGCAATTGGTATATGCGGTAGGTGTTGGTCTGGTTATGGCTGCCCTCGTATTCCTAAAAAGAATGAGTGATATTTCTGCCGATACCTTAAGAATTGTTGATCTGGGAGAAAGTCATGAGGCAGAGCCGCTATGGGAGGATGAAGTACAGATCGCAGATGAAATCAGAAATAAAGTCTTGTTTAAACACCTGGATGGGCCTATGTTTTTCGGGATTGTCAATAACTTCCGAAATGTGATGGCGAACCTGAAAGATTCTCATTTATTGGTAATTCGAATGGAAGAAGTGCCTTTTATAGATCAATCAGGAATGTATGCGCTTGAATCGGTAATTGGAGAACTACATGAAAAGGAAGTCCTGGTTGCGCTTTGTGGGGTAAATGAACAAGTTGCTGGTTTTTTGAGAGACATGCTAATTATTCCGGATGTGGTGGAGGAAAAGCATGTGTTTGACACCTTCGCGGATTGTAGTGTCTGGTTAAAGGATATACTCAGTCAGGAAGGGGCTTTGGAAGAAGAATTGAAATTACTAGCTAAAAAGTCATAAAATGAATAAAAAGGCGCAAGCTCGAAAGCTGCGCCTTTTTTATCTTCTTTGTTACATAGAACTAAAAATGAGGATGTTCATTTGCGACTTCCTCCAGAGGGGTGATCGGTTGAACTACGCTCCAATGCTCCGCAATCTTATTATTTTCGTCCATCCTAAACCAATCGAAAACTACGCGCTCTTCCTCTCCAAAGAAATGAGAATGAGCCATTACAAGATCTCCAGAAGCCACTAGCGCCTTGTTATCATGCAACATCCTGCCTCCATTCTTTTTGACAATATGCTCCTCAAGCGTAGAATAGCCTGTTAGTTCTCCTTCTGTTTCGTGATGGTAGATATAATTGGGACTTACCAGTTCCTTAATTTGATCAATCCTTCCCCGATTCAATACATGATCCAGGAATCGTTTCACACATGCTTTATTAGCCGCCACATTTTCTGCTGAGAGTTCTTTCTCTCCATTCCCACCACCGGCTATCGCTTTCTCTAATTGATCCTGGGGAATCGGTGCCAACGCATCCCAATGCTCTTTGATTTTTCCATCTTCCACTCGCCACATATCTACACAAAGCAGTGGTAAATCTCCCAATGGATTGGGAGCCGTATAGTATCCATGATAAACCATGATATCCTCATCAGCGATCCATCTAACAGCCTTGTATCCAAAACCAAACTGCAACATTTCCTTGATGTGTGCTATGCCGTCTTTTGCCCAGGGATTATGTTGGATGAAATCCTTTGCAAAGGACTTTTCTACTACGGTTTCATTTTTGGTTTCGAGGATAGCTCCCATGCCGTCCCATACCAATTGGATGTTTTGTTTTTCTGCTTGACTTAACATGTTGTAAAAGAATATTTGCTTAGATGAATTAGGCTTTCAACTGAAGCCCAAACATCAGCAAGTAGCATGTTTTAGTATGAAAAAAACAAGTAGTTATCTTTCTGTTATTTAGTAATAAAAAAATGACTTAAGCTGATAATCAGGGGTTTATAAAGAAAAATATTTTAATTTTTTTACAGGACCAGATCTTTTGGAAAGCGACGATACGAAAGATAAGGAGCTTTGGACTTGCCAACTCTGACGGCCATTTGGATTTTAGCAGGCTTTTCGACCTTTATTACTTCCTCAAATTTCTCTCGTAAAGGATTCATCTCCTCAAACTCCTGAAGCACCTGACTGAGGGGATGAAAGTAATATCCCTTTGCATATGCGGCCAATGATAATCTTAGATAATCCCTCCCACATTCGATCCAGTTTGCGGGATCATTTTCCGGACTTGTGATGAGGAGGAGATTTTTAGTGGAAAGTACTTTCTCCTTATGCTTTTTAAGAAACATCTGATTGGCTTTCTCATTGTGCCAGGTCTTTTCATCTAAATCTTTCAATTGCCGTTCTGCTAGCCATTTCAGGATGCCCTTGGTTCCATTTCCAGGGAGGTTAATACCGTCCCTTTGTTTGGCGATTATTTCATCATTTTGACGGAACCATTTTCTTGATTCATCATGGGTTTTATGGGTAAAGGTTTCGACTTCCATACCTTCATATAAAATGGGAAGCAGTTTCTCTAGTTCTTCTGATTGTGTGATAAAGCGTATGTCATTTTGCTCGTTTTGCCTGTGAGAAAGGAGTTCGTTTATTTCTATCGGGGAAAGTTTGACTTCTTCATAAAAGAGGCGCGAACTTCTTCTTGTTTTGATAAAGGAGGCTAAAGGAAATGCTAAATTTTTGCCTGCTTGAAAGCGAATTCTGGCGATGGCTTTTTTTCCGATGTCCTTGAACTCATATTTACCTTCAGGAAAAAGTTCTATGTGAGATTCATAGCCGGAAGATCGCATACCTTCTTTCATACATTCCAGGAAGCAGCCACATCCGATATGAATTTGACGAGCTGGAGGATCCGTTACGGTCAGCAAACGATGTTCGTCAGCAAAAAATAAGAACTCCCTTTCAGAGATAATTTGAAATTTCCAGGCCTGAGTGTTGTGGGGATTGGGAGCATGAAGTCCCCAGGCTATGGCTTTTAGGCAAACGTCTGAATATGCTTCGGGATCAGGTCTTGCTTGAGTTTCTGCTTGCCCCTCAAATGCAAAGGTCTGTTGGAAACTGGCGGCAGTAATCAGAATACCGGAACCAATTAAAAAATGTCTTCTGTTCATAGGATTTATTTTAAAACGACTCCAACACTCATATTGAAAAAGAATCCATGTTCGTGCGCTCTATGCCGGAAGCTACTGCCATCCCCTTTGTTAACCTGGATAAAATTTCCTTCGAAATCTTCATTTCCTAAAACCGCAGCCGTAAACCAGTATCGAAGGACTGGCTCGAAAAAGATGCTTTTCTTTCCATTTACAAAAAATCGATAAGAGAGGGCAGGACCCATTTCAAAGGTTTTGTATTCCAATTGAGGGCTGTTGGCTCCTCCGAATTCAAATTTGTGGACTTTGAGTTCCCAGAAGATTTGACCATTATTAGAAAAACGGTAGCCCACTCCTCCACCTGTAGAAAAGGGGACGTTCAAAGTTTCGAACTGCATTTTCTCTTCATCCGTCATAGCCACTCCATTGGAATTGTGGTATTTCAGAAAAGCGCCGTGTGAGTACTCGAAGTACAATTTGTCTGTAGTATAGGTAACCGCCAGATTTGCTCCTCCCAGAGCGAGCGGCTGACTGATACCGGCCATGATGGAAAAGGTGTTACTGTTGAGCCTCTCTTGAGCCTGCATGGGCAAGCAGGTGGCGGCGTAGAATGAGAATAAAATGAAAATGATTTTGCTGTGAATGCTTGATAAAAGTTTCATATCTGTAATGGTTTGATACAAAACTCCGCATTCACTTTTTCGTGTTGATAGACATTTGTCTATTAATTCCCGTCTGCGATTTTTTTTCGAATTCTACTTAGACTTCGGGGTTCTATCCCCAGCATGGAGGCCAGGTATTTCTGAGGAACTTCTTTGACAAAACGGGGATACTCCTTTAGGAAATCCAGGTATCGGTTTTCAGCAGAACCGGAAATAAGTTGAAAAACCCGGTATTCATAGCCGACCATTTCTTGTTCTAAAGCCAGCACCCAAAGCTGTGTCATGCTGGGGAACTCAGCCTTAATCTGCATGAAAGCTTCCTTGGAGCATAGATACATTTCGCAATCCTCTATACAGACCAAATTTTCCAGGCTGGGTCTACCGCTAACAAAGCTGGCGAAAGAAGTAACAAAGTTCTGATCAAGGGAAACCCAGCGGGTTACCTCTTTCCCATCTACATCATAAAAATGCCGGATCTGGCCCTTGGTGAGAAAAGCCATCTTTTTACAAATATCGCCCTGCATTAGGAAATAATCCCCCTTTGCCAGTTTAACTGCTTCAAAAACGGAAAATCGAGCTTCCAACTGAGGGGAAACCTTTCCTCCTAATTGTTCCAGGTATGCACGAATTTCTTTCATTTATACAGAAAATTAATTAATCCTTATCCAAGGCTCCAAGAGAAATCATTTTACATACTGCTCCCGGAAAGCACTGGGATTTTCCCCTGCTACTTTTTTAAAGGTTCGGTTGAAATAAGACAGACTCTCGAATCCACTCTCAAAGCAGGCTTCACCAACTCTTTTTCCCGAGAGCAACAAACGTTTTGCCTGACTGATGCGATATTGGTTGAGAAATTCGATAAAGGTATTTCCATTGGCTTTTTTGAAGTAGCGACAAAAGGCAGGCTTGCTCAAATTACAGAGTTCGGCTACGCTATCGACGCTTATTTTCTCCGCATAATGGGTATCTACAAAAGCATAGATTTTCCGTAATCGCTCCTGTTCCTTCTTGCTGTATGAGTTAACGTACTCCTCTTCATGCAGCAGTTCAAATTCTTCGCTTCGGGATAAGAGCTGAAAGATGTGAAGGAGTTCGAGAAATTGATCAAAAGAAGAAAGTAAGTGAAAGTTCTTTAAACGTTGGCCAATCTCCTCTTTCGTCTTGCCCGAAAATGCGATGCCTTTCTGGGATCTTTCGAATAAGGTATAAATCTGTTGGAGCTCGGGAAAGCGCTGAAAGAATTCCCGTTTGAAATAGGGATGAAATTGCAAAACGACCTTTTCATAATCTCCCTTTACGCCATAGTCAAAATTCAGGTGAGGAATATTAGAGCCAATGAGCACGAGATCATTAAAGGTATAAGGAGAAATATGGTCGCCTACATGCCGGTTTCCATTGGTTCCTTCGATATATACCAGTTCGTATTCCGGATGAAAGTGCCAGAGAAAGACTTCACTCAACTGAGGATTGCGTAAAAGGCGGAAGGAACTTCCCTCATCAGGTCGTATGCTTTCAAACTGGGTTTTCATCTAATTATTTGCTCTAAGTGTGCATGATTTGCAAATAAATACATAAAAATATCAATATTGTTCAAATTTTGGTAAAGATTGGAGTGGAGAAGACTGTTGTCTGGGCCTAGCTTTGTATTAAATCATTAAAACAATCTCAAAATGGAAAATACAAAACAGACTCCTAGCATGATTCCCGACAATGCACACACCGACATCCCCGGGAATCCCTCTACAGCTACTTCCAGCAAGATCAAACTCAGCGATCGATCCAATGGAATGCCTTTGCGCGTACTCAGTGAAGAAGACTGGGCCTTCTGGAAACACAACGGATACATTGTAATCAAAGGAGCTGTTCCAAAAAAACAAGCTCGGGCAACAGCCGACTTCCTATGGGAATTTGAAGAAAAGGATGCTAATGATCCTTCTAGCTGGTACACAGCTCCTCGAGCAGCTATGAAAATGAAAGAACTGACGGGTACGGGTATGGTCGAGGTGTACAATAACCAACACCTCTGGAACAACCGCATGACACAAAGAGTATATGATGCTTTCGTCGATATCTGGGGAACGGAAAAGCTTTGGGTAACCATCGACAGAGCTAACTTGAATTTCCCCATGCGTCCCGGACATGAATACAAAGGATTTATTCACTGGGATTATGATCCGGAAACGCTTCCTCAGAATGTTCAAGGTGTATTGGCTTTGGAGGATCAAACGGATGAAAATATGGGAGGTTTTCAGTGTATCCCCTGGTTGTACAGAAACTATCATGAGTGGAAATTGACTCAGCCGGATGATCGCAATCATTTTCAGCCGGATACTACCGGTCTGGAAGATGAAATTGTGAAAGTGAAACTGGAAGCAGGAGACCTGTTGATCTTCAACTCCACCCAGCCTCACGGCATTCGTCCTAACCTTTCCAAAGACAAAGTGAGAATCGCGCAGTACATTTCTATGATGCCTGCTCAGGAAGAAAATCCTTCTTTGAGAGATTGGAGAGTAAATAGCTGGAAAGAGCGCATCGCACCAGAAGGATATGCATTCCCCGGCGACCCTCGCAATTGGGAACAGACAAAATATGAGACTGCAGAGCTCACCGATTTGGGAGAGAAACTGCTGGGACTGAAAAAATGGTAAATTAGCCATACTTACAGAAGGGATGGAAGCTTCCATCCCTTCTGTATATTTATATTAGAAAAAATACTACTCTATGCTCGACGCACTTAGCTTATGGGATATTGTTATTATCCTCATCTACTTCGGAATCATTCTATACATTGCCAAATGGGCCTCTGGTAGTAAATCTGAGTCCGGAGATTCGGTGGATTATTTTCTTGCAGGAAAAAGCCAGACCTGGCTGGTAGTGGGAGCCTCACTATTCGCGTCCAATATTGGATCGGAGATTATCCTTGGAGTTTCAGGAGCTGGAGCCAGAGGGGATATGCCCATGGCCAATTTTGAAATTCTGGCCGCTTTGGTTCTCATCCTGTTAGGGTGGGTGTTTGTACCTTTCTACTTACGGACGGGTGTGTACACCATGCCGGAGTTTCTAGAGAAACGCTATTCCAAAGCTTGTCGAAATTACCTATCGGTAGTTTCCATCCTCGCCTACATCATAACCAAAATATCGCTGATCATTTTTGCCGGAGCTCTCGTTTTCGAGGTGATCGGAATTCCCTTTTGGACGGGAGCGATTATAACCGTTTTGTTGACGGGTTTTTATACAGTCCTGGGAGGATTACGTGCGGTGATTTATACCGATATGGTACAGGCTTTCATTCTTCTTGCGGGAACCATGGCCGTTACCTTTTTCGGTTTGTATCAGTTAGGAGGCTGGGGCGAAATGATGACAATTTTAGATCGCGCTGCGGAAGGAGGAAATAGTCCGTCTTCTAGCGAATTTTTCAATCTATGGAGACCCATGAGCGATACAGAATACCCCTGGACGGGTATGCTCTTTGGTGCGCCTATTCTAGGAATCTGGTATTGGTGTACCGATCAATACATCGTGCAGCGTGCACTTTCTGCAAAAGATATTCCCAATGCACGTAAAGGGGCTTTATTTGCGGGTTATCTAAAGTTATTGCCAGTATTCATTTTCTTCATCCCGGGCGTAATAGCTTTTGCTCTGATGCAAGAAGGAATGCTAGAGTTTTCTATGGAAAAAGCAGACCAGGCACTACCTGCCATGATCACCAATTTCCTTCCATCGGGTTTGAAAGGGCTGGCCATTGCCGGACTTTTGGCGGCACTTATGAGTTCGCTTTCCTCAGCCTTTAACTCAAGTTCAACCCTGTTGACCATCGATTTCTACCAACAAAGAAATCCCAATGCCACAGAGAAAGATTTGGTTCGCTTTGGACAGATAGCTACGGTCATTTTGGTAATCGTCAGTTTGGGCTGGATTCCTTTTATGGAAACCCTCATGGGAGGAGGAATTTTCCTTTATCTCCAAAGTGTCCAGGCTTATATCTCTCCACCTATAGCAGCAGTATTCCTTTTCGGCCTATTCTATCCGTGGATCAATGCTCGTGGAGCGATCGTTGCTTTATGGTCAGGTTTTGCTGTAGGAGTCTTCCGTTTAGTAATAGAATTTATGAGTAAAGAAGGTGCGATTACCTTGACTGAGGGATCATTTCTAAGTATTTTTTTGGGAATCAACTTCCTGCATTTTGCTCTATTCCTATTCATTTTCTGTGCAGCTGTATTGATGCTGGTAAGCCGAACAAGCGAGGCACAGAAGCCAGAAGATTTGGCCATGCTTACCTTCCAGCGAGATGGAAATAGAGCAGGCTTTAGCCTGAATACCGATGCTAAGTTGACCCTCTTGCTGATTGGACTAGTCTTGATACTTTGGTGGGCTTTCAGTCCGCTGGGATTAGCTTCCTAAATTGATATTGATATGAATTTGAAATTGACGAATAAAACAGCCCTGATTACGGGTTCCACTTCCGGAATTGGATATGCAACAGCAAAATTACTGGCGCAGGAAGGGGTAGAGGTGATTTTGAATGGGAGGAAACAGGTAAGTTTGGAAAAAGCGGTAAAGAAATTACAAGAAGAGATTCCGGAAGCAAAGATAAAGGGAATTGCAGCCGATTTTGAAGTAGCGGAAGAGGTAGATGGGCTAATAAAAATGCTTGGGGATATTGATATACTCATCAATAATGTTGGCATTTACAGTAGTAAATCTTTTTACGAAACTACGGACGAAGATTGGTTCCGGCATTTCGAAGTAAATGTGATGAGTGGTGTACGGCTTTCCAGAGCCATTCTCCCAAAAATGTTGGAGCGAAACTGGGGACGTATCATTTTTATTTCTAGTGAATGCGCGACTTTGGTTCCGGATGATTTGATCGCATATAGTATGACCAAGACGGCTTTGCTATCAGTTTCACGTGGACTTGCTCAGCTTTGCAAAGGAAGCGAGGTAACTGTCAATAGCGTCCTTCCAGGGTCGACGCTGACGGAAGGAGCTGAAAGTTTTCTCGAAGCTTTGGCTGAAAAAGAGGGAACAACGGTCCAACAAGCAGAAGCTGATTTCTTCACTAATATTCGAACTTCTTCTCTCCTGGCTCGATTTGCTAAAGTCGAAGAAGTAGCAAGCACAATCGCCTATCTATGTAGCCCCTTAGCTGTGGCTACCAATGGAGCATCCATCAAGGTCGATGGAGGTAGTACGGGCGGGATTATATAAGCTAAAAAAGGCGCCGAAATCGATCGGCGCCTTTTTTTTTTAAGGCTCTCTTACTTCCACCAATTCAAGCAGGGTTTTTGAACCGTCTATATTGCTGTAATCAAGCTTCACAAATCCATACTCAGTATTGAAAAGAGAAATCAGCTGGGTCTCTCCTAATTCACTTATAGCGCTTGCATGAATTTCCATGCACTCGATTTCTCCCAAAGCTGTTTGATAAAGCTTCTTTTCTATGATCTTGTACTGATATTTATTCTCAATCACCCCTTCCCAGGTCTTCCATCTTTCATCCCCCCAGGCAGCTCCGATCCTCAATGACCAATCCCAGCTAGTTCCTACTTCAAAAGGGCCTTGCACAAAAGGAAAGGGATTGAGTTCGAGTATGCGGAAGTATTTATCTCTGGGCGGATGTATCCAGGTATTCTTCTCATTTTCGATTACCCCAGACATAGAATTAAAACTGGAATTTCCTGTAGCATCCGGATAATCATAGGAAACAATGGTCTGATTGTAGTCGGGTATACTTTCTACAAAAGGACTCAGCCCACTTCTCGATTTAATGATGACTTGTTTGACCGCGCCTTCTTCATCTGGCTCAACGAAGTGCCAGGAAGTAGCCCATTTTTCGGGGTCTTTGCCGTCTTTGAAGGATTGTATTTTGCCTTCTTTTGTAGTGTGGTAAAAATCATAGACAAAGGCCCTGCCGGGCAGGTAGATCTGGTTGTTTTCTGTGTATCGATTTTCATCGGTATAGGTGGAATCAAAGACTTCCACATAAATACCGTCCTCTTCTATCAATTGATATGCAGGTGCTTGTTCTTCTTCTTTTTCTGTCGTAGAAGGTTTTTCGCAGGCAACAAAAGCCAACAAAACCAGCGTGAAGTATTTGTTCATGTACGTTTTAGGAAAAATGGTTTAAGTATATATCGATAGCGGTTTAGAGATCTTAATATCAATTTTGGGGGAAACTAAGGTAATTATTTAAATGAGTTGACTTCCGAAAAAGTTTTAATTCTTCTATTTCCTCTGTGTTGAAAGAGGATATAAAAAAGAAAGGAAAACAAAATAGGAGAAATGAAAGGATAGGTCTCATAATGAATTCAAGGCTGCATAAATCTATTGTAAATTATGAATTATTAAAGAGTAAAGTCCAATTTCCGGCTTCGAATTTGCATGCACTACGAAAGATGAATTATCCTGTTTCCGGAGTAGTCTGAACTCGTAAATTTTTCACACTGTTCAGGAGGCAATATGTACCGCTTAGTTGGCAAAGTTTCCTTTCCTGTGAGAAAGTAAAAAAAATACTCACTTAGGCATGTACTTTTAAGTGAAACACTGACTAAAAATACGGACCCAGTAAACCCCTGAAATGAGCTTTTAAAAAGGTACTGGAGATGTTTTTGCTAAAATTATCGCCCAAGGTTGGCAAAGAATCTCCACAGTTTTACTGATTAAGTCAATAAGAAAGGGAATGGGAAAGAAAAGTTCTCCTAAAATAAGCCTTGTTACCGTAGCTTATAATCGCGCACACCTGATAGAGCGCTCCATCAAAAGTGTCCTGAAACAAACCTTCAAGGACTGGGAACTTATTATCGTTGATAATGGCTCCACGGATAATACCCGGGAAGTTTTAAAAAAATACAAAGCCGCTAAATACAAGAACAGGATTCGGATTTTTCATCTGGAAGAAAATCGTCGCTATGCTGGCGGGGTAAATTTTGGGATGGACCAAATCAGAGGGGAATGGTTTAGCTGGCATGATGATGATGATGAAATTATACCGGAGGCTTTGGAAACTTTACTAAAGGTTCCAGAAGAAATTGATCCGACCATCAATGCAGTTACCTGCAATTGTATAGATACCACCACCAAAAAATTCTCAGGCCATGGCTTGTCGGAAGATGGTTACTTGAGTTATGAAGATATCATGACCAAGGTAAGTGGCGAATTCTGGGGAATTACTAAAACGGAATTACTAGGAGATAAAAGACTCAATGAAGAACTGGTAGGTTTTGAGGCGACACTTTGGAATCAGATTGATAGAATTGCCAATCGCTATTATCTCCATAAGCCCTTGAGGATTTGGTATACCGATCATGCAGGTACTATTTCCAAGGCACTTCGCAAGAAAAATGTAACGACCAAAGCCAAAATTTACAGGGCTCTTATTAATGAGGGCATGTATTGGGAGGATATGAGAAAGTATCAGCCGAGTAAATATCTTTCTAAGTTGGCGAAAGGGATGGTATATCTTTATGGAGATGGAGATGCTGACAATGCTCGTTTATACGAACAGCAATTGAAAGATGAGTCTCGAAGTATCCGACATACCTTATTATCAACGGTAGCTAAAACTTTGCCTCCGGGCCTCCTTAAGGGAATCATTCAGGCAGTACCTTCAGGAGATTAAAAAAATATAATCAATATGCTGGGGCTTTCGAATATTCGGGAGCCCCATTTTTTTTATCCTCCCTTACGTAAAGAAAAAGTGGAAGTCCGCATGCAATCCCAAATGCAAAAGTAATCAGCCAAACCTGCCACCATTTTTTTATACCAAGACTTTGACTTTCCCGATAAGACCAGATAAGGAAAAGTACGAGTACAAAAAATAGATCCATCATAAAAGCAGAGGAAACACGATTGACGAACATCAGTTGCATCGTTTCAAGGGGGCGGGCATATAGGAGGTAATTTCCGCTTTCGATAGATTCAAGCAGGACAAAAATATTTGGGAGGATAAATCCGATGATAGCGAGGATGAGGTAGGTTCTTTTCATATAAAGGTTTTTCCTCAAAACTAGTGGCCCGCCTTTATTTATCCCCTTGACTTTTGTTAAGAAAGTCTTTTTCCATCCTTCTTTTTTTGATACGGCTTAAGGATTCCGGAGTAATGCCGAGGTAGCTGGCCAAATGATATTGGGGAATCCGCTGAAAGAGCGCAGGACTTTCTTCCGAAAGTTTTAGGTAGCGTTCTTCAGGTTTTAGGGTGATAAAGGAGGAAATGATGTCCTGATAAATGATGAGTTCTTCTTCCATCATGATACGGGCAAGGGCTTCAAACTTGGGGGAATATGCCAGTAAATTTGCAGCAGCTTCCATTCCAATTTCTACTAATTGACAATCCTCTATGCATTGCAGACTGTGGCGGGAGGGAAGCTGGCGAGTAAAGCTTTCGTAAGAGCTGATGAATTGATTCTCGGTATAGAAAAAGGCAGTTTTTTCTTCTCCATCAACCTCATAATACAAGCGTACACAGCCTTTTAGATTGAAATAAAAAGCCTGAGATAATTTTCCACTTTCCAATAAAACACTCCCCTTCGAGAATTCCCGGAAGTGTACGGCCTCCTTGAGAAAGCCCAACTCTTGCTTATTCAGTTCCAAAAATTGATTGAGATGATCGAAGAAAGGCTGTAAACTCATATTTGCAAGATAAAAAAGGGAAGGGATAATTCATTGGTGGAGGGAATCCTCAGACTTGCAGAAATGCGCTTAACCGTATGCCTGATGCTTCAGTTCTATTCGCATAACAACAAACAAATATGAAGTATCTTTTTTTTACCCTTGCATTGGGATGCTCGCTTTTGCTGGTAGCGCCTGTGCAAGCTTCAACTCCTCAGGGGGAGGTGGCAATCTCTTTAGAAGAAAAAGTAGTTTTTACCCTTCGAAATAATAGCTTGAAATCCATACCCCTGTTGATCCCTGGAGTGATGAATCCCAACCTTTCTCCTCAATCCAATAGCGGGGTAACTCTGAAAGTAGGCCAGAAGATTCTCTTTAAATACAAAGGGAAAAAACGTATCCTACTAATCGTGGATGAGAGCCTGGAGGGAAAGACCCTAAATGTTTCTCGCCTGCTGAAAGAAAAGAAGAGGGAAATCGATCAAAAGAAATAGGATATTCAGATGTGTTATAAACCGTAGTAGGGACAGAGTATAATTTGTCCCTACCTTTATTTTTCGTCTCTTTATCTGAGAGGTAATGGTCGAATCCTTGACCTGCGGAACGATGGAGTGCGCGCGAAGCCAAAGAAAGTCAGGAATTGCGCACCTCCCATTGCTTGCATAAGAAAGGGGAGGTTTGGTCTACGCAATGGGGTTTTAGGAGATTGAAGTAAGAATAAAGAATAAGGAATGTAAAAGGTAGAAGTCCTTTTCTACGCTCTTCACTTCTTAATTCTCCACTCTTTGTTCTTTGTTCTGCATTCTCTTATTCCCTTTTCCTCTTCCCAAAGATCTTACAAAGACTGAATCCTGCCAGAAAGGCGATCAGTATCCAGACAAGCATCCCAAATTGTGGCATTAGTATTTCCATGGCAGGCTAAAGTTGATTCGTCTTTAAAAATTGGGGGAAGTCATCAATATGATGAATCTCAAAATCTGGTTGTACTTCGGATTGATTTTCTCTTCCATGACTGATCCAGCAGGTCTTTATCCCAAAATCATTTCCACCCTGTATATCTGAATGAATGCTGTCTCCCACGATGAGCATTTCTTCTTTGGGGGGATTTTGCGGAATGGAATCGTAAACCGCTTCGAAATACTCGCCATTCGGTTTAGCAACCCCAATTTCGTCTGAAACTATGATGCTATCAAAAAAATGACTCATATTAAGACGATTGAGGCGCGCTCGCTGAACTTCTTTGAGCCCATTGGTAACGATACTGAGATGGTAATCTTTCTGCAGTCCTTCCAGAAGATTCGAAACCCCTGCATAGGCTTCGCTTTTTAGAATAAGATTATCCAGAAAAGCCTTGCTAAAGGTCTTCGCTGGCAGTTCAGTTCTGCCAATTTCCTGAAAGAGCACTTCAAAGCGTTTGTATCGAAGCGTTACTGCGTCAATCTTGCCTTGTTCAAAGGCCATCCAATGATGGTGATTGACTTCCTGATAAATGGCATGAATTTCTTCTGTACATTCGACTTCATGTGCTTCAAAACTTGCCCATAGGGCGGCTTTAGCAGCACCACTAAAGTCCAATAAGGTATTGTCGACATCAAAAAGAAGCCAGGATAGCTTTTGCATTTTGTGTTTTTAGATTGATAGATTTCCTGCAGGGCCTAAAGTATTTCCCTGATCTTATGGCTAATTATACTAAAAAGCCCCCACTGCTCTTTGCTAACAGCCTTGTCTACGAGGCTGAATGGAAAGACGGTGAGCTTATTTTTTTCATGGTAAAGACCTGTTTCCCGGCCATATTGATCTGTGATGATTTTCCATTGCATGCCTAAGGTCTCCATCAGGTATTTTCCCCAGCCAGCTGCTATCGCATTATGTAGAAAGTTGGTTTCAATGCCGTATTTCTCCTCAAGATTTTCTTCCTGGCTACTTTTTAAAAAGGCCTCGACATTGGCAGGAGCAAAGATATGCTCAGAATTAGCAGGAGTGCGTCCCCTCATGAGTTCTTCAGCCAGTCCCTGGAGGTTTTCCAAATACTCGACTTCATTCGGCTTCAAGTCTTCCAATACCAGTTTTCTAGGGCCTGTTTCTGTCGTTTCCTTTTCGCTGTATTCCTGCCCATCCGGACCGATGATGTTTTTAGACATGAGGTAAAGGTAGAGATAAATTTTCGGCTAATATCGATCCCCTTTCCATTTCTCCTTCTTACGCTTTTTGAGCACCTTTCCGAATTCATTTCCCTGAGGAATCACCCTAAGGATTCGCTTGGAAGGAATGGAATGGGAGAGGACGATTTGATAATCCGAAAGAGAGGTCCACATATAGTCGTGGGAGTTCATGCCTTCGATCAGACTCTTGGGGTCATTATTTTGGGCCAACTTTGCCTGCTCCATGCAGATCTTGTACATCTCCCTGCCATCGATAATGCCTTCCAGTAGCTTTTTCTGACTGGCAATGCGGTAACCTAGTTCGAAGCTTAGGTTGTCTCGAAACTTTTTCCCGAGTTCTTTGGTCGTCTTGATTTCTTTCTCAAATTCTGTCCAGTTTGTGGCACCAAACCATTGCCCGAAATAAGCCGGCATATCATCATCGGTAATGCGAAAGAGAATGCCGTTGTATTTCATCCGGCTCCTTGTCTGATAGCGGTTGAAGAAGTGGACCCACCAGCGATCGAGGGCATGATGGCCCGTGAGCGGAAAACAGAAGAGACCTTTTTTATTCTTCCGTATCCCGTTTTTGAGTATGTTTTTCGTTTTGCTAACCGGTGTCCAGTGTACTGCTAACATGTGTGCGGAGTGAATACAAATTTACGAAAGCATTTGGGAATAGTTTGACCTTAAGCTGATAGAGAATTACCTTACCATAAGACAAAACACTCTGTATCCAAGCTAGCGCGATTCTTATGAAGAAATATCTGCTGATCTTCCTACTAATACTCTCTGCCTGTTCTCCAAAGCTCAAGCGGCATAAATTCCCTACCAAAGTAGACACGACAACAAGGCCGATTTCCTATCAAGAAAAGAAAACTTTTTCTGTGGGAGGAGTAATGGCGAGCAATGATTTTCCTGCAGCTCGCCTCAATGATTTTAAACAGCTTAACGATTCAACTTTCGAAGCTACCATCCTGCCTGAAAATGAACCCATAAATCCTAGTCCCTGGTATGCCTTTCGGATTTGGTCTGAAGAAAAGGAGAAAATTTACCTTAAACTAAATTATCCGGGCTATCAGCATAGATATTATCCAAAACTAAGCAAAGAAGGAGATTATTGGCAGCCCCTGGACAGCATGGATATTGAGGTTGCTGATGATACGTCTTCCGCCACCCTCAAACTGACAATAGGGAAGCAACCTTTATGGGTAGCTGCTCAGGAGATTGAAGATCATAAGAGGGTAGGGGAATGGGTAAATGAAATGGCGCAACATAGAGCTGTAACGGCGGGAGCAGCCGGAAGCAGTGTGCAGGGACGGTCTCTGTATTTTATGGATATGGGTTATCGGGAGAAAAGGAAAAAACCAACGGTCATTATCATCAGTCGTCAGCATCCACCAGAAGTTACCGGTTTTTTAGCGATGAAGGCCTTTGTGGAAACCATCGTGAAGGAAGGGACAGATAATGGATTTCTTACGAAATACCGGGTACTTGTGTATCCCATGATGAATCCAGATGGAGTCGATTTGGGACATTATCGACATAATACTGGGGGCATTGATATGAATAGGGATTGGGCTTTTTATCATCAGCCCGAAGTTCGACAGGTAGTAGAACATATGGTAAGCCAAACTGGGGAATATAAAAACAAGGTTGTACTTGGACTAGATTTCCACAGTACCTACCATGACGTTTACTATACCAATGATGAAAGCCTCCGAAGTTGGATACCCGGTTTTACAAAAGACTGGTTATCTCGGGTCGAAAAAGAATTGGGTTTGGAAGATATTAATGAACAGCCCAGCGGATTGGGCGCACCAGTTTCCAAAGGATGGTTTTATCAGCAGTTCCGGGCTGAGGGAATCACCTATGAAATTGGGGATGATACACCCAGAGATTTCATTCAGCGGAAAGGAGAAATTTCTGCACGGGCAATGATGGAAGTATTGATGAGCCGTGCTGAAGAGTGGAGACTTTAGAGAAGGGAGAATAAGGTACAAAGAATGGAGAAGAGGGGAAGCTTTTGGCAAGAAGTTAAGTGTCCTTCTTTTCCTTTACTTGTTTTGCCTCCTCTTATGGGAATTAATTCCGCAGAAAGCGACTCCGAAATTCTCCCCAACTAAGGATCTGATTGTTACGGACGAATTTTCCGTATTGGTTTTTTACATACTCCTTTTCCCCTTCAATTACTCCCCTCACCCGACCACGATCAACTTCCAACCAGTATTCTCCGCAGATGGAAATACTGTAATCACTGTTTCTTTCTTCCCTTTGCCCTCTGCTGCTACTGCCAGCAGTAAATGCGATAACCCAAACACTTCCTTTAGAATAGTTGCTGATAAAGGGGCGACAGAGATTTCCATCATCTCCCCAGATGATAAGGGTCTTTCGATCTTCTCTTCCCTGAAGGACTTCCATTACTTCCACCTCCATAGACATGGGTTTACGGTTGTCATAAATCTTTTTGAAACTGGTGTGTCGTTTTACCCGGACAAGGGCTACCAAATCGGCATCCTGGGAAACATCTAAAAATGATCCGCCCCAGGTACAGGAGCATTTTATAGACTCCGTAGGAGGTAGGGAAAAGAGTAATGCAAGGAGAAGGACGATGCCTGTTTTCATGCGTTTCGGTTTGGGTTGTTAGTATTGTCAATTTTGAGCTCTGCGCATGCGGGTGATAGATCTTTATTCAAAAGAACGGGCTTTAAGGAGTTGCCTTATAAGCAGCATGCTTGGATATTCGAGACTGTATTACCTTTTGTTTTGACAAAAAATATGATCGAAGTATCAATGTTCCTCCCTAAAAAATCCAATAAAAACTATACACTTATCCCAATGTCTTGTCTGCTTAAAGAAAAGAATTGAGTTAAAAATGGCTAGCACATTCTGCTAATCCGTCAGCACCTTGTATCGATTAATGGAATTTTCCCTGAGAGGATCTTGTGTTTTCCGGTTCCGTTTGAATACCTATTTAAATATCGAAATATTTAGGTCTTTCTCAAATACGAAAATTGTGATAAGACTAATTACTTTTTTTTACTGAGTTGACAAAATCTATACTTAGGTTGCAAAAACTTCTACAGATAGTGTTTTTTCCAATGCTTATCCCAGAAAAAAAGGAGGATCGCATAAAGAGGAAGGACGATTGGATAGGCAAAAATGAAGACAAAAGAATAGGCATGATTCATTTTGCTGGCTTGTGGTCCTATTGCCCAATCAATAACTTCAAAACTAAAAACATAGCCTAGTAGCATGAAGAAGGGAGTTAAGATACCGCCAATGATATATATCCACGAAAAGCGTTTGCCTCTTACTTTCTGTCTGTATTTCTTAATACTAAAAGCGTGTATTAGGAGCAATATGAAAGCAATAATTCCCGCTATTAGGTCTGGCCCAATCTGAATTAATCTTGTAGCCAGGGGACTAATTTCTGGTTTAAAATTTATGGAGAGCCAATCCGTAGGCAATTCCTCAAACTTCCAGTATGCTTGATGATGTAAACTTCCACTATCCGGCACACCCAGACTACTACTAAGATTTCCTGTAGGAAAATTTCGCCCATCTATCCAGACTTCTAGTCCCCCAAAAGAACGCCAGTAACGAGCAGGGGCTAAGGCATATTTATAATTGTAAAGCCTTACCCAGTCCATCAAAGAACTACCAGGATCTGCTTCATATTCTACTTTTATGAGATGTGCTCCTTCAGTGATATCATATTGGAAGAACTTAAGCTCGCGTATGTTTATGCGAGAGGAAACCTTGTCCATATGGGGATCATGGATTTCGATTTCCCGAAAAGTATATCCATCTATCTCTTTTATTTCGAAAAAATAATCAAAACCCGAGAAAGGTTTCCCATCCAACGCTTCATAATCTTCGGGTACCTGTTCTAATTGAATTTCTTTACCGTCAATCCATATCCGAAAGCCTTCGAGATAGTTAGAGGCATAGAATAGAAAGGGAATTTCTAAACCAGTACTCTTTGCCTGGATGTGATATTCAATTTTAAAGTGGGCGGGACCCAGTTCTTCTGAAAAATTTATCCAAATCTTTTCTCCCAGAATATCTACTTCCTCATGTAAAAAAGGAGAAGAACTCCAGCTTCCTTCAATAAAGGGTTGAGCCATATTGGCAAAACATAGTCTGATGGAGAGCAAGAGAATGAGAATAAAAAAGGGATATGTTTTCATGTCTGCATTTTCCTTTTTACAATTTGTAGAAAAGAAGGAGGAATGAAAAGCAGCCTTTCTCTAAAATGCTGATCTTTTTAATTTTGCCTAATTACTAGCATGAAAAAACCTCTCTACTATAAGAACTGGTGGATTTGGATAGGTGTTCCCATCATAAGTGCCCTTGCTACAATCGTCGGAACCCCTCATACCATTTTTGATCCCATTTTGTATGTGAAAATGGGATTGAATCTGGTGATTGTTAGCCTAGTTTGGCTGCTTGCCTACGCGTTTAACCTCTGGTTAGATAAACGAATGCCCTGGGAATCTTCTTCCCATGCTAAAAGGTGGGCTATACAATTAGGTATATTCCTTCCGCTGGGAAGCATGATTGATGCTTTTGGGCTTGTTTTTAGAAATGAAATCATCGAATGGCCTTTCTCCTGGCATCTCTTTTTTTATACCGATTTCCCAATCCAACTCTTCTTCACCAGTCTTGTTTTTTACCTGTATTATAAAGCTTACCTGAAACACCAGGAAAAGTCTGGGGAAGAGGAAAATATTAGTAAGAAAGCTAGAGAAAGCTTTCATATAAAAAGGGGGAAAAAGACATATGTAATTCCTGTAGAGGACATTGCTTATTTCTACCGTAAAGATCAATTTAACTTTCTGCGGAAAAAATCTGGGGAGGAGTTTATGATAGATGAATCCCTGAGTGCTGTTGAGCAAAAGTTGGATGCTTTCTCTTTCTTCCGGATAAACAGACAATTGCTGGCACATCGAAATTCTATCTCTTCTTTCAAAGTGCTTCCCAATCGCCAAACGGAGTTAGCTATTGAGCCCGAAATGGATGCGCTTCCTCTTCTCAATAAAAACCGCAGCGCCCAATTCAAGCAATGGGTGAAAATGGGCTAAAAATTTATGTCCGCTTCATGCGTATGAATGTCCGCTTCATGCAAAAAGCGCCCTAAAAGAAGAAACCGTTGAGCTTTTGTAGGGGTATTTAGGAGCAAAAATTTATAGCATGAACCTTAGAAAGAATTTTATTTATCTCATCATTCCCCTATTGTTTTCGAGTCCAGTAATGCTCAGTGCGCAGGAAGACGTTTTTAGAAAATTGTTTTTGCGATTGGGAACGCTGGATTTGCATCTACTTGACGAACAAGCCAGCCCGATTCTCTACCAGGGCAATGGAATCCAGGCACAATTTGGATTCGAGAGGCAAAAAAATCTCAACCATTGGGTCTATAGTTTGAGCCTAGGTCAAATGACGCTACTTGCAGATGATCCGGAAGTACGCTTTGGTGAGGAGGAAGCCGGCACCTCAGTCATGGCTTTGCAACTTTCTTACCTTAGAGTAATTCCTGGAAGCAATAGCCTTAGCTGGAGTTATGGAGCGAGGCTACAAAATGAACTTTTGCTGGATTTTGAAGCCATCGGAGATTTTCCCTGGATCTTTGCTCAGGGAGGAATTTTTGCCCAGACGCAATTGGAGTATAGGTTGGGCGAAAAGCATCAGCTTTCTGGAGGGTTCGCATTACCTGTATTCAGTTGGATCATCGACATGCCCTATAGCCAGGTTCCCCGAACAGAGGGCAAAGCACCCGGAGTTGGCTCCGCTATCAGAGAGGGTTTTCGCATACCTTCCTGGGCGACTTACCAAAGAGTTGATCTTTCCCTGGGCTATCAGTTTAACTTTGCAGAAAAATGGAGCCTTGAATCCCAGTATCAGTGGGCATGGTTTCACGATAAAGAACCTCGCAACCTTTGGGCCTATCAGGGAAGACTCGGGCTCGGAATCAGCCATCGATGGTAGGCAATTGCCACAAGAAAAATCGAAAATTTCTTGTCCTTAAATGGCGACGATACCAATCGTCGCCTACGGAATAATCTCGATTAAATTTCCTTTTCAACAAATAAACCTTAGACATGAAATCCTTTATCTATATAAGCATCCTTATTTTCCCTATAATTTTCTTTGGCGCATGCAAAGAAGTTTTGATCCCTAGTCCCGAGGCTAATACAATACTCAATAATTACGATGTCTTTGGTCAGGACTTTCAGGAGAAATATGGCCTGTTCAAGGTCAAAAACTTTGACTGGCAG
This sequence comes from Bacteroidota bacterium, assembly GCA_039819665.1. Classification (GTDB taxonomy): domain Bacteria; phylum Bacteroidota; class Bacteroidia; order J057; family J057; genus JAWPMV01. Next base: position 256,338 of record JBCBRM010000001.1, read on the forward strand.
GAAGTCTTAAAAGAACACCGCACGACTTTAGAAGATAATCCTACAGAAGCGGGTCTTTATCAAGTCTTGACCGATCTCATTGATTTGCTGGATGACTCCCATGTAGCCCTTGAGGTACCTGATCGATCCTTTCCCTTTTATGATGGTGGTATCTACGGTCGTTTGGAAAGAGTGGGCTTTAGGGATACAGATCTTGAACTGGTGAAAAGCAAATATGTAAATGTAATCGATAGTGTACCTTTCGAACTTTTTTACGGTACAATGGAAGGCAATGTCGGCTACCTTTATCTCTCTGAAATTAGCGATGATCCCGGCTTTTATGTGGACCTGATGCCAACAATTCTTGACAAATTGAAAGATACCAAAGGCATAATCATCGATATCCGGGACAACAATGGAGGCGAAGATGAAGGTGGAAGAACTCTGGCTAGTTTCTTTGCCTCGAAAGAAGCGCCCTATATGATCTCCCGCTATAAAATAGGGGAAGGTCCGGACGATTTTGAAAAAGATCGCCTATGGACCCTTTCCCCCAATGATGGAGTACGTTATGAAAAGCCTGTAGTGCTGCTAACTAATCGATACAGTGTGAGTGCTGCGGAGACCTTTAGTTTCGCTATGAAATCTCAGGAACAACTGATCCATATCGGAGATACAACTACAGGTGCCTTTTCTGATGCTGTTACCCGACAGCTGCCCAATGGATGGCTATACAGTATTTCTGTTGGCGATTATCGTGACGCAGAAAACCGAAGCTTCGAAAGCATCGGTCTCGCGCCAGATGTCCTGGTGGAAAATTCGGCTGCTGATTTAGCCGCAAGCCAGGACAAAATGTTGGAAGCTGCTATCCAGGCTTTGCAATAAGTTCATTTGACTAAAATCGATACACTACTCCTGCTTTAAGGAAAAAGGGGGTGCCAGGAGTAAAATGAATTTCTGATACGGGTTCCGACTCTTCAAAGAGGCGGGACTCTGTTTCAAATTGGGCTTCCCTCCATTTCTGATTGAAGAGATTCTCCACACTTAATTGAAAGCCCCAGGATTTCTGATCATAAGCCAGCACGAGATCATTGATAAAGTAGCCTTCTGCAGTTAGGCTGTTATCTTCATTTGCGGCTCTGTCGGCGAGATATCGATAACGTAGGCTGGTAGAAAAGCCATTGCCTAGTTGAGCCGTTATACCTCCCGTATTGGTAAGGCTGGGGGCAAGAGGAATGCGGTCATTTCCTGCTTCTTCATCCAGGCTTCTTGCATGGGCATAGTTGATGTTCATATCTGCATACATGCGAGGAGACCATTGCCAGCGGATGCCGAGGTCAAGCCCTTTGCGAAAACTTCTACCCGAAGGCTCAACAACTCCTTCATCTCCTACATAGACAAACTCCTGTTCTGAATACAGTCCCCAGACAGCCATATCGATATATAAACCCGGAATTGCCTGCCAAATAGCTCCTAGATCACTTCCATAGGCAGCAGGCAAAATCTCTCTCCTCTGGGCGACAGAAACTCGGGTATCATTTGAGTGAAAGCTTTTTCCACTCTTGAGATAAAATTGCCAGCGAGGATTTGGGCTAAAAATCAGGTTTAATTTAGGGCTTAAAATGGCTTGTTTCAGTTCCTCTTTCTCATAGGCCTCCACTAATAAGTTTTGAGCAGAGAAATTGAAATAATCTAAACGAAGGCCTGGATTGAATAACCATTTTCCATTATTGAGGGAAATCTCAGAATAGACAGCTGTATTTTCTTCAAAAATGTTGTGATAGCTTCTTCGCTCAAGGGTTTCTCTCCGATTGGCTGTATGGCTGAGCTCATTGTTGAGGGAAATATCCTTTCGCAGGCTGATCCCTGTCTTCCATTTTCCTTCCCAGTTTCCTAATTCAAAAAACCGATGGAGGTTTGAATTGAATCCAAAGAGGTTTCTGTTTTCTTTTTGTCGGATTTGATCGCCTCTTTCCGGATCATTGAGGAAGAAAGTGAAATTGGAATAGAGCTCGAAATTGTACTGTGAAAACCAGATTTGAGTCTCCAGGAACTGTTTTGGGCTCTGCAAGCTTCTTAGGGAAAGCGATACATTATGTCTGGACGTATAGCCTCCTTCTGTATCATCAATGGCTCCAAAGCGCCCTATCTCTCCAGAATTAATGGCTCTTTGCGGAATTTGTCCGGAAGCATCCCAGGAACTGCTAAAAGTAGAGGCCTGAAATTTGAGCTGATGATTCCCGATTTGCCCGACGTATTTTCCAAAAAGATTGATACGTTTGAAATCTTGTGGAGATTCGAAAGGTCCAGCTGTGGTCAGATACTCACTTGCGATATAGGCCTGAGACTTTTGCTGTTGGGGGAGCAAGTTAAACATCGCCATCATCCTCCGAGTATCAAATCGACCTACTTCCAGTTTCAATTGGCTTTCAGAGATTTTATCGAAAGTTTGAAAGTCCACATAACCTGCTGTACTAAAGTTGCCTTTGTCTGTATAATACGGGCCTTTCCCAAAATCAATCTTCTCTATGGTTTCAGGAATAAGAAAATGAAGATCGGCATAACCCTGTCCGTGTGCGTGAGAAACCATATTTGCTGGCAAGCCATCAGCGCTTATCTGAATATCGGTCCCATGATCGATGTCAAAGCCACGAAGAAAGATTTGTTCTGCTTTGCCCCCTCCCGCGTGCTGAGCTATAAAAAGCCCCGGCACTTTTTGAAGGATTCCCTGAGAGGATCGAACAGGATTTAAGGCGATGTCGATTTGGGCGATTTCACTTAGGGTGTTTTTTTGTGGGCGAATTTCGATTTGTTGTAGTTGTAAAGGGGCCGGGGAAAGATTGATGAGATACTCTTTTTTCTGAGGCTCTATGATGAGGAATTTTTCTTCATAGCCCAGATGATTGATACGGAGGCTATCTCCTGCTTGTACTTGTTTTAAGCTGAACTTTCCTTCCCAATCGCTATGGCTGTGTTTGTTTAGCCGGATCTGTTGAATGAGGACGTTTTCGAGAACTTCTCCCGTGTGTTGGTCCTGGATTTTACCCCTGATTTCTTCCTGGGCGAAAGCAGAGTTTAGGCAAAGAATTAGAATCAGATGAAAGAGGTATGATATTCTCATGTTTGACTTTTGGCCTACTTACGAGAAGGAAGAGGAGATTGGATTTTTGGGGGAAGGGGGGAATTGAAGAACAAGGAACAGGGAGCGGAGATTTTAGAAGGGAAAGCCTTGTTTGTGAGCGGATTAGGGAAGGATGCGGGTTGGGGCAAAAAATATTAACTCAGCTACTGATTGTATTCAGCAGCTGGGAAGGGCGAAAGCTTTGTAGAGGGAAATATAGACTAAAACTTTTCCCTTTCTACCCATTCCAAATTGATCCCTCGCATTTTCCAGATATAGGGAATCAGGAGTAGAATTTCGAGACGAAAGGAGACATTGATCCCATTCTCTGCATCGATAAAAGGGAGGACTAAGGTAGTGATCACACAAACGATAATTCCGATCGTTCCGTCTAATCTGGCCAGATCCACGCCCCATTTCTGTTCGGTCCAAAGGCCATAAGAAACCCCAGCTTTTAGGGCAAATAAAGCAACAACTATAAGTCCTGTTACAGAGTAGGGAGTAGTGCTTGCAAGTCCATAAATGGAAATTTCACCTATTGAAATCCCAAACAAGGGTAGTAAGAGAATAAGTGGGATAAAGGCCCCGAAAACAAAAAATACCCAGATAAAGAATTTGATCCATTTGGGCAGGAGATCCCTCCTTCTTTTCAGGAGATCACGTGCGCTTTCTAAAGAGGATTCTTCCATGGTTGAATTGCTAAGTAAATGGTGGTACGCACAAGTTATTAGCATCTTATTTGCCAGTCAAATCATTTTGTTGGCTTTTACTTCAATTTTGAAATCGTCCGGGCATGTTTAATCATCTCCCAAAGTGAAAGATCTTTCTTTGCGTCTCTGGCCATTTGATCTTCGGCAAGTTTTATGATGTTGGGATCGGCTTTACTGAAATTGCCGGAATCATAAAGTGGATCCGGATCGTATTCAATCGCCAATTGAGCCACTTTAGCCATATCTTCTCCTTCAAGTTCAGTTACCAAATGAAGGGCCATATCGATTCCGGCCGAAACGCCCGCAGCCGTAATATATTTTCCGTCTCTGACCACCCGTTCGCGAACAGGCTCAGCTCCATATTTTGAGAGCATATCTATCGGCTTCCAATGAGAAGTCGCTTTTCGTCCATCCAAGAGCCCTGCTGCAGCTAAAATGATTGATCCTGTACAAACGGAAACAGTTTTTTTCGTGTATTGATCTACTCGCTTTATCCAATTTAGTACTTCCTTATTGGCAGCCTCTTTGATAAAGGCAATAGTTGATCCGGGAATGAGAAGAATGTCTGCTTTTTCTACCTCATCTATACTGTATTTGGCATTGAGGTGGACAAATTGAGAATCAGCTGTTATTTCTCCTTTCTTTTCTGCAACCAGTTTGATCTTCGCATTTTTTACATTTCTCAAAATCTCATAGGGACCGATGGCATCCAGCATGGTCATTCCGCGATAGATGTATATGATGATGTTCATTGTATTTCAGTTTTGTCTTATTACCCAAGTTACGAGAATAAAATTTTGTGATTTTCATCCGATTCATACGACCCAAGAGTCAAAAGGGAAAATTCTTTTCACACAATTAATTGAATAGGTATGAAAATTTATGAGCATCCGTATTATGGCGTAAAGAAAAACCCCAATGAACAGGTCCTGAGTTTTTACTGGAATGAGGCCCATAGTGAAATGAGCTACGAGGATTTCAAAGAAGCATGTTGTAATTATGCGGGCTATGCCTTTGAATATCAAGCGAAAAGGCTTCTAATTGATACAAGCAATTTCCAATTTCAAATGCCAGCCGACTTTGAGCAATGGAGGGATGATCATCATTATCCTCGTTTGTGGAAATTGGGGGTGGAGAAAATGGCCTTTCTTATGCCAGAGTCAGTAATGGCATTTGTGGAAGATAAAGCGGCTGAATTCGGGAAATTTCCTGTCAGGTATTTTGTTCAGGAAGGAGAAGCAATGGAGTGGTTGGGTGAATGATCAGCTTACTTGCTGTCAGAATCTTTCTCAAAGATTCTGACAGTATATTCCTTGCTACTTTTTCAGCCCACCCAAATACCCAATCACCTCCCGGTTAAAAACCTCAGGCTGTTCCACATTCACCACATGACCACATTTGGGAATCACAAATAAGGTCGAGGACTTATGATTTCTCACAAGTTTGCTGATCGAGGGCAAAAACATATAGTCTTCTGATCCCATGATGTAGAGGGTCGGTATACCCGAATCTTTAATCCGAAAAAAATGGAGAAGGGGATTCACTTGAGAGACCAGCGTAAACCAGCGCTTAAACTCTTTTGTGTAAAGCTTCTTAGCCTCATTGATAAATAGGTTGCGAGATTCTTTATGCCGCTGTCGGGGCATGATGATGAAGGCAAAAAAGCGGTACAAGAATAAATAAGGAAGAACCGATTGCAGTAGGACTCCCATACGCATCAGGATTTGCCCCCTTACATTGATCTTCATTACGGCTCCTCCCAGTATCATACTGCTACTCCTCTCTGGATGGCGTTCACTTATCTCCCTAATGATGATGGTCCCCAGCGAAATACCTATGAAATGAGTTTTTGCAATCTCCAAATGATCCAATACCTCAATTACCTCATCCCCAATAACATCAAAGGTGTATCGTTTGAGCTTTTCGTAAATGGGTTGTTTGGACTTTCCATGACCTCTGAGATCGATTAGCAGCACATTATAGTGTTTGCGAAAGTCTCTGATCTGGCGAAACCAGATTGAGCTACTACCTCCCGCTCCATGGATGAAGGTTACCCATTCGGCAGAGGGGTCTTTTTCATATGTAACGTAATGGAGCAATATGTTATAAGCTTATTAGACTGATTGCTAGAATAGAACCCCTTTTTCTTGCAATATGTTTAGACCGGAGGATTCATTTCGCCCATAGCCATTAGGTTGCAATGCATAAGAACCTCCTGGAGCTCGTTACCTCCTGATCGGAGAGGATCAATGTTTTTTACCAGCTCTTTCCGTAGTTCGTACAGTTGCTCCCGATTATATTTAGTTGATGCTCGAGACATTTTAAGGTTCATTTTAGCTTCCTGTTGATTTAGTTTGGGATTGAACCAGCCATTGAGTTCTGAACATTGATGGCAAGCCCCTTCTTTATTGACCAACGCACATCTTTTTTCAAATACTTCGCTAAGTGTTCCCCGAGCATTTTGGATAAGGTATTTGACGGTACCTTCTGATTTGTCCAGGATGAGCATGATCTCTTTTACCGAAAAGTCATAGATATCCTTGAGAATAAGAGCCAGCTGATTTTCTATAGGAAGGGTCTTGGAAATACAAGTAAAGCAGGTATCGATATGTTCTTTGATCTCATATCTTCCATAAGGAGAGCTTTGAGCCGTTCTACCTATATTTTCCTGTAGTTTAGGGGAATTCATTACCAGCGATTTTGCTTGCTGGGCTACATCAAGCGTCCATCTCTTTCGTTTTTTTAACTCGTTGTAGGCAAGATTAGTAGCGATCTGGAATACCCAGGTTTTCAGGGAAGAATCCCCTTTGAAACTGGAAATCTTATCAAATGCTCTGATAAATGTGTCATGACTAATATCCTCTGCATCAGCTCTATTAGCGAGAAGGCGATATAGGTAAGATTTTAGCTGATCATGGAAGTCTGAAAATAAAGCCTGAAATGCATGGATATCACCCTTTTGGGATTTTTCGATCAATTTATGTTCTTCTGTTTTCATTTCTTTGAAGTAAAGGTAGAAGTAGGAATTTTGTAAATCATTCTATCCCGGAATGTATCAGGGGCCAGTTTAATTCTGGCCCCTGAAAGATAATTAAGGTACAAGTGTAACTTTGCCAACAGTCAGGCGATTTTCAATGTCCTGATGAGCTTTAGCTACTTCATCAAGTGTATAGACATGTATATCGGATATGTTGATCTGTTCGGAAGCGATCAGTTGAATCATGGCTCCCAATGATGCTTGCCATTCCCCTGTTTTAAATTGAATAAAATGGGCGAGGTTGAAACTCATCAATTGGTGACTTTCATCTACAAAATGCTCTGAATGAATCAAGCCTTTTTTTCCACTAGCCGCTCCATATACTATTATTTTTCCAAAGGTATTTAAGCAGCGAAAACTCTGCGTATAAATGTCGCCTCCAACCATCTCAAAAATAAGATCAACTTTCTCTCCCCCATTTTCCTCAATCAATCTTTCAGGCCAATCTTCAGTGGAATAATTGATGGCAAGATCAGCTCCTAAAGATTTTGCGTAGGCCAGTTTTTTCTCCGAGCTAGCTGTTGCGATAACTTTAGCCCCTTTCCTTTTCCCCAACTGAATCAAAATTGAACCTACTCCTCCCGCTCCTGCATGCACCAGAACAGTTTTTTCAGTTAAATCTCCCGCTAATTGTTCTACCATCAGATGAGCAGTACTCCCTTGTACAAAAATAGCGCTTGCAGCTTTGGGATCCATATTTGGAGGAAGTGGTACACAATATTCTGCCTGAGCAACGACATATTGCGAATAAGCTCCTCCCGAAGGCAGGATTGCAAGTACTTGAGCGCCTTTTACAAAAGGTGCCCCGACACCTTCACCCAATTCGACGATATTACCAACTGCCTCAGCTCCCAGAACATAGGGTAGAGGAGTAGGCATGAAGTAGGTGTTCCTTCTTCTAAGGATGTCTGAGAAATTAACGCCAGCGGCTTTTACTTCGATTAATATTTGTCCAGGGCCTGGCGTAGGAATATCGGTTTCGATAAGAGTTAGTACTTCTGCTGTTCCGTAATTTGTGATGTTGACTTGTTTCATTTTATGTCAGAATTTGTTGTTGAAATGCTATACAGACTTCTGACAATTGGGAGAGAGGAAACGGATGAAAAAATGAAAAAAATACTCCCGATCCATCAAAGATGTGCCGGGAGCTTGTAGGTAAAATGAAACGTCAAACAATTAATAGGCCACTTTGCTTATGAAAAATACTCGCCTCTTTCGCTGGACTTCAGGGGCCACTTTATTTTTGATCTTTTGGGTACCAAAGGCGAGGTAATAGTTGTCATACCAATAGTCGAGACGGGAATGGGATCGCTTGGTTTTATCACCATCATATGCTGTTACGATTTGTTCTCGCTGTTTATCGCGCAATTCAAATCCATTTTCATAGAGGATGGACTTGCTGATGATTTCATGATTGCTGGCAAATACCATGTTGATGGATTCTTCATCGGATTCATCAACATTGATGAAACAGGTTACTTTGAACGGTTTGCTTGATGGCCACATTTTGAAAGTGCGGTCCCAGCTGAGATTGCCAGAGAAATCGAATTTCGCCAGAACTGCATGGGTGTATTGATAGCCATCGAATTCTTCTACCGTCATAGTGGTCGTCATGGTAGTTCCGTCCATACCCGTTGTAGTTATAGTTTGGCATTCGGTTCGATAGGTTGGGTAGTAGGCTTCTCCCAAAAATAAATAGCCGTCTTCCAATTCTCTTATTTCATGTGAAGCTATTCGATACAATGATTTGAGTTCCTTACCTTTGGAGGCTTTTCTCTGACGTTTCTTTTCCCGTTTGGCTTGTTTTTTAGGACTGAGGTAGTTGAAGAAATGGTCTAGCTCATCAAACTTGTAAAATCGGATGTAAGATTCTTCTTCCTCTTCATATGAGGCTATGAATAAGCCTTCAGATTCTGACCCATACCTTTGGGCGTAAGTACCTGTAATAATTAGTTTTCCCTGCTCGGTTTTTGATGCTGAAGCGCCTTTTAGCATTCTTCCTGAGCTTTTGCTCAAATTGATCAGAGCCTTTTTCTCTCCTCTTTCATTTAGTTTAAGTAACCAACTCTCTGCAGTTTTTCGATTTAATTGAGCCTGAATAAATACAAATACTTCTTTACTTTCTTCAATAAGTTGTAGGCGCTCAATCCGGATATTTTTTTGTGTAACTCCTGCTATTTTAACAGGAATAAATTTGGCTTCTTCTTCCTGTAAATCTACAACTTGGATATAAGCATTTTTTCTGGCTTTTACATTCAGGAAAACATAATCTCCCATCACCTTCATGTCTTTCACCATATGCTTCCTGCCTAGCTTTCCATAGATCAGGTATTGTTTCTTACTTTTTGTATTTAGTTGGAGAAGGGTATAATCGCCAGTTTTCTTATGGAGAAAAAGACTATAGTTGATAGCTCCAAGGGTATAGCTATCACGAATCAGGTATTTTTTATTGAGTTTCAAATTTTGGATACCCCGAGAATGTAAGTCTGCATCAAAAAATTCATATCGCCATTCTTTTTCGAGATGTTCCTTTTTCTCACTCACTGAACGCATGAGAAAGCCATTTTCTCCAAGAGGTAAAATATATTCAGACTTAAATCCATCTTTGAGTTCGATTTCCAGCCGCTGTTCATATGCTACCTGTGAGAAAGCAAGGGAAAGGTATAAGAAGGAAAAAAGGAAGAGTACAGTTCGTTTCATAGGGCATGTGTGATCGGTTCAAATGAGCTTCGCAGCTATTTTACATGCCTATCGGTGGTGGGTGAATATGAATTTCTATAAAAAGGATCAGGATTCCCAGTTCAGATGAGTACTTGAATGGAATTTAATAGCTAGTGTGAGCAATTTGAGAATAAGCGTGTCGAGTTTTACAGCTCGAAATAGGCTTTCTCTTCTGGATAATCAACAATCAAACGGGAGAAGTATTTAAAACAGGATCCCCCAATAGCTTCTTCGATGGGTTTATCCATCCATTGAGACATAAACTCCGTGAAATTCTTGTCCGCTCTTCGGGTGAACCAAACCGGACCCACGGTATGGCCCGCAATTTCCATTTTGGGAACCTGGATCATGGCTTCGTTTAAGTTAAGATCTGCACCTTCAAGGTAGGGCCAGTCCGGATGATCGGCTCTCCACTGATCAAAAATAGTTGCGATAATAAAGCTGGTAGCTGTCTCATCTGCTCCTCCAAAACTTGCTTTTGCCGAATCGCTAAGCGGAGCATTAGCGCCTGTATCAAAAAGTGTCTGGATGACTTTCCCATCTATCTTAATAGGAATTCTAGGGAAATGGGTGGCATGCTTACCCAACATATTTGACATAAAACCAAGTTCGACTGTATGTTTTTTGTCTAAGCTGTTCCAATCGACCTCCTTTACCAGGTATAACTTTTCTTTGTGGTAGTCGAAATTCCAGATTTTATCCGCAAACCAGTGAGCTCCCAACATACCGTCATAAGTGGTTCCTCGTCTTTCTCCCCGATATACAAAATGAGAGCCTACTGGAATGGGATGATTCCTTTCGCTGAATAAGTCAACGAGCTTAATCATTTCAGCAGTCTCTCCTCCTTGTTCTATTGTGTCTATGCTGAGCCCCAATTTTTTTGCAGCTTCTGGATAAATCAATTTTCCGCCTCCTGTATCTGTATAGAAACTTACTTTCTGCCCATCTACCCCTTTGATATTGAAAAAGATCCTGTGTTGGTCGAATAGGGCTTCATTTAGCTCTTTTTGAATAATCGGTAATTGCTCTTTGGAGGGATTGCCGCTTTTGGGGGTACTACAGGCCAAACATAGCGGGAGGAGAATAAATAGCAGTTGAAATTTCATGTGGGGTGTATTGATGCAGATAATACAGGATTAGATGAGGCCACGAAGGCTTTGCATTTTTTGAATGGCTACCGGCTCTCCTTTATTTACGGATCGCTGTAAATATTCCATGCCTTTCTCCCGCTCACCAATTTCCAGCAAGAACTCGGCATAATGGAAATCGAGGAGATCAACCGCTTGACTTATATTCTCATATGAAAGCTCGAAATAGCCTCTGGCTTCTTCAATTTCTCCTTTTGCAAAATGGTAGAGGGCTAAATTTCGGAAAGAATAAGCTACATCATTGTCATTGCTCAATAATGCTTCCTTGATGCAAGCTCTCCCTTTATCGGGGAATCCCATTCTGATGTAGGCATATCCCATATTATCATAGGCATAGCTGAAGTCAGGATTGAGTTTGAGAGCTTTTTCATAACAGGGAATACTTGCAGCATAATTACCACTAAGGCTTTGGTAGTAGCCGAGATTATTGTAAACGATCGATAAGTTTATATCATCGGGTGCCAGGTTTATAAGCGATTGCATCGTCTCAATGGCTTTATCATATTTCTTCTGATTGGAAAAATCGGAGGCTTTCTGGAACTCAATGCTAAATTTAATATCTGATCTCGCAGTAAGATCTGTATTGGTGTCGTTTAGGTAGCGAAGGGCAAATTGATAGTCGATACTGAATTCTGAAGGCAAAAGGTTTATCCATTTTGGCTCTGTTTCCTCTTTCAATTTTGTATAAAGGGCCAATGCATAAGCCATGATCTCATCTTTGGCCGCTCCCGGACTCATCCATTTGCTATCCCAATAGTCATAATTAATCTTTCCATAAGAATAAACATTTCTGGAAATAAGCACCCCTAACCCAAAATAGACCCCTGCAATGCACATAAACGGACCAATATCGTCCATCAACTCAAAAATCAATGCGCTTTCCAGCATTTTAATCTGAAGGAACTCGTACATCAGCAAAAAAATAAGGCGGCGTGGTTCCTGATGGAGCTGTTTGCTGATCAGCAGAGTAAAACAATGTTCTTCCTGTATGACGTGGGTGTGGTAGTTTCGCTTTCGGACTGCTTTTGGAAGCTCTTTTCTTTTGAGATCTTCCAGATAGGCAAACTGTATTCGTCTGGGATCTAATTGAAATACACGACTCAAGTCTTCGATCAATTGAGGCAGACGAATTTTTTTGTCAGCAATGACGTGGGGAAAGAAATCGGCATTGATGATTACCGGCGAACTATGCTTATCGGGCAAGCCAAATATCTGTATAAAGGCGGCGAAATTATCGTCCACCCATTGTTTATCTTCTGGATTTAGCTGAAATGTATTCATCCCTCGATTCGCCCCTGATAAAATGATGAGATTAATTTATCAATTCTATTTTATATGTTCGAAAATTTCTTCCCAGAGTTTCCCTTCATCCATCTCTTTCTCCATAAATTCCTGATAAGTCAAATTTTTTGTATCCAGGCAATATTTTGTCAGAATCAAAAATCTAATGTGCAGCTTAAGACTTCCTTCTTCCTCCCTTAGTTTTACAAAGGTAAAGGGATCATCAGGCGTGGCTGTATAGGCTTCACATAGCTCAGTGAGTTCATATTTCAGTCCGAGAACAACATAGTCAGCATAGCCCTCCCATTTCCATTCCGGATATCCCCCTAAAGGATTGGAGTCCCAAAGGCCATGATGCTGAAATTGGAGATTGTGAACCATGACATGGGCAAGAAATTGATCATAGCGAAAGACATGCCCTCTCCAGGTCAGGTATTGATGGGTAGGATCAGTTTCTGCCTGAACGACATTAATATTGCTAAAAGAACGAATGACATCATCGCCTAAAATTGATTCGATTGCATGAGGATAAATTGATCCATCCTTCAGACATACTTGGAATTTTAGTTGATCGGAATATAGGACAGAAGCCTTTATTCTGGCCTTGCTTGCCTTGATAATGTCCTTGAGAGCGGGATCAAGGGACTGATCATGGTAAACTTCCACCCCTTCGATTGTGCTGTGTTTGGCATAAGAAAGAGATGGGTTGAGCATAAATCCAATCAAAAGAATGAGGGCAAATACACTTGCCACCATTCCCCTGAATAGCCATTTTTTTAAGGAGGAGCTTTTCATATGTCTTTTTCTGATCAGTCTACGAATACAAGGAAAACTTACCATGGTATAAAAAAATAACTTAGCCCAAAGTTCAAGGCTCTTGGAAACATACTGCCATTATTTATCCGAAAATCAGAAAATCCAGAGATATCATGGGTTCCCAGTTCAAAGCTGGCTTCTACTGCCAGGTTTTACCTCCATGGATGGAGATTTCTTATCCAATGTTTGCTCCAAAGCCTAAATCGAAAGTGTTTCTGGGGCTAAAAGTTGGAAGATTTTCAAATTCTATATGGGGATGAGAAACGAGGATGAAATCGGAGCATAAGCGGAAGCTGGATAAAGCTGAAATTTGCAGTTTCATTAGGCAAAACCAGTATCCCACCCCACCAAAGGGAAAAGGTTGGAAAATCGTTCCAGCTCCTTTTTGAGTAAAGTAAATCTCGCTTTTGAAGGATATTTGAGGCTTATATGATCCTGGGAGAGGGATTACAGCTACACGAATAATATAAAAAACCGAGGGCCAGGAGTGTGTACTTCGCTAATGAAGTTATGCATATTTGGCCTTTTATTTATCATCTAGATATTGCCGGGCTGCTCGAAGAAATACATGATCTCGGCTTGGTCAAGCAGCTTACTTACATAAGCTTTGGCTGTAATAGAATTAAGTCCAGGACTTTCTACCTGTAAAAAGCGGAGAGAGCCATCCTTTTGAGGAGCAATAAGTATCGTTTGGCCAAATCGGAGATCAAAGAAGCACATATTGATCACCGCATAATTATTTCTGTCGGCAGTCATCATGGCCAGGAAATCGATGTTTTGATTTTTGGTTTTGAGGGTCCCCTCGCTGATATAGTGGGGATGATTGCGGGATTCAGCATAGGTCATCGCATGCGAATAATTGAGGGTATCAATGAAGTCTGTCAATAGGACAAAAGTAAAATAGGCTTCCTGCAAGCGTTCTTCTCCCAGATAAACAGCATTATGTTCTCCCTTATTAACAATAAAACTTTTACTCATAAAGGATTTCCCTCTTTTTTGGAAATAGCAAGTATTACTTCCTCCAGTTCCTGGCGTTTCATAAAATGCTACTGGGAAAACTCCTGTATGGATAGGAAGAGAGTTATCATCAGTTTCCAGGTATTCGAGGTCTTCCTTCAGCAGTTCCTGGTCCCACTTTTGAGGATTATTTTGTGCATCAGCATGCTGTTTAGCTTTTTCCCAGGTCCAGTAGGTTTGTTGGTTAGATTGTCCGAGTAAAGAAGTGATGGACAAAAGCAGGAAGAAAGTAATAGCAATTATTGAAAAAGATTTCATGGTAATAGCGTTAGTGGTTTCCTATTAGATGGAAACACGGCGGAAATAGTTCAGTCGGGGGAAGAATTTTTTATAGATTTTTTCTTTTCAATGTATGGGGCCTCCTATTTCGTCGGTAATTGGATTTTCTCCCCAAACGGTAACAGAGTATTGCCAGAATAATTGATATGTAGGATACAGAGCCAATAAACAGGGACAGAATAGCTATGATTCCCAAGGTGATGGATGAATAGAATGATAAATTTTCCCAGAAATCCCCTCCTTTGCTGTAACTCATGATAGAGGAAATGATAGCAGTGAGTGATAATATTCGATCCAGGAGTAAGGCTCCAAATATGTAGGTTTCCATGATAGGAGCAAATTAGGGAATTATCTGTTTATCGCATATAGGTCCCATCTGGTAAGACCCTTGGAAAATGGTATTGAGGGTCTGTAAGCAAAGCGTAGGCATCTGCATCCATTTCCTGTAATTTCTCCGGTGTATTGGCTCTCCATTCCCGCCCAATTTCATTTAGCCGATTTGCATGGGCGCCAAGTAGAGACGTCAAGGCCCAATAGTGGTATTCGGTAAGCATACAGGCATAGTCGCAGGTTTTGTCATCATAACTATACCAGGCATCATCCGGATAGGGATTGGGGATACGGGTAAATCGGCCGCCCCGGGCTTTGTCCATGGCATCAGCAAGTTTACTTCCAGCCTTTTCTCCAAAGATATCTGGATAAACCTCGGCATAGCCTGCATGCGTAATGATGTGGAGGACTTCTTCCAGGCTCGCATCAAAGGGACCAGATAAAGACTGTTTGACAAAATCAGGATGGGTTTCGTCATTTCCCAAATCCTGCCCTTCCCAACCATTAGGGATTTTGACCCGCAAATCTTTTTCCCTTTTCCACATAACCATAAAGGCTTTCTTTTCCTTCATTTTTTCCCAAACCAAAGAATTATCAACTTCGCCATCTTCATCATTGTCCAGGTATTGTGCCATAATATTGGCAGCGTGGAGGAGCTTTTTATCTTCAACTTCTGCAACGGCATAAATGCTAATCCCGAAAACTACGACTTTACGGTTGTAGCTTTTCAATACCCCATCTTTATTTGCGACGATTTTGAAATTCGGATCATCGCCTGGAAGAATTTCCTGAGAGAAGGTGGGGCCATCAGAATCGCAGGACAAAAAGAGGAGTAGACTTAGGAGGTGGAATAACATAAAGGAAAATTTCATAGAGTTTCTATAAGCTAATCAGATTTTATGACACATAAAGCTCTTGTTCTCCCCTACGAAAGGCTAAAAAAGAAAGTAGCGACAGGATGTTGAGCCTGTCGCTACTATTTTTCGCATTTAGTAATGCTACTACTTAACCTTAGATTCTCAATTTGTTTAAGCAAAAAATAGGGGAAATTGTTTAAAAAATATTTCAGATACCTTCAGGATCGGTAAATTTTCTTATACGAGTATGGATAACTGTTCTTCTCTTACTTTTCCTTTTTTTGCAAACGATAGATCACGAATCCGAGAAATAATGCTAACAGAAAAGAATAGAATTGCGTCCATTTTCTCCAATTATTTGTTTCTGGTTTCAAGTCTGTTTCAAACACTTCAACCGAATTACTCCAGGCGATGAAGGCATCCGCCATGACCAATTGGCCGAAGAGATAGCTCTTTTGCTCATCTCGTACATGACTCATACCAAAGCTTTCGATGCTATTTCGTAGTCCTTTCGCAGTCTCATATTCTCCATATAATTGCATCGTCCTTCTTCCCACTATTGATGCCGCTCCTCCAATGCTGAATAAGACAGGGCCCGAATCAATATCCCCTCGACCTGTTACACCTTTGGGATACTCTCTTATGCCGGGCAATCCGAATCGGTAATCCAGAAATCCAGCTTTGTAAAGCTCAAATTTTTCCCGTGCATAAGTAGCATCAATTTCCAGTAAAAAATTCAGGATAAGGCTTTGGGAAGAACCCCTCGATGCCTCAATGAATCGATTTTGCCTGCAAATCCAGGAATGGGAAATTAGGCTTTCCTGATCTTCATGTTGCTTTATTTCTTCTAACCAGTTTTGTATTTCATCCGCAAAGCTTCCGGGATCAAGCTTTTCATACTGAGCCATGGCTGCCATGGCAACTATATTATCTGCCGGCCAACAGGCATTGAAATAGGAGGGGAGGTATACTGCTTTGGACTTTGCCCGACTTTTTTTAATATGTGCTAGTTCTAGGTAAACTTCTTTAAGCAAGAGACTATCTCTATCTGTTTCGGGCAGGGAATTCAAGTATCGAATGCTGATATAATTGGTCCAGCCCAGGTAGAAGATTCCATTTTTTGGGAAAGCAAGTCCTCTAAAAGGCGCTTTTCCTTTTTCGGATCTCAATTCCTGGATGACCCACTCAATTTCCTCTTGAGCCCGATGAGCCAATTCAGTTTCGGCAGGAATTTTATCCAGTACTTCTATCCAACTTAGCCCATAAAGAGCATTAAGGAATACATACCCTTCCGGATACAGTTTTTGCATATCAACTGCTGCTCCTTTGTGAAGTTCGGCCTCTAGAAAATTGAGTTGATGGATCAGGTCCTGATTGATCATGTGCTGATCAATGGAACCAAAGTTGGGTTGATAATAGAGCTTAAGGTTAAAGAGAAAGAGGAGAACAAGAATCCCGCTTAGGAATAGGGCCGATATTCTTTTGAGGAATTTCATGTTTTCTAAGGTCGTGATTAATGCTGGGAATTAATTTTCATACGCTTTCTCCTATATTAGGTTGGTGTGAGGGAATGAAATAGATTTTATTATTCATTTTCCCAGCTCTGCTGTCATTGCGAGACGGAATCTCCGTCGAAACAATCTTCTTCACTTAGATCGTACTATTTGAGTCAAGATGATTGCATCGGCCAAGACATGGCCTCGCAATGACAGGGCTGTTTTGGACTGTTTTATTCTATCAGGGATCCAACAAATCATTCTCGTACTTCGCGATGATTTTATGAATTTGGCTGTATTGCTCCCATAGGGCATCATTATCTTCAGCATTCACATTGCAAAGGATGATTCTTCCAATTTGGGTGTCAGCATTGAATTGAATATCGGTTTGAGCACCGGGATCGCTGCCCCCATGGCCGATGTTGCGGCTTTTTTCGCCCATGCCCCAAAAGGCACGGAGGTCATTATCATCTCCCGGCAAAAGTAATTTGGCGTATCGATAACTTAGATAAGTGCTTTCCCCTCGAAATGCCCGTATCATCTCTGTGAGATATTTTTGGAGATCATCGACATTACTCACAAGACCACCATCCGGATAGGTATTCAGACCAAATTTGGGGACTATGAGTTTACTTGGGAAATAGAGTGTGGCCTGCTCTTCTTTGGGTAAGTCTTCAAAAGACCAGGCCGTATTTTTCATGTTTAAGGGCTCGAAAATGTATTTCTTTGTAAAGTCTTTGAAAGACATTCCGCTGCTTTGCTCAACAATAAGCGCGGCAATAGCTGCATTCAAATTGCTATATTCTTTCTCAGTACCGGGAGCTGATTTGAGGAAGTTTTTCTTTTTATACCATTTTCCCTCCTTTCTTAAAATTTTCATTACAAAATCCGACAATTCCATTTTCTCATGTGAACGGATAAACTCGAGGTAATCGGTATGCATGCCTTCTGTATCCTCCGGCTCAACATCCAGCACATAGCTTTGTCCATAATATTTGGTGTCCAGGATGCTGGAAGTATGATTGGCTAGATGCTTTACTAGGATCGGCTGATCCGTAAAGCGTGGATTATGGATTTCAAAGGGGAGAAAGTCATTGATAGGACTGAACATAGTGAGTTCCGTATGCTCAATGGCTTTGATTAAAGCCAGACCTGTAACGGTCTTGCTTACTGAGCCCAAATTCTGCAGACTGCTGGAAGAGTAGGGGATTTGTTTCTTGACGTCTGCAAATCCGTGGGAAGAGGTAATGAGATTTCCCCCTCGAAAAACTACTGAGATGGAAAAGCCCGGTAAATCGGAAGCTTCGTAATGAGCCTTTAGTTCCGCATGTAATTTCTCGAGATTATTCTGGGCAGTGAGAGGGGAAATAAAACTACCTATAAATAGGCTTAGGGAAAGAATGAGAATTTTCATGATGCCAATTTTGGGTTTTGAGTTGATAGGATGGCATTGTGTGCATCCTAAGATACCCAAAGATTGCAGAAGGGTTGCAGCTAGAAATCATTTCACCTTCAAGTACAAAAAATCCCCGACTCATAAACGCTATGAATCGGGGGGATAATTTTATAGCAATCCGCTGATCAGGATGCGTCTGAAGACTCGCTATTTTTCTTTCCACCAAAAAATTTCCGCAAGGCTCCAAAAGCTGCTATAGCACCCAGGGCAATGATCTTCCAGAATTTGGCAAAGAAGATTCCTAACTTGGCAAAGATTCCTGCTTTCGTCAAAATCTTTCCAGCGATCAGGGCACCAATTCCATAAGCTGCCACTTTATCGACATCAGGATCGAAATCTGCATAACGTGAACCTTCTTCAAAATTTACACTCGCCAAAATCGGGTCGATACTGGATTTTACTTCTTCTACCATACTCATGTCTCCAATGACATTGAGTTGCAGATAGCCTTTACGGCCGAGGATACGAATGTTATAGTTCAGGGTATTGACATCCATACCTTCAAATGCCAGTTCTTTGGCCCAGTGAAGTTTTTTCGTATCAGAATCATAAAATGGAGGAGAGGCCCAGCCTACCAATTCAATGGTCGGATAACCTTCTTGTGAACGGTATTCATTGGCCGATTTGGTATCCTCTTGCATGCTTTCCAGCAGATCATCATAGTCAATATCGTCCGCATCCTCATCACTTACATAGCCTTCTTCGGCATAGGTGATATTGATGGCAAAAGAGCTATCATCCAGTGGATTTGAGTTCTCCGGGAAAAGCATCCCCAGAGATTGATCATCACCTGAAGTCGGAGGATTTCCCCATAAATCTGTGAGAACCATATCTGCATCCGGACCATTGAGGTATTTATATCCCTCAGGGATATAGATCACAGCAAGATTTCCTTTCAGGGAAACGGAGTCATATTCGTAGGTAAGGCTTGCTGCTACACTATCTGAATAATTTTGATAAAGTAGAGCCGCTTGTAGTTCTTCAAGGGCTTGATCTGCAGAAGCAGAATCTTGGGCTATGGCTCCAAAAGAATAGAAGCATATCAAGCCCAGAGCTAGAAGTTGTTTGTACATGGTTGCGAAAATTGAATTAATAATATGATTGATATTAAATGTGCGTACTGTTTCAGTAAGACTGAAATAGGGTGTGAAAATCTTTGGTAACAGGAAAAGGAATAGAATACGAGATAAGGATTCGTTTCATGGTTTTAAGTGCATTTCTGCTGCGAATATCTAAAAAAGAAAGGAAAAGAAAAATTCCAGGGAAAAATCTAGGAGATAATTCCACACAGGCTTAAGATTAATATGGAGCTTAATAAGACACTTAATATGAGGGCAAAAATTAAAAAACTTCGATATAGGCGGTTCCAATAACTCCAGGGAGCAAATCTGATAAAACTAACGACTAGTGCAAGTATTAGACAAGCAACTGGAATAAAGAATGCTTGTATGACCATGCCGACGATAAAACCATCTGTATCATCCTGTTGATCTTTAGCGAAATCGTAGGGAAACATGCTCACATTTACCAGGGCCAGGATTCCAATTGAAAGTAGTAACCGAAGGTTTACCCGATTAATCCTTGAATTTTGGCTCTCCTTTCGAGCTTCAATCAATAAATCTTCCAGCTCCTGGTTACTCTTGTCTTGCATGAATATTAAGCCTTATTTAGACTATAGTTAGATTATCTAGAAATCCAGGGATTAGTCTTTGGCGGTTTATTTATAAATCTAAATATATAAGAATTCCAGAATCCTTGATACGAATATGGTAGTAGAATAATTCTATGGCCATTTGGGCAAACAGTTACAGAAATGCATCTATCAAGCGGCTGTTAAATTTCCTTTAAATATTTCTCTTCAAACCAAAATTTGACAACTTTTTGCTACTTTTAATCATCCTCAAGGATGATCCTTGTCCTTTATTTTTAATTTATAGAGCATTTATTTCTTGCTCAATAAATCCTTTTTCATCTAAAAAAGGAAAAAATATGATGTATTTGAAAGATGAGGAAATCCGTGAACCCTCTTCGATTCCATCCTTTCCATCTCCCTTTCTTTCAGAGGCTAGTTTGGAAAAAAAAGTGTTAAAAGGAAAAGTCCTACAAACTTTTCTGGGGCGTTCATTTCAGGCCTTGGGAAATCCTGTTAAGGTTTTTCGTGCCTTGAAAAAACTGAAAGCCAAAGGAGCTATTGCCAATGATTATCCAGCTTTTCAGAAAGTTGCTAAAGTTGATGGCCGCTATTACTGGAGAATGGGAAACCCCGGATATCCTTCAAAAGCCTTTTATCGTGTTTTTGATAATGAGTTAAATCGGGTTGCACCATTTATGGAGAGCAGCGGATTGAGGACTATCGTACTCGCTATTACCAAAAAATGTCCGCTGGCATGTGAGCATTGTTTTGAGTGGAATAACCTTAACAAGCAAGAAACCCTCAGCCTTGATGACTTGATAAAGATCGTCACAGATTACCAGCAATATGGGAATACTCAGTTTCTGCTAAGTGGAGGAGAGCCTATGGTGAGAATCAAGGATATGTACCGCTTACTAGAAGCAGTGGATACAGAAGCTTCAGATTTTTGGATTTATAGTTCGGGTTTTGGATTTACAAGAGAGCATGCTATTGGTTTGAAAGAACGAGGTTTGCGAGGAGTCTTATGGAGTCTGGATCATCATGAAGAAGCAAAACACAATCAATTCAGGGGCTATCCGGGAGCTTTTAAGGCAGTAATGGATTCGATTGGATATGCGAAAGAAGCAGGACTTGTACCTGGATTTTCTGTTTGTATAAGACCTGAATATGCTGCAGAAGAAGATATTGAACAGTTTATGGAGCTAGCAAAAAAGCTGGGCATGGTTTACATCCGTATACTGGAAGCCAGACCAACTGGCAGATATCAGGGTAAATCGGTTTCCCTTTCGCCAGAACAAATTGATACCTTAAAAAAGCTCTATTTCCGCTACAATACTCATCCCGATTATTGGGATTATCCGATCATCGATTGGCTGGATCATCAACAAAGATTGGCAGGCTGTTACGGTGGAGGCAATCGGTATATATACATTGATACAGATGGTTCGGTACATGCTTGTCCATTCTGTAGTCGAAAGGCTGCAGATACCCTGAAACAAAGTCCTGAAGAAGTTATAGAAGCTTTATCATCTAATAGTTGTAGCCTTTTTGGACAAAGCCTGATCTAAAAACCACCTAAGAATAACACATCCTCTTCCATTCTTTATCACCCACTTTAATCAAATCGTCATGCACACGCAAAGTAAAATCCTAAGAATAATAATGAAAGGAGTATTGTTTTTTCTATTGATAAGCCTAGGATCCTGCACCTTTTTTAGCAAAAAAGTATTACAGCCTAATTCTCAATTCAACTTGGGCCCCTGGGCAAGCTTGATAAAGGAAGATGGAAGTGTAATCAAGGAAATAACTCAGGTGCGGATTATTTCAAAGAGCGTTCAATATCAATTGAATGATTGGAGGTATCAAGGAGAAATTTTGAGGGGTAATATCGAAATGGTTACTGCCATTTCGATTCCCGATAAACAAGATATTAGAATGGGTAAAGTACCGAAAGAGTTGAGAGAAGATTTTAAGC
Source organism: Bacteroidota bacterium (assembly GCA_039819665.1). Classification (GTDB taxonomy): domain Bacteria; phylum Bacteroidota; class Bacteroidia; order J057; family J057; genus JAWPMV01. The sequence continues at coordinate 278,191 of JBCBRM010000001.1, forward strand.
GAACCCTATTTGCATATACTGATAAAGTATTTAATGAAGGGCCTGTAGAGCTAAATATTAACGACTTCAGTAGTTTTAAAAGATATTCAGTTAATTCAGGTTTAGGAGTAATTGCGACCTTAGGTACAATTGTAGGAGTTACTGCAGGAGCTGTAGGAGTAGTTGCAATTCTTTGTGCAAACTGCCCCAAAGCCTATGCTGTAGATGAGGCGGGCGAAAAGCATTTTCAGGGAGCTATGTTTACGGGTGCCATTACCAAGTCCCGAGAAAGAATCGACCTTCTGCCCATCGAAACCTATGTATCGGAGCAGGATGAGATTTTTATTCATATTGCCAATGAATTTGCAGAAGTTGAACATCTCAATCAATTAGAACTACTCAAGGTAAAGAGGCAAAAAGGCTATGAAATAGGCTTTGGATTAAATCAAGATCTTTTTGAGTACAAGTCTTTGATCAATCCGAGAGAAGCGCATTCTGTAGATGGAAGAGATTTTCTGGAAACTCTTTCTGCCAGTGATGGGAAAGCCTATGATTTTGATGATGAAAGGCGAGGAGAAGAGCTCAATACGATTAAATTAACATTTAGCAAGTCGGACCTGAAGCAAGATAAAGCCAAACTTTTGGTTCAAACACGTCAAACGGATTGGATGTCAAAAACGGTTGGGGGATTTTTTAGCTTATATGGAGATCAGTATGATAAAGTGATCAATCGTATGGATAAAGTGCCTGCCAGATTTTTTGAGAAATACAATGCTAAACAAGGCATTTCCATGAATGCCTACCTGAAAACTGACAAAGGATGGAAAAGTGTAGGTAGCGTTCAAAATGTAGGAATATTTAAACAGAAACTAATGGGAATCGATCTGAACCTGGCAGAACTTTCCTCTGATGAAATAGAAATCAAACTGGAAAGCGCATTTAAGTTTTGGGAAATAGACCAGGTGGCTTTGACTGAGGAATTCCAGGGATTGGAAGGATATGAGTCTGTACCCTTACTTTCTGCAATAAATGATCAAGGTGAAAATGTAGCTTATGCACTACAGAAGATTGACAAGGAATATGCGATTCAGGATGGACCCGGCACTTATATTGATCTCATATTTGATCATACGGCTAGTCCTGATGAAATGTATGTGCTAAGTGGAAGTGGGTACTATTATGAAAAGAGAGAATTTACTCATGAAAAACAAAAGGATGCTTTGAAAGCTCTCCGTTCGAAAAAGGAATTAGGGGCTGATGAGCTTTCCCGCGTATTGTACGAGGAGGTTTCTACCCTGCAAGCCGCTCGACCTTAACATTTACCAATCATGTCGGGGCTCATTTCCTGAAAATGGTCCCTGACATGATCATCATTTCATCATCTTCAGAAGTACCAAACTTAATAGTCTTATTTGTCATATTTGAATAGGTCGCTTCTCCCCTTAATCCTGTCCCGCCCTTAAGGATAATTGGCGGATTGAATTCGGTCATGGGTGGGTGTTGCCAATCTCGGCTAAAGTATATAAGTTCTCCATCTCTTGGACCTCCTTCGAGGTAGATTCGAAACTCAGTGTTTCTTTTGTGAGCATGACTGAATAAAAGGATGAGTTGAGCCTCATCTTCAAAAATATGACTGTAGGAAATGGTCGTAATTTTTTTGGGAGGGAGTTTAAAATCCATGTTATTGATAAATAGATTTTCTGCTTCATAAATAACTTCCTCTTTAGGTAAAGTATGTAGATTGACCCAGACTTCTCCCATCAAATCCTCCTCACCAAAATTCACATAATGCGTATTGAAGTCTATGCCATCATTAGCCGGGAATTTTAACGCTACGCCCCTTGGGAAAAAATAGTCTGCAAACCTATACTGGGATCCAAAAATATAAATGCGATCTTTCATTTGGCGCAAGGTTGACCATACATATCGGCCATTATTTCTATATAAATCCCGATAAACCCTTGCCTCCGGCTTATCCTCGGCATATCTGTGCATCAGGAAGTGGTGACTTCCAACTTTCATAGAAATCTCAAAACCCGATATGTAGATAGCCTCATCATTCTCCAGTGGTTCGTAGTAGAATAATTCTCGTTCTGTTCCGGGTTTTACCCGGAAAGGTCCCATGTGGAATTGTATCCCCTGTGCAGGCGGGTCCAAAGGCTTAGCTATGGTTTGTGGAAGTTCTACCTGACTTTCATCCAGTAAAAGGCTATCATTTGCTACCCAGCCTATTTTTGGAGCTCCCTTTACGATCCACTCTTTGATATAAGCAAGTTCTCCATTTGTAAGAAATGGCCCTCCCAGAGGCATCATTTCTCCATAATGTGGGTGATCCTGATAAAAGTGCTCTGCATTCGGAGCGTTTATCTTTTCCCAAAGAAAACTTTCTTCCAGGCTCTTAAGCCCTTCATTTCGCAGCAACCACAAACCCTCACTTTCAGCGGCTGCATTAAAGGGTTTTCGATTTAGAAGATTTTCATAGCCTTCTTCCTTTGTGAGGACTAAATCAGATTCTTGTGCAAAACGGCTATTTGGGGAATGGCAGGCTACACATTTCGGCTCGAGTATTTTATGTTGGATCAGCTCCCAACTCGACTTTGGCTGGAAGGGATCAACAACAATTGGGTCATGTTTACAAGCATCCAAAAAAGTCAAAGCCCAAACGGCTAAAACGATGCAATACAGAATTCTTTTCTTCATGATGCATGGTCTTATTTTGCCTGGGACGAGGAGTCAAGCAATAAGTAATCTTTGAAACGGTAATTAAGTTAAGGACTTTTTATCTACAAATCCTATGAGAAAAATCAATCTGGGATTTATGAAAAAGGACGAAATCGAAAACGGAATACATTTTCTAAATCCTAGCGTTCATTTGCATCCATCTTCTATAAGCCTCATACATTTTCAAGTTGCTTTGACATCAGGTGCCACAGCCAGGGAAAGAGTTTAGGAAATAGTCGATGTAGGACCCAAAGGAAGGCTAACGCTATAAGAAATATGCTGCCTTTTATTTGCCAATCCTTCCATAGCTGATACCTGGGAAAATAGTCAACCGTTTTCCATTGACTCACCTCAAACTCAGGTGCAATTTCACATCGGTCTTCTCGGCAGAGTACTGTATCGGTCCCGATGATTTGACCATCTACATAGAGGGGCATGGTGGCAATTTCAAATACAAAGGGCTTGAACGGATGATTGCCAACGAGGTTCATCTGGGTTCGGAATATTTCAGGATCTCTAATGAGGATAGAGTCTGGAATCTCAAGTTCCTCTTCTAGGGTGCGGGCATTGGCGCAGGGGCATCCACAGGCTTGTCCCATGACTATGATAGCATCTTCGGACATTTCGGTCCAAAGGTATTCTATGGGGTAGGGGAGATAAGCGGCAATTGCAATAGCAATACAAAGGGTGAAATAAATTTTCATGCATTCATCATTAATAATCAATGCATAGATTTTTTCTGTCCCGAAGGCTTAATCGGATGTATGACAACAAAAGTTAGGAGTCGGATGGGTCTTGCAACTCCTTCCTAAAGATGCTAAAATAATGCTTGCTGAGCAAGTAAGGGAAAGAGGAAACGTATTGGGGTATTGGCGTGTTGGGGGCTTACATATTGCAACACTCCAACACTCCAACACTCCAACACTCCAACACCTTTCCCCTAGCTTAACACCTCCGTCAACTCCGATCCACCTTTATCATCCTGAAGCCTGATACTTCTGTATTTCTCAGGTTTTGATTTCAGGTAGTTTAAATAAGGTTTGGCACTCGGAAAGGAAGCATTATCTGTGTAGATCAAGGCTCCCCGGGTCAATCTAGGCTCGAGGATTTTCAACAAGGGAAGATAGAGATCATTCCATCCATCCATGAGGAGAAAGTCGATTTGCTCAGGAGTTTCGCTTAGGGTTTGTAAAGCATCTCCTTCTCTCAGATCTATCCATTCGGCTAGCCCCGCTTCTTCAAAATTTTGCTGAGCGACTTTGCATTTTCCGGGAAGCAATTCAGTCGTAATCACTTTGCCCCCTTTTTGCTTTGCTGCCGCAGCGAGGTATAGGGTGGATATGCCAAAGGAAGTTCCAAATTCGACAATATTTTTCGACCCTTTTTCGAGGAGAAGATTATAAACATATTCTCCTTGCCCCTGCGAAATAGCGATGTAGGCATCTTTCATATCCTCCGGTTGCAAAGGGCGAAAAACTCCTTTGCTGAGACCCTTGAGGATGGTAAATCCTTCGGAATTGGCTTCGTCATGAAGCCGGTTGAGGGTAGCATGTACCCGTTTATCTGAAATAATGTTCATCAATCTGTGTTTGTAAAAAAATGAAAAGACTCTTAGTGGTAGCGTGTTAGTTTGATAGCCTTTTCCGGACAGACCTGTACGCACAATCCGCATGCATGGCAGGCTTCCGGATTGACGAGATAGGCTTTGTTCTTGTTAAAGAATGTCTTGAGCTTTCCAACGAAATTAAGTTCCGCTTTCTCCTCCTTGCTGATGGGACGCATTTCAAAAATATCATAGGGACAAGCCCCTACACAATCTTCTTTTCCATCGCATTTGTTGAAATCAACCAGGGGCATAAGTTTACCTCCGCTTTCATCACATTTGCTGATTAGTTCTTTATTTCTTCCCATATGCTTTAGCTGAATAATATGAGCTTACCAACAGACTTTTCTGGAAAGCCCTTGCTTTCGATTTCACTTAGACTGAGCTCTTGATAACTTCTGCTAATAAAAGGGCTTTCGGAAAGCATATCGCTGGCTGCCTGGAGCATTTTTCCGTTTGCGCCCGTTACTTGCCCGATGATCTGAACGCCATGTTTTTTTGCAACTCTACGAAATTTCCCCATCGCCAGCTTCATGATAAATTTGAGTATACCTGGCATTTTAATTCCGGTTTTACCCATCTTTTCAGTATCCACATAGGCAACAGAAACCACTTTCTTTGGCTTGAGTGCCAAGGATTTTAATAAGACTTCCTTCCCTAAAACATCAAATACATAATCGAGCTCTCCTGTCTCCAATACCTCAGAGAAATCTGCCTCGCGATAGTTGATGATTTGTTCTACGCCAGCTTTCTCCAAAATTTCTACATCTTTCGGTCCTGCAGTTGCCACAAGCTTCAATCCCATTTTCTTTGCCAATTGAACAGCTTGAAATCCTACGCCTCCTGCGGCTCCATGGATGAGGATACGTTCGTCAGTTTTAGCCTCCAGTTGGGTAAGCGCATCAAAGGCAGTGAGAAGAGGTAGGGCAATGGCACCTGCTTCTTTTGTAGAAACATTCTCAGGGATTTTTGCTACATCAGCGGCATTGATGACAATTTCTTCTGCCCAGGTCCCGATATCTGTAAATTTTCTATAAAAGAAGACTTGATCTCCTGCCTGGAAGTTTTGAACCTTAGCCCCGGAGGCGATCACTTCTCCCGCTCCATCTATGCCCCCAATTTGCGGTTTTTTATAGTTGAGAAATGGCATGCCTTTCATGAGGTCAATGTCTACTGGATTGATTCTACTGGAGACCATTTTGACCCGTACTTGATGGGGAAGTAGTTCCTCTTGTTCTACTTCCTGAACCTGCATGTTTGAAAGATTTTTGCCTGCTTTTGTGCGAATGATTGCCTTCATGGAAAGGACTACTTTTGTTGATTTTTAAGTCAAAATTTCACTCTTTGTCTTTAAAAATCAAGTAGTCATTTGATTCATAGTTAGTCAGTTTTTTGTGACAAAAACTGATTTTCAGGATATTACGGAGAAAGAAATTTTCAATTTTTTTTCGAAGTGCGAGTAAAGGGGAGTTAAACTAGCAGATCAAGTGCTCCGAAGACCCCACAACCAATAATGATGCTCCAGGAAATCCAGTCTTTAAATTCGTTGTTTTTGTGTTTGAGGAAGAGGATGTGTAGAAAGAGGTGGATGATGAAAAAGTAGTCGAGGCCGCGGATCAAGCCTTCTGGATCAGGCAGACTTTGGAGGTAGTATAAAGGTAAAGCATACAAAGGAATATGAACGAACATAAAAATAGGGAAAGCAATTTTCTCGTCCAGTAGAGAAAGGCCCGGAAAAATGCGCCATTCTCTACACCTTATCGCATCCATTTCGTGCATAAGAATGAAGGCGAAGGCGAGATGAAAGAAGAGATGTTCGGGCATGGGTATAGAAGCTAAATCTTCAAATCCCAAAATAAAAAAAGCTGACGGAGTCATCAACTCAGCCAGCTTTTTGAAAGTATCCTATTCTAAACGTTCATCGGAACTTCCATCAACAATACTTTGGCATCGCTGCTAGCTTTCACTTCAAACTGATCGGTATTCCAGACTCCGAATCCATCTCTCTTGTTTAATTCCTGTCCTTCGATAGTTACATCTCCTTCAAGCACGAAAGCATAAACTCCATTGCCCGCTTTGTTGATCTTGTAAGTATCGCTAGCTCCTGATTCGAATTTTCCTAAGTGGAACCAGGCATCCTGGTGGATCCATACGCCCTGATCATCTGCATTCGGAGATAGAATCTGGTAGAACGCATTCTTCTTTTCCACATCTTTGATAGAAAGCTGGTCGTAGCGAGGTTGTACATTCTTCTTGTTGGGGAAGAGCCAGATTTGCAGGAATTTTACTGCTCTATCGTGGTTCTTGTTGTATTCGCTGTGGAATACACCCGTTCCTGCGCTCATCACCTGTATATCTCCTTCACGGATCACTGCTTTAGTTCCCATGCTGTCCTGGTGTTCGAGGTCTCCTTCTAATGGGATGGAGATAATTTCCATATTATCGTGAGGATGGGTACCAAAGCCCTTGCCTTCGGAAACTACATCATCATTCAGTACGCGAAGTACCCCAAAATGCATACGCTCCGGATTGTAGTAATTGGCGAAGCTAAAGCTGTGATGGCTGTTCAACCATCCATGATTGGCGTGTCCGCGGCTTTCTGCTTTGTGTAATACAGTGTTCATTGTTCTTTCCTCTTTATTTGGTAAATGATTGAAACCTATTTGTTCTCGTAATTTGTCGTAAGTAGATTTCTTTTCTTCCTTTTTTGAGCTATCCAATAGGTTTGAACCTAGGGATGCTGCAGCTCCTGTGAGTAGGCTTTTTTTGAGAAATTCTTTACGATCCATAATTCTGTTTTTTTTTAGGGTTTTTCCAACTTTTCCTTAGATGAAAAGTTTGCAAAAATCAAGCTGCTGCAAACCGCGCCAACGCACCATCCGGCCCCCTCACCCAATGCAGCAGCAATGCCCCGTCGCGCAGTTTATTTTGCTTGATTGTATTACAAAGTTCCTCTATTTCATTCTCAGAAAGAATATGAGAATGCGTGAAAGACTTATGAAAATCCGACCTTAGGCTTGTTTGCGGAATTGAGAAGGGGAAATACCTGTACATTTTTTGAAGAATGCACTGAAATTGGCGGGTTCGGAGAAGCCAAGTTCGAAGCCGATTTCCTTATTGGAAAGCTCAGAGAAATAAAGCAGACGTTTGGCTGCTGTGGTAATGCGGGATTGGATGTATTCCTTGGCGGTCTTACCGATAAGTGATTTGATGCTCCTATTGAGGTAGTCAGGGCTTATGTGTAAAGCTTCTGCATATTGAGAACTGGCATGCCAATCTTTGTGCTTTTCCTCTACCAAATCTTTGAAACCGCGCAAGATAGAGTTCCCAGCTTCGAGGCTTTGGGTATTGTCGAAAGGTAGGCTGCAGAGGTTGTTACAGTTGATCAGAAAGAGTTCAACCAGAGCGGCGATGGCCTTCTCCTTAAACTTGTCCTGTCCATGGTAATAGTTGAAAATTTCCTGACAATAGTTCTCCAGTTTTTTTAACTGACTTTCACCTACCAGCAAAGGAGGACTTTCTCCATAATCCCGGAAAAGATTGAGGTCATCAATGAAGCGCAAGGGAATGTTGTTTTCGCCTAAAAAATCAGCAGAGAAGACCATAGCAAAACCCCGAGGCCGATCCTCCTCAATGATTTGATGTACCTGTCCCGGTCCAATGAAATATACCTGCCTTTCCCCCAAGTCATACTCCTTGAAATCGATGATATGCTGCCCCTTCGCCTGTACACAAAGGATAATGGTATAAAAATCATGTCTATGAGGAGCGTCCGCTTTTCCTCCATGCTTATCGTAAATCTCCTCCGTATGGGAAATACCAAAGCTCTTGAGCGGATCAGCTCTGTTTACGTTCTGGTATGTTTTGATGGAAGACATGGAGAGGTGGTCTCGTGTTCTAGTGTTCTCGTGTTCAGGTGATTTTTTTAAAGTTACACACAAGAACCCATGAACACCAGAACACTCGCGCACTTAATTTTTTACTATTTTCTTCGAAAAGATTTCTCCTTTCTCATTGCTCAGATGGATGAAATAGATACCCTGCGCTACATCCGCCATATTGAGTTGTTGTATTCCATTTCTAACTGAAAAAGTCTTCAGGAGTTTTCCTCTGAGGTCGAATATTTTTCCACTGAAAGCTTGATTGAATTCTTTGGCCTCTATCCCTATGAAATCCTTCGTGGGATTGGGGAAGATGCGGAAAGCGTCCTCGGGAAGTCTGTTGATGGATGTGGTTCCGAAGGGAGGAGCAAGAGGGGCTAGAGGTTTTCCTCCTCCGCCAATATTACCTGGAGCATTATTATCGACTACATGTAGATTCATAAAAATCTTTTTCATGTCGCGCGTCCAGGGAGTATTGAGATTGGATTCGATGAAAGGGAAGCCCCAGGCACTTTCAAATTCCTCTATGACACAACCCTCAGGCGACCACTCTGTTTCTATAGCATAAACATCCCAGGCTGTATCATCTACGATATATGCTCCGTATTTTAGGAAGGCTCGGGCAAGTATTTTTCCCGGAATAGTTTCGAAGGCCATAGAATCCAGGTCATAGTAATTGGGTAAGGCTAATAGTGCCCCCATTCGGCAAGCCTGGACTATAGGGTTTGTTCGCTGGGTGCCATAGTTGCCAGCAGCATAGCCATCTGCTCGTATAGCTGGCCACCGATATCCCTCGGTAGAGGAATCGTAATAAAGATTCGCAGCTGCATAGAGATTTACCTTCAAGACATGACGAATCGTATCATTTATATCATCCAATTCTCCTAGGCGGATCGTTCCCCCAATGGCTGAGAGACCTGATCCTCCGTGGGCTCCGCGTATGCCTTCTCCGAATAGATTTACGTCCGGGGGAGTATAGTGTGAGGTTACATTATTGTTACTGCAGCGGGCAAAGGGCTGCGTCTGCTTGATGGTTTGACCATCAGACATAAGGATAGCCGCTCCAGAATTGGGCGTGAGTCCGTCCCAGTTCTGCGGGCTCACCAAAAAACTGTCGGGCATAGGAGCCGAGAAAAGCAGTGGCCCTTCTCGCAAACATCTGTCTTTATTGCGGTCCCAATCGGCATAGCTGATGTAAATGTCCTGCATGGGAGCATTGGGTGTCAGGATAAGGATATCCTCATCTACTGTCATGCCGAAACGCGTAGGCGCTTGAATTTGCGCATCTACGTAAACGGCATTACTTCCAATGGGCATGTTCCAAATAGAAGTGTCTGCAAAAGGCCAAAGCAAAGGATTTCTTTGTGCCTGACTTTTCTGAGAAACGAATAGGAGGGGAAGTAGCAGGAGTAAAGTAAATTTCCTGAGCATATCAATAATAAAGAAATACTAATATGTGTAAAAATCTCCTGAGGGTCCAAATCTTGCAGAAAAGGAACAATGCAGAAAAGGAACAATGCAGATTAGGCTTTGGTCAATTTTAAAACCAGATCATCAGAAACTTCCGGGCCTTCAAGTTCCAGGTATTCATTTTGTACCTTTTCTTTGCCACTTTGGATCAATTTACCTGTTTCTGGAGACCACCATTCATAAGAATAGCTTCCTTTGGGGAGTTTTAGTCTGGCCGCACATTTCCCTTCTCCTTCAAAATAAATCGTATAGGATTCGCCCTCTTTTGCTAATGCCTGAAATACAAATCCTGGAGCATGCGTGACATAGTGATTGGCGGGTTCCATGTGGATGAAATCCAACTCATGTACAAAATCTCTCAGAAATTTGAATTGTTTGCGTAAAGATTTTGTCCCGAGTCCCGGGGAAGTATTTACTTCAAAACTTCCATCCTCATGACCGGCTACAAAAGAGTAATCCAGATTGTTGAAAACGGCTCCTCCAGCCAAAATGAATCGCCAGGCTTGCTTACGATAAGTGGCTTCTTCCTTTTGCGAAAATCCAGATTCATCAAAACTAATAGGGCGTAGATAGCCGTAGTTTAAATGAACAGCCTCAGGCCATGCATAGTGGAAATTCATAATGTCAATCTGTTTATCCACTTGAGCTATCGCCTGGCGAAAATTGCAATAATTTTGTGCGATGAGATGTTTTTTGGGTAAGGCGGCTTCCTCATCTCGAATGATACGAGTGATTGCTGCCTGCCATTCCAGGGATAAATCTGAAGCCAAATCACTTTTTGTGAACCATTTCTGCCCCTCTTTGGGAATCACATTTTTATTCAATTTATCAATTTTCCCTTGCTGGTCGGACCAGGGTTCATTTTGAATTTCAAATATCAAATTGTCAAATGCGTTGAGCTCTCGTGTTATTTTTCGAACCATTTTTTCCTGATAGGCAAATAGATTCCCATTCCTTAGTGTGTTGACATATTCCCGATCTATTCTATCTGTTTCATTAATGTTATTATCAGCATAAAATGGGCAGAACGTCCAATTGTTATCTGTATAAATTGAGGAGAAGAAGGTGACTTCAACAATAATCTCTAATTCTTCTGCTGTAGCGACAAAGTCTGATAATCTCTTAAAATAGTCGGGGTTCCACTTATTCAAATCAAATTTATTACCACCATTAATATATCCAGCTTCCTCACTCCGAGCCCATGGAGAGATGAACTTGTCTGAAAGGGGAGCCAGGCTGTTCTTTTCGATACCAAAGCTTTCGGAGTTCTCCACATACGAGCCGGTAAAAATGCGGGTATAATCCATACCTTCTTCTTTGAGTGTCTTGAGGTATTTTTTATAATCAAAGTCCAGATTTAGTACCGCTCCATAATGCTCTGCTGAAGAAATAAAAATTCGGGCCTTTCCCTTATAGAGAAAATAATGAGGGTTTTCTGGGTGTAGGCTCAAGGTTTGCGTATGAGCTTCAACTACAAGCGAGAGAAAATAAATGAGGAAAAAATATTTGGCAAAAGTTCGTGACAGCATAAGACCCGGTTTAAGGTAGCGCTATCTATAAGTACCAAAAATTATTTCAGAAGTAGAATACTTTCATGAAAAAAGAGGCGAACAAAGAAGTTAATACTTATTCGAGTAGGCGGCCTTGCAATACGAGCTTTCCAGAGGAGTTTTGGATGCTAAATCCTAAGCCAGAGTCTATATTGAATAGGCTGAATTTTTGATGACTAGGCAGAAATACAGGGCTATAAAAAGCAACTTCTATTCGCTTAATTTCCTTTTCTAAGGATGTTTCTGCCGCAATTACTGCTCTGGAAGTCATATACCAACCATGTGCAATAGGTCGTTTAAATCCCATCAATTTGGCGAGGAATCCGTGGGTATGAATGGGATTGCTATCTCCGGAAACTTTGGCATATCCTCTACCCGTATTTCCTGCAATTTCCCATGCTTGTGTAAGGATGGAATCGGGAAAGCTTTGAATGGGTGTTTCTTTTTTCTTCCCAGAAATTTTACTTTTCCGTCGCGCCATATATACACTTGAGCAGCTCGCTACTTTTTTAGCATCTTGAATAAAATCTACCTGACAGCGGGGAATAAGGGCCCCTTCATGTTTGTACTCTACTTCTATACTAACTTCAATTTGAAAGGCTTTTTCAGGTGACCAGAGAGCAAATTCTTCAAGAATATTTTCCAAATGAACCATGCCCGGCAAGGCGATGGTAAATTCTTTTTCTAACATTACTGCGATCTGAGCCCTTTGTGCAAGGCAGTAGAGGTAGGAAAGGGGAGCTTTATTTTCTGAGCCTAGAAAATCAGCAAATGCCTGCATCTTAGCTAACTCGAGTTTTACTTCGTCAAAGCTTCTATGTAAATCGATGCCTCGCTCCGTAATTTTTACTCCCCTGCCCATGCTAAACAGCGTAGGGAGGAGCATCTGAGAGAGACTGGGCAGTTTCTTAGCCATTTCTCATTGCCTTATAATTATCCAAAGGAGGCTTTCCCAAAGCAACCAACATCGCAACACCCGTATAGAGACCCACCAGATGCACGATTTCAATCAAGCTTTCCTCCGAAAAATGAGTATGAACATTCTCGTAGACATCCTGAGGGACTTCTATTTTCTCTACCAGGATATCTATGAGGCGAAAGAGTCCGATTTCAGCTTTTGTCCATAAAGCGGGATTAGGATTTTGGGAGTGAATGTCCTGGATTTGTTCCTCGCTTACGCCCATTTGATGGGATATGGTATCTATATGTAGGGCAAATTCGTAGTCATTTTTAGCTGCTACACAGGTCCGCAGAATAATTTTTTCTCGCAGATCGGGAGCTATTCTTCCTTTATCGAACAGGCCCGTTCTCCCGATGATACGACTTTCAATCATATCCTTCCAAAGGGCTTCATTTCTCGCCACCATCCGATAGAGCTTGGGACTGGGGAGTTGTGGAGGGAAGATTTTATCCATCTGTTCCTGCTGGGATGGAGAAAGGGGAATTTCCAGGGGAGCGATTCTGTTTTTTTCCATACGTAGGGCTTTTAATCATATTAGGCTTTTTATTTCTCTTCCTGCTTAAACCTGTATAATTTGTCTTTGATAGTGGCCTTTCGGCAAAGACTAGTTAAACTGCCCCTCCATTGAAAATTATGAATGTAGGCTTCCAAAATTTAGAGATTCGTGACGAGGAACTGGGACTGAGTTTTCCGTGCAAGATTTTTTATCCTTCAACTGCGCAATCCCAAATTCAGCAATTTGGCCCTTATAAGCTGGAGATTTCTATGGGAGGTGAAGTTGCGGGCGAGAATTTGCCTTTGGTAATCATTTCTCATGGATCTGGCGGTGCAGGCCTGGTATATCGAGATTTGGCGATTTATCTGGCGAAAGCAGGCTTTCTTGTTGCCCTTCCTCAGCATCCCTTCAACAATCGTTTTGATAATAGTTGGGAAGGGGATGTCCGAAATTTGATTCATCGACCTAGGCATATACGGCTGCTGGCTGATGTGCTATATGCTAAAGAAGAGCTAGGCATTAAAAAGAATAGCGTGGCAGTAATAGGTCATTCAATGGGAGGTTATACGGCTTTGGCAGTTGCAGGAGGAAAGCCCAATACCGGGCATATGATTGAATTTTGTAAGCAGCCTGAAAATATACATTCTCCTATCGCTCAAAGCATTTTAAAGCATGATCCGGTAGCTCAGGATATAGCGCTTGTAAAAGATGATCGAGTAAAAGCCCTGGTTTTGATGGCGGGGGCGAGTATAGATTTTAAATCTTCAGATGCACTTGAGGAAGTTAATGTGCCGGTCTTGATGTACACGCCTAGTCTGGATGAAGGTGCTATCAAGCAAGCGGAAATTGTTGAGGCCAACTTGAGAAAGGACTTACTGACTCACAAAGTTATAAAGCATGCAGATCATTATTCATTTTTGAGCCCTTTCCCAGAACAGATAAGGCCCTATGTAGGTCCGGCAGGTATGGATGCACCTGGTTTTGATCGGGCGGCTTTTCATGCGGAGTTGCATGCGGATTTGGAGGCTTTTTTTAGAGAGTATTTGTAGGGGAAACCACACAAACTCTGTGTCATTCCGAGCCCCGTCGAGGAACCTACGTCTTTTGCTATTTCCTTTACATTGTTCAAAAGAAGGATGGCGAAGGTGGTAGGATAGGCTTAGGTCCTTCGCAAGCTCAGGATGACACGGATTCGTGTCAAAGAGTCGCCTTAGGATTAAGGCTCGCATAAATGTCGATATTGATAAAATCGCCATTCTTGAATTCATAATCGCGCATGGTTCCTTCGTAAGCAAAGTCCATTTTCGATAGACCTCTTTTGCAATTTTCATTGCTACTTTCGACAAATCCCTCGATACGTCTCAGTCCAATTTCCTCAAAGGCATACTTCATGATGGCGGGCATGGCTTCCGACATGATCCGTTTCCCCCAATGCTCTGGCAATAACCAAAACCCAATCTCTGCTCGCTTGTGCTCGAGATTCATATCATTGAGGCCTCCGGCTCCATAGAAACTGCTATTATCCGGCGAACAAACGGCCCACCAAATGCCTTCCTCTTTGGCTTCCAGGTTTGCGTACCAATCCATTTGTTCCTGGGTGCCTTCCAGTGTATCGTAACTGACACCATAGTACTTGATGACTTCTGGGTGAGATAGTCCGTGGAAAATATGCTTGATGTCTTCAGGAAGGATTTGACGGAGGAGAAGACGTTCGGTTTTTATTTGGGGAAAGGGTGTAAACATGGCAAAATTATAGGTACAATTTGACGGATCATTATCTATTCCTCATTCACCTCTAAGGATATTTTAGCTTTGAGGACTTAATTTGCTTGTCCGTGATTCCCAATCTTACGGCAAGTGCATGACAGAGGTTTTTGCTAAGTGTTAAAATGGCTGCTTGGGTTTCTGATTCGCTTCCTCCCTGTACCGCTGTTTCCTGTATAGCAAAAAGCTTGATCCTTTCCCGATCTCGTGTCTTTATAAAAACGATGACTTCGAATCGGGACTTGCGACTGTAATAGTATCCTCGACTATTTTGAAGTCCTTTATGTTCCAAAAGTTCGTATTCTATTCGAACTAAATCGGTCTGAAATAAACGACTGTTTCTAGCTTTTGTAGATAAGTATAGAAACTCGATTTCTTGATCATAGTGGAGAATATTTCTTCTGGGAGCCAGGAGTAGTTTCAGAATATCTTTGTAGATGCCCAGAGCTGTGAATCCAAGTAAGAATATCAGTGCAGGAAATAAACTAACATACGCTCCATTATCCCTTATTTTGAGGTAGGAAGTTCCCAGCATAAAAAGAGGGATAACACCGATTGAGATAAGCCCTAGTAAACGGGTATAATCCCTTCGAGTCCAGCTATAATGCAGCCGAAAACTGCTTTCGTCAGACTCGATTTCGTATGATTCGTAATAGTTGCGGGGCATTAATATTTGGTTTCAAGGGAATTAGAGGCTTATGAGCTTTAGGAAGTAATCTGTTTTCATAAAATAGCTAAGACCTGGAAAAACCTAATGCCAAAACTCATAATTATAGTTCTGCTTGAGGGTTTCCTTTATTTCTTTGACTGTATCTTTTCTCCATAGACCTAGTACCGCTTCCAGAAAAAAATCGCCTTTGTTTGGGTGGAAAAAACGTAAGGAAGGAAACACCCTGTAAGCTATATGTCCACTTTGACCAAAATAGGTTTTAAGCCCTTCTTTTGGGATGCAGGCTTCCTTAATCGATTTTGTTTCTTGAAAATATTTAATTCTGATTTCTTTTTCCTTGATCTCTAGCTCAACTATTTTTCGTTTAGCACGCAGTTGTAATATTTTCCTGACTTTGATGAAAATGATAAACGCATTTCCCAGTAGCCAAAACAAACCACCAAATATTGATACACTCAAAATGAAAAAACCAATCAATAAATGGAGAAGACCCCAGATTGTATAAAAAAGTATCTGAGAAGATAAAGAATTAAGAAGATAAGTGGGGCTGCCTCGAGAAATGAAGATCATGGTTCTGCACTTTCTATAATGAGTGCTTTTTCGAAGAGAAGTTGGAGGATTTCTATTTGAGATCTTTCTCTGTCGAAATTTTCCACGGCTTGTAGGTCGCTGATTGATTCTTCGTATATTTGCCTCACCCCAGAAGAAATACGATTCCCCCTATTGACTTAATTTTTACACAAACATCGTATGAAACGTATTTTTTCTCTTTCAACTACTTTTCTTGTCCTCCTATTGATCCTGTCCTCTTGCAATGGGACGTGGTTTAATTTCCCGGACATCATTCCCCCCACTCCCGGGACTACGGTTATCACAGTTCCCTCTTTTGATGAAATTGAAGTGAATGCTCCTGTACATCTGCATTTGACTCAAGCCAATACTCAGAAGATAGAAGTCATCGCTGACAGTTTCTGGACCGCACGCCTCGATGTACAGGTTACGGGTAATGTCCTGAGTGTAAACTTCCTGCCGGATACTAGCAATACTCAACAGGATTCCATTCCTCAATATGATGTAGATCTATTTGTGGAAATTCCGAATTTGACACGCTTGCAAACACGCTCTGCAACTAAAATCGAAGGAACCAATCGCTTTAGTCTGACCGATGTGCTGTTTAAACTCAGAGGGGCTTCAGATGTGAGCTTTGAAACAGATGCTGCGACCTTTGATCTGGATGTGGCGGGTGCTTCTCAATTGGTATTGGATGTGGATGTTGATACCCTTTATACCCGTATGGGATTCGCAGGGCGCATGGAAGCCATGGGAGACGCAGATGTTCACGAATTGAAGATCAGAGGAGCCAGCGAGGTGGAGAGTTTTGACCTGTTAACGAATACTACTTCTGTAAACATCATCGGAGCAGGAAATTGTGAAGTGAATGCCCAGAATTATCTGGATGTAAGCATTACTGGAGCAGGTATTGTTTACTACAAAGGAAATCCGACCATCACCCAAAGTATTACGGGACTTGGGCAAGTGGTGGATGCGAATTAGAAATCAGAACCAAATGATGATAAATTTCAGGGGCAGCTCATGAACTGCCCCTGCATTTTTTTATTTCAGTGCCAATTCCAGCGCTTTTTCCATCTCGCTATCTATGCCTTTCACCAGATCATTTACGGAGGGCTTAACTTCCACGTCCGGCTTTACGCCTTCATTGGGGCGATCTTCGGTCGGGTAATAACCGATGACCGGAATGTCGACTTCTATGCCGGAGTTAGGTAGATTGAGAAAGAAAATCTGTCCGCCGGTAATGCCCTGCATATTTCCCCCGCTTTCTTGCCCAACGATAGTGGCAAGATCGTTTTGTTTTAGGTAATGTAGGAGAAAAAAAGTCCCAGAACTATTAGATGCATCGGCGAGCACATAGACTTCTCCCTGAAAGGCTTTGGATTTTGGTTTGACCTGCTGGTTTATGATACCTCCTTTCCTGAAGGTGTAAAATCCATTGGGCATCTGCTGAGTACGATTGGATACGTCCATCATGCCTTTGTTCCAGGTTCCGATATAGGGGCGAAGTTCCTCTGAGACGGCTTGAGACTTTAGGGTTTGTTGAAAAGGGCCGCGTTGAGCAGCTTTATCTGTGAGGTAGCCAAAGAGGAACTCCTGCACGGAAGAATTTCCCCCTCCATTTCCCCGTATATCCAGAATGAGTTTGTCTATGTTTTTGCTTTCCATTTGGGTGAAAGCATCTTTGATAAATTTGCGCCAGTTCAGACTCATTTTCCAGGTTACAAAAGTCCCGATCGTCAGTATACCTACTTTGTTATCCCTGATCTCAAACTTCCAGTAGTCATCATAGTTCTCTATCTGCTTACCAAATCTTTTTGTGAGTCTTTGAAAGCGTTCTTTGCGAGTAAGAGGCTTGAGGTTAAAGCTGGCTTCCTGACTGCTTTTATAGGAAACAGTTTTGACCGTTAAACTTTCCCTAACTTCAAATACAAGCGGATAAAAAATATCAAATGCATTGTAAGTGTCATGCCCAAAGACCTGAAGTTCGAAATAGCGTTTGCCATCATTGTTTCCATCAGAATTGACATAAGCCAGGAGGCTGCTCAGGATTTTTTCTGCCGAAATCCCATCTATGCTGAGAATCCGATCACCGCTTTGAAGCCGGGATTCATCGGATAAGTTTTGGTGCACATAGATCTTCTCGTCAATGATCCTGAATGTGAACGGGAGCTTATTTTTCGCTTCTATAAAATGCTTGCGTACCTCCTTATTTTGGTTCCAGTAATTGGCGTAGGTGTGCCCGCATTTAATCTTGGCGGTGAAGGCAGCAATGTGGGTGTAAACTTCCAGTTGGGTAAGGTCCTGATTGAGATTTTCTTTTAACGCCTTAAAGTCTTTTTCTCTCACCTCTTTATCGTCATATTTATAAAGAGCAGGATGGAGTTCCTCCAGCGATTGCTTGAGGATGGCGAAATCTTCCTGAAGTTTATCTGCAGGGATACGTTCCTGTGCGATTACATGTGAGGTAAAGAGGATGAGAAAAGTGAAAATAGCTGTGTTGAATTTCATTGTTTATTATTTGGAGCGTGTGAATTGATGACTCCAAATAGGCTGAAATTCGATTTTCTATCGCCTCAAATGATTTGATACGGGTCTCATTTCTTGTTTTGAGACGTTTTTTAGGGGTTTTGCCGATTTTTAGAAAAGCGCTCGATCCTTCGGTTGATCTATATATTCATATCTGAAGGAAAAATCCCTGGGATTTGTAGGCGGCGCATCCAGATCGCTGCCAAGAAGATAAAGAAAATTGATAGCGAAGGCTCCATTCTCAGGACTTATCCCTCCTTCATCTTCCACAATTTCCACCAGGGAGTAACAGGTGAATCATGGTGCTCATAATGGTAGCCGAAGAAGTAACAGGAAAGGAAGGCCCAGATATGATTCTTTTTCTGACTACGAGAATGGTGGTGATTATCATGCTCGCCTTTGTGAGGCGTATAGGTGCCAAAATAGAATAGCTGGAAAAGGCTCATGAAAGAAGGAATGATCCAGAATAAAATGAGGTTTTCCTGAGGTAGAAAAAGCTTAGCTATATTAAAGGTGATAGCTGCCAGGAGGATTTGCTTCCAGCTGATGTATTCCGTTACAAAATCCCAAAACCAGCGAAAGAAGTTGGGATTGCCGTTGTGGAAATCTGGATCATGCTTAGTGCCCACATGCTTATGGTGCTCATAATGCTTGGGGCGGAGTACCTTATAAGAGTTGAAGATAAACAGGGTAGTGCTGATCTTACCAATAGCATGATTAAGTTTGGCATTTTTCGGTGCTACGGTACCATGCATGGCATCATGGGCCGTGATGAATAAGCCGGTGAAAAGATGCATCTGAATCAGCATACGAAGGAAAGTCCAGCCACTCAACAATTCTGCATCGACCAGAAGATTGAATGCAAGCATAGCACACCACAGAATGATGATGCTAATACCTATCCAAACGCCTGTCATGGGAGCCTGAGCTGTCTTCATATGACCTTTAGCCTCGCTTTTTCTTTTACTGAAGAATAAGACTCTATTTCTGCTTTAATTGTTTCCATCAACCACTGAGGAGTACTGGTCGCTCCGCAAATTCCTACATTTCTGATTCCCCTAAACCAGGATTCTTTTAGTTCCTTTTCGCTGGAAACAAAATAACTTCTGGGATTATGTTCTCTGCAAACTTTGTAGAGCATCCTGCCATTGGAGGATTTTTTCCCAGAGACAAAAATAATGAGCTCATACGCTTTCGCAAAACCTTCTAATTCAAGATCGCGATGAGATACCTGGCGGCAGATAGTATCGTGGGCCTTTACCTCTAATCCTGCAGCTCTCAATTCCTGCAAGACCTGATAAAAGGATCTCTTGCTTTTTGTGCTTTGACTATAAAGGGTGACACTTGGAGGGAGTTTACGAAAATCTAGTTCGGATATATCCTGAAAGACGGTTGCGTCGTTCCCGGTTTGCCCTGCCAGACCTATAACTTCTGCATGCCCTGCTTTTCCATATATGAGAATATGCTCTTTCTTTTCGTAAGAAGCTCTGATCCTGTTTTGAAGCTTAAGTATTACCGGACAGGAAGCATCTATCAGTTGGAGTCTGTTTTCTAAAGCTATTTTATAGGTTTCTGGTGCCTCCCCATGTGCGCGAATCAATACCTTTGCATCATACGTATTTTTGAAGGTATCGTGATCGATGATTTTTAATCCCATCTTTTCCAGTCGCTCCACTTCTCTATCATTGTGCACAATATCTCCCAGGCAATACAAGCTTCCTTCCTGGCGTAGGATATCTTCAGCCATTTCAATGGCGTAAACCACACCAAAGCAAAAGCCAGAACCGGGATCGATATGTACCTGAAATTTAGGCATAGGTTTTCTGAAGGGGAGCCTTATCTTCCTGACTAGTTGCTTGTCGGGCTTTAAAAATCTCAAAGAAATGAGTCGTCAACAAGAGGAGTAGGAGCATATACATGGTATCCTCGACAGGAATGGTGTAGATGCGCGTGGCTAGATTCTCCAGATCATTGTATTGCACTACTGGAAATGCCGTTAGCATTCCATTCACAAGCAGAAATGGAACCAATGAGACCAGATATCCCATATAAAACCTTCCCATCCAGGGGGTCTTCCATATTTCGCTGTGGAGGAGAAGATATATTCCGCTTAGAATAAAGGTTACGGCTGTGTACATCCTTTCCCAAAAAACGATCCCCATCACCAATAGTATCAGGGCTAATATGCGATTGATCATTTTCGCCTGATTCGCGAGATAATCCTTTTTTACATAGGCATTCATACAAGCGTAAATGAATACACATGCATAAGGAATTGTGACAAAGAAAAGCCACTCACCCAGAGGTAACCCAAAAGCTGAAATTCCGGATAAATATTTGGGGTTGAAACTCCAAATGCCCCATTCGGTAAAGAAAATATCCCAAATGATAAAAGCCCCACCGGCTATTCCAATGGCGCCAAATAAGGGTCCCCAGTTTTTGTAGAAGGCAACCTTTTTATCAAATGAAAGGATAAAAGGGCCCAGGATACTGCCAAGATTAATTAATAAATAAGTGTACACAGATTATTTATCATTTTGGGTTAAGCGAGTTTTGATTTGCTCAAGGACTTCTTCACTGATCCGTTTACTTTCTTCCAGAAATTCTAGCATGAAGCTGATATGAGCATCCTGCAATTTGAACTCTGCAAAGCGATGGATCTGAGCTCTAATGCATTCGATGTCCTCCTCTAGTTCTTCACTCAAATCAAGAAATTCAGGAGTATTGTGCTGAACTGTAAATCTCAAAAATCGCATTTCTATATTTTCTGGCTCTGTTTCGATAGCTTCCCGAAACATGGCCATAGCTTCTTTTATATAGCTCCACTTTTTGTGTGGAATCCAGGAATCTTTGGCTTGCAAAGCTTTAGCGGCGGCTTTGTAGGCAAATAGAACCCCTGCATCCTTTTGATAGTCCTTTACGTTTTCCCAGAGATCCTCCAACTCTTCCAAATCCGCAGTAGCCTCCTTATAGAGCTGTCTTACCAGATCCAGCATATTGATTTGCTTGGGAAAATTTAACTTATAGCCGTGGGGGCGGGCTTCATTTGTCTTTCTAAATAGGTCCTGACCAAAATCAAAATCTTTTGCTTGTCCGGAACACGAATTCTTTCTTTTAGAATCCTTGCCGGAGGAAGCTTGGTGATCTTGTGGAAAAGTTTCAGATAATAACGGTAAGCCAGGTATACCCCACGCCTAGCTCCTTCAGGCAGTTCAACTATTCCGGTGTAGGCATGGTCAAAGTCCGCTTGGATATCTGCTTCAATTTTGACTTTCTCCTCCAGATTGAATTCATGAAAATCTACACCAGGAAAATAAACTCTTCCTCTCTCTTCATGATCGCTTTTCATGTCTCGAAGGAAATTTACTTTCTGAAAGGCTTTTCCTAAGCTTTGCGCAGGTGCCTTTAGCCGATCGTACTCAGCCTGATCTCCTCCGCAAAAGACATACAAACACATTAGGCCTACTACTTCCGCAGAACCATATATATAGGTCTCATACAAATCTTGTGAATATTCCTTTTTCTGCAGGTCCATTTCCATACTATACAGAAAAGCATCAATCAGTTCATGATCAATGTTGTACTCGTTTACCACAGATTGAAAAGAATGCAAAACCGGATTCAGGCTGATCCCAGTTTCTATGGCTTCATAGGTGTCCGCTCTAAACTTATCAAGCAAGAGTTTTTTATCGTAACCATGAAATGTATCTACAATTTCGTCAGCATATCTAACGAAACCATAAATGGCATATATAGGGAAGTGGAATTTCTTGTGTAAGGTCTTAATGCCTAAGGTAAATGAGGTGCTGTAGTTCTGAGTAATAACCTTGCTACAGTCCAAACACGTTTGCTTGTAGAGTTGCATAGCTTCTTGTCTTAGCTTTTCCTAGGATAATGTTTAACCCGGGGGAAAATAAATTGTTCCCTTATTTAGGAAATTAAACAAATTAATCAATTTGTCTATGTTTGTCCTTAGGCTTTTTTACTAGATTTGTAGCTTTTGAGTTGGTCCTTTAGCTCCTTTCTGGCGATGTGAATTCTATTCTTAACTGTGCCAATAGGAATGTTCAGAATGTCTGCAATCTCAAAGTATTTGTAGCCTTGAAAGTGCATCATAAATGGAGTCTTATGCTCGTAATCTAGGCTCTTTATTGCTTTCTGAATTTCATCCATCGCAAGCTTGACTCCTGCATTATTATCAATCGTATGACTAGACGAATTGATGAAGTGCATATTGTCTGTAGTATCGATGAAAGTCTTCCTTTTTACAAAGCGATGGTAGTTGGTAATGAAGGTATTCTTCATGATGGTATACAACCATGCTTTGAGGTTTGTCCCATCCCGAAACTTGTCTCTGTTTGAGAGTGCCTTTACTAAAGTATCCTGAATTAAATCATTTGCTTCTTCTAAATCGCGCGTCAATTTGAAGGCGATTGGTTTGAGTGATGGATGCAAATTTACTACGGCGGTGTTAAACTCTATGGCAGTCATAACTTATTGAAGTTTCTGAAAGTATTGATACAAAGTTATCAACTAAAAGCTACTTTCCAAATATTTTGTTTAAATTTTATAAAAAAAGATTAAACAAACTAATATGCTTTTCCCTATATAGGCTTTCTGGGCTCTTAGAGCCGATTTTCTTCCGTAATTTTCTAATACACAGCTATTTGAGATATGATAAAACTAATATATTGATAAGATTATATATAAGAAACCATGTATTACTAGATAGGAAATAGGGAAAACGCTATATTTTTGTCTAACAATAATTAAACAAAAACTAAACAGAAAAATTTGACTCCAGGAATACTATCTTTGTAGAGAAAATGAGAATAATCGGAGGAAAATATGGAGGTAGAATTCTACAGGTAGCTAAGGGGCTTCCCGTAAGACCTACTACTGATCGTACCAAGGAAGCTTTGTTCAATATTCTGGAACATCGAGTCGATTGGTCGGAGATTTCAGTGCTCGATCTCTTCTGTGGAACGGGCAACATCAGTCTGGAATGTGTGAGTAGAGGAGCTGCTTCAGTACTGTCTGTTGACAAACATCGAAAGTGTATACTTAGTATCAAAAATAACATGAAGACTCTCAGGATTGAGGAGCCCAAACTCATTTCTGCGGATGTGAAAAAATTCCTGAAGACTTGTGATCAAAGCTTCGATTTAATCTTCATGGACCCTCCTTATGCTATGCCGGGCCAGGAGGATTTAATTGAAACGATATTTGAAAAAAATATACTGGCTCCGGAAGGCATGCTTATTCTTGAGCACAGCAGTACCCTAAGCTTCTCAAGCTTAAACAGATTTGTAGAATTGAGGAAATATGGATCTTCGCACCTGAGTTTTTTCGAATGAACATACAGCTCTATTTGTTCTCTGTTTAAACACTGATTTTGGGCTATTTGGTGGAATTCTTTTAACTTCTTTCTCGTAGCATATTTATTCGAAAAATTATCTTTGCCAGAAACCTAAAGATATCAACATGAAAAGAGCGATTTTCCCGGGATCTTTTGATCCAATCACAGTAGGTCATGTAGAAATAGTAAAACGCGGTCTGGCAATTTTCGATGAGATCATAGTGGCTGTAGGCGTGAATCAGGCAAAGAATTATTTCTTCAATCTGGAGGAACGAGTTGAAATGCTTGAAAGGAGTTTTGCAAAGATGGATCAGGTGAAAGTAGCATCCTACTCGGAATTGACAGTTGAATTTGCCCGAAAAGTGAATGCCGACTTTATCCTCAGAGGTTTGCGATCCCCTCAGGACCTAAGCTATGAGCAGCCAATTGAATTGATCAATAAGCATATGGCTCCAGAGATTGAAATTGTTCATTTACTGAGTAGTCCTGAGACTGCAGCTATATCTTCGACCATTGTGAGAGAGGTGATCAAGTTCAAAGGGAAGGTGGATGGTTTACTCCCCAAAGAAATCATGGATTATGTACAAGATTTGAAATACTAAAAAAGACCAGACAAAGTAAGTGTCTGGCCTTTTTTTTATCTGATCTTGTGATCTATTCTTTAATCTGAATTCCTAATTCATCCAGATTATCAGTCGGTACTTCTGCTGGTGCATCCATCATAAGGTCTCGTCCTCCGGCAGTCTTTGGGAAGGCCATCACATCGCGGATACTTTCCCCACCAGTCATCAACATCACCATTCTATCCAGCCCAAAGGCACATCCTCCATGAGGGGGCGCTCCATATTCAAAGGCCTTTAGCATAAATCCGAATTTAGCTTCTTTCTCCTCTTCTGTCAGTCCCAGGATATCAAAAATCTTATCCTGAACATCCTTCTGGTGTACCCTGATACTCCCACTTACAATCTCATTACCATTGATGACCATATCATAGCTCTGAGCCACAACTCTTTGAGGATCACTATAAAGATATTCCAGGTCCTGTTCACGTGGCATACAGAAGGGGTGGTGGGCGAATGTCAGTTCACCACTTTCCTCGTCCTCTTCAAAGAGTGGGAAGTCAACTACCCAAAACACGGACCAGGCATCTTTGTCAATCCAGCCCTCAGTATTTCCAAGGTGTAGCCTCAAGTCTCCGAGAATCTTGCGGCATTTTCCTTTGAGGGGATCAGCTACTACAAAAACCGCATCTCCTTTTTCTGCGCCGGCAAATTCACATATGCTTTGCAATTTCTCCTGGCTGAAAAATTTATCTACAGAAGACTTAAAGCTTCCATCTTCATTCCATTTTATATAAACGAGACCCGTACCTCCTCTATGAGGTTCTTTTACAAAGTTGGTCAGTTTGTCCAATTGTTTGCGGGAATAACTCGCCAGACCTTTACCTACAAGCCCTGCAATCAAGCCCCCACTTTCCAACAGTTTATTGAAAACTCCAAATTCAGTCCCACCAACTACTTCATTGAGTTCAATGATTTTACAACCGAAACGTAGGTCAGGTTTATCTGTTCCATAGTATTTCATGGCATCTGCATGACTCATATGCTGGAAGTCTGGTAGCTCTACATTGAGCACCTGCTTGAATACATGTTTGGTCATGCCTTCAAAGGTGTTTAACACATCTGCCTGCTCTACGAAAGACATCTCACAGTCAATCTGAGTAAATTCAGGCTGGCGGTCACCTCTGAAATCTTCGTCCCTGAAACATTTAACTACCTGAAAGTAGCGGTCCATTCCTGCTACCATCAATAACTGCTTCAGAATCTGAGGAGACTGAGGTAGTGCGTAGAAAGTTCCGGGATTCATCCGAGAAGGAACCAAAAAGTCTCTGGCTCCTTCAGGAGTTGATTTGATAAAAAAGGGTGTTTCTACCTCTACAAATTCCTGCCTGATCAAATACTCTCGCACCGCCGCTACAATTTTGGAGCGGGTGATTAGTCTTTGTGTCATTACTGGACGTCTGATATCCAGATAACGATACTCCATCCGGAGGTTTTCCAACCCATCCGTTTCGTCCTCGATTAGGAAGGGAGGAAGTTTGGAGGTATTTAGAATTTGAAGGCTAGTAGGAATCACCTCAACTTCACCTGTAGGTAGCTTGGGGTTTTTGCTTTCTCTTTCAGCTACTTTTCCTGTTACACGGATCACAAATTCGCGTCCTAGCTTTTTAGCTTCGGCATAGATCTCAGGAAGATCATCTGATTTGATTGACACCTGCGTCACGCCATAGCGATCTCGCAAATCCACAAAAAGGATATATCCCAAATCCCGGCTTTTTTGTACCCATCCGGTGAGGGCTACTTCCTGTCCAACATGGTCTGGGCGCAAGGCACCACAGTTGTGAGTTCTTAATGCGGTTTTCATTTCAATTAGTGGATTATAGATTAATAGAAAAGAGGTGTCAGGACACAATTAAACCCCAAATTCCACGAATCCTCGGTTCAAATCGACCGCAAAATTAGTAGAATAAGTGGTTCTTACCTAATGGCTATTAGGGATTTTAAAAGAAAAGGTCGGAGGCGCCAAAGCTGTGGAGATTCTTACAACTTTGGCGGAAAATCGTATTCGGCAAATACGATCTCTTCCTTTTTGTGAACTATGGAAAAACCGAGTTTACCCTCTTCCTCATATACTTTTGGGGAAAGATCAGGATGGATAGTAGCAAATTCTGTTACCGCTTTCTTTCGG
Source organism: Bacteroidota bacterium (assembly GCA_039819665.1). GTDB lineage: Bacteria > Bacteroidota > Bacteroidia > J057 > J057 > JAWPMV01. The sequence continues at coordinate 304,492 of JBCBRM010000001.1, forward strand.
ATATCGGCTTCCAGGTGGTAAATGTTCATAAGGAAGTCGTCCAAACGATTGTCATCACCAGTCATAAAAGCCAGAGCTTCCGGGGACATTTGCATGCCCAGGTCTGTAATCATCATATGCGCATCACTCAACTGATATTGGCGATCTTCGCTCCGAGGGAAGCGAGGAATGGCGGCTTTGATCAGACGGGTGAGACGTTTAAACTCAGACATGGATAAATATCGTTTGAAGTGCTATTGGAATTCAATATGCAAATTTTTCACAAAGACATCCAATAAAACACTTTTGATACGCATAGTGATCTCAAAGGTTTTCTAAGGGTATTCCTGTATATCTTCAGACAGAAAACCTGTAGCAAATATGCCTAAATGAACAGTTACCTTATTAAGGTTACTTGCTATGGCCTTATGAAAGATATTCAATTATCCCGAATATTGGTTAACTTGAAGTAATCCTTAGCCTAAATAGAATACTGTGTCCAAGCATATAACCACAAAACTGAAGCCTGATCCATTTTTTGTTGCCAACAGAAAAGAGTGGAAAGATCTAAAACTTGAAGTCATCGAAGGAAAGATTCCAGATGATTGGTACGGGCATGTTTATTTCAACTCTCCGGTTGGCACGGTTAACTCCGGTGGCTTACCTTATAAGCCTGCTGAAAATGATCAATTCATTTCTGAATTCGGGACTCCGGTTATGAATGGGGATGGGATGGCCTTTCGACTAGATTTGGATGAGCCTGGTGAGATCAGCCTTTCTTCGGGTATCATGAAAACTCCGGATTATTGGGCGGATAAAGAAACAAGCCAAAGCTCTGGAAGGTATAGCAAGATAAGGTCTTTCCGTAGCATGGGCATCAGTCGTATGTCTTTTTCTTTGGGTGGAAGAAATATGGCAAATACAGCCTTTGTACCTTTTCAATTTGAGGAAGATGAATACCCGAGAATATTTGCAACCTATGATGCGGGCAGACCTTATGAATTTAATCCCAAGACTTTTGAAATGCTCACTCCCCTGGGGTGGAATCGTGAGTGGGCCTCTGCAATGCCACCTGCATTGAAAGTTCCTTTTGAGATCACTACCGGAACTGCACATCCGGTTTTTGACCCTTATACGCAGGAATTTTTCACAGTCAACTATACCAAGTCTATGGAAACCACTTTCCATCATGAGGTCTTTCACAAGTCCCGTCTATATCATGATGAAGTGGCTGAATACCTCCAGGATTTCACTAAAAGCCATGAAAAGCATCTAGATCCTGATCACGATGAATTCATGCTAAAGGATCCAGAGACCTTTAAAAAGGTCAGTGAAAACTTTGAAAAACATCTTAAAGGGGTACATGCAGGCGTACGAAAAAAGTTGGGATTTTGGGCCTGGTTGGTACATTTATTCTGGGACTTCCTTCGCCTCATTACGCCAAAATCCTTTCAGTCAGAAGATGCCGTATTATTAAAACTTTGGACAGGTAAGCAGGAGGATATGAAAACCTGGCGAGTATTGGATGAAGAAGGAAACCCGCTTAAAATCTTCCAGACAATGCACCAAATGGGCATCAGTGAGCAGTATATAGTGCTCATTGATTCCGGATTTAAGTTTGGGGTGGACCTAATGCTGCAAAATCCTTTTCCACATATACATATGCTGGACCGCCTACTCCGGTACCTGACTTCCGGTCCTATGGAACCCATTACTCCGACCTATATTGTCAGTCGCACAGATTTGGCAAATGCGAAGAAGGGAAAAGATGGTATATATACGGTTCGATGTAAAACCGTGAAACTTCCTGTAGAGGCTGTCCATTTTATTACGGATTACAAAAGTGATCCTGGTAAGCTAATGGTTCACCTCGCCCATAATAGTGCTGCTTGTTTGGCCGAATGGATCAGGCCCTATGACCAAATGAAGCTTTCTGATGAGCACCCAAAACAAGGTCCTTTCGAATCGCAAATTGGGCAAATGGCGGCGGGGCAAATGGATATTGGTAGGGTAGGAAAATACCTGATAGATGTAGAAACAGGAGAATTTACCATCGACGAACTTTCTCTGGAAGGAGATGTGAAAGCCTTGTTGCAGACAGGGGACCCAAATAGTATAAAAGGCCCCCATACCTGGGGAGTTGGCCTATATACCTATCGGAATGCATTTACCGCCAATATAATTCCTGATAAACTGGTGGATACCTATTGGAGTTGTTTTGGTCTAAATGCCAATGCCTTGTCCAAATTTATTTTCCACCTCTATAAGGATTATCCAAATAGGGGACATTTGCCTCCTTCTGATTTAGATATAGAGAAACTCTTGGAATATACCTCTGTGGGAATTCCTTCTAATATCATTCGCCAGGATGTGGAAACCATGGAGGTAAAGGACTTTTATCTTTATGATGATGATATAGTGAATACGCTGAGTGTTCAGTTTGTTCCAAGGAACGTACCGTCCAATAATATACCCGCAAGTAGAGACGGATACATTCTATGTACCGTGCAAAATGGGAAAGGCGTCCCGCCAGAAGGATCCTATAAAGGAGAGTTTTGGATATTTGATGCCAATGATTTACAGCAAGGGCCTATTTGTAGATTGAGAGGGGAAGGGGTTGAATTTGCATTTCTTCTTCATTCTGCCTGGCTGCCTGAGTTGGGACACAGTCCCTCTGGCTATAATATAGATGTGAAAGAGGATTATGATAGTATGATTAAAAGGATTCGGTGGTCTTGTCGCAGAAGGAGATTGCAGAACTTCTTTGATAAATATGTGTATCCTCATTTCACTTCCAACAACAAAGAGAATATTTGAGAAATTTTAGGAGCGATTAAAGAAAATTGAATACATTTTGGTCAGAAAGGAATAAAATCTATGTTTCTAACGTAATTTATTAAACGATACTTCAATAAAAATTCTAGCTGCATATTCCAACTCTACTCCGAAATTATTCCTGTACCTCTTATTCACTAAGCGAAAATTCTATTCTTTCTCAGTAGGAAGAAATGAATATTTGCGTTAAGTGCTTGGCAGGAAGCTAGTCCATACTGCTAATCGTATAAACCGGTCAATATATGAGCCTCCATATCCCTGGTTACAAGCTTCAAGAACTGATTCGGGAAGGCCTGGAATCTTCTGTTTTTAAAGCGGTACATATCGCAAGTAAAACAGATTGCATCCTGAAAGTCCTTCATTCAAGAATAGGTATACAGTCCTTGAGAAATGAATTTGAATTGATTCAATGTTTAACTGATCTTTTCTCTTTTTCAGAATGGATTGAGCTGGACGAGCGTGCTTGTCTGGCAAGAGATTTTGTAGAAGGAATCCGCTTGCAGGAAATACTGAAAGAAGGAGAACTGGGCATAGATATATGTCTCAAATATGCCCTTTCGGTTACCCAACAGTTGGGAGAAATTCATGAACATGACTTCATACACCGGGATCTAAATCCTAATAACATCATTGTTACACCGGAAGCTGAAGTCTATATTATTGATTTTGATTTGAGTACCCGTCTGGATTTACAACTCTTTTATCAAGGTAATCCGGAAAAACTCAAAGGTACACTTCCATACCTTTCTCCTGAACAAACTGGGAGAATGAATCGCAGGATAGACTATCGAACTGATTTCTATGCCCTGGGAGCAACGCTCTATCATATGCTTTGTGGGAAGCCTATGTTTGAAAGTGAAAACCCCATGGAAATGGTTCACCATCATTTGGCAATTACTCCGACGAGTCCACATACTATCCGACCCGAGATTCCCCTGTTTTTATCTCGGATCGTCATGAAATTGCTAGCGAAGGATCCAGAGTCTCGCTATCAGTCAGTCTCTGGTATCCTTCACGATCTAGCACTTTTGGAACAAAATTTATCTCAGTCTTCTCAGCTTGATGAGCAGGACCTGGGGGCAAAGGATGTTTCTTCTCGTTTTAGCATTCCCGACCGGCTGTATGGGAGAGATGAGGAATTGGACTTGCTGAAAAGGAGTTTTGAGAAAGTCTGTTCCGAAAGACAACGCCTGGTTATGGTCGCTGGGCCCTCCGGGGTTGGAAAATCCGCTTTAATAGGAGAATTATATAAACCTCTTGCGCAGAGTAGGGGCTTTTTTCTACGGGGAAAATTTGAGCTTTTGCAAAGGAACGTTCCTCATTTTGCCTGGGTGCAGGCCTTCAATCAGCTGGCAGATCTTTTACTTTCTGAGAGTGAAGAAGTGCTGGAAGGTTGGAGAAAGAAAATCCTAAAGGAGATGGGGCCAGTAGTTGGAGTCCTTGTCAATATGGTGCCTCGTTTTGCCAGAATTTTAGGGGAACAACAGGAAATCCTGCAAAACAATTCACAGGAAGCTCGGAGTCAGTTTGCTTACGCCATGCGGCAATTCATCAAAGCTATGGCAAGTCCGCAGCATCCGATGGTCATCTTTCTGGATGATTGTCAATGGGGGGATTCCGCTTCTATGGAACTCATCAAGAACCTCATTGCGGATACAGACGATCATTGCCTTATGCTCATAGCTGCCTATCGCTCAAATGAAGTGGGAGCTGAGCATGTATTTAGTCAAATGCTGACGGATTTGGATAAGGACGTGGCGAGCAATTTTTTGGGACGAGATGATCTTCAGGAGAACATAAAAATAGAATTAAATGACCTCAGTGAGGCAGATATTCAAAGCCTGTGCATAGATATTTTGGGGAGATCACGGAAAGAAGTAGCAGAGCTGGCAAGTCTTATTTATAAAAAGACCCGTGGAAATGCCTTTTATACTAAAAGATTTCTGGGAGCACTTTATGAAAATAAACAATTAAGATTTAGTGCAATTAAGACCTTTTGGGAGTGGGATCTGGATGCTATCCGTCTAAGCGATGCGACAGAAAATGTGATCGAGTTGATGAGTGAGCAATTGATGCAATTGCCTGAGGAAACCCTGAAAGTCTTGCAATTGGCATCATGCGATGGAACTGACTTTGAAATTAGGCCTCTTTCCTTAATCCTTAAGCAGGATCCCTCACAGATTGAATTAGCGCTGAGACCTGCTTTGCTAGATGGTTTTATCAGACCGAAACAGTCTTTATTGATTCAGCAAGGAGAACAAGACGGGGCCTATGATACAAATCGTAAGTTTTCATTTGTCCATGACCGCATTCTTCAGGCTGTATATGAAAGTATCTCAGATGAGAAAAAGGCTTCTCATCACCTGAGCTTTGGAAAGTATATGTTGGATCAGCTTTCCGAAAGCCTTAAGAGAGAGCGATTGTTTGATTTGGTCAATCAGGTGAATTATAGCCTTCAACTGGAAGAAACGGAGGTAAGCAAAGAACAACTATTAAGTCTGAATTTTCAGGCGGGGAAAAAAGCCTTACGGGCTACAGCTTTTTCTCAAGCTTATGAGTATTTCAGTATTTGTAAAAAGCTGCTTCCTGAAAAGCATTGGGAATCTCATTACAATTTCAGCCTTTCTCTGTATCAGTCCTTAGCAGAGTGTGCAGCTGTTATGGTTTTGGGCGAAAAGCTGGATGAGTACCATGAGCAGATCGTGAATAATACTCGCGATCTCCTGGATACGATAGATAGTACATTGCTTAGGATAAGACACCTTTATGCCGCAAAAAATGATTTTGTGCAAGCAGGGCAGGAAGGTATAAGCTTATTGGGAAAGCTGGGGATTGAAATAAACGAAGCCTCAGGGCAGGAGGAAATAGTTGGGGAGATGGTTCAAACGCAGCAGGCCTTTGCAGGGATTGAAATAGAAGATGTGTTCGACTTGCCTGAAATGACTGATAAGGAAAAGATTGCAAGTATAAAAGTGTTGCAGGCAATCATAAGCGTGGTCCTGTTCTCTAATCCCAACCTTTTCCCGATTGTTATATTTAAGTCCATCCGTCTCTTGCTAACGCATGGAATGGTGGCTAGTGGGCAGTATGCATTATCGAGTTATGCCATTATCATTTTAGGGACGATGGGAGATTTTGCGACTGCAAAGCGCTTGCAGGGACTGGTTGAAAAGCTGGTCAGCGAACGCTATCCCCAAGAACATAGAGAAAATAGCCGGGCACTCTTTAGCCTGGGCTTTGGAGTAAAGCACTGGTTTGCCCATTTGAATGAAGCCATCCTGCTTACCAGAAAATGTAGCCAGGCGTCCAAAGAAATGGGGGATGTCGAATATGCGGGCTTTAATCTGAACCTTAGTGTTCAATATCCTTTATTGAGTGGTTCACCCCTCAGTCAGGTACATGGGCAAATTTTCTCGGCCATTGATACCCATCGTCAAATGAGCCAGTATATGACGGCCACTTTCCTGGAGGTATTCATTCAGGCGATTGAGAACTTGATGGGAGAAAATGAGGAGGTTCTGACCTTGACCGGGGCAAGTTTTAAGGAAGAGGAGAAATTAAAATTCTATACAGAAGTAGGAAATTATTCAGGGATAGCTAATGTTTTTTTCCTCAAGACCATGATCGCCTGTATCATGAACCGCCCGGAATTAAGCCTGGGTATGGCTCCTCATATGTTGCCTTGTTTACCGGCAGTTATGGGAGCGCCTTATGTGGCCTTTTATAAATACTATCTCGGAATCTCTTATTTCATGGCTGCACATACTGCCGGTGAAGAAGAGAAAGCAAGTATCCTCAGAGATGCCGAAGGTGTTATAGGAGAATTCAGTACATGGGCTAAATTTGGCCCGGAAAATTATCAGTCGAAATATGAGCACCTGCTTGCAGAAAAACTCTGGATAGAAGGGAACTATGCTGAGGCCAGAGAGGCTATGGAGAATGCACTTGAAAAATCTAGGGTTCAGAAGTTTATTCATGAAGAAGCCCTAATCTGGGAACGTTTAGGGAGATTGATGAGAAATCGTGGGAAAGATATCCCGGCTGAACATTATATCAAACAGGCCATGGAAGCCTACCAAAGGTGGGGAGCAGGTGCAAAAATAAAGGCATTAAAAGAAGAGTTTCCGGAAATTCGCCTCAGGAGTGTTGGAAATTCAGAACTGGAAAGTATCAAGACAAGCAAGTCCAAATCTGCCAGTTCTGATTATATGCAAAATCTGGATATCCAAAGTGTATTCAAGGCCTCGACGGCTTTAGCCAGCCAGATCAACTTTGATTATTTGCAGGAAAGTCTGATGAGGATAGTTTTGGAGAATGCAGGAGCCGAAAGAGGATACCTCATTATGAAAGAAGGGGAGGAATATAAATTGATTTCTCGTGCACAAATTGGAGAAGCAGGATATAAGCATTTCAAAATCAGTCTTCCTCTGGATGGAGAAAAGAACCTGGCCATTTCGGTCCTCAATTTTGTCTTGAAATCTCGGGAATTTGTCGTCCTAAGTGATGCACAAAATGATAGCCGTTTTATCGCGGATCTCTATTTAAAATCGGGAGAAATAAAGTCTTTACTTTGTTTACCCATTGTCCATCAATCTGAGGTGAAAGGTGCCTTGTATCTGGAAAACAATCTCACCACGGATGCTTTTCAACAGGAGCGGGTAGAAGTTCTTCAGCTGCTCTCCGGCCAAATCGCAGTTTCTTTGGAAAATGCGGCTCTTTATGAGGATTTGGAATCGAAAGTTATGGAGCGCACTCGCGAAGTTTGGACACAGAGCCAACAGCTTGCAACACAGCGCGATGAATTGGCAGAGAAAAATGACACCCTTGAAAATACCCTGGAACAGCTCAAATTTGCCCAATCTCAATTAGTCCAGTCTGAGAAAATGGCCTCTCTAGGTCAGCTTTCTGCAGGTATTGCTCACGAGATCAATAATCCCGTCAACTTTATCCTAAGCGGGATCAATTCCCTTAAACTGAATCTCAGTGAGGTTCAGGAAATCTGGACTGAAATGGAGAAGTTGGAAGAAAACTTCAATGAGGAGCAGATGAAAAAGATCACTGAGCTGAAAGAGGAACTGGATTACAATTATCTGATGGAGGAAATTGAGTATCTCGCTGAAAGTATCCAGAATGGAGCGAAACGAACCTCAGAGATTGTCAAAGGATTGAGAACCTTCTCCAGAATGGATGAGGATGCACTGAAATTGGCGGATATGCATGCAAATTTAGATTCCACCCTTTTGATGCTGCATTCTCAATACAAGGATAAGCTAAGTATCCACAAAGACTATCAACAAATACCATTGATTGAGTGTTTCCCTGGAAAAATTAACCAGGTTTTTATGAATATTCTCTCCAATGCAATTCAGGCAATTACAGAAACAGGAAACATTCACATTGGCACCAAAAAAGTAGGGGAAGAGGTTGAGATTATGATAAAGGATGACGGAATGGGCATACCTAAGGAAGTCCAATCCAAAATCTTCGATCCCTTTTTTACCACCAAAGATGTTGGAGAAGGCACCGGTCTGGGACTTTCCATTAGCATGGGGATCATCAATGACCACAAGGGTAAAATATTAATCGATAGTAGCCCTGGAGAAGGAAGTACTTTCACAATCGTTTTACCCATTCGTCAAGTAAGAAACATAGAGCGTTAATAAGGAACCCAAAATTATGGCAGACAAAGATTTCACCATTTTATACGTAGATGATGAAGTGGACAATCTACGGGTATTTAAAGCCGCTTTCAGAAGAAAGTACAAAATCGAGCTGGCCAGTTCTGCGGAAGAGGGAATCCGAATACTCAAGGAGAAACCCATTGATCTAATCATCACCGATCAACGTATGCCCGAAATCACAGGGGTAGAATTTCTCAAAAAAGTCGTACCACTTTATCCCGATACTGTTCGCATGGTTCTGACGGGATACAGTGATTTATCAGCCATTGTCGAAGCCATTAATTTAGGACAAATCTATCGCTATATCGGCAAGCCCTGGGACGAAGAAGAGCTCAATGTTGCAATAGAAAATGCTCGACAATTGAGCAGATTAAAGAAAAAGAATCGAGAATTACTGGCCGAACTCCAGCATAAAATGGAAATTCAGGAAAAGACCCTGCAAACCTTCAAACGCTTTGTTCCTCCCAAGGTTGTTGAAGAATGTTTGTCTACGGCTCCAACGACTATCTTTGAAGGTGAACAGCGCCATTTAACAGTTTTGTTTTGCGATTTAAGGGGCTTTACTTCAATTTCTGAGAAATGGCATCCTACGCAGGTAGTTTCTTTCTTAAATGACTATTATGAATCGATGACGGATGCTGTGGAAAAATATGGAGGGGTTGTGATGCAATACATCGGAGATGAAGTCTTTGCAGTCTTTGGAGCTCCTATTTCGATTTCTGACCATGAATTGAAAGCCGTAACCGCTGCTTTAGAAATGCGTGAGCAAATGGAAAAGGTTAATACCAAATACCGGGAAACTTTGGGTTTTGATTTGAGTATAGGCATTGGAGTAAATAGCGGGGAAGTCGTTGCAGGTACTCTAGGCACTCATTCCCGCTTAAGTTATTCGGTCGCTGGTGATGTCGTTAATACTGGAAAGCGGATAGAGAGCGTAACCAAATCAAGTCCCAATCAGATTTTGGTACATGAATCAGTATATGAGAAAGTAAAAGAGACTTTTTCAAGTAGAGCACTTGATCCGGTATATGTGAAAGGGAAAGAACAGGCACTCAATCTTTATGAGATTTTGAAATAGATTAATTGATGAGGACCTTGTGGAAGGTCCGTTCATCTGAAAGTACTTCGGTAGCTCCTTCCAATAATTTATCAATACGTTCTGTATTGTCCAGGTTGTCGATCCAAATTTGTTCATAACTGCTATCCTGATAAATCAAAACCGGGTAGTTTAGATAGTCTTCTCCTTCCGCAGTTTGGCCCTGAGTTGGATCCAGAATGATGCTTCGATAGCCCTTGTTTTCTTCTATGCTTATGAAATGAGGGCTAAAGGTAGGGCCTCCTCTCGTGAGGAGCTTTAATCCCCCGTCCGTTTGCTCCACAATTATAAAACTACATCCTCCGGTTCCACACCAGAATTGCCCGCGTAATCCACAAAGATATTCGTCCTGACCATCTCCATTTAGGTCGAAAGCTTGATACATATAGGTGAAGTTCTGTTCGTCAGCAATATTTTTCATCCATTTGTGAAGTTCGGGAATGAGTTTGTCTTCGACTTCTGAGCTGGATTCCTCTTCTTCTTCAGAATCTTTTTGAATCCGTTCGAGGATGAGGTCAAATGCCTTGATTACCTTCTCTTCTTCCTCAAAATCAAGCTGCTCTTCTTCGAGAGTATTTTTCTCTGCGTCTATATAGCGAATCATAGATTGGTCCTGATCAAAATAGTATCGAAACTCTGAGATTTCTGACTTTTTAGGATCAAAAATCTCGGTATCTCTCTCTTCACGAATGACGCTGGGATCAGTTTGGTAAACGGGACGATTGTAATTATGCCTTTGTTTAAAGGCAAAAAACAATTTTCCTTCCTTCACATAATATTCCTCTAATTGTTTGCCCATTTCCCCCCAAATTGTTGCCTGAACTTTACGCAATTCTCCAATAGTATTGTAAAAAGCAATGATTTCCCCACCTTCTGTAGATTGATCCATAAACGGAATAGTGTCCATATACAGCTCATCTGCATTTATGGTAGCAAATTCTTCCCTGATGAGTTCAATAGGGGATTTCGCGCTGTCCTGTCTCGTTGAATCAGCATTGAGATCCTTTCTCAATTCTTTTCCTTCTTCTTCAAGAAGAGGTGCCTCAGGAGTGGCTTTTGTTTGGGACTGCTGAGAAGTATTGCCTAAAAAATCACAGGCGGATATAAAGCATATCAAAATCAGCAGATATCCTTGAACTTTCATAAAGTATGTGCTTATATCAAACTAAGCTTCTTCTGGTATCAGGGGAAAGCGGGACATTCTGAGCAAGACCTGCGCAGTGACTTTTACATCTTTTTCGCAATAGATCTTGATGCGCTCATAGTCTTTTTCTTCCCAGAAAACTTTTCCTACCTGACTACCATCAATATCGTCCTTGGGGGAAGGAATGCCCAGTACTGCCGTAAGCAAATCCAGACTGGTGTAGGCCTTGTAATCACCAAACTTCCACAACTCCATAGTGTCGATGAAAGAGACCTCCCAGGGCTTTTTACCCTGTGTACTCAAAACATAGGGCACCCGCAATCCATGAATGAGATAGCGTCTACCCAGAAAAGGAAAATCAAATTCTTTACCGTTGTGGGCACAGAGGTTACGGCCCGGTTTGGCGGCGGTATATTTATCCAGCATTTTCCCAAAATCTTCCAGCACTTGATACTCATCCGGGCCACAATAGGATTTTAGGGTAATGTCAGGAATTCCTTCTTCATTGAAAGTGAGGTAACCGGCGGAGATACATACCACACGAGCAAACTCTGCATGGATGCCTGCTTTGGCTCCAAAAAGCTCTACGGGATTTTTATCCGGTTCCTGATTAGCATATCGTCGGGATTTTTTATCCCATAGTCCCTGCATCCGTTCTGGTAAATCCTCATAGGTTTGTACTACAGATGCAGTTTCTATATCGACAAAAAGAATATTCTCGAGTTGACTTTGTTTGTACATAGTTTTTGTGTGATACCTACCCTTAGCCTATTTAGCCTATAGAGAGACCTATTACAATTTACCGGTCTCTTCCAATTTCTTTGCCTTGGGCATGAGGCTGATCGCTTCTTTGATGACGTTATCAACCTGGTGAAATACCGGGAAAAAAGCTGCATCATTGTGTAGGCGACGGCCTATATAGGCTTTTATTCTATTGTCGATGTATTTCTTGGATTTCTGGTAGTCTGAAGCGACGTAATCTACGCCTTTGCTAGTCGCATAAGAGGTGAATTCATTGATCAATGCGTTGCTTACATTGAATCGCTTGACGAATTTTTCCGGCTTGTCATAGGTTTTTCTCAGTGAGCTGTTTTTCTCAACGTATTGAAAAGCAAACTTTCTAAACATATCCTGGATACGCAGATTGGTGAAGTATTTGCTTCCACCTACAGTATCGTCGGGAACGAATACATCCGGAAAGATTCCTCCGCCTCCGTAAACAACACGGCCAGATGAGGTGGTGAATTTCAGAGAATCCGGGAATTCAACTTTAGACTGGTCAAATATTTCACCTGATTTGAAACGCTCGGCAATCTCATTTTCGTACTCTTCATCCGTTTTGTCATAAGGCTTCTGGATACATCTCCCACTAGGAGTGTAGTACTTAGAGATAACGATTCTGATGGCCGACCCATCTTCAAATTTCTCCTGAATTTGTACTAGACCTTTTCCAAATGACCGTACCCCAATAATCAATCCCCTATCATGATCCTGGATAGCACCAGATACAATTTCACTGGCGGAAGCGGAACCATAATCAATTAATACTACTACTGCACCTTTTTCAAAAGAGCCTATGGAAGAAGATGCATGATACTCCTGTTTACTTTGCATGATACGTCCTTCTGTAGAAACGATCATCTTGCCAGCTCCGAGGAATTCATCAGCCATTTTATAGGCCATGTTCATATATCCACCTGGATTGGAACGTAAGTCTAACACAAGGTTTTGCATTCCTTGCTCAATCAGCATGTTCAGTTTATCTCTAAACTCAGCATAGGTAGTCTCTGCAAATCGAGTAACCCGGATATAACCAGTTTCTTCATTGAGCAGGTAAGCGTAGTCAACACTATTAAGGGGAATTCTGTCGCGGGTGATGTTGAAATCAAGCAGCTCTCTACTCCCTTTTCTCAGGATTGTAACCTTTACCTCCGTACCTTTTGGTCCTTTGAGGTGTTTCATAACCTGGGTATTTGTAATACCTATACCTGCCACATCTTTGTCATCTACTTTGATAATTCTGTCGCCGGTCATGATGCCCAATTTTTCACTGGGACCTCCAGAAATTGGTACAGCAACATAAATGGTATCATCCAGGATGTTAAATTCTATCCCAATTCCATCAAAACTTCCATCCATTTGCTCTTGCATCTGTTTCATATCCTTGGAGGGAATATAAAATGAATGAGGGTCCAGGCCTTCAAGCAATCCATTGATTGCATCATCTACCAATTTGTCATGATTGGGTTTCTCTACGTAATTATTTTCAATGAACAACAAGGTTTTTTGAAGCTTTCTCATCCCACTATCAATTTCCGCAGCAGAACTTCCCGGCACATTTCCCTTGATTTTAAAGCCTGCAAGTAGCCCAACAATGATTAGGGCAAAGCCAAATAGAAAATACTTGATGGATTTATTCATAGAGTCAAATTTACGCTAAAATAGGGGAATTTAAAATGTGAATTGGCAGGGAGTTTGAGGCATTTTGCCGATATGAGAAAGATTATCTGGCTCACTGTGAGCCTTCTACTAATCCTGGCCTGTAATGGTCCTACGAAAATCACCCAGAAAGGATTGGCATATGCCCAATTAGGTGATCCAATGCCATCTAAGGGACTACCTGAGCTTGCGGGCCAGGATGCAAGAGATACCTTATATAATGAAGGGGGCTTTAGCTGGCGGGCACTAATCCTCAATTATGGAAATGGAGAGGTTTTTATTGAAGAGGACTTTGGGCAGCAGGGATTGATCAATAGAATCCGGGTAGAAACTCCCAGCCTTAAAGCGAGTAAAAATCGCCTCGTAGGGATGTCATGGTCAGAGCTACTTCCAATGAAAAATAATTGGGATGCTATTTATCTTGTAAATTATGGAGTCTGGGATGTTGTATCTGCTTCCCAAAACAGAATCCATTATTTGCTGGAAGAAAAAAGGGATACAACAAGCTTTGACTGGCAGGGAGGAATAAATAATATTCTTACAGACGCAAATGTTAAAGCAATCGTTGTTATGTAGGGGAAAGTGTATTTTCGCCGAAAAAAATGAGCACCTTTCCCTTGTAAACCCAAGCTATATTCACGTGCTAAGACTTATTGCGGTTCTGATATTCACTTGCTTTATCCTGTGTCTGCAGGCACAGACGGAATTGCGTTGGCCAGCTCAGGCAGGCTTTAGTTTTTCTGGTATCTCCTATACGGGAGATTATTCTGAGGGCTCTTCCTCTCTTTCCCGGGTGTATCCCGGAGCCAATTTCTCCATCCAATCCTCCAATCCCCGGCCGCTCAAACTACAGTTGAATGCGGGTTTTGGGAAATTTGCGGAACAATACGATACGGATTCGCCCAGTATTCCTCCCGGAGTTGAAATCCCTACTTTCATAGAAACCAGTTTTATCTATGGAGACCTCCGCCTCAGGTATCACTTTTTCAATAATAAAAGCTTTCAACCCTATCTTTCCGCTGGAGCTGGGATCATGTTTTTTAGTCCCAAAGATCAGGACGGGAAAAAATTGGTTCGGAGGACATCAACCCGACTCGAAGGGGAAGATTTCAACGATATCATCCCGGAACTTCCGTTAAGCGCAGGATTTTATTTTCATTTGACTCGCCAGGTTTGGATGGATATTTCCTATACCTACCGATATACCCCTACCGACTATTTGGACAATGTGGGCTTGGCCGGCGAAAATAACGGCTTTGATGCCCTACATTCTGTCAACTTAGGACTTCATATTACCTTAGGCCCTAAACCGGAGCTTTCTCAGCCAATATCAGAAAGTCCGATTGTGAGTCCACTGGCAGAGCCGGATAGTAGTCTTGAGCAAACAGTCGAGGAGGGAGTTGAAAAAAGCCCATCTTTAGAAGGTAAACCAACAGAAGCACCTCAAAGCGAAGCCTTAAAAGCAGTATTGGACAAAGCTGCCAAAGACAAAGAAGAGTGGGCGAAAAAAGCAGAAAAAGCAATAGAGAATGATGACTTTATATACTATAGGGTAAAGCGTGGAGAGGATTTGGAAAGCCTTGCAAAGAAATTTCATATTACAGCGGAAATGATTCGTAAAATTAACTTTCTCTCTTCCCCAAAAATCAAAGCCGGTAGTATGTTGAGACTACCGAATATGGGACTAGATTATTAGGCAAAGCTTTTCCTGCTAAATAGCTACCTTTATACCAAACAACAATCAATGAGACCTCTGGCTTTTTTGCTATGTATAATTTGTGGATCCGCATTGTCCGCTTTTGGGCAGGATACAGCAAAAGCCGCCCCCTTGCAGCTCGGGATCGGTCTTACAGCCAATTCTTATTTGGGGGATCTTAATTATCGGGATGACTCGCCTCTGAGAGCTTATCCAGGCATCAATTTTTCTCTACAATTTGACAATAAAAAAGCCTTTGGGTTACAGGTGAATTCCGGTTTTGCTCGCATTACTGAACAAAATGATGCAGCTGCTTTAGATGGAGTGGGCGAGTATAATCCCAATCGTTTTGTTCAAACCTCCTTTTTCTATTTAGACCTAAGATTGAGACGCTACTTTCTCCGCAAACAAAATATTCGCCCCTTCCTCGCTGCGGGAATAGGCTTTGTCTCTTTTAATCCCGAAGATGTAGAGGGGAATTTTTTGCTGGAAAATATCTTTACCCGCCTTCCTGAAGAAGAAACCTATTTGACCCTGGTAGCACAATTTCCTATGCAGGCTGGATTTCAGATTCAACTCAGTCCCACTATGAATCTAAATCTATCAGCCATATATCGTTTTGTTTCCTCAGACTATGTCGATAATATTTCTGCTTTTGGGCGAAGAGGAGGAAATGACGCCTTGCTATCTGCTCAGGCTGAGCTTCTCTTTTCGATTGTCGGTAAAGAGAAAGCAAAGACTCCGGTCCCACCGAAGGCTGCCCCCACTCCTTTTGTCGTTAAGACCTATGATTTTCTGATGTTGTGGGAGGAAGGTGAAAAACGCGATTTGAGTCTGCAGGTCGAGCCTGTCGATTACCCCAAATCTGAAAAACAAATAGATTGATAAGCCTCTTGCCAAATGAGGAATTTTCGCCAGATAAAAAAAGTGGACCAGGCGATTCCCTTGAGTTGACTACCTGTTTTGCGCGCCCATAAAGTTTCTCCTTCTTTTAGAATTGTGAGTTCCTGGTCCCAACCCCCAGACGGATTTCTATGAGAGTAGCTGAAAATTTCTTTTCCCTCAAATATCAAATGATCCAGATACTCCTCACTTTTATGGCCCCTAAGTTTCTCAATTTTAGTTTGTAGAAAGGGAAACTCTTCATCCAGTCGATAGATTACCCGACAGGCTTGATAGCTTGAGTCCAGGAGTTTTTCGTACTGTTTATGATCTTCTGTTGAGGGAGGGCTTGTTATTTTTGCAGTATCCAGTCTAACAAAGAATTTCTCTTCATTTTCCTCAACCCAAATCCCTCCTGATGTCTGGTAAAGGAAATGGCTGGAAGGACGAGCCCATGATTTTTGACCACTCTCAGCATCAAACACATAAACACCTTTTGTCAAAGGAAGACCCGGATCTTCAAAACCGTTCAAAATCAATTTTCCCTGGCTACATCCCTGTAATTTAAACCACCAGCTTAGTTCTTCCTCTATCAACCATTGCTTTCCACTTTGCAGTTCCAGGTAGACCAATTTCAATTTTTGCTTTTCCTTATCGCGAAGTTCAATAGCCAGTGCCTTTGCTGAGTCATCCCAGATCACTTGTGCCAATTGTTCCTCAAAATGGATCTTCGCTACCTTCATGGTTTAAAGGAAGCTGAAAAAATGGGAAGGGACAAATGCGGCCATTTTAATTTAGATAGGTGTACTTCCACCAGGGACTTATTGATGGGTCTTTCTTGCTGCGATGTTTGAGGCTCGGAGGAAATTTAAGGTGAGGAAAGTACTTTTTCAATTCTTCCCAGTTTTGACTTTCTTCCTCCATTTCTCCAACCAGGTATAGATCAACTTTATTTCCTTTACTAAGCAAGGAGGAGCTCAATTGAATGAAATACACCAAATCGAGTACACTGCGGTAAGGATAGCGCTGAATAAATTCGAGTTTCTCCCGTTTAAAGCCAGAAATATTTACATGCTCATCCATCAAATGAATAAGAAGGAGAGGTTTCAGGGCATTATGTAAAAGATTCCCCAATCGAAAGGAAAGTTCACTGCCGGATGCTAACTCATAGGAAGGGAGGTATTCATTTAGGAGATCAATCCACAGCTGAGGAGGAATGAAGAGACCGGCAATGTCAGACTTGGCCATCGAATGGAAATAAATATCCTCTTTCCCTATGTCTTCATTCAACATAAAGCGGGCAAAATCGTATCGTTCTTTAAGGAAATCTTCCTGGTCTGGAATTAGGCAAAATTCTGAATCGATATAGACTTTGATTGAGGCGAAACTATGCGACAGGAGTTTTTCCTGTTCGAAGGCATAGCGAAGGAATAAAACATCAACGGATTGCTGGGAGTTGTAGTACTCTTTACAATAGACCAGATCTTCCTGGGGACCGAGTAGGGCAAAGTATATCCGTAGCGGCTGGATGAAAATCACCAGTCGGCAGGTATTGTGAGCAAAGAAATCCTTCGTTTCCGCGTGAGCAGTGGATTCAAAAAGCATTCCTTCTGAAAAAAAATTTGAGTCAGGAAATATCGACACAGCTTTTTAGAAATTCAACACGATTAATAGTATATATGCAACACATACTCATCCGCACTATACTTTTTCCGTTCTGGATAATCAAATAAGCAAGTTTTTGCGTTATAGTGTCAGGAAGGGTATCTCTTAATTTAACTGTAGAAATGTCAAACAGACGAGTATTTCTCTTAGAAAAAAAGACGTATCTTGACCTTATCCTAATTTAATATATATATCATATGCGAAAGATAATATTAGGTCTCCTTATCCTTTTGGGGCTGGGAGCCACAGAGCTCGAAGCACAAATCGCCGATAAATTACTACCCTATTCCGGTCTGAACTATCAATTCGTCAGACAATTTGATCTCCTGGGAAGTGGCCAGGAATTCCAGAATAGTTATTATACATTTGGTTTGGGTACTTACTATGCTGCCGTTCATAGAAATGATGTGGTAAGTGCCGGACTGGACGCTGGTGTGAATTTTGGATTTAGTTTTCCACGTACAGCTACAGGAACTCGTGCTACTATTTTTACTCAGGTGCCCGTTTTGTTGATGGGTAGAGTAGGAGCGGGAGCAACTAAGTACAATGAACAAGGAATTGGATTTGGAGCAGGTATCGGAGGTACCTTTACTTACTTCAACAACTTCGATAGTCGTTCAGTAAAATATAGAACCAGTTTTGTGAATCCTGCGGTAGCTGCACAGGTAATGTTGAGAAATAGAGGAGGTGTTCTGATGATCAGAGGAACTTTCTCATTGGCACAGGTTGAAAGCGATTTCAATTTTGACGATGGGACCACTTTTCGTTTCGGACTCAGTAGCTGGGGATTAGGCATCCTGACTAGTTTCTAGGATACCCCCAAAAAGAACAAAAGCTCCGTCAGCCAGTTTTGCTGATGGAGTTTTTCTTTTACTCCATTTTGTTTTTGTAAAATTCTATGCCTATTTCCCTATAAATTCTACATGCTATGCGAAAACTACTTATACCCATACTTTCCCTATCCTTTTTATTCTTTGCCTGTGATACGGCTAAAGAAAGTACACAAAGTGACACGACTCAGACGATGCAGGAAGAAGCTAATCCTGCTGCAGAAGGTTTTGATATGGCCGGTTCTGACAAAGAAGCCATAGCCATTGCTGATGAGGTGATGGAAGCGATGGGAGGGCGCAAAGCCTATGATGCTACCCGTTTTATTTCCTGGAATTTCTTTGGTTTCCGCAAACACATCTGGGACAAGCATACAGGAGATGTACGGATTGAGAATGTTCGCAATGGGGAACTCTTTCTTATGAATATCAATAACATGAAAGGAAAGGCCTTTGTAAATGGAGAAGAAATTACGGAAGCTGATTCATTATCTAAAATGATGGATAATGCTAAAGCAGCCTGGATCAATGATGCCTATTGGTTGGTGATGCCTTTTAAACTCAAAGACTCAGGTGTTACCCTGACCTATGCAGGAGAGGATACTACCCAAAGTGGAGCGGCAGCAGATGTATTGGAGCTGGTCTTTAAAGAAGTGGGGGTTACGCCGCAGAACAAATACCAGGTTTGGGTAGAAAAAGAAGCTCGCCTAATCACGCAGTGGTCCTATTATCCGACGCAAGAAACAGAAGAACCTCGCTTCATTACTCCCTGGATCAATTATGAAAAGCACGGGGATATTCTCCTTTCTGGAGATCGCGGTGAGCGCAAATTAACTGAGGTAAGTGTAAGTCAGGAAATGGATGCTGCCTTATTTACGCAGCCCTAGAGATTAAATATAAATCTCGATTAGATTTCCCATAAAGAGGAAGTATAATAAAAGCAGGACGAATCCTTCCCAGCGACTGACTTCTCTGTCCAATACAACGAAGAAAAATAGCAGGGAGGCAATAAGCATAACTGGTATACTGAACTCCAGTATACTGGCCGGTACGACTATTTCCCCAAATAATCGCGGTATACCCATGACAGCAAATACATTGAAGATATTTGATCCCAATACATTTCCTACAGCCATTTCCCCATTTCCCATTCTTACTGCAACAATAGATACCACCAGTTCTGGCAGGGAGGTTCCTATCGAAACTGCTGTAAGGGCAATCACCTCTTTACCTACCTCCATGATTTCAGATAGCCGTACAATGGCTTGTACATTGTATTCTGCAGAGAAATAAATAATGGTACTGGAAATAAGCAAAATGACAGGCTCCTTCCAGGATACGATCTGCTTACTTTCCTCATCCGGAACATCTATACCCAGGCTACTTGCTTCTTCATTTCGGCCCAGTTGCAATACATAAATCAGATAAACAACCATTCCTGCCAGGCAAATCATTCCTTCGAATAAGGAAAAGTCGCCATCCATTACACATACAAAAAGAATGAAAGCGGCTCCTAACACCATAGGCATATCAACCCGCATGACATCAAATTGTAAAGTAATCTTGTTTCCCATAATTCCGACTATGGCTAACACCAGGCAGATATTGGCAATATTCGAACCTACTACATTGCCCAAAATAATTTCAGAATTGGGAGGGTCGCCCAGAATAGCTACCATAGAGGTAACAAGTTCCGGAAGGGAGGTTCCCATAGCGATCAGGGTGACACCCACTATAAAAGGAGGTATACCTACAGCCAGACCAATCCGCTCAGAAGCTTTTATGAAAAAATCTGCTGAGAAGATCAGGGTTACAAGGGTAAGTATAAAGATTAGGCTCCAAAAGAGGATATCCGGCATAGAAAACGCTTTGCAAGATCAAGGTACGCAGCTTATTAACTGTTGTTACAGCTATACTGTTGAATTTTTTAAGACTGCTAAGATATTCAATTGTTTCGGTTTTTTGCCGAAATTAGTTTTTGTCGATAAATATGGGCTTTCTAAGGAGGCCTGGCCAGGGAAGAAAGTTGATTTATCTACATTTTTGGTCAATTTCTTAGCTCTACCTTTTTGACGGTAATATCCTTTTTTGTCATCTTTTCTCCATTTTTCCTTCTTTTGCCAGGCTTTTTTCGCTAAAAATTAATTTTTATTTCAATTATCTCTTTGCCCTAACACTTTCATTTGATCTATTACGTTTATTAAATGGATATAGAATAAAAGTTTTTTAGTTTTGTAAGAAGCTACACAAGCACTGGCGAGACCCTTAGCCAATGAAAGCCAAGAGTATCCTATTGTACCTAACCTTGTTGCCCTGTCTAGTATATAGTCAGGACCAGACACTCATAGGTCTCAACTTATCTCCTCTTTTAATCAATACAGTAGATATTCAAATGGAAAGGCATGTCATGCCTAATATGGCTGTTCAGGTAGGGGCTGGTTTTCGTTTACAATCCAGAGATGGTTCAGATCCTGTTTCTCCGGGCTTCCTCTCAGATTATGTTGCGCTGAGAAATAGAGCTGCCTACGGTAGTATAGGAGTACGGTTTGCCCGACCTGATGAGTGGGACTATCCGTATATTGGCTTTGAAGTCGTAACCTCCTATTTCAATGAGTTGATTGTGCCTCCTCCTCCAGGGGATGGATTGCCGGGCATGCCGCCCAGACATGTAAAAGATTTTAAAGTAGGAGTAAATGCCAACTTAGGTTTTATGCTGAGGCTTGCTGACAAACTTTATCTTGATTTAGGCATCGAAATGGGCTATGCAAGCCCCAGACCTAAGCATGATGTACTGGCCTACTATCTGCCTGGTATGGGGATTAGTACTTTTGGTTTGGGAAGAATAGGAGTCGATGGAGGTTATTTCCAACCCACCCTTGCTATCAAATACCTACTCAAGGAGGATAAGCGCCTTCGCATTAGACGAAAGATTTAATCCCTTTTTCTCTCCCCTAATTTATTTTCAGAAATCATCATTTAGCTGGGAAGTTTTCCCGTAATTTGAGCCATGCCAGAAATATCCCTCATTACAATTGGAAATGAGCTTCTTAGAGGGCGGATCGTCAATACAAATGCAACAGAAGCCGCCAAAATCCTCAGAAAATATGGATTCTCTCTAAATCGGGTAGTCAGTATATCTGATACGAGAGAGGCAATTCTTACTGCGATCGAGCAAGAGCTAAGGGAGCATGAGATCGTCATCCTCTCGGGCGGTCTTGGCCCTACCAGAGATGACATAACCAAGCATACCTTGCTCGAATGGAGCAATAGTGAATGGGTCTGGGATAAAGATACCCTGGAATTTCTGGAGAAACGATATGAACTTCGCAAAAGAGCTTTTACAGAGCTTACAAGACAACAAGCTAAAGTACCTTCTGCTTGTGAGGTAATCCACAATCCCAATGGTACAGCACCCGGGATGATGTTTAGGCAAGAGGGACGTATGTTGTTTTCTTTTCCAGGCGTCCCTTTTGAGATGCTGTATCTGGTAGAGCATGGTGCTGTACCAAAGATTAAAGAAGCTTTTCCGGCTTCCTTTTACAAAAGCGGGGTAATCCGGGTGGCTGATATTCCGGAATCTGCGGTGGCTGAGAGACTGGATGATTTAGAGCATGAATTTCCGGCAGGAGTGTCTTTAGCATATCTCCCCAGACATGATGGACTTTGGTTGGAGTTAAGTATACAAAGGCCTGCATCCGAAGAGGCTCTGGCTCAGCAGATTCTTGAAGGGGAGTTGGAGAAGATGGCAAATATTATGCAGGACAAAGTGTATGCAAAGGGAGACCATCCCATTTCGGAAGAAATGCGAAGGCTCTTTACGCAAAATAATTTGACCCTGGCAATTGCCGAAAGTTTGACCGGAGGCAATGTTTCTGCCAAACTCGTAGAGGTCTCTGGGGCCTCCAATTACTACCAGGGGGCAGTGACTGCATATGCCGTAAGTGCAAAAGAAAAAATTTTAGGGGTTCCGGCAGAGCTGATTGAGAAATATGGCGTAGTTTCTGCGGAAGTAGCGAAAGAAATGGCTATTGGGGTCAGAAAACTCTTTCAAACAGATATCGGATTAGGAACTACTGGTTTCGCCGAAGATAGTGGCGAAATCAAGGCACATGCATTTCTGGGATTTGCAGACCAGAATCATGAAGACTCAAAAGAAGTAAGACTCGTGTACGATCGAAAGGTAAATATAGAACGCTGTTCAAATTATCTGATCCAATGGTGTTTGAAAAAAGTGAGAGAGACTTTGGACTAAGACCCCAAATTTGCATTTTTGTAAGGACTCGTTAATACAAACAGAATGGCAAAATTCGAATTGAGCATGCCCAAAATGGGCGAAAGTATTATTGAAGCAACCATCCTTAGCTGGACCAAGGAAGTAGGCGATATGGTCGAATTAGATGAGACCATATTGGAAATCGCGACAGATAAAGTTGATTCTGAGGTCCCTTCTCCTGTTGAGGGGAAGCTAATCCAACAATTATACAAAGAAGGAGATGTTGTTCCGGTAGGAGCGGTCATAGCCATTATCGCCGCTGGAGGAGGTGAGCATGCAGAAGTCAGGACTCCACTTGAGGCAGAAGAGGAAGAAGCTCCCTCAAATGGTAAAGCTCATGAAGTCGAAACAGAAGAAAGTCTGGCTGCACAGGAGGTTCCTTTTGTGCCTTCTACTGAGCCTGTTTTGGAAAAAGTCGGAAGTTCTATACCTGAAAATAGGTTTTATTCTCCCCTGGTATTGAATATTGCTAAAAAGGAAGGGATGAGTATGTCAGAACTAGAGGCTCTAGCTGGAAGCGGAAGAGGTGGACGTGTTACCAAAAAAGACATTCTCGCCTATGTAAATCGACGAAATTATGAAGGGGTAAGCGAAGAGAGCGTAAAAGAAACGGAAATATTTCAGGTGAAGCCAGAGAAGAGCGCGAGTCCCGAAGAAAAAATAACGGCTGCGGCTGCAGTACAGGAAAATGACATGGAAGATATCGTAAATCGGATCATTTCTGAACCACAAGTTGAAGCAGTACCAGAAATCATGAATAAGATTGGGAATAGCGAGGAAGAAGTGAAAGCTGAGCCAGTAGAAGAAAAAGTCATAGAAAAGCCAAAAGCTCCAGAGGTTCCAGCCAAAGTAATGCCTCCTGGAAATTATGAAATCGTAGAGATGGATCGCATGCGTAAGCTGATTGCTAAAAACATGCTAGCCTCGACTCAGACTTCTGCACATGTTACCTCTTTTGTAGAAGCTGATGTTACACATATTGTGCAGTGGAGGAATCGTGTGAAAGCCGATTTCCAGTCTCAATATGGGGAGAAACTTACTTTTACTCCTATATTCGTACAGGCCGTAATCAAGGCTTTACGTGAGCATCCCATGCTCAATAGCTCAGTCCATGAAGATCAAATCCTCGTTAAGAAAGACATCAATATAGGTATTGCAGTAGCGCTACCAACGGATAACCTCATTGTGCCAGTCATCAAACATGCAGACCGCCTCAACCTGGCTGGTCTGACAGCGACCATAAATGATCTGGCAAACAGGGCCAGAAATAATAAACTCAAACCCGAGGATCTCGAAGGAGGGACTTATACCTTATCCAATGTTGGAACTTTCGGCAATGTGATGGGAACACCTATCATCATGCAGCCGCAAGTAGCTATTCTGGCTACAGGTGCCATCCGTAAAATCCCCGCTGTAGTAGAAACACCTACCGGAGATGTGATCGCCATTCGTCAGAAGATGTTTATGTCCCATTCTTATGATCATCGTATCATAGATGGAGCTTTGGGAGGTCGTTTTGTAAAAAGAGTTGCTGATATCCTGGAAGCCTGGGATTTAAATCAGAATATCTAAAAATCGGGTAAGATCTTATATAGAACTTTCTGTATTTATAGCTAAATTTGAGAACATGATCTTTATGATTGTGCCTCATTCTTTGCTATACTCCAAGCTGTGTTTTAATTCTAAATTGGGCTGGTGCATTTATGCCTCAAGAACATACGACTACAATCGACCTTTCCCTTGTACAAAATTTAATATTGGATATTCTCTCCCAATCACTGGACGAGCAGAGTTTTTTCTGGGCAAAAGAGAAATTTGATAAACTTCAGAATGAATGGGATCGGACTTCCTTTCACCTTTCCTTTGGAATGACTTCTAGAAAGATTCCGAGGGAGAAACCTATTTATCAGGAAGAAAAAAGGAAGGAAGCCGAAGCAATAGGTAAAGGATGGAGACCCCAACTTAATACCCTGGATACGCTTTACCGTGGACTGTTACTCACCACTTTTGTTCCCGAATCGGAAGAGCAGGCTCAATCATTCTTATGGGATGCCTTCGATACGGCTGATATGTGGGAACAGATCTCAATTTTTTCTATCCTTCCAGTTCTGCCTTTTCCTACTGCTTATGTGAAATTGGCTGCAGAAGGCCTTAGAACCAATATGGCACCAGTCTTTGATGCTGTTGCCCTTGATAATCCTTATCCAGCGACGCATTTCTCACAAGATGCCTGGAACCAAATGTATCTGAAGGCTGCCTTTGTAGTAAGACCTATTTATCGAATTCAGTCTATTGCTGAAAGGGCAAATGAAAAGCTCTCTCGCATTATTCTGGATTATGCAGAGGAAAGATGGTCTGCGGGAAGAGAGGTAAGCCCGGGATTCTGGCAGGCAAGCACAAATTTTTTAAGCGAAGATCATGTCAAGGCCCTACGAAAATTAGCAGATCATGAGGAGGAAATGCATAGAGCCGTTGTCCAGCTAATTCGAGAGGAAAATCCTCAGGCTGAACTTATGGACCTCGAATTAAGTTTAACTCAAGATTGGACCTGGGAAAGCCTGGGAGAATCATATCATAACCAATAGTAATTTTGAACTAAAATGGCAGAGAATAAAAAGTTTAAATGGATCGATCCTCATGCTCATATGACTTCCCGGACAACAAATGATTATCAGGCAATGGCGGAAGCCGGAGTTGTGGCTATCATTGAACCTGCCTTTTGGTTGGGGCAGCCACGTACCGAGGTTGGGACATTTAAGGATTATTTTAGCAGCCTAGTTGGATGGGAGCGTTTTCGGGCAAGCCAGTTTGGGATCAAACATTATTGTACCCTTGGCCTAAACTCAAAGGAAGCAAATAATGAAGCACTTGCAGAACAAGTGATTGAATTACTCCCAAAATTTATCATGAAAGAGGGAGTAGTAGGGATAGGAGAAATTGGCTATGATGACCAAACGAAAGCCGAGGACAAGTTTTTTAGGATTCAGTTGGATATGGCACGAGAAGCCGAATTGCCGGTACAGGTGCATACTCCTCACAGAGATAAGAAAGCCGGAACCTCTCGGAGCATGGATGTATGTGAAGAACATCAGTTGGATCCCGGGATGGTTATCATTGACCATAATAATGAGGAAACCGTAAAGGAGGTGTTGGACAGAGGGTATTGGGCAGGCTTCACGATCTACCCGCATACCAAAATGGGTAATGAGCGGATGGTCGAAATCGTCAAGCAGTATGGATCTGAGCGCATCATGGTAAACAGCTCTTGTGATTGGGGAATTTCCGATCCTTTATCTGTTCCCAAAACAGCAAGATTAATGCTTGAATCTGGAGTTCCATATGAAGACGTTGAGGCTTCCTGCTACAAAAATGCATTGTTAGCCTTTGCACAAAGTGGGCAGATAAAAGAGCAGGACTGGTTGCAATCAGCGGGAATTGACCAAAGGCAACTGTTTGATGGAAGTTCTGTGCTAAGAGGACAGAAGCCCAGAGTTGATGATGAGAATATTGTAGTCAATTGAGTTCCCTAAAGAAATCAAAGCTTTGGGCGATGCTGATCTTAATGAGACCGGCAAACTTAGTTACAGCTGTAGCCGATGTAGTCGCAGGCTTTGGCCTTTCATATATTGTATTTGTTGGACCTGAAATTTGGAAAGGCCTAAGAGGGAATCTAGATGAATTCTTTCTCTTGTGGTTAGCCACAATTGGCCTCTATGGAGGAGGAGTTGTATTTAATGATATTTTTGATTTGGAGCTCGATAAAATCGAACGACCAGAACGCCCTCTTCCAAGTGGCAAGGTACAAAGGCAGGAAGCAGTTATCCTCGGTCTTGCTCTTCTGCTTTTAGGAATAGCCGCTGCATTTTTTGTGTCCAATTTGTCAGGTTCGCTAGCTATTGCCATTGCATGCCTTGCAGTGCTATATGATGCGAAAGGTAAACATCATACGGTTTTGGGGCCCATCAATATGGCCCTTTGCCGGGGAGGTAATTTGCTATTAGGAGTTTCTGCCTTCGCTCCGGAATTAGTCTCCGTATCAGCCTTGATCGCTTTCCCCCTTGTGTACATAGCTTCTATTACCTTGATTAGCCAGGGGGAAGTCAATGGAGGGAATCGCATGCATCTAAATCTTGCGGTATTGGGCTATAGTCTGGTCATGCTCATGCTAGTTGCTTTGCGGTATTTTTATGCCTTTCAACTAAGCTATGCATTAGCTTTTATGATATTCTTTGCAGGAATGGTATTTCCTGCATTACTTAAAGCAAGAAAAAGTCTTCAGGCCCAGGATATTCGCAAGGCTGTGAAGGCAGGGGTAATCTGTTTGATTGTATTAAATGCATCTATCGCCGCAGGTTTCTGCGGTATTTTGTATGGATTGATGATCCTGGCATTATTGCCTCTTTCTATGGCTTTAGCCAAAGTTTTCTCTGTTACGTGAGTCGAATTATGAAGAAAAATAGAATTATCGAGCAATCCTTTGCCGTACCTTTTCATTACAAGGTTTTGTTTACACAAGGGATTTTTGAGGAGAACAATCCTTTATTCGCGGAAGCAATTCCAGAACCTAATACCTCCAGAATTCCCAAGGCTTTATTTGTCATAGATAAAGGCGTTTCTGAAGCTCATCCAAAACTCATAGCCCAGATCAAAGCATATGCGGAAACTCATCAGGATTCTTTTGAATTAGCCGGCAAACCGCTGGAAGTTCTGGCGGGAGAAAGCTCGAAAAATGATCCGGATCAGGTGCAGGTTGTATTGCAAAGTATAGAGGCTTATGGGATAGACCGCCATTCTTATGTAGTTGCCATCGGTGGAGGGGCAGTTTTAGATATGGTGGGATTTGCAGCTTCAATTGCACATAGAGGAGTACGTTTGATACGGATACCTACGACTACGCTATCTCAAAATGATTCGGGTATAGGCGTGAAAAATAGCGTCAACTTCTTCGGGAAAAAGAATTTCCTGGGAGTATTTGATCCTCCTTTTGCTGTAATCAATGATTCCGATTTTCTGACTACTCTAGGAGAAAGAGATTGGAGAGCGGGAGTTGCAGAAGCCATCAAAGTAGCCCTCATCAAAGATGCTGCCTTTTTTGAGCAACTGGAGAAAGATGCAGCAGCTATTGTGGAAAGAGATATGCCAGCAATGGAAGATCAAATTTTCCGCTGTGCAGAACTTCATGCCGCTCACATCCGTGGAGGAGATCCATTCGAAAAAGGTTCATCGCGTCCCCTGGATTTTGGCCATTGGGCTGCTCATAAATTGGAGCAGGTTACGGATTATAGGCTCAGGCATGGTGAGGCCGTAGCCATAGGTATTGCCCTCGATACAACGTATAGTTTCTTGCAAGGGATGTTGGACGAAGATTCCTGCATGAGAGTAATTCGCTTATTGATGGAGTTGGGATTTGAAATCTTTGTTCCTGAGCTTAAACAACATCTGGAACAGGCA
Source organism: Bacteroidota bacterium (assembly GCA_039819665.1). Classification (GTDB taxonomy): domain Bacteria; phylum Bacteroidota; class Bacteroidia; order J057; family J057; genus JAWPMV01. Next base: position 332,460 of record JBCBRM010000001.1, read on the forward strand.
GAGCATCCGGATTCTATTTTAAGAGGTCTTGAGGAGTTTCGGGAGCATTTGGGTGGAGAGTTAACCATTATGCTGCTAGATAAAATCGGGCACGGAGTTGAAGTGCACGAAATGGATACCGATAAACTCATAGGTGCCATTTCATTCCTGGAAGAATTAGCTTCTTCTAATCCTGTAGGGAATAAAAATATCCTTCATTTATAAAAGCCTTATGAATATTTCTCCTAATACACATCTGAGCTATTGCACCAATATCCATCCCGGAGAGCATTGGGCTGATGTGTGGCAAAGTTTGAAAGACTACAGTTTGCCCTTGAAAAAGAACCTGAATCCAGATCAGGAATTTGGAATAGGGCTCCGCTTGTCAAATACGGCAAGCGAGGAGATTCTGGAAGGAAATCAGCTTCAGGAATTCAAGGATTGGCTGGATAAAGAAGGATTATATGTCTTTACTTTTAATGGCTTTCCGTATGGAGGATTTCATAGGACTCATGTAAAGGATGATGTGCATAAACCGGATTGGACCAGGGAAGAAAGATTAGCCTATACCATCAGGCTATTTGACATACTTTCTTTTTTACTTCCTGAAGGAATGGAAGGGGGAATTTCGACTTCTCCGCTTTCCTACAGGCATTGGTATAAAAATGATCCGCAAGGGCTGGAGAAAGCCTGGGAAACAGGGATTCTGAACTTTTCGAGATTGGCCATTCACCTACATAAGATTTATCAGGAGAAAGGACAGCTATTGCATGTGGATATAGAGCCTGAGCCTGATGGGTTATTAGAAAATACGCAGGAAGTACTGGATTTTTATGCGCACAGATTGATTCCCCTTGGGGGTCAGTTTCTGGCAAAAGAGCTCGGTATTTCTTTAGAAGAAGCTGAAACCATCCTGCGAAGACATATTCAGATTTGCTATGATGTCTGTCACTTTGCGGTGGTGTATGAAAAGCCCGCTGATACCTTTCTCCAGTGGAATGAAGCGGGCATAAAAATCGGGAAAGTACAGATCAGTGCTGCACTTAAAGCCGAATTTCCAGGCGCTCCTAATGAACGGGTAAAGATTGAAAAGGCTTTTGAAGGGCTCAATGAAAGTACCTATTTGCATCAGGTAGTAGCTAGAAACGCAGATGGGAATTTGGCCCACTATAATGATCTGCCCGAAGCCTTGAATCATATTAAGGATGAAGGCGTTGCGGAATGGAGAACACATTTCCATGTTCCGATTTTTATCGACCAATATGATGTCCTGCGCTCAACTCGCTCTACCATAGAGGAAGTTTTGCAATATGAAGGCTATGTCTCGGACCATTGGGAAGTCGAAACCTATACCTGGGAAGTATTACCTAAAGAGATTCGCTTCGATTTGGGAGCCTCCATTGAAAGAGAATTGCAATGGGTTATGGACAATTGGAAACAAAATGCCTGATTCTAACAGAACTGTCGTACTGAATATTGTAGGGCTTTGTGAGCACTTGATAGGAATGCATACCCCTTTCCTCTCAGAGCTTCTGAAAGAAAGTTCATTGACCTACATCAAACCGGTCATCCCAGCGGTAACTACCACTGCTCAGACTACCTATCTTACTGGGAAAAATCCTGATGAGCATGGAATTGTAGCCAATGGCTGGTATTTCGAAGAAGAGGCGGAGGTGAAGCTGTGGCGCCAGTCAAATCGCCTGGTCAAAGGAGAGAAAATCTGGGAAAAGGCTCGAAAAGTCGATCCCTCTTTTACTTGTGCCAATCTTTTTTGGTGGTACAATATGTACAGCAGCGTTGACTACTCGATTACTCCTCGCCCCATGTATCCTTCTGACGGGCGTAAGATTCCGGATATTTATACGCACCCTTTGGAGTTGCGGGATGAGTTGCAAAGTAAATTGGGCCAGTTTCCATTATTTAAGTTCTGGGGGCCAGCCACAAGTATTGAGGTGAGTCAATGGATCGGAGAGTCTGCCAAATATGTGGAGGAAAACTATGCCCCTGATTTAAGCCTGATCTATATCCCACATCTGGATTATAATTGCCAAAGACATGGGCCGGATCATCCTTCTGTCGAAAAGGACCTGTTAGAAGTAGATGCGTTGATCAAGGATTTATATACCTATTTCACCCAAAAGAAATCAAAGATTCTCATACTTTCAGAGTACGGAATTACTCCTGTTTCCAAAGCTGTCCATATAAATCGAATACTGAGAAAAGAAGGCCTCATTCGATATCGAATGGAACTGGGAAGAGAGATGTTTGATGCGGGAGCAAGCGAAGCTTTTGCCATGGCAGATCATCAGATCGCTCATGTGTATATCAAGGATAAACAGAGAGTCCCGGCGCTTAAAACTTTACTTGAGAATACAGAGGGGGTAGCACATGTTTTGGATGTACGTGATCAAGAGGCATGGAAGCTAAATCATGAGAGAAGTGGAGATTTGGTCCTCCTTGCTGAAGAGGATGCCTGGTTTACCTATTATTACTGGCTGGATGATGACAAAGCTCCAGATTATGCTCGAACTGTTGACATCCATCAAAAGCCAGGCTATGATCCGGTAGAGATGTTTCTCGATCCTGCTTTATGGGCTCCGAAACTCAAGATTGTATGGACCCTTATTTTGAGAAAATTAGGCTTCCGTAAACTTATGGAAGTGATTCCTCTGGATGCAAGCCTGATTAAGGGCTCACATGGTCATTTACCCAAGTATAAAAAAGATTGGCCAGTATTGATTCAAGCTAATTCCAAAGATCGCCAGGAGGATTTTATTGAAGCTCCCAAGGTGTTTGATGAAATATTTGAAAGCTTACCTCTCGCTTCAAAAGAAAAACCGGAACTACCTAAATAGATAGTTCCGGATATATATATTCTTAATCTTTCTATTCCATCAAGGCAACCTTCACCACGGAAAAGACCTTGCCCCGATTCTGCATATAAACCATCAAGGCTTCTCGGCTATTAATTTGCTGACAGAAACGTGGGAAAAATTCATTGCTTTCGCTGTACTCTCTGAAAAGTGCCTGTCTGTCTGAAACTTCCCCTTCTATGCCAATGGTATTATAATAAACATTGAAGCGATTGCGGTTGGGGCGGTATTCGTAGAAAATATGCGTCCCTGAACTACTAAAGGCATTGAAATAGGAGAGATTGCTGGGATCTTCTGAGATTTGATTCTTATCTACAATGGAGTGCCATTCGATTTCCCCTGTTCCCGAAATACTGGTCAGAATCACTTCCTCAAAATGAAAGAAATCACGATCTACCCAGTAACCATAGATATCCCGATAGGTCTGTGAAGTAACGAAGAATTTCTCTGCTATAAGCAAAATTCCACCATCAGACCGCAATACAATTCCATCTTGCGAATCTAATCGGAAATTTCTCAGCTCTCCGCCTTTTCTCACCTTTCCTCTGGAGAGGAAATTTCGCAGAAAACTTTCATCAAAACGCTCATGTGCATTGATTAGCAAATCTCCATCGATGGAGATTTTCTGCATAACCGTGCCTGCGATTTGTTCGGAGTTTCTGTTGGAGTAAAAACCGGCTACATACATATTTTCATCCCGGTCCAGCCTAAATGCCAAATCAGTAATGAAGCGATCTTCCAGTTCTATAGGAAATTCAATTCCTTCTTCCGTATCCAGATCATAGCGGTAAATGAGATACTTGGAAGCATCTGCATCACGAATATTGTTGTTGCGCACGAATTGTCCCAGTACGAAAATATTTCCACTATTACTTACCCGGAGACTACGCATGGCAAATCGATTGTCGGGATAGCGAATGGTAAATTCTCCATTCTGCACCAATTCTCCTTCATCATCAAAAATGTAGTACAAAATCTCTTCCGCCTCTCGGTTATTCTGGAGATTTTTGAAGGCCATCAATTTTCGCTTATTGGGCGAAAGGATGTACTGAAGGTCTACTTTATGTTCGCGCTTGTTGGGGTTGATGGCGAGGATTCTTTCCTCCTCAAGCAATTCCCCATCCATATCAAAGGAATAATAATACGTCTTGATGATTCCGTCTTTGGGAACAAATTCAGAAACGAAAACAAAGATGTAAGGACCAATGACAGTCACAAAGTCTACATTCTTTCTTCCGTTTTGCTCTAGTACTTTTTGGGTCCATTCCTTTTCCAGATTATCATCGTACTTGGTGATACCCAGAAATCTACTGGACACATTACTTGTCGGCCCCAAAGTAACCAGGCCTCCATCAGTTGGAGAATATTCAAAGAAATCCGGTTTGGGGTCTTTACGTTTTAGGTCGAGTCTGGCTTCTATATTTTGTCCAAAGCCCAGATTTAATTGACCCAGGACGAGGAATATTACTAAATAAACAGCTCGGTAATGCATAGATTATAATACTTGATTGCTTTTCAAGATTTTCACTGATCTAATAAGCCTGAACACCCCATACGTAATCAAAATTAGCCCTACCAGATAATTGAACTGGTCGGGATGGTCTTTGAAATATGTAAATTCAAAACTGAATATGTCACGAGGCGCTGGAAATAAGCGTTTGATTGCAATGAAAAGCCCTGATCCAATAAAAAAGATACTCATAAAGAGTCCTAAGTATCCAACGATTTTTTGCATAGCGGGGTTCCTGTATTTTTTTAGTTCTTTCTTTTGTTTTGAATATTCGTGTTCGCTTAGGGTAAAGCTGTGTCCGAGAAATTAGCAATAGGAAGGCTCAATCCCTAATTAGCATTTGTGAAAACTTTTACATTTTGACAGAATAGGTCAAAATTCATAGAAAAGAAACAAAATTCATAGAATTCTGTGCTATATTTAATTAACAACTGCTCTCGGATTATAGCTTTTTTTATTTGAGAAAAGAACGTCTATGAAACAGATATGGCTCATACTTGGAGTTATGCTCTGTACCCTTAAGCTATCAGCGCAAGATGTTTTTACGCAGACTTTCGGTGGTAAACAAAACGAACACGGGATCGATATTGTTGAGACCCGTGATCGAGCCTATCTATGCCTGGGCACCACAGATTCATTTGGTAAAGGCAAAAATGATATCTGTGTACTCAAACTGGATGTTTCCGGTCAGGTGATTTGGCGGAAAGTAATGGGCAGTACTTATCACGATCGAGCCAATGACTTACTAGAAACCCGTGACGGCAATTATGTAATCGCAGGCTATACCAAAAATGAAGACAGCGGCCACAATGATGCGTGGGTCTTTTCTCTCAATCGACATGGGGAGGAAATGTGGTCCCATACTTATGGAGGCAATAAAGAGGATCATGCAAGGGCCATTACCCAAACTTCAGATGGAGGGTTTCTCCTCGCTGGTTTTTCAGAATCCTATACCAAAGGCTCTCGTGATATCTGGGTGATTAGACTTAATGCGGTGGGAGAAATGCTTTGGCAAAATAATTATGGAGGAAAAGGAGCAGAGGAAGCTTATGATGTAGTTCAGACACGAGATGAAGGCTTTATTATAGGCGGTTATCAGCGTTATGATAGAGAGCAATTGAAGGCGGATATGTTGCTGGTAAAGATCGATCGTAATGGGAAAGGGATTTGGCGAAAGTCTTTTAAGGCAAAAGGAAATGATGTAATCGAGAAGGTAATCGAAACCAATAGCGGCGATTACCTGGCAGCAGGATGGGCCTATTCGCCGAATAATAAAAGTCTTGATGGAAAATTATTGAAGGTGAGTCCGGGAGGAAGCCTGATTTGGGAAAAATACTATGGAGGTACTTCCAAGGATGCAATTTACGATATTGAAGAAAGTAGCGATGGTGATTATGTAATGGTAGGTCAGACTGCTTCTTACAGCAATTCTGATGATGCATGGTTGCTAAAAATCAATGATCAGGGCCAGATCAGGTGGCAAAAGAGTAGCAGTGGAAAGAAGGATGACTATGCCCATGCCGTTGCTGCAACTCGTGATAGAGGATTTGCTCTGATCGGTGGGACCAAAAGTTATAGCAGAGGTGGCAGAGATTTATTGGTCTTTAAAACGGATGCAAAAGGCAATTTCAGCCAGGGTAGTTCTCTCATTGCGCAAAATCTGCCCGGGGGAGAAAAAGCCCCTGAATTTGACGATAATAATTCTTCCAAACCCAATCTCTATGTATTGGCAGTTGGCGTTTCTCGATATGAAGATCAAACCGTAAGCCTGAAATACGCACATACCGATGCCAGCGCGATGGCGGATCAATTTGCCCGCCAACAGGGCAAAGTTTTCAATAAGGTGCAGGTGCGTAAACTCATGAATAAGCAGGCTACCTTGGTAAATATTCAATCCGGCATCTCCTGGTTGGAAGAAAAAGCTGGCCCCAAAGACATGATCCTCATGTTTATTTCCGCACACGGAGCTTTGGACGATAAAGGAAGCCTTTACATTCTCCCCACAGACTTTGAAGCCAGCAATCTTTTCGCAACGGCCCTCAACATTCAGGATCTGACCGAAGGGGTGGGAGGGAGCCCAAGTAAAAAAATGATCTTCCTCGATGCCTGCCATAGTGGACAATCTGCGTATGATCTGCTTGAATTTGCCAACATCAATTCTTTCAACCTCAATGCGGCCGTTGAGGATATGGTGAAGGAAGAATCAGGCCTAAGTGTGATGACTTCTTCCAGTGGGAAAGAGTTTTCTTACGAAAATCCTAAGTGGGGACATGGGGCATTTACCAAAGCTTTGCTCGAAGGATTCAGGGGAGCTGCAGATTTTAACAAAAATGAGGTGATAAGTTTGGGAGAATTGAACCTTTATGTTATGGAGCGTGTTAAGGAGTTGACCGCTGGTAGACAACATCCTTATATGCCCATTAATCTATTTGGGAACATACCGCTTTTCAGACTTGAGTAGGAAAAGCTTGATGCTGAGGGTTTTTATACCAATATTGTGAAACAAGCCCCTGGCATATGCCCAAGATCAGCGCAAATTACATGTTTCATCCCCCGCAGGGATTATTAACAGATCATTACCTGGAAGTAGATGATGAGGGAAGGATTTTGCGTCTTGGGAAAGATGCTGGCGAAACCGATATCACCCGCTATGAAGGTATTCTTTGTCCGGGCTTTATCAATGCCCATTGCCATTTAGAACTCTCCTTCATGAAAAAACAAATCCCTCAAGGAACGGGGATGACAGGTTTTATTGGGGAGATCTTTGCCAAACGATTCAGTTTTACTGATGTAGAACAGCGGAAAGCGGTCGAAGCAGAGATGGAAGAACTTTGGTCGAAAGGGACCGTAGGGATTGGAGATATTTGCAATACCACCCATAGTTTACCAGCTAAGATTAAGCACAAGCACTTATTTACTTTTAGTTTCATTGAGTTGCTGGGGCTCGATCCTATGCGGGTGGAAAGTGAAATGAACAAAGGTCAGCAACTGATCACAGAATTTGAAACAGAAGGCTTGAGGGCATCCATCAGTCCTCATGCCCCGTATTCTATGAGTTCTGAACTGATCAGAGAAATCTCTCGTCAGCACCCTGAAAGAATGTCGCTCCATCTATTGGAGTCGCTGGAGGAACGGGAGTTGTTTGAAAAAGGAAGTGGAGCTTTTGTTGACTTTTACCGAAAAGTAAACTTGCCCTATGCTGGTTTTTCCACCAATAGTGCCCTTAGGCATGTGATTCAGGAAATCTCAACAGATCAAGCCATACTTTTTGTGCATAATACCGAAATGACAGAAGAAGAGCTCGATCAGATTCTGGACTATTTTCCCCGTGCAAGTTTTTGTCTCTGCCCGAGATCCAATTTCTATATACACAACCGCTATCCGGATATTAAATCCTTTGCTAAAAAGACTCGCCGGATATGTTTAGGGACTGATAGCCTGGCAAGTAATTATGATTTGGATGTTTTTGAAGAAGCCAAATGCATCCATCATTTGGAGCCGGAAATTCCTCTTGAAAAGATTTTAGGTTGGTTGACCTATCAGGGGGCTAGAGCTTTAGGAGCAGAGAAAGAATTGGGAAGTTTTTTAGTCGGTAGTAAGCCGGGGATGAATTTGATCCAAAATATAGACTTGGAAAATTTATACTTGAATGAAGCTAGCTGGGTAGAAAAGCTTTTTTGACGGGCTTAAGGTTTACTTGCTTTCTTCAAAGGAGAGATAGTATTATTTTTGAACATGGGCAGACAAAAAAAGAAGCAGGCATATTCAGGTATCATTGAGATCGATGATAAACTTATTAGTGCCGATATTACGGATGAACTTTTTGCTTGTGATATAGCCAAATGTAAAGGGGCTTGCTGTGTAGAAGGAGATCTGGGCGCTCCTCTTGAAAAAGAGGAATTACAGATTATGGACGAGATTTATGAAACGGTAGAACCCTATATGCGGCCAGAAGGGAAAAAAGCCGTTAAAGCACAGGGAACCTATGTTCGAGATTTTACGGGTAATTTTTCCACTACCCTGATTGAAGGAAAAGAATGCGCATATGTGACCTTCAAAAACGGCATCGCACTCTGTGCTATCGAACAGGCCTATTATGATGGGAAACTCGAATTCCAAAAACCCATTTCCTGCCATTTATATCCCATCAGAATTAGCAGCTTTAAAGAAGTAGATCGACTCAATTACGATCGTTGGGACATTTGTTCAGCTGCTTGCAATAAAGGAGAAAGAGAAGGAATCCCTGTTTATGAGTTTGTGAAAAATGCCCTTATCCGAAAATATGGGGAGGAATTTTACGAAGTGCTTGCTGCAATAGCAAAACGTCGGGAACAGGAAGAGATGTAAAAATGCCTCAAAAGGCGCTTAAATTCTTTTATCTTTGGACTATGATAAAACTGAAAGCGCCACTGATACTGGGCAGCCAATCTCCCAGAAGGCAACAACTACTCAAGGAGCTCGGACTGGATTTTGAAGTAATCGTAAGATCTGTAAATGAATATGCACCTGCAGAAATGCATCCTCGTGCAGTGGCCGTTATGATATCTGAGAATAAAGCAAAAGCCTTTGACGATCTTTCCCCCGAAAAAATTATCGTTACAGCCGATACCATAGTGGCACTTAATGGTGATGTAATGGGTAAGCCCAAAGATGAAAATGATGCCCGGGATATGCTGAAAAAACTTTCCGGCCGCTCTCACGAAGTGGTTTCTGGCGTAACGGTTTTTCACAAAGGGAAATTCAGCTCTTTCGCTGAATTGACAGAAGTTACCTTTCGTAAGCTTTCTGATTATGAGATTGGCTATTACATCGAGCATTATGAAGCCATGGATAAAGCGGGCTCTTACGGCATTCAGGACTGGATTGGGAAAATAGGCATCACCCGTATCGAAGGAGACTATTACAATGTGATGGGATTACCCGTATCTCGCCTTTACCAGGAGCTTTTACAATACGCCTAATGCTTTCCATTCACAAAGACGAGTATTTTATGCGCCAGGCTTTTATGCTGGCTGAGAGAGCCTTTGAAGAGGATGAAGTGCCAATTGGAGCAGTGGTAGTCTCCAATTTTCAAATCATTGGAAAAGGCTATAATCAAACGGAGCGTTTACAGGATCCTACGGCTCATGCAGAAATGCTGGCCATTACAGCAGCTTGTGATTTTTTGCAAAGCAAGTACCTGCGGGATTGTACCCTTTTTGTGACTGTCGAGCCTTGTGTCATGTGTGCCGGGGCTATCAAGTGGGCCCAAATCAGCCGGATTGTATATGGCGCACGAGAAGAAAAGTCAGGATTTAGCCGTCATCAACCTTTATTGATTCATCCCAAAACCCAGGTATCCCAGGGGGTGATGGAATATGAATGTGCAGAATTGATGACAAAATTTTTTAAGAAAAAACGGGCCTGAACCTCTAAATTTCCTTTTTTACTTTTCCTGCGATTTACTACGTTCTCGTAGTATCTGCCCTTCTTTTATGCGATTCAAGGGCCTCCCTAAACTAAACTCCGAACTAAATTGTCCATTCACGCAAAATAGCTGGAGTGTCAGATATTTTTGGCCTAGTTTTAGATTGCAAGAAATAGGATGACCCTTTCAACAAACCATGTCTTAAAGGTACACCCCGTTTAAATAAGAAGAGAATTGGTAAACCTGACCTAAAGGTCTCGACTCTCTCAGCTCAATGTTAGGATATGATATCCGATAGGAAGGAAATAATAAATCAGGAGCAAACAGAAGTGCTCACGCAAAGGAAGATCGTATTGCCGGTTATGTTATTGGCTATGATCTTACTCTTGTTTACCGTGAGTATGCTGGTTTGGGTTCCTGCTCCGATTTCCTATAAGAATGTCAACCTTCAGGAGCTAAATGCCGATAAGGTCCAATTTCTCACCGAAAAACAACAAATCCACCTGGTCTTTAAATACGAAGCGCATACAGATACCATTCGGTCTCTAGAGGAATACTATCAATACCTCAAAGAGCAAACCTCAGAAAAAGGGATGAAGTTTGCAGAACTGGCTTCTGAAGAACACATTTCTCCTACACCTTCAGAAAATAATTTAGTTAGTGCTGAGGAAAGTATGACAATTGCTGAATTTTTTGCCAGCAACTCATCTGCGAATGAAAGTATGATTCCTGACGGAAGTTTCCGCGGAGACGAGCAAGTGAATTCTGAGATAGCTATAGAATTTGATCATGCACCTATATTTCCTACTGGAAAACGAGGCTTGGAAAAATATATAGCCCGAAGCAAACGCACCCCATATATAGCCAAGGCCAAAAAAATTGAAGGCCAGGTAAACCTAAGATTTATTGTAAATGTTGATGGTAGCATATCGGATATCCGCATCCTGAAAGGAATGGGATATGGTTGTGATGAGGAGGCCATACGCATCGTAGAAAAGATGCCTGCCTGGATGCCCGCTACCAAAGAAAGTAAAGCTGTAGCAGTGTATGAAACACTAAGCATTGAGTTTTAAGCACATATCGTTAATATTTTGACGTAAACCTTACACGTCTCCCATCTTTTGAATCCCTGATTTAAACAAGTCAAAGGGCACTTACCTCCGTTCATACAGGATGTATTTTAATCCTACCCATTTAAGCCGTACTTAGTTTTGTTCGGAAAACTATTCGCGGCATCGTACCATTTGCGAAAAGAGGACAATTAATTAAAAAAGTACTGGTTTTTACCCTAAACGAATTACTGATTATCTGGCTAATCTATAGCCTGTTTAGCAAGACGATCTATTTCCTTGGTCATTATGAAAAAAGCAACAAATTCGCCCCATCGTATTGACGATTACTTGCAAAGAATTGAGGAACGGGAGAGAGCATCGCGGAGAAAGAAGATGATTGTACTAGGCCTCGGTTTAGTAGCTGCCCTGTCAGCAGGAGCACTATATTTTATCCTTGGATCCAACAAAGAATTGAAAAAATATTCTATCCAGGAACTGAGCAAAGAGAAAGTAACAGAAATCTTTGATGAGGATGACTCCCGAATTGTTGTAGCTCACGCCCTGGGAACAGATACCATCCAGAACCTGAATGAATATCAGTCTTTGGTTGATCTGTTTGAAGGAAGTGAAATTCAACCTGCATTTTACCAAAGCTCTCAGGATGGGAGCAGTGAAGAAGATGGTTTTGATGAAGCCCCACAAGAAATCCTGCAGAAGTTTTCGATAGATATATCTGGAAGCAGGACAGAAGGAAATCAACTGGTTTTCACCATTGAAGATTACGATCCGGATATTAGTTATACCCTTTCATTTGGAACTGGCTATAAAAGAAAGAATGTCGGCAGAGTTAGCCGCTATACCTATAACTCATTTGGGACCTACCGTATACGTCTCCTGGCAAGCTCTGCAGATAGGGGAAGTAGTATCTACACCAAATCTGTACGGATTGCAAGAACCAAAAGAGAAGAGCCTGCAAGCAATGAGAACCGTGAAGTTTTTGCTGAAAACAATGCTTCTCTTCCTGCAGAAAGCGAAACTTCTGTAGGCCAGCCACAAATCATTGACGGAGCAACTCGTGATATCAATGAGGAAGACCAGCAAGAAGAAACTTCATCTGATGGCGAAAATGATTCCGAAAATCTCTCTGCTATTCAGGAAGCTGAAGAAGCAGGAACTACAGAGGATGATAATTCTCCCGTAGAGGATAAAGAAGTAGAAGCAGAAAAGCTGGAAGACAACATCACAGAGAATGAAAATCCTGTGCCTCCGCCATCGGCTGCCAATACGCTTTCTACTCCAGCTGTTCTATTCAATGCGGATATTATGCCTGAATTTCCAGGTGGAAAGAGTGGGCTGAAAAGATATTTCCGTAAAAACTATACCTATCCACAAGCTGCAAGAGAGTCTGGGGTAGAAGGAACCGTATTCATACGCTTCGTTGTGAAAGAAGATGGGTCAATTTCAGATATCGCAGTCTTGAAAGGACTTGGTTTTGGTTGTGATGACGAGGCGATCCGTCTGGTGAGAAAAATGCCTAAATGGATTCCCGGTGAACACAACGGAAAAAGGGTAGCGGTTTATAAAACCATGCCAATTGGATTTAAGCTATTTGAATAGATTAAAAATAGATTCATGTACAGGAACGGTAGCTTTCACTATGAGAGCTGCCGTTTTGTTGGTAAGGAATTATCCTTCGTGCCAGGCATATGCTATTTTTTCTGTATGTTTATACCAAGATTTTCCCTTCAATTTCTAACCTAAACCTATCTAAGAACCATGCGCAAGCACAGCTTTATGCTACTCCTCTTGCTGAGTTTTCTTTCAGCAACCTTTTCCCAAAGCGAACTTCAACTTGTTAATAGCAAAAAAATAGATCCGAATAGATATGAAGGTATCGAGGATGATCCCTATCTCTTTAAGAACTGGCTAATCGGCAATGTTACAACCATTGAAGGGGAGGTGATAGAAGAGGTATTTGTCAATTACAATGGGTATTCAGAAGAGTTTGAGATTAAAAAGGGGGATAGATTTATTGAATTGGAAAATAAGTATTATATGCAGATTGAATTAAGCCGGAAAAAGAATGGAGATAAATTCCCCAAAAATGCCGGAGAGGATATCGTATTTCAGCGGAATTTACACGGGCAATTCAAGGAAAAATTTGTCCGCCTTATTTATAGAGGAAAGCAAGTGAATGTCATTGAAGGATTTAGAGTAGCGGTCACAGAAAAGACCTTTCAGGATGTAGGTAAAACAATTGTCAAGAAACGCTTTATTGGGACCCGAAGCTATTATCTACTTAAGGATGGGGAACTTCAAAGTTTTAATATGAAAAGATCCTCGGTGATCAAAACTTTTGGCCTGAAGAAAGAGCTGGATCAATTTATGAGAAAGCAAAAAATCAACCTTGATAAGGATGAAGATATAGGTAAAGTATTTGCCTACTACGAAGAATTGCTGAGTTCTCAGTAACAATCTCCCAATCAAAAATGTTCCTTCTTCATAGCTTTTGTTTGTACAGAGGCTGTATCGTATTTTTGAACAAATAATAGACCTATGCTACAAACCAAAGTCGCTGCTCTGGGCTACTACGTACCTGAGAATGTGATCACTAACGATGAGCTATCTACCCGAATGACTACTTCCGATGAATGGATTCAGGAACGTTCGGGAATCAAAGAAAGAAGATATTTTACCCCTGGTAAGGATACTGTTTCAAATATGGGTGCCAATGCAGCCCGTATGGCTTGCGAAAGAGCCGGAATTACTCCAGAAGACATAGACTTTATCATTTTCGCCACCTTAAATCCAGACTATATGTTCCCGGGTTCAGGTGTACTATTGCAAAGGGACCTTGGATTGAGTGATAAAGGAATCCCAGCCCTCGATATTAGAAATCAATGTTCTGGTTTTATCTATGGGCTTTCCATTGCGGATCAGTTCGTGAAAACGGGTATGTACAAAAATGTATTGCTGGTGGGCTCTGAAATTCATTCCTCAGGACTGGACTTCTCGGATGAAGGCAGGGACGTCACTGTTTTATTTGGAGATGGAGCAGGAGCAGCTATTCTCCAGCCAACGACAGAAGAAGGCAAAGGAGTTCTCACCACACATTTGCATGCTGATGGAACCCATGCGGAAAGGCTGGCTGTATTGGCTCCAAGTGGACATAAGGAAAGACATGTTACAAAGGAAATGATTGATGATCGATCCATTTATCCTACCATGAATGGGCGCTATGTATTTAAGTTTGCAGTCGAAAAATTCCCCGAGGTGATTCACGAAGCTTTGGATGCTACGGGTTACACTCCTTCGGATATTGACATGTTCATTCCTCACCAGGCCAATCTTCGTATAGCTGAGGCGGTTCGGATGAAATTAGGATTGGAACCCGAAAAGGTTCACAACAACATTATGAAATACGGAAATACCACTGCAGCTTCTATTCCTATCGCTTTGAATGAGGCTTGGGAATTAGGGAAAGTAAAAGAAGGCGACCTAGTTTGTCTTGCTGCCTTTGGGAGTGGGTTTACCTGGGCATCAGCTTTGATCCGCTGGTAAAGATATTTACAAAACATACATTGTAGGGGTAGCTCATGAGCTGCCCCTATTTTTTGCAAAATATGGTGTAAAAAAAGCGGCGTTCAGAGATGAACGCCGCTACCATTATGTGTTGGTTGTGCCACTCATTATACACACTAATCCCTTTCTACAGGAATTAAACTTATCTGCTGAATATTATTCAGGTCAGAGTAATCATATTGATAGAGGCCTTCTTCCGCAACCATGATCAGGATGCTATTCAAAGGAATTACATCGATCGCGGTAATATCTGGGAAGTGGGCCAATTGACGCTCATTGAGTTTCAAAGGCTCAGAAGCATCAAATATTTTTAGTCCATCCGCACCATCGCATAAAAATAGGACATCATTTCTAAGTCCTAAACCATGAGGATTGGTGAAAGGAAATTCTGCGGCTATAAAGGAATTCTCAATCGGATTGATATCAATCACAAAGAGGCTATTTGTAGCAGTATTGGAACGGCAATCTCTTCCGTCTCGGATCGTGGAGAATGCATATTCTTCTCCAACCACAACCGGATCACATCCCTGTACGTGGCTCACAGCAGTTAACCACTCAGGCTGCTCAGGATTGGCAATAGAGAATACCAGCATACCAGTTTGTGTACCGATGTACAGGCGGTCATCCTTTGGCCAGATAGTCTCTACGTCCCATCCGATTCCTAATCTGTTTACTTCTCTTGGGCTGGACAGATCGCTGATATCAAAGACAATCATGTCACTAAAAGTAACCGTGTACAGATGATTACCAGTAATAGCAAATCTTGCAAATGATCCTCCTACACCCGTAGTAAGTTCACCACCACCATTGGGAACGCTTGATTCCAGTTGAGAATTGGAAGCAAAAACGTCAGCCCTTAGGTCAACTGCCTGGTTGAAGGTGAACATATTTTGAGGCAGTACATTGAAGCCGCTGTTACCACATTCATGTACTTCTGTAACTTCTTTCTCAATCCAGTCAATGGCAATTCCCTTATCTGGATCGGCCCAAAGTCCATTGTGCCAGGAACCATAAGGGAATACATTTTCCTGTCTACCAAGAATTTGAACGTTTTGCAGGTTGGTGATATCCAGAGCGACCATATCGGTATAAGAATCGGCATAGAGGACATTTCCTCTTGCGGCGATATCTCTTGTACCAGGAATTGCGATGAATGCAATTGGATTGGGATTTTTAGGATCATTATTATCGATCACGTGTATCCCTTCATTGAGTTCACTCATCAGGATAAAGCTATCCTTGAAGTAGATTTTGCTGGGATTCTTTACTGCGCGTGGAGCTTCACTTTTTACCCCGGCTCTTATTTCTTCAAAGCTTTTATAAACGGGTTCATAGGTGAGGTAAGTAACAGTTTGTTCGCATTGGTCCTGCACACAGCCATTGAAGGCTATGGCCATTAGGAATAGTAGAGGTAGAAGTAAACTAGTTCGTTTATTCATGTCAATTTTGTATAAAATGCTTCATAAGGGTATAAAGCGATTGTACTCAGTTTAAATCAAAATCAGGTTCGCAGAAGAACGTTCTAAGCTTAGGTATAGGGTTATTGTGAGATTGTACTGATTTTCCCCTAAGACGGAAGCTTTATAAAAACTGCTGCATGGAGCTGAAAAAAATCATAAAAAAGCTTCTCATCTCTATGTCAATATGTAATTTTGCCACATGCAAATAGCAGAAAATTTAAAAGACATTCAGCAAAAGATAAAAAAGGCTGCCTTAGATGCTGGCAGAGAGGAAGATAGTGTAAGATTGATTGCAGTTTCCAAGACCAAGCCTCTGGAGCTGATTCATGCGGCTTATGCGGAGGGACAAATGGACTTTGGAGAAAATCGCGTGCAGGAATTGAGAGAGAAGCATCCAGAACTACCAGAGGCCCACTGGCACATGATTGGAAGTTTACAAAGAAATAAGGTAAAGTATATAGCCCCCTTTATCTATCTGATTCATTCTGTGGATTCAAGGAGATTGTTGGTTGAGATAGAAAAGCAGGCGGCAAAAAATGAACGTACCATATCCTGCTTACTTCAACTGAATATATCGGATGAGGATGCTAAATCAGGCATGGATGAGTCCGAAGCCCAAAGCATTTTAGAGGACATCGACCAGTTTCCTCACATCCACATCAAAGGACTCATGGGAATGGCTGCTTTCGTATCAGATGAAGGAACCATCCGCAATCAGTTTAGAAGATTACGGATGGCTGCTGATACATTTAGAAATTTAACTCATGACCGCATCGACATGGCGGAGCTCTCTATGGGTATGTCCGGAGACTTTGAAATAGCCATAGAAGAGGGTGCTACCATGGTGCGGGTGGGGAGTGCTGTGTTTGGTTCTCGATTTTACCCCTGACTCATGTGCTCTTAAAAGAAATCCAGATCCATGTCCATATGGAGACTATCTTCAAAAGACTCCATCAACAGATCTTCCCCTACAAAAATTTCTTCTTCCATGGGTAGGTCGAAATTGAATGCTTTCATTTCGCCTTCTTCCATAAAATTTGTGAGTTGTGTACTAGCCTTTTTCGGCAGGTCCATTTTCATTCCATCCAGTTCCAGTAAGAAATTTCCCGTTTCTTCCTGTCGTTTTAAACTGATTTCCTGGAAACAATCCATATCATTTAGAGCAACTTCAATAGGTGTTATCCTTCCTTCGCTTAACTTCGCAGCTTTTATATGCTGTTTCGTAATGATCACTTTCATGATTACCGTTTTTTCTTGTTCTGTTTGATGTGCTAAATATCTCTGCCTCCTGCTTGTGTACCTAATGCTCTATACGAGATTTCTTACAGGTGGTGGAAACTTGTAATATTCGGTTTATTTATAAATTAAAATAATATTCCTGATGTATTATGTCTTGTTTCAAAGCCTTGTGAATGAAGCCTTTGATAAACATATCATCACTTCTCAATGACATAGCCCCTGATAGAAAAAATGTGCCATTATGGGGAGAAAGAAAGAAAATCACACATTTTTAACAGCTATTAAACCTCCCTTCCTGAATTTTCCTCTATCACCGAGGAGATTTTTACCCTTAATTCAAAGCACAAAAGCCTGCTAGCTTCCGTATACACTTTGAGAGCTTATGCTTTTCACGTAATTTTAAGATATGGAACTGGGAGTAGATCAAATAAGCCTGCTGATAGTCGTCGCCAACCTTTTAGTAACATACAAGGGGGAAACAGACCCTTCGTTTAAACGGCAATACCTCTTCAATGTAGAAGCTATACTCGTTCGAAAAGAGTATATCCGCATGCTGAGTTCGGGCTTCCTGCATGGAGGCTGGTTCCACTTCCTGATCAATATGTACTGTCTGTGGACTTTTTCTGGCTTATTCCACATGGTCGGTTTTCCTGCCTGGTATTATTTGGTGATTTATTTTGGGAGTTTAATCGGGGGCAATGCACTTTCTCTATTCATCCATAGAAATAATGGAAGCTATAGTGCATTGGGGGCTTCTGGAGCAGTGAGTGGGGTGGTATTCGCAAATATAGCTTTACAACCCTATGGACAGTTTTATTTGTTCTTCCTCATCCCCATGGTAAGCTGGTTGGCGGGTATTCTTTTCGTGGCTTATTCTATTTATGGGATAAAAGCTCAAAATGATAATATCGGACATGATGCGCATTTGGGGGGAGCCATTATTGGCCTCTTATTGATGTTGCTGTATGTACCAGGTCTTTATGCTAAATATCCAATTATTATTTCGGCCCTATTATTCCCGGCCATCATCTTCCTCTATCTGATTGTTACCCGTCCGGAAATGTTGTTGATTCCTGGCTATTGGAAAAAAGAAGCTTCCAGAGTTAGTACTAATTTTAAGGTGAAACGGGGAGGTAAGAAAGCTTCCTCAAAATTTTCAAGTGTGGAAGACGAAATCAATTATCTTCTGGATAAAGGCTATGAAAACCTAAGCCCCATAGAGAAAAAGCGGCTCGAACAGTTGTCGCGCAGAACAGACGAATAATTCGTCTCAAGCTTTCGGTATGAAAAAGATCTATTTTCTATGCCTGATCTTCTTGCCCGTTTGGGGCCATGGACAGGGAACTTTGCTCAAGGGAAAATTAAAGCTCAATAAAAATGACCTTACCCACAAGCTCAAGGGGATCAAGCTTCTGACGGATTTCCAGGAGGGTACGCTTTGGATTTACTATGATGTTGAGCGGGGAGCTGCCCAGAACTGGTTGATCAATAGCGAGCCCTGGGGAAGTATTCGTTTCCAGGACGATGCAGAGGGTAATTATTTCGGAAGGGCCGAAATGGGCCAGAACTTTGTCGAATTTGAGTCCTGGCGAGATACAGTTTCAAAAGAGTCTAATTGGGTAATCAAAAGTCTTAGCGACGTTTACTTTCTCCGAAGAAAAAAGGACGCCACAAGTCAGGATTTCTCACTCCTAAAACAAATCATAACGCCCAAGGGGAGGGCAGAGGTCCACCTGATTGATTTTAGTTATGATGATAGCGATCCGAAAAATCTCTATATAGTTGACGAAGCTCCTTTGTCGGATTATCCCTTACTTATGAAAGTAGTTGCAGCTTGGCTGGCGACTTTAGAAGGCTTGGGACAGTTAAACTTTCTTCACTCAGAGAAGTAAATATGTAGCAAGTATATCGGAAAGTTCTTCAGGCGTTTTGGCAGCCTTTTCAACCCCCAATTCCAATAGTTTATCCGTATGGCCTTCAGAAATATGACTGGCGCCTGCAAAGCCAATTACTTTGCATCCGGCCCCTTTGGCTGACTGGACTCCCGTAAGGCTATCCTCAACTACCAAGACCTCATCGGCTGAGAGAGAAAGCGATTGTAGCGCATGCATATAGACATCAGGATGTGGCTTGGGTTTAAGTACATGCTCAGAGGAGTAAATTCTTCCCTCAAACAAGGGCCTAATCCCACATATATCCAGCGACATTTCTACATGTGCTACATGGCTGTTGGAAACTACAGACTTAGGGAAGGAGATGCCCTTAACGAGCTCAGGCATACCCTGCACTGGCTTTAATTCTTCTTCAAAGACCCTGTCTCGTTCTGCTTCTATCTGCTGGTAAAAATTAGGGGGAAAGGGTAGTCCTTCCTTTTCGTTTAAATACTTGAGAATCTCCGTATCCAGCATGCCGGTAAATTGGTTGGCGTATTCCTGAAAACTGGATGTGTATCCAAAAGGTGCCAACATTTTCAACATAACATTTACGGCAACATATTCGCTATCGATGAGGACCCCATCGCAATCAAAAATTAAGTGTTTTATTCCAGACATGATTTCCTGCGCTTTTGACTTGTGGCTGGGAAATTAGTCTTTTTTGGGAAATTTGGATAGATAAATGTCTTTAGAAAATAAAAAAATAACAAAGTTGTCATCCCGGAAAATTTTAGAAGTTCACGGACAAAATTTATCCAGGATCTCTTGCTACTACTAGAGATCCCGGATATTTTTTCCATTTCATCGGTAAAAATTCCGGGATGACAATTCTTTGATGATTATTAAATCTCATGGGCACAGAGCCTAATCTGTCTTTTTCAGAAAGGAGTGTATTTCTCCGAAAAGGAATTCATATTCAGGACCGCTGCTGGAAAATTCATGGGCTTTATCTTCTATCTCAACCAATCGTACATTCTTGGTTTTTCGCTTATAAATTTCTTCAGAGCCATAAACAGGTAAGGAAAAATGCCTAATTACAAATCGACTCAGGTTTTCAGGAATATTTATGCGGGAGTTCTGAAATTCATATTCCTGATCTCTTTTGTATTTGTCGAAAGGTATGCCCTGATGATAGGGAACCATGTCATCTTCATTACCATGAATTAGTAAGGTTGGTATCCGATCCTTCCCTTCTATGTGATCTGCTTCAAAAATCCCACCAGCAATGGCTATCAATCCCCTGATTTTTCCTTTACTAACATCTTCCTCTGATTCTCCTTTATAAGGCAGGCAATCCAAACAATTGAGAGGATCATGGTTGAAATAATCGAAGGCTTCTCGTTCATCGATATAGGCATAATTTAACGCTAGAATCGCTCCGGCACTATATCCGGCTAAATAAATTCGATTTGGATCGACCCCCCATTTTTCCGTATTCGCCTCACAAAAAGCCAATAAGCTATGGGCGTCCTGCAGGCTTCGATAAATCTGATTTTTAGCCAATTTACCCGGCTTCATCAATTGATCCAGTAAATCTCCCAATCCTCCCTGATAGTCAGCCAGTCGGTAGTTTGCTGCCAGGGTCGCATATCCTTTACCTGCAAAATCTTTACAAAAGCGCTGAATCAGGGCATCATTTTTACTTCCTGTCAGAAATGCCCCCGGATGGAGAAATACGATAAGAGATTTTTTTCTATCCTCATTTTCCGGAAGAAAAAGATCATAGGTCATTTGCCATGCCTTACGATCTGTATGTTCGGCATAGGCTTCATCTTCTGCTACTTGCTCTACAGGAAATAGCTTGCGGCTATTGGACTGCCCCCTTAACTCATTTCCATCACGGATCACGTGCTTCTTGGGAAAATCAGGAATCCGATCTATTTCAGCTTTACAGGAAAAGAGGGAAAAAGGGATCAGTAAGAATATGAAATGCTTCATTCGGCCCGGCTTTAGATAAAAGACGGAAGGGGAAGGGGAAGGTTGAAAAGAAGTGTTTTAGTGCGGTAGTTCTGATTACAATATCTAACCACATCACTAAAACACCTCCTTTCGTCTCGGGCTTTTATGCCTTTACTCCCGCATACATCTCTTCTCTCTGAGCTTTGATGTCCTCGCTGAGGATGTAATCGTCATAGTTCATCATCTTATCGAGTACTCCGTTAGGGGTAATCTCGATTACACGGGTTGCAGAAGTCTGCATGAACTCGTGGTCAGAAGAGTAGAGGAGGAGAGAACCGGGATATTTAATCAACTCATTGTTGAAGGCGGTAATGGCCTCCAGGTCGAGGTGGTTGGTAGGCTCGTTTAGCATGAGGAAGTTTGGCTGGGCCATCATCATGCGAGCAATCATACAGCGAACTCTTTCTCCTCCAGATAGGACAGTCGCTTTTTTAAGCGACTCTTCTCCTGAGAAGAGCATTTGTCCCAGAAATCCGCGAGCAAATTCCTCCTCCTGATTGTCGGTGAATTGCTGAATCCACTCAATCAGATTAAGGTCTTTGGTAAAGAAGTGCTCATTTTCGTTTGGAAGATAAGCATGGGTAATGGTTTGTCCCCATTTAAAACTTCCGCCTGTAGCTTCTTGCTCGCCATTCAGAATTTCGAATAGGGTAGTGATGGCTAAAGAGTCTCTGGACAAAAGGGCAATTTTATCTCCTCTTTGCATATCAAATGTAATATCTCTGAAAAGGACTCTTCCTTCTACCTCTTTCGTAAGGCCCTCCAAATTCAGGATTTGATCACCTGCTTGTCTCTCCTGCTTAAACATGATGGCAGGATATTTTCTTTTGGAAGGCTGGATATCCTCTAGGGTAAGCTTTTGCAGCATCTTTTTACGGGCAGTTGCCTGTTTAGATTTTGCTGCATTCGCGCTAAAGCGAGCAATGAACTCCTGAAGTTCTTTGCGCTTATCCTCGACCTTTTTATTCTTATCAGCTCTTTGTCTCAGGGCCAACTGACTGGATTGATACCAGAAAGAGTAGTTACCTGTGAATTGCTTAATTTTTCCGAAATCAATATCTGTAACATGCGTACAAACCGCATCCAAAAAATGCCTGTCGTGAGATACCACGATTACGGTATTTTTGAAGTCTGCCAGGAAGTCCTCCAACCAGGCAATGGTTTCGACATCAAGGTCGTTGGTAGGCTCATCAAGCAGCAGGATATCTGGATTGCCAAACAAAGACTGAGCGAGAAGCACACGTACTTTTTGGTTACCGGTCAGGTCTGCCATTTGCATATAGTGCAGGTCCTCAGTGATTCCTAGATTGGAAAGCATTTCGGCAGCATCACTTTCAGCATTCCACCCATCCATATCTTCAAACTCAGCTCCCAGTTCACCTGCTTTGATCCCATCTTCCTCACTAAAGTCCGGCTTGGCATAAATGGCATCCATCTCACTTTTGACCTTCCACAGCTTTTCATTACCCATGATCACAGTTTGCAATACGGGATGCTCATCGTATGCAAAGTGATCCTGTTTCAATACAGACATGCGAGCATTGGGATCAATGGAAACATGTCCGGTAGTAGAATCTATTTCTCCCGAAAGAATTTTCAGGAAGGTAGATTTACCGGCTCCATTGGCACCAATTACTCCATAGCAATTTCCGGGCGTGAATTTTAGATTGGCATCTTCAAACAAGGCCCGCTTTCCAAAACGGAGAGAAAGATTGGATACTATTATCATTAGGATTTCCTACTCTATGTGATTTCGGCTGCAAAGTTACGCAAAATAATCGCCAAAGGGAATGCCTGGAATACTTTAATTATTTGATAATTCCGTAAATAAACACAATAAAGCCCAGGCTTTGAAGCCCGGGCCACTATCGACTATCGTTGTTGTCTATTGTCTAAAGAGAATATAGTTGAAAAAAGTCCCAGAAGACTTTGGCCGCCACTATTCCATTGTCTTTTTGACTTCCCTTGGGATAAACATGGGTCAATCCCTTGAGAACGGCATATCGCAATTCTGTATCTGTACCTTCAAATCGATACAGTAAATACTTGGGCCTTTCTCTTACTCTATATTGAGTACCCAATCCCATAGAATTGAGGATGGTTTCCTGCGAAGATTTCATAAATGCATTGGCCTCAACTCCTGACTCATTGTGAGGTAGCTCATTGAGTCCTGCATGGACTGTGAAACGATCATCCATAGATCCGATCATCGCGAATAGGGGAGACGGATCTGAAGCAGGAACTTCTTCCTGGAGTAAGCTTCCTACTCCTCCAAAGGCTGCGAATCGATCAGACATACGCGGCATCAGTTGGCTTAGGATAAAGCCCATGCCGTTTGAGAATCCGCTGGCGTATATTTTTCTGTTTTCTACATGATAATTATTGTTGAGATGATCTAACATGGCTTCCACAAAAGGAACATCATCATGGGGCTTCTGACTGGCACATAATTGTTCCAATTTCCCTACCGTCATCCAGTAATTTTTTTCGCTCCTTCCTTCTGATTTTTCCAGACAAGTCCGAAAAGCGCTTGGGAAAACAGTTATAATTCCTTCCTGGTCTCCTTTTTCTTTCCAACCAGAAGTATTGTAAAACTTTATACCGGTTCCCCCTCCGCCGTGAAACATAAAAACTACGGGATAAGCTTCTGCACGATTCGCATCATAAGTAGGAGGAGTATGAACGATAAACTCTCTGGTAAGACCATCCACTTCCATGCGTATCCCCGTACTTCCTGGAGCCAGATTTTTAGTTTGAGGCCTTTGGGCGAATAGTTGACTGGATAGCAAAATGCCCAGAAATATGACAATTCTCATAGCTTTAATATTCTGTGTTTCTCCTTTGTTGCTCGGGTTATGAAAAAGGTAACTTTCCTGAAATAAAAAGCCCGCTTTCCAATTGGAAAGCGGGCCGCAATATTTTGTGATAGTGTATTATCTGATATTAAAATCCAGTTCTTTGGAGGCTTTTTGAGTAGCAACTTTTACTTTGTATTGTCCTCTCAATAAAAAGCTGGTATTTACAGTCGCTTTATTTCCTTCGATAATGAGGTCATCGGGATGAAAACTCAGGGTTTCCTTTCCTCGCTTAACCTCAATATTCTTAATTCTGTCATTCTCATTGGCGAGACTGATTTCTACCGAAGAGCTTTTTTGAACCAAAGAAGCTCTTAGCTCCTCTTTTTTATTTCTACTGCTTTGAATAGCTACAGGTGGTTTAGCCGGGCGACCTCTTTGAGGTTTTTCATCCATAGCAATCTCAACCTTTGATAAATCTTTTACATTGCTCAGAAGAGAGTCGGCGAAAGCAGCATCAGGGATTCCATATCCATATTCAGCATCTGGAAGTGCGTATTGGTCTCCACTCAATTTCACTGCCTGAATGATGTCCATATTGCTACGATCTGGATGTGCTTGTTTCAAACAAGCGGCCAATCCGGCAATGATTGGACTGGAGAAAGAAGTTCCGTTTGATCCATAAATGCGATTGCTGGGATGAGCTACAATCGTACGTGTCCCCATAGCAACTACATCTGGCTTGATTCTTCCGTCTGGAGTAGGTCCGATAGAAGAGAAGCGAGAACGCAAGGTGTATTTATCAACAGCGCCTGTACAAAGAACACTATCTCCATCACATGGAGCCGTAATGTATTTCCAGGGACCTGATCCTTCATTTCCTGCACTGGTACTAACGATGATTCCTCTTGCTGCTGCCATATCAGCTGCCCGGGTAATGATGGTTTTATCTCCATCCAAATCTTCATAGGTATGATTGGTCTCAGGATCGTCAAAAGTAGAGTAACCCAAAGAACTGTGAATTACATCTACTCCAATTGAGTCTACCCATTCCATAGCTTTCATCCAATTATGCTCTTCAACCAGACTTTCAGAATTATCATTTTCTGTCCGGCAAAGAACAAATGATGCATTAGGTGCTGAACCTACCATTTTACCGGGAAGGTCTGCAGCTATGGTTGAGAGTACTTGCGTTCCGTGAGAATGAGAATGGTAAACATTCTCCTGATTATCTACAAAATCCCAGGTAGCGATTACGCGCTCATCAGCCATCAGTTTTTTGAAAACATCGATGGTGTCAGCTCCACTATATCCTGCATCAAAAACGGCTATTTTAACTCCTTTCCCCGCAAATCCTTTTTCATGTAAAGGCCCCATATTTATCATGTCATTCTGGTGCTTAGCGCGCCCATAATTGAGCTCTTCTGCAGGAATTTCTTCCAGCTTTTCCTCATCCAGACCTGTGATCTGTAATTTATTCATCTCCTCAAGGTGACTTACGAAAGGTAATGTCAATATTTTTTCAGCATCTCCTTCTTCTAGCTCTATCACAGCTGCATTCATCCAGCGACTATTAAAGTGAGAACGGAATCCTAATTGTTCAAGGCCAAGAATATATTCATCGGCTACTGGCAAGTCGGCTGTCGTGATAGCGATGCCTTTTGTTTCGCGAAGGGCAATAGCATCTTTGCTTAGGAATGATTCTGGATGGGAGAGTCTGCAATCTGTATCAGCTCCCTTATCCGAAAAGAATACCCACATTTTGTTTTGAGCCTGAGAAAGGATGCTAAGGCTAAACAGAAACAGGATACTTGCAATAAATGGTTTCATATGTCTAGATCAATTTTCATACGATGCTGAGATTGAACTCAGTATTTCTAAAACTACTGGATCGATGGCAGAAATAAAAAGAGATTTCGGCAGGATCATTACCCTTATCTGCGAAATATTCAACACATCTTAAGTAATTTGCCGCAAAGTATGTACCAATGATTGTAAGAATCGTAAGAATGGAATTTCGGAAAGAGGAACTCGACCGATTTCAGGAAATATTTGATGAAAGCAAACACAAGATTCGAGCCTTTCCCGGCTGCGAAGAATTGCAACTCCATGGCGATCCTCAAAATCCGGTGGTACGCTATACCTACAGCAAATGGCTTTCAGAAGATGCCCTCAATGCCTACCGCAAAAGTGAGCTCTTCGGTGGAGTCTGGCCTCGGACCAAAGCATTATTTGCCGAGAAACCTCAGGCCTTCTCTTTGGTACAGATGGAAGAGATCGATTAGAAGAAGGGCCAGATTTTATGGGCAATCCAAACAGCTTCTTTGCGAGTCAGGGCTTTTTCCGGATAAAAGTTTTCTCCTTCCGCCCAATGATCCAAATAGCCCTTTTTTTTCAGGGGAAACAGGCTAGGATGTACTTTCGGATCCATATCCTGAAACACCTGAACGCTATCATTGCTTTGGAAAGGGCCTAATTCCAATTCGAGGATAGGCAATACCATGCTACGAGTCATATAAGTTACATTGGCATCCGGCTCTGGAATATTTGAACGAAGGGCCGGTTGTAAGGCCTGGAATTCTGCGCGGGTAAGGGCACTATCTGGATAGAACCATGTCTGATTGGCCCATTTATATGGAACGCCATGACCTTTTATTTTTCCCATTAGGCCAGCTTTTTGAGCTTCATTGAAAAACCAGTCTTCAGGACTTATATCAATAAAGGGCATTAACCAGCAATCTACGTTCAATAACTTATTCTGTAGTTCTCTTATGTTAAGGTCTCGAGGAGTCGTATTATCATCCAGGGACATATCTGCTGCCATACCGGCCGCTTGTCCAATTAGAATCACACAGGGCTGCAAACGAGTGGATCCATTTGCTCGATGACTGACTGATATACTTTTCTCTGCTACTATAAGGTTGTCGATCTTTTCGGGGATGAGGCTTTGGTAAGGTATAGAGAAAGAAGGTACTGGTGGGAACTCTGCATCAGGTGCATTGGGATTTTTATCGTGATGAAGGTCCAAAGGATAATCTCCTACAGCTATGGCTTGCTGGTAGAAGGGGCGTTCTGAATTGGCGTAAGGATCTTTGATGTCAGCCACTCGAAATTGGATTTCTCCCTTTACTCGTCTCGCCTCACGATGATAAGGGATAAAAGGTAACAAATCCTCAGTAGGATACTCATCATCAGCCAGTCCCAGATTTTTATATCCCGCTTTCGTCTGCAACAAATACAGAAGATCCATAGTTCTGGCTTTGGCAGGTTTATAGGCCTCTAGCCTTTCCTCAAAACTCATAGGAATAGGATTTAGGAAATAGTCGTTTCCGTTATTGGGCCAATTGAGCATGTACTTTCCATTGGGCATGCGGCCATAGTTCAGGAAAGTCTCGCAATCGGGTACGTCTCTATTGGGGTCATCACAAAGTTCTTTGCAAATGCAGTCAAACTCAGTAGGATCATATCCAGCCGGTTTTTCTATCGTTTTATCTGCTCCCTCTCCAAAATCTTTAAGAACAGCTACATAGGTCAGGTCCTGAATATTGTCGTCATGGGGATTTCCTTCACTGTCCATCCCGGTAAAAAATTCTGCTCCGCTTAAGCCTATTAGGTCTCCTAATTCTGTCGCATCTAAGTAAATCCTGGCTCGAACTTTCAATTTCTCTCCATTTTCATTTTCGAAAGTGAGTTCTTGAATCCTGTTAGCATTCATTTCTGCATGAGTAATATGGTAGCCATGAATTCGCTTGAGACGCCCTTCCTGATCTGCCATTTCATTCCAAATCCGATTGCCTACATGGGGTTCGAATAAGGTGTTGCTGACCCAACCGGTTTCGACTTCTTTTGCTCCTCCATAATGATCTCTGAGTTCTTGACGAAATGCTCCCCAAATGCCGGATGGTAAACGATGATTTCCATCCGTTGCCCCAACTCCAGCAGCTGTCAACATCCCTCCCAGCCAGGGTGTCTCTTCTATAAGGATAACCTCACTACCACTCCGGGCTGCTTGTATCGCTGCAGCTGTTCCACTGGCGCCTCCTCCTACAACCAAAACTTCAGTCGATAAGAAAGAGGGGTATTCACCTTCGCATGAGCTAAGACTTGTAAAAATCAAAAAAATCAGTAGCAGTTTTCTTAGCAGTCGGTCCATGGGAATCTGTTTGCGGGTTTAAGTTTATCCTAAATCTCGGAAAAATCTGCGCAAATCCATAAGCAGAAAGGGGATTGGGCCGATATGTTATATATTACGAAAAATTGGAATTGACAATAAATGAAATTTAATGATATTTGGGTATATCAAGTAAGTCGTTCATTTAATCAACATTTCATTAATCAACACACGCAACTGAATACGCAGTTGCATACTTAGTCCTTACTCTTGAAGAGCCGTGAGTCGCTCTCATAGCTCAAACCTCCTTTTACCGAGGGAGTCGAAAAGCAGATACGCAGATATGCGTGTCTGCTTTTACTTTTTGGGTCATTTCCTTTTTCATTTTACAAACCTTGTCATTGCTTCACTTCGTTCACAATGACAGGTAGTATGATAGTAGATAGAAATACTCAATTTTCCACGATTTCCATATTTCCCTCAGAATCCTGATCTTGTGCAGGATGAAATTTGTACTTCGAAATATCTGGCAAGGTGTATGGGTGATCTGGGGAATTGTTACAATTCTCTTTCTGGTATTTTTCGTGATCGGTGATCCCGTTCAATACTTGGTAGACGAACAAGCAACAGAAGAAGAAACGCAGGCCTTAAAAAGGAAGTACAAACTGGATCGACCTCTTATGATTCAGTACCTCAGTTATCTCAACGACCTTTCTCCTATAGGCCTCATTGAAGCCGAACAAAAAGAAGAAATTTCTCATTTGACTTTGATTCCTTTAGGGGAAAGTAGTTTTGGACTAAAAGCCCCCTATCTTGGCCGTTCCTTCAAATACGACATTCCGGTTTCTGAAATGATGGCCAGCCGCATTGAAGGCACGCTGATTCTTGCATTGGCTGCCATATGTTTTGCTGCTTTCTTTGGAATCAGTTTAGGTGTGATAGCCTCTCTTCGAAGAGACTCATGGCTTGATCGGAGTATTCTGAGTTTTTCTGTACTCGGTATTTCTGCTCCCTCCTTTTTTATCGGGGTCTTGATCGCTTGGGTGTTTGCTGTTTTGCTTAAAGATTGGACAGGTCTGAATGTTAGCGGATATATGTTTTCGGAAAATGTCTTCTCAGCAGGAAGAAGCCTGGAACTAAAAAACCTGATTCTGCCTGCTTTAGCTTTGGGGATCAGACCGTTGGCGGTTTTTATTCAGTTGACTAGAAGCAGCATGATCGAAGTACTCAACAGCAATTACATCCGCACAGCCAGAGCGAAAGGATTGAGCCCTTTTCCGGTTTTAGTGAAACATGCTCTCCGAAATGCCCTCAATCCTGTAATGACTTCCATCACGGGTTGGTTGGCTTCTTTGCTGGCTGGAGCTTTTTTCATTGAGTATATCTTCAATTGGCAGGGCATAGGAAAACTTATCATTGATTCGCTGGCGAATCGAGATTTGCCACTAATTATGGCAGGTGTTCTGATGATTGGGGTTGTTTTTGTCATTGTGAGCATCATCACAGACTTACTATATCGCCAACTGGATCCACGGGTAAAACTGACGTAAGCAGATGGAGAAAAAGTCCTTGCGCATAGGAAAGGAAGTCCTCAAGCTGTCGGAAAAATATCCTATCCAGCTTTTATTGGGTTTGCAACTAGTCCTCCTCCTGATCGCTTTCAACAAAACCTTGCTACATCCTCATGAATACATGCTTTGCAACTACAATGACGGGATGCGGCAGTATTTTTTCTACCAATCTGTTGTCGAGCAAGATGTCGAGTTAGGATGGGGAAAGGTATACAGCATGGGCTATCCCTATGGGGAATACGTATTTTTTACGGATGCTACTCCTTTAATCGCCTGGAGCCTGAAATTCTTTTCTACCTACTTCTATGACTTGAGTGGAAAGAGCATTTACTTCTTTAATCTTTTCATTCTATTTGGGCATTTACTGAGCTCTCTATTCTTATTTCGGATATTAATGCGCTTGAAGATTCAGCTTATTTACTGTCTCTTTTTTGCCCTCTTCCTTCCCTGGCTGGGGATAGAATTTTTCAAAATCACCCAGGGCCATCTCAACTTATCCATTTCCTGGCCGCTTTTAGGAACGATTTATTTGTTGGGGAAAGGATTTGATCTCATCCTAATTGAGCAAATAAACAAGCGAGACTTCGGGAAATGGATACTAAGCACGCTTGCCTTTTTATTGGCTATCGGATTGATCCATTTGTATTGGTTGGCCATGGTGGCTTTTGCTGCTGGAGTATTTTTTCTAGGCTTACTTTTATTTAGTCAAAAGGAAAGGCAAAAACTGATGTACTCCGTTTTTTCTTTAGGGATTGCTATCATTCTACCTACAGTTTTTCTTTTATTGTTCATTCGCCTTTCGGATGGGTACTTTGACGCTCGCCTTCCCCATGGCGAAGGCTATGGCTGGGAACATTGGGTATTGCAATTTGAAGGACTCTTTTCTTCCCACGCCCACAATAGCATTCCTTTCGTCTTTGAAGATTCCAAACTATATTATTTTGGGTCTTTTGCCTATTTGGGAAATTTTTCGCTTTACGCTTTCCTGTTCCTCTTGATAGAAATGTGCGTTCGGAAAAATATCCGCAAAGTATGGACTAACAAATTTCGAGAAGAAGGCAATCGTCTGTTTTTATTCCTGCTGTTTATCTCTGCTTTTTTCTCTCTCATGATTTCTTTGGGTGAAAATATCTACCTCCAACGACTTGACTGGACCTTCACCAATTACCTCAATCCGTTTTACTACCTCCATCTTATTAGCGATCGCATTACCCAGTTTCGTGATGTGAGCAGATTTAGTTTTATCGTGTTTTGGGTATTTAATATTCTTTTGATTTATGCCTTTTCACTCAGGTTAAAAATTGAAGAGAAGATATGGATAAAAGGCGCGTTACCGCTTATATTTCTTTCCTTTATCTTAGTAGACACTTTCGATAGTATTTCTTTAGCCCGAAAAGAAATGAATCGGCCAAATTTACTGGCTCAGGGAGCAGATGAAGAAATTCAGGCTTTGGCTAGTCAAATCAAAGCAGGCGATTATCAAGCTTTCATTCCTATTCCCTACAATCATGAAGGAGCGGGGGACAACCATTATGTGATTGACGGCTTTGATGATTTTCTAACCAATACCATGCAATTGCAAAGTTGGACAGGAATCCCGATGATGTCAGCTAAATTTGCTCGGGGTAATTTTCAACATGCCCAAAACCTACAAAGTCTATTTAAAGGAGAAGGTGTTTCTGATGATCTTTTGAAGGAATTAGATAACAGGCCGATTTTAATCGTATATAATTCAGATTTCTATAATGGAAAACGAGAACTTAGAGGAAACTCACTCGAACCCGCCTGGAGCATCCTACAGAATTCACATAAAATCATAGAAAAATACAAGATGCAAGAAGTCGCCCGCAAAGGCTCTTTTATTTTGTACCAGGGAAATCTTAAATAATCCTACTTTGCCCGCAACTGCCATTCCTGACTAAAATCTTCTACCGTATCATTGAGGGAAAGCCACATTTCTTCGTTTTTTAGCATTTCAATGGTATACGCCCTTGCTATGCCATCAAAAATAAGCTGCAGCTTAGTCTTTTTGGATATAAATTCCCAGCTCCCTTCTCGAAAGCCCCCATCAGCGCCAACAATTTTAGCGGTATAATTCTCCTCTATACTTAGGGTTGAGTCTTCATATATCCCGGATAGATTGATCCCGTTTTCCTCGTAAAAAGACCAGCGCCAATCATTGATCGCTCGATCTTCTGCAGGGATAAAACTCACGAAAGGGCCTTCTTCATACTTATCAATTCCATTACAAGAATTGAAGCCCAGGAAAAGTATAGGAATTACGGCCAGGAGAAAGAGAAGCTGTTTGTTTGAGGACATTGGGTTAATGTTTGAACGTGTTGGCGTGTTGGTGTGCGGACGTTGAACTTCGAAGTTAACACCAACACGCCAATACTCCAACACGTTTACACTTGATAAATTTCTTACCTTTGCGTCCATGAGTTTACAAGCCCAAATACAGGATCTATCTGCAGAAATATATGAGGAGGTCGTAGCCAATCGTCGACACATACATGCTAATCCGGAATTGTCTTTCCATGAGGAGAAAACTGCCTCTTTTGTAAAAGAAAAGTTGGAGGAATTAGGAATTGCTGTTACTTCTAATGTAGCCGACAATGGCCTGGTCGGAATTATTGAAGGGACCAAGGAAGGAGAGGATAGGGTGTTGGCTTTGCGAGCTGACATGGATGCCCTACCCATTATAGAGGAAAATGAGGTTCCCTATAAATCTCAGAATCCAGGTGTAATGCATGCTTGTGGCCATGATGTGCATACTTCTTCTCTTTTAGGTACT
Source organism: Bacteroidota bacterium (assembly GCA_039819665.1). Lineage (GTDB taxonomy): Bacteria > Bacteroidota > Bacteroidia > J057 > J057 > JAWPMV01. The sequence continues at coordinate 364,726 of JBCBRM010000001.1, forward strand.
GCCAAAATCCTAAATCAGTTCAGAGATAAATTCGCTGGGACGATTAAACTCATTTTTCAGCCGGCAGAGGAACTTCTTCCAGGTGGCGCATCTTTGATGATCAAAGACGGGGTGCTGGAAAACCCCAAAGTTTCTTCTATCCTGGGGCAGCACGTTCAACCTTATATGGATTGCGGAAAGATTGGAGTAAGGCCTGGGATGTATATGGCTTCGGCTGATGAAATTCACTTGGTAGTCAAAGGAAAGGGCGGACATGCTGCAATGCCTGCGAAATTCATTGATCCCATCATGATGACTGCCCAAATGTTGGTTACGCTCCAACAAGTTGTCAGTCGTTCCGATCCCAGAATCCCGAGTGTGTTATCATTTGGAGACATACATGGAGATGGTGCTACCAATGTTATTCCTTCTGAAGTTCGGGTTAAGGGTACCTTCCGTACTATGAATGAAGCCTGGCGCGACAAAGCACTCAACCAAATCGAAAAAATCATCACCAATACGGCTGAATCATTAGGAGGCAGTGTAGAACTGGAAATCAAAAAAGGGTATCCCGTTTTGTATAATGATGAAGTACTGACTCGAAATGCACGCTCGCATATTTGCGACTACATTGGTGAGGAAAATGTCATCGATATGGATATTTGGATGGCTGCTGAAGACTTTGCCTGGTACACCCAGGAAATTCCGGGATGCTTCTATCGTTTGGGAACCCGTAATGAAGCCAGAGGCATTATACATGGAGTCCATACTCCCCGTTTTGATATAGACGAGGACGCTCTCAAACTTTCTACCGGTTTGATGGCCTGGTTAGCAATCAAGGAATTGGAATAGCAATCCTTCTTTGCTAGATTCATGTCTCTGCTAAATGGCAGAGGATAAATGGATCTACATGGGCAAAGCTCTTATAAAAACTACTACGGAAACTTATCTTTCCGCATTTCAAAATCAACTCAAAGGAGAAGTACAGGGAGATGCGTATACCCTTGGACTATATGCTACCGATGCCAGCGTCTATCAAATGACTCCAAAAGTGGTCATTACCCCCAAAGATGAGGAAGATGTCCTCAATGCACTCAAAATCGCACGCGAACATAAACTCAATGTCTTACCAAGAGGGGGAGGAACCAGCCTTGCCGGTCAAACAGTAGGAGATGCATTGGTTCTAGATTTTTCCCGCCATATGAATCAGGTCATAGAGTTAAATGTTGAGGAGAAATGGGTACGTGTTCAGCCGGGAATGGTGCGGGATGAACTTAATGCATTTCTAAAACCGCATGGGCTCCATTTTGCTCCGGATCCAGCCACTTCCAGTCGTGCCAATGTGGGAGGGATGATCGGCAATAATTCCTCTGGAACCAAGAGTATTTTGTATGGCAAAACGGTCGATCATGTATTGGGATTAAAAGTCGCATTGGCGGATGGGCAGGTATTAGAGCTGGATGAAAAATCTCCGGAGGAGATCGGGAAATTGCTCCAAATGAATACGAGGGAAGGTCGATTGTATAAACGCTTTTCTGAACTCATCCATCAGCACCACGAAGAAATTGATGTTCGTTTTCCTAAGGTAATGCGGAGAGTGGGGGGGTACAACCTGGATGAATTTCCCCTGAACCAGAACTGGAACCTCGGGAAGTTGCTCTGTGGAAGCGAAGGAACTCTGGGGGTGAGTCTAGAGTGCAAAATCAATTTAGAAGCTTTACCTGCATATAAATCAGTTTGTGTGGTTCACTTTGCGGAAGTGCTTGAGGCAATTACGGCGGTGGAGCCTATGCTGGCCTTTCGGCCAGCGGCAGTAGAGATACTGGATAGAACAGTTTTGAATCTGAGTCGGGAGAATCTGACTACAAAACGAGCTTGTCATTTTCTGGAAGGAGATGCCGCAGCTATATTAATTGTTGAGTTCTATTCGGATAATTTCGAGGATGTCATGGAAAGGCCTCGGCAGATGATCAAGATGCTAGAGGAGAAAAAATTAGGATATGCCTATCCCTTATTCCCCGAAGGAAAAGAATATGAAGATGTCTGGCTCATCCGCAAAAAAGGTCTGGGCTTGATGTTGGGTTTGAAAGGGGAAGCCAAGCCTTTACCATTCATTGAGGATTCTGGTATTCCGATAGAGGTTTTACCCGAATATATCGAGCGAGTATTAAAACTCTGTGAAGAAAACGAAACTCCCGTAGCCATGTATGCCCATGCGAGTGTAGGAGTGATTCACGTTCGGCCTATTTTAGACTTGCGCAAAGAAGTTGAAATTGAAAGATTCAAAGCCATTTCAGAAGGAACCTTCGAGATGGTTCAGGAATACGGAGGCTCGTGGAGTGGTGAACATGGAGACGGTCTAGTTCGAAGCTTTTACAATGAACGCTATTTTGGTTCGGAACTATATCAGGTGTTCAAAGAAATAAAGACCCTCTTCGATCCAGAAAATCGTATGAATCCAGGCAAAATAGTGGATTCACCCCCTATAGATCAGAACCTTCGATGCGGAGCGGCATATAAAGACCGTGAACCAGATACGATGTATCAATATCGGAAAGATGAAAGTTTTGGTTCAGCAGTCCATATGTGTACCGGAGTAGGGGAGTGCAGGAAAATGTTGGGAGGAACCATGTGTCCAAGTTTTAAAGCTACCCGAAATGAAGAGCATAGCACCAGAGGAAGAGCCAATGCTCTGCGCCTGGCTATGTCGGGTCAATTGGAGGAGGGACTTGAAAGTGAACGCCTTCAAGAAGTCATGGATCTTTGTCTTTCCTGTAAAGCCTGCAAATCTGAATGTCCCAGTAATGTCGATATGGCTAAACTGAAAAGTGAAGTTCGGCAAGTTTATCTGGACAAAAAGGGATTGAACTTGCGTGATCGTCTGATCCGCGATTCGGCTAAAGCTTCCCAAAGATTTTCAGGCTTTATCGCACCTCTTATAAACCTGCTTCAAAGAAGCTATTTATTCCGATGGCTAATGGAAGCTATGGGAGGTTTTGATAAAAGAAGGGTATTGCCTGAATATGCCAGACAGACTTTCGCGAGCTGGTTTCGATCTAGAGAGAGAAAAGACACAGGTGATTTGGGGAAAGTGGTGCTTTTTGTAGACACCTACCTCAATTATCACGAACCCAATATTGGAAAGGCAGCTACTCAGCTACTGGAAGATTGTGGATACAAAGTCCTCCTCGCAGATGTGGGTTGCTGCCAACGTCCCCGTATTTCCAATGGATTTTTACGAGAAGCTAAAGAGGCAGGCGGATCTATGGCTGCAAAACTAAAAAGCTTCATGGATCAAGGCTTGAATGTTTTGGTTTGTGAACCCAGTTGTGCCTCTGCTATGGTAGATGATTTGCCGGATTTGCTCGATGATGAAACACTCGCTTCGCAATTATCCTCTCAGGTAAAAATGATTGACGTATTTCTGGCGGAGGAAAAAAGGAAAGGCAGACTCAAAGTCAATATTCGCCCGAAAGACAAGAGTCTCCTGCATGGGCATTGTCATCAAAAGGCGATGTTCGGAACGGCTTCCATGAAAAGCCTTTCTCCCGAATTAACAGAAATTCCCTCCGGCTGCTGCGGCATGGCAGGATCTTTCGGCTACGAAAAAGAGCATTATGATATCTCAGAGAAAATCGGATCAGAGATTCTTTTCCCGACCGTAAAAGAAAATCCAGATAAGCAGATTATTGCTTGTGGGGTAAGCTGTCGTCATCAGCTAGAGCATTTTACCCAAACGCATGCTTTGCACTGGGTAGAAGCGGTGGAAGTGGAGAAATAAGATAGATGTGTTCTGGTGTTCAGGTATTCTTGTATTCTAGAAGTAGGATGATATCTTTCTGCAAATCCCTCGCCAACACACCAACACTCCAATACGTTTTTTCCCCTCAAACAATCCTGTCATTGCGAGCCTGTACTATCCCGATCCTCGGGAAAGCAATCTCCTTCAACCTAAAAGCATAAGTTGGATCAAGGAGATTGCTTCGCTTTTGTCAAAGGCTCGCAATGACAGCATGCTTGTTGGATGATCTACCTCGTCCCAGTCTCCGCCCTTCTGATTGCACCATAAATCATCTTGGTACAGGTATCAAAATGCGGATCAACATTAGGATTCGGATTGCTTTGGGTCATCAGCAATACCGTCAAGTCTTCGCTAGGATCAGACCAGTAACGCGTCTTGAAATATCCTCCCCAACCAAAGGCTCCATCCTTTTCCGGATAGGTCGCATATTCTGGAGTAGGGGAAATGGAAACGCCCAGTCCATAAGGGAAATCATGCGAAGTATTGTTGGCGCACATGCGCTGAACGGTAGTATCGTTGAGGATGCGGACACCATTTAGTTCTCCTCCATTCGTAAGCATCAAGGCAAAACGAGCATAGTTCTCAGTAGTTCCGCAAAGGCCACCGCCACCGCTGAAATAAGTCTTGGCACCATTGACTGCAAAATTCATGAGGAGTTCGCCAACAGAGTCAACTTGAGCTTCTGTGAAATCAGGATAGAGAATTTTTACCCCTCTCCTGGCGATCAAATCGGATTTTACAGCACTTTCTAGCATTCCATTTTCTTCAGAATAGGCTATAACTGGAAGCATTCGACTTTTATAACTTTCATCCAGGTAAAAACCCGTATCATCCATGCCTAGGGGATCAAAAATCTTTTCTTGCATAAATTGATCTAAAGGCATCCCGGAAAGAACCTCTACCAAATATCCCGTCATATCAATTCCTAACCCATAGGTCCACTTTTCTCCCGGTTGATGGAGCAAAGGAAGTCCAGCCAAAGCTTTCATTTTGTCTGCCAATACAAAAGGTTCCAAACTCCATGCATCATTGACACCTGCCTGGCTGTACATAATACCCGCTTCCGGCTGCACAAATCCATAGCCCAATCCAGAACTATGTGTGAGAAGGTCGCGAACCGTTACTTCCCGATTTGCTGGAATAGTAGTTCGGCTATAATCTTCTGGATTCAGGCTATCTAAAACCTGGGTACTAGCAAATTCAGGGATGTATTTTGATACAGGATCGTCCAATTTAAATTTCCCTTCCTGATAGAGAATCATAGCAGCTACAGCTGTAACAGGCTTGGTCATAGAGGCCATGCGGAAGATTTGCCCATCACGTAAAGGCTGCTTTTTCTCCAGATCTTCAAATCCGATGCGGCTATTGTGAACAATCTTTCCCCCACGAATAACCAGGGCTTCAATTCCCGGCAATTTCCCTTCATCTACCAAAGCTTGAGATACACTATCCATTTTGGCAAACATAGCTGCATCCATAGAAGCTTCGTCCGGATTGCTGGACGGAATCTCATAGCGGGCTATAGGTTCGGGGGTAGTTTTACAAGAAAGAAGAAAAAAAAGAGGGGCGAGTACGAGTAGTAGAGTTCGTTTCATTAGATGTAGATTTCCTTCCTAAGATAAGAAGGAATTTGGGAAAAATACAGCTCACTCCTCAAATCCATACTTTCCCCTAAGCGGCACAAAGTGAAAATGATCCAATTTATGGATCTCAAACTCCCTGCGACTGATTTTTTTTACCAAAGTCATCTGCTGTTGGCTTAGATTCCCGACAGGGAGGATCATAATACCTCCGATTTCCAATTGTTGCTTGAGGCTTTCGGGTATACCCGGACTGGCAGCAGTAACAATGATTCTTTCGTAAGGTTGGAAGGTCGGCCAACCCATAGAACCGTCGCCTTTATGAAGTTTTACCTTAAGGCCGAGGTTATCCAATCGTTCCTTTGCTTCTCTATGTAAGCGAGCATCTATTTCCACGCTAAACACCCGCATTCCCATAGCTGCAAGGATGGCTGCCTGATAACCTGAGCCAGTTCCCACTTCCAGAATCTTCATTTTGGGCTTAAGATCGAGGCTATAGGTTTGATATGCTACGGTGAAAGGTTGACTAATGGTCTGGCCACTCTGAATGGGCAGGGCTTTATCTTCGTATGCTTCATGCTGGAAGGCATTTTCCACAAATAAATGCCGGGGAACTTTGGCAATAGCATCCAGAATCCGGGGATCATTGATTCCCTTCTCTTCCAATTCTTCAACAAGCCTGGCTCTTTGCCCTTTATGTTTATATGTATCCAGCAATTTTTTAGGAAAATTTGAATAGATGCCGTCGATTTTTGAGGAGTACAAATCTAGTGATTCTTGGCTTCATTATTCATCCAAATGAGTTAACTTTGTGAAACTTTTTTTAGATGTAAAAAGTTAAGTTCTCAATCTCATCACTCGAACTTAAAAACAGATGATCAAGCACCCCGATTTTTTTGTAGATCGCCATTTAGGACCCACTGCTCAGGAACAAGAAAAAATGCTCAAAAGCCTGGGATTAGATTCTTTGGATGAGCTGGTAAATCAGACCATTCCGGGAAAAATCAGGTTGGAGAAGGAGCTATCTCACAAGGAGGCACTGAGTGAGTATGACTACCTGCAGATGCTAAAGGGACTGGCTGCAAAAAATAAAATATTCCGCTCATTTATTGGGCAAGGTTATTACGATTGCATCACGCCATCCGTGATCCTTCGGAACATTTTTGAAAATCCCGGTTGGTATACCCAGTATACGCCATATCAGGCCGAGATTGCACAAGGTCGATTGGAAGCTCTATTGAACTTTCAGACCATGGTTTCTGATTTTACAGGTCTTCCTGTCGCGAATGCATCTTTGTTAGATGAAGGTACGGCTGCTGCTGAAGCCATGACCATGACCTATGGCCAGAAGAAGAAGAAAGACAGAAAAACGCAGGCCAATGTATTTTTGGTAGATGCCAATGCTTTTCCACAAAGTATAGAAGTCATTCAAACCCGTGCAGATGCTGCGGGTTTTGAAGTGCGGGTTTCTGATCCCAAAGACTTTGTGATAAATGAAGAAGTATTCGCTGCTTTCATCCAATACCCCAATGCGGAAGGTGAAGTCAGGGAATACAGAGAACTGGCCGACAAACTACACGAACAAAAAAGTTACCTGGTAGTAGCTTCTGATTTGATGGCTTTGGCTATGTTGGAAGCACCTGGAAGTTTCGGTGCAGATGTCGTAGTAGGTTCTGCCCAAAGATTTGGCGTACCTATGGGCTTCGGCGGACCACACGCGGCTTTCTTCGCTACTAAAGAAGATTTCCTTCGCATGATTCCTGGGCGCATCATCGGAGTTTCTATAGATACAAATGAAAATGCGGCTTTGCGGATGACCCTGCAAACCCGCGAGCAGCACATCAAAAGAGATCGCGCTACTTCCAATATCTGTACAGCTCAGGCATTATTGGCCATCATGGCTTCTATGTATGCCGTTTATCATGGGCCGGTTAGGATAAGAAAAATTGCTGAGCGTATCCACACCAATGCTGGCAATCTGTACAATGGATTGAAAGCTCTGGGAATTACGGCTAAGCATAATTCCTTCTTCGATACCTTAAGAATCGAATTGAGTGATGCCCAGATAAGTTCGCTTAGAGAGAAAGCAGTAGCTAGCCAAATGAACTTCTTCTATGGAGCAGGCGAATTAGGAATTGCTTTGGATGAAACGACTAGTGAAAAGGAAGTGCGAGAAATTCTGGGACTCTTTGAGCAAGTAAGTGGAACCTCTTTAAATGGATTTCAACAATCTGATGCTGCCGGAAGCTTTATTCCTGCTTCCTTGGCCAGAGCCGTTGACTACCTGAGCCATCCTATTTTTAATTCTTACCACTCTGAGACCGCTATGATGCGTTATCTCAAATTGTTGGAGAATAAAGATTTGTCCCTGACACATGCGATGATCCCCTTGGGTTCATGTACTATGAAGTTGAATGCAGCTACTGAATTGATGCCCGTAAGCTGGCCGGAGTTTGGAAAGATGCATCCCTTTGCTCCCAAAGATCAAAGTGAAGGTTATGTCGAGATCATTGATGATCTGGGGAAAGACCTTTGTGAGATTACAGGATTTGCCGGTATGTCTTTCCAGCCTAATTCAGGGGCACAGGGTGAGTATGCGGGCTTGATGGTAATTCGTGCTTATCACCATGATAGAGGAGATCACCATAGAAATGTAGCTTTGATTCCATCTTCTGCACACGGTACTAATCCGGCAAGTGCAGTCATGGCAGGAATGAAAGTAGTAGTAACTGCCTGTGATGAAATGGGCAATATCGATATGGATGATCTTCGGGCGAAAGCAGAAGCCCATAGCGAAAACCTCTCCTGTTTGATGGTTACCTATCCTTCAACTCACGGAGTATTCGAAGAAGACATCATAGAAATATGCGACTTGATCCACCAACATGGCGGTCAGGTGTATATGGATGGAGCAAATATGAATGCTCAGGTAGGCTTAACAAGTCCCGGAAGAATCGGAGCAGATGTCTGCCACCTGAATTTGCATAAGACGTTCTCTATTCCTCACGGAGGTGGAGGGCCTGGAATGGGACCGATTGGTGTAGCTGCTCATTTGGTGCCTTACCTACCCGGACATGGATTGGCGGAGTATGGAGGAGATAAATCTATTTCTGCCCTTTCCGCAGCTCCTTTTGGTAGCGCAAGTATCCTCTTGATTTCCTATGCTTATGTGAAGATGCTGGGAAGTGATGGGGTAAGAAAGGCAACAGAATATGCCATCCTCAATGCCAACTACATGAAGAATCGTTTGGAAGATCACTATCCGGTTCTTTTTCAGGGGAATAATGGCAGAGTGGCGCATGAGTTTATCCTTGACTTAAGGGAATTCAAACATAAGTTGGGACTGGAAGTAGATGATATCACCAAGCGTCTCATCGATTACGGCTTCCATGCACCTACGGTATCCTGGCCGGTTCCCGGAACTATCATGATCGAGCCTACCGAAAGCGAACCTTTATCTGAACTGGACCGATTCTGTGATGCCATGATTGCGATTAGAGAAGAGATCAAAGAGATCGATATGGGTATTGCTGATGCAGATGACAATGTTTTGAAGCATTCTCCGCATACCCTGGCTGAAATCACGACTGATCATTGGCAACATGCTTATTCTCGTGAAAAAGCTGCCTTCCCGGTTGCAAGTCTACGACAAATGAAATTCTGGCCTTCAGTGGCAAGGGTGAACAATACCTACGGAGATAGAAATGTCGTCTGTACCTGCCCGCCCCTTGAGGCTTATATGGAAGAAGTTTAAGTAATTGGATGTACCTAAAAAGAGATGCGGGGCATAAGGCCCGGCATCTCTTTTTAGGTACATCTATTTCATAAACTATTCTAGAGGAATTTGACTAAAAGCTTCACCGACGATTTCTTCGGCCAGAGTTGTGAGTTCTGAACGTTTTCTTGTGAAGGAAAATTTCTCTCCAAATTTTTTGCCTTCCAGGTAAACCTGAACTTCTACAGAAACCTCTTCACCGTTGAGGGTATACCCTCCTGCGATTTTATACGCCTGGCTGAAATCATCACCTTCGATAAAAATGAGCTGTGATTCTGCTCCCAGGTAATTGTATTCCCTTAATCGAGTATTTACTTCATTCATTAAGCCAATGTCATCCAGAAAACTTTCCAGGTTGCTAAAGTGCGTTTTTGAAAATAGTGGCTTAGGGGCTGGAATCTTTATTTTTGACCGAATGGTTATGGGAAGCCTACCGATGGGATAATCCTCGGCAGCTTCAGGTCTATAGATCATAGGTTGTTGAACTTTGTTGATGTAGCTGGCCAATGTAGGTACTTTTTGGGAAGCAAAATTGAGCAGCTTTGTAACATTGACATCCGCATTTTCGCTTAAAGCGGGTCCATTCATCCCCATTAGCAGAGCATATGTCAATAGACCCATTCCATAGGGACTGGCTTCATAGCTTACTTGATTGGCAGTACTGGCTGAGATGACAAATAATCCTGCTCGATCTCCCAGTCGCTCCAGGGCTCGTCTTTGAGAAGAGGGAATATCTTTTTGATTGAGTAGGTCGAAATCCTGGTTTAATTTCCCTGAAGAGCAGGCATCTACAATGAGTATCTGTTTTCGGGCGGCTATTTGTGTCATCCAAACCTTGAGGGTGTCTGAAGAAATGCTTCTTTCATTTCGATTGGTTGCATCACTCAGGATGTCATTATTTATTTCATAGGTCAAATAATACCATCGATCATTGTATGACTTTCCATGCCCGGAAAGATAAAGGATAAAAATATCCTGGGGTTTGGCAAGGGAGGCGATGCTATCCAAAGCTGCTTTGATGTTATTGCGCGAAGGGAGTATCGGAGAAGGCTTTGTAGCATCTTGGGTAGTATTCATCACCATGACCATGGGCTTATCTTTGATATATAGAGAATCTGCACTCAATCTGATGGCATTTGCCATTTGTTCGGCATCCTTATCGGCATAGCTCAGGTCCAGTTTTTCCCCACCATTATAGTCAGAGGTTCCTATGCACAAAGCAAATAAGCGTGCATGCTCTTTGAATTTGGGAGCATCATCATTTTCTGGCTCTTCTTCCTCTCCATTCTTGCTATTAATTTCAGTGGGGCTATCTTCTTTTTGTTTAGGAACAAAAGAAACGGTTTTTACCTGACTCTCGAGGTCGCCCTCTTCATTGTAGGTGCGTATCCCAATCTTGTTGATTTCTCCATCGATGAGGTACTTCTGGTAATCTTCCAGGTTGACATTTAGGACGGTATCTTTTTGGGGATCCAGATCCACCGCAACTTCTCTCCCTTCGATAACAAGCGCGATTCTTCCGATTCCTCCTTCTCTCGGATTTAGTTTTATGCCCAGATTCTTATCCTTGATTTCAAGTTCGGATTCTGGAAAAAGGTCCAGTTTTTTAATCTCTTTCACTTCCCGAATCGGTTCATCATTGTACCCTAGTAGCTTGCTCAATAGACCGGGTTCGTAGTATCTTTCTTTTAATTGACTCAGCTCAATTACCTCCCCTTCTTGTACATAATGCATGTCCTTCATAGCTCCCTGGGAGGCATCAAATTGTCCATTGGGAGTAATAACAATCCAGTCGTCCTGATTAAGTAAAAGTAAGCTTGCTACTTCCTCGCCATTTTTTGTCCAGATTTTGGTCAGGTTATCTTCGCTACTGCTAAGAATATATGCTTCATCTTTCAGGTATTCTATGGTGATAATTGCTGCCGAATGCGCCTGAATCTGAGAGACAGCTTTGGGATTTCCTCTTTGCCAAAAACTTAAATTTCCTTTATTATCACCCGATACGAATGAGTTTCCATCCGCTGAAAAAGTTAGGGCCTTGACGGCTGAGTTAGCAGTTCTATAAGTATAAAGAAGCTGGCCTTCTGTACTCCAATCTTCTATGAGGTTCTTTTTTGCTGAAAGGAAAGATTTGGAATCGGGAGCAAACTCCGCCACGTATACTGCATCTTCAATTGCCCGATATTTGGAGCTTAACTTACCCCCGTACATACTTGTCAATTTACTCCCGCTTTTGTTCCAGAGTACGCTAAAGCCTCCATTATAACCGATCAAAATTTTATCTCCATCATTAGATATAGCAAGTGCATTTGGGAAAAGATCTTTTTGGATAAACTCTGCTACTTTTTCTTGCTTTCGAAGGTCCCATAATATGGGAATGCTATTTACATTTTTCTTTTGGCTCCTTGCATTGGTATATACAAGCACATAGCGTCTGTTTTTGCTGAATGTTGCCATTCTCAGTGAGCCTTTTGTAAGTATCTGAGAATTCGGTTTGACGGTATCCTGTTCTAAGGGGCGAGAGATCAAATAGGTCTGAGAGATAACTTTTGAAGTATTCGGTGCATTGAGTGAGAGGAGTGTACTACTATCTTCACTAAAACCCACAGCCAGAGACTTGTTGAAAATAATTTGCCCACCACTTTTCAAATTGCGCCTTACGCCTGGCATTTCTTCTTTTTTTCGCTCTTTGAAGTTCCAAATCAGGGTGGAGAAATCGGTTCCCAAAATCAGGCTGGATTTATCAGGGCTCAATGTAAGGGCGTTGACTTTTGTGGAACGGAGCGATTTGAAGATTCGGGTATTTTCATTTTTATACAGATCTACATAAGCAGCTCTGCCTTTTAAAAAGTTTTCGGTGGATTTGCCGGTCAATATGTATGCATTTCCTTTAGGGGAGAATGCCATGATATTGTTTGCAGAACGCTCTTTTGCAAAACTTTTCTCTATTTTATCCCCAACGGAATAGGACAGAATAGAATCTCTGCTAAAGGCAAATGCAATGTCTTTTTGGCTGGCAAAAAATATTTCAGGAAATAAGGTGTGGCTAATATTTGCTCTACTTTCCTTTGTTTTGAACTCATATACCTGCTCTCCATTAATTGTCCAGATTTTTACACTCCCATCTCTTCTTACATTAAGGCCTACACTTGCTTGATAGCTGATATGACTGTCTTCTTTTGAACTACTCATGAGATGCCTCTCCGATGGAGAAAATTTTAGAGAATTAATGGCTTTAGGATGAGCTTTTATATTTCTTATTTGCTCTTTCCTAGCAACATTCCAAAAGATAATAGAACCCGTTTTTAAGGCTATTGCAAGAGTTGTATTCTGCGGACTGTAGGCCAAACTACTTATTGTCAGACTTTGCGTTTGGATACTGTCAAGCTTCTCTCCTTCGAAATTCCATATGATAATTTTATCTGGCAGGGCCTGGAAAATACGGCGAGCTTCCGGGCTGAGGTGAAGTATGCCAGCTTTTTGTTGCTTGAGGTTGACGCTACTTACCAAAAGGCCATGGGTGTCCCAGATGTTAAAAACGGCAGTTTCATCGATACTCAGGATAGAATCTGAATTTGGAGAAAAGGCCAGGGAAAGAATTGGAGCTTCATGTCCTTCCATGACGTTGATTTTCCTTCCTTGCTCATCCCATAGATTTATGAGTTTATCTTCACTTCCTGTCAGTACATATTTAGCATCCTGAGAGAAAGCAGCTGTGGTAATATTGTTTGCATGTCCAATGGGGAGCATAAGTTTAGGCTTTTGTGCCCAAAGATTTATGGAACTCCAAAACAGAGATATAAAAACTAAGTATCTCATAATGATTGATTGTGTTTGTTTATTTTTTGTTCAAATGGGCGCTTACTTCTTCGTAAGCCCTTGCTACTAATTCTTCCAGCAAAGCGTCTATTTCCGTTTTTTTTCGCTCCAGGATAATTTCAGGTCCTAGCGGAATATCACCATTCCCCTGGTAAACGGAAGCTTTTACCTTGATTTGATCTGCTGTCTGTGTGTATGTGCCAGCGATTTGATAGGCTTGTTTGATTTCCGAATTCCCTACAAAAATTAGTTCCGCTGAGGTTCCGCCGTAGTTATACTCTCTGAGTAAATGGTTGCAATCTTCCTCAAGGTTCAAAGGATCTCTTTGCCTTAGATTGCCTAATCTAGCAGAACTAAACATAGGCTTAGGACTTTTTGGAAGGTTCACGGTCTGTTTAACCTCATCATTAACCTTTCCAATGTCATAAACCTGGGCATCAAGAGGGCGATAGACCGTAGGTTGCTGATATCTGCCTACATAGGACGCAAGTTTAGGGATGGTATTCTCGGCATAATTGAAGAGTTGAACAACTTCTATGTATTGCTCGTCTCTGAGTGCTTCACCTAACATGCCCTTTATCAGTCCGTAGGTTAACAGACCCATTCCGTAAGGACTGGCTTCATAACTGGCTTGGTTGCCTGTGCTGGCTGAGATGATATGTAGGCCCGCATGTTTTCCCAGTCGGTTGATGGCCCGTATGTCAGAAGTAGGTATGTCCTTCCCTTTGGTGAATTCCTGGTTCAACTGACCAGAGGCACATGCATCAATGATGAGGACTTTTTTTCTGGCAGGAATCTTTGCCAGCCATTCCTTTATTTCGACAGAAGAAATGGCTCTGTTTTTTCTTACCTCTTCATCGGTTAAGTTTTCATTGCTCATCTCATAGGTCAGGTAGTACCAGTTGTCCTGATAGGCTTTTCCATGGCCTGAAAGATAAAGGACAAATAAATCCTGCGGTTTGGATTCCAGGGCAATCCTGTTGATCTCCTTTTCGATATTTACTTTTGAAGGAAGTAGCTTTTCATCATCCTTGCAGGATTTACAAGTTTGGAGAATTCGAACATCCGGATTCTCTTTTTTACTTAAAAGTCGGGATGCTTTTTCGAGTACATTTGCCATCTGTTCGGCATCTCTCTCAGCATAGCTAAGATCAAGGCTTTCTCCACCGCTGTAATCCCCGGTTCCTATAGATAGGGCAAATATCCGTGCGTAACTATTTGAAGGAGAAGCCGAAGGGGTTGATTGATTCTCAGTGTTTGTAGACTTATTGATTTCCGGGACAAAGTCTATAGATGCCATAGGGCTTTCCAGGCTGCCTGATTGATCGTAGGCAACAATCCCAATTTTGCTCTTTTCTCCTGCAAGAAAGAAACGCTCAAATCGACTAAGGTCAATTTCCACCTGATCTTTACGCTGAGGATTTATGTCTGCAATTTTCTCACTGCCATCAATGAAAAAGTTTACACTCCCAATTCCTCCTTCTCTTTTTGTTAATTGTACTTTGAGCGTGCTACCATTCAGACTCAATTGTACCTTAGGGGCAAGTTTTAAATGACCAAAGCCTTTTACTTCTTTTAAGGGTTCCGAATTAAAGCCCATAACTTTAGAGAGTAGTCCCGGTTCTTCATAACGCTCCCTCAACTGGTCAAGACTTATAAGCTCTGTTCCCTGTACAAAGTAAAGTTGATTGATCCCTTCCAGGTTGGCATCAAAGCGCCCGCTGGGAGAGCTGACGGCCCAACCCCCTTCTTTCAGGGAAACCAGGGTGAGGAGTTCCTTTCCCTCTATGCTGTATATTTTATCCGTTCTGTCTCCACTACGCGTAAAAATCTTTTTGCCGTCCGGGGAAAAAACCGCTGAAGTAAGGAAGTATTTATGTCCTATATAAGTTTGAAGATGGGTCCCATCCTTCGTCCAAAGTTTTGCTGTTTTATCTCCGGAGGAGGTAAGAATCAATTTACCATCTTTTGAAAAAGATGCAGAACTCAAACTTTGAGAATGAGCTTCAAATTCTCGTATAAGCTCCCCTTTCAGGTTCCATATGGCAACGGATCGCTCTCGGGTAGCTGCCAGTATGTATTGCCCATCAGGAGAAAAAAAAACCGAAGCAGCCGTAATGAATTTCCCTTTAAGGGTTTTAACTATTCGCTTGTTTCGTAGATCCCATAGTTTGACGCCTTCATTATCTATGTCAGAATTGATAATCAGGTAATTATTGTCGGGGGAAAAACTAAGGGAAGTTATATGTCCTTCATTTTTTTCAAAAGTATGGATGGCTTCTCCATCTTTATTCCATAAAACAACTATTCCATCTCTGCTGCCGCTTACAACATACGCTCCATCTTGGGAAATATCTGCACTGATGATGATGTCCTGGTGAAGGTTCTCTCCCGCAAAATTCATGAGTAAATTGCCCTTCAAATCCCAAAGTTTTACTGTGCGATCAAAACTACCAGTCAGGATTTGCTTCCCGTTAGCAGAAAACTTCATGACATAAACAGCATCCTTATGTATTTTCAGCGTCCGTACACTTCTGCTTTCCAGGTCCCAGATTACCGGATACCTTTTTCCAAGTGCCAGTAAGAGTTTCCCATCAGGAGAGACTGCTGACTTACTCGTTTGAGGAGAAGCGCCCAAATACCTCTTCTCAAGACCACTTTCAAGATCCCAGGTAGAAATTGTCATTCTATCACTTCCGCAGGCTACCTGCTTGTTATCTGAAGAGAAAGAAACGGTATTTATAACATCTATGTCCTGAAATTCCCGGATTTTTGTTCCGTCAAGCTTCCACAAAATCATGCGTTTATCAGAACTGCCCGTCAAGATAGATGTTCCGTCAGAAGAAAAGGCTACTGAATTAACCTTATCCTGATGTCCGATAAAGAGATTTTTTTGGTTTCCATCCAAATCCCAGAGAATGGCCCTGTTATCACTGCCAGCTGTAAGGATTAATTTACCATCAGGAGAGAAGTCTGCCGCATTTACGGCTTCATTATGGCCGGTTATTTGCCAACGGATATTCCCCGCCCTGTCCTGAAGCATTATGGTTGAGTCCTCGCTGACACTCAGAATTAGCTCCCCATCAGGAGAAAATTTGACACTGCGAATCTTTGCCCTGTGATTTTTGAGGCTTGCCAGCTCTTTCCCATCTATGCTCCATAGTTTTATGTTAAAATCTCCCCCGGCAGTGAGCACAAATTTTCCATTCCGAGAGATATCGATTGCCCAGATCCCATTGACGTGGCCTTTAAACTCATGAATCAGCTCTCCATCCAGGGAGGTTAATTTGGCAAACCTGCTGGCAATTAAAACTGCACGCATGTCCGGGGTGAATATTGCTTGTTGAACACGCCCGGGATTGTCCGAATAGGTTTTTAATTCTTTTCCATTGATGTCCCATAATTTGGCTGTGTAGTCGTTGGCTGCCGTAAGGAAATAGTTTCCATCTGGAGAAAATACCAGCGATTGAATGGCATCGGTGTGGCCTATTGGTACAACTAATTCGGGCTTTTGGGCAAAGAGAACGGCAAATTTGAGGAGGAATAATAGGCTTAGGAGCTTTTTCATTAACGGGCTGTATTTCTTAGGTAATAGATAGAACTTCTATTGAATATACTTAAATTTCAGTATTAGTAAATTCTGACAAACCGGATTTGCTATGGGTCCACTTAGTTAAAATACGATTTGTCTCTGGTATTCTATATACCGACTTTTCTAGTCGATTTTCTACGGAAAACCCTTAGATCAATATTCAGTCAACTTCTGGACCTTTGTAGGAAGATCTATCAGTTTGAGGATTTTGCGAAAACCGGAAATTTCCCCTAAGTTTCATTTATGCCTAAGAAAGCCATCATCTTTCTCGCATTTGCTAATGACCGTGTAGAGGATGCCCTATACCTCAGAAACCTCCCCAAAGAATTGGACGGGGTCCGCAAAGCCTTATATCTAGCTGAAAAAATGGGGCTTTGTGAGGTGGTGGAACGAGCAAATGTTACCATAGATCATATTGTTAGTGTCTTCCAGGACGAACGCTACCGGGATCGAATTGCGGTTTTCCATTATGGAGGACATGCGGATGGTTATGAGTTGTTACTGGAGTCCTTAGACGGAAGTCCTGTTGCGTCTCAGGCGGGGGGGCTGGTTCCATTTTTCGCCCGACAAAAAGGCCTGAAACTGGTATTTCTTAACGGTTGTGCTAATCGTCCTCAGGCCCTGGAAATGAAGGCTGCAGGCATTCCCTTTGTTATTGGTACCAATCAAGTCATCAATGATGCCATAGCTACCCAACTTGCCATTAGGTTTTACAAAGGCCTGGCAGAAGGATTGACCTTAGCGCGCGCCTGGGCCCAGGCGGAAGATGAAATAAACATGTCCCACAGAACGGGTACCCTCTTTCGGGCCATGAAGTTTAAAAGCAAAACAGGAGAGCCCATCAATGATCATCCCTGGGAAATACACATTGCAGAGGGAGCTGAAGCTGTAAAGGATTGGAGTCTGCCCAAGGCCAGTGGCAACCTTTTATTCGGATTGCCCGATTTGCCCAAGGATATTGTTCCTCCCCAGCAGCCTTTTCTCTTTTTTAAACGATATGAGCGCAAGGATGCCTATGTGTTTTTTGGGCGCTCCTTTTACATTCGGGAAATTTACAACCGGGTAACGAATCTCGAAGGTCCTCCTTTGATTCTGTTGTACGGTCAATCCGGCGTGGGTAAATCCTCCTTGTTAGAAGCAGGTGTTTTTCCTTATCTGGAGCATGACTATGCCATTGAGATTGTAAGGAGAAAGCCCGAATGGGGATTGAGTGGAAGCTTGCAGAAAGCCCTCGATGGGGTAGAGAAAAAACATGACGTTCAGGGCATAGTTGGCGCAGGCGTGAAAACTGGAGAGGGTGCTAATACTGAATTGGCCAGTCCTATCCAGCAGCTCATGGTGCAGATGGAAGAAAGTCTGAAGGCACTGGAAGAAAAAGAAGCGCCTGAGAGTAGAATTTTGAGGGAGAAGCTTCAGGCAATGAAGACCCATAGCGAAGAAATGCTAGCGGGAATTCAACAGAAAGAGGAAGAAAAAAAAACCTCCCAACAAATCCGCCAGCAGAAGCTGGAAAAAGTAAAGGACAAATCCGGTTTTCTGTATCAATGGCTTTTGCTAGAAGCTCGTCTGGACAGTCCGGTCATTCTTATACTTGACCAGGTCGAAGAAGTCTTTACGCGACCTGGAGAGGACTCGAAAGAGTTGACAGATTTTTTTCAGGAAGTTCGAGCAATATTTGAACAGCCAGATTTGAGGCCAGAAGGGAAACTGCTCTTAAGTTATCGTAAAGAGTATCATGCCGAAATAGAAGAAAGCTGCAAAGCCTTGAGCATTTCGCGTTCTTATGTATTTGTGGAAAGGCTGAAGAAAGCAGATATAATTGAAGTCATCACGGGACTAAAAGCAGCCAGATTTCGCGACCATTATTCCTTTGAGATCGAAGAGGAAGCCGAAGGAGAATTGGCCAATAAAATAGCCGATGAACTTTTGTCAGACAGTAACTCCTCAGTAGCTCCCATTTTGCAAATTCTGGTTACCAAGATGTGGGACCAATCCGAAGATGCAAATAATCATCATTGCTTCAGTGATGATTTGTACGAGGAACTTAAGGACAAAGGAATCTTGCTCGATAAGTTTTTCGAACAGCAGGTTGATGAAGTGAGAAAAGAGCTGGGACCTATAGTCGAATCAGGGCTATTATTGGATTTGCTGCATCGACACACTACCCGGCTCGGAACGGCTGATAGTCAATCTCTGGATACTCTGCGTGAATTTTACAACCATCGTTCGGATGATCTGGCAAAATTGATCGCAGCTTGCAAAGATCGCTACCTCTTATCGGAAGGGGTCTCTCAATTGTACCTGGTGCATGATACCCTTGCACCTTTGGTTCAAAAGGCTTTCAGAGAATCTGATTTGCCCGGTCAAAGGGCCTATCGAATTCTGGATAATAAGATTGCTGATTTCGAGCAAGACAAGAGCATCACCCTGGATCAGCTGGATCTCTCACTGGTAGAAAAAGGCGAAGCGGGAATGCGAATTTGGGAACCTGCAGAAAGAGAACTTGTTCACTTAAGCCGACTTCGAAGGGAAAATGAGAAAAAAGCTCAAAAAAGAAGGTGGATGGCCTTTGGATTGCTGATGGCATCAATCGCAATTTTAGGTATAGTTTCCTGGTTTCAGAAGGAAAATATAAAGCAGCAGAGTAAAACGATCGTTAAGCAAAACGATAGTATCAACGATCAGAATGAACTGATCTCTGGGCAAATCGAGAGCATTAGAAAGCAGAACGAAACCATAACTGACCAAAAAGACAGTATAAAGTCAAAAGAAGATGAAGCCATAGCGCAAAGAAATGAAGCCTATCGCCAAACCCGCATTGCGCGAACCGAAAATTTTGTCAACCAGAGCAATAGCCTGATCAAAGAAGAAAATCCTCAAGCTCTTGAGAAAGCCATTGCAGCCTGGAAAGAGAGACCCGGAAACTCAAGTTATCGAGCCTTACTACAAGCCTATCATTTTTCACCTGTACCACAAACGGTTGGGACTTTCAAAGATCGGGGACTGGATGTAGCAACATCTCCTAATGGAAAATATTTCGCAGCTGGCAGTGAGGATGGAAGCATCTTGTTATATGGTGAAAAGATGCAGTCGCCTCGATTGTTTGACGAGCATTCCGCCGCGATAAATGATATTCTATTACTGGATTCATACCTGATTTCTGTGGCCAAAGATGGAGCCATGGAAATTCGGGAACTTCCTTCGGGAAATCATAAACGAGTTAGCTCGAATGGATATGGTCTTGCATATGATGCAAATGATTCGAAAATTCTGTTGCTTCAGGATAAAAGGATTCAGGCCTATGGGCTAGACGGAGCCAAAATTGGAACTCCAATTGATCTCCCTTTTAAGGCCAGCCATGCTGTCGTTTCCCCTGATCAGCAAAGGCTCTTATTGGCCTATGAACAGGGGGTAATTGAGGAAATGAATCTCAGCGATTTCAGAAGTTTGAGGAAATGGGAAACCCACAAAGGTAAAATCAATTCTTTGTCATATGCTGCGGATGGTTCGAAAATATTGAGCACATCCAATGGGGGAGAGGTTTATGTGAGAAATCTGAGAAACGATCGGCTGACAAAATTTGTTGAAGGGAAAGGAGACATACTCGATGCAATCTTTTTTGATAAAGACCAATACGTGGCCAGCACTTCTGGTGATAATAAAATCAGAATCTGGCATGCACATTCAGCTAAAAAGATTCTGGTACTTTCGGGACATACCAAACAAGTCTATGCCCTGGCTGCTGCAAATGATGGGCAGAGGCTCTTGAGCATAGCTGAAGACGGAAGCCTTAGAAAGTGGGAACTCAATAATCGACATCGAGAGTTGTGGATACAGGAAGGGGAGGAGATAAAGGGGATTGCTTTTAGTGGAAAGGGAAGGGAAATGCTGGTAGCTAATCAAGAAGGTCAATTGAAATCCTGGGGAGGAAATCAAAGCCGTTCCTCTCAATTGCAAAACTTTGCGTCAGGAATCGAGGGCATTCATTTGTCTCCTGATCGAAAGCTTATGGCGCTGATTCCCAAAAGTGGTTATCCCGGCATATATTCACTAGCTAGTCAAGCGGGTAATTCGATCCAGGAGCTGAAAGATCAACGCTTGATTTCTGCAAAGGATGTGGATGTGAGTCAACGTTGGTTGGCAGCCGTGGATAAACGCAAGGCCTATTTGTGGACCCGAAAAGGAAGCTTTACTGGTGAGTTTCCGAAAAACGGCAGGATATTTGGCAGCAAGATCGCCATTTCCCCTAAAGAAAATATGCTGCTTTGTGTAGGCGAAAATGATGATGAAAAAGAGCTAGCTTTTCTATGGAGCATTCAAGCCGGGCGAGAGCAGCAAATTTCCATAGACGAAGTAGAAGGGAATGTTTCAGAAGTATTTTTTGATCCCTCCGGAGATAAATTCTACCTGGCATCAACTTCCTTTGGTGCCCCCAGTTACTTGTACGCCTATTCGACTAAGGGAAATTTTTTGAACCGCTTTTTCGAACACAACTCCCCAATTACTGCTTTGGCCATATCTCCTGATAAGAAATTGCTTCTTACAGGCTGCGGTGATGGTTCAATGAGCTTGTGGGACTGGGCAAGTAAGGAAGAACAAGCCTTACTCTCCTTGATGGCGCATGAAGGAGAGGTAATCACGGATGTGGGCTTTTCCCCTGACGGGAAATATGTGGCTACTGCTACAGAAGGAGGAGTGGTCCGCCTTTGGTTGATCGCTCCCCGTGAGATGCTGGCCAATTGAAGGAGGTAAAAGGGCTAAGATGAAAGCATCCGTATGCTCGTTTTGCTTGTGAAACCCGGACGGATCATCTAAGCCCTTTCCCTAAAGTTCAGCATTTTAAAATCCGTAAAAAATCGCCCAATCCTGGACCTCGTTTCGTCTATCCAGGCGAAAAACTATATTTTTCTTTTTGTAGAAATAAAACTTTCCCCGCCCAAATTTACGGATAGCAGTCGGAGAGCCGTAAGCAGTTTTTACTTCTGAAATGTCTGCTCCAATCTCGATTTTTCCGGCACTTTTTCCATCATAGATGTCGGGATTGGTAATCTGGATAAAGGAGCTTTTCTCGCTCTCTGTATTTTCCTGAAAAAATAGAGAATAACTTTCCTGATGCTGAACGTATAGATTCAGGCTGTCGTTTACAATCATGCTCTGATAGGGAGGCGACATGCCTTCAAAAGCAATATTGCTCAGGCTACGGTCCCCAATTTTTTCACGGGTCAGAAAGTTACGGCTGCTTCCAGAGCCTCTGGGACTCCCAAATTCCTCATTGCTATTGTAATAGACCAGGTCCTTGATGGTTTCGTCTTCTATTTCTGCAGCTGTCCGGAAAGCACTTTTTGATTTCGTCTCATCACCATTCTTTGCAAGGGCTATTCCCAAAGATATCAAGGCATTTCCCCGAAGAATACTTCTGTTTTGTCGATCTGCGAGAGTGTCTGCCTTCTGGGCATTATAGATAGCTTCGGTATAATTACCTAGTAGGATTTGTGCACAGGCAAGGTTGATGTAGGGAACGGTATAGTCCGGATCTCTTTTTAAGGCTTCTTCAAAATCTTTAATGGCTGCTTCGAACAACATCTTTTGTTCTTCTTCCTTCGATCCTCGGCTTCCCGTTAATTCGGTATCGAGAACAAAAGGGAATTTGTATCCGATTTCCTTTCTAGCCGGGATAGAATACAGATTGTAGGCCCTGATCAGTTTGATGGTCCCAGAATTATTGAAAATTTCTCTACTGGGGTAGCTATCCTTGAATGCATCGAAATACGCATCAGCCTCTCCGTATTTCCCAATGACAGCCAGGTAATTTGCGGTTTGAAACTTGGACTTCAAATCTGACACCTGCTCATTCATTTTTTCCAGGCTTTCGATTCGTTGTTCAAGCAAAGTGTTTTCCTGTAGTTGAGGAAATTTTTCATAGAGGAGGTTCCACAAGTTTTTTCCATCATCCAGCGGAAGAGAATAGCCTGCGAGGTAGTTTAGGCGGGCAGCCATGTGGGGATCATCGCTTTCCCGATCCTGGCTGTATAATTTATAAATGGGCTCACTAAGTAGATGGGCCCAGCCGGCTTCGGTATCGGTGCCCAGGCAGGCAAGCAAATTTTCGCCTATTCCAGCAGCCAGCTTAACCTGGTAGTTTGCCGAATCTATTTCAATAAAAACACCTTCAGCCTCAAAATTTAGCTCAGGTTTAGGTAGATCAATCTTTCCCTGGGCGTGGTAAATATTCAGGGCTACCTGTTTTGCAATCTCGGACTGTTCACTGCTTTGGGCGCTCATGTTAATTGTAAGGAAACAAAACACAGGTACCCAGAATAATTTCAGGATATTCATATCAAAGTATGGTTTACCGGGAAAGCTTATTGCGGTGCTCATAAATTAGGAAAGCTCGGACTAAAATTCAATCTAAACTTTTCCCTAAACTCAGTTTTCCTTTCTGGAAAGGATAAGTTCTCGGGTAAGCGGGGGTTGATATTTTAGCGGACGCTGTTTTCCATTAGTATATTCCATGACCTTATTTTTGATGTAAAGGTCACCAGAAATTCTGGTTGCACATTTATATTTCCCAAATAGTTTGGGCAAGAATAATATATATGAAACAGCTTTCCTTTTTGATTAGGGAATGATTGCCGGATTTTCTGGCAAATTTCGCTTACTTCTTTTCCTTCACCACCCGAATCAATCCTTCCTGCGTAACCGAAGCGACGAGGATTCCCTCCTGATTGAAAATACTTCCACGGGTAAAGCCCCTGGCATTAGATGCACTGGGACTGTCTATGGCATAGAGCAGCCATTCATCCGAACGGAAATTGCGGTGAAACCACATGGCGTGATCGATGCTGGCAATGATGATCTTTTCTTTGTAGAAAGAGAGATTGTGAGGCAGCATAGCCGAAGTAAGCAAATTGAAATCGGAAGCATAAGCTACCAGATATCGATGCAAGGCATGATTTTTTTCATCCACTTTCCCATTTGCCCTGAACCATACATGTTTAAAAGGAGGTCTTTTCCCGGGGTTAAAGGGATTGATATCTTCAACGGGTCTGATTTCAATAGGCCAATCTTTTCTTTTGAATACAGAGGAAACCTCCATACCGTCCTTTTCCCACTTCGCAATAGATTCCTGATAACTAGCCAATGATTCCGGATGAGGAACATTGAGCATATTAATCTGATGCTCTGCTCCTCCTTCTTCGATCTGGAAAGAAGCGGCCATATTAAAAATGGGCCTTCCATGCTGAACGGCTACCACGCGTCTTGTCGTAAAACTCCGCCCGTCTCGGATGGTATCCACTTCATAAACGATGGGAGCTTTGATATCACCGGGCAGAATGAAGTAGGCATGCATGGAGTGCGCCAGCCTATCTTCGGGTACGGTCCGCGTGGCAGCATTTAGAGCCTGAGCCAGTACTTGTCCTCCAAATACGGAACGACTACCAATATCTATGGTGTTTCCCCGGAAAATATTCTCTTCAATCTTTTCCAGTTCGAGGGTATTTATCAGGAAATCTAAGGGATTCATATTTACGTTTGCTGAAGATAAGCTAGCCTTGTTGATTTTCTTTTGCGTGCATGGCTATGGCGTAGTACTTCATCTGTTTGAGCATGGCATTGAGGCCGTTGGAGCGGTTGGGGGAAAGGTGTTCTCGCACGCCAATTTTATCCAGAAAAGATAGATCTGCGTCCATGATCTCCTTCGCGCTGTGATTGCTCAAAACCCTCACTAACATGGCGATGAGGCCTTTGGTAATTATAGCATCGCTATCTGCAAGGAATTTTACCTTATCTTCATCCTGCTGGGCATGGAGCCAAACTTTCGACTGACAACCCCTCACAATATGATCCTCATCCTTGTACACTTCAGGCAGAGGGTCCAGTTCCTTCGCCATTTCAATCAAATGGGTATATTTATCCATCCAATCCTCCAGGAATTCAAATTCTTCAACTAACTCTTCTGATAATTCTGCTATGCTCATCTGAATTTTTTGCAAATATAGTAAAAGTGTTAACGTTTGAGAGGCTTGGAGTGTTTGGAGAGGAAGGTGTTTGATTGGTATTAGAGTGTTTGGGTGTAGGTGTGTTAGAATAGCCCCAGCACTCTACAATCACTAAGACCCTAATACTCTACTTCTAATTCCCTCTTTTTTCTTTTTCGAAATTTACGGTTAGGGAGTGCGCATCTTCCAAACCTGTAATGAGCTTGTGTCCATTATAGTTTGAAGACGAATTTTTCAATAATAGGAATTTGAAATTAAAAAGGCTTCTCCCATTCCATATGATCAACTGCAGCCTGTATGTGTGGGGCAAGCTGTGGACTAAAGAGCTCTACTTTTTCTTTGCTTTCCGGATGATCGAATTCCAATTTATATGCTTGTAACATAAGGCCCGGAAGTTGAAGCTCATCCCGCCATAATTTATTGTGATCGCGAACCCCGTGTTTTTTATCACCTAGGATAGGATGATGTTCATAGGAAAGGTGCCGCCGAATTTGATGTCTGCGTCCGGTCAAGGGGTGGACCTTGAGTAAAGAGTAGCGCACACTCTCAAATTCGCCGATAGGTATGGGCAATTCTTTTTGTGAGAGGGTCCAGAAATGGGTTTCAGCTGATTGAAATTTGCGGGTGGGCTTTTTCCTGAGTTCCCGATCTATTTTTCCTTCTTTTTCTGCCAAACCTCTCACAATACAAACATATTCTTTGTTGACTCTTTTTTCGGCAAAAGCCCGCATCATCACATTAGCAGCTTCTTTGGTAAGGGCGAATATCATGACGCCTGCTGTCGCCCTGTCCAGACGATGAACAGGGTAGAGATGTTGCCTGAGTTGCCGACTCAGTAGGTTGAGGAGGTTTTCAAATTCTCTCTGGGTGTATTCATTTCGATGAACAATCATTCCTGCAGGTTTATCAACTGCTACGATATGTTCATCCAGGTAAAGGATGTTTAGTTCTGGGACCTCCATTTCGGCAAGTTAATCAAAGATTGTGTCTATAAAAGGAAGGGGTACCTTAAGTTCTGCCACAAAACAAAGAGGCCGCTCAATCTGAGCGGCCTGCTTGAAACCTATTTTCCTTAAGAACCCGAACCTATACCCATGTCGGCTATCTCCCAAAGCGAGAGACCAGTTCTTTTACAGATTTATCTTTTTTAAAGCTTTTCAGGGCAGGATGCTTTTTCAAAACAGCTGTTTTGTATTTGCCTTCTTTGAAGGCTTCTTTGAGTAAGAGTAAACCCGAATCACGATCCCCTTCTTTAATTTTTATCAGGCCCATACCCATTTTGATTTGGTGAGGAATTTCTGGACTGCCGCCCTGAGCCATTACAAAGTGTTCCTTTGCTTCTTCAATATTTCCTCCATTCAGATAGCTATAAGCCAGCTCCCAAAGGTTCTCAGAGGTTTCAAAACTATTATTGAGTTTGAAGGCATATTTAAAACTCTGGATGGCAGAAATATTTTCGCCTAATCTATATTGAGTCCTGGCTTTTTGAATGTAAGCCTCTGCATAACCTTCTTTTTGTTTGAGCGCCTGGGTGTATTCAGGAACTGCTTTTTTGAATTTCCCATTTTTGAAATGCACATTTCCTCTGGATAGATAAGCTGCCGGGAAATTGGGTTGATATTTGATAGCACTGGAATAATCCGCGAAAGCTCTGCTCAAATCTTTCATCCCTTCGTAGGCTTTTCCCCGATAATAATAAGCCTCCGCAAAATCTTTTTCCTCTTTCAATGCCGCAGAAAGATTCTTAACAGCTTGAGGATGATTTCCTATTTGTGTTCTGAGTTTTCCTGCCTTGAACTGAACTTCTGCTTGTGCATAGTCTCTTTGCAGGAGTTTGTCATAACAAGTCAAAGCTCTATCCAGTTTCCCTAATGCCTGATAGGTGTCCCCAGCATATATGTAACTGGGTAAATAAGCAGGTTCTACAGCCATAGAGTTTTCAAAATCTTTGACTGCCAGACTTAGTTGTCCCAGTTTTTGGCGGGAAAGTCCTCTTTGCTGAAAAGCCATATAGTAATTGCCATCCAATTTGAGTACCTGGCTGTAATCTTCAATGGCTTCGAGGTATTTTTCTTCTTTGAAGGCAGATTCTCCTTTATTGAACCAGGCTTCTTTGTATTTAGGCTCTACTTCTGTAGCATGGGTGAATGATTCTCTGGCGAAACTGAAATTCTTTTGTGCATAGGCGTTCTGTCCGGATTTAAAATAATCATCGGCAATTTTTTTCAAATGCTCACGCCCTGTTTTATTGAGCCCATTGTTGCGGGCTTTGATGAAGTCATCTGAAGCAGCAGAGAATTCCTGCAATCCTAGATATGAGAGGCCACGATAGTACCAACCTTCCGGATCCTCCGGACTCAAACGGACTACCTGAGCGAAATCATTTACTGCATCGCTATGAATCTCAATGCGATTGCGGATGATTCCTCTTTCTTTATAAAGTTCTACTCTTTGAGGGCTAAACTCGATGGCCTCGGTATAGTCTTCAATGCCCTTTTCATCCTGACGAGTAAGTACAAAGAGTTTGGCTCTTCTTCTTAGCAGATCAGGATCATTTCTAAAGGTAGAAATCGCCAGACCGAAGTCGGTAATGGCTTTATTGTAGTTCTGCTCTTTTTCGGCAATAGAACCTCTCAATAAATAAGCTTCACGGAGATCAGGATAAAGTTTGATTGCTTTGGTAAAGTCATTGACGGCTTGCTTGATCTTTTCGATTTCCAGGTAGCATTTTCCCCGTGCCAAATAGAGATCTGGATTCTCACCCTTTTTCTTCAATTCTTTATTATACACCTTGATTCCTGCCTGATAATCTTTGCCATAGCGGGCTTCGAGGTCAGCCAGATAAATTTGGTTTTGATCCATTTCCTTAATCTTCATCTCAATCTCCTCAATCCCCGGACGCAGCTTCAAGGCCTGTCGATAGTGCTTGAGAGAAGTCTCATAATTATGGATGGTTCCATTGAGTCTCCCCAGTTTTTCTGCAGCCAGGAACTGAGCAGATTCCATACGTGCTTTGTCATCTACAATTTGCTTTACACTATTGATCTTTTTCAGAAGGCTTACCTGATAGGGATCAACTGCCTGTGCTTCTTCATAAGCCGCCAAAGCTTTTTGAAATTCTTCCTCTTCCAAAGCACGATCTCCTCTATCTACCAGAGAGGTATAGGTGGCTTGCTTTTCCTTTTCAAAACGGGCCTTTCTTGCTTGAATATCTTCTTCAAACTTTCGGAGATACTCTGCTTCAATTTCTTTGGCGCGAGCTTCTATTTCTGCAGCACGAGAATCGCTACTTAAACTTTCACTTCCTCCCATAGCCAAAGAAATGGATTCGGCCATCTGGTAATTTACTTCTTCAAATTTCTCGTCCTCTCCCAGAAAGACAATGCTTACTATGCGGGTTTTCCATTGGCTGCCTTCTTTATCAGCACGTAGTTCGGCGATGCGTTTTCCTGATCTGTAGCGATTGGCTACTTCCTTATGGGTACTACCGAAATTGCTTTGGAAATAGACCCGCACGTAGGTGTAGGATTTCCTTTCTACTGCCGAACTCTTGATGGAATCAAATTGGATGGTTGGACTGCCGGTTTTCTTGTAGAAAATGTCCAGGTCTTGCAGATAGCGAAGGGCACTCAGGTCCACGGCATCGTCTGCTTTATAATGGCGAGGATTGACATCATCCTCGACGATAGCATTTTGGTCGTAAAATAGCTGATTGGGATTTTCCGAAGAAAAGCTGTTGGCAATCAGCATTTCCGTCTGACTCAAAGTGATATTTTCATTGCTGATCACATTGAGTAGGGATTCCAGCTCTTTGATCATGAGTTTTGCATTGTAGGAAATCTCGATCTTGTCGGCCGGACTCAGTTTGGATTGTGCGCTTGCTTGTTGAGCGAAGAAGCCTATAAGCAGGCAGAGTACGATTGATAAATAAGTTTTCATAATGTATGGGCTACTTATCAGTCGAGAAACAATTCTTGCAGGCGATACCTGGATTTCTCGGCTTCAGTCATAGGGGATAAAGAATCAATCAGCCATCCGGAGTTTCTTCCGGGGCGTCGAAATTGGGAAACGGTAAATATCCAGTTGCGAATTTGCAGGAAGTGATAACTGATCTTCCTGATCTCTTTCAATTTCAGGCGATCCTCACTTAGCTCATGATAAAAGAGGGTGAGTAAATTTCCCTGAAAATTTTTATGCATATATCCACGGGCAAACTCCGGTTGTTCGAAGAGCTTGTGCAGATTCATAAAGTCGGTAGCATGGCTTACAGGATTGAGCATATTTTTCGAATTCTCCAGCTCAGGTAAGCATAGAAAGTCGGCTTTTACGCCTTTAATGACCCACTCAGATGCCAGATCCGGGCTCGATTCTATGGCCAAAAAGAGGCTCATAGGCTGATTTTGTCCTCTATATATTACCTCGCAATCAAGTTGTGCATACCAATCCTGATCGTAATAATCTAAATATGTGGGTTGTTCGGGATTATTGACATCCCGGAGAAAGGCCTTAACCAGATTCAAATCCCAGGTGCTATCCTGGTGGTTGAAAAGAGTGGTAAGGAGTTCATAACGCTCCATTTTATCCTCAGGATAATATGTACGCATGTACTCAAGGAGTACTGTGTTTTTTTGCCCATTGAATCTCTCGATAAACTCATCTACCTGTTTTACCTGAAATGCAAAGTTTTGGGACTGACCAAAGCTAATCTGTCCCCTCACGGTTGAGGAAGAAAAAGACAGGTACGTAAAGAGAGCAATCGAGGAAAAGATCTTTAGGAGGTTGACCATGAACTTGGGAGACAGAATACTTTTTGATACTAAATGGTTTGTTCAACTTTTATATTCGAAAGCAGGACATCCCAATGATCGGCTTTCTGACCTTTTTCGAATTTACTATATCCTTTAAACATGACTTCTACTCTTTTTTCTGTCATGTCTTCATATAATACTTCTCCATCTTTAAAGCCCCTGAACACCTGTACGAAACTCACATAGCCATAATAATTGCCGTCCGTACCTTTGCGGATATCTCCCACATAGTTTACTTCGGCCCAGGTGATCTCAACTTTGTCATATTTGAGCAGCTTCAAATGCTGTAGATAATTGCGAATTTGGTAGCGCTGGGTTTCCACCCGATTTACACTGGAAACTTCAACTACACTTTCTTCTCCGACAAATAATTGTACTGCCTGATCAATGGCCTTATTGGCTTCTAATGCCGGCGTACTCTTGTCTGAAATTAAACGAATGTAATTGGTCAGCTCTTCCGTGCGCAGGGTAGCTTTTCGTTTAAATTCTGCTTCATCTATGGGTAGGGTATTATTTTTCTTTTCAAAACTGATGGCTGGAGCAGATGCGGGTTTCCCTTCGCTTTCACTAGCTTTTACCCGCTGATGCTCATTGGAAGCGACCAGTTCCCCACCATTTTGCTTGTGATATTGAAGCAGATTCTTAGCTACTTCACTCGATGATCCGAAAAACTGATGACTCTTGTCCCGATAAAGGATCATGGATACCTTTTCGATCGGAATACTTTGCTGCTCCTTGTCTTCGAGCAGATGACTATACTGGACCCGATCCCGATATACCATGCAGGTTTTGAGGGGAATCATATTTCCATCTTTATCAATGAGCTTGTGATAATAATCATTGTCAAAAGAAGCTCTGAGGAAGCCATCGCGAAGGCTATGTTCAAAAACATAGTAATCTCCATTTTCTGAGAAGATCATTGCCACTTTTTCTTTGCGGATATGCAGAACTTCTCCATCTTGCTCATAGTTTATCCAGTTGATCCCAACTATATGAACTTTTGCTTCCAGCCGTTCTCCGGATTTTGTATAAATAATATCTGCAGCTCTTGTAGAGAGGGCATTCCATAGAATGCAGAGAGCAAGCATGGGTAGCAGCTTTTTCATAACAGGTGTGGATTTTACCCTTGTAAAACAAGGATTTTTGGATAAAATGATTAAGAATGAGAGAATTAATGGTCTATTGGCCTTTTTTGTTGTGCAAAAATCATTCCGTCTTTACCTTTTATATTTTTACCTTTGACGCAAAATTTTGTCATTTATGAAATATACCCAATTAGGAAAAACTGAAATCGAAGTCAGCCGGATATGCCTTGGGACCATGACTTTTGGCGAACAGAATTCTGAGGCTGAAGGGCATGAACAAATGGACTATGCGCTGTCCCAAGGTGTGAACTTTATCGATACTGCCGAGATGTATTCTGTACCGGGTCGAAAAGAGACTCAAGGGAGCACAGAACGTATCATCGGGACCTGGCTGAATGCTAGGAAAAATCGTGATAAGATTATTTTGGCAAGTAAAATAGCTGGTCCTTCAGATCGCTTTAGCTATATGCGTAATCCGATGAAGTTCAATAAAGAACAAATTCATGAAGCCCTAAATAATAGCCTAAAACGGCTACAGACTGATTATCTGGATTTGTATCAATTACACTGGCCTGAGAGGAGGACAAACTACTTTGGGCAAAGAGGATTCATGCCCAGCAAAAGTGATTCCTGGGAAGATAATTTTGAAGAAGTACTCGAGGTTTTGCAAGATTTGATAAAAGAAGGGAAAATTAGGCATATTGGCCTTTCGAATGAAACTCCCTGGGGACTGAATCGCTGTTTGAATTTAGCCGAAAATAAGGGTTTGCCGAAAGTTGTAAGTGTACAAAATCCTTATAGTCTGCTAAATCGCACCTATGAAATTGGTATGGCTGAGATTTCCTACAGGGAGAAAGTCGGTCTGCTTGCCTATTCACCCATGGCTTTTGGTTTACTGAGCGGGAAATATCATACAGATAAGCCCCCAGGAGAAGGACGAATCAAACGATATCCGGTCATGGCACGCTACAATAGTAAAAATTGCTATGAGGCGACTGAAGCCTATATGAAAATTGCAGAGGAAGAAGGAATTAGCGTTGCCAAACTTTCCCTGGCTTTTGTAAATAGCCGTGAATTCCTAACTAGCAATATTATAGGAGCTACGACCATGGAGCAATTGAAAGAGAATATTGAAAGTATAGAGGTAGAACTTTCTAAAGAAGCCCTTAAAGCAATCGAGGGAGTGCATGCAAGGATTCCAGATCCTGCACCCTAAAATTTCAACCCTCTTCCGGAGAAATAGTCTTTGGGATATGTATCGTATATTTTTTGGTGGAAATTGCGATAATTGTGCATTTTTAGAAATGTCTGCCTAAAGGCGATATGAACCTCTAGCACTCATTATGATCCAAAACTATTTCTCCGGATTCTTTTCTTTTTGGGGAGCTTTTAGTTTTCTCAGTAAACATAAGCTCTGGTCCTATGTCATGATTCCCGGCCTGATAAGTCTGGTCGTGGCGGGTTTGATTTTTAGTGGTGCCTATGCCAGTTCAGATGATTTGGGACATTGGTTGATTGGATTCTATCCGTTTGAATGGGGAAAAGAAACTTTTGAGTGGGTCGCTGGCAGCCTTTCTTTCGTGCTGATGATCATTGTTGCCCTTTTGATTTTCAAGTATCTGGTAATGGTCATAGTTTCTCCTTTTATGGGGACTCTCTCTGAGAAAGTGGAAAGTAAAATCACGGGCAAGCCAGCTCCCAATGTTTCAGTTAAAGCCATGATCTCGGATATGGTAAGGGGAATACGTATCGCGCTGCGGAATCTTTTTCGAGAAATTTTTCTGGTAATATTTCTAACTATAGCAGGCTCTATTTTCGGTACAATCATCCCCATTATAGGAGGACTTTTGCCTGCCATTTTGATCTTTTTGGTTCAGGCTTATTTCATCGGCTTTGGAAATTTGGATTACCTCTTGGAAAGGAAGAGATACGGTATCAAAGAGAGTGTTCGATTTGCCCGCAAGTATAAATGGATGGCGATGGGGAATGGTACAGCCTTTACCTTGCTACTTTTTGTGCCTATATTAGGTTGGTTCCTGGCTCCAGCTATGGGTACCACGGGTGCAACGATAGATGGATTGAAGAAGTTGGAGCGGGAGCAATAAGCTTTCCTTTGACATGAAACTACTACACATTAGCTGCCTTATAGGGCTTTTGGCCTTCTGCCTCTTTTCTGCTTGTACGGAACCCAAAGCTGAAGAAGTCCCTTTACCTAATATCATCCTCATTAATGTGGACGATATCGGATATGGAGATTTTGGAGCCTATGGACAGAAACTCATTAAGACCCCTCGCATCGATCAGATGGCGAGAGAAGGAGCAAGATTTACCAATTTCTATGCAGGTTCGACAGTTTGTGGTCCTTCAAGAGCTGCCTTGTTGAGTGGCTTTCATATGGGGCATCACTTCAGCTGTAGCAATGGGCAGGGAAATCTGGCAGAGAGCTTCCGAACCTGGCCGCATATGTTGAAAGAACGAGGCTACCGAACGGCTATGTTTGGCAAGCAGCACAATGCACAGTTGGAGGATTCGACTGTGCTGGGAGATAGTCCGCTGGATCGAGGCTTTGAAGAATTTGTGGGGCATCTGAATGCAGTTGATGCTCATCAGTATTTTTTTGATGGAAAGACGGATGGATGGAAGCGGAGAAAGTATTTGTGGAAATCAAATGATACAGGGGAAATCAAGCCCTATCACATCAGCCCGGATCGTTACACCCAAAATGAGTTCATGGATCATGCGCAGCGCTACATTCGTGAGCATCAGGAGGAGCCTTTTTTTCTCTACCTTCCTTTTACCATCGCACATGCTGAACTGGCGATTCCCAAACCGGGCGATCCTGATCATAATGCCGAAAAAGACAAAGGCATCTGGGAGCAATATCTCGATGCTGAGGGAAATAGCATCTTCCCGGAATTTGATTATCAGGGAGACAAGATATACGCTCGTCCGATTCCATATAAAAGCCGGGCGACCTTTGCGGCTATGATTAGCCATTTGGATCGAGATGTAGGCGAGATACTGGATTTGCTTGAGGAATTGAATTTGGACGAAAATACCCTGGTGCTTCTGACCAGTGATAACGGTCCAGCTGATGAAGGCGGGGTAGATGAAAAACAAATAGATGGCAAACTGGAAAGTCCGTTTAATAGCAATGGCGGTTTGACCGGTTTTAAGCGGAGTTTGTATGAAGGAGGAATACGTGTTCCCATGATTGCCTGGTGGCCAGGAAAAATTGAAGCGGGAAAAACCATAGAAAGCCCTTTTGCCAATTACGACATTGGTCCTTCTTTGTTGGATTTAAGTGAAAGTGTAGCTATCCCTAATGCGGATGGTTTAAGTTTCTTCCCAGCCTTGATGGGGGAGGAGCAGGAGGAACATGAGTTTCTCTATTGGGAATGGAATGAAAAACAGGCCTTGCGTATGGGGAATTGGAAGTTCTATCGAGGCTTGAACGAAAATGAAAACGATCCTCTGGAACTTTACAATCTTTCTACTGATCCCTCCGAGCAAAGCGATCTGGCCTCGGATGAAAAACATGTCGATTTACTGAAAAAAGCAAAGGAAATCATAAATCGGGAAAGTGCTGGAACGGCTTGCAAGTTTATTCCGCTGGCTTTGTAGGTTTTTTGCGATAGACCTCAACTTTGGTAAAGCCTTTTTCAAAAGTTCTGATAAGCTCGCCTTCTTTGGGTAAGGCATTAGCAAAGGAAGGAGGCGTAAGCAAGGCACGATATTCCATACTGTCATGTGGAACTACCCAGATTTTATTATGATTCGTATCAGATACAAAGCCAAAACGGGGATCCTGAAAACCATTGAAGAGTGGGAAATTGCCTAAAAAGGCCGTATTAACAGGAACCTCTTTCTCCAAAAATTCGCTAGCTTCTTTTTGCACTTCCAGATAGACCCGGTAATTGATATCTACGTCGAAACGAAATCCTACCTGAGACTGAAAGCTGAGGCCAAAGAAACATGCAAGTGTCAGATTGCTCCAATTGAGAATGGGAGCCAGTTCTGCCTGATCCCATAAAATCGCTAACGAAATCATAAATAAAGGAAAGAGACTCAGGATGTATCGATCCATGTAGACATTGAGCGCCGAAAAGCAAAGAAAGCCCAGAGCAAAAATGGAAATCAATTCTAAAAAGGAGGCTTTCAATTGTTTTTTAAATACAAGATATATTGCTGTCGCGATGAGACCCGCTCCTATGATACTCCTTCCCTGATCAATAAAAAGCCAGCGAAAATAATCCCAGAATTTTGTAAATATTTCCCCCATGTCCAGGTTGACAAGTTCCATGTGGTAGGGGAAAAAGTACCAGCCATAGGTCTGCTTTTGGATCAAGAGAAAGAGGAGGTAGATGAAAACAGGGGCGAATGCAATACAAATTACTTTGAGATTGAACCCTTCTTTTTTTAGGAGAAAATTCAGGAACATCCAGGAAGCGCAAGCTAAGGGAAGTACCAAAGCGGACTCTTTAGTAAGTAAAGCCAGAGACCCTAAGAGGAAATACCATCCATACTTTCGCTCATAAAAAAAGTAAAGTGCCCAAAGTAGCTCCAAGGCTAATAGTACCTCCGGCAAAGCCAGACTAGCCTGAGCAATCACAATCCCCTGCAACATAAAGATGACAGAAACCCCTAAAGCAAGTAGAGGGTTGCTGTATTTTTTCGCTATATGAAAAATGGATGCAAAAAGCCCAAGACTAATCACCAATGCAAAAAGGTGAATCTTAACAAGTGAATAGCCCGTCAATTTTACCCAGCCAGCAAAAAGCGCATAAAACCAAAGGGGATGACCTCGAGAAAGTTCCGGATCAAGGCCCGAAGGCAATAAATTGATCCCCTTATCTACCATCGCCAAAATGCCCGGCCCATAGACCCCAATCTCATCCCAATACATGGGAAGCGCAAGATCTGCCCATTTTACCCACACAAAAATCAGGCAGGCAAGGCCGAAAAGTAGCCAGCTGAGTTTGGGGGAGATAGAGGAGGGGAGGTTCATAGAGGTATTAGCGTATGCGCGTATTAGGG
The DNA here is from genome assembly GCA_039819665.1 of Bacteroidota bacterium. GTDB lineage: Bacteria > Bacteroidota > Bacteroidia > J057 > J057 > JAWPMV01. Next base: position 400,203 of record JBCBRM010000001.1, read on the forward strand.
TGTTAGAGGTAAGGTTGTACAAATATATCGAAGAAAGGCGAACACACTAAAACCCTAATACTCTAACACGCTTTGCGTTAAAACTTCACATCAAACAATTTTACCATTTGCCTTTCCGTCGTGCTCTGAGGCGTCATGCGCATGAGGCGGTTGCGAAATCCGGACATGAGGCTATTGCTCCATTGGGCCATGGCGCCTATGCGATAAGAGGTATTTACGATCCATTTGTTGCGCTCCATACGACGAACTTCAAATTCCTCGAAGGCAGAGAGATAACTTTCTGCAGTTTTGAGGCAGGAGAGGAGGACAGCTGCATCCTCAATTGCCATACAGGCTCCCTGGCCCATATTAGGAGTAGTTGCATGAGCTGCGTCTCCTAACAAGAGGATCCTTTCGAAGGCATAGGTTTCCAGGGGTTTGAAATCATGTATATCGTTCCATAGGATGTCTTCCTCTTTGGTTTGGGCTAGTACTTCTTGGACTTTTTGGTGGAAACCGGAGAAATTCTCTTTCAAGTCTTTGAGTTTCCATTTTGCCATTTCAGCATCATTTTCAGGAGCATTTTTTGTAGCGAACCAGTACACCCGATCATTACTAAGTGGAACGATTCCAAATCTTCCATTCTTCCCCCAGGTTTCACTTCCAAAATCATCCAGATTGTCCAACTCATTTGCATCAATAATTGCTCGCCAGCAGGTATATCCGCTATATCGAAGACTTACACCAGGCAAATGTTGTTGACGTACTACTGAGTGAATCCCATCTGAGGCGACCATGGCAATTCCTTCTGCACGGCTTCCATCTTCAAATTCTACCCAGGCACTATCTTCGTCTTGACCCACTCTTTTACAAGCTTTTCCTGTGAAAATCGTCCCCGGCTGAAGCATACTGATTAGCTTTGTATGAAGATCGCCACGATGAACTCCATACGATCCATAGCCATATCTTTTCTTCACTCTTTTAGCATCTATACCTGCATTGAGTACTTTCCCATCTTCTGCCAATAAGCTAAAACGACTCAATTCATAACCGATTTCCTGGACTTCCTCTGCTATGCCTATAGCTTTGAGGGCCTTCATTGCGTTTGTCGCTAAAATAAGGCCTGCACCGAGACCTTTTAGTTCGGGAACTTTTTCATATACCTGAACTGGAAATCCCTGCTTTTGCAAGGCTATAGCTGTACACAGACCACCAATACCTGCACCGATGATCAGAATGGGAGGGTGGGAACTCATAGATTAGTAGTTTCCTTTGTGTAAATATAGGCTTTTCTTCATGTCGAATGCCAGCAAATTGCAATTCTCCCCTTTCTCCTTGCTCCAAAATCTACTACGAACATCCCGAAAGTCGGCACGGAAGATAATAATGCGACGCGCTTGTGTATCCTCAGCTCAAATTGTGGAGTATCCTAAAGCATAAGAATTCAAGGTTAAATTTTTAAATGAATGTGAATCGAAAACTTATACGATTATGAAAGCTTTAGTTACCACCACAGACAATTTCTCCTCTAAGCATTTAATCATCAAAGTTGCTACCTTTTTTACCCTGCTCACCTTAGTACTTACCCTAAACAGTTTTGCTCAGCAGGCTACGATTTTGAAAATAAACGTTAGCCCCATGTTCACAGGAGAGTATGGAGCCACTTTGGAGCACAAGCTCAGCAAAAGGGCCTCGATTTACGGGGAAGCTTCTTATCTGAACAAGGATAATTCTACTGTGATAGGACAAGGCTTCGGAACTAAAGCTGGATTGCGCTATTACTTCAACATCAAGCGCAGTTATAAGAAAGGTCGTAACAAAAGTAAGATGAAAGCCTTTGCTGGACATTTCATCAGTGCCGAAGGACGATATGGTCAATTGGTACCTTCTTCCGAGTCATTCAACCCAGATTTGAGCCGTCAGTATAGCAAGTTCGCCATCCATTATGGTGCACAGAAATTCTGGAAGAACTTCTTCATAAATGCCGAAGTAGGACCTTCCTGGGGAACTTCAGACTTCGCTGACACAGGTTCTAAAGGTTACTATACCGATGGATTCAACCTCGACGGACGCTTTGCCATCGGACTGGCCTTCTAAGAAATAAAAACAAGCACGGATATTAGTATAGATTAAAGCCATCTTGAGAAAGATGGCTTTTTTACGTTTATGGGTGTTAGTGTATTCGTGTTCGAGGGTTGATGCAAAATCAAAATACTAATACCTGTTGGCTGACTTAGAGTATTAACCAACTTTTGCTATAAAGTTATACACAGTTTTTAACTTCGTTCTTTGAAAACCAACTCAAGTATCCATGCCTACTCCTGTTCCTATGGCTATTCGTGAGCAAATTATTCGTCTTCACGGCTCAGGCCATTCCATAAGCAGCTTATCTCGCAGGTTTGAGGTAAGTCGCAGAACCATCCATACGTTGATAAATCGCTTTAATTCAGATGGTGAATCAGGTCTTAAGCCTCATTATAAGAATTGTGGTAAAAAACGACCGGGTGCAGATGATTTTATCTATCGTGCTGTTCGCTGTTTGAAGAGCTGGCATCCCAGTTGGGGCGGAGAAAAGATTCACGCAGAGATTTCTTTAGCACGACCAGAGTTAGCCCTTCCCAGTGTACGGACTTTTTACAGATGGTTTAGCTGGAATGAACAGACCCAAAGGAAAACAAAACTTCCTAAGCCGGAACGTCTATGGGCAAAAGAACTTCATGAGGGCTGGCAAATAGACGCCAAGGAACAAATGACCACCCTGGATGGGCAGCAGCAGAGCTGGCTCAATATTGTAGATGAGGCTTCATCCACGGTGATTGATCCGCCAGTTTTCCCCCCAGAAGAAAATCTGTGAAGTAGCTCTAGAAGATATTCAACAGGCACTTATTAAGATTTTCGTTAAATGGGGGCTACCCAAGTGGATTAAAGTAGACAATGGTCGTCCTTTTGGAGATCCGCAGTTGGAACTGATTCCTCCGCTGGCTTTATGGCTCATTTCTTTGGGGATACAAGTGATCTGGAATCGACCCAGAACGCCACAAGATAATGCCAAGGTTGAACGGAGCCAGGGCATAATGGCTAATTGGACTGAGCTTAGTAAGTGCCAAAACACCGAGCATTTACGAAGTCGATTGCATAGAGAGGCCTATTTTCATAACTATCATTTTCCCATTCGAAGATGGAAGAATAAAAAGAAAATAGAACGATTCCCAGAGCTGGCTTTTACTGGCAAAAGCTATGAGCCAGAGAACTTTGATATGCAAAGAGCCTTAGATTTCCTTGCCCAAGCTAGCTGGCAGAGAACAGTCAGTAAGAATGGACAAGTAAATCTCTATGGAAAACGATATAATCTCGGCACTATGCGTAAACATCAGATAATTAGTATAAAGCTTGATCCTAACCTCAACCAATGGGTCTTTTTTGACACACAGGGAGAGCCTATAAAGCAATACAACACCAATTTCTCAAAGCAGTCTATTACTAATCTTGATTTTTCAAATTGACAAAGAACGATTTTATAACTGTGAATAACTTTATGTCTTTTGTTGTTTAATACTCTAAGTCAGACGACAGGTTTTAGGGTATGGTATTTCTAATACGCTAATACACGAACATTCAAACATACTCACACCCAGTAAGGCTTCTTCAACACCTTTTTCAACACCTTCCCAATAGGACTTCTTGGCAATTCTTCTCGAATTTCTAGAGCTGCAATCCGCTGCGCTTTGCCGAGCTTATCATTTGCCCAGTCAAGAATTTCTACTGGATTGGCTTCCTTTCCCCTAATAACCTCCACAAGGGCCATAGGTGTTTCTCCCCATTTTTCGCTGGGAATTCCAAATACTGCAGCCTCTTTCACCGCATCATGTCGCTTGAGCATTTCTTCCAAATCAACTGCATAGATATTAAATCCACCGGAAATAATGGTTTCCTTTTTTCTGCCATGAAGGGTAATAAAGCCATCGTCATCCATGGCTCCATAATCTCCACTTCGAAACCAGGTTCGCCCATGTAAGCTTATTCCAAAGGCTTCTTTATTCGCATCGGGTCGATTGTGATAGCCATCCATCATATTGTCGGAAATGCCTATGAGTTCGCCAATGGTACCTCTTGGAACTTCTTTCCCATCTTCATCTACTACTAGAATCTCAGAATTGTCGGCGGTTTGGCCTACCGTATGTAGTTTATCCGGATGATCATTGGTAACCAACACTGTAATTGGCCCACCTTCTGTCAATCCATAGATTTCTATGAATTTCCCCGGCCAACGCTTAACCATATCCTGTTTGATAGAAACACTCAATGGCGCACTAGTAGTCATAACCAATTCAAAGTTTCTCAGGTCATAGCTATCAAAGTCGGGATGAGCTAATAGGCGCTGAAGTTGAACCGGAACCAAAACCGCATGGGTGGTTTTTTCCTTTTCAGCAATCTCGAGGAGCTCTTTCTCCCGAAACTTCTTCATCAACACAAACTGCCCTCCATGAGCCAGGGTTCTCAATACAGAAACCATGGTCGTATTGGAGTAAAGAGGGGTCGAAATCAAACTTATGCTTTCCGTCCAAAATCCCAGCTTATGCCCTTTTGAATACCGGTTATGCCTTCCTCTTCTAGAGTGAACAATCCCTTTCGGTATGCCGGTTGTACCAGAAGAATACATGATATCAAACTCTTCATTGGGATCGTAAGCAATTTCGACCATATCCTTAGAAGACTTATCTCTCCATTTCTCATAAGTCTCCCATCCTTCCTCCTCAAAGTCCAGAGCTACTTTATGAGTGAGTTCCGATTTAAACGCTTCGACTAAATGCTTATATCGATCTGAGACAAACCAGATATGAATACCAGCATCCTCTCCCATGAGTTTAAGCGTTTCAGGACTGGCGAGGGTCGAAAGAGGAACAATACAATGACCAGCTCTCAAAGTTCCGATAAATAGCTCCAGAAATTCATGGCAAGTTTGTCCTATTACTCCTATCCGTTGACTGTCATTCATCTCTAATTTCAGCAAGGCATTGGCTACCTGGGTAGCATGGAGATCAAAAGTTTCCCAACTTATTTCTGTCCGATCATCCTTAATAGCTATTGTATGAGGTCGATCTTTGGCATGTCGAGCTACGCATTGGGACAGGTCTTCAAATGCAGGTTCTTTTAATTCTTCATTCAGCATATAAATAGCATGCCTGAGCTTGCGACTACCTTTTACATGCTTTTCTTCCGGAAATAATACCTCTATTTCAGTTAGTGTTTTTACAAACTGAAAATCTATACTCAATTCATCCACCTCATCAAGGGATGATGCCGCTTCCACCATTTGCTCCCAGGAATCAGATTCACTTGCCTCCTGAAGTTTATTTATGATTGATTGATAATTTCGCATTCCTATAAATCAGTTCGGTTGAGCATAAGCAGTCGAAAGTCGAGTACCTCTTTACCCGGGATTTCAAGAGCTTCCAACGCCAATTCTCCTTCCCCTTTTTCCAATTGTATTTTCCCTAAAGAAATGGGTTTGAAGTCTTTTACATAGGATTCAATTCGTTCATCTCTATCTTCATCCATACCAAAAAGTGGGGGATCGTGTGCCTCGGTAATCTGGCCCTCCAACTGACTTTCTCCAAAACTCAATCTGATTTTTGCACCTATATTTTCCTCAGCGCAGGTATAATAAAGAATAGCTTCAAATTCGCCTGCCTCCAAAACTTCCATAGGGAAATAAATCTTTTCTTCCGTACTGGTCCAATGGGTGTAAAAGGAACAGTTTGGGTACCGATTACTTCTTTGTATTTCTCCTGTGACACGAGCATCACGGGCTGGCAATTGATTGTATTTAAAATCCGGATGACCAACTACGAAGCCACGGCTATCCTTTTCAGGTAGCTCTGAAAATACATTTCTTCTCCATTCCTCCCGAAATTCAAAAAGATCCGTATAGATATCCTCCTCTTCTTCAAGGATATTTTTGGTCTGGCCCGGATCATTTACCATATCAAATAACTGGTCTTCATGTCCGAGGCGATAATTTTGGGTACGAATACTTGTTTTCCCTCTCCAGTGATTCACGATGTACCGGTCTTCCCATTGCATATTTTCTCCTTGTAATAATGGATATAAACTTTTGCCATCCAGATCTTTTTCAGACTTAAATTCCACTCCCGCCATTTCAGTCAGGGTAGGTAAAAAATCAATAGCACTAGCGATTTGAGGAATCTTGGTTCCTGCAGCTATCTCCCCTTTCCACTGCATAATTAAGGGAGAACGAACTCCGCCTTCATCTGTCGATCCCTTTCGTCCTTTCATTCCATCATTCCAGCGAACCCCATTAGGACCATTATCGGAGAGGTAAACAATGATGGTATTTTCCTCTAAATTCAATTCCTGAAGTTTGGCAACTAAACGCCCCACATTCCAGTCAATATTCTCACACATTGCCAAAGCAGCTTTTATGTGATCAGGATTTTCCTTCTCAGGCTCTCGATTATGCATCTCTAACTCTTTATCCTTAAACCTCTCCCAATATTCATCTGGAACCTGCATAGGACTATGAGGAGTATTGTATGGCAGGTAAACAAAGAATGGCTGCTCCTTATTTTTCTCCATGAAACTCATGGCTTGCTCCGTGAAGTCATCAATTACAAATCCATTTCCTTTGATGATCTTTCCATTATGCTCCAGCATCGGACTGAAATAGTTCCCCCAATGACCGGAGCAAAAACCATAAAACTCCTCGAAACCACGAGCATTGGGATGATAGGGATACTGCATTCCATTGTGCCACTTTCCATATGCAGCTGTACGGTAACCCGCTTTTTGAAAGACCTGAGCAATTGTAGTTTCATCCAAATCCATACGTTCCCCTCCTGCAGAAGTCGCATAAACCCCGCTACGTACATGATAGCGACCCGTCAGGATTTCAGCTCGAGTTGGAGAACAAACCGGACTTACATAAAAACGGTCAAATATGGCTCCGTTTTTTGCAAGGAGATCAATATTGGGAGTTGAGAGATTGGTATTTCCATTTATACTCAAATCTCCCCAACCCTGATCATCAGTAAGAATAAATAGAATGTTGGGGGGAGAAACTTTGGGTTCCTGTTTTGGCTGACAAGCGAGAGCTATAATCGCCAGAAATAGCAGATATCCGTATCGCATAGTTGTAGTAATTTCAATAGATACCCTCAATATAATCTTTCCAATTCTAATTCTTGTGGATTTTTAAAAATCGCTAAAAAGGGATTTATCCTACTTCACCTTTTAGATAATTTGCAAGTAATCAGAAGCTTGGAGATCAGGGAATCGGGTTCCTTCTCGGACAAAACGGAATACACCAGACATCAAGAATTAGGAATAGATATATATTGCAAGAATTGCTACAAAATAAGAAGCAGTGGTTCTGGCGAAACCTAGCTCATAGCTGCTCCAACTCCTATGCCTAAAAAGGTGCCAATTACATAGCCGAGTAATCCAATGAGAATACCCGGTGTAATCGCTTTGGGCATACCGAACGAAACTGCCATAGGTGCAGCTACAGAGGGTCCTGCAATATTGGCTGCAGACGCTATCATGATTTCCTTTAAGCTTACTTTCAGCAACTTCCCAGCAATGAGAATGACAATAAGGTGGACAATGAGTATGATGGAGGCAAAGGCGATGATACCTGGAATGGAATTCCAGAGCTGCTTT
>JBCBRM010000002.1:0-331990 GCA_039819665.1 Bacteroidota bacterium
CTTCCTGGCCATTTACCCAAACTCTTAGAATCCCTTTGGATTTCTGAGCAGGATCTTTAAAAGTTGCCTGGAAGTGTACGATGGTCAAGAAGCAAAGGAAGCAAGACCGGGCAAATTGATAAAGCGAAAAGGATTTTAACCGATGGCAAAGGATATCTTTATTCACAATGACAAAAGTCGAATCGATGTAGAGTACGTCTATCATTATCTTCATCATATTTCCTACTGGGCGAAAGGACGTCCAAGAAGCCTAATTGAAAGAGGAATCGAGAATTCTCTCTGTTTTGTAGTAGAAAAAAGCGGTAAACAAATCGGTTTTGCTCGCGTGGTTTCTGATTTTGCTACTTTTTCTTATCTAGCTGATGTATTTATAGATGGAAAGGAAAGAGGACATGGCTATGGAAAACTCCTGTTAAATTACATTATGGAGCACCCGGATCTTAAGAATATGAAAAGGTGGATGTTGCTAACTGGTGATGCTCATGGATTGTATAAGCAGTATGGTTTTTCTGCTCCCGCAAAACCAGAAATCATCATGGAGAAGGTTATAGAGGGATATATCGAATCGTAATGTATGCTAATCAGTGTGTCTCAGTTTTCTGTAGGAAGAAGGAGTGATTTCTTTGATCTTGAGAAATTGGCGGTTGAAATGGGAAAGGTTCTGAAAACCTGTTTCGAAGGATACTTGAGCAATACTTAGGTCGGATCTCCTTAATAAAGAGCAAGCATGTTCAATCCGTAATTCATTCAAGTATTTAATATAGGTTTTGCGTGTATGGAGCTTAAAGTATCTGCAAAACTGAGACACACTTAGACTGGCTTCTTTTGCTACCTCTTCCAGTTTGATTTCCCGATCAATATGCTGAATGGAGTACTGCAAAATTTTCTGCATGCGTTCATCAGATTGATTTTCCATCTCTGCATCATAATGCTCGCTATTGATAAATCCCTGGCCTTGAATATTCATCATACATTTTAACATGCTTAGCAAATCAATCAAAAGTTCTATTCCCTGTTTTTGGGGAAAACTTGAGAGCTGTTGAAATAGTACTTCCTTTTCTTTTCCCATAAAAAGAATACCTCTTTTTGCCTGCCTTAAATATTCGCTTAGCTGTTTTAACTCAGGCAATGTGAAAAACTCCTTGCCAAAAGAATCTTTTCCAAAGAAAACAGATATAGAACATACCTCTGTTTCGATTTCTGATTCAGGACTTTGGGCGTTTTTAAATAAATGAGGAGTATTCGATCCCAGCATAAATACATCTCCTGCCTGAAAGGAAGTAGAGCTGTTTCCTGCAAAGAGAATCCCTTTTCCTTTATGAATGGCGGTAATTTGCCATTCGGGATGTTGGTGTAAACGGTCATAAAAATTCCGAGCCTCATCCTTCTGCACATGGAAGGACGTGTCCTGGGTTTTGGGAATACTAAATTGGACAGGTTTCATGAAATTATAGTACTATTTGCTAGCATTTGGTTATTATCAAATCCAAAATTAGCAAAATAGTATCAGTATTTGCGAAAATCTGTAAACAGAGATAAAAGGAAGTCTTCTAATTTTAGAACTCTAACCTAAACCTATGAAAAAAGTAAGCTGGAACGGGGTCTACCCCGCCTTAACCACCGCCTTCCACGAAAATGGAGACCTCGATCTGGATACCTTTGCGATGAATGTCGATGCTCAATTAAAAGCTGGCATAGATGGCATTGTCATCGGAGGTTCTTTGGGCGAAAGCAGTACCCTGACACATGACGACCGACTAGAAATCCTGAACATGTGTCTGGATAAATTTGGGGATCGCACGGATGTGATCCTCAATATTGCAGAGGGTTCCACACGGGCGGCTATTAGTCTTGCCCAGAAAGCAGAAGACGCAGGAGCTCACGGACTGATGGTTTTACCTCCTATGATGTATAAACCTACCGACAATGAGGTAAAGGAATTTTTCGAAGAGGTGGCCAAAAACACTAGCCTTCCGATGATGTTGTACAATAATCCCGTGGATTACAAGATTGAAATCACCTTGGAGATATTCGAACAGCTGGCTTACCTCGATAATATAGCAGCTGTAAAAGAAAGTACCCGTGATCTTTCCAATGTTACTCGTTTCAAAAATCGCTTTGGTGATCGATTTAAAGTCTTGTGTGGAGTAGATACCATCGCTATGGAAGCCCTCTTGATGGGAGCTGATGGGTGGGTTGCAGGTTTGGTGGATGCTTTTCCAGCTGAAACGGTTGCTATCTATCGTTTGGTTAAAGCAGGTAGAATCGCGGAAGCATTAGAAATCCACCGCTGGTTCCTGCCAATTCTGGAGTTGGACATCAATCCTCAGCTGGTGCAAAACATCAAACTGGCAGAAGTATATACGGGCATCGGAACAGAGCATGTAAGAGCGCCCAGAAAGCCTTTAAGGGGAGCTGAAAGAGCAAGAGTCATCAAGATTATAGAAGATGGTCTAAAAAGCAGACCTCAGCTTCCTGATTATTTGAATTTGGCTGTACTTTAGGCGAAATTAATGAGAAAGACATTTTTCTGTGTAGATGCTCACACTTGTGGCAACCCGGTTCGCCTGGTTGCGGGTGGAGGGCCTCAATTGGAGGGAGATAATATGATGGAGCGAAGGCTTCATTTCCTTGAAGAGTTTGATTGGATTCGCAAAGGACTCATGTTTGAACCAAGAGGTCATGATATGATGTCAGGAAGCATTCTCTATCCACCCAGTGATCCGGCCAATGATATAGGGATACTCTTCATTGAAACCAGTGGATGTTTGCCGATGTGTGGACACGGAACGATTGGTACGGTAACCATTGCTTTGGAAGAAGGCCTGGTCCAACCAAAAGTTCCGGGTAAACTGAAGCTGGAAACTCCGGCCGGTTTGGTGAAAGTCGTTTATACAGAAAAAAATGGGAAAATTTCTTCAGTTAGGCTGACCAATATTCCCTCTTTCCTGTACAAAAAGAATCTGACAGTTGATTGTCCGGATTTAGGCGAATTGGTATTGGATGTGGCTTATGGAGGAAATTTCTATGCCATCGTAGACCCTCAGGAGAATTTCCCAGGAATCGAAAACTACACCGCAGGCGACCTAATTCGCTGGAGTCCAGTAATCCGTGATCGCCTCAACCAGAAATACTCATTCCAGCATCCGCTTCATCTGGAAATCAAGGGCCTCAGCCACTTGCTCTGGACCGGTAAAACCTTGAATCCGGAGGCGGATGCCAGGAATGCCGTATTCTATGGAGACAAAGCCATTGATCGCTCTCCTTGTGGAACTGGAACCTCTGCCCGTATGGCTCAGTGGGCCGCAAAAGGAAAACTCAAAAAAGGAGATCGTTTCGTCCATGAAAGCTTCATCGGCTCCACCTTCATTGGTCGGGTAGAAGAAGAAACCATGTGCGGAGAGTATCCAGCTATCATCCCTAGCATTGAAGGCTGGGCTAAAATCACGGGCTACAACAATATCATTATTGACGATGAAGACGATCCTTACGCCCATGGCTTCCAGGTAATCTGATTTATTTCCCTGAATGAACATCGGGGCTTTGCTGCTGCATAGACTGTGGGGGAAGGCTTGTGTGTTGGCGCGGTTTGCAGCAGCTTAGCAGCTTGATCCTTTGCTTCTTTTCCATTAAGGGGAAAGAAGAGAAAGTAACAATCATAAATGAAAAAGTAGAATAGTAAAACAAGAAAGAGCGAATGCATATTCACATTATAGGCGGCGGCATCATAGGCCTCTGCTCCGCCTGGTACTTAAAAAAAGCCGGCTGCGAAGTGACGATTATTGACAGAAGTGATCTTTCAGATGGCACTTCTCATGGAAATGCCGGCATGATCGTACCTAGTCATTTTGTTCCCCTGGCCGCTCCAGGAGTCATATCGCAGGGAATCAAATGGATGTTTCAGGAAAAAAGTCCGTTCTATATTCGCCCCCGTCTCAACCTCCAACTCGCTCAATGGCTCTGGCACTTCTATCGATCCTGCAGCAAAGATAAAGTGCAGGCAGCCATGCCCATTTTATTCCAATTCAATGAATGGAGCAAGGAACTGTATCGGTCTTTTTCAAAAGAAGAAGGCTTTGAATTCGCCTATGAGGAAAAAGGTTTGCTGATGCTTTATAAAACTGCTAAAGCTGAGGAGGAGGAAGGAGAATTAGCAGAACAAGCCCATGAATTGGGAGTAAAAGCAGAAATCATTTCTGAAACAGAATTGAAAGAACTGGAGCCTGGTATTCGGATCGAAGCTCGAGGAGGGATCCTCTTTCCCGGGGATGCACACCTTTACCCCAATCAATTTATAGCTGATTTGATTAAAGCCTTGAAAAAAGAAGGGGTAAAATTTAAAATGGGTCATTCGGTTAATGGCCTTACTTCCACAAACGAAAAGATCACTCAAATTCAGTTAGATTCTGGAGAAGAAATGCGCGTCGATCAGCTTTTGCTATGCTCAGGAAGTTGGACGGCTAAAATCCTCAAACAATTGGGAATCAATATGCTCTTACAAGATGGGCGGGGCTATTCTTTTACTCTGAAAAACCCCCAGCTTCGACCCGGAATTCCAACCATACTCAGCGAGGCAAAAGTAGCAGTAACTCCCATGGGAAGCGATCTTCGCATAGGCGGCTCATTGGAACTCAGTAATCTGGAAACCAAAATCAATCCGAAACGACTTGCAGGGATTTATGAAAGTATGCCTCGCTATTATCCTGACCTATCCTTCGAGAATCCTCAATTAGAAGAAGTATGGCAAGGATATCGCCCTTGCACACCAGATGGTATGCCCTATATCGATCAATCAAATGAACTAACAAATTTGACTGTTGCAACAGGGCATGGCATGATGGGGATGAGCCTGGGACCAGCTACGGGAAAGCTGGTAAGTGAGATTATGACAAAAGAAAAGCCGAGCATTGATACCCGACTATTTCATTTGGATCGATTTTAGTCATGTTGTCTGGCCATTTCCCAACCGATCAAAGCTTTCTTTCTATCACTTCCCCAGCGATATTCTCCCAGCTTGCCTTCTTTGCGTATGACTCGGTGGCAGGGGATCAAGTATGCAATAGGATTTTTACCCACTGCAGTTCCAACTGCGCGTACTGCCTTGGGCTTGGAAATTCTTTCTGCTATATCTCCATAGGTAGTTAATGCTCCTCCTGGAATATTTAGCAAGGCTTCCCAGACTTTTAGTTGAAAATTGGTTCCCTGAACAAGGAGCTTCAGTTCTCCTTCCTTATTGCGGTGGAAAATCTGTTGTACAATGGACTGAGTTTTTTCCTGACTTTCCTCTAAACTAGCCAAGGACCACTTTTCTTTGAAAAGAACTAATTCCTGTTCCTTACTTTCTGCTGAAAGAAAGGCCAGTGCACAGATACCTCTTTCCGTTTTAGCGATTAGACACTCTCCAAATGGAGTCCAGTGAATGCCATAATAAATATGCAGACCTTTACCCATGCTTCGGTACTCAGCTGGGGTCATGGCTTCAATCTTGACAAAGAGATCATAAACTCGAGACTGAGAAGATAAGCCCGCCAGATCGGCTGCCTGATCTATACTTTTAACCTCATGAATCTTTTCTCTTAGAAAATCTATGGAAAGGAATTGCATAAATTTTTTGGGGCTGACTCCTGCCCATGCACTGAACATTTTCTGAAAATGATCGGGAGATAAATGAACCTTTTCTGCAATTTCGTCAAGGCTTGGTCTCTCTTTGAAATTCTCTGCTATATACTTGATCGATTGCTCGATCCTTTGATAATCTATTTGCGCTTGTTCCATCTTTGTTTTTTCTCAAAAGTAGGAGAGAGGGCCTGCCTTTTCAACCTGATTCTTGTGCTTATTAAAAATCAATTTTCATTTTCCGGCAAAAGCTACAAATTAAGTTTTCAATCAAGAAAAAAATGAACCGTAGAAAGCTATTACTTCTCCTGCTTAGCTCCCTGAGTTATTCCTTCCTGTTTACACAAACTCCTCAATTGATAGTGGATGAAAGTACTTCTCGTCTTGAGCTATCGGACAATGGGAGTAAACTTTTACAATCTCCCAATGAAGGTCTTTGGTCTATTGCCTTTGGGTGGGAGAATAATTGGCCGACTGAATGGAAGCATATAAAAGTTGAAAATTGGGAAGAAGTTGATGAATGGAAAATCTTTTATGGAAAGCTGGAAATAGAGGAAGGACATTGGCAATTGAGAGATGCCTATCGAGTAGAAGGAAATCGAATAAAATGCATACGGCGATTTGAGTGGAAGGGAAAAGAAAAACTTGATAAAGTAAGCTTATCAGTTCGCTGGCAAGTTCCAAGTACGAATACAGAGGTTTTCATGCCAGCTATTCTCTACTATGGAAATCCTTCAGGTGAAGCTAATCAAAATGATAAAGTTCGGGTTCCTGAATTTCATGGCGATCAAGTGGGAGAGAAGGCTTTTTTCGAAGAACACCGCTTTCCAATGCCTTTTGCAAATCTGGAATGGAAAGATGGAAATGCCTATCGAGCAGTAGCACTCCATAGTTTGCCAAGCCCGGTATATCGAGGCCATCATTTTGATCAGTGGTGGTCTCTGGGGGTTGAAAGTTTTGAGGAATACACAGAATTGAGCCTTTTGAGCGGAGCGGTTTCCTACAATGGAAAAAATGGAGTGGTAAAAGCCTTACAAAGGGAATTTCTGCCTTATGAGGATACCTATATGGAAATACTCCCGGGTATGATTGTGGAAAAAACTTTTTACCTCGAACTCCAAAGTCAGACTTCTCAGGGGCGAAGCTTTCAACAACCCATCTACACTTCTATCGATATCTTCAAACCATTTTATTTGGAAGACCTGCCTACCTATGAAGATATTCTCAAGGCAAAATACCGCTTTACCAAAAGTCGATGGTCCGAAACAGATACCTATGCGGGTTTCAATATGTTCCCGGATTTTGTTAGGCCCCGAATCGTTATGGGTTGGGCAGGCCAATCGGAGGCACCCTCTTATGCCCTTCAGGCATTAAAAGAGGATATTGGAGATGAAAAAATTTGGGATATGGTTCAGAAAGCCACGGATCATTTGATTTCTTCCCCTATAACTTCCGATGGTTTTCCGGTTGTGTATGAGATGGAAAAAGATATTTGGAAGAAGAAAGATCCCGTTTCGCAAGGACAAGCCTTAAACTCTATAGGGCTTGCCATATTAGAAGCCCACAAACATCCTCAATTAGAATCTTCACGATGGATATTTTGGTTTCAGCAAGCCATTGATATGCACGTCAAGCGAATATTAAGCTCAGACTGGAATCCCAGAAATACGGCAGAGGCTTTTTATATTTCACCCCTGTTGCTAGCCTTTGAGATATTTGAAGAAGAAAGGTACCGGGAAGTTGGATTGAAAGTGGCTGACTATTATGGTCAGCGGCATATCAGTATGGAGGAACCTTACTGGGGGGGTACCCTGGATGCAACTTGCGAAGATAAGGAAGGATCCTGGGGGGCTTT
The DNA here is from genome assembly GCA_039819665.1 of Bacteroidota bacterium. Lineage (GTDB taxonomy): Bacteria > Bacteroidota > Bacteroidia > J057 > J057 > JAWPMV01. The sequence goes on from JBCBRM010000002.1 coordinate 7,472, forward strand.
TCAAGGCTTTCTAAAGGCTTATGAGCTTACTATGAATCCTAAGTATCTGGATTGGGCAAAACATGCTGGAGACGTTACCCTGAGCTATACGGTTGTTTGGGACATCCCGCTTCCAGCCGGTCGTATGGCTGATCATTATTTCAAAACCCGTGGCTGGACAGCCGTATCTCCCCAGAATCAACACCTGGATGTCTATGGGGTTTTAATCGCTCCCTCTTTCTATCGATTGGGAGTACTTACGGAAAATGAAGACTTAAAAAGACTGGCGAAAGTCATGTATCGCTCTTGTGGTCAAATGATCGATCCCTTAGGAAAACATGGCGAGCAACTTCAACATACTAACTTCGCCCAACAAGGAGAAATGTCGGATGTATTCAAACTAAGAGGAGGGTATTCAGAAGACTGGACGGTGTACTGGATTACCGCTCACTTCCTTCATGCAGCCGCTCAGTTTAAAGAGATGGGAGTGGATTTAGAGGAATAAGAGGTGTTAACGTGTTCTTATGTTCAGGGGGTATTGAAGTTGGATAGAGATAGCAACTCAAACACTACAACAAACCACTTTGTCCTGAAGTGGCAACATAAGCGTTGCCTTCTCCAGAACACAAGGACAGGTGAACACCAGAACACTGAAAAAAAAACTACCTTTATCTTATGAACTACACTACCGCCTTCATCTATCTTATGATTGCCCTAACTTTATGGTTTTCATGTGGAGAAAAGGAAAGCCAGAAATCCTCTGGGAAGGAAATTGAGACTCAATCGAAGAAAATTCCGGTAATTTTTGATACGGATGCCAATAATGAATTGGATGATCAGCATGCTTTGATCTACCTGCTCTTTAATGGGAATAGCTTCGATGTGCGAGGCGTAACGGTAAATGCCACCTATAATGGTGGCGAAATAGATGGCCATTATGAGGAAGCCGAGCGAATCATGACTTTGGCGAATCTTGAAGCAGAAATTCCTTTGATAAAAGGAGCGAATGATGATTTCTCAGAAATCAGGACTCAATTAGGTGACGATGATTATGATGGAAAGGAAGCTATAGATTTTATTATTTCAGAAGCCTATAAATCGAATGGACAGAGGCTAGTACTATTGGCCGTTGGGAAGTTGACTAATATTGCTCTTGCAGTAGAAAAAGATCCTGGTATAATTGATAAAGTTCGTGTGGTATGGTTGGGCTCAAATTATCCAAAACCCGGTGAGTATAATCAGGACAATGATACTGCCTCGATGAATTTCCTCCTTAATACTCCCATTGCTTTTGAAATGGTGACTGTCCGCTATGGAGATCCATCCGGGACAGATTTCGTTAAGGTAACACAAGAAGAAATCAATCGAGAGATGCCAGGATTGGGTCCAGGAATCGAAGAACCCATCACAGGTAGACATGGAGGGATTTTCTCCAATTTTGGAGATTATTCCGTAAGCCTTTTTACCTACATCGATTATCATGGCGATCCTCCTTCTAGACCTCTTTTTGATATGGCTGCAGTCGCTATTGTAAAAGAACCTTCCTGGGCGAAGGTGAGGTCAATTTCTGCTCCTGTCCTCAAAAAAAATGAATGGGTTGAAAGGCCAGATAACAAGCGTGAAATTTTGATTTGGGAACATTTCGATAGAGATGCTATCATAGCTGATTTTTACCAAAGCCTGAAAAACCCTGTTCCTGTTTCTGCTCCCAATTAAGAACTTATGAAACGATCTATCTTTTTTCTTGTATCTATACTTTTATTAGGCTTAGCTTATTTTTATCTCATCCAGGATTTTTCTAAAACCAAAAGTAATCTCATTTACAATGGGATCATCCTAACTATGGAATCTGCACACCCTTCAGTGGAAGCCGTTTATGTGGAGGATGGTATAATTCAGGCAGTTGGGGAATATGAAGAACTAAAAGAACTGGCTGATGGAGATACTGAAGTGCTCGATTTAGATGGAAAGACCCTGATGCCAGGCTTTATTGATAGCCATACCCATGCGGTTGCCAGTAGTTTTCTTCACTCGATGGTGGATCTAAGTGGATTTAGGCATAGTACACCTGAGGAAGTTTGGACTTATCTGGAGCAAGAGGTAAAGAATTTTGAAGCAGGGGAATGGATTGTTTGCAAAGGACTTGATCCCGTTTTGGTTAAAGGCCTGATTCCCCCACATATTTCCTATTTGGATTCTATCTCACCTGACAATCCACTGGTTATCATTTCTCAGAGTCTGCATTCTCAGTGGGCAAATTCGTTAGCCTTCCAAGCAGTAAATATAGATGAGAACAGTCCTGATCCATCTAATAGCAGTTATTATGAAAAAGATGAATCAGGTCAACTGACAGGGTTCATTGCTGAGCAGGAAGCCTTTTATCCTTTTCGCTTAAATTTAGTGGAAGCTGGACGAGAGCAATTGGTGAAATCAATTGTTGAGGTAATGGATCAATATGCTGCCAATGGAAATACAAGCATTGCCACCCTGGGGATGAGTACCAGCGATCCAAATGCCTTTCGTCTGTACCAACATCTTTCCTCTGAGAAACCTTCCTTGCTAAATCAGCTCCTCGTGAAATTTGATATCTTGCCAGCAAGAAAAGCAGGAGTACGACATTTCGCTTACATCAGAAAAGATGCCATAAATCTGTTGCCGGATAGCCCGGATAATGGGGATGATTTTTTTAAAGTGTTAGGGGTAAAGTTTTGGTATGACGGATCTCCTTATACAGGTTCTATGTATCTAGAAGAACCTTATATGATTTCTCCTTTGACGAAAGACGGATTCTTGATCCCGGAGGGCTGGAGGGGAGAAGCCTTGATTGAGCAGGATAGTTTGGAAGAATGGGTAAACAAATACCAGTCTGATGGCTGGCAAATAGCTATTCATGCACAGGGAGATTTAGCTATACGAGAAATTCTGGATGTATTAGAAAAAGTACCAGAGGGTAAGGATAAAAGAACTCGTTTAGAACATTGCATCCTCTTAGCCGAATCCAGTATTTCGAAAATGAAAGCATTGGGGGTTAGCCCAAACTTTCATGTAAATCATCTTTACTATTATGGACAGGCACTAAGAAACCAAATCATCGGAGCAGTTAGGGCTGAGAAATTATTACCTGTGAAAGGAGCTGCTCGTGCGGGACTTGCCTATTCTCTGCATGCTGATAAACCTATGTTTGAAAGCGATCCCATTAGCCTCATGTCAACTGCCATTCAGAGAGAAACACGGCAAGGGGATACCCTCGGACTGAATCAATCCTTGAGCATCGAAGAGGCCTTAAGAGCTATGACAGTAAATGCTGCCTGGCAAATTCAAATGGAAGATAAAATTGGTTCAATAAAGGTCGGAAAGTATGGGGATTTTGTAGTACTGGATAGAAATCCTCTGCAAACTGCTCCTGAAAATTTCCGAGATATCTCTATCTTACAGACGATTGTAAACGGTAATACCGTTTATAAGTATGAATAGCGCCTCATTATTAAAGTAGCCTCACGTACTTTAATCATATAACCCATGAAAAAACTTTCCTTACTCATTCTATGCCTGATTCTTTCTACTACTGGATTTGCCCAATCCAAGAAAGCGCAAAAACTTTATGAAAAAGCCTACAAAGCCGCTCAGGATGGCTACGCCATCGAAGCCTCCGTTCTCCTAACCGATGCGATTGTTCATTACAAGGATTATGCGGAAGCTTATGAATTGAGAGCCCTTTGCTTTCTTGCCATGAATCGGGAGGAACAAGCTGCTAAAGATTTCGAAAAAGCAGCCGAAATCAGCCCTAAAATGATGCGCTCTTTGGCCAATTTGATTGATATAAATAGAAAGGCTGAAAATTGGGAGAAAGTCGCCGAATATTCAGAAGTTATTTATATACATCACCCCTACAATGGCTGTCGGGCTATGTATGATTGGGGAGATGCTTTGGAGAAACTTGGGAATCTTGAGTTGGCTAAGGAGAAGTACAAAAAATTTCTGGGAATGGATTGCAAGGAGATGGATAATGAAAGTATGAAAGTGGAGCAATCCCTTCGTTTGCTTCGAAACTAGTGCATTTTTATTCCTGCAGATTGAAGTTTACCTTTGAGGAACCCCCATTTTTTGTCAACCTAAATACTGACTTAAAATGAAAAAATATTTCCTCTTATTGCTTACTGTATGCATGTTCGCTGGTAGTAAGCTGTATGCGCAAAACTATAAGACTTCTCTGGGACTTCGCATCGGACCGTATTATGGTGTAACCTTCAAGTATTTTACCAGAAACGTGCGTGCGCTGGAATTTATTCTGGTGACTCGAAGGGGAGGTGTAGGCTTAACCGGACTGTATGAAATTCATACACGTGCTTTTGGACTGGATCGACTCCAAGCCTATGGAGGAATAGGAGGACATGTCAACATTTTTGATAGATTTGATTCCAATTTCTGGGACTGGGATGATGACCGAGGGCGTGATGGAATCGATTTGGGAAATGATCAGTTGCTTAATATTGGACTTGACATGGTCCTGGGGCTTGAATACACGATTAAAGAATTACCCTTTAATGTCGGTATTGATTGGAAACCTGCCATTAACATAATTGGCGATTACGGATTATCTTCTGATCAATTCGCCATTTCCTTTAGATTTGTATTTCGCTAAATCAAGATTATAAGCCATTTATGATGTCTCTTTATCGCTACTTTCTACTACTGGGCCTCTTGGGTCTTCTTCAACATACTTTTGCCCAGAAAAGGGCCATGAAGATTGATGATTACTTCTCAATTCAGCAAGTGCAATCTCCCCGAATCAGCCCCGATGGAAAATGGGTAGCATGGCTTCAGAGAGAGGTTATGCTAAAGGAAGAAAAGTCGGAGAGCAGTCTTTGGATGAAATCGCTGGAAGGAGGAGATCCTATCAGAATGACTGCTAAGGGAAGTAGTGTCAGTCAACATCGCTGGAGCCCTGACGGTAAATATCTCAGTTTTGTGGCAAATAGAAATGAGAGTAAAAGCCAGGTCTGGGTCTTAAATCGCCTGGGAGGAGAAGCGCAACAATTGACCAAAGTAAAACAAGGAATCGGGGGATATGAATGGTCGCCAGATAGTAAGCAATTGTTGTTGAGTATTCGGGAAGAGGTTAAGAAGGAGAAAAAGGAAAAAGATACCAAGAAGGAAAGTCCTAAGCCCTGGGTGATTGATCGCCTTCAATTTAAAAGGGACTATACTGGTTATTTGGATACCCTGCATACCCACCTATATGTACAAACAGTCGGAGATACGGGTCTTACCCAATTAACCCTGGGAGACTTCGATGCTAGTCAGGGAACATGGAGTCCAGATGGCAGCAAGGTCGCTTTTGTGAGTAATCGTACTGATAATCCGGACGCCAATTCCAATTCAGATATTTGGATGGTAGCCATTGATAAGCCCGGTGAATTAACTCAGCTAACCCAAAACCCCGGATCTGATTATTCCCCAGCCTGGAGCCCAGATGGAAATTCCATTGCTTATATCACGGTCACTCAGCCGGAAATTATTTGGTATGCGACTAATCATTTAGCCATGCTTTCTCTGGATGGAAATAAGAGCAAAGTTTTGACCTCCAAGCTGGATCGTAATATTGGAAACCCCAAATTTTCCTCTGATGGCACAGCTATCTATTTCAATTTAGAGAATAGTGGGGAATCTCAACTGGCACGTATGTCTTTGAAGAATGGGGAGGTAGAATCTCTTGTGAAAGGGCAGGATATCCTCAGAGGCTATGACCTGCATGAGTCAGGAAATATCAGCCTGGCATTGAGTCGCTCTGATTTGCCGAATGAAATATTTCTGTACAGACCGACAGGTTTGCAGCAACTTACAGAAGTCAATAAAGGAATAATGGATTCCCTAAATCTGGCTTCCGTTGAATCTATTACCTACAAGAGTAAAGATGGTGCCAATATCGAAGGGTTTTTTTACAAACCTCATGGCTTCGAAAGTGGTAAGAAATATCCAACACTTTTGCGCATACATGGAGGACCGGTAGCTCAATATACCTCAGCTTTCAATTTCGAAGCTCAGTTATTTGCTGCTCAGGGCTATTTGGTGATTATGACTAATCCTCGGGGCTCTTCTGGTTACGGACAAGATTTTTCTATGGCCATTTTTCAGGATTGGGGAAGGAAGGACTTTGAAGATGTCATGGCCGGAGTGGATTATGCCATCGATCAGGGATGGGCAGATGAGAATAAACTCGGAGTTGGTGGTTGGTCTTATGGGGGAATTCTGACAAACTACGTCATTACTCAAACTACCCGTTTTCATGCCGCTATTTCCGGTGCCAGTGAGGTGCTTTATGTAGCAAATTATGGCCATGATCATTACCAGCTGCAATGGGAGAAAGAGCTGGGACTTCCCTGGGAAAATCGGGAGCTATGGGAAAAGATCTCTCCTTTCAACTACCTCACAAAAGTAAAAACACCCACCCTCATCATGGGAGGTGAACATGACTGGAATGTGCCTATCCTAAATTCGGAGCAGATGTATCAGGCATTGAAAAGATTAGGCGTACAAACTCAATTGGTAGTTTATCCCAATGAGCATCATGGCATCCGAAGACCTAGCTTTATCAAGGACAGGTATCAACGATATCTGGATTGGTACGCAAACTATCTAACTGAATAAAAAATAAGGGTCAAACAAATAGTTTGACCCTTAAACTTAACACACATGCTTGCTAATCAATCAACAAAATTCTAATTCAATCTGAGCTCCGCTACCTCTACTTTCATGATGTTGACATTGCTGTCGTGCCCGCCTAGAGATAGTCCTTTGATAACGGCTACTTTATCCCCATAATCTTCCGTCAATTTGTAAGACTGTTCATACCCTCCTTGAGTACCAATGAAAGTTTCTTTTTCTGGTCCATATTTGAATAAGCAATCGCTTTGGTCCAGACTTATTTCGCGGTAAGAGAATTTAGCCCTATTTATATTGTTATCTGAAGCACGCAAAGCTATGCCTGTGATTACCGCATTTCCCGGAGCTTCGAAGTTTATTTCTCCATCCCCATCTGCACTTCCATTAGCTTTAATTACTCTTTTAGCACCTAAAGTACCATCAGGATTTAGCTTCTTCACAATGAGATGTAAAATGCGTATGGTACTGTTTCTAAGTCCAGGAGCATTATGCATGCTGGCACGCATACCGACCAGTACTTCATCTTCTCTCATGGAGGGCACTCCACGATCAACCCCACCCGAACCTTTTTGGACAGTCCTTTCATTGAATTTATCTACCTTCGTTTCTATGTCACAGTTTTCTCCTTTATGAAAACAATCGCAAGAAGGAGCAACAATTGGTTCGCAGTTTTCAATGGTAAATTTGGTCGCGACTTCATTCTTTACCACTTTGTCTTCAAGCACGGTTCGGACTACATAAGATAAAGGTGCACCTGTCCGAATATCTCCTGCAGAAGCCAGGAAGTTTGTGATTTCTGCTACGTCTGTAGTAACCGCTTGAATCAATTGGTTGGCTTCCCCTCCCAGGGCGAATACCTTTACCCTAAGATTCTCAAGTTCACTTATGACTTTGGTACTTCCTCCTCCACAATTTCCTCTGAAACAAGCATTAGCAGAAGCTTCAATTACCGCAGAGGATTCTGTCGATTCAATCAATAAGGCGAACTGTCTTCCTACGTTAATTGAACTTACGTAAGTCAGCGGATTCAAGGGACCGACTACGCGCTGCAAATCTTCAGCCTGCACATCAGGATGAAAAAATTCACTTAGGCTGGAAGGACGGTCAAAAAGTACGCTGAAATAAGTTTGATTCAAGAGGACTACAAAGCGATTAAATTTCTTATCCAGATCGGTACTAAAGGCCAAAGATGCTTTTACAAGCCCCAGCGAATTTGAGCTAGCCTGAAAAGCCAATTCCAATTCTTGTTCTGACTTTACTTCCTGAATACTAAAATTAAACCGCGCAGGTACGATTCCTGAGTTGTCCTGTAAGATGTCATTTACGGTCTCAAAATAGTTGGAAGGAGAATATTCATCCATACTTCCTGAAACGGTATTGGATCCATTGAATAGTGAAAGAGAAACTCTCCCAGGTCCTCTTCTCAGGGGAACTCTATCCGGAGTAGCTTTTTGTAGTGAATTCCCCGCAAGTAGATTCCCCGCAATGATTACATCTGCATTGGGGTCAAAGTTAACAAACTTGTCCGGTGCAATTGTCGCATCTACTTCCGAACGGGTGCAACTAAATACCACCCCGCCTTCTTCTTCTTCAAAGTCGGTGCTTGTTGTGTCATTTTTGAGTACGGGATCGTTGATTTGGCCACCCCCTTCAAGAATGTCACGGATGAGTGCATCAGAAAGTTCACCGGAAACTTGCGGCTCAATTTCGACAGGATTTCTGCCTTCTTCACAGGAAAAAAAGCTAAAGGAGAACAAGAGTAAAAGGGCCAGAGAGTGGGATCTGCTTGTTTGTGTGATTTTCTCAATAAATAGGTCCATGTCTGTTTGTGAAATGTTAATTGTTTTGATGAACCAAAGTTGGGAATTCCACGAAAGCGAAACATCCACCTTAGAAGGGATATCAAAATATCACCCTTTAGGGGGAGATGTATTCCTAAGTTATGGGGATATTTGGATAAAGGATAAGAAAATATACACGAATCCCCTCTTGGGAGAGGGAAAGGTGCTTTGTATTGTGTATCAAGGTCGCTGTCGAGTTGTATCTCTAAGAGCAGTATCTATAGGAATTCTGTTATTTCTTAAGCGAAAAAGAAGCTCTGGTGGAGGCGTGCTTGTAGCTTGCTGTATGTGAATTTGATTTAGTCGTGGAAGAACAAGAGTTGCCTCAGCCTTTCGCATATAATTCTTATGAACCCAGTTCCGTTGTTTTCTGTCCCTGGTTGAAAAGAGAACATAGCGATCCTTGCATTCTCTTGTCTCAAATTGAGTAAGCTCATTTATTTGGTTTTCTTCCTTCTTTACCTCAACACCCTCTCCAGCTCGTATATATGCTTCTACCTCTTCCCTTTTAACTAGAGGGATTTCTTGACTATTATCTATTTTTGAAATGGCTTCGACTATGACCGACTCTAGCAATTTCTCCCAAAGTTGAGAGAAAAGTGCACGGCTATTGTAGATATCGATGCCATAGATTTCTCCATTTATCGCATAAGCATATCCCATTGCTTTTGGATATTGTCTCAACAAATTCTTATAGATGGTTTTCTGCTTTTTGCGTAGTCTGTCGAGTTCTTTATTATCTAAAGCTAGTTCCAGGCTGGAGGAAGATCTGCCATCAGCTACTTCAACAATCTCTCCCATTTTATCTGAAATCTTTTTGCTCAACGCTTCTTTTTGATAGGCTACGCTTTGCCATACTTTACTTTGGTTTTTTTCATATTTAGCGGCCAGTCTCAGTTCCCGAGAGGAAAGCATACGTTTGTTTTCTGAGAAATTATCTGTCGATTCATTTCCCCGCTTTCTCCAACGCCCCTGCTCCACACAAAAACTGGCAAGCGGCATATCTTTTGCCAGTGGAGGTACAATAAGATCATAGGCCAGCGTTCTATCCTGTTTTCCGCCCTTGACGATATCACCGGAATGAATAAAAATATGTTTATCACTTTTATTTGTGATGCTCAGTTCATTGACCTGACCAGTTTCTTTCACTTCGACTTTATTGCTTTTCATAGCCAGCCCTAAACTCATATATTCAGGAAGTTCTCCTTCTTCTTCGCCCAGAATAAGGAAGATTTGTAGATTCTCGGAGGTAAAGCTCTTGCTAATTTGATAGCCATGATCAGTCGGCAAATTACAGGAAAGCGGATCCACATAGAGCTTACTTTCCTCTTGCTGACTAAAGCTGTTTAAAGGAACAGAACAAGAAGGAAGCAGGAAACTGAAGAAAAGGATACATGTGCTGTAGGAGAAAAAACGTGAGTTCATGTTTTTTTCTTAAAGATCATGGGATCAAAAAGAAAAAGCCATCTAGACTGGGCGTAGAAGAGCTTTGACTACCTGAAACAGCTAATTGAATCCATCTGGATTATTTCCAGGCTTGTCGCAAAATATTCAAAAGAAGATCTTTGTACGTCCAACTCATAGAACGGGCGGCTATCATGACCAGACTATCTTGTCTTTTTCTGTGCTTGCGTGAGGCACCGCCCATATTGGGTTTAAAATTGACATCAAAGATAAAATACTTTCCCTCCGAATTTTGCCGTGCATCAATGCGAATAGGTGCCCTTATGTCCAACAACTGGCCCAGCTTTTTGGAAGATTCTATAATTTTCTTGAGGTTGAGGTCCTTAAGTTCTTCGTTTTCAAGGGCGAAACTGTTATGGCTTACAGGAACAATGCCACTATACGGAGCTATACCTTTTAGGTGATTCTCTCTTTTTAAAGGAGGGAGATTCCAGATTTCATTTTTAACTACTTCCTCGCCTTTAATCACATACTTTCCAGTTGGCATAAGGGCTATAGTGATTTCCTGTCCAGGTAGAAAGGACTCTACCATCATTTTATTGCCAAAGCGTTTTGACTCGAGAAGCTTGAGGGATTCGCGGATAAATTGATTTCTATTTTCCACAACCTTTACCCCTTTACTCCCTCTGCCTCGGATCGGTTTGATGACTAAAGGGAAAGGGGGCTTTTCTTTTACATCCAGGGTATCTTTTTCAAAAATCAGGGAGCGAGAAATGGGTAGTCCTTTTTCATGCAGAAACTCATTGGTCAGATGTTTATCGTCATGCTTACCAACTAAAGCCGGAACTTGACCAATCCAGTAATTTGAGCCTTCCATAAAGGGTTCAGCCGGATGTCCTTCATACAAAAGCGTATTTAGCCAAAAGTGAGTGGCTCCCTTGTCGAGAGCTTGCTGTATGCCTTCCGCAGTATCCGGGAAAACCCAATCAATATCTGACTTTTCTTCTGCTTTACCTACTGGGGTGATAATCTCAATTTCATCCTTTAGGGCGAAAGCTATGTCAGCACCACTATCACTATATCCGCCGTGTTTCATGGGCTTTATGATACCCTCAAAAATAGGAGGCTTATGGGCTTGATAGAGAATGGCGAGTTTGATCTTTGGATCTGGCTTACTCATCCAAGGCAGGTTTTTCTTCCCCCATCAAATCGCGGTAGGTATTATAATCATTTAATAAATAGACCATCGCTCCTTCGGCAGTCACCTCAATGTCAAAAACTCCTTTGTGCTGGAGCTCCTGAAGCTTTGCCTTTGCCTGATCTATAGTGATATCTGCATTGATGCAAAGTACACCTGGAATTAATCTGCCTTTTGCTTTTACCGCTGCTGAAATAACCTCGGCATCAGAAAGGACTTTTTGCTCTTTTTGAACAGGACTAGAGAGTTTTGAAGAAGTATTGGGGAGGTTTTTAAAAAGATCGGGATGTTTGACCTTGAAATAAGAAGCATAATTGTTGCTATTATCATACTTCATCTTCAGGATTCCCTTGGACATCATTGCCTGTAATTTCCTACTGGCTTGCATATGACTCAATGGTGTGTGTGTAGAAAGTGAGGCTGGAGTGATTTTATTTTCATTCTGCAAGGCCATAATGATGATGTCTTGCTCACTTACAGAACGGTAGATTTCTCGCTGTTTCTTGAAATATTCTTTGGTAGATTTCCAGATGCCCATGTGTGTGTACGAATTATAGCTCAATATATATACAACGATCAGGAAAAACCTGAGGTTACATATCTTTCTTCCGGAATCTAAATATAAATAATTCCTATCTACTGCATGCAATTAATTGTGTTCATGTGTTCATGTGTTCTAGTGTTCTAGTGTTCATGTATTCCTGTTCTTTTTTAATTGTTAGATCCAGAACACCAGACACCAGACACCAGACACCAGACACCAGACACCAGACACCAGAACACTAAGATTATTGACTAGCAATAAGCTAGTCGATTACCCTGCGTTTCTTTAAATCATATCGATCTCCTTCTCGCAGAAAATAGAACAGGGCTTCCTTATTGGGAAGTTCTTTTTGGTCAAAGCCCTCGCGGGAATAAAAGCCCTGATCGTACATGAGTACATAGCTGGCACCCAGTACTTCAAACTCATCGCCTTGAACGACGATGGCCGTATTCTCATCTATGCCGATTCCCAGTAATTCAGGTTTGGCTTTGAGGATGGTGAATAAATCGAATTGACGATTGCGGGCGAGTACGTGCTGGTCGATGGCTACGTTTTTGATGAAGCCGAAGCCTTCTTCATGATCGCCCATCATGATTTGATTGGTTTTTGTGTCGCCTCGTGCCAAGTAAGAACCCTGAATTGTCGCACCCGCAGAAGAACCACCTATTACACCGCCCTTATAGAGCACCTCCCAAAAGAGTTTCTCCGCTTTAGTATCCGCATAGGCATCAACTAATCTCCACTGCCTACCTCCGCTAAACCAAACGCCTTTGGCTTCTTGCAGAGGCTTCAGAAACTCTTCTGAATTTACGAACTCTTTGTCAGTGGAATGGAGAACGGTGATATTTGTTGCTCCTCTATCTCTGAGCAAATCTCCTCTGGAATCAGGATAAGACTCGGCACCACCTGCAGTAGGAATTAGCACCATAGGGGCATCTTTACCTCCAGCCAACTCAATGAATTTATCAATGATTTTAGGAGAAAGACGGCCTCCGCCTACAATTAGGAGCGATCCATTCTCTGGACCAACTGAAGGCTTCTGAGCACATGACTGTGAAAAAAGACAGACTATTATGCTTATGCAGAGCAAGTATTTCATGTAATTTATCTTAATGAGCTTGTAACCAATTATCTCCTGTGCCAATTTCTACTTCCATCGGTACTTCCAAATTTACGGCATTGACCATTTTATCCATAATTAGGGCTTTCATTTCCTCTACTTCAGACTTATGGACATCAAATACCAATTCATCATGCACTTGTAAGAGCATTTTGGATTTGAGACTGGATTTGGAAAGGGCATCATACAGATTGATCATGGCAATTTTGATGATGTCAGCTGCTGTTCCCTGAATGGGGGAGTTAATGGCATTTCTTTCTGCAAATCCTCTGACTGTTGCATTTCTGGAATTGATATCCGCCAAATACCTACGGCGACCGAAAAGAGTTTCTACATATCCTTTTTCTCTGGCCTTCTCCACACATTCATCCATATAGGCTTTGACCCGATTGTATTGTTCGAAATAGGTTTCGATGATTTCTTTGGCTTCAGTACGCTTAATACCCATTCTCTGGCTAAGGCCAAATGCTGAGATTCCATAAATGATTCCAAAATTTACGGTTTTGGCTGCGGATCTTTGGTCGGAAGTAACTTCCTCTGGAGTAACTCCAAATACGCGGGAAGCTGTAGCTCTGTGGATATCTAATTTCTGTTGAAAGGCTTCCATCATATTTTTATCCTGACTCATGGCAGCCATAATCCGCAATTCAACTTGAGAATAATCTGCTGCCATCAAGATATGTTCTTCATCTCTGGGGATAAATCCTTTTCTCACTTCGCGTCCATCAGCAGTACGAATGGGTATGTTCTGGAGGTTAGGATTGGTGGAAGCGAGTCGTCCCGTTACAGCAACTGATTGGCTAAAAGTGGTATGTACGCGGCCTGTTTTGGGATTGATCAGTTTGGGTAAAGCGTCTACATAAGTAGATTTGAGTTTCTTAACTCCACGATACGCCAATATCCTGTCTGGAAGCTCATGAGAAAGAGCCAGACTACTCAATACTTGCTCATTGGTTACATACTGACCTGTTTTAGTTTTCTTCTGTTTGGCTCCTTTTCCCAGTTCCAGCTTATCAAACAAAATTTCACCTAATTGCTTGGGAGAATTGATATTAAATTCTACTCCAGCCAGGGTGTAGATATCTTTTTCAAGGGTTACGAGTCTGCCTGCTAATTCTTCTGAATAGTCGTCTAAGGCTTGCTTGTCAATTTTGATTCCCTCAAATTCCATGGCAGCCAGGACGGGCATAAGGGGCTGCTCTATATCCTTAAAAATATTACTTTCCTTTACTTCAGGTGCCAGCTTTTCTTTCAGGCGAAAGGTGATATCCGCATCCTCAGAAGCATAGCTCACTAATTTCTCTACTTCCACGTCTCGCATGGATTTTTGTTTGGCTCCTTTTTTTCCAATTAAAGTAGTAATAGATACCGGTGTGTAGTTGAGGTATTCTTCTGAAAGGGCATCCATACTATGCTTGCCGCCAGGATTTATTACATAATGCGCAAGCATGGTATCAAACATGGGACCGCCTACTTCAATTCCATAATTTTTAAGAACCAGAATATCGTATTTCAGGTTTTGGCCTATTTTTAGAATAGCATCACTCAGCAGTATTTCCTGAAATTCGACTAATACCGCTTTTACCTGGTCTTCTGACCATTCAGCCGGGAAATGCTGATAATAGCCTTCGCTCGATTTTGTACTCAAAGCCAAACCTACAATCTCTACATTCATCGCATCCAAACCAGTGGTCTCTGTATCAAAACAGACCTCTCCGGCTTTCTTGATCTTTTCAATCAATGTTTTGCGATCCTCTGCACTTTTCAATTCTATATACTCAGCCTTACTGGTATCTATGGTTTCCATTGTCCCTTTTCCAAAATCAGAAGGCAAAGCAGGACCATCACCTACTTGATTCCCAAACAAATCTTCCTGTACTGCAACTTTCACAGGATTGAATTTACTCGTCAGGAAACGTTGGGTTGTCGTTCTGAACTCCAATTCTCCCATCAATTCCATCAAGCCTTCCAGTTCACAGTGCTCAACCTCTAATTGTTTGGGGGTCCACTCGTATGGAACATCCAGTTTAATAGTAGCCAGTTCTTTGGACATAAGGCCCTGTTCTGCATGTTCTCTCAAAGAGGCTGCCACCGCTTTTTTACTGATATTATTTACATTCTCAATGATGTTTTCAACTGAGCCATATTCCGAAAGCAGGGATACGGCAGTTTTATCTCCTACCTTTGGTACACCGGGAATATTATCTACGGCATCTCCTTTTAATCCTAAAAAGTCGATAATTTGAGAGGGAGGAATTCCAAAAGTTTCCTTTACCTCATCTACACCCATTACTTCAAAACCACCTCCTCTGGATCTTGGTCTGTAAAGGAACACATTCTCTTTTACCAGTTGTGCATAATCTTTATCTGGTGTCACCATATAAACGTCAAATTCATTGGCGTCAATCTGTGCACTGATTGTCCCGATGATGTCATCGGCCTCATATCCATCTAAAAACAAGGCTGGAACCTTTAAAATCTCCAACAATTTATACGCATAAGGAATTGCTTTGCTCAAATCCTCGGGCATTGCTTCGCGTTGAGCTTTGTAGGGCTCATAGGCGATATGACGAAAGGTCGGTGCCTTCGTATCAAAGGCCACAGCCAGGTGTGAGGGATCTTCTTTATTTACGATCTCCAGTAGGGTGTTACAAAAGCCAAACATGGCTGAGGTATTCATTCCTGTGGAAGTGATTCTGGGATTACGGATAAAAGCAAAGTGTGCCCGATAAAGCAGGGCCATCGCATCTAAAAGAAAGAGTTTGTTTTTTGCCATTGAGGTATTGTTGGGACCTTTCAAGCAAAACTAGCAATTAAAAGCAGGAAGGAAAAATAGGCATAAGCTATATCCTACATCCCAGCAATTGAGGACTGATTATTCTAACCCCCCCATGATAAAGGCAACATAGATGCCGATGATGATGTGAGAAATGCTTACTCCTAGCAAAGATTTCTGGCGGGCAAACATAAGGCCCCAGAAAATACTGGGAAGTATGACTGCTAGTGCAAAATAGGTGTTGAGGTGTAGATGTGTCGTGCTAAATAATAAGGTAGTAATTAGAATCGCCTTTGCATCTACATGCTTTCCTTTCAGGAATCGGCTTAAGGAACTTTGGGTCAAACCTCTGGCTAAAAACTCCTGTACGGGGGCAAATATACAATACAATAAAGTAGTTAGAATGGCTGTTGTCGTATCTACGCCCATATATCCAGGCAAAGAAATGATCGGTTGACCTTTATAGCTATCAACAAATTGAACCAGGAGATATTTGAGAAAGGTGGCAAACAAAATAAATCCTCCTGTCCAGAGTAGTGCTTCTGGAATCTGCCGTTTCCAATCTCCAAGGGTAAAACCATAGTCTTTAAGAGTATACTCTGAACTTCGAAGCCCTATCCCTACAACAATTAGCATCAAGATCAATAAGCCAACAGTCAAATAGGTCTTTGCCGCGAAATTGTCGATCCATTCCGCTCCACTTCGGATGGCAAAGGCATACAGACTTACAAAAAATACAATAGTTACGAAAAAGGTTCCGAACTCAATTTGCTCTTTGGCTGTCTCGAGTTGACGTTTTGCTTCACCTACAATCTTTTTATCGGATTTTTCCTGAATTTGTCTTTGAAGGGAAATATAATTGTGGAGGATTTTATTGGAAATAGAATCCAGACCACCTTCACTCAATTTCTCCAGACTTTCCCGATCCAACCAGGCAAGCAGAGAGTCCTGACTGGCCCTTGCCGCAGCAGATCTGGGTTGATTACTAAAGGTGGAAATACCTCCGAAAGATTGCCCACATTGCATAGTACTAAGCACGAATCCCTCTTCCTTACAAATCTCAATCTCTCCATATTGGATGATGAAAATGCCATTCCCCTCATCTCCTTCTTTGAAAAGTATGTCTCCTTTCTCCAAAAATCTCTTCTCCATAAAGGGCTTGAGTTTCGAGACTTCTTCTTCCGACAATTGGGAAAAAATCTGCGCTTCCTTCCAATGACAGGAAGTTACAGCAGTAGATGAATCTAATTCTGATGGAGATGGAAGCATGGGTTTCAATTATCCTAGCTACAAATAAGATAATCTACTTTTATGTAAATGTTAAATGTTGGACAATTGTTTTGTATTGTCTTCCAGCAATTTCTTTGGATTAAATTGCCTCAATCCATCTCATTCACTTTCTTTGCTTCCAAATTCTTCCACGCTATTAACCCAATTTGCTTCCTGCTATGCTTAGTTTCTATATCGTACGACATGCCGAAAGTGTAGGTAATGTCAACCATCACCTCGTTGGCGGCCGTTCCAATCATTTTCCTTTGACTGAAAGAGGCCGGAAACAGGCCCACTCCCTCGGCAAACGTTTTCATGGAGAAGCCCGACATTTTGATGAGGTGTATGCATCAATAGCCTTGCGAGCACAAGAAACTGCCCAGATTTCAACTTCCTATTTAAGTATCCCTCAGCAAAAAATCATCCTAACAGAAGATATAGTTGAGATATCACAAGGAGAATGGGAAGGGCAAGTGCGCAAAGAAGTGTATAGTGAGGAAATGCGTGCAAAGCTTTTAGCTGATAATTACAATTTTAAAGCCCCGGGAGGAGAGTCCCAAAGGGAAGTTGAAGAAAGAATGGAAACCTGGTTTAACCAGCGTATTAAAGAATGGGATGGCGAAAGTGATAAAGCCATTGGAGTTTACTCTCATGGTTTTGCCATCAAAAGTTATTTAAGAAGGATCATGGGATCTGATTATTTAATGACCCTTCGCACCGTCATTCACAATACTTCTATCACAGTTTTACAATACAATAAAAGGGGCTTTCTCCTTGAGCGAGTGAATGATCATCAGCATATCATTGGAGATGATTTTATCGGACATTATGGATAAAGTAAAAGTAGCTATTGTACAGGCTAAACCAGTTTATCTAAATCTGAATGCTAGTCTTGAAAAAGTTCAGGATTTCGCGAAAAAAGCTTCGGAAGAAGGGGCTAGGCTCATTGTTTTTGGGGAAACCTGGCTACCTGGCTATCCAGCCTGGCTCGACTTTTGTCCGCAGATGGGCTTTTGGGATCATGAGCCTACCAAAGAGGTGTTTGCAAAGACCTTTGAGAATAGCCTGGAAGTTCCTGGACCCGTAACACTGCAATTAGGAAGAATAGCCAAAGAGCTGGAAGTGTCTATAGTGATAGGGGTGAATGAAAAAGTGAAGACGGGAACCTGCTACAATACTTTATTGATCTTTGGCCCCGATGGAGAGCTACGCAATCACCACCGCAAACTTATGCCCACCTATACTGAGAAGCTCATGCACAATCGGGGGGATGCAGCAGGATTAAAAACGGTAGATCTTCCTTTTGGTAAGTTGGGGGGCTTGATCTGTTGGGAACACTGGATGCCGCATAACCGTCAGGCCCTGCATGATATGGGCGAACATATTCACATTGCCCTTTGGCCCAAAGTACACGAAATGCATCAGGTGGCTAGCCGTCAGTATGCCTTTGAAGGAAGGTGTTTTGTATTGGCTGCAGGTCAATTGTTGCGGGCGAAAGACATTCCTTCTGAATTGGAATTGCCCGAACATCTCAAAGAGAATCCGGAGCATTTTGTCCTCAATGGAGGCAGCTGTATCATTGGTCCTAATGGCTATTATATTAAGGAGCCTCTTTGGGATAAGGAAAGCCTTATATTTGCAGAACTAGATTTAAGAGAAACTATAAAAGAAAAAATGAACCTGGATGTTTCCGGCCACTATTCAAGACCGGATGTATTCAATTTTACCGTAAATCGCGAAAGAAAAAATGACTGATCAGGAATTAGAGAAACTACGCTACCCAATTGGACGCTTTAGCTCCGCCAAACAATTAAGCCCCGAAGAGAGAGAAGAAAAGAGAAGTTCCATTCGCCTATTCCCTGCTCGTCTCAGATCTGCTGCAGAAGGCCTGAATGATGAGCAATTAGACACCCCTTACCGGCCCGGCGGATGGTCCATAAGGCAAGTGATACATCATGTGGTTGATAGCCATATGAATTCCTATGTCCGTTTTCGTTGGACGCTTACAGAAGATGAACCAGTGATTAAGGCTTATGATGAGAAAGCCTGGGCCCTTCTGCCAGATGCTAAAACTGCCCCCGTATCCATTTCTTTAGACCTTTTACACCACCTGCATATCCGTTGGATGCTTTTGTTGGATTCAATGGGAGAAAAAGAATACCAAAAAAGGCTGGAACATCCGGTAAGTGGGTATTTGACTCTGGATGAAATGCTGGCATTATATGCTTGGCACTGTGATCATCATTTGGCACATGTAACAGAATTGAAAGCAAAAGAAGGCTGGGGATAAAAACAATACCATGAATCTCAATCAGGTTACTGTACCCACAAAAAATGTTGAGGCTTCTATTGAATTTTACCAAAAACTTGGGTTAAAGTTACTTGTCAAGTCTCCACATTATGCCAGATTTCTTTGTCCTGAAGGGGATTCGACTTTCTCTATCCATTTACAGGAAAAACTACCGGCGGGAGAAGGTGTATACGTGTATTTCGAAAGTGAAGATCTAGATGAGGAAGTTGAACGCCTGATCGCATCAGGTATCAAATTTGAGCACAAAGCCCAGGATCAAAGTTGGTTGTGGAGGGAAGCCCGACTGAAAGATCCGGATGGAAATCAGATAATCCTCTATTATGCTGGAGTGAATAGGAAAGATCCTCCTTGGAGGCTGGAAGATTGAAGAACAAGGAAGAAGGAAGGCAGAATGAGGAAGGAGTTAATTGGAGCTACTTTTAAATATGCTCCCTACCTCTACCTTCTCAAATACTTGTTCCTTATTCTTACTTCTCTCTCTTTTTGATTAAATCCTGATTTCTTCCGTATTATGCATACAAGGAATACAAAATCGGGCATTCCTCGATTATATGCATCGAAAAATCATTCATATAGATATGGATGCATTTTATGCATCTGTGGAGCAAAGGGACGATCCTGAGCTCCGAGGTAAGCCTGTGGTAGTAGGCTGGGGGAGTAAAAGGGGAGTTGTAGCTGCAGCGAGCTATGAGGCCCGAAAATTTGGAGTACGTTCGGCTCTTCCTTCAATTACGGCCAAACGGCTTTGTCCGGATTTGATTTTTGTTCGTCCACGTTTTGATGTTTACAAGAAGATCTCTAATCAGATTCGCGAAATCTTTTTTGAGTATACAGACCTGGTGGAGCCACTTTCTTTGGATGAAGCCTACCTGGATGTGACCCACAATAAAAAGGGACTGGAGTCAGCTACAAAAATAGCCAGGGAGATCCGAGCGCGGATTTTGGAAACTACAAATCTTACTGCTTCCGCTGGCATTAGTATCAATAAGTTTCTGGCAAAAGTTGCCTCTGACATCAATAAGCCGGATGGGATCACCCTCATTCCCCCAGATCGTGCAGAGCCTTTTCTTGAAAAACTCCCTATCGAAAAGTTTTTTGGCATAGGGAAAAAGACTGCTGAGAAAATGAAGAAAATGGGGCTTCGTACAGGAGCAGATTTAAAGGCCTGGTCAGAACTGGACTTAGCCAGAAAGTTTGGGAAGATGGGAAGACATTATTATAAGATTGTTCGGGCAAGGGATGAAAGACTGGTCAAACCGGATCGCCTGCGGAAATCAGTGGGGATTGAAAATACCTTTTCGGATGATTTGGAGACAGCTGAAGAAATGTTGGCCGAATTACAAAAACTTACAGAAAAACTCTGTGGTCGCCTGCACCGCATTTCGACTAAAGCCAGAACCATTACCCTCAAAATCAAATATCACGACTTTGAATTAAAGACCCGATCCAAGTCACAAAACTCTTACCTGGATCAGGAAGAAGATATTTTCCCTATCGTAGAGCATCTACTTTTTCATCCAGAATTTCCTGTTAAAGCTGTACGATTATTAGGGGTTTATGCCTCAAATCTTGACAATTTGCTAGACGATACCCCCCGTCAACTGACACTTGAGTTCTAAATGCTGCCAAACTGTCAATTGGTATTCCCTTTGTACTTTCCGTGCCAAAACCCTTATAAATACTTTTCGTATTTATAAGGGCATGTAAAGATCCAATGTTGTAACACTGAATTGAAAATCATGGAACTTAGTACCTACAACGGAAATCTTAGCCCCGAAGGAAGAGAGGACTTGGCGGAGAAACTGGATGGCTTATTGCTGGATTATCAGCAGTATCATCAAAATGTTCGAAAAATCCACTGGGACCCTAAACTCAGGCCCTTTCTGGATTTTAGTGATAAGCTGGACATTCTATACAACGTCAGCAATCACAACACCAATGTCCTGGCCGAGGAGATTATGAATCTGGGTTTTTCTCCCAGCGAATCGGGTAGTGGATTGGCCCTGGTAAAATCTCGTATACATCCTATGCCCAGACCCGAAAATCTGGAGCAGTCTATTTTTTCTATCATCCAGATGAGTAAAGAGCTGCTGGCCACTGTAGATGAAGTTTTCTACACCGCCGCTTCTTATGAGGAAGAACAAAGTATGTTCTTGATGAAAACTCTTGCACAGCAATTGAAATTTACCATTTGGGTATTTTCAAGTATAAGGAGTGCGGTAAGTAACTAAAGAAAACGTCTTGGCGTGTTGGTGTACGGAAGTTCTTAGTTTAAGTAAGCCACAAACACCAACTCGCCAATACTCCAACACGTTTACGACTCAATCCTCTCCACCCCATTCTCAATATTGACTTTAATGACTTCCGGCTTCAGGCCGGTTTTCTTTTCGTAGGCGGCTGCGATCTCTCCAGCAATTTCCAGGGCTTTATCTTTTTGGATTAAATTGAGGGTACAGCCTCCAAAACCTCCGCCCATCATGCGGGCTCCGATGACTTCATGATGTTTTTTGGCCAGAGAAACCAATAAATCTAACTCAGGGCAACTTACTTCATATTCGATTGAGAGGCCTTGGTGCGTTTCAAATAGAAGCTGGCCAAGCTTTTTAAGTTTACCTTCATTGAGGGCTTTGCCTGCGTCTCTTACCCGAGCTATCTCATCAACTACATAGGCTGAGCGCATTCTTTGTTCGGGCGTAAATTCGTGTCTGTATTTTGCGAGAGTTTCCTTGTCGAGGTCGCGATAGGTTTTTATATGGGGTTCTCCTGCCTGAACGATGGCAAAGGCCCGTTCTGATGCTTCCCTTCTCCGGTTATAGGCGCCATCTACCAGGGCATGTTCCACATTAGAGTTTATTAAGATCAACTGATAATCTCCAAGTTCCGCGGGAAAATAGCTGTGCGTAATATCATTGCAATCCAGCATAATTACCTGGTCTTTTTTGCCAAAAGTAACTGCATACTGGTCCATGATCCCACATTTAATTCCCACTGCATGTTCAGCAGCCTGTCCGGTGAGAACAACGTCCTTCTTACTAAGGCCAAGTCCTTGCATTTCGTTTAAAGCCGTCAAGAATCCACAACAAAGAGCAGCAGAAGAGGAAAGTCCTGCACCTATAGGAAGATCAGAGGAAAATGCACAATGAACGGCTGAGACCTCTTTTCCCTGCTTCTTCAATTGGTCCAATAAAGCTTCGAAATATTTTGCCCAGCTGGGAAGTTCATTTCCCTTTTTTAGTTCAACTCCTGTATCATAATCCAAAGAATGGATATAACTATTTTTCTTTTTTGAAAGAGAAACACCGAAGTACATGCTCTTATCAATCGCAGCCGGCATGACAAAGCCGCCATTATAATCCAGGTGTTCTCCGATCAGATTTATCCGACCGGGAGCGCGATAAAAGTTTATTTCTTCAACATCTTTTAGGGTAGAAAAATGAGCATGAATTCTACTCAGGATCTCTTGATTTGGCATGTATAGCGTTTTAATAGGTATTTAATGGGGCGTCCTGACAATCGCTGATCTTATCGATCTCAACGACAAAGGTGCCGTCCTCGTGTTCGTGAAAGTTTTTGATAAATTTCTTCCCCCACAGCAGTTCGTCGTGGTCATAGGAAACCCGGGAATGTACGGTTTGAGAAAAAGTATCATCAAAACCTTTTACCAAAACCAGAAACTCAGCATTAATTTCCTCCAGGTATTCAGGAGTTTTTTTATAGAGGGGACTTTCTTTGGTAATGGGATGGACTATGGTCCAGGTGAGGGGAAAGAGGGTAACTTTGTCCCGTTCCAATTCCAAAGGGAAGAAGACTTGTTTTGATTCTCCATTCTTATCTTCATGTCCCATCATCATAACTTGCACCTCCAGTTCCATCAACTGATTTTTACGCTTGTTGACCATTTTAAACATAAAGCCATTTATATCCTGGTAAGGAGCTATGACAGCTGTTTCAGAATAAGAAATCTTGGCAGTAGGTCTTGAAAAGCGTCCGTAGAGTACACCCGTAACTACGGCAAAACCCATCAGACCGATCATGGCTTCAAAGGTGGCCAATAGGTGGGCAATATTACTTATGGGACTGATGGTACCATAGCCTACAGTAGTAAAAGTCTGTGCAGAGAAATAGAAGGCATAGGCAAAACGGTTGAAAAAGGATCCGAAGACGTGTTCAGGAACACTTAGATTCTCAACTCCTGCAGCTATATAGGCAAATGCAAAGAGCATATTTGTGAGGATATATGCTCCTGTAATGAGTAAGAGAAATCTACCCCAACTCATAGTTAATAATTCCTGAAATACATTGATCGCGTCCAGGCCTCCTCCGGTTTTCCTTACATTGATAAGGCCTTCTTTGGTGATTAGACGGGTATGTTTGTTCCCCAGTTTACTACCCAGTCCCAGATCCTGGTATTCATGATCCTGACCCGCCTGACTAGGTTCTTCTGAAACCGGCTTGGATTGTTTTTTCTCCTCTTGCTCGCTCATGGGTTCAAATTTTGACAAATATACACTATGTCAAAAAAATATGCTCCCCATTTATTGGAAGAGAACAAAAGCTTCTGGATAAGTGAAAAAATGAAAGCTATTTGTAGAAAAAAGACCAGGCAAATTAGATCAATTCCAACCTCTTCGAAATGGTAAACTGAAAATCCGTCCCTTCCCCTTCTTCAGAATCTATCCAGATACTGCCTCCGTGAAGCTCTACTATTCTTTTACATTTGGCAAGTCCAATACCACTACCCGGATATTCAGAGCTATGGAGCCGTTGAAAAAGGTCAAAAATTTTGGGTTGATATTCTTCCTTAATCCCAATACCATTATCCTTCACTGAAAGGATCCAAAAATCTGGACTGTCTTTGTAGGAGATAATAACCTGTGGAGACTCTGACTGGTTGAACTTTATAGCATTTTCGATGAGGTTTTGGAAGAGGATTTTCCATTGAGCAGGAACCCCTATGAAGTTGGGAAAGGCATCGAAATGAATCTCAGCATTTCGTTCTTCAATCACGCTCATCAGGGACTTTTTTAGATCAGCCAGCATGTCTCCTAGATTGAAGGATTCAAACTCCAGACTCTCTCGGCCAAGGCGGGAGTAATCAAGTAAGTGATTGATCATCTCGTACATGCCTTTTGAACTCTCGACCGCAAAATTCATGGCTTTTTCTTCATCCTTATCGAGGCCACTACCTAACTTTCTCTTAAGCAATTGCAAATGTCCAATTACTGTTCGGAGGGGAGTCTTAAGGTCATGAGAGGCAACATAAGCAAACTGCTTCAAGTCCTGATTACTTCGATGGAGTTCTTCAATTTTGAGGTTTAGCTCATAGGTTTTTTCCTCAACCGTATCCTCCAGGATTATCCTTTGTCTTTCACTATATAAGTATCGGATGAGCCCTAATCCCAATGCCGCAAAGGTAAATAATACCAGGCCTATGAACCACCAGGTTTCATAAAATTTAGGGGCGACTTCAAACTGGAATTCTTCGGCTTCTTCACTTTCCAGTCCATCTCTACTTATGGCTTTTATATAGACCGAATAAGTGCCGGTTTTGAGAGATTCAAATCTAAGTGGATTACTATTTAAGGGCATCCAATTTGAATCATTAAGTTTGTAGGCAAAACTCAGTTTCCCTCTATTCCTAAAGGAAATACCTGTATAATAAATGGAAATACTATTCTCTTCATTTGACAGTACCAGTTTGTTTCCAGCTTGTTCAATCTTCTGGCCATTTCGAGAAAAGCCTGTTATGTAAACAGGAGGCTTATAATATTCTTCTTGAATTTTACTTTTATCAAGAATACTCAGGCCCTTTTCTCCTGCTATCCAGATGTAACCACCGTAAGCATAGACATCATGAAGTTTATCGGTATGCAAGCCATCGTTTGTGTCAAACCACTTAACTTCAAACTCATCATTTTCAAAATCATAGGTATTGATTCTACCTAAGCCAGTTTGAGTAGCAATCCACAATTCTCCGCTTTCCTCATCATAGTGAAGATCATTACATACGAGTCCTGCCATACCCTCAGCCTCAGTAATTGAGCTTAGTGTTGCTCCCTTTAAAGCAAGCAGCCCACTACCATTGGTTGCTACCCATAAAATACTGTCGGGGCTACTTGTTAAATCAAAGGTCTTTGCTTTAAGGGCATTTTGACCATCAGGGTAACTGATATTTTCTTCTCCCTGTATGCGATACAGCCCATTGGGCCAAACTCCCCAAATGATACCGGACTTATCTTCATGTGTTATTTGAGTTCCTTCTTTACTTGTGATCTTGTTAATACCTAATTCTTTCTTTTCGAGGAAAGCATCTGCATGAGCAGGATCACGCAATTGTAGAAGTTCTTGTACGTCCAGTCTTAAGGTCTTTTCTCTATCGTAGGTAAGTAAGAGATCCCCATGCTTACCTTTACACATACTGCTGGGGTCAAACATCCCATATAATTCAGACCAGGATTCGTTTTGGAAGGAAAAGAATCTTTCATCCGTTTGTATAAGTATACTTCTGGGGGAAAGGCAAAGTAAATCCTTAATTTCCTCAGAAGGATCCAGATCGATTGCAGGTAGTTGATTTATGCTAAATCTTTCATGATTTGAACGTACTTCATATACCTGCTTTTTATCGGCAAGGAAAAAATCGCCACCGATATTTCCATCCATATCAACAAGCTCCACTTCCTGAAGGAAACTTTCATTATCCAGTTTGTGACTCAGTCCTAATTGAGTCTTTCTCATCTCAATCGCATTCTTTGACAGGAGAAATAGGCCTTCTTGCGAACTAGAAAACCAAAGGTCTCCTTCTTTATCCTGCATGATGTGATTGATTCCACGACCCTTAAAGATCTGTTCAGACTTCTTTTCCTTATCTATTCTCAGAATACCCTTTTCCGCATGAGCTAACCATAAATCCCCATCCTGGTCTTCAAAAATTTGATTCAATTCACGTAGGTTGAAGTCTTTAGGGAAGTCATTAAAGAAAATTTCATCCTCTCCGTCTGGAATGAAACGAATCAGCCCTTTGGAGCTACTATATAGAATGTCCTTATTTTGCCTTAGAAGGATTTGAGAATTATACCTGGCTATTTTGGGTAAATGGTCTAAAGGAAATTGGACTTTAATTTCCTCGCCTTGTAGAATAATTAGCTGGCTTCCATAACGAACATAAACTTCATTTTCAGGACTAACAAATAGGAGTTGAGGTAAGGTGCCTAATTTTTCGTTTTTGATGCGAACTTCCCCTTGTTTCCCAGTTGGGTCTATGTAACTAAGCAGGACAGGTGTACTTAACCAGATTCTCCCATCCTGATCTTCCAGAATATCAATTACACGATCGTCTTTGATAAATTCAAGGGAATCCCGAAGAGTCAGAATTTTATTGTCGTCAATAAGTATAGAGAGTTCTCTTCGGGTGGATATCCAAATTTTTGATTTTGAGTCTATAAAGATTTTACGGATATCGTTTCTGGCAATTCCATCCTCTACTGTAAAGTTTTTAAACGTATAGCCATCGTATTTACAAAGTCCCGAACGAGTGGCAGACCAAATGAATCCGTCTTCATCCTGTACACTAAAAAATACCTCATTATTACTTAATCCATCTGCTTCTGTGATATGCTGAAAATTAGCTAGTCTCTCCTGACCCTGAAGGAAAAGAGGATATAACAAGAGCCAAAGAAGACATTGTCGTAATAGGTAGTTCATTAAGTTATTGGGCGTCCGGATTTTATTTCTAGCGTGTAATTTTTATGCTTTGTTTAATCTTTTCTCTAAAGTAGTGATTAATCCTGATTAAAGGGACAATTTAACAAAAAAACTCGCGATTCTGCACGTGTAAAAACTGTATAAGTCCATCGGGTATAAGCAGCAAGATTTTGCCCATAATCCGGCTCGAATCCAATGATGGCATTTTCCCACTGGCCTCCCTGAGATTTGTGCCCCGTAATCGCATATCCATATTTGACTTGAAGTGCATTCACATAGGGGTCTGTACGCATCATTGCAACAGCTTGTGTTTTGGGTAAAGCTGCATATTCATTTGCTCGATCGTATTGAATTTTTCGCATCAAACCCGGGTCAATTTGTGCCTGTTTCTCTGCCAGTAAATTGAGCACAACCTTACATTCCACCCGCATAGGTTCTCCTTTCACATCAATAAATTCCAGTTCCACATCCATCCAGCTGAGGCCATATCTTTCTTCTAAGGATTCAGGATAGACTTCTCTAACCGTACACATCTCCCCATTCGCTATAAAAGGCAAACGCTTTTGATCTCCCCATGCATAATTATTTTTGACTACCATGAGCACATCAGAAGAGATGAGTTTATCTTCGTAGCCCCACATTTGATGCCTGATTGCCTGGTTGATTTTGGTCGCCTGATAATTGGAATAAGTTATAAAAACCACACGATCCAGGTTCCCTTCTTGAAAGTACCCCATATATATTTCTATTCCTTCATATGCATTTTCAAGGATTTGGACCTCTCGGCCGGGTTGGAGCTGGAGGCTCATATAATCCCCTGATAAATAGGCATCACGAATCAAGACAGCATTTTCCAGAACCTCGGAATCTACCAATTGCCTTTTCACTTCTGTAAGGTGTGCATGTGTAAGTTCGAGGAAAGAGGCTGCATGCAGACTTTTGGGTTCAAGACCGGGCGATTCTTTATGTCCTACAGGCGGAAGCTGCACAGGATCGCCTACCAGGATGAGTTTTCTACTTTCATCACCGTGAAAAACAAAGTTGAGCAAATCTCTTAGAAGAGAATTGGGGCTGGTTTCATCTCCCTGATCACCGATCATAGATGCTTCATCCACGATATAAACAGTGCGATTAGGGGCCTTATTTTCCTTGAGAGAAAAGTAAAGGTTTCCCATCGCATTTTCTTTGGGGCTATATATATGGTGGTGAATGGTATAGGCGAGCCTTTTGGTTCTTCTACTGATTACTTTGGCTGCCCTTCCAGTAGGAGCTAGCAGGATTACCTTGAATCCCATCTTTCTCATGAATTCAGAGAAAATATTGATCAGGAAGGTTTTACCTGTACCTGCAGAACCTGTAAGGAGAAAAGTGCTTCGATCTTCATTGGAATTGAAAAAAAACAGAAAGTCCCTGAGGGCATCCTCCTGGTCGCCACTCAACTCGATGTCATCCCTTCCCAGGATATCTCGTATGATTTTTTCTCTTAGATCTTCCAAATCCCTCTTATATTGGGATTCAAAGGTAGGTTTTATTTAAAAGAGGTAAAAAAAGGCTGTTTGAAAAATTCAAACAGCCTGTATTTTATAACATTTTATCCAGTTGAGATTCATGCGAGAATCCTCACTTCTTTTACCTGACAGAAAAAACCATCATTTACTTCACAGAAATAAGTTCCGGGTTCCAGGTTCTTAACGGTAAATTCCAGTCTATCGCTTTCACGGCCAATTCCCTGGTCATCATGTAAAATGGTTTGACCTTTGTCATTGGTCATGCGAATGATCGATGCTTCAGGGGCTCGAGAAACTAATTCTACGCGAACACCTTCAGGCTGATCTGCATTTGGGTTGACTGTAAATCCAATGGACGTGCGGTAATTACTAGAGCTGTTTCGGTTGGGTACACGTTTTTCTACGGATATCATTTGCCGGGTTTTTGCTTAGCTTTTCTTAGTAGGTAGTATAAATATACCAGGTGTTTCATTTATGAAGGACAAAAACCACGCCATCAGACAAAAGTTTGGCGTGATTTGTCAAAAAAGCTGTCGCAATCGGTAAAGTGTTTTTGTTTAGAAATAATTATTTTAATGGAATAAATGCCTTAGACAAAATATTGAATTTGTATATACTTAATGTTATTACTCCCTTTTTTATCAAGGATAATTATTTGACAAGAATTTGATTTAGGATAATTTTTCTTTCAAAAATCGGGCTGTGTGTGATTCTTTTACCGATATTAAGCCTTCTGGGGCTCCCTGATAGACTATGTTTCCTCCCTTATCTCCTCCTTCTGGTCCTATATCTATAATCCAGTCTGCACATTTTATGACATCTGTATTATGTTCGATCACAATGATAGTGTTTCCTTTTTCCACCAATTCATTCATTGCGCTTAGTAGTTTCTTGATATCATCGAAATGCAAGCCGGTTGTAGGCTCATCAAATATGAATAAGGCATCTTTATACTGGTTTCCCTGCGCCAAAAATGAAGCTAATTTGATACGCTGAGCCTCTCCCCCGGATAGGGTGCTGGTGCTTTGCCCCATTCTGAGGTATCCCAGGCCTACTCGATTCAGGATTTCAAGCTTTGTATGGATTTTGGTCTCTTCAGAGAAAAACTCCATTGCCTCTGCAATGGTCATATTCAGTACATCATCTATATTTTTATCTTTATAGGTAATCTCAAGAATATGGCGTTTAAATCTTTTACCGTTACACGTCTCACACAATAACTTTACATCAGGCAAGAACTGCATTTCGACCGTAACATATCCCTCGCCCTGACAAGTATCGCATCGTCCTCCATCTATATTAAAGGAGAAGCTTCCTGCTTTGATTCCTTTCAGTTTGGCTAGGGGTTGTTTGGCAAAGAGCTCACGAATGTGATCGTATGCTTTGAGATAAGTGGCAGGATTGGACCTAGCTGACCTTCCGACAGGCCGCTGGTCCACCATTTCTACTTTTTTTATCTGGTTGATTTCACCTCCCAGTTTTTTGAGATATCCTCCTTTATCACCAAATTCTCCCAAGTGCTTTCTAACTGCCGGGAAGAGAATTTTTTCTATCAGGGTAGACTTTCCAGAACCAGAAACTCCCGTAACTACCGTAAGTGCATGAAGGGGAAATTCAATATCAGCTCCTTTTATATTATGCATACGAGCTCCTTCAAGGCTTATCATACCCCCGCTCTTCCTTCTTTGAGGAGGAACTGGGACCTCATCTTTACCAGAGAGATAATTGCCCGTCAGGGTATCTGCTTTTAGCATGGTTTTGAAATCACCATTATATACGATCTCTCCTCCTAACTCGCCGGCACCTGGACCCAGATCAATCAATTGATCAGCCTTTCTCATGATCCCTTCATCATGTTCAACTACCACAACCGTATTGCCTTGATTCCTCAGAGATTCCAGGACATTGATCAATTTTTCTGTATCCCTCGGATGCAGGCCAATACTTGGTTCGTCAAGAATATACATAGAACCTACCAGGCCTCCTCCCAGAGAAGTCGCAAGGCGGATTCTTTGCATCTCACCTCCCGAAAGTGTATTGATCTTTCTATTAAGGTGTAAATAAGAAACTCCTACTTTATTTAAATAGCCCAGGCGTTGGTTGATCTCCCGCATTAATCTTTCGGCTATTTTACTATCTCTCTCATCAAATTCGAGTTTGGATAAGGCTTCCTCTAGTTCATCCAACTGCATAAATAATAGATCGCCGATAGAGTAGGGGCCAATCTTTACATAAGAGGCATCTTTTCTGATCCGGCTACCATTACAATCAGGGCATGTCGTATATCCCCTGTATCGAGCTAGCATTACCCGATATTGAATCTTATGTGTTTTAGATTTGAGGAAATCAAAGAATCCGCGGATTCCTTTTACTTTACCAAAACCATCCCAGAGCATTTTCTTCTCTTTTTCGGTGAGGTCATAATAAGCTCTGTGGACTGGAAAATCATTGGCAAAAGCCGGTACTAACCAATCATCCTGATACTGACTCATTACTTCCCCTCTCCAGGGAGCTACTGCACCTTCAAATACTGAAAGGCTTTTATCAGGTATTACCAGGTCTTCATCTATCCCGAGTATTCTCCCGAAGCCTTCACAGGTACTGCAGGCACCATAGGGATTATTAAAACTGAAGAAATTGACAGAAGGAAGTTCAAACTCCATCCCATCAGCCTCAAATTTTTCGGAAAATCTTTTAGGCTCTTCCTCATTGACCTGGATAATGGCTTCTCCCAGGCCTTCCTGATAGGCTGTTTGCACACTGTCTCCCAATCTACCCCTTATATTATAAAGGTCTTCTTTTTTAAGAAGGGTTCTATCGATAAGTAAGGTAAAGGTCTTATGATTGGGGAGTTTATCTTTTTCGAGCTCTTCTTCGATAAATTTTACTTCACCATCTTCCCATATTCGGGTAAACCCTTTTTGCAAAGTCAGGGCTAATTCTGCTGCATATCCTTTACTTCTGACCTTGACCTGGGCCAAAATGTAGACTTTCGCACCCTCTTCTTTTTCTAAAATATAATCTACAACATCACTTACAGAGTCACGTGTGACTAATTTTCCAGACACGGGACTATACGTTTTTCCGACTCTTGCAAATAAAAGTTTCAAGAAATCGTATACTTCTGTAACTGTTCCTACTGTGGACCTTGGATTTGAGGTGTTTACCTTTTGCTGGATGGCCATAGCAGGCGCAATGCCCTGAATATAATCCACTTCCGGTTTCTCCATTCTTTCCAAAAACTGCCTTGCATAGGAGCTAAGGCTCTCTACATAGCGTCTTTGACCTTCTGCGTAAAGGGTATCAAAAGCAAGGCTTGACTTACCAGAACCGCTCACTCCTGTAACTACCACCAGCTTATTTCTGGCAATTTTTACAGAAACATTCTTCAAATTGTTAACTCTGGCATTCTTTATGTGGATATATTCCATGTTGGAAAAATAAATCTTTACTTAACCGAGTTGCAAGTTACTCAAACAAACTGAACCATGTGTAATCCCCCCTGGCACATTTTCAGTCTTGAAACATCACATTATTCTACCCTATATGATGAACATGTACGTGACTCATAAAAACCAATGTAATGCACAAGGCGCTAATTAAGAAGACTCAAGACCGTGAACTTATCAAAGGCTTCATGGCTGGCAAGGATCATTATTTTGATGAATTGCTATCACGTTACAAGAGCAAAATTTTCACCACAATTTATTTGATCGTCAAAGACAGATCCGTAGCTGAGGATTTGTTTCAGGATGTCATGATAAAAGTCGTGCGAATGATTCGCTCTGGAAAGTACAATGAAGAGGGGAAATTTTTACCATGGGTTGTACGAATTGCTCGTAACCTTGCGATCGACCACTTCCGTAAGGTTCAAAGAAATCCTATCCAAAGGGAAAGCGAAGATTTTGATATCTTTAACTCTGTTACACGCGCAGAAGTAAGTTCCGAAGAAAAAATAATAAGGGAAGAAAATGCGCGTTATATTAGAAAGCTGATTCAACAGCTACCCGACAAGCAGCGGGAGGTTCTGATAATGCGGAGTTATGCAGACCTGAGCTTCAAAGAAATTGCTGCTTTGACGGATGTTAGTATCAATACAGCTTTAGGCCGTATGAGGTATGCACTGTTGAATCTGAAAAAGTTAGCAAACGAGTCAGGTTTACCCCAAGGATATGAAGAGAAACTTCACCGATGACGAAATAATCTTATTCCTATATGATGAGATGGATGCTGAGGATAGCAAAGCTTTCCTCGATGCACTCTGCACTGATGAAGAATTGTGGCAGCGCTACGAGCATTTTCAGGAAGTAGTAGAGGAATTGTCCGATCTCAAGTATGAGCCTTCCAAGCTCTCCGTGGAAAAAGTCCGATCTTATGTCTACAATGGAGAAGTACCCGAAGGTCCCGTTCTGGAAGAAGTTGTCGCACCCAAGCCAGCTTCACTTTCTACTGGCAAGCTCTTATCTGTATCAGTCAATTTGAATGCGGTAGTTTTAATGGCAGTATTGCTATTTGTTTCTGTCGCGGTTACAGGAACCTTTTTACAGCTGAAAAGGGGCCTGCCTGAAAGACAAGCGGCTACAGCCTTGCTTCAGGAAGATGCCAGTCATTTTCAATGGGATGATTCCTATTTAGATGATAGAATTGACCGAATCAGAGAAAAAGTAAAAGGGCTCAAGTAAATAGCGCCTCCAAATCAAAATCCAATTGTTGACAAGCGATGATCGTCCCCATGTTTGAGGATGCGGAGAAGGTTATTTCTATGCGTCAACATAAGCATGCCTGATAGGAAGAAGCTAAATACCAGCGTGGGTAGGTAGTAGAATTCTTCAAAACCAGCTTTGCTCAGTAAAACAAATACAGGGAGAGATATCGCTCCGGCTATATAGCCGAGATTCGGATATCTAAACATCCCCACAATCAATATAGTGATTAAAACCAGTATAAGGCTGGCTAAAGGGTTGATAGCAATCAATACCCCAATACTCGCATGAAATCCTTTTCCCCCTCGTAAACCGGCAAAAATTGGGAAGATATGACCCACAATAGCCGCAAGGCCAAAGCACATCATGAGTATAGGAAGTTCAAAGTCAGAGAATATACCGTATTGGTTATGGAAAAAGTATGCAAGGTTGGCTGCGGCAAATCCTTTTACTATATCAATGAAGCGCACGAGAAAGGCCGACTTTTTTCCCAGTACCCTTCTTACGTTGAGATGAGATGCTGTACCACTGCCGTGTTCTCTGATGTCTATTCCATAGTATAATTTACTTAACCAAATACTGGTCGGAATAGAACCAATCAGGTATGCGAGTAGCGTGCAGTACAGGATTTGCAAGTAATCCATATAATCTGGGAATCAACAATAATCATACAAATATAGGAAAATGCGACTATTTGTCACATTCGCCCATCACCGGATCAATCGATCCGATCAGTACAACCGTGTCTGCGATCATACTGCCTTCCATTAGATACTCCAGAGACTGTAGGTTGGAGAAGGATGGAGAATTTATTTTACAGCGCCACGGAGATCCGGTCCCATCAGATTTTAAATGGAAGCCTAATTCGCCCTTAGGAGCCTCTATGCCATGATATACTTCTGCTCCCTCTGGAGGAATTACTCCCACATCCGTCATCATGAAGTCATGAATCATGCCTTCCATAGAGTAATAAATCTCATCTTTGGAAGCATAGGTATGTTTGGCATTATCTGCTCGGATATCGCCTGCTGGCAATTTGTCAATCAGTTGGTCCAGAATCCGGATACTTTGGGCCATTTCGTCCATGCGCACCAGATATCTGGCGAGACAATCACCTTCCTCACGGATAGCAATGTCAAACTCTAGTTCATCATAAACCAAATAAGGCTCAAATACCCGAAGATCATGAGGTACTCCGGAAGCTCTCAATACAGGACCCGTAAGTCCTAGTTGTATGGCTTTTTCTTTGGAGATAACTCCAACCCCTCTATTTCTATTTAACCAAATACCATTATTAGCCAACAACTTTCTCCAACTAGCCAGCTCTTTACGGAAATTGGCTTTCCACTTTTTAATGGCATCTATAGTTTTTTGATCAATATCGAATTGTACTCCTCCTATGCGACAGTGACTTACAGTAAAGCGAACACCTGCAAATTTATCAAAGATGTCATAGAGGTTTTCTCTCTCTCTAAATGTCCACATAAACATAGAGATAGCACCTGCATCCATAACCATCGTCCCCATCCAAAGTAGGTGAGCAGAGATTCGGGCTAGTTCACAGCCAATTGTCCTAATATATTGCGCACGGCGGGGAACTTCAATCCCTACCAATTTTTCTACTGCAAGACAAAAAGCTGTATTATTTGAATAAGGAGACATGTAGTCCATGCGATCCGTATAGGGCATGAACTCCTGATAAGTCTTATTCTCAGCAAGTTTTTCTATTCCTCTATGCAGGTATCCAATATCAGTTACTGCGCGGGTAATAGTCTCTCCATCTACTTCCAGGACAACACGAAGAACCCCATGCGTTGCAGGATGCTGAGGTCCCAGGTTAATAACCATTTTGGTCCCCAAAGGATCGTTTTCAACCTCTACGCTGGTGTGTTTGTCTTCCAGCCTCTTATAAACAGCATCTTGATGTTTAGGAAAAAATGCAGGAGTAACTTTGTCTCTTATAGATTGAGGAGTAGGAAATACTTCGTTGCTCATAATAAGAATTAACGGGGTTCAGGAATTCAAATAGAAGTCCTTATGTATACAATTGAATAGGAAATTAACAATAATTGGAGGGAATTATCAAAATATATGGAATCATATTCACTTTTGAAGAAAGCTACCTGATATATAAAATTAACTTTTGGGCCATCTATCCTGTTTAAAGACTTCTGATTTGAAGAAAAAGAGAAAAATTCATGTCTAATTCATTAAAATGAATAATTGGCCTGATGTTTGATTTCGCTTAATTGTTTACGCGTCAAAAAAGTGCGTGAAAAGAGAAAAAAGCTTCGGGAATTATATATATTTTCGTGTGAATAGCATTTTTTTCGTAAACAATCCGTACTTTTGTTTACAAGATTGTAGACACGACCCAGAAACAAAACGTACTACAGTTCATTTACTTAGTTTTAATACCAGCTACTTAAGTCCAGATGATAACTAGAAGGCAAATAAGAGCAAAAGTCATGCAGGCAGTCTATGCATGTCTCACCTCAGGGCAGGACGAACAGCATGTTTTTGATCTGCTATTAAAGGATATCGAGAAGGAAGTTGGGGAGATCGAGAAGAAGAAACGTCTCACAGGTGATACTCGCCTGCTGAATGCCCTCTACTACGAATCCATGAAAAACAGCGAGCTTTATGATACTTATATAAAGCGCAAAGCTGAAAACTGGGAACTGGAAAGAATTGCTCGCCTGGATCGCATCCTTATGCATATGGCTATCTGCGAAATGCTCAATTTCGAAGAAATCCCGGTGAAAGTTACCATCAATGAATACCTGGAATTGGCTAAGACCTATTCCACTCCTAAAAGCAGTAAATTTATCAACGGAATCCTTGACAGTCTCTATAATGACTTTCGGGAGACGGGTAAGATCGTTAAAAGAGGAAGAGGATTGATAGATCATTCTACCTCAAAAAATTCCCCGGTTGAGAAAACCAGCAACTAATTTTTCCTGTACATAAGAATAGTTAAAAATCGGAATAAGCAATAGCCTTCCTCAATAGGCTGTTTTTATTCCTTTTCCTTATTTATCTTTGTATTCAAATTGAAAACATGAAAAGAGTTGATATTTTATTTCTTGCTTCAATCTGTTGCTTCCTCATGATCTCTTGTGGTGAAGGTGGGCAGAAAGAGCAGGATACCAATCAGGCAAGACTCGATAATAAAACTGAAAGCAATGCCCTCAATCTCGATGGAGGTTCTTCCTCATTATTGACAGATGATGGTGCTGC
Organism: Bacteroidota bacterium; assembly: GCA_039819665.1. Classification (GTDB taxonomy): domain Bacteria; phylum Bacteroidota; class Bacteroidia; order J057; family J057; genus JAWPMV01. The sequence goes on from JBCBRM010000002.1 coordinate 43,729, forward strand.
TCCCAGCACTCCCAGACTTCCCCAGTTTCAGGAAAAAGCCCAGTCTCTTCCCAAGACGAGTGTAGTATTTGAGAAGGATCTTTATGATTTTGGAAGTGTAAAAGAAGGAACACCTGTAAACTATCAATTTAAATTCAAAAATACGGGAGAAAATCCCCTTCATATCACCAAGGTTAAACCCTCTTGTGGATGCACCACTCCTAAATTTTCAGAGGAGCCAATCGCTCCCGGGGAAGAAGGATTTATTGATGTGAGTTTTGATAGCCAGGGAAGACCTGGAGTTCAATCCAAAACCATCACAGTTACTGGAAATTTTGAAGGGAAACTTACCCGATTACTAAAACTTAAAGGAGAAGTAGAGCGTGCAGAAAGCAGCTCCTCCGAATAAACGAAACCTATTCAGGCTCACATGCAATTACTTACTATTTTTTTACTAGACAGTGCCGCCGGTGCAGAACAACCAACTGGCCTGGGATTCGAGAATATGATCTTCTTTGCAGGGATCATTGCCATTTTTTACTTCTTCATGATTCGTCCTCAGCAGAAAAAAGCTAAAGAAGAACGAGTATTTAGAGAAGGCCTTTCAAAGGGGGATAAAGTGATGACCATTGGTGGAATTCATGGTACTATCGAAAGCCTGGATGATACGAGTGCGCTTGTGAAAGTGGATACTAACACCAAGCTACGCTTTGATAAGACAGCTCTTAGAGCTGCTCCGAGCCCTTCGGAAAAAGGCAAGAAATAAGCCCCCATTTTGAACCTTCGCATCCGACAACTCATCCGCTTCTTGCTTTCTCCTGAGACCCGACCTCAGAGAAATAACCGCGGGCTTGTCTTTCTTTTCGCCTTTTTGAGTGCTTCTGCTCTTTGGTTGATTGTTACACTCAATGAGGAGTACGAAACTAGTCTGAGGTACACCGTAAGATTGCCGGAAAATGTAAAATTAGGTCCGGAAGAAGCCCCGAGTATTCGAATTGATGCGCGAGGCTCTGGTATTGATTTGATGCTGGCGAAATTGAAGAGTAGGAAGGATACCCTTACGTTTGAGTTTACTGAAGATGAAATACGAGAAGGCTATCTTATGGTAAAACGGCATGAGGATCAGGTGAAAAGCAGTCTGAACGGAGTCCAAATTGCGGGTCTTAAACCCGAAAAATTATATTTCAACTACCTCACCGAATTTACCAATAAAGTCCCCCTGACCTTTGCTACCCAACTCAATTTAGCCCCTGCTTACCAATTGGAAGAGGAGCCCAATCTCAGTCAGGATTCGGTTTTGCTTCGGGGGCCAAAAGAAGTAATAGATACCATCAAATTTTGGAAAACAACGGGAAAAATTAACCAGCAAATTACCTCTGCTGCCAGTTTTGATATACCTGTGCTTGATACACTTGAAGGAATCAATGTATTTCCCAAAACTGTATCTGTCGAGGTAAAACCTATCAAATACACGGAGATCAAGCTAAATATCCCTATAGAAATTGTAGATCGTCCTTCCGATCTTGATATTCGCCTCTCCCATAATTCGGTGGATTATACTTGTCTCGTCCCTATCGATCAGTACAGTAAAATCGAGCGAGATATGAAGGCTTTGAAAATCAGCATTCCTTTTTCAGAGCTAAATGAAGATATCCCGAGCTTTATACCAGAAGCCGCATTACCGGTATCTCTTAAACTTATCCGTAAAGTACCGATGGAAGTGGGTTTTGTTATCATTTATCCTTCATCTCCTGTAAGCCCGTGAGTAAGCTCTTGAAAATAGGAATAACCGGAGGAATTGGGAGTGGCAAGTCTTATGTCTGTCGTATTTTCGAAGGTCTTGGATATAAAATCTATTATGCTGATCAGCAGGCAAAATCTTTGATGTACACGGATGTTCAACTCGTAGGGGAGGTGAAAGAGTTATTGGGGGAAAAGGCCTATACTTTAGATGGACAATTGGATCGTGCATACGTCGGTAGCATAGTTTTTAATGATCCTGAAAAGCTTAAAGGATTAAATGCGCTGGTACATCCTGCAGTAGGAAGAGATTTCTACAGATGGTATGCTGAAATTCCGAAAAACTATCCTCATGCTTTTGTATTGAAAGAAGCTGCCATTATGTATGAGTCTGGATCCTATAAAGATGCAGATGCGATCATTACGGTTTATGCTCCCAAGTCTGTGAGACTTCAAAGAGTTTTGGAGCGAGAAGAGATTACCGAGGAAGCAGTCTTGGCAAGAATGGCTCAACAATGGCCGGAATCAGAAAAAATGAAACGGGCAGATTATACGATTTTCAATGATGGAAAGCAGCATTTACTTCCACAGATACGAGAAATAATTAGAAAGTATAGTCAGCTAGATCAGGGAAAGACGACCCCGGAATAGCTGATGACATTCACCGGAGAAATAATAGCTCCGAAATCTTCCGTCCCATTTATTGCTTTGATGAATTCGTTGGTCAGAAGAGCATTTCCTCTAGGGGTGAGATATAATCCATCCAGCGAAAAAAATCCTCCGGAAAGATATTCTGTATTAATATCAAGCCCATCTTCGATAAGGCCGATGGTTAGTCCTTGTACAAGTACATCTACCCGGGCAATTGCTACTCTATCTTCTGGATAGGTGTTATTCAAATCCAATACAAGGGAATCAATTCCAAGGTTATAATCGCTGATTACTTCTTTCAATTCTCTGACTTCTTCACTATCTAAAACCAGAGATTCTGGTATAGGTCTTTCATTGGTGAGGCCAAACTGATCGCCAGAAGTATTTTGCTGACCAATCAGATAGGAAGCGGGGAGAAGTATCCGATCTGTCTCGCGTGCTGTTCTAATCGTGCCCGCACGGGTTTCTATATAGACAGATCTTGTGCTTATGTTGCAATTGCTTTGGTCCCTCCAAAGAGGGCCTATGCTAGTAAAAAACGGAAACTCACTGATATCAGGAATTTTTCCTACAACTCCTCGTGTAACATCCGGATTGGCCAAAAAAGCCGTCCTCAGGAGCTTTGCATAAGCATTTATAAAGTCTTCACTTGGAATTAAGGGGAAATTAGGATCTGAACCTCCCCGCATTGCATAATCGAGAAGATCTCTACTACCTAAATACATGGTAAAGAAAGTTGGTGAACTCCTTTCAATGATATCCAAATAGGTTTCTGTAGAATCTTGCCTCAGAAGCTTTAGAAAAATATTGTTCACTTCCGTTTCTTCTACCTCTGAAAGCCTAAGTCTTGGTGTACTCAGGTTATTAAGTCCTGAATTATCAAAGTTCTCTTTCCACTTGCTTTCCGCTTCAACTTCAAGCAGTACAGGTTCAATTTCCTGATCTGAACAAACAGGTATTCTCACTTCCTCTAATTGATAATATCCTGATCCGTTTCCCTCCAAAAGCTCCGTTCTGAAATCTGCAACGAAAGTCGCCTGATTTAGCTGATTGACTAGAAGTTCTGGAAAGCTATTCAGCTGAGCTGAAGCGTGAAGACCAATATCACTATTTGGGTCGAAGATATCCGTATTGCCAAAACCTGCGCTATATCCATCTCCAATGGCAATATATTTTCCAAGCGATAGTACACCAGTTTTAGGGACTGGTGCGACCAAATTTTGCTTACAAGCTCCCCAAAATAAAGAGCTTAGTAAAAAAAGACACAAAATTATGCCTGAGTAAAAATTTCTCATTCAATAATATCTCCGTTTCCTCTTGTGTGTATAACCAACGATTTGAATCTAAAATTCGCATCGCAAAACAATCAAAATCTAGCGGCTTCTCAAATCTATTTAATAATTAGACTCAACTTTATTGATGATAATTAAACAGAAAGCCTTTTTTGTTAAAAAGACCTTAAGGAAAGCTTCGATCCGTCATTAGTAATATCGAATATGTATTGCAAAGCGTTTGCCAGCCTATCAGAAATATTTCGATTTTTTTAGAAAAGGTAGCCTATGCCTATGCCAAGGCTTGAAGTAGTAGATAGATATTTTCCAGCAAAACCCGCTTCAATAAAAGAAGAAGTTCGCTCTCCTGTAAAGTCATAAGTATAAGATAGGTCCACATTGATTTTTTGTAAAAATCGATACCCCAGACCTACACTGAAACCAATTCGATCCGCATCAGGAAATTCAGGTGTAACGTATTGGCTGGGTACTGGTGATCCATCATAATAGATCCCTCCTCTCAATAAGAAAGCCTCGCTAAGGGCATATTCACCTCCTAAACGTAGGCTAACACTATTTGTATAATTTCTTGTAGGAAAACTACTCACCAGATCAGGGTCTTCCAACACAAGGTCCAGACTATCAAATACCTGCCATCCTGTAAAAACAAGGTCAATAGCGAATTGTGTTCTTTCATCTGGTTTGTATCCCAGGCCTAGGGATAAAACCCGGGGAAGGGTAAATTTCGTTCGGAAGTTTTGATCCGGAAAAGCTTCTTCTAAGGATTCAGCTACAGTAAATTGTGTCAAACCTTGTTCTATGTCAATATTCATGGCTGAACGGTAACTGATTCCCAGACTAACTTCTTGGGTCGCTTGGGCAAACAGGCCCACATTAAAACCCTGAGCTATCCCCGAACCAGTAAACTGGACAGAACCTTCGCCTATATCCGTATTAAAAGCCTTTCTACTAAGTAAATTGACAATGCCGTAAGAAAAGCCAGCGCCTATGCCGATATTCTCTGAAATTTGGTAGCTAATGGTGGGTTGGAGAAAGAAAGTGTTTATCGAAAATTCCCGGGAGATATTTTTCCCCAGCCAGTCATCTGGCCATTTCACGGTTCCTCCAAAAGGATTATTCAGGCTTACCCCAAAGCTAAAATTTTCGAAAGCGGTTCCTTCTTCCCCATTAAAGCTTGCGTAGAGGTAAATGGGAGTGAAAACAAATCTTTCCGTAGAGTCGAGGTAATCACTGGGAGGAGCTTCCAGAAATATGGTTCTTGGAGCCAGAACATTACTGCCGAGCATAACACCTCCCTGATAATTGAGGGAAAGTGCACCTGGATTGAAGAAGATGCTACTTGCATCCAGCGCAAGTCCTACTCCAGCATTTGCCATACCTGTTTGCCTTTGCCCTTGATAATTGATCTGTAGTCCTCCGGCATAGATTAGATAGGGGAAGATCAGTAGGCCAATAAGAATAGAGACAGATTTCTTAATCAAGAGCAAACAGTGGCTTAACATGTGAATTTTGCGTCTAGTTTGAAATATCAGTAATTTGCCCGCCAGTTACAAATACCTATGGTTAGGGGAAAAAAAGTTGTCGTAGTGATGCCGGCATATAATGCCGAGAAGACCCTGGAGGTTACCTACCAGGAGATACCACAAGAAATTGTTGATGAAGTTATTCTTGTTGATGATAAAAGCAGTGATCAAACCGCTAAGAAAGCAGAAGAGCTTGGAATTCAAAAGGTAATAATTCATCCCCAAAATCGAGGATATGGAGGTAATCAGAAAACTTGTTATCAGGCGGCATTGGAGTCTGGAGCAGATGTTGTGGTGATGCTTCATCCCGATTATCAGTATACCCCAAAGCTGTTGGAAGCCATGATTTATCCCATTGCAAATGGACTTTTTCCGGTTATGCTGGGATCACGAATTTTGGGCACCGGAGCTTTAAAAGGTGGTATGCCTATATATAAATACGTTGCTAATCGCTTTTTGACGGCTTTCCAAAATGTCCTCATGGGGCAGAAGCTGGCAGAGTATCACACAGGGTATCGGGCATTCTCAAAGGAAATTCTCAATTCTTTACCCCTGGAAGAAAATAGCGACGACTTTGTTTTTGACAATGAAATGCTGGGGCAAATTGCCTATGCTGGTTTCATCATAGGTGAAGTAACTTGTCCTACCAAATATTTTAAAGACGCTTCTTCCATCAATTTCAAGCGGAGTGTGAAGTACGGATTGGGGGTATTGCGGGTATCGATTTTGTATAGGCTCAATCGCTGGGGATTGGTGAAATCGAAAATATTCGACCTCGAACATGGAGAAAAACTTCCTCAGGCTTTACACGCCTAGGCATTTTCCCCGTATATTGTAGACACACACCCGAAATAATGCTAGACTCATGAAGCGCGTGCTCAGAATCTTATTACTCCTGATATTGTTGGCTCTTGCTGCGGTGGGAGGATATTTCTTTATCGAAACCGACAATACCCAGGAGGAACTTTTCGCCTTTGTCCCTACAGATTTTATTTATGCCGTCGAATCAAATGAGCCAGTAAAAGACTGGCAAAATTTGAGTAAAACCGAGATTTGGCAATTTCTGAAAGGAAGTCCCTATTTCGCTGAAGTAAGTGAGAATGCAGACTATCTAGATTCCCTATTAACTGCCAATTCTACCTTGGTTGATTTTGTGGAATTGGGAAATATGGTCATTTCTGCCCATATGATTTCCCGTCAGGACTATGATTTTGTAATCCTGGTTGACTTATTGGGGAAAGGCCGGAAACTTACCAAGCTCGATCCGGTAATGGTAAAGCTTTTTGAAAGCCTTGAATACCAGGTCAACAAAGAGAATTATATTAATAATCCCATTTATAATCTTTACGATCCGGCAAGCAAAGAAACCCTTTCTATTTCAGTTGTGGCAAATGTAATGATAGCTTCTTACACCAAGGATTTGGTCAAAAAAGCCATTATGCAATCAGGAAATCCCAGTATTACTACTAATCAGGATTTCTTTACCGTGCGAGAAAATACAGATCGGGATGACCTTTATACCATGTACCTTAATTATAGCAACTTCAATAGCTTCATTGGGGCCTTTACAACTGAAGTTCCGGAATTGATGGCCGATTTTCAGGAGGTACTGGCATATTCGGGTTTTGATTTGCATCTGGATGATGAGTCGGCTGAATTTGAAGGATATACCAAGCAAGTGGATTCCGTTCAATCTTATCTCAATGTCTATAAAGAGGTAGGGCAGGGAAGAATCGAGGCACATAAAGTTTTACCTTCTTCAACTGCCATGTATAGTAGCATAGGTTTTGATGATTTTTCTGAACTCTATCGCCGCTTTGTAGATTATTCTGCAGCGACTGATCCAGAGGCTCATGAGGAAATGCAAAAGAATATTCGCAGGGTGGAAAAGTTATTGAAAATCAATTTTGAAGAAGACTTTTTCTCTTGGATGACAGAAGAAGTAGCTACGGCCATTGTTCCTGTCCCAAATAGAAATAATCAATACAGCTATTTGGCTTTGATGCATTTCGATGATTATGATTTGACGAAGGAAAAACTTGATCATCTCATGAAGCAAGTGAAAAAGAGAACTCCCGTCAAATTTAAGGTGCACGAGTACAGAGGCTATGAAATTAATTATCTTGCTTTAAAAGGCTTTTTTAAGCTGTTCTTCAAACGACTTTTTTCACGTATCGAGCAACCTCACTTTACCGTAATTGATGAATATGTGGTATTCTCTAATGATACGACTTCTCTTCAATATGTGATCCAATCTTATTTGGAACAAAAAACCCTGGATGAGAATGATAATTTCCAGGTCTTTTGGGACAATTTTGAAAGTAAGGCGAATATTCATACCTACCTGCAAACTGAGCCTCTCTTCAATTTCGTAAAGAGTAATTTGGATTATGAAGCTCGAAAAGATATAGAAGAAGATAAACCCTATGTCATGAGTTTCCCACAACTGGGATTTCAAATGTATCCGGGAGAGGGTATGTATAAAACCTATATGTATGGGGAACATAAAGCCGTGGAGGCTGCAGAAATCCCCTAGGTCATAAAAAAGAAAATGAACACATAGATAAAGGGCTACAATCTGTGATTGTAGCCCTTTTATACTTTAGGTTTGTTCACTACTTTATGCTGATCTGGTCTTCAAAAAGATCGATCTCATAGTAGTAATCTTGTTTCGAAATCATAGGACCGAACTTCCTGCTAACCGAGGTAAAGGTCAGTGTCTTGCTTTTTGCATGTTCGATGATAAATAGTTTGATAACCCGGCTATCGGTAACAACTGTATGACAGGTTACATTCTCATTGTTTACTTCTTTGATTTCCTCTGAGCCGGTTACCTGCATGTATTCCAGGCATTTTTTCTCGATATTTTTCGCCGATTTTTTGTCTGAATAATTGCGGGTTACGGAAGTAGCATACAATTGGCCTTTTTCAAAGACATATTCTACGTGCTTATCTTCTTCAAGAACGGCACGAAGGCTACTCATTTTTTGATCCTCTATGATGTCACTGACATAGTCCCTGGAATTTAAAAACTCACGGACTTCAGCCTTGCTTTGACCGAATGGAATGAATAAGTGGTTCTGGCTATAAGCCTGAAAAAAGAAGAGCAAGGAAATAATGAGACAGTACAGATGTTTCATGGGCACTTGCTAATTAGGCGAAATTTGCAAGAGAAACACAACGACTAGCAGGCTTTTTATACTTGCCATTTCCTATTGAATGACAAAAATAAGACGCATGCCTTTAGAAAAAAAATGAAAGCGACTCTTTTCGAGAGAGAAATACTTAATAAGATGATAAGAGTTGCTTATCCTGAGCTGAAAGGGGGATACGTGCTAAACGTAAGATCAAATTTTCCTTGAATAATTCAAAATCTTTACGTTTGCTTTCATCTATGGTATTGTCTTCCTCCTCCAAAGACAACTCGGATCTGTCAACGCTTTTGTTTTTGCGGAGAAAGTTGAGGCTTATTTTATTTTCGCCTACATAACCAATAAGATCTCCCTGCTTGATACGGCTTCCTTTCTTAAGACCTTTGGCTATTTTCGCCAATTGACCATATTGAGTAGAATAGGGATAGGTATGTCTTATGCTTAATTGATAGCCTGAGTTTTTTCGGATTTTAGTAATCACTCCACCCCCCAATGCATATACGGGACTCCCAGCAGGTGCTTCGTATTTTGCCTCTTTTTCAACCCTTTGTACATCGCTCCCTTTTTTGAAGTTATAGCGAACAGGTGCCTGAAGAAAAGTAGTTTTTACATTGTTGCCGTGCTGATCGAAATAGGAAAAATCAGTTCCTTCCCCAAATCGGAAGGCATAGTAATCTTCTCCATCGTGATGAAACTGCGCAGCAAGAATCTGGGTGATTCCTAAAGATGCATCATCTACATATTCTTCCTTATAGATGACTTTGAAATAATCGCCTTTTTCTAAATGAAATAAATCTACAGACCAGGCAAATACATCTTCAAGCATTCGAGCGAGCTGCTGATCCATCTTTTGCTCTGTAATGGTCTCAAAGAGTGAATTCTGTATTACTCCTGCCAACTCCTTTTCTTCTGCATCAGTCTTGTTTCTACCTTCATATATTTTCACACTGTCGCGTAAATCAAAGACTACGTAGTCAGCAGGATTTTTTTCGTAAATAAAATAATCTACTTCCTCATCCTTATTCTTTAGTAGGGTAAAGGCATTACCTGCGCGCATCCTTCTTACATCGAATATGTGTTCAGATTTTTTCGCCAACTTATCGATGGTTTCAGGGGCTACATTATGGGCGCTGAGAATATCTGTGAGAAACTGGTTTTCCTCAAAATTAGCTTGTACTATCGTACGGGAATCCATTTCAATTCCATACTGATTTTGGGACATCCTTTTCAGGCTGGGAGCCGGAAGTCTACCTATGCTGGCTTTGGTATCATTTTTTTTGGGTGCATCACAAGCAGATACCAGAAAGAGGAAGCATAATGAGAGCAGGAAGGAACCAGTTCTTATCACTAATTTAATTATTTTTTCTTTGGAAATTTTGATTTGCTTGAAAGGCACTTAAAGGTAAAAAAAATTATCCACACCTAAAAGGTTAAATGTGGATAAGTTCAAGAAAATCAAGCGATAAAGCTTTATTTTAGGATTTTCTTTGAAGCTACTCTGCGCCCATTTTTCAAAATTTGTGCCAGGTATAATCCCGATGCCCAGGGGAACTCTATCTGGTATTCTTCTCTTCCTTCGTTTAATTTCTGCTCAAAAATCTTTCTTCCCTGGATATCGCGAATTTCGAAGCTAAGCTCTCTTCTTTCTCCTGCTTGAATATCAGAGATATCTATAAATAATCGCTCATTTACGGGATTGGGAAATAGGGTAAATGAAATAGTTGGTAAATCTGGGTCAATAGGCGTGGCATTGCTTTCAACAACTCTGAATCCATCAAGACCGGCTTCAACTGCGTCCTGATTATCATCTTCAAAATCCTGGGTATAAAGTAGAAATTTGACAGGAGTAGTTTGAAGATCGAAATACTTTTGGAAGAAAAAGCGACTCTCTTCCGTCCAGGTTGTATCAAATGGGCCCGTATATCTTTTTATCTCAATCGTATCTATTCCATCTGTTATGGAAGCCGCCAGGAAGTCGTTGCCCGGTTGATTCCTAGTACCTTGCCTCAGGGACCAGTTGACAAACCAGTAATGATAATTGATGACAGGTTCATTGTATTCGCTTAAATCCATCCAGGGTGAGCTCAGCAACACATAGCCCCTATCCACATCATAACCAAAAGCTCCATCATCCTGGTTATCCGTTACAAAAGCCTGCTCTCCTATATCTGTATCGAGGTCGAATTCAGGGGCATAAATGTTTCCATTTCTATAAGTCCCATCAGGTTCTGCAATTTCCCAATCCCCTTTAGAGGCAGTACTAGCTGTTTCCCATCCAAAATCCAGCGAGAAGTCATCATAAAAGCCTTTCTCCAGAAAGAAAGTAATACTAGTATCATTTGCTGAAGGTTCAATGAATGCCTCCTGGGTAACATAGCCCCATTTTCCAACGATAAGCTGATAAGGATTGATGACAAGGCCTGGCTCTAGCAAAAGTCCATTAGGATCGGTTAAATAATTGAATTTGGTTTGACTACCATTTGCTATGGCCAGAATTTTTGCCTCGGGAATGAGGTTTCCGCTTTCCCGCTCTCTGACTTCTACAGTCAGATTTATTCTGTTTAAAGAAATGAGATCAACATCTCGGATAGTCAATGCCCCATTGCTCAATGCAACAATAATCGTATCAGATTCATAGCCAAATTTTGAAAAGGCTACTTGGTAGGTTCCACTTTGGCCAATTCCTGTTGCATAGCTACCATCATCCTGACTTCTGTCCTGTATTTCTTCCCCAATGATCTCAATTTCCACCTCCTCCAATTCTATTCCACTTACCAGATCTCTTACGGTCCCTTCCAAATAACAGCCTCTAACATAGGTTGGTGAAAGTACAAATAATCCGTTTTCAATATCGGAGGCTATTATTAGGCCTGAAGGGAAAAAAGGATAAGCTCCCCAGTTACCATTGAAGCCTCCATTGGCCAGAGCTTCAGAGGTATCATAATAACCCACTTCTATCAAATTATTGGGTCGACTTGCATCTGATATATGAATACCGTCTCGATAATAGGAAGTAACAAGATAATCGTTGCGGACATGTACATTGTGAGGAGCAGCTGCTCCTCCGCTCAAAGAGGAACGAATGCGATCGAGTTCTTCGATCTTTCCGGGATCAGATACATCCCAGGCCCGAACATAGGCTCCAGCATACTCATCGGTTGTAAATACAACATCTGAGGCATCATTTAACCAGGTATTGTGGGTAAAGGCTCCCTGATAAGCTGTCTGACCAATCAATTGGGGTATTGTTTTATCTGAAACGTCAACAATACTCAGCCGTCGATCAGAAATCTCAGCTGCATATGCTATGTTGTTCCGAACATAAACATCGTGCACATATCTCAGGGTATATGCTCCTCTGAAAACTGGATTCCAGGGGTCCTGATTAAGGTCAAATATGACTATACCTCCATTGAAATTATCTGTTCCGGTGACATATAGAAAGCCTTCATCTACATAGAGATTGTGAGCGGTATTTATGCCTGCTAAAGTTGTGTCTTTGTAGTTGACTTGTCCTGGTAAGGTACTTAGATCAATGATCCGAATACCATCTCCGGTTTCATTACTTATGTAGGCATAATTGTCGTGGGTTTTTAGGTCTCTCCATGCTGAACGAACTCCCGGAAGGAAGTCCCGTTCTTCAGGATTGGAAGGGTCAGAGAGATCGACTATGGAAACGCCATTTCTCAGTCCGACAAGCGCATATTCGCTACCTGCATCATCAACGTATCCCCAGATGTCGTTGAGTCTCTCGGTATAGTTGAATTGAGAAACTAAACTCAGGTTTTGAGTAGCTGCTTGTGAGAGTGCTTGATTGTAGACGATTAACCATAGACCAAGGAAAATGCATGTCTTTTTCAATGGCATGTTGTAATCAGGCTTTTAATTAGGTGTAACTGATAAATAAACCCCCTAAGTAAAAATTAGTTCTTACTAAGTTCGTAAGCTTCATCAATATGATCAGGCGCTTGTTTGGCAGCAGTGGTTGCAAGTAAGTCACAACGTTCGTTTTCAGGGATACCTGCATGGCCTTTGACCCATTGTAAACTTACTCTATGCTTTCTATAGACTCTAAGAAATCTGATCCATAAATCAGGGTTCTTTTTGTCCTTAAATCCCTTTTTTTCCCAATTAAAAAGCCAGCCTTGCGTTACTGCTTGCTGGACATATTTTGAATCTGTATAAATAAGTACTTCAACCCCATCTTTCTTAAGTGCTTCTAGTGCCACAATCACGGCCAACAATTCCATCCTATTGTTGGTAGTTTTGCGAAAACCCTGGGCAATTTCCTTTCTGTGTTTGCCATATTTCATGACTACTCCAAAGCCACCAGGGCCTGGATTTCCAAGGGCTGCGCCGTCTGTATAAACAATTACTTTCATTATTTTGCAAGATAGGCATTTTATTTGTTCTGGTATGTTTAGGATATGAAACATCAAATTGCTAAAACCTACTATCTTGAGATATGAAAAACCCATCAAACACAGTAAAAACGGCATTTTTTCTATTGAATGCAGTAGCATTCCTGTTCATTTTTTCTGGTTTAACTCCCGTCTATGGTCAAACTCAGACCGGTATAGGCACCTATTACGCGGATAAATATCACGGTCGACAGACTTCAAGTGGTGAAATTTATGATAAATATGATTTCACAGCTGCTCACCTGACCTTACCGTTTGGTACCTGGGTACGAGTAACCCGCCTGGATAATGGGCGAGTAGTAAATGTAAAGATCAATGACAGAGGACCTCGGACACAGGGGAGGATCATAGACCTGTCCAGAGCTGCTGCAGAATCATTGGATATGATCAGAAGCGGTGAAGTGAGGGTGAAGATCGAGGTAATTTCTGGAAATGAAAATTCAGGAGATATAGTAATCGAAGATATACCTCCCAAACCCGACGTTAATCCGAATAGAGACCTCAATTCTTTGCCATTAGTTGACTATAACGGTAGACCGGCCAACGGAAATAGCCGATATACCGTAATAGAGGAAGAAGACCTGGCAGACTATCAGGAAGAATCAAGGGAATACCGAGAAGATGTGCGTGAGGAAGTTCCTGAAGTTGTAGAGGATGTGGTAAATCCGGATATAGCAAAATACACTCCTCAGCTTTTTAGCTTTAAGTCATTTAAGGCTCAGGCAGAGGGATTTGGGGTCCAGGTGGGAGCTTTCTTTAATTTTTACAGATTGCTGGAAGCTTTGGATGATTTGAAGCGGAAGGGAATTGAAGACACTTTGGTACAAAGTAGTAGTAAGGATGGAAAGTCGATGTTCAGAATCATCGTAGGACCTTACGCTAGTAGAGCAGATGCGAACTTAGCCAGGAAAAACCTTGCACAAAAAAAATACAAGGGAATAACCGTTAATCTCGCTGAGCTAAATTGATAACGAGAACGAAGATGTTTTAGATGAAGCTAACTCACTCTTTTTTCATTCTGTTTTTAACCTTGCCTGCTTACCTGATGGGTCAGGGCTCCGACTTTATCATGGGAGACCTGAACCAGGTCACGGGAACAAGAATTGTAGAACCAGAGAAAAAATTTCCTGTTCACTCTGCAGTTCAGGTTTACAGTGATGGAACTTATTTGAGTGTAGCAATAAAAGTCATCGATCCCACGATAAATAATGATCCGAATCCTGCCTATGCAGATCGGGTCGATGTTTGGCTCGCCTTGCCAGAGTTTGCTTATCCAAGAACCTATCAATACGCTTTCCATCCTCGCTTATTATCTGCCCCTTCAGGTATGGAAAGAGGTATGAATCCGGGAGTGAACCGTCTCTTTACCCTAAATGAAGAGGCAACTTCAAATTTGACGGCCAGGAACTTTACCCGAAATTTCAATTATCCAAGTAGAGAAGAGATTCGAGACAAGAATCTTGGACTTCCCTATCCTGGGAGTTTTCGGGAGGTTCTTATGCCATTTGGTATTACGCAGTTTAGTTTTTTCAGAGATGGGAGAAATCCTATCCACGCTAATCAGTATGTCTTACGTAATCTAGAGGATCATTTAGGCCGAAAACTTTCTCCCCTTACGGATGGGGTGAGATACACTTCTGATCCAACTGAAAAAGAAGATGGGTACATCATCAACATAGAATTTTCTATTGAGGCTTTTGGCTTTGTCATTCTTCCAGAAATGCAAGGGGTCAATCTTATGGTTGATGTGGTAAATGCCAATCCGGGGCAAAGGGGAAGGATAGTGAATTCAACGGCAAATATGCGGAGTATTCATCCGCTTAACTTTCAGTATGTATCTTTCCAAAGACCTATAAAAACCAATTATACTGATCTCGTTGATGAGATTTTTACGGAAAATGATTTCTATCCTATTATGTGGTATAGTGAGAATGATTGGGAAGGTTTTGGGATAGATGTGGATGGCCTGGTAATGGAAAATAGTCATCTGAGTGAAGATCTGCTGGAAGTGAAAATCTTTGAGCAAAGTCTCTTGTTTGAAAATTTTGAATTCGGAGGCTATGAGATCGATCTCTTGAAGACCAATCTTGATTTTGTGAATAGATTACCCATTGAGAAAGATATTATTAGAGCCAATGGCCAAAATATTGTAGCTGAGAAAGTCCGGAGAAATAATCGTGGACTTAGAGCTGAAATAGAGGATCGATGGTTCCTCTTTGAAGACGGGACACTAGGGCTAATTTATGAGGAGAGCATACCCAGACATCCTTTTGGCTGGGGGAATTGTGGCAGTTGCAGAATCGAAACCATCAATATTAGCCGTATTTCTGAAGCAGCCGTTTGGGATATCCTGGAAATCGAACAGGAAGAAGGTTCTAACGGCTATTGCCAAATCAAAGACCTGACCTACCGCAACTTTTATGTATCCAACTTTGACTGGGTAGATGAAGGGAGTCGATTAATATTAAGACTCAAGCATAGAAGCTCAAGAGAGAAAAAACGGGTGGAAGTGAGTTGGGACGAATATGGCACATCACTGGAAGTAAGAGAGCTTGAGTAAAGAAAAATCTAATTAGCTTTTAATTAATTAAGGAGGAGCTATGTTATTAACTTAACATAAATAGACTATATTTGCCTCCAATACTTACTAAAGCTAAACTCGAACTACATGTTTTTTGCAATTATCGCATGCTTCGTACTAGGCTACCTCGTCATAGTATTTGAGCATCCGCTTAAATTGGACAAAACAGTGCCTGCCCTGATCATGGGTGCTATGTGCTGGGCACTGCTCTCCACCGGTTTCTACAACGCAATTCTCGAAGTCATTGATTCTCATGGACACATCTTCTCCTTTATGGGAGAAATGACCCATGAGGAAGCAGAAGAGGGCTTTATTAATACCCTTCTTCATCATCTGGGTAAAACAGCAGAGATTCTGGTTTTCTTGATTGGTGCGATGACAATTGTGGAGATTATCGACTTGCACAGAGGATTCGAAGTATTAAAGAGTTATGTAACAACCAAAAAGAAAAAGAACCTTCTTTGGATTTTGGGTGTATTAGCCTTCATCCTTTCAGCGATTATCGATAACCTAACCGCTACGATTGTATTAGTTACTCTCTTGAGAAAACTCTTTACAAGCAGAGAAGATCGTATCTGGTATGCCAGTATGGTAGTAATCGCTGCCAATGCAGGAGGAGCCTGGTCCCCCATTGGAGACGTAACCACTACCATGCTTTGGATCGGTAAAAAGGTAAGTACCTTCGGGCTGATAGAATGGTTGGTTATCCCTTCCATCGTTTGTTTCGTGGTTCCATTCTTTGTGGCTGGATTCCTAAAGCCATTTAAAGGGGAGATAGAACCTGTAAAACAACAGAATACGGGAGCTGCTGAAGCTTTGCTTAGTAGTAGAACCATGCTGTTTTTGGGACTTGGTGCAATTGTATTTGTACCCATTTTTAAAACGATCACACATTTACCCCCCTATGTGGGAATGATGCTTAGTTTAGGGGTCGTCTGGCTGGTTTCTGAATATATACACCCGGAGGAGGACTTTACGGAAGAAAGAAGAGCACAATATTCGGCTCACAAAGCCTTGTCCCGGATTGAGATGTCATCTATCCTTTTCTTCCTCGGTATTTTGATGGCCGTTGCAGCTTTGGAAAGCCTGGTTGCAGGTGGAGTAGGAACGCTGAGATATGTTGCAGAATCTATTGAAACCACAATTCCTAATCAGGATGTAGTAGTTATTTTATTAGGTATATGTTCAGCGATTATTGACAATGTGCCATTAGTTGCGGCTTCAATGGGTATGTACACGGATGTCATGGACGCCAAAATCTGGCACTTTATCGCCTTTGCTGCGGGTACAGGAGGGAGTATGTTGATCATTGGATCTGCAGCGGGTGTTGCTGCTATGGGAATGGAGAAAATTGACTTTATCTGGTACCTGAAAAAGATTGCTTGGCTGGCCTTTATTGGTTTCTTTGCGGGCTGTCTGACCTTCCTGGCTATGTATAGTCTTTTGGGGGGAGCATAAAGAAACTAAAAAACAAGGAATAAGAACTGATGATGGCTATTGGGTTTTATTCCTAGAGATATAAAAAAGGGCTCGGATTTCCGAGCCCTTTTCCAGTTTTAAACCTTCTGTTTATTCTATCTTTCTAAGTATCGCCTCTCCAGAAATCACTTCAAAGGAGACGGGAGTTTTCATTTCGGCGGAGCGCTTTCTATTGGTCTCAACAAAATTGAACGTGGCCAGGGCTTTCTCAGAAGTTAACTCAAGCATTAAATAACCGTGATCCCGCATATTGGTGAATTTCAAATGAGGGTTTAGCTCAGAATTTACAATTTTGCTTTCATGGAGTTTTACAGCAGCTATTGGAATGTCTCTCTCATCTGAATTGGCAGAGTTTACACTCATTGCACCAAATTCTACTGCAAATGCACCTTCTGAATTTTCAGGCCTGTAGGATTCAGGATTATTGGTTGCTTCGATAGCCCAGCTGGTATGGGTATCTCCTGTCAGGAAGACTACGTTTTTGATATTATTATCCTGAATAATTCGAGCTACTTTTTCTTGCTCTACCGGATATCCATCCCAACCATCCATATTTAGGCGAAAAGTCTCATAACCCCAATCCAGGTAAGAATAGATTACCTGATTTCCGATTAGCTTCCATTTAGCTGTGGAAGCCTTCAAATTTTCTCCAAACCATTGTAATTGTTTCTCTCCCAGCATGCTGGCATCAGCCATATCTCTTCGAGGATCGCTTGTGCTGTCTGCTTGCTGAGTTCTGCCGGCTAGTCTTTCATCCAACATCAACAAATCTGCCAGACCTCCAAATGAAAACTTTCGATAGTGTCTTTCACTTTCCCGTATCGGTAGCCATTCATAGTAAACCTTTTTGGCGATAGCCTTTCTTTCTTCATAAGATCCTTCATTTTCCTGATGATTCTCTGCTCCATCTTTATAGGAATTATTAGTGATCTCATGATCATCCCATATGGAGATAAAAGGGTGAGCACCATGGACAGCTTGTAAATCCGGATCAAGACGGTACTGAGCATAGCGATCTCGATAGTCCTGCATACTTAAAATTTCGTGGGCGGGAATATTGAGCCTCCCAATGGTGGTATCCCCGTATCTTCCAACTCCGTATTCATAAATGTAATCTCCCAGATGAAGCACCGCATCCAGGCCTTCTTCCTCAGCAATTCGGGCATAGGCATTAAAATACCCCCATTCATAATTACTACAACTAACCACAGCCATTTTTAAGGAACCTGCATCTGAGCTTGCGGTTTTAGTATGCCCCATTGGAGAAGTACTACTTAATGCAGAAAAGCGATAATAATATTCTTTGCCCGCATCCAAACCCTCTACATCGACTTTGACTGTATAATCTCTTTCCGGTCCAGTTTCGAAAATTCCCTTTTGGGCAATATGATTAAAGCTGTCATCCTCTGAAATTTCCCAACTAACCTCAATTTTTGGAAGCTGGGTTTCAGGAGTAACCCGAGTCCAGATTATAACCCGATCTGTAAGGGGATCTCCAGATGCTACCCCATGATAAAAGGGTTTCATGTTCAGATCCTGTAGAGAAGCAGTATTTTCTACTAAAGGAGGATATTCAACTTTTGGTTTGCAACTCCCAAAGAGCAGACAGATGCCTAGAATAATAGCTAGATATTTCATGTGTTTTTTTGCTAAAGTATAAGATGGATTTTTGAGGGAGAATAGCTAAGCGAAAATTCATCAAAGCTTAATTTTTACTTCTTATCAAAAACCAGTAGGCGCTAAACGAGAGCCCCATTAGCAGGAAAAAGATCAAGGCTAAATTCAAATTGTAGATTGTAATGGCCAAAAGAGCTACTGAGGCAATAATGAGCGCAACCGCCGGAAAGAAAGGGAACATAGGGACTTTAAAGGGGCGTTCGAGCTCTGATTCCTTTTTTCGCAAAGCAAAAAGAGAAACCATAGAAATTATATAAAGAACCAAAGCACCAAAGCAAGCGATCGTAATGATTTCACCGGTTTTACCTGTAAGCAAGGCGATGATGCCAATAAACATATTCAGCAAGAGAGCATTTGCGGGTGTTTGTGTTCTGAGATTTACTTTGCCTAAAGCAGCTGGTGCATATCCAATTCGACCAAATTCAAAACTGGCTCTTCCAGCAGCAAGAATGATTCCGTGGAAGGAAGCAACCAAACCAAAAAGGCCGATGATGATGATGCTTTTGTAAATCCAGTGATTCTCACCAATGACTTGTGCTATTGCTAAGGGAAGTGGAGCATCAGAAGTAGTTAAAGTTCCCGATTCATAAACAACCGGTTCCCAACCTCCCACTCCTACAGAAGATGAAAAGGTAAGGATGCATAATATGACTAGTGTCAAGATAGCAGAACCAAATCCGATCAATACATTCCTTTGAGGATTGATTGTTTCTTCGGCAACATTTGCGACTCCTTCTATGGCCAGATAAAACCAGATAGCAAAGGGGATAGCTGCAAAGATTCCTCCCATACCGTTGGGGAATGCATTGCGACTCAGGTTTTCCCATTTTACTTCAGGAAGGGTAGTGCCCGCAAATAGCAATAAGCCTCCAACTGCTATGATGGTGATGAATAATTCAAATTTGGCAGCTGCCTCTACGCCTGAAATATTAAGGCCTGTGAAAATGAAGTATGCTAAAATCGCGACCCAGGGGACTTCATAACTTCCTAAAGCTAATGTGGGTACCTCAAAAAAAAGTTCCACGTAAGCTCCGATGGCAAATGCAATGGCTGGAGGGGCGAAAATGAATTCTATATTCTGCGCCATTCCTCCGATAAATCCCCAATCCTTTCCTAATGCTCGGGTCGCATAATCGAACGCGCCTCCTGCTTTGGGAATGGCACAAGCTAATTCTGTATAACTAAAAGTAAAAGTTATGTACATGAGGGTGATGAAAACTGTGGCTATGGCCAGTCCGCCACTTCCGCCTATGGGTAGCCCAAGGTTCCATCCGAAATACATCCCTGAGATTACGTAGCCTACTCCGAGTCCCCATAAAGTAACAGGACCCAGGCTACGCTTGAGTTCTTGTGTAGTAGAGTTCATGGATTAAAGATAAGATTATTTCCATGAGGCCTTGCTTTTATATTAATTCAGCTAATTCTTGAATGCTTTTATATGGAGATTCTACAACTTTTTAGAAAAGTTGCGCAAAATCGAAACGAACAAACCCAGGCCATCCCACCTAGCCATCCCCGACATGTTCGTTTCATCCCCAACGCGCCTAATTCTGGCAAAATCCAAATGAATCAAAAATTAGCAAGAAGTAAAAACACGCCTGTCATTGCGAGGTGGAAACTCCAATGAGGCAAATTCCTTGAGTACCAATAGTCTTTTTTAGGTCAAGGAGATTGCTTCACTCCGTTCTCAATGACAGCTGTGCTGAAGCTTACAAAGTTGACTAATCAATCAGTAAGCCCATCGCATAGGAATCAAAAAATTTCCCTTCAAGAAATAAGGACCTTTTAAGGGTTCCCTCTATTTCAAATCCAAATTTCTTATAAAGGGCAATTGCAGAAGGATTGTCCGTCAGGACCTCCAAATTGATTTTTCTAATGATAGGATTCGCTTTCGCCCAATCGATCATCGCTTGCATCAACAAACTCCCGATTCCTTTTCCCCAATATTTCTTCAAAACTGTAATTCCAAATGTGCCAATATGTTGTAATCTTGCTTTTGTACTGGCATTTACATTAAGTATGCCGGCAATCTCTCCTTCGACTTCAACAATAATGAATATTCGGTTCAAAGTAATCCGGTGCTCCTCGATAATGGCCGCTTCCTCTGCAACGGTTTTGCTAAACTCTCCTCCGCCAAAGGTCAGAAAATCAGTTTCTCCGCCAACCTGGTTGACATAGGTTATCAGAGAAGCTGCATCTGTTTTTCGGGCTTCTCTCACTAGCGCAATTTCACCGCTTGATAAGCTGATCCTATGTTTCATGGTTAAAAATCCTCTTTTGGACGCATGCTTTCCTCCAAATTCACATGAAGTTCCATGATGCGCTTTTTGACTTCTTCTACCACTTTGTCTTGAGGTATAAGTTCTCCTTTACCTTCTCCTCTTCTCATTTTCAATTCGAAGGCTCCTTCTTTGAGAGATCGTTTGGAAGCCGTCAGTCTGATAGGGATACCAATTAGCTCTGCGTCTCTGAATTTCACTCCAGCTGAGGCCGACTTGCTATCTCTATTGTCATAAATCACTTCAATTCCCTCTGCTCGTAGGTCTCTATACAGCTCTTCTGCGGCAGTTTCAACCTCTTCATTATCCAAAAGACCCACAATAATTACTTCATAAGGAGCAATACTAATAGGCAGATAGAGGCCTTGTTCATCATTGTGCTCCTCGGCTAGGCAGGCAAGCATTCGCCCAACACCTATCCCATAAGAACCCATAAAAATAGGTTTGGCCTTTCCATCTATATCATTGTAAAAAGCCCCCATTGCAGAGGTATATCGAGTTCCTAACTGGAAGATATTTCCAATTTCTATTCCCCTAACAGATTTTAGTTTATAATCTCCTTCAGAAACAGGGCAAGGGGCTCCCTCATAAGCCGAAACAATATCTCCTATAGAATCTGCTTTATAATCTCTTCCATAACAGGAGTTGAGGTAGTGATAATTGGGTTCATTTGCACCGGTAACCAAATTGTTGCTGTTGGCAATCCAATCATCAACAATCACAATAGCTTTTTCCCTATCAATTCCGATAGGGGAGGCATAGCCGGGAACGGCATTTACCGCTGTGATTTCTTCCGAGCTTGCTACCCGCATGCCTTTTGCTCCCAAAATATTCTGGATTTTATTAGGATTCGCTTCCATATCTCCCCTTACCACAGCCACGATGAGTTTATCTTCTCCCTGCACATTGCCGAAAAAGAAGACAATTTTGGCTGTATCTTCTTCCTTCACTTCCAGGAATTCTGCGAGATCTGCAATAGTTGATTTCTCCGGAGTCAGGACCTTTTTTATTTCTTTGGGTAACTCTTTTTTATAGGTCTTGCGAAAGGCAGCAATTTCCTTGTTGGCCATGTATCCACTTTCTTCACAAATGAAAATGGTGTCTTCTCCAATAGGAGTAAGGTACATATACTCATGTGCCTTTCTTCCTCCCATCATACCTGTATCGCTCAAAATAGCAACTGATGGTAAACCGGCTCTCCTGAATATTCTAAAATAAGCCTCATAGTGGGCTGTATATTGTTGCTGAAGGCCTTGCATATCCCTATCCAGGGAATAGCTGTCCTTCATCGTAAATTCACGGACACGGATCAAGCCCCCACGAGAACGAACTTCATCCCTGAATTTGGTATATACCTGATATACCAGCTTAGGCAACTGCTTATAGGTTTCGATTTCTTTGCTAGCTAAAGTTGCGACTACCTCTTCATGTGTCATAGCCAACACCATGTCCCTATCGCCTCTATCCTTAAATCGGACCATCGATTCATCTATGTCATACCAACGACCTGTTTGCTGCCAAATTTCTGCCGGGTGCACAATAGGCATCACAATTTCATCTCCACCAATCGCATCCATTTCCTCGCGGATAATGGCTTCGATTTTTTTCATACTCTTTTGTCCGAAATGCAGATAGCTGAATATGCCTGAGGCCAATTGCCTCACGTATCCAGCCCTGAGCAGTAAGTTATGGGAGACCACATCCGCCTCTCTCTGGTCATCGCGGAGGGTTCTTCCAAATAGATTGCTGAATTTCATGAATAAAAAAATTGCTTTTCAGGCTTTGTGGGCACAGAAAAGGATAGTTAGAGAAATATTTGAGAGGTGAAGCACAAAGAAAAGCAATTAATCTTAATTACCTAACAATTTTCCTTGCTAAAAATAATTTCAGCATATACCTTTGCTGAACTTTTGCGAAAAAGTACACGTTATTTGTGTTTAAAAGCCCAGGTGGCGGAATTGGTAGACGCGATGGTCTCAAACACCATTGGGGTTAAACCCGTGTCGGTTCGAGTCCGACCCTGGGTACTGGCTTAAGATCCCTGTAGGAGTTTTTCCTTCAGGGATCATTCATTTTTATAGATATCGAAACCTCCGAAAGCATTACGAGGAAAGACTTTAGTCTGTTCTGTACCCTGATCCAATATGACTCCCTTTTCTGGATTGGACGAAAGCAAAAAGAGACGATTATGTATCGTTTCTAGTATAGATGAATCTAAAGGATACATAATTTCGCACTTATTATTAATGGATTTCCGTAGGACAAATGCTATGAAAACGGGAGTTTAAACAAACTATAAACCACTCTAATTTAGGGACGTATTATATAGGGAAATATTCACGTATGACGATTCTCTAGCAAACTGATTAACATATATGCTGGTATTAAGCTTATATAGAGAATCAGATAATATTTCTTAAATAAATTACACTTTGAATGAATAAATTTTACTTAAAGTGCTTATTTTAAGTATTTAAGCTAAATAATTTAACCTACACTGACCAATATGCGCAACTCATTCAAACCAGAATTTAAAGCGAACACCCGGCAAATGTCTCGAAGCCTCATTTTTTGCTTCGATGGTACATGGAATGATCCCTCTGATATTTATGACAAGGGGTTTGACATCACCAATGTTTTGAAAACCTACAATGCGCTGGTGCAGAATGAGACCCAGAAAGCTTTCTATTATCAGGGTATCGGTACTGAGGGGGGCGAATTTGATAAGATCGTAGGAGGGGTGACAGGTAAAGGTGCTAATCGTATTAGAAATAAAGCCTTTATTGATCTGGTTCACAATTATAGGCCAGGAGATAAAATCTTCATCACAGGATTTAGTAGAGGAGCAGCTATTTCCCGTATGTTTGCCCAACTTATCCATAAAGAGGGAGTACCTGAAGAAATTGAATTCAACGACAAAAAAAGAAAGTTTAAAACCAAGGGCGATAAACTAGATAGTCCGAAAGTAGAATTGATGGGGATATACGATACGGTAGCTTCCTTTGGCTTACCTTCTGATATAGCGGGCATTCCCTTTCAGCAAATCAATCTTTTTAAAAACTTCGACATAGCGGATACAACCAAGGAGGTAGTCCATCTTGTGGCAGTACATGAAGGAAGAAATACCTTTAAACCAACCCTCTGCAATCTTAGAGAAGGAGTTGATGAGATTTGGTTTCCGGGCATTCATTCAGACGTTGGTGGGGGATATGAGGATAAAGGAATTTCAGATATATCGCTGGATTTTATGGTAAAGAGATTCCAGAATAGAGGAGTGAAGTTTTCAGAGGAAAAGCTGAAAGAGATAAATCCCAATATTACCGGGAAAATACATGATAAAGTTAAAGAGGAATATAAACTCAAACTTGTCCATCGGGATATCGAGGTTTGGAAAAATGGGAAAGCAGTAAATCTCCCTCCAAAAATTCACCAAACGGTTTGGGATAGGATAGAGCGTTTTGGTGAGAGCGTCCCGGCCCATGTTAAAAAAGTTGAGACCAAACATTTGGCTGTTGGGGAGTCTCAGAATGTCTCCGCTGGCAACATGAGTTAGTATATTTTTCTTAATAGATTAATGAACCCGGATAATCTCTGAGATTATCCGGGTTTAATTATTGTCTTTGTTTAATCTATTAGTCTTTTATATTAAACATGTTTAACAAAACGGCCATTATAATTATCTACCTTTAATTTGACTGCTTCAGGTCAATTCATTCCTAACATATTCAACACTACTCGATATATGGAAGCTTATATTTATGATGCCATTCGTACGGTACGTGGCAAAGGCAACAAAAAAGGTGCGTTAATCGGTTTTACACCTACTTATCTGGCAACAAGCCTACTCACCGAGTTAAAAGAAAAACATAATCTTGACACAGAATTGGTGGAAGATGTGATCCTGGGATGTGTTACTCAAGTCATGGATCAGGGAGCAAACATCGCCAAGACTGCCGCTCAACAATCTGGCTATGGTGACCACCTTTGTGGTGTAAGTTTGAATCGCTTTTGTGGCTCAGGATTAGAAGCAATCAATCAGGCTGCTGCTTCAGTTAGAGCAGGATTTTCTGATCTATTGGTCGCAGGTGGGGTTGAAAGTATGTCTCGTGTGAAAATGGGTTCTGATGGTGGAGCCTTGTTGATGGATCCTGCCGTAGCTTTGCCAGGTCATGCTATCCCTCAAGGAATTTCTGCTGACCTGATTGCAAGTAAATATGGCTTTAATAGGAATGATGTAGATGAATTTGCCTATATCTCTCAGATGAGAGCGACAGAGGCAGAAAAAGCAGGTAGATTTACCTCCAGAATTCCGATAAAGGATATAAATAATGTTACAGTCCTGGATACGGATGAAAATATCCGTCCACAGACTACTGTAGAAGCCTTGGGTACCCTAAAGCCTTCTTTTGAAATGATGGGGCAAATGGCCGGTTTCGATGCGGTTGCTATTGATAGATATCCAGAAATTGAAAGAATTGATCATGTACACCATGCAGGCAACTCCTCCGCAATTGTAGACGGAGCTGCTGTGGCCTTGATAGGAAATAAAGAAGCTGGAGCTAAAATTGGTCTCAAGCCTCGAGCGCGCATCAGAGCTGCTGCAGTTTATGGTACGGATCCAACAATGATGTTGGTAGGACCCGCCCCCGCAAGTAGAAAAGCTTTGAAGCAAGCCGGAATGAATAAAGAAGACATTGATTTATTCGAGGTAAATGAAGCATTCGCAGTTGTTCCTATGCGCTTTATGCAGGATTTGGGAGTTCCTCATGACAAAGTGAATGTAAATGGGGGTGCAATTGCCCTTGGGCATCCGCTGGGAGCTACCGGATGTATGTTAATGGGAACCTTGGTTGATGAACTTGAGCGTCAAGACAAAACGACCGGCCTCGTAACCCTGTGTATTGGTGGAGGGATGGGAATCGCAACAATTATTGAAAGGGTTTAATCTATCTCAAAATTTAGCTAAAACATGTCAACTACAGCTGTAAAAAACGACGTATTATCATATAGTGTTGATTCGGATGGGATTGCTACTATTACCATTGATATGGTAAACCATCCCACCAATTTGTTCTCTGAAGATTTCTTCAATGCCTATCTTCCGGTTGCTCGCCAAGCTATCGCTGATACAGGAGTGAAAGGAGTAATTGTAACCTCTGCGCAACGCATGTTCATGGCAGGTGGAGACCTTCGCATGCTAGGACAGGAAGTAACTGATGCAGATGCCTTTTTCAATGGCATGATGCAAGTACATACGGGTTTCCGTGAACTGGAAACCGGAGGTAAACCCTTCGTAGCTGCCATTAATGGTAACTGCTTGGGAGGAGGAATGGAATTGGCACTTACCTGCCACCACAGAATTACCCTGAATAGTTCTAGTACGAAATTGGGTTTCCCTGAGGTAAAAGTTGGATTGCTGCCGGGAGGGGGAGGTACTGCAAAGACTCCCTATTTAATGGGCTTGCAAAATGGTCTACTTTACCTTCAAAAAGGTACGGAAGCTCGTCCTCCAAAGGCTCTTAAAGATAAATTGATTGACGCACTGGCAGAGACTCCAGAAGAAATGATGGCTGCTGCCAAGCAATGGATTTTGGATAACCCTAATCCCGTTCAACCCTGGGATAATAAGAAGCACCGTATTCCTGGTGGAGGTCTCATGACGCCTGGAGGAGTACAAGTAATGATGGGAGGAATCGGAAACTTGCGAAAAATGACCCATGGTAATTACCCCAATGCTCAGCATATCATGAGTGTGGTATATGAGGGTATGCAAGTGCCGATAGATCGCGCACTGGAAATTGAGGCTCGCTATTTCACCAAGTGTGTAATGAGTCCTGAAGCTAAGAACATGATACGTACCGGATTCTTTGCTATACAAGAAGCAAGTAAAGGAAAAGCCAAGCCTAAAGGATACGAAAAATTTCAGGTAGGGAAATTGGGTATTTTGGGAGCTGGAATGATGGGAGCTGGTATTGCTTTCGTTTCCGCTAAAGTGGGAATGGATGTAGTATTAAAGGATGTTACAGAAGAAGGAGCAGAGAAAGGAAAAGATTATTCCAGAGGCTTACTTAAAAAGCGAATCAGCAAAGGCTTTATGAGCCAGGAAAAAGCAGATGCTTTGCTGGAAAAAATTGAAACTACCGCTGATCCTTCTGCTGTTGAAGGTAGCGATCTGATCATAGAAGCAGTATTTGAAAATGTAGATCTGAAAGCCAGAGTAACCAAAGAGTCTGAGTCTGTTTTGGCTGATGATAAAATTTATGCTTCTAATACCTCTACTATTCCGATCAGTTTGCTAGCAGACGCTTCTGAAAGACCGGAAAACTTCATTGGTATCCACTTTTTCTCTCCGGTTGATAAAATGCCACTTGTAGAGATCATCAAAGGAGCTAAAACCAATGACCGTACGGTAGCAGCAGCAGTCGATTATGTTACCGCTATCAAGAAGGTGCCTATAGTAGTAAATGACTCAAGGGGATTCTTTACCTCTCGTTGTTTTGGAACCTTTACTTCTGAAGGAGCATACCTGTTGGAGGAAGGAGTACCTGCTGCGATGATTGAAAATATTGCGCGTACCAAAGGAATGCCAGTAGGTCCATTGGCAGTTACTGACGAAGTAAGCCTGACCTTGGGATTGCATGTAATGGAAAGTGATCCTCGTTTGAGTGAAAACGAAGATCTGAAGCGTAATTACAAACTCACCAAAATGATGGTAGAAGAGTTTGGCAGAAAAGGAAAGAAAGAAGGAGCTGGATTCTATGAATATCCGGAAGGTGGAAAGAAATTCCTCTGGCCTGAACTTAGCAAGATATTCAAATCCAACATCGATACCCTCGATAAAGAAACCATCGGCAAGCGGATCCTGCACCGACAAGCGTTGGAAAGCTACCGTTGTTATGACGAAGGGGTATTGACCAGCACCAAAGATGGTGACATTGGTTCTGTATTAGGTTGGGGGTTCCCGATCTATACAGGTGGGGCTATTTCCTACATAGATTATGTAGGAGTTCAGCAATTTGTCGCTGATTGCGATGACTTCACCCAACGCTTTGGTGCAAGATGGACAGTTCCTGACAGCTTGAGAAAACTCGCTGAGTCAGGAGGGAAGATAAATCAATAAAAAATGGGTGTTAGGGTGTTTGAGTGCTAGTGTGTAAGGGTGGATGAATCCCATACACTAATACTCTAACACACTAACACCCTAATACATAAAACATTTTATGGCCAATACTAGCATTTGGACAGGTTCTGAAAAATACCTTTGCGACATGGAACTGGCGCAGGCATTTCATATGTCGCGGGTTTTGGGAATGCCTCTTTTAATTGAAGGGGAGCCGGGAACGGGAAAGACTGAATTGCCCATTCAGTTTGCAAATGACCTGGGTTTGGAGCTGCATGTATATCCCGTGGGATCCAAAAGTTCGGTAGAGCAATTCGTTGCAAAATTTGATCACGTGAAATACCTGAGAGATTCACAAGTAGAGGTGCTCAACGCCAGTAGAGAAGAAAAAGGTCTAGAAGGGCTAAGTACAAGTGGAAGAAATACTGAGAAGTTAGAGGACTATGTAATGAAAGGACCAGGTGCCTTATCTTTTGCTTCAAAAAATGCAGTTCTGCTAATCGACGAGATTGACAAAGCTCCTCGCGAATTTCCTAATGACCTCCTTTATGCTTTAAGCCACAGGAAATTTGTCATGCCGGAATCGGGGGAAGTGATTGAGGCTAGTGAAGAAGAGATGCCAGCTATTGTGATTACCAGTAATCGAGAGCAGGAATTGCCAACGGCCTTTAAAGGGAGATGTATTTACCATTACATAACTTTTCCCGAGCCCGCTATGATGCAAAAAATCATAGACAAGCATTTCCCAAATGCCGATCAGGAGTTAGTAAATCGTTGCTTGAACATTTTCTACCAATTGAGAAGAGCGGGAATGGAAAGAGCTCCATCTACCCGAGAATTATTAAATTGGCTCAAATACCTTCAATCCATTGATAAGGATTTAGCGATGGAAAGGCTGGATAAAAAAGAAGGCCTTGGAGTTTTGGTGAAAACCGAAAAAGACCTCGAAAAAGCCAAAGCTATGGTTTTGGAGTTTGGGAGGAAGGAGTAAGAAAAAAACATATTGGGGTGTTGGGGTATTGGAGTCAGAATCTAAATAAAAACCAACACGCCAACACTCAGTAACTCTAACACGTTCATATGTTCCAATCCCTTCCACATCATTTTCGAGAGCATAAGCTCAATGCAGATGTAAGAACTTTACTCTTGCTAAGGAAAGCTATGGACAAAGGATTGGTCAAGACCTTGGGTGATCTCTATTTGACACTCCGAAGTATGGTGGCTAAAGATCCCAAGGACTATGGCCCTTTTACGGTGGCTTTCTATGAGTATTTCTTGGCTATTGATATCAAACATGGGGAAAGTCTGGAGAGTGCGGTAATTCGATCAGAGAGTTTCAAGCAGTGGAGGAAGATGATTTTGGAAGAGGAAAAGCCAGATGAAGAGCCGGATGTAAAGGAAATACTAGACCGCTACCTGGATGAGGTGCATCTTAGTAGCTTTGATATACAAAAAATCGTATCTGGGGAGGAAATTTTTAGGAAATCCGATGCTAGCCGACCCGACTTGAATCCTGATGATAATTCGGCTCCTTCAGACACTATAGACAAAATGGCCGACTATCAGAATATCTCGATGGAAGATATGATGAAGCGGTTGGAAGAAATTTCAAAGCGACAGAGAGGAAGACATAGAGGGGGAAGTCATTGGATAGGCACCAATGGTCGATCAGCTTTTGGAAATAATGGTGCTGCTTTAGGAGGGATTCGGGTAGGAGGTGCTGGGGGTTCTAAAGGAGCACGAGCAGTGATCGGTGATAAACGCTTTTACCCGGTTGATAAAGAAAAGACACTCACTGATGATGGGATAGATGTAGCCCTGGCAGCCTTGAAAGGAATTGAAGAAGAGTCCTCAGAAGAATACCTGGATATTCCCATTACTATAAAAGAAGGCCTCAAACAAGGAGGTATATTTCTTCCGCATATCAAAGAAAAGGTCAATCCAAAGATTCAGGTGGCTCTTTTTATTGACAATGGAGGGATGTCTATGCTTCCTTATGTCCGCTTGGTTAATAAGCTTTTTTCCAAAATGAAAAAACGCTTTGCGCACGACCTCAAAACCTATTATTACCACAATACGCTGTATAAAGGGGCGTATACAGATGAAAGAAGGCGGAAGTTTGAGAGTATGGATAAAATCTGTACTCTGGATAAGAACTATAGTATTTTCATTATTGGTGATGCGGATATGGCTCCTTATGAATTGAGTACCACCAGCCGGGAAAGCTGGCAGAAACTCAAGGACAGATTTGAAAGAATCATTTGGCTCAACCCTATGAACGAAAAATATTGGTATGCCTCAGATACCATTCCGATTCTGAAACAGATCATTCCTATGGAGCCTTTGAGTCCCAAGGGAATTGAAAATGCGGTCGAAGAGATGAACCGCAAACGAAAATACTCCAAGATCTAAATCCTTCATGTCAAATTTTATCCTTACCTATCAGGGAGCAGTCCAAAGCTGGGAACTGGACTCCAATGATCATATGAATGTGATGTTTTACATCAATAAATTCGAATTGGCCGGTAGAAATTTAGGACATGAAACAGGTATGCATAATGATTTCCTGAGAAAGAATAATTGGGGCGTGGCGGTTGTAGAACAAAATATTCAGTATTTGCAGGAAGTCCTTGAAGATGAGCTGATTCGAATTGAATCGGGTATTACTCGTATCGGGAATAAGTCTTTCTCTGCTATTCATAAAATGATCAGCCGGGATCGTGAAAAAGTCGTGAGCATCATGAAGATCAGTTTGGTCTTGTTGGATAAACATGCACGTAAATCCGTTCCGATACCTGAAGAGTTTAAGGAGAATATGAAAACCCTTTTAGTTGAAACGTCCTGAATTCTATGCCCAAGAAAATTAAAATTGAGTTGATTATGGATGTGATTTGCCCCTGGTGTTACCTGGGACATGCACATTTGAAAAAGGCTATGGCAGAGCGGATGGATGTATATCCTTTTGAAGTTTCATTTAAACCCTTCCTGCTCTATCCCCACATACCTGAGAATGGTATTGCTAAACAGGATTTTAAAAGCCATCGTCGTCCGGGTATGGGAAGACTACTTTTACAGGAGGCTGAATCTGTAGGACTTGAAATCGACTACAAAAAAATCGAATTAATCCCCAATTCTTTAGAAGCACATCGATTTTTGTATTTGCTTCCTGATCTTGAGGAACAATTAGCCTTTGGGGAAAGGATTTTCGAAGCCTATTTCTCAGAAGGTCAGGACGTGGGAGATAAAGAGGTACTTCTTGATTTGGCTTTAGAATCAGGTATCAATACCCAGAGTATAGGAAAATTTCACACCACCGAAGGGGGGGCTGCTGAAGTAGAAGAAATCATCAATCAATATAGAGAAGAAGGTATTAGTGCGGTTCCCGGATTTCGCTTCAATGATGAGCATCTGATTCAGGGAGTCCAGCAAAGTTCAGCTTTTGTTCGATACTTTGACCGTTTGCAGAAATAGTTAGTCACGTGCAAAAAGAGAACGTCTGTCGTCAAATAAGAGTTTGAGTGTTGTAGGTGCATGTCGAGCTGACTCAAATCCTTTCTCTTGCCATATGATTTGGCCTGCCAACTCCATTACTTTCCATTTTTGTAGAGGATTTTTCAGGTCTTGCGCAAGAGCCATAAATGCTACAGATGCATCGTAGCGATCCAGTGTCTGGCTTCGACGAATCCTCCTCCCATAACTTCCGAGGGGATTCAGGCCGCGTTTATCTTCTTCTGATATATAATGGCTAATCAACTGTTTAAGGTCAGGATGAGGCAAAATGGGACTAAGCATCGCATCCAAATGATTCAGGCTGATGGGATTCAATCCCTTTTTTGCTTGCCTGAACTTTAAAGACCAATCCTCCAGTTGATGTAACTTTAGTGCCTCTATGTGCGAGAATAACTCGATTACAAAGCCTTCCAACTCATGGGCAAAGAAATCCTTGCTTCTGCTAATTTCGGGCTTTAAAATTCCATTATTACAAACCTGACGGTAGACAAAACTTCTGAACTTAAGCCTTTTATCTTCCCAAAGGATAGCTACTCCGCCATTGATAAAATCGCAGGACTGGATTCTGGATTCTAAAGGTAAAATCGCGCAGTGGAACTCAGCTTCTCCCTGCTGACAACTATCGATGATCTTACCTCCTTTTTCTTCGACAAGGTTTTGGAAGTGGAAGAGAAATTCAACCATAATACGTGCATTGTTTGTGTAGTAATTGCGCGTCTTCCTATAAGTAGTTAGCGTATACCTTAAAATAAATAAATTTATGCATCAATAAAATTTAGGTATTGGATTAAATGGTCGCGAGAAGAAAGTTTTGGTAAATAATTTGACAAAAAGGAGGCTAGTCTTTGATTATGAGTGGTTTATATTAAAGATAAACCCCATTTCTCACCAATATTTTGACGATTTAGGAATGTTGGGTTGATCGCTTTTTTGTTGAAGGGGAAAAATCTGCTTACTCCATTTCTTCAGGATCAGCAAAAAGGAGGGAATCAGCTTCAAAACTGAGGTTCAAAGGTGTGGGAGATTTTCGGTTACTATCCGGTTTGCTTTCGGTAAACTTTACCTGACTATTTAACGGTTCAGGATTATAAAATAAAGTATCCTGACAAACCGTATCTGGCAGGCTTGCCATAAGTAAATCCAGCTCAAGGAAAGAAGCCAAAGCTACTTGTGAATAGTTTTGGGATGCGTTTTTGAATCCTTTGTATTCAGTTCTCCAAACGCGCGTCATGAGGTCCATCCCCCCTTGATTGGGAGCTATCTTTTCTAATACACCATCTACATTACCTGCTCCGGCATGATAAGAATGGAGTACCAAAAGCCTAAACCACAATTCATCTTCCCTAAAGGGGATATTTCGTTTTCTCAGCATCCAACGAGTTTGAGGGATACAACGTCTAGCCAGGAGTTTTGCAGCAGCCCTTGCTGCTTTCGTAAGGTCTTCTCGTTCGTCTATACTATCATTTACAATTAATCCATATTCCTCTGCAACCCCTTTCATCAATTGAAAGGAACCATAAGCCCCAACGGGAGAATACTGGAGGGCTGCAGGACTTTCTATAAGGAGAATAGCCTGAGCATACCAGGGATCAACACTCATCCCCTTGAAAATATGAAGGGCCTTACCAATATGTGGAAGGACCTTTTGAAAATCGTAGTAATGGTTTTTACCCGGTGTAATGTAAATCTGTGTATTCATCGGGAGATCATTGGCTACGATAATGCTATCCTTATAATAATTTTTGAGTCCTTCTGATTTTTTATCCCAGGCTCTCAAGCTTATTTTGTCGAGGAGCTGCCTGCTTTGTGCAATATTCACGATAGCTGAGTCTCTCCCCATATTCATGATCTTTCTCCAGAATACAGGTTGGCTCAGAGTATCCCATTGCTGGGCATATAGCAAAGAGTCCCAAATGATGTGCATGCAAGACAGATCGACGGGGAATACCTCGAAGCTATAGGAAACCTGGGTGGTATCCCATACTTCCTCTAGTCTTGCGATTGTAATATCAGCTAAACTGTCATTTTCAAAGAGAGAAAATTCAATGTGGTTGGGGAAAGGATATACCTCTGGAAAAGAAGCAGCCATAGCACGAAAGTTAGGCTGTTGATGGGGTGTCAACGCCTTCAGTGAGATGACCAAGACTAGAACAAGAAGGACTCCCAGGCCAGCAAGAATGCTAGGTTTTATTTTCAAGATGATCAGGTAAAATTAGAACACAGATTCCCCAATCTGATCAATATAAAAGTACAATATCAGGGCCAAAAAAAAACTGCAATTCTCGCCTTCCGTTTAAAGTAAAGCTTCAAGCAGCTTTGTTGGAGGATCAACGGAAAAGCGAAATATATGTCGCCCAGAAGGGTTTAGCGAATGGGAGGGCAAAGGACGTTACATTCTCTACGAATTATTTCCTCTAATTCTAACAAGGAAGCCAGTGCAACCTGAGAATAATTTTGTGATGCATTACGAAAGTATCTATTTCGGGTTTGCCACAATGTTTGTATCAGACTCATCCCTCCGCGCTTGGGACGGATGAGTCTGAGTGCTGATCTGACGTTTCCGGAGCCCGCATGATAGACGTGCAGCACCATAAGTCGAAACCAAAGATCATCTTCCTTGTAGCTCAACCTATAGGAACGGAGGATATCTTTGGTTTCCGGTATGCAAACATTTTTGATAAACCTGGCTGCTGCACGGGCAGATTTCTCAAAATCTTCTCTTTCATCCACTTCTCGATTGACTTTCAGGCCCATTTGTCTTCCTACCCCTGGCATCAATTGAAAATGGCCAACTGCACCTGTAGGGGACTTTCTGAGTTGGCCCGGACTTTCTATTAACAAAATACTTTGGGCAAACCAGGGGTCGGTCCCTTCAGCCTGAAAATGACGAATACCCGCATCTATGCTTGGCAGTACCTCTCTCAATTGGTAGAAATCACTTTTCCCATAGGTAACATAAAGACGAGTATTGGCAGGTAGCTCACATATTTGCAGGATAGAATCCTTGAAACTTCTTTTTAGGGGATCTTCAAGCGTATCATAATAGGCCGTTTGAAATGTATTGAGCACATTTCGGGTGTCAGCAATGTTTAGCACACTATACTCTGGCGGTAAATTCATTACTTTTCTCCAGAACCTCACCTGAGCCAGGGTATCCCATCTCTCGCGATGTAAATCCTTATCAAGAATCACTCGCTGGACACTGCTATCATTAATCCGAACAATCTCAGTAATCTCTTCAGAATAAAGATCCTGAGAGTATACAGAGGAAAAAGAAGTAACTAGAAGAAGGAGTGATCCGAAAAGGTAACGCAACATCAATCTTTAGAGCTTTAGGTTTGTATCCGTAATTTACAATAAATTATTATTACGATACATAAAAAATATACATTCGAAATACACGAACTTTTGTATTTTAAATTTACCAAATAAAAAGCAAATCCGATGAAGGCATGTAAGTTCCTTCATCGGATTGAAAAATATAGAAATAAGTAATTTCTGCTTTGGGATTAGAAAATCAGGATTTTGATGCCAATCTTGATTCGTTTAGATGCGTCTGCCATTTCCAAGCCGTAGCCATCATTTCATTGATGCCGTATTTTGGAACCCAGCCTAATCGTTCTTTTGCCAGGCTGCTGTCGGAGTAAATTTTCTCAACATCTCCGGGTCTGCGTGGTCCTACTTCAAAGTTCACCTTGACTCCAGTTACATTCTGGAATGCATGAATAGCTTCGAGCACAGAAACCCCTTCTCCTGAACCGAGGTTGTAGCGCTCATAAGCTTCTTCATTTTTCCCTCCCATGAGGTAATCCATGGCCTGTAAATGCGCAGTAGCAATATCTACTACATGAATATAGTCTCTGATACAAGAGCCATCCCGCGTATTATAATCCCCACCAAATACTGTGATCTTAGGAAGAATTCCCGCAGCAGATTGAGTGATTACCGGTACCAGATTGCTCGGGCGATTGATTGGATCTTCTCCTATTAGACCAGATTCATGTGCACCTACTGGATTGAAATATCTCAAGGCAATTCCATTTACTGAAGGAGTAGCTTTTAGGAAATCCTGAATGATGCGCTCTCCAAAGAGTTTGGTACATCCATAGGGAGAAGGGGCCTCGGTTGTAGGAGTTTTTTCAGTAACCGGGATGTCAGAAATATCTCCATAAACTGTACATGAGGAGGAAAAGATAAAATTAGAAACTTCATACTTTTCACAACAGTGAAGCATATTCAGGAGGGAATCAAAATTGTTGCGATAATAGAGTAGGGGTTTAGCTACTGATTCACCTACTGCTTTTAAGGCTGCGAAATGAATGACCCCCACGATATCGGTATGCTTTTCAAATATATTTTCTACTTCCTTAAGATCGCAAAGGTCTACTGAATAATTTAGCATTCTTTTGCCTGTGATTTCTTCAATTCTATCCAAAGTAGTCAAAGAAGAATTCATTTGGTTGTCTATCGAAATAACCTCGTATTTACCCTGATTGATGATTTCGATTGCAGTATGAGAGCCTATGTATCCGGTTCCGCCGGTAATGAGAATAGCTGGCATAGAAAAATGTTGTGTTATTTTTTATGTACGATAAAATTAGGGCAATGATCAATTCTTTTATAGCCGAAACAGTGCCAATTATAACGGCTTTTTTAGCAATTGAAATACTTTAGTGAAATACTTGCTATATATCTTTCCGTAATGGGTGTTAATTCCATGCATTTTACAGGACCTTAGCATTTCCTTGTTGATAGTCAGGGTACTTTTGATGCCTTGGGTACTGCTTCCTCCGGTTCTCATCTTTACTAAGGTCTCAGGAATATAAGTGTAAGGAAGCTTTTCCTTGTGGAAAAGGCGAACCATCAAGTCAAAGTCAGCACAAATCTCAAAACTGGTATCGAAGTTTCCATGTTTCTCATAAACTTCTTTACGCAGAAAAAAGGTAGGATGTGGAGGCATCATACCTTTCGCCCACCAATTCTCTGTATAATTATTGGCCTGATAATACCTGACTACTTTATCCAAATCCTCATCATTTACATAAACCAGATCTCCAAAACTCATCTTAATCCTTGGATCTTCAAAGGCCATAGCAACACGGCTAAGGATATTGGGTCTGGGGTAAAGGTCATCTGCGTTTAGTATCCCTACAAGCTCGCCACTCGCTAGCGCAATTCCTTTATTCATGGCATCGTATAGACCCTCATCTTTTTCGGAAACCAGATGTGCCAGGCTATCTTTATGTTCTTCCAGAATAGTCAGGGTATTATCGGATGAAGCACCATCTATGATGATGTGTTCAATATCGGGATGGTCCTGTTTTGCTACAGAATCCAGGCAATCTCTGAGGTAATCCTGGGCATTGTAGCATACGGTGATGATGCTAATTTTCATGGGCTAATTTCTTACCAGAATAAATTTATCGATCTCCACATTTGGGTCAGACTGAATCAGACTTAGCATATGGTCCTGATTATCCAAATCCTTAATCTTTGTAGAAAGGTCATACCATTTCCAAGCTTTCGATCCAATACCTTTTAGCTCTCCCATATCTACTCCATCTACAATTACACCTATTCTTCCTCCTGAGGACTTTCTATTTCGTGCTCTTACTCTCAGGCTGTAATTATTTCGTTTATTTCTGGGTTGAAAATGGTATTTACTACACGCTTCTTTTTCAGTGGCGCTTAGGTAGGTATCAAAATCTCCAAAGTCATAGGAAGTTGGGCTTTCGGTTTTGATCTCCTGACCCATGCTATAGTCAAATACTTCTGCTTCAAAATGAAAATCCTCACTCCACCAGCTAGGATGACCCGTTTCATGCCAAGTATCCAATTGATAAACGACTGGGGAGCCGGAATTGCTCACATCCAGCAAATAAACACTCCCTTGTCGTCGAGCCTTTAACTTGATTTTTCTCCCATCCAAATCAACGTCTATAGTAGTCTCATCTGGAACATTACCTTTTATATTGGATTGAGGTTGAATCGTGAGAGCTATCACATACTTTGTGCCATCGCCAGATTTCCGTGCAGTTGCAAGGATACGAGGATCCTCAACAGCTAATCTTATGATTGGACTGTTCTTAGCGTCTTGCAAAACAGAACCCTGTCTCAAAATTCTTTCATAATAGCTGCTTATAGCCTGCGCATAGGAAGGTATAACTGCTTGCCAGGCATAATTCCTAGGGTCAGCAAAGGGTCTCTTAACGTTGAAAAAACCAGTATAGAAAAACTCCGCACCTATAGGTCCTAAACATTTTAACAATCCCAACCACTGACTGGGACGGACGTTTTGTTCGGGATCATGAGACCATCCTGCAGCAATGAAAGGCGAAAACAGATTGTCACCTGCTGCCAGCTCGACTTTTCGGCTATCTTCTATCCATGACCAGCCTCTCCATGCGCCTCGGACTTTATTCCAATTGGAGGGCCATCGAACATAAAAATCGGGAGTAGAATAGTATTGCCCATTTATTTTGGTTCCAATTTTTCTCGCTACGCTCCATTCAAATCGATCCTGAGGCCCTCCATCTACCCCATACCAACTAAATTCGGTATTCTTGAGGGCAGGGATTTTTAGGAATTCCTGACTATAGGCCATTCGTAATCTATTCTTTTCATGGGCTTGGTATTCATCCCAATTTTTAGCCCCTGATTTATTTTTATCCCGAACGATTCTGGGATCTTTTTCTAAAGTTTCTTCTGGATAAGGTAGAAAGGGAACCTCTCCGTTTTCATTGATAAGGTTAATTGGTCTTTTTAATTCCCGGAGCAAATTTTTTAGGTAAACCGCCTGAATCATTCCATCTGTTCGGATATACTGGGCGGGTGTTAGGGGGGAAAGAGAATATTCTTTTGTGCCAGTCTTTCCTACACGATTTATTTGAACTTT
Organism: Bacteroidota bacterium; assembly: GCA_039819665.1. GTDB lineage: Bacteria > Bacteroidota > Bacteroidia > J057 > J057 > JAWPMV01. The sequence goes on from JBCBRM010000002.1 coordinate 82,028, forward strand.
GGATGCATTCTTTATGGCATTTTCCGGATTGTTCTGGTAAATTCTGGGCGAGGTTTCCTGTAAATTCAAATCTTTTGGTATGACCTGGGCCCAGAGAGTAATCACCGACAGGGATATGTCTGGATATTTATTAGCGAGTTTGATCAGTTCGCGGGTATAGGGACTCAAATTTCCATTTTCGTCCGTTCGCGCATTCCGTGATCCATATAAAGTCAAAGAATAATTCCAGTTGAGAGAAAGTTCTTCTTGTATTTTTGAGCTGTATAAGTATGCGGTATTTCTGTCCAGGTAGTCTGTGTAAGCACCACCAAAAAAATCCAGTGCCATCCAGTTTATTAGTGGCTTGAGCGAATGCGTTTTTTTATAGCGAGGAAGAGGGTACTCCTTCAATTGCTTATAAGCCAATGCTCCAACTCTCGGATGAGCAGGTGCAAATTCCCTTTTATCCAAGACTTCCCGACTTTCTACTTTCTCAGGAGTTGCTACATTAATATCGCGGGCTGAAACTACTCGAAAGGAATAATGTCTTTTACTCTTTACTTCTGCAAAATGCTGTTTGATTAAAGCTCCAGGAAGGCTTCTTTTGTACAGAGCAATTTCGTCTATACCACCGCGGTAGTTTATATTGTAATTATCAAATTGGGTGAAAAGCAGGGTATTACTATTGCAATTTCCCCCACCGCATAAGATTCCTTTAGGAGCATCGGTAACTCTCATTCCCTCCAGGAGTTCTCCATCTACCCAAATTTCCTTTATACCATTTTGGACCTGGTATTGGAAAACAAAGTGGTGCCAGTTCTCATCCATATAATAATCAAGGCTCTTTTTTCCCACACCGTCCAGCTTAAGCTGTAGAGTATGGTTCTCAACAATACCACTTTTATTATTGGTTCGTGTACTGAAATTTATATTTGGATAACTGAGGGAAACGGAAATTTTCCGATTACTGAAAAAGAAAAGAATTTGGTTTCTGCTGAGGTCGGATTTATCGGGTTTCAACCAAAATTCCAGGCTAAATTCTTTTTTTACATCGAAAGGAATGGTATACATGCCTTTACTTTCTTCGCCAAATTGAAAGTAGTTCCCTACAAGTCCACGTTCTTTTTGAACTTCTATGTCCAGTTTATTTGTCCAGGGTCTATTAACACGACGATCTTTAAAAGGCTCTTTTGTATCAAAAGTCCAATAATAAGCAGGACTAAAGTCCTGCGCTTTCAATTCCCCATTGAAGATCAATGAGAAAAGAACAAGGGAAAGAACGATATATCTGTTAATATTCAATTTCATTTTTTTCTAACCATACATTCAACATCACGAGCATCCATACTTTCATCCAGTGCTCTCTTTTTCCTCCAGCCAAAAACCGATTCCATTTATCAAGAAGGTATTCTCCTGAAATAAATTTCTTGCTTGCGAGGGATTGGATATGTTGCTCACAGAAGTCTTTCATAGACTCCCGAATCCAAAGAGCCCATGGAAATACGAATCCCATTTTAGGACGATGGACTACTTCTGCAGGTAACAGGCTGCCCAGAGATTCTACGAGAAGTTTTTTAGGATAATCTGGTTCTTTGAGTTTATCGGGAACTGCCAGCGCATATTCGACTAACTCATGATCAAAGAAAGGAACCCTCACTTCCAGAGAGCTTGCCATACTCATTTGGTCAGTATCACGGAGAAGTACATTTTGGGTATACGTCATCATTTCCCCAACGGAAACCTGACTAAAGAGAGGTAGACGCTCTACCTTTTGTAAGGAAGTTTCTTTTAAAAAAGTCGCCAGGGTAGAATTCTCTTTTTGAGCGTCTTTCAGGATCCCATCAATCTCCTTATCGTCATGTATTTTTCGGAAAATCGGATAAAGTTCTGAGAAATCAGGCTTTTCTATCGCCAAAATTTCCTGTAAACGAGCACTTTTATGACTATTATACAGACTACTGATTCCGGCTCCGATTCCTGAGCGAATCATATGGGGTACTGCATACATCCCCAATCTTTTCAGTTTCTGATAGCGTTTAAATACCGGATAACCTGCAAAGAGTTCGTCGCCGCCGAGCCCTGAGAGTGCTACGGTAAATCCCTCATTTTTGGTCGCCTTAGAAACCACATAGCTATTCAGGCCATCTCCACTAGGATGATCCATAGCATCTAAAGCTTCTGGTAATTCTGTTAGAAAATCCTCTGGCTTGAGTTTTATGGGATGATGCTCAGTTTTGAATTTTTTAGCAATAAGGCTGGCATAATAGGACTCATCGTATTGCTTTTCATCAAATACAATCGAAAAGGTATGAATAGGCTGTTCACTACTTTCTGCCAACAAGCCTACCACAGCGCTTGAGTCTATTCCTCCAGATAAAAAAGCTCCCAGTGGTACATCCGCAATTTTTCTTTTAGAAACTGCAGCCCTTAATCTTTGATATAGATGTTCTTTTACCTCATTTTGATCCACATATTCGGGGAGGTTTCGATTCTCTGCCAAATCCCAATATTGCTCAAGTTTGAGTTCCTGATGTTTCCAGATACCAAAGCTAGCGGCAGGTAACATATAAACATCCTTTAGCAGGGTATTGGGGGAATTGACCGAATAGTATTTGAGATACTCAGGAAGTGCTTTATGATTTAATAGTGCAGGCACCATTTCTGAGGCCAGCAAACTTCTGATTTCTGAGGCAAAAATGAGTTGATTGTTTTGGATGCTATAATAGATGGGTTTAATTCCTAGGCGATCTCGGGCAATAAAGAGTTCATGCTCCACTTTATCCCATATCGCAAAAGCAAACATGCCGTTCATTTTCTTCAGACAATCCGGTCCCCAGGCGGCATAGGCGGCCAGGATAACATCCGTATCACTTTGACTTTGGGTTTCCGATAAAGCCAACTCCACCCGAATCTCCTGATAATTGTAAACTTCACCATTATAAATGATTGTATAGCGACCACTTTTGTCATGCATGGGTTGGGTAGCGGCATCACTGAGATCAATGATGGACAATCTTCTATGCCCCAGGGCTATGCCTTTTTCTACGAAATGACCAGCTGCATCAGGCCCTCTATGTTGCATACGTTCTGTCATCCGTTCTAAAACGGAGACAGAGGCGGTTTCTTTAAAGTCGCAAGTATATCCAGCTATTCCGCACATATATAGGCTTTAGGCAATAACGCTTAATAATGTCTCGGACCAGGTATCCGGACTGATTTGTTTGCTTATTTCATGGCTCTTATGAGACATTTCATTTAATTCCTCATCCGTGTGCATGATGACTTTTCTCAGGGCTTCTTTGATTTCTGCTGTGGTATGAGCACCAAATCTATATCCATTTTCACCATCTTTCACAAAAGCCGTAGTAGCACCGCTTCGTAGCGAACTAATCAAAGGAAGCCCTGCACCCGCGAACTCATGTAGCACCACACCCCAATTATCACCCGTACTAGGAAATACGAAACATCCACTGTTTATCGCAAGCTCTGGCAATTCATTCGGTTGAACAAAATCCATGAATTTCACAGCTTCTCTTCCTTCCAGTTTTTCTCTCATAGGTCCGTTACCTATCAAGGTCATGGTCCAGTCGTGATTGATCTCCTCTCGAAGCTCAGAAAAGGCATCAATTAATATATCCAGGCCTTTTAACTCAAGAAATCTACCTACGTAAAGAAAATTGTGCGGATACTCGCTGCTTTTCTGCTCTTTGAACTTATGGAAAGCCTTATGAAATGGAGCAATATCTGCAGAATAAAAGCCACGTAGAATATTTTTATCTGGAAAGCCTAATTTTGAGGCAAACTTATATTGAGGATCTCCAGGTATCCAGATATGCGTGAAAAAAGGTTTTAGGTAAAAAGGGCTTGCCAATATGGCCAGTTGTTGTCGGGCATTTCCCTTCCATCTATTATCCATCCCTGCAACCACGAACTTCCCATCTCTTTTCATGCGTTTCGCTAGAGCTTTGTATTCTGGATCCATCCAGCCTATGGTAAATACCAATTCCGGATCTAGAGATTTATACAAGTCATATAGACCTTCAACACTATACTGATCCTTGGGATATAAGTGAACGCCTTTATATTCTCTAAAAGCAAAAGGGGCCTCTGGATTGATTGGCCAATGGACAACATGCACCTGATATCCATGATTCAGGTGAAGAGTTTCAGCACAGGCCAAAAAATAGGCTGCCATCTCAGAATAAAAGAGCAAGATATTTCCGGATGATTTATTCATGATTCTCTTCGAATTTTCTTTTTCTTATAGCTTTTGCAGGATTTCCCTGATAAATGGTCCATGCCTTAAGATCTGTTGTAGCAGTCGATCCAACGCTCAAAATGCTGTGAGAGTTGCACCGTACTCCCGGACAAACAGTAGCTTGTGCTCCGATCCATGCCCCCTCTTCTATATGAATTTCTCCAAGCATCAGATCAAAGCTTTTCTTTTTATAATTATGATTGCCGGTCAAAAGCATGGCTCCTTGAGAAAGACATGCATTGGCTCCAATTTTTACTTCTGTTAAATTATCTATCCATACTTTTTCCCCAATCCAGGCATAATCTCCAATCTCCAGCTTCCAGGGATACTTGATATTGACAGCAGGTTTTATATTTACTCCTTTCCCTACTTTCGCCCCAAAAAGGCGAAGCAAAAAGACCTTGAAGAAAGAAACGGGATTCAGAGGATTGATAAAGAATATGACATTCACGAAGTACCAAAGGCTACGGACAATAATATTCCTCCCGGTATCAAACCAGGAATTATCGTAAGTATCCAATCGGGTCCTATGTGATAGTTTTTCTTCTACCATGGATTTAGGCATGTTGAAATAAGTGTTTATACCTTTCTTTCGTTTTTGAAGTTGCCAGGTAGTTTTTCCCATACTGCCAACTGGATTTGGACCAGTTATCCCAGTTTTCCTGATCCATTTGGGTCAAATTTTCAATTACTTCTTTATACTTATCAGTGTCTGAAAGTGGAATATCCCAGCCCACTTTTTTTGATTCCAGATTGCGCCAGGGAGTTTGATCGCTAATCAAAACCGGACAAGCAGACAAAATGGCTTCGAAGATTGCATGGCCAAAATTTTCTCCATGCGTTGGCAGAACAAACAGGTGATAATTTTCCAATTGCTTCATAACCTCCTCATGGGGAAATACACCCAGGTACTCCATATTCAGGTTTTCTTCAAGTCCGGCAGCTATTTGCTGGCAATGCTTCCAATAGGAAGTATCTTCTATGGGACCAATTATATCCAGGTCTAGTCTTGCACGAGTGCCTCTGAGAATTTCAAGGAAAAAATCCAGGTTCTTTTTGGGACTAATTCTGGAAAAAAATATGGCCTTCAAAAATCCCTTATCCTTTTTTCGGGCTACTCTCTCTTTCACGTGAGCGTGTGGAAGATTTTCGATGATTTGGATGGGAGTACGGGGATTGAAATATTTGACTATGTCTTTTTGCTCCTGTTCATCTGTTGCTTGAAAATGGAGGTGTTTACTCAACCCCAACCATTTCAAGGCTGTCAGATATAATTTTTTCTTGCTGCCTTTATATTGAATTGCTCCCGCATGAAGCATGCCTCTTGGGGCAAGTATCCATTTTGCTTGTGGTACACTACTTTTTCTGGCCAAGAGTGGAAGAAAACAGAAAGAAGTAGAAAACAGATTATTCAGGTAAACAAAGTCCGGATTGATTTTGCTGATCTCTTTCCGCCAGAAACTCAAATTTATACTGTCTGGATTGGCATAGTAGACTTTTATGCCTTTATCGTAATTAATCCAGCTATTGGCCTGGATATTTTCATAGGCTTGATAATCTCCAAAATCTCGATCTCCGGTAATGATATAAATCTCATACTGATCGCGCATTCCATAGGCAAAATTGACGCAAGAGCGAATCGGCCCTCCAGCTTTATACCCGGGAGCAAACCAATCAATGGAAATCAATATGCGTTTTCGCCCTTGGCTCATATCTTGGGTTTGAGGTTTTTATAGGAGATTAAAAATGATAATATGAGGAAGAAGAAGAATGTGAATGCATTCAACGATGAATTCAACCAACTTTCAAAATTAGCTGAGATCAGGACCACGATAATAAAGGGAAAAGCAAACTTCTTTACTTTAACCTTTCTAAAAAGGGCAAACAAGAATACCAGAAAAGGAATAAAACCCAGGAACCCATTGTTCATCAAAAAAGTCAAATAAGAATTATGCATACCTCCCTGGTGTTCGGTAACCACCAGGAATTCTCTGAGTTGAAAGAAGAAGTATTCCTCGTATCCAAAGCCTCTCCCTATTAAGATATTTTTCTGTATTTCAGTTATTCCCAGCCCCCAAGCAAGGAATCTTCCTGTACCGGTTTTGAGAGATTCTACCCGAAGAAATTCATCCAGGCCTACCATACCAACTAAAGTTTCCAGAGGAATGGCCGTGAAGATGAAGACGATCAAGGGAAGGCCAAAAAACCAGAAGAATTTTCGTCTTAATTTTCCTCCTTTATAGATAAAATAAAGGGCAAAGAACAAAGAGGTGGTTCCTAAGGCTGTTCTTGATTCAGATAGTATGATAGAAAAGAAGCCTAGTCCTATCAAAACTAAAGCTGCCCGCTTTTTCTCCGGAAATCTATTCAACATCATGACTCCAAAAGGAATCATCATGGTAGAAAAGGTCCCCAAGCCATTTGGATTACCAAAAAAGCCTCGGTATCTCTCGTTGAGAAAAGCCCAGTTGGGACTTAGCGCTAAAAAGACCAGGCCGAGTATATAAACCAGGATGGCCAAATACAAGACATTGTTGAGTAAGCGATGGTTATTCTTTTTGAAATAATAGGGCAGAAAACTCAAGCAAATGACAAGGAGGAAAAAATAGGATATGGCTTTTGAGAAAGCGATCACTTTAACTGGACTTAAAGCAATTCCGAGCATAGCGACAATGAAAAAAGGTATGCTAAGAATAAGAATCCTGTTGAGCGCATATCTGCCTCTAGCGATATCATAAACTGCTTTTAGGAACAAAACAGATATTGCTACATACCTCATTCCTTTGAAAGGAAGGAAAAAGTACAAGCGATTATCTCCCAGGATCAAAGTGCAGGCAAATATCAATACCAGCCAATTATTCTTTTCCCGGATGGCCCAAAACAGCATAATAACTCCCAGTACGACACTTCCAAGTACCGGATGAATGTTTCCCAGCATCAATAGAATGAGGCAGCTGAAAAACACAGGTGCGTTATGGGTCAAAAACTGTTTCACCTTACTGGGTATCCTCAGATACCCGTGTTTTGTTTATGTCAGGGGGAGTGTTAGCGTCCCCAGAATCCGTATTTTAAGATACAGTAAATGGCTCTGAATCCATCTTTCCATCCGATTTTCTTGCCTTCCTCATAGGTCCTTCCATAATAAGAAATTCCTACTTCGTAGATTCTGATGCCTGGTACTCTGGAAATTTTAGCCGTTACTTCTGGCTCAAATCCAAAGCGTTTTTCTTTTAATTTGAGGCTCTTCAGGATGTCACTTCTGAAAAGCTTGTAACAAGTCTCCATGTCGGTCAGATTGAGATTGGTCGCTGCGTTGGAGAGAAAAGTGAGGAATTTATTTCCGATTGAGTGCCAGAAAAAAAGAATTCGGTGAGGTCTCCCACCCATAAAACGTGAGCCATAAACCACATCAGCCACGTTTCGTAACATGGGCTTTAGCAAGAGATTGTACTCCTGTGGGTCGTATTCAAGGTCAGCATCCTGAATAATGGAATATTCTCCACTGGCTTCTCGGATGCCACTATGGAGGGCAGCACCTTTGCCCATGTTTTTTTCATGCTTGAAGTATCTGATATTCAGATCTGCATGTTTTTTCTGATACTCAAAGATCTTTTCTTCCGTCTTGTCACTCGAACAATCATTTACAATCAGTATTTCCTTCTGTAGGTCCTCAATGAGTTCCACTTCACGGACCCTATCCAGGATGTTATGTATGGTGGCCTCTTCATTGTAGGCGGGAATAATGATTGAAAGTGTCTGAGACATTGGGTAATCTTAGGAATTAGCTAACAGCTAGCGAATTACTACTAATTTTTTCAATTTTATTTAATGTTTGCTTAATTATTTCTGGCCACATGAAGCCTGATTTTATCTTTTTTATAGAATTATTCTTCTTTTGAAGAAGAATTTTATCATCCATTTCCAATACTTCTTCTATTGCTTGCTTGATCTCCTCTTCATTTGCAGGAGGGATTAGCTTTCCATTTTCTTCGGATACCATAGCAGATACAGCTCCAACATCAGTACCAATAATATACAAGCCACTAGCCATCGCTTCCAGGATTACATTTGGCATACCCTCAGAATAGCTGGGACAAATCAAGGCGTCTGAGGATTGTAGAATCTCCTTTATTTTTTGGTTATCAAATACCTTTCCATGAAATACAAATGCGTCTCCTTTCGGCTGAAGGTGATCCGGAATGGGACCTATAAAATGAAATTCAAATCTGCTTGTATCAGAAAAATTATTTAATACACTAAATAACTCCTCAATTCCTTTCCTCCGTTCATACCTGCCCAGAAATACAAAACGCCTGGGAGTTGATACAAAAGTTCTTTTTTCGGCTACCCAGCTTTCCTCTACACCACTGGGAAACTCAAGAATTCTTTCTCTTTCTATGCCCAGATTTTCAATAATCTCACTTATTCCTCCGCCATAGGAAAATATGTATTCTGCGTGCATATTGTTCCACTTTACTGGTTTCCTCAGCAAATAGTGCTGTAGTTTTACCTTCCAGTTAGGAGCTAATTGATACATCTCATATCCATGGAATTTAATTCCACAGGGTGCTATTTTCAATCCCTTGCGCTTTTCTTCCAGCAATTTCCATCCCGCAAATCCCTTTATATAGATAAAGTCAGCATCCAGTGATCTCATTTTGAACTCCTTATAAACTTTACAGGAATAGGCGTAGGAAGCTCTCACATAGTGTCCAGGAAGTCCCGAACTTTGTGGCCAGGGAATAACAAATGATCTAAGCTTTATTTTTTCTTCCTCAGTAAAAGCGGATAGGGCCTCAATATCTTCACTAACTTCCCACTGTGTATGATAAAGATCAACTTCTACCCCTCTTTGCAGAAAGTATTTACAGAGATAGAAACTATGTCTCTGCATACCCCCCATTACATAGGGATAGATGCCATCTGTCAATAAGGCAATTTTCATAGTTTTTTCTCAAGCAATTGCGAATCAGTCGCCCTATTAAATTCTAAATCTGTATTGAGCGAATGTGCTTTAATTTTTGCACTAATGTCTTCAAATATGATTTCCCAAGTAAAAGATTGCTGAACCTTACGGTAAAGTGCCTCGCCATAAGCTTGAATGAGGGAAGGATCTTTTATTACCTGATCCAGTTTTTGCGCGAGATCGGCAGCAGATTCATTTTCAAAAAAGAGTATTTCATTATTTGAAAAATTATTTTCAAGATTTTGCAATCTTGGACAAATGACTAGATGCTTAACTGCAGCATATTCATATAGCTTCATAAATGATGCATAGTGCATACCACCCGAGATAACTCCTAACTGAGATTGGGAAATTAGGTCTGTTAGTTGGTTTTTGGCTACTGGCCCATGGAAGGTATAGCTAACATCTTCGGGTAAGGTTTTCAAGGCTTTTTCAAACTCATAACCTATAAAATGAAAGTGTAGTTCTTTGCGAGGTTCCAGTTGTTGTAATGCTTTGGCTAGCACATCAAATCTGTGATGGGGCATCAACTTTGCCACTACACAACAATGAATTTTATCTTCTACTTTATGTTTGTGATCCTTAAACTTAAGCATGGTGTCCATGGCAATACCGTTTTGAATCACCTGCCAGTTATTGTATTTAAGTTTTAGAAACTGATTTTGGTTTCCTACGAAAAAGGCTCTATTTGTATGATTGTATGCCCATTCTTCCAGCCATTTTGAAACAGGATTGAACCAGGAATGATAGTATTGTTTCATTTCCCGAAAAAAGACCCAGTTGACCTCGTAGAAATGGGGAATGCCCAGCATACGACATGCAATGATTCCATTGTAATTGAGGTATTCAGCACGCTCATAGACAAAATCAGGCTGCTTCGCCTTGAGTGCTTTATAGTATTGTCTTAGTTGGAGGTGGTTTTTAAGCAGAGTTTTCAGGTCTCTTATAATTCCTATCAGTCCATTTTTCCCAAATCGTACTTTTTGTGCCTGTTTGGATTGAACTTCATTGACCTCTGTCTGCTCATAAACTTTACCGGGAGCAAGGATTTCTATATCAAATGATTTTCCCAGGTACTTAAGGCCAGTATGTATATGTTCAGATGGCCCTGAATTGGGCCTCAGCATTTGTTGATCCGGGATGATATAATATCCAAATGTTCTACTCATTTAGTTAGCTTGCGTGTTTGTAAATGTGGGTATCCAATAGTCCTTCCATTTGTTTCTCATAGCCTTTTTCTTTCCACCAGGTTAAGTATTCTTGATGAGTTGGCATCCAGGCTCCCAGAGAACGGCTATATTCCATGATTTCTCTAAAGAAATCTCCCATTTTTCCCTGCATATAGTTATTGTGCCAAAGAAAAGTGCAGACACCATTGAGTTCTTGAATTCGAGCAATTATGATTTTACACAGTTCGAGTGAGTAATCATATTTGCTGTTTTTTTTCAGAAAAAGAGCGACATCCATGATCATGAGCGGAAAAATGAAGAGTTTGCTCCTTGCTCCGGTTTTATTTCGAAATCGATAGGGATAGCACATTCCATTGCGAAAACCTACTTCACGTGAAAAGCCTAATGTGGCATCATATCTAAAGTCCAGGTCTTCCAGAATCTCCCAGGTTTGAGGGATATTCAAGTTGAGAAAATGGCTGCGATATCCAACCAGAGGTGCCTGTGTAAAACTTTCCAGTTTATCTTTTTCCTCCTTCATTTTATGAATATCATCATAAGCATCATGGCCTCCGTGTAAGCCAATTTCATGTCCAGCTACCTGAATTTGGGCAATTTCTCCCCTAAGCTGCTCAAGTCGATAATTGAAATCTCTTTCAGCAGGTTCAAGTGCAAGGAAATAAAAACTGGATTTGGCCTGGTACATATTTAGGAGTTCCAGCGTATGTTCGATTCGCCAGGACTCATTGATCTTTCTATTTTTTATTGAGCTAAAATGATAGTTCGCTTTTGCTTGATTTCCAGATAACAGACCTACACTCCCCCAGAAAAGATTACCCTTTAACGTATTGTGGTTGTAGAGTAAATCAATGTCATGGCTCACACACAAGGCAAAAGTCTTTCCCTCGGGATACTCAGGTCGAAAACCTTCTTTATGCAGAAATTCTGATACCTCTGCGAAATAATGGCTTTTAGATTTTGCTTCCGATCTGTTAAGATTCTGCTTGGGTATAATTGAGCTTTGCTGAAAACTGTATTTCAGATTTAAAAGTTCATATAAACGTTCCGTATTCCTCATTTACTTGCTGCCAAAACAGCCTTTGCTTTATTTCGGATCTTGTAAATCCTTTCGATTATTTCTACTACTTTCAGTCCCTCCAATGCATTTGTGCTTATACTCGTCTCTCCTCTCAGGGTCTCAATTACATTCTCCACTACGTATATATGATTGGCTGCAGAACCTTTATAGTACCCGTAATCATTGGGTGGATTAGCTGCTGGTAATTCTGGCATATCATACTCCTTGATATTGCAGAATTCAACTTCATTCATGTATTGGCCCCCTACTTTTACAGATCCATTTTCAGCAACTATGGTCAGACTACTTTCCAGATTAGCATTAAAAACAGCGGTGGAATAATTAATACAGCCCATACCTCCCTTCAAGAAGCGAAAGTTTACCATACCACTGTCTTCAAAGTCTGTAGAATGTGAGTGTGCGAAATCACTGAATTTACCCTGGATATCTGTAATATCTCCAAATAGCCAGAACAAAATATCTATGAAGTGAGAAAATTGAGTAAAGAGGGTACCTCCATCCATTTCTTCACTTCCTTTCCAACTTCCGGCCTTATAATATCTGTCATCTCGATTCCAATAACAATTGGTTTGTACCATGTAGATTTTTCCCAGAATACCTCTATCAATAATATCCTTCAGCCAAACAGATGGAGGAGAATAGCGATTTTGCATGACGCAGAAAACCTGCTTAGACATTTGCAGGGCTTTGAAGATGATAGACTCACAACCTGCTTTGGTCAACGCCATAGGTTTCTCAATAACCACATGTTTGGAAGCTTCCAGAACTCTAAGCGCATGAATTTCATGAAGACCATTTGGCGTAGCTACTGTCACTACGTCCAGTTCTGGCTCAGCCTTTAGCATTTCATCAATGTCTTGATAATAATTTCCTTGAAATTCCTCCAGACCTACATCCTCCTTTTCCTTGATATCGCAAACAGCTTTAACTTCCGCATACGGATTTTTTCGGATCATCAATGCATGTCGCTTCCCGATGTGTCCGTGTCCTACGATTCCGAACTTTAGTATTTTATTTTCTAACATGGTGCTTAATATCTTCTGATGTTTTTGATCATAGGTCTGAGAAATTTTAAGAAGGGATATTGTTCAAAAAAGGACTTGGTATGCCCGTATGCCGTGTGAGGTATAGGAGGCATTTTCATTAACTCATCAAATTCCTTTTCTGAGAATTTTAATTTTTTCAACACAAATTCTTTATCCTCTTCCAAAAGATCTGGATCATAGATAGGTCGTTTCAATTCTTCCAGAGCTTCTTCTTTACTAATCTGGCCCGAGCATATCAGGCTGGATAGATGGGCTTTCCTTTTATCGACTTTAAATTTGGTTGGGAGAATATACCCCTGGTAAAAGCGAGTAAAAATAGACTCATAGTGCTTGCCTCCATAATCTCTCCATTCCAATTCCTCTATGATTGTTTTCTTTGCATCATCCTTATCATATGGCATATAATTAAGAATCTGAATGGTTTCTACTTGCCTAATATTAAGGTAGTAAAGCCTTTGGAAATAGCTTAAATGAGGATAGGATTTAATAGGACGGGTACCAAAGCGTTTTTGAATATCCTTGATATTTGTATAGTCTTTATAGATCCAGGGTGAGGGCAAAATCGCTTCTGTGGCGATATTATTTCCACTCAGCATGTACCTGATCTTGTTTTTTACAGCTAATTTGATGAGGGTGGCGTAGATTGCATGATCAGTCAATGCTTCTATATCGATTACAGATGCTTTGAAAAAAGCCACCTGCATATCCCTAAACTCCTCCCAATCTATTACATAGGTATAAAGGTCTATACCCAGCTTACTTACTACATTTTCAATATTTTTAACAGCCAGTTCTGAGTTCCAGCCATTATCGAAATGGACTGCCAGTGGACGGAGCCCCATTTTGTGAGCCTGGTAAGCCAGATAGGTACTATCAACGCCCCCACTCAAACCAATCAGGCAGTCATAATCCTTTCCCTTACCACTTTCTTTTAATTTCTGAACAATCGCTTCTCTTTCAGCCTTTGCAGGGTCCCCTTTACTAAAATCGTATTTCGGAAGTGCATCATACATATTGCAGTAATTGCAAACGCCATACTTATCGAAAGTCATCCCTGGATCATCATGTGTGTCAAGGAGACAGCGAGTACATTGACGTGCCTGCGTTAATGGCTTTTGTAAGGTAGTCATTGGGGTGGTTATGAATGTGTTATCTTAGTAAAATTACAGATATTGAAAGGGAAAAATAAGTAAAAATGCCTGATCCATTACATAGGTTGAAAATATCGGATCATACCGAATTCCCGCTTTTTCATAGCTGCTAAATTTGTTCGAATACTTCTTTTTTTAAGTCTTTTTGAGAGGGATAATTGATCAATACAGCTCGATGCTTTCCCTGAAATACAAAAAGACTTCCTGCAGCACAGGCTGACGAACCAGCCAGAATCGCTTCCCGAAAATTATGAACTCCATTAGCGCCCCCGCATGCTATGAGGGGAACTTCTATCTCTTTGGCAATTTTTTCAACAAGTGTAAGGTCATAGCCTTTTTGGGTACCATCGAGGTCTACTGAATTAAGGAAAATTTCTCCTGCTCCTTGTTTTACCGCCTCTTTGGCAAAATCCAGTGGATCTCTTTTCGTATTTTTTCCTTTACTATGCTGATAGACTTTGTAAGAACCAAATAGGGTCTTCTTTACATCAATGGAAACAACTACTGCCTGACTCCCAAATTGCCGGGCTGCTTCTGTGATTAGGCTCGGGTTTTCAAGCGCAGTTTGATTGAGGACAATTTTTTCGATCCCATTGAACAAAAGCTCTTTGATTTGCTCGATACTGGTGATTCCTCCTCCATAAGCCAAGGGAATAAAGGCCTCGCTTGCAATTTCCTTTATCTTTTCCAGATCAGGTGCACGGCCTTCTTTACTTGCATCAATGTCAAGTATTACAATTTCATCAACCTCTTTTTCATTGAAGATTTTGACTGCATTGATAGGATCTCCCACGTATTTGAAATCCTTGAATTTTACACTTTTAACCAGGCCCCCATCTTTCAATAGTAAAACTGGTATAACCCTAACTCTTCTCATCAATAATTATTTGCAAAGTTTGTCAATAGCTTAAGGCCAAATTTGTGACTCTTTTCCGGATGAAACTGGACACCCACCACATTTTCATTCTCTACACCAGCGATGAATTCATAACCATAACTAGATCGTACCAGTACATCTTTTTCCTCATCACATTGGATATGATAAGTATGTACAAAGTAAAAACGAGGCTCATCGTACATATCTTCAAAAAGTTTACTTTCCTTTTGTGTCTCGACCTCATTCCATCCCATATGAGGGACTTTGAGACTGTCGTTCATTTTTTCTTCCCGAAACTTTATTGTCTTTCCCTTTATCCACCCTAAACCCGCTAATTCGCCTTCTTCACTTCCTTCTGTGAGTAATTGCGCCCCCAGACATATACCGAGGACGGGAATCTTATCCTCCAATACACGCTTATTTAGGGTGTTGAAATAAGGTGCCGCGCTCAGTTGTGACATACCATAATCAAAAGCGCCAACACCGGGAAGGATTAGCTTTTCTGCCGCTGCAATTTCTTCTACAGTGGAGGAAATTCGCGACTTTATACCTGCTTTTTTGAGCATGTTTTTGATGGAGCCCAGATTTCCAACACCGTAATTTATAATGGTAATCATGTATGTCTAACTTTGATTATTTCCTGTTTCCTGCTTGTTCGTTTTCTTTAAGATTTCAAAGGATCGAATGAGTCCTTTATTAGTGAATATCCAGAATAAGGTAGCTCCAAAGAAAAAGAGAGTGATCCCTATTTTATACAGCCAAAATATATCTTTGAGTATGTAAACAATGATGGTAGCCAGGATGATCCCAAATAACCAGTAAAAAGGATAGTAGTTAAGATCTTTCATCTCTCGATATTCCTTGATGAAGAATCCTGCCATACCGAGAAAGAGAAATGCAACAAATGTGGTAATAGCTGCCGCCTCTATTCCATAAATCGGGATGAAGATGATGTTTAGCCCTACATTTAGGATTCCCGCTCCGAAAGATATCAACCAAATTCGTTTGGCCTTTTCGTAATAAAACATCTTAACTGCGAAGCCTGAATACAAGGGTCGATAATTGAATCCCATGATCATGATAATCGCTAAAGAATAGGCCTCCTGGAGGTCTGAATTGTTAATGAGAATGCTGAAAATCTCTTTAAACCAGAGGCAAACCAAAAAACTAAAGATCATCAAAGCCGCCTGCCAGATAAATATAAGGTCTCTACTTAGTTTGAAAGCTTGCTTTCTTTCGAGATTCCTGAAATATTCATAGAGTACAGGGCTAGTCGCCATACCTGTGCCATCTGCAAAAGCATTAAAATAATTGCCAAAATTCCCTGCTAAATTGTAAATCCCAATCTTTTGAATGTTGATTTGGTAAAGATCCATGACAATGCGGTCAGAGGAACTCAATAAGTAGGATCCATAATAATGAGGAATCATCGGGAAGGCAATTTTCAATTTTGCCTTGATTAATCTCCACTTGAAATTGAAGATGGGAAGTAATTTTAGTTTGTAATACAGGAAATAGCTGAAGAACAAAAAAGAGAGTATGCTTCCAACAAATCGACTCCAGAACCAACCCATATATCCCATTTTCTCGAAGGAAATCAGCCAAAGGTTGATGAAAATGGTTATGAAACCTACGACGATCATTTGAAAGGCTATTGGGCCAGGTTTTTGTGCTACCTGATGATGCAAAATCCCATATTCTGTAGTTGCATTTAGCAAGGCACTGGGTATGGTATGCATCAATACGATGGCCCATCTGTTCTCTATTGCTTCTTCCGGGACAACCCAATAAATGATCAATCCCATCAGAAAAGCATAGAATAAAGACCATAGAGAGATAAAGCCATGCATTTGCCGCCATAACCATTTATACTGCATCCTATAATGAAAAAATGCATTTGAAAGGACCATTTTGGTACCTAATAAATGGATAGCAGAGAGTGCGGCCAAATAGGAATATATAATTCCTGCTACTCCATAATCCAGTCTGCCAAGATCCTGCGTGATGATAGGTAGTATAAGGATATTGGCTACCTGTGGGATTTGGGGGGCCAATCCATAAACTGCGCTATTTGTCAGAATCTTCTTTACCAATCTTCTCTATGCTAAAATGATTATTCCATAGCCTACTCGAAGTATGACTTTATCAGTTGTGCTACATATCGTACTTCTTCTTCTTTCAAAGAACTGGAACTAGGTAAACTTAAACACTCTGCATGAATGCTTCGAGAGACATCCTGAGATTGGATATAGGGTAGCTGTCCAAACATCGGGAGCTGATTCATGGGAACCCAAAGAGGTCTGGTTTGAATCTTGTTATCAAGTAGCAGCTTGATTAATTCTTGTTGGCGGCTACTTCTTATGGTGAATAACCAATTATTTGCCTCTACTTCCGGATGAATGCTTTGAAAAGAAACAGACACTAAATCCTGCAGCTCTTCCCGATAAATCGCTGCATTTCTCGTCCTTACAGCCTTAAATTCATCCAGCTGTTCCATCTGTGCGAGGCCCATAGCGGCCAGGATATTCACGAGTCGGTAATTGTAGCCAATTTCATCATGCACATAGGCAAAAGGATCTGCTTTTGCTTGAGTGGTGAGGTGTTTGGCCCGTCTGGCTTTTTCCTCATTTGAGGTAACAATCATACCTCCTCCTCCTGTAGTTATGATCTTGTTTCCATTAAAACTAAAGCAGCCCAGTTCCCCGAAAGAGCCCGCATGCTTGCCTTTGTACCGGCTTCCCAGAGCTTCTGTTGAATCTTCAATCACCAAGAGGCCAAAACGATTAGCGATCTTCATGAGCTTATCCATTTCCAACATATTTCCCAAGACATGAACCGGCATGATTGCCTTTATTCGTTTGCCGTCTTTTTTATACCTTCTTCCTCCTTCAACTGCTTCTGTCTCCGCTGTTAGAAATTCTTCCAGGAGGTTGAGGTCCATTTGCCAACTCCCTTTATCTATATCTATCAATAGGGGATTTGCACCTGCATAAACCACTGAATTTGCACTGGCGATGAAGGTGATATTTGGTACGATGACATAATCATCCCTCTCTACCCCAGCCAGAATCAGGCATATATGGAGCGCAGCCGTGCCATTAACCGTTGCAATGGCATATGGAGCACCACTGTAGGAGGCGATGGATTCTTCAAAAGCTGTGACAAACGAACCAACGGAAGAAACCCAATTTGTATCCAGGCATTCCTTGATATAGGTCCACTCATTGCCCGCCAGGGTCGGAATAGATAAGGGAATGGGCTCAGATATTATAGATTTCATGCTTATAAGTACTTAGGTTTTCTTTCTCTTCGAACCATTTTATGGTTTCTTTTATTCCGGCTGTAAGGTCAAATAAAGGTTCCCAATCAGTTAGGGCCTTGATTTTGGCATTTGCTCCAAGCAAACGCCTTACCTCGCTTTTGCCAGGTCTCATTCTTTGGGGATCCTGAATGATTTTTGCAGACGGATTAATCTGATTAATCATATTCATGGCTAATTCTCCTATGCTAATTTCATCCTGGGTAGCAATATTGATTTCTTCACCAATACAATTCTCGGATCTTGCGATGGCTTCAAATCCTCTGACAGTATCTTTCACAAAAACCAAATCACGAGTCGGACTAAGGTCGCCCAACTTTATTTCCTCTAGTCCATTTAGTAATTGTGTAATGATGGTAGGGATTACCGCTCGTGCAGATTGGCGAGGGCCATATGTGTTGAAGGGTCTAACAATGCTCACAGGTAAATCGAAGGATCGATAAAAGGATTCTGCAATTCGATCGGCTCCAATCTTAGTAGCACTGTAAGGAGATTGGCCCTGGAAGGGATGCTTTTCATCAATAGGAACATATTGGGCGGTTCCATAGACCTCCGAAGTGGAGGTGACTAGCACTCTTTCTGTTCCCAGCATTTTAGCAGCCTGAAGAATATTCAGGGTGCCTTTTATGTTGACATCTACGTAGCTGTCTGGAGAATGATAGCTATAGGGAATAGCAATTAAGGCCGCAAGATGAAAAACGATATCAACCCCTTCCATAGCGACTCGTACTCCATTGGGATCTCTTACATCTCCAGCAAAAAATTCAATCTGATCCCTTTTCTCTTTCGGAAGGCTCTCCAACCAACCATGGCTTCCAAAGGAGTTATATAGGACAAAAGCTTTTACCTGATAGCCTGATTCGATTAGGTGTTCGACCAAGTGGCTACCGATGAATCCGTCTGCTCCAGTTACCAGTGCTTTTTTCATTTTCTTGTTGTTGAGTAGGGTGGTAATAAGGTGTTAATTGTTGTGCGAATCAGAATTTGATCTTCGAAACATCCTCTTGTGCCTTTTTAAAGTCTTCTGGCTTACCGATATCCAGCCAATAGCCGAGGATAGGATAATGGGTAACTTTTTTCCCATTTGCTATGAGTGATTCTATTAAATCTGTTGCATTGTAGAAGGTTTCTTGGGGAATTGATTCGGTGAAGGAGCGTTTCATCAGATAGATTCCTGCATTGGAATAATAGGTATAAGTGGGTTTTTCTTTGAATGAAACAATGCGGTCATTTTTAGACTCCAAAACCGCGTAGGGAACATTTACCTCATAAGGAGTAGTCGCAATGGTCAGATCTGCATCTGATTCTACAAAAGATCGAAAGAAGTCTTCATAATCAATATTGGTAAGAAGATCAGAATTCATGACCATAACATAGGGATTCTCAAAGGCTTCTATTTTACTTACGGCTCCCAAAGTGCCGAGAGGTTTATCCTCCTTGATGTACTGAAAGTTTATTCCTCTTTCTGATCCATCTCCAAAGTATCTCAAAATCTGATCGCCCAGATATTTTACCGTGATGTAAATATTGTTGATTCCATATCGGGAAAGTTGGTCGATATTGTACTCAATAATGGGTTTATCCTGAACCTTAAGCAGGGGTTTTGGAGTTTCATCTGTGAGAGGTTGAAGACGGGATCCTCTACCTCCTGCCATGATTACTGCATCGAAGGGCAAGACACTTCTTTTTTCCGATAGATCAATAATTCGGGAAATGCGTTTTTCCTTATCGAGCATGGGAAGGAGGTTAACTTTTCCCTTTTTTGCATGTTCAATATCGGTCAAACTAAATTCACACTTTTTGAGGTATTTGAAATTCATATTCATGAATTGTTCGACAGAGGTGTTGAGTTCAAATCCTTTTAAAAGGGCTCTTCTGATATCACCATCGGTAAGTGTCCCCACCATTTTCCCTTCTTTGTTTGTAACAAATAGGGTAAGGGATCCCTGGGTGATCTGATTAATTCTTTCTAAGGCATCCCTCATGCTTTGAGAGCTTAGAATGATATTTTCCTGATAAGAATTCATAGGGTGTTATGGGTTTTTCTCAAGAATGTTAAGGTCTTCGATAGACTCCGTTACTATTGTTCCGGCTTCGACGATTACGTTTTTTCCTATGGTAATTCCTGGTTTTACAAGAGCATTTGATCCAATGTATGCACCCGAGCCTATACTTACATGATGTCCGATTTTTGCTCCGGGTGCTATATGAACGAAATCTCCAAGCTGACATCCATGTTCAACGATAGAAGCAATGTTGCAGATTACGCCATTTCCTATTTCTACTAATGAACTAATACTTGATTGAGGGCCTAGCAATACACCCTGGCCGATTCTAGCCTTTCTGGCTATCCAGCTTGTGGGGTGGATAATATTAATCGGTTTCCCCCAAATCCCATTCATTTTTTCTGATACAAGGTGCCTTTGCTGGTTTTGAGCAATTGATACAAAATAATCCGTGTAAGCAGGGATTCTTCTTTTATCCAAAGATTCATCCATCCCCAGATAGGGCAATTTATAGGGATTATTCTCTTTCCTGGATAAGTCAAAATAACCCAGTATACTTCTATTTGTATCGTACAAGATTTCGCATGCGAGAAAGGCATGTCCAGAATATCCAAATAGGGCTACTTGTTTAGGCATCGGGGTTTGAAAAGTGTTTTTGTCGAGAAAATATTAGAAGAGTTATTTGTTTTAGCTGGCTGATCTTTTTAATAAATTGTAAATTTTATCGAATAGAAATTTTCCTGTATAAGCTTCCTCCTTCACCATCAATTTTGAGAATATATATTCCGCTAGAAATAGAGGAAACTTCCAAACTCATTTTTCTGGATTGTTTATCTGGACTCCAATCATTCTGTAAGATCAATTTTCCTTTCAGGTCAAGTATTGAAACGGAAAGATTCTTTTGAATCCATTCTCTTAACTCCAATGTGAGTGTCTCAGATGCCGGATTGGGATACAGGATTAATTCAGTACCAAGTATTTCATTTTCGGTTCCCACCGGATATTGAAGTACAACTATGCATTTCTCTGCAGTATCTGATCCACAATTGTTTTGTAGATCAGTTGTAATAAGGCGAACACAATATGTACCGGTATCTGCATAGGTATGCGTAGGGCTAATGGCTGTGCTGGTATTCCCATCTCCAAATTCCCATAAATAGGATCCGAAACTGGATTGATTTACAAATGTTGCTCTACGGCTTACTCCACCAATTACAGTATCAGCAATAGAAAATTGAGATTCGGGCAGAGGGGTTATCAATACGCCTATGGTATCAAAGGAAGTACAATTATTTGCATTGCTAACTATAACACTATAAAGACCACTAGAAGAAATAGTAATCTGCTGTGTTGTTTCCCCGGTACTCCAGGCATAGGTTAAGCCTGGGTTCCCAGCATCGAGCAATAAAGATTCGCATACAGACTGATCTGTCCCAAGGTCTACTATAGGGAAGGAATCAAAAGCAGTAATAATAATTGTATCAGTTAATACACATCCTCTGGGTTCCTGTACTGAAACAGAATATGTTCCTGGATTGGTAATGGCAATGGTAGGCGTTGTCGCGCCTGTACTCCAGTTGAATATTGATCCCACACCATAATTGGTTTCCAAAATATCACCACAAAATACTCCGTCCGGGGGTAAGCCTGCATCCTGAGGAATTTCAGCGAAAGTAGAATCAGTTACTGTACAATTTGCTCCATCATCAGCTGTTAGGACATACATGCCAGTTTCATTGATCGGGATGGATGAGCTAGTTGAATTGGTATTCCAAAGATAATTTGCCGCAAATACACCCGGATCCAACACAAAATCTGTACAAGAATAAATGGAGTCCTCCATATTAAGGGGAACATTTACGTTTAAACTAAAATTCTTGATCGTACTTCTACAACTTGTTGTATAGGGGACAACTTCAAGGTCGTATAGGTAGTTATAGGAATTGCTTACAGTATTTGCCAGAGAGGTCCCCGCTGGTATTTGAGCAATACCCTCAAGAACAAAGGGGTAAACGGGATCCGGAAGGTCGTTTCTAAGTAAATTTCCTCCAACCCGATTTTGGACTTCCAGGGTATATCCGTTTCCTTTTTCAACAAAAATATTAACAGTCAGAACTTCTTTGGAATAAGGTGGTGTAAGAGCTTGTGGATATCTTCCTATTTCAATTCTATTAGAGTCAAGTACAACTATGTCAAAGGAAAAATTTTGGGTTGAAATTGGGAAGACAGCAAGGCTTCGTATCAATAGATCCTGAAATGCATCAAATTTAATTCCTCTAGTATCTAGCCCGTCATTTCTGACTGCCCCAGATATAGAAAGATCTTCAGCACCTATTTGAAAGGATTTACTATTCACATTTACAATGCTGAGTTGGAAAGTGTCTTCAAGAAAGCGATTAAAATTTGGAGCTACTTCTAATAGGGTTCCTGCTTCATCACGCCAGAAGATATATTCTGGGACCGGATTAATACTTCCAGACAAATTTATTTCCTGTGGACCACAAATCGTACTGTCTGCAATAAGAGGGGAGTTAGGTACATCTAATAAAAATACAGCTATTTCATCCGAATCTACACAATTCCCAATATTTGCAATGACGCTAAATGTATCTGTCTGAGTAACGGTCAAGGTAGGATTTGTACTCCCGTCTTGCCAAAGATAATTTGCTCCAGCATTTGTAGCATCTAAAACGAGCGGTCCTCCTATTCCCTGACATATGATTGTATCACTTCCCAAATCAATAGAAGGTGTAGGTAATACTGTAACTGCAGATTGGCCGCGGGGACTAGAACAACCCGGAATTTCAATTTCCCAGTCAAAAAAGTAGTGAAATCGATTATTTGGAAAGGGAGTAAAAGAAGAGGTAATTTCAAATGCACCCGGAATTGTATAAGGAAAGGGAGGGACAGTCGAAAAACTGATGGCTAAAGATCCTGAACCGGTATAATTGTGAGCAGTCATGGTATAATCTTCACCTCTGGGAAATTCCATCCCAATAGGAATTCGGGTTTTCTCAAGAGGTGTAGTAATAGTAACAGATTTGCTCATCAAGAGTGCGCCGCTACCGTCATTTATCCTAAGTTCGAAGGTTACTGGAGCATCAGCAAAGGTGTAAACTGCATTGACTTTTGCGGCAGTTTCAACTTTGAACCTTATACCATTTCCTGTGGATCTGACATATCTTATACTTCCAAAACTAGTATCTGGAATTCCAACACGAGCGGGTACAAAATGGAAGTATTCTGGATAAATATTCGTAGTAACATTCGGGGAGAGAGTAAAACTACTTCCTGATCCTATAGGACTCCCTCCCGAGATGCTATCATACCATACCGTGCCATCCCCAAGGTCTGGAATACTGATTGTTAGCTCCTCTCTCAAACAAATGCTGGTATCATTGACTACAGGTGTCGGTAAATTGCTGAATATACTTACTTCTATACTATCTCTGCTAGTGCCGTTACCATCTGTTACATCCACCCAATATGTTCCACTATTGCTGACAGTAATACTTTGTGTGCTTTCACCCGTACTCCAATTGAAGGTAGCTCCTGTATTTCCCGCATCCAGTACCACAGGATTCCCACAACTAACTGTATCTGGTCCGAGATCGACTATTGGAGCGAATGCAAAAGCTTGAAAAGGAAATAAAATTGATAGAGCTAATATGCCCAGGAATATCAGGGCTTTTTCGGTGAATTTCTTGGAATAGGGAAGCAGTAGATGCATGAGAATTTTCTTGATAAAATAAGATTCCTAATTGTGCTTTTCTATATAATATATATGGGATTGTTAGATATGTTAGATATTACCAGGGTTCGGATCAGTTCTTTCCTTTTTCCCAGAGTAAGAGCGGAGCAGGTTGATAGAGTTCTAGTTTGTCTGGCCCAAACTCATCGGTACCATAACAGACATATCTGATCTTCCTTTGAATCAGAGGTTCTGCTTTCTCGATCAGTTCGATGAGGTAATTTTTCTCAATTTCGCCAACAAAAACCAGATCAATAATCTCGCTATTCAGGCCTTGTGAGAATTTCCCTACCAAATAAACCTGCTGAAGATTTCCGAGGCGTTTGATGATATGCTCCACAATATGATCTATGCCTACATACTTGCGGACGATATTATGAACCTCTTTGAACAAGGGATGCTTTATATTGGCACTGAAAAATTTCTTGTTTCCTTCCAATTCTGAAAAAAGCATACCTGCTTCCTCAAAACGATTCAATTCAACCCGAATAGCATTTGTAGATTCATTGAATTCCTGAGCAAGACTCCGAAGATAAGTCCGGTTATTGCTGTTCAAAAAGAATTTCAGCAATAACTTGATGCGAGTCTTGGACGATATGAGGGTTTCTATCATTACTATAAATGAGTAACAAATTTACTCATTTTTGAGTGAGCTGAAAATGCATGTAAGAATTTTTGAGAAAATCAGTCTACTTTTTCTCCTGTTAATAGCTTTTGTCTTTGAGCTTCAAGGATATCAAAGAAAAGCTTTACTTCTTCCAGGTGAGTTCTGAAATGTAAGATCGTTAGGCGTAAATAAATTTTCCCTTCAATCCTGGTAGAGGAAATGAACACTCTACCATCTTCCAGGATGCCCTTTATCAGTTTTTGGTTAAAGGTGTTATCGTCCTGATGGGGAGATTTGATCCTAAATAAAATGACAGTTAATTGAGGTTGAAGAGGAAGCTCAATTCCTTCGGTTTGCTGGAATCGATAGAAAGCATACTGGGTAAGCAGGAGTTTTTCTTTAAGGGCTGCCTTAAAACTATTTACTCCAAATAATTGAAGGGGAAGCCAAACTCGTAATCCTCTAAAATGCCGGGTCAATTCCGGAGATAGGTCAGAGGGAGAGTACTCGATATCATCCTCAATCAGGTCTTGCAGATAGGCCGCATCCGATGCAAAAGTGTTTAATAATTTTTTGCCTTCTCGCACAATGACCATGCCTGTTCCCCAGGGCATAAAGAGTCCTTTATGAGGATCAATTACCATAGAATCAGAGCGAGAAAGCCCCGGGTATTTCTGCTTAAATTCATCTAGTAGCATGAAAAATCCCCCATATGCTGCATCTACGTGGAACCAAAGGCCATATTTCTCCGAAATTTCTGCCAATTCACTAAGAGGATCTACCGCACCTACATCTGTAGTTCCCATCGATCCAATAAGGATCGCAGGTTTCAATCCGGAATCATGATCTTCCAGTAACATACGCTCAAGTTCTGAAGGTATCATTCGAAAATCTTCATCCATAGGGACCCTCCGGTAGATGGCTTCTTTCATCCCGATAACTTTCAGCGCTTTCTCAAGTGCATGGTGGGTTTGTTGGCTAAAGTATACGACGGTTTGGGGAATATCTTTAGCAGAAATATCAAGACTTTCGCGTGCGGTATGCATAGCAATAAGGCCAGCATAGGAACCCCCTGAACTCAAGTTTCCCTGGCAATTTTTGGGATCATATCCGATCATTTTAGCTACCCATCTGATCAGGATATTTTCAATGCGAACAGCTCCTGGTGCCACAAAAAATGCTCCTGAATAGTAATTGCAAATTGCAGCGATTAAATCCCCCAATCCTGATGGGAAAAGACCCCCGCCAGGGATGTATGCCATATGCCCCCCAGAGGATGCTTTTAACCCTTTTTCATCCAATTCTTCATGAATGAGTTGAAGGACTTCTTCCAGTTCAATGCCTTCTTCAGGTGGGGTATAGTTGAGTACTTTTTTTGCTTGATCTGGACCGAGCCAAAACATCTTATTACCCTTGATGTTTTGCAGAAATGTCAAAACGTGCTCAAGCCCCATATGGCCCCATGCTGATCTTTGTGCATGGTCTGGATCCAATTGCCGGGAGAGTTTTTCATAATGGGCAATCTGCTGCAAGAGATCTACGCTCATATCAGAGGAGAGGATCAGGTTAATTAGTTGTTGGAAACGAGAACAGGTTCTAGTTCTTCTTTTTGTACGATCTCTTTTCGATGAAAATATAAGGCACCCAAAGCAGAAGCTGCGAAGTAGATGGCAACCAATACAGTCGCAGGAAAAAAGATCTCATTCAATCCAAACCAATCTCCAGTATAAAGAATCCAGCCAAAACCGAAGAATCCTCGGATGCTTTCTACCCAAACCGCATATTTGTCTCTATCCATCAAAGCGGTATATCCGTAGATGCTGACAAAAATCAAAGTCCCATATACGGGGATATTTAGATCTACGCCTTGAGAAACCTGATACAACATAAAATAGAGGAGAACATTGGCCACAACCAAATGCATCCATGACCAATTGACTAGACCTTTGGAGGCTTTTGAGTCATACTTTTCATAATTATACACATCCTCAATCTTATATACTGGATATTTTTCTTTCACATCTTCCGGCCTCCATCCCAAAGGCATAAACCATATCCGTAGCTTATCCCACCAACTATTGGCTCGCCAGGCATCTTTCATCAATAGCCAGACATGCATGAAATTGATCTTAAAGGGATTCCAGGTGGCCATAGGTCTTGTAATGCCATAAACTGGAGGGACATCATCCAGTTCTTCCTGAAAGGTTCCAAACATCCGATCCCAAATACAAAAGATGGCGCTCAGATTTTTATCAAGGTAAATGGGATTGATGGCGTGGTGTACTCTATGCTGGGAAGGGGTAACAATGATATATTCCAGGATACCCAATTTGCCAATATGGCGAGTATGATACCAAAACTGAAGAAATAAATGCAAGGGAGCTATAATGCCTATGACTTTCGAAGGAATGCCTAATATCGCTGCTGGAATGAGGAAAATAGCGCCAAAAGTCACCAGATTAGAAATGGTTTGGCGTAAAGCACAAGGCAAATTGAATTCTTCGCTGCTATGGTGGATGGCATGTTGATTCCAGAAAAGATTCACAGAATGGTTCAACCTGTGGGACCAATAACTCGCAAAATCCATGGCTACAAAAGCAATCGCATACAATTGCCAGCTTTCATCCATCTGGATTACAGCCATTCTTTCCAGGAAAAAAGGATAGCTAACCAGAGCAACTGCAAGCCCTAAAGAATCCTTGATGGTATTTGTCATGCCTGAACTCAAACTGGAAATGGTATCCATTGCTTTCAAGGTCTTCTTATCCTTCCATTTATCATAAATGGCTTCAATAAGGATAAGGAAAACAAAGCCGGGGATGGCAAATAATAAAGCGGTAGCGTAAGCCTGCATAAAAACAAATGGGTATTAGATCCTGAAATTGATTTACAAATATACGGTTTTACCTGTTTTGAAGGATTCATCAGCTGCCAGAACGATGCGCAAACTATTGATTGCATCATCCAGATGTTGAGTCAGGTCGATATCTTCTCTGATAGCTTTGAGAAAATAGGCTTGTTCTAGATCACACAATCCCTGATGATCCGGCTCATCCTCTGTGCTTACAACTTCATCCTTCTTGGAAAAGTTCCCATTTTCATCTGTAGCAGCATGGTGAACCAGCAAGGCATTGGTTTTAGAATGGGAATCTACGTCATCAGATCCTTCATCTCCTATTCCTTTATCCATAATGCTGACACTTCCTTTGGGGCCAACCACATCCTTTACAAAAAAGGCCGTTTCACTCATCATTGGGCCCCAACCTGCTTCATACCAACCTACAGATCCATCTTCAAATTTTACCTGCAAATGCCCGTAGTTATACATACCGGGGACCAATTCATCAGAAAGTCTGGCACCAATTCCATTAACCATAACAGGCTTCGATTTTGTCATCAGGCACATCACATCTACATAGTGAACTCCACAATCAACAATGGGCGACATGGTCTGCATAAGGCTTTTGTGAGTTTCCCAGGTACTGCCATGACTTTGTTGATTGAGATTCATGCGCATTACCAGTGGCTTTCCTAAATCTTGCGCCAGTTCGATAAATTTCTCCCAGGCTGGATGGACACGCAGGATATATCCAATCACCATTTTCTTTCCTGCCTTTAGCACCATACGCTTGATTTCTTCGCATTCTTCTACGGTATTTGCCAGAGGTTTTTCTACGAATATATGGCAGTCTGCTTCTAGAGCTTTCTTTACATATGCTGCATGCGTATCCGGATAAGTATTGATAGAAACTGCATCCGGCTTAGTAGTAGCTAAAGCTTCATCGTAGGAAGAAAAGGTGGGATATCCTCCCAATTCCTGAGAAAGCCTTTCTTTACTTTCTCCACGACTTACTAAGCCGACAATTTCAAACTCGGGCATTTTATGGTAGGCTCTGGCATGAGAGGCACCCATATTACCACATCCAACTACGAGGATTCTTACAGGGGCTTTTGACATTGGTGTTATTTCTGTTTTCTGAAAAAAATACGATATTGAGGTTTAAGGATTAAAGCTACGAAAATAC
The DNA here is from genome assembly GCA_039819665.1 of Bacteroidota bacterium. Taxonomy (GTDB): domain Bacteria; phylum Bacteroidota; class Bacteroidia; order J057; family J057; genus JAWPMV01. The sequence continues at coordinate 110,281 of JBCBRM010000002.1, forward strand.
CTCTCGCGATGAAACTACACTACTCAATCGGCTTCATGCTGGTCTTCTCCCTATATAGTTGCGAATCAAAAGTAGAGCAAGAAAGTCAGGAAAAGCCTGTCGAAATCCAGGTATATGGCCTAACCGAAGCTGAGAAAGCTGCGGGATGGGAATTGATGTTTGATGGAAAAACTACCTTTGGCTGGCATACTTATCTGGATGAAGGAGTTAAAGGCTGGAAAGTTGTGGAGGGTGCCTTACGAACGGAGGGGGGAAATGGAGATTTAGTAAGTGATGGGATGTATGAGAATTTTGAGCTGGAACTAGAGTGGAAGATTGATGAAAAAGGCAATAGTGGCATCATTTATCTGGTGGATGAAAAGGAAGAAAACAAGGCAACCTATGTGAGTGGGCCTGAGTACCAAATCATTGACAATGAAAATTATCCCAGTCCTTTAAAAGAAACTCAGCTTAGTGGTGCTAATTATGCCTTGCATCCTCCCATCATTTCAGCCAGCAACCCAGTTGGTGAATACAATCATACCCGTCTAAGTGTTCTCAATGGTGAAGTGGAACATTGGTTAAATGGGAAGAAAGTGGTTTCCTATACCTTATGGACACCGGAATGGGAAGCCATAGTAGATACCACCAAATTTGGCAAAGTCCCCACCTATGGCCGAACCAAAAAGGGAAGAATCGCTTTTCAAGATCATGGAGATGGGGTGAGTTTTCGAAATATCAGGATTCGTAAAAGAGACTAGAGAAATTCTGCCAGAAATATTTATACAAATTCATATTAGCTAAATTGACAGGATTAGCCCCTATGTGAATACATAGACCTTTACCTAAGTTTCAGTAAACATGAAAAAACTATTCACGCTAAGTTTGATACTTCTTTCACTCGCTTGTTTGTCTGGCCTATATGGCCAAGGAGTAAATTCGGATGACGTATTTAATCTCGAATATGCCAGCGATCCTCAGATCAGTCCAGATGGTAAACAAGTCGTTTACAGTCGTAGATCTCTGGATATCATGAAAGATAATACGCGTTCATCTTTATGGATAATCAATTCAGATGGAACAGAACATCGGCCCCTGGCTGAAGCACCATCTAGTCTTGCACGTTGGTCCCCGGATGGAAAGAAGCTCATTTATATTTCGGCAGAAGGAGATGGTGCACAAATATACCTTCGTTGGATGGAATCAGGGATCACAACTCCAATAAGTTATGTTCGGAATTCTCCTTTCAACATGAGGTGGTCTCCGGATGGCAAATGGATCGCATTCAATATGTTTGTCCCCGGTCAGGCAAATATGCCGATTCCTTTACCTAAAAAACCAGCCGGAGCTGAATGGGCGAAACCCCCTGTTTATATCGATGATGTAACCTATCGTAGTGATGGAAGTGGCTTTAGGCCCGCTGGCTATGCTCATGTATTTTTACTTCCAGCAGATGGGGGAACCGCCAGGCAATTGACCGAAGGAGACAATAATTTCTTTGGAGCAGTAAGTTGGACGAAAGATGGGAAATCCCTCTTTCTTTCTGCTAATATTCATGAAGAAAAAGACTATGAGCCTGCTAACTCAGAAATCTATAAGCTGGATATAGCAAGTGGGAAGATGACTGCTCTTACAGACCGTTTAGGACCTGATTCCAATCCCAAGGTTTCGCCGGATGGAAAAATGATTGCTTATACCGGGAATGATGAAAAATATCTGGGATACCAGCTAAATCAATTATATGTGATGGATTTGAATGGGGGAAATAAGAAACTGATTTCTGGAAATTTTGATAGAGATGTTTCCAATCCTCAGTGGGATAGGGAGAGTAAGGGTTTTTATTTTCAGTACGATGATGAGGGAGTTACCTATATCGCTCATATGAATATGAAAGGTAAGGTTAGAAAGATGGCCTCGAAAGTAGGCGGGACAACTCTGGGACGTCCGTATGCTAGTGGTTCTTATAGCATTTCTCCAGAGGGAACTTTTGCTTATACTATCAACAGTCCCACGCGCCCCGCAGATGTAGCCATAGGTATGGATGGAGTAGAAGAGGTAAAAAAGATAACTCAATTGAATGAAGACCTTTTTGGGCATAAGGAAATTCCCGGAGCGGAGATGATCTGGTGGAAGTCTTCTTATGATGATAGAAAGATCCAGGGATGGGTGGTTCGTCCTCCAGATTTTGACCCCAATAAAAAATATCCTTTACTTCTTGAGATTCATGGAGGCCCATTTACCAATTATGGGGAGCGTTTTTCTGCTGAGGTACAACTATATGCCTCCGCAGGTTATGTGGTCCTCTACACCAATCCCAGAGGAAGCACCAGCTATGGAGAGGAATTTGGAAACCTCATCCACCACAATTATCCCAGCAATGATTATGACGATCTTATGTCTGGGGTAGATGCAGTAATTGAAAAGGGATATATAGATGAAGATCAGCTTTATGTGACGGGAGGAAGTGGAGGTGGAGTTCTAACTGCCTGGATTGTTGGTCATACCGACCGCTTTAGGGCAGCTGTAGTAGCAAAACCGGTAATCAACTGGACCAGTTTTGCTTTAGTGGCTGATAATCCCGCATTCTTCTCGAAATACTGGTTTGGAGGATTTCCCTGGGAAAAGCAGGAAAACTTCTGGCAGCGTTCTCCGCTTGCTCATGTAGGCAAGGTATCGACTCCTACTATGGTGCTTTGTGGAGAGGCAGACCTTCGAACTCCTATTTCAGAATCTGAGCAATTTTATACAGCCTTGAAACTTCGAAAAGTAGAAACTGCATTGGTGCGGATTCCCGGAGCCTATCATGGGATTGCTGCCCGACCCAGCAATCTGATCACAAAAGTGAATGCCATTTTATACTGGTTTGACAAATACAAGGATCAATAAATCAAAAAGCCCCGAAGATCATTCGGGGCTTTTTTTAGAACCTATTTACCAGAAGTGATAAGAAGGTTCGAATCCCATAAGGGATTTGAGCCAACTTCAGGTTTTCATTAGGGCTATGCTGATTATTATCCGCATTTACCATCGGTAAAATGATGGCTGGAACCTCAAGTTCGTTAATGAAAGCGGCAATAGGTACAGTTCCTCCCATGATTCTCACTTTTACCGGGGGACGATTGTGAGTTGCTGTCATAAGCTTATCTAGCCACTGGGCAAAATCTTCATTTATATCCGTGCGAAAAGGTAGCGTCGCTCCCGCAGAATTGAATTGGCAGATTTTGGGATAAATACTTCTTTCTTCTTCTGTTGGAGGTGAGGTTGTGATATAATAGCCTTCTGCCCTGATATGATCTTTGAGGGCCTGAACAAGTTTTTCAGGATCGCTTTCTGGTACCAAACGGATATCAATAGCTGCAGTAGCTTGATCTGGAACTATGGTTCGTGCTTTATCGCCTACCCAGCCCGAATTTATCCCCCTTACGTTTAAGCTAGGATATTGTAAAGATTCCTGGTAGTTCATACCAACCTTTTCCGCTTCAGCTATCCCTAAATTCTTAAAAATGGCATCCTCATCATCCGGCACAGCAGCAAGAATCTTTTTAGTCTCTTCATCTAATTCTATTCCATCATAATATCCTTTTATGATTACCCTACCAGATTCATCTTTCATGCTGGAAAGAAGTTTAGACATCCTGAAAACCGGATTAGGAGCATAATTTCCATAGTGTCCGCTATGTTGTGCTTTTACAGGACCAAAAACTGTGAGATCCACACGGGTGATTCCTCGGCAACCTAAAATCATAGTGGGTTGACCGGATAAATGCATAGGACCGTCATGTATCATTAGAAAGTCTGCTTTCAATTTGTCTTTGTATTGTTTAACAGCAGCAGCTAGTGGCCGACTCCCTTTTTCTTCTTCAGAATCCAGGAGAACTTTGATGTTCCAGCGAATTACGGCATCGCTATTCATCAACATATCCATAGCATGAAGAAACATGATAATTGGCCCCTTATCATCTGCTGTAGCTCTTCCGAACATACGCCAATCCGGATTGAAGTCTTCAATTTTTGACCAGTCCATGGTCTCCCATTCCCCTTTATCATTTTCTGCTTTTAATACCACTTCATATGGGTCGGCCTGATCCCATTTTGATGGATCCACAGCCTGCCCATCCAGGTGCATATAAAAAAGCAAGGTTTTCGCATTAGCCATTTTGGGAAGTTCAGCGAAAAAGAGGGGTTCATTGCTAGTTTCTAGTATTTCTGTCTTGAATCCTCGTTTGGAAAATTCGGTATCCAGCCAGGCGATGTTTTTCATGATGTCCTCATGATTGAGCGCATCATTGGGAAGAGCAACAAAATCCTTGAGATCATTCGCAGCCATAATACTCTGCTTTAATATGGCTTTTTCAATCACCTGAGCAGAAAGACTTTGGAAAAGGAATAAAAACAATAGGACAGAAAGGTAGTTTTTCATTTTTTTGGATATTGTAATCCTTAAAAATAGGATAAGTTCCTGTGAAACATAGGAACGATCTTAAAATTCATTTATTCAATAGACTAACGGCTACTATGCGAAAGTTAATTTTAGTATTACTATTAAATGCTGTTTCCTTTTCAACAGCCTTTACCCAAATAAATCCAGAGCATATTGAAATCATTCGGGATAAGTGGGGAGTACCACATATCTATGCACCTACTGATGTGGAGGTCGCTTATGGCTTAGCATGGGCTACAGCAGAAGATGATTTTAAGACCGTACAGGAACAATTACTTCCGATCAAAAGTCTCATGGGATCTGTTCAGGGGAAAGATGGAGCAATAGCTGATATCCTGGTTCAGATGCTGGAGATCGATAGCCTGGTCGAAGCTCGATATGATACAGATTTAAGCCCACAATTTAAAAAAGTTGCAGAGGCTTATGTTGCTGGAGCTAATGCCTATGCTCGGGCACATCCAGAAGAGGTACTACATAAAGGTCTGTTTCCCGTGAGTGCAAAAGAATTAGTCGCAGGCCACATTTTGGGAGCTGGGCTACTGACAAGTATTCAAAGCCCTTTTACTAAAGTTTTCAGCGGAAGCATTACACAAGATGAAGTTCCCAGAGGTTCAAATGCTTTCGCAGTCAGTCGTCGTAAATCTAAAGAAAACCAAACCTATTTGGCAATTAATAGCCATCAACCCCTGGAAGGGCCAGCTTCCTGGTATGAAGTTCATTTGATTAGTGATGAAGGGACCAATATTCTGGGAGCCACTTTTGCTGGTGGAGTTGCTGTTTTTCATGGAGCCAATGAGCACCTGGGTTGGGCACATACAGTAAATCATCCGGATTTCAATGATGTCTTTAAATTGACGATGCATCCGACTGAAAAGAATACCTACAAATTTGATGGGAAGTGGTTGAAATTGGAAAAAAGAAAAGCAAAAACAAAAGTTAAAATTGGCCCCATAAAAATTAGCGTAAGCCGACCTTATTATATCAGTAAGTATGGATTAACCCTTCAAAATGATAATGGGTATTATGCTATTGCCGTTGCTGCTAATCGGAGTATCAAGCAAGCTGAGCAGTGGTACTGGATGAATAAAGCCACCAACCTGGAGGAATTCAGGAAAGCCCTGGATTTGCAAGGTATCCCAGGTACTAATATAGTCTATGCAGATAAGGAGGATAATATTTTTTATGTAAGTAATTCCCGTTTGCCTAAAAGGAACCCCAATTATGATTGGACCAAAGTTTTACCAGGCGACACTTCAGCTACCCTTTGGCCCAATGAATATTTTCCCCTGGATAGTCTCCCTTTATACCTAAACCCGGAATCAGGCTATGTATATAACACCAATCATTCTCCTTTCTATGCTACAGGAGAAAAAGATAATCTCAAGCCCACCGATGTAAACAAAACCCTGGGACATCCACATGTAAATAATAATCGAAGTCTCCGTTTCAAAGAACTCATTGATCAATATGATAAACTTGATTATGAAGATTTCAAGCGAATCAAATATGATCAGTTCTATGGAGAAAAATTATATGACAACCGCATCATCAATTTGCATGGGCTTATGGAAGTGGATGCTGCAAAGTATCCCGACTTGAAAGAAACTCTGAATGTCTTTCAGAATTGGGATCATAAAACAGACACAACTGCAGAAGGAGCCAGCATTTTTATCCTTTCTATCAGGAAGTTAACTTCTCTGATGCGGTCTCGAAATGCCTACAAGAATTGGGGAGAAGGCAAAGAAGATGAATTCGTTGCGGCTCTCAGATATGCAAGGGATCATCTGATGAAGCATTTTGGTACCGTAAAGGTTCCTTTCGGCGAACTTCAGCGCCATGTAAGAGGGGACGTTAGCCTGGCTATTGGTGGAGGTCCGGAAATTTTAGCAGCTATGTACTCTAGCCCTGGAGAAAATGGACGTTTTCATAGTAGGGCAGGGGACTCTTATATCTCATTGGTGAGATTTACGAAGGATGGAGTACTGCTTGAAACTGTAAATGCGTATGGGGCTTCGGCTAAGGAATCCAGTCCGCATTACACAGATCAAATGCAGATGTTTGTCAGACATGAGCGGAAAATGATGACTTTAGATCTTCAAAAAGTGCGTAAAGAAGCAGAACGTATCTATCACCCGGGTAAATAAGACGTTGGATTTCAGGAGAAAAGCAAGAGGATTGAATGTTTGCATAGTTGGATATAACGTTTTTCCGTAATAAGTGTTTTGCCTAGTTTGGTTTTATATTCTTTACAAAACCAAATAGCAAAATGATAATGAAACGTTTTAAGTTCTCCTTTTTTCTTCTCGCTTTTGTTGCTTGTATCAGTTGTGAAAGTGGCCTTAAAGTAAATCCAACAGGTGGCCTGGAAACTATTGATGAATCCATGTTGGAACCTGTAGATATATCTTTTGATGAAGTAGAAGGAACAGATCTGGAGCGTTTTACCACTAAGGGTGAAAGATGTAATAAACTTGCAAGAGTACGTAAAGTGAGAAGGGAAGGTGAGTGTACCTTTATGATTGAATTACGTTCAGGAAGGTTTGTAAATCCTATAAATCCAGAAGATCTGGTAGGCTTACTTAGAAATGGAAGATTCCTGAAGGTAAGTTTGGAAAGAGCGGAAGAAGGACCTTGTGATAGAGGGATTCCAGCGTATGTATATTGTGCGAGTAGTTTAGATGTACGCAGAGAATTACCCGCTTATGAAGATATCAAAATTGAAAAGGGAGATGGAAACTAGGACAGGAAGATTTCTCCTTCGAAATAAAACATAATTGTAATTTAGGGGCTTTATGCCCCTATTTTTTATGAAAAATTTAAGAGTTGCACTTGTTCAGGATGCTCCGGTTTTATTTGACCTGGAGAAAAGCTTACAGAAAGTTGAAGATTTAAGTAGCTCAGCAGCAGCAAAGGGTGCTAGCCTCATACTTTTTCCAGAAGCATTTATTGGAGGTTATCCCCGAGGTTTATCTTTTGGTACCCAAATTGGAAGCCGAAGTTCAGAAGGAAGGGAAGAGTGGATGGAATATTGGCTGGCCTGCCCAAGAATGGATGAACCTCTCCTTTCATTTTTAGGAGGATTAGCTAAGACACATGGAGTTTACCTGGGAATGGGGCTAGTAGAAAAAGGAGAAGCAGGGAGCAGCTTATACTGTAGTTTTCTCGTCTTTAGTCCGGAAGGAACTTTACTCAAACATCATCGGAAGATTAAACCTACTGGAACTGAGCGATTGATATGGGGAGAAGGGGATGGAAGTAGTATAAAAAGTTTCCCAACAGCATATGGTAATATGGGGGCTTTGATTTGTTGGGAGAATTATATGCCCCTGGCACGAAATGCTTTATATGAAAGTGCCATGGACATACATTTGGCTCCAACAACAGACAGTCGAGATAGTTGGAAGTCGAGTATGATACATATTGCACTGGAAGGAAGATGTTTTGTCCTGAGTTGTAATCAATTTGTAAAGAAGGAAATGTATCCTGATAGATTTAAATCAGAACTGAAAGAGCAGGATGAGATTATGTGTAGAGGTGGATCAATGATCGTTTCGCCTTTAGGGGAAATTCTGGCTGGACCCTTATATAATGAAGCAGGAATTCTGGTGGAAAATTTGGACCTGGATCTCATTCCAAAATCTCGGCTTGATTTTGAAGCCACTGGCCATTACGCTCGCCCTGACATTTTTCGATTTAAAAATACCCGAACTTAGGGCGGGAAAGAAAACTCAAGCTTGTAACATCTATGATTGAAATATTAGATTTCTTTAATTTGTAGCAACATTCTAAACCTAAAAGCCTTATATGCTAAAAATAAATAGCTTTATGGGAATCCTAAGAAGGATTCTATTCTCCCTGTTAATCCTGAGTTTTATTGCTTGTGAAGAGGAGCCTGAGCCTGGAGAAACAATGTATGACTCAATAGCTGCTTTAGCTAATACAAGTAGTTTCATAGCTGCTATTGATCGTCTTGAATTTGATGATGACTTTCGCTCAGGTCAGGCAATTACAGTATTTGTACCTACCAATTCCGCTTTTGATAATTTTCTTAGTCAAAACAACTTTGCCAGTTTAAATGATGTTCCATTGGAAGACCTTAGAAATTTGATAAGGTATCATATCCTTCCGGTTTCTGTCCAGTTGCCGGCACTTGGGAATGGATATTATTTGACAGCTTCGGGTTCAGGGCCTGGTAATGACCTCCTGGCTATACTGGTGGAGAATCCTGGCACAAAGGCACGTTTGAATAAAAATGTTCAGGTGGTTAATCAGGACCTTAGCGCCAGAGGAGGATTTTTTAATACCATAGATCAGGTACTTGAACTGCCTACCATCCTCAGCGTTTTGAGACAAAATGACGCTTTTGAAGAATTTTCAGATGGAATGTTTAGAGCTGAAGGTCTGGCAGATTCCTTATTAAATAATGGACCATATTCCTTGTTGCTTACAGCAAATACCAATGTAGAAGATGCACTTGATGAGCGATTTGGAGTTACAGATATTCTTGATCTACCTGATTTGACCTTGGATAGTCTGATGAGGTATCATATAGTGAAAGGAAATCAACGTTCCGATGATATGTTAACCGCGAGTGATTTTTCCTATGAGACACTTTTGGAAGGGGTAGAAGTAGAAATTCAGGGTGTTGATATCATCAAAGTTGATGGTGAGGCCGATTTGATCCTGACTGATATTCAAACTACCAATGGTGTAGTCCACATATGCAACGCTTTGCTTGACTTCCGGAGGTGATAGAATAAGAGATATGAAGGAAATTAAATACAGATTGGCCCTGATATTTCTTATTTTATTGGGAGCAAATGGGTGCCTGGAAACGGAGCTTCAACCCACGCTTTTTGATTCAATGGTGGAAGATGAGCGCTTGTCTATCTTTTTAGAAGGAATGCAACTCGCAAACCTGGATAATGCCTTAAAAAACGGAACTCCAATTACTGTTTTCGCCCCATCCAATGATGCTTTTCAGACCTACTTTAGTGAAAATAATATCAGTGGGCTGGGAGATATCCCTATTGAAGAGCTTCGTGAATTGATGTTATATCATGTGTTAGGGGCAACAACCACGCTGGCAAGTCTGGGGACTCAATATTACCTGACTCCTTCTCCAGCAGGTCCGGGAGATAGAGTAATTGCCATTTATATTAAAAATGATGCAGGCAGTCATAGTATAAATACGAGCACTGCTGTATTGGAGAAAGATCTGGGAGGCCTTGGGGGCTTTTACAACATCATTGATAAAGTGCTGAGGATCCCTAATGTCTATAACATTCTGGAAGATAATGAGGATTTTTCTGCTTTGCTGGCTGGGGTCAATACTGTCCCTGAACTGGCAGATAAATTCAAGGATGATGAGCTCTACACCTTTTTTGCAATCAGCAATGAAGATCTTGAAACTGATCTTATGGCGACTTTCAATGTAAGTAATCTGAATTCATTAGAGGAAAGACTGAAAAATGACCTCCTGAGATCGCATGTAGTAGATAGTTTCTATACGGGTCAGGAACTTTTAGATCCTTTTTTGGGGGATCTAAATACTTTACGTGAGGGATATACAATTACTCCCCAAAACGCTTCTCTAATTGTTTTAAATGATAGTTCTGAAGTAGTTATAGGAAATATTCAAACTACCAATGGGATCATTCATGTTGTAAATAGATTATTGCCTCAATAAATCCATTTCAAACCGAAGCAATAATTTCAATATACATTCGTATTACTAATAGCTCTATTCCAGATAGAGCTATTTGCTTTTTATACCAGGCTTTCCTTTCCTTTTCTCAAGCTTTCTTGCATGTAATTTGCGAACTAACATTTAGCCAAAAATCCTCAAGGTGAATAATTAGGCTAAATGAGGTTAGAAATATGACAGCTCATACACAAAAGGACGATTCTATTTTTCTTAGCTAGTATTTTGCAGCCTATTGGATTACCGTTTTTTAGATAGGGATAGAAAGAACGAGGAGAATTGCTCCAAGTACGTTGTATGAAACATCTACTTCCCGGCTTTCTACAGAAAACCTTGCAACTGGGACTATTGATAGTCCTTAATTCCGCTTTTCTGTATGTAAAGGCCCAAACAACTGTCTTCGCAGAAGACTTTTCCCAGTGGACTGCTCAAAGTCCCAGTTTGCCACAAGGGTGGTTGCTGGGGGGGGCATCCTGCAATGTGGGACCTTCCTGCTTCTGGTCCGAACCTTCTACTTTTCCTCCAGCTACTCATCCGGATCCTTTCGGATGTGATGGTAGGGGTATTTATGCCCTAGGACATAGCTCTGGGCTGGCAATGGGGGATAGAGCGAGTATGATTTCACCTTCTATAGATCTTGGCAATAGTGCAAATGTCTCTCAGACCAAATTAAACCTCTGTGTCATTAATCCATCCTCCAATGGATTAGGAACGGATCAGTTAGAAATCCTTTTTTCCATAGATGGAGGGCAGAATTGGCAAAGTCAAATAGTGGATGGCAATATTTATACAGATTGGACTCAGCTAAGTCTGAATATACCCAACAATATGTGGGTGAATAATTTCCGAATTAGAATTGATGCTATTGGAGGTAGCGATCAACTGGATATGGGAGTGGATGAGTTAGAAATTGTTCAATATTTATCCACCTGTAATTCCGGGCCTTCTGTTGTAAATTCCAGCATTACAGGACAAGTATGTAAGAATCATGAGGTTGATATCACAATTTTAACTACCAATGATAGTAGTGGAGGAGATTATTCCTACATTCTTACAGATGCTTTGGACTTAATATTAGGAGTTCTACCTGCCTCTCAGGTTGATCTTAATTTCCTTCCCCCCAATGATTATAGAATTTACGGGATTTCTTATACCGGTAATTTAACTGCTACAACAGGACTTCCAATTCAAACGGCTTCAGCTAGTGTTTGCCATACCTTATCCTCAAATTTTGAGAGTTTTTTTGTAACAGAATTGGTGGTAAACTGGCAGCTAAGCGATTATAAAGGTTTTGAGGTGAGTATAGCTGGAGGGCAGGATGGCAAAATAGAAATATTGGCACCTGCAGGAAGCAGCTATGCCTATAACTGGTCTCATGATTCTAATTTGACGGGGCCTGTAGCTAATCAATTAGGTGCAGGAACCTATGTGGTTTTGGTAATTGATCAGGTCACAGGCTGCACCAACGAGCTTAACATCAGCTTAAACTCTCCTTCCCCTTTGGTAGGAACCTTGGAGACCACCACAGAATACAATGGCTGGCCTGTGAGTTGTTTTGATGCAAATGACGGAGCTTTAAAAGCCAGTATACGAGGAGGAGTAAGACCTTATCGATATGCATGGCAGGGAGCACCCGGCTTTGGGGATAGTGTGTTGACCAATATCCCTGCCGGCTCTTATGCGTTGAATGTTATTGATGATAATGGGGCGCTGATTCGCCTTCAAAGAGATTTAATTGGTCCGGAAGAAATTCAGCTTCAAAATGGCATTGAGCTATTTGTCTGCAAAGGGGGTACTTCACAAGAAATAAGCCTCGAACTTAGGGGAGGTACAGGCCTTTATACCTATCTGTGGTCCAATGGGTCTACAGATTCGACCATCAACAATCTTTCACCCGGAGAGATTTCGATTCAAATTACTGATGAAAATTCCTGTTCCAAATCTTTTGAGTTGGAGGTGAAAGAAGCACCTGAATTGGTTATTGATCCGATCGTAATGGGTCCTCAATGTCCTAAGCAAAATACAGGATCAATTCTCCTTTTTGCTTCCGGCGGAATCTCTCCTTATAATTTTAACTGGTCCAATGGATCAAACGAAGAGGATTTACTCAACCTGGCAGCAGGAAGTTATACAGTAACACTCGAAGATTCTCTTGGGTGCGAGCTCGAGGAGAGTTTCGAATTGAAAGATCCTGAACCATTAGCTTACAATCTTGAGCTGATTCCTGACAATGGAAGGGGGAATGGGGCGGCTAAAATACAAGTAGAAGGAGGTATAGAACCTTATACATACGAATGGAGTACCGGGGAAACAGGGAAAGAAGTATTTAATCTCAGAGGGGGTGCATATTCGGTTACAATTATTGATGCTGCGGGGTGCTCTCAGTTGATCCCATTTGAAATAGAATTGCCTCAGCGCCCGAATTGTCTGGACATCCATATGGGATTTTCTCCAAATGGGGATGGCTATAATGATAAATTTGTAATTCCCTGTTTGGACTTTTTTCCAGACAATGAACTTCAAATACTCAATCGCTGGGGGCAGGAATTATTCTACCAGGTAGGTTATGACAACAGCTGGGAAGGAACCTCAAATGGAAAAGCTCTGGCTGAAGGAACCTACTTCTACATCGTACATATCAACACTGCCGAAGGAAGAAGCACCTATAAGGGGAGTGTATCCATCATAAAATAATAGCAGGCAAAACAGATATTATGAAAAAACTTTTATGCTTCATTTTTAGCTTGCTTCTGATACTTCCAGTAATTGCCCAGGAAGAACCTCTTTACTCACAGTACAAAAGCAATGCTTTCGTGCTGAACCCGGCTGTTGCAGGTACCCGTACCCAGCAGGAAATAAGAATCAATTACCGCCTTCAGTGGAGAAACTTTCCAGGAGCTCCCAGAACAGCTACCGTGAGCTATACGGGTCGTCTGGATAATAAAAGCTCTCTTGGTGTAATGGCATTTTCAGATGCTTTAGGTCCAAGTCTGAGGAATGGTGCCCAACTTGCATATGCCTATCAGTTGCCTTTAGGATATGGAGGATCAATGGGCCAAAATATGCTGTCATTTGGAATGGGACTCAAATACATCCAGCAAAGTTTCAGAGTGGATAGAGTTACTTTTCAGGATCAGGCTGATCCCGCCATTGGAGCTGCTATGGGAAATTTGAATTTAGCTGACCTTTCTTTCGGCCTGCAATATTATAATGATAATCTTTGGTTAGGATTTTCCGCACCCAATTTGATCCAGGGGAATCTTAGTGCTATCGGAAATGATCAGGCTACCAGAGCCAATATTTCTCGCTTGTATACCTATTATTTTCTTTTTGGAGGATATCGCTTCAAGTATGATAATCTAACCGTAGAGCCTTCCGTTTTGGTGAAACGTGCAGATGCTACTCCTTATCAGATTGAAGGAACCATCCGTTTTTACCTCATGGATGAGAAATTGATTTTAGGTGGTTCTTATAGAACCGATTGGTTGGCAAGTCTCATGTTTGGAATGCGAGTGAAAAAAATGGAATTTCTGTACAGCTCAGACTTCATGACACGCGCCCAACCCGGCAATGTATTTGGAGCTTCCCATGAATTTACCCTGGGACTCGATCTACAAGGCTGGAAAGACTATTACGGTGAATAGCCTTATTCCTCAAACAATTCTGAACTCAGGTAGCGATCTCCTCTGTCGCAGGTGATGCATACCACCACGCCTTTTTCTATTTCTTTGGCGACTTCTACAGCTGCATGAAGTGCACCCCCGCTGCTCATGCCTCCCATGATGCTTTCTTCTTTGGCCATTCTACGCGTCATTGTAATAGCTTGATCCCGGCTGACATCAACAATCCTGTCAACTCTTTTGGGTTCATAAATCTTGGGTAAGAACTCGGGAGACCATCTTCTTATACCGGGTATGCGGGAACCCTCGGTGGGTTGAGTCCCGACGATCTGGATTTGGCTATTTTGTTCCTTGAGGAAACGAGAAACTCCCATGATCGTACCGGTGGTACCCATGGCGGATACAAAATGAGTAATACTCCCTTCAGTATCTTTCCATATTTCCGGACCGGTCGTTCGGTAATGCATTTTGTAATTGTCAGGATTGGCAAACTGGTTGAGCATGAAGTACTTATCACTGTCAGCCATTTCCTGCGCAAGCTCCCTTGAGTATTCTATGGTTCGTTCGGAAGGGGTGAGCAGGACTTCTGCCCCATAGGCCCTCATGGTTTTTACACGTTCAGGCGTTGCACTATCTGGCATGATAAGCGTCATGTTTACCCCTAGTCTTTGAGCGATCATAGCCAGCGCAATTCCCGTATTCCCGCTGGTGGCTTCCACCAATTTTGAACCTTTCTCAATTTCCTTTCTATCCATGGCTCCCTTGATCATCCCATAGGCAGCTCGGTCTTTCACGCTTCCTCCGGGATTTTGCCCCTCCAGTTTACAGTAGATCTTTACATTAGGGTTGGGGTTTATCTTCTCCACTTGGACCAAGGGAGTATTTCCAATCAATCTTTCCAGGTTCATATTTATTCTTGATTAAATAATAGGGTTTCGTTTTCCTTTTGTAGAGTTGCTTTATAGTAAACTTTGCTATGAGGGACTACGCTTCTAGTTATCCAGGTATTTCCCCCAATAATACTATGATGGCCGATGGTGGTTTTCCCTCCTAATACAGTAGCTCCCGCATACAGGACCACATGATCCTCAATTGTGGGATGCCTTTTGCTGCTTGCGTCTTCTTTTGCCACACTCAAAGCTCCTAAAGTAACTCCCTGGTAAATTTTGACATCATTGCCAATCTGAGTTGTCTCCCCTATGACAACTCCTGTCCCATGGTCGATACAAAACCTGCGACCGATTTGTGCTCCGGGATGGATATCAATGCCTGTTTTCGAATGTGCATGCTCAGTGATCATACGAGGGATGAGTTTGATCTCCATCTGATGCAATTCGTGAGCAACTCTATAAGCAGCAATAGCATAAAAGCCAGGATAGGATTTTACCACCTCGCTCTCACTTTTTGCTGCTGGATCCCCGTCAAACATAGCTTTTTTATCCTCAAGTAAACTTTCATATATATTCGGAAGCTTGTTGAAGAATGCTTCAGCTTTATTTGTACTATGGATACTTTCCCGATTAGGATACATAAAAAGAATCTCATAGAGTTCCTCTTTCAAATTGATCAGGAAAAATTCGAGCTCTTTCTGACTCTCAAATATTCGCGAGCTGGTATTGGGAAATAAGGCTCCGAGTATGTTATCGAAAAATTCAGCAAGCTTCTGAGGGCTTGGGCATTGGGGACATTGTTGGTGGGATTTGTATAGTTGGGAAATGAAGGATGAATCCATGTTTTGGACTATTGAATAAGGATAACAATATGCATACGCAGCAATTCCGTTACAGTTGGATTGTTAAACTGAAAATAATCTAATGAGTTTCCAGATTAAGTCTTTCTTTTAATTGTGCCCAAAATTTAATACCGTCCTTTTCTACTTTGTCGAGCTCTATAGATTTTATGTTGCCATGAACATTGAGGTAGGAAACCTCTACAAAATCTAGCTCAATTTGTATGTTTTCCAGGCTGTCCATAGGAATCCACAGACTGACTCCCCTTTCTCTTTTCAGGTATTGGAAAGCAAAATAAACAGCTGTAAATATCCCGCTAACGATCAAGACACTTTTCAAGGTGAATTCCAGATCAATGATGTAGTAATAGATAGGCACGGAGATAACCCCCAGAAAGGCGAAAGGATCCCGTGTATTAGATATATCTTTTCCAAATGGAACTTCTTTGAGTCTTCTCAATTCACTTCCATTGCCTGTATTAGTGAAATAAATATTGCTTTTGTTGATATTTATATACCCATATTCGTATTTAAACCAGCTTTTCATGTTGTGCAATTTTTAATCTAATCTCACCTTGATATTGCTACTTATTTCTCTGGCATTCATGATAAAATATTCCAACATGGGAACATAGTTTTGGTAATTCAAAAGTGCCTGATAAGCCATCTTGTTTCTGAGTATTTCATCCTTCATAAGGTAAGCAAAATACTCCTCATTATGCCAGTCATTTTTGCCGAAAACCTCATGAAACCAGGGCTGATTATCCTGCCAATCAATCAAATTTCTTTCCAAATTACTGCTCAATAGATCAAAGGCGATTTTTTGAGATTCTATACTTCCAGCATAGAAGTCCATAATTTTATTTAGGAGAGTATCTTCCTGAACAATGCTACTTTCGCTATACTTCTGGAGCAAATTATAACCACGGGTATCTATGGTAAAGGGCTGGGTAGAACTCAAAACAGTCAGGCATTTATCACAGGATGCAAGTTCTTCTCTTGTAATAGTTCCATCGATGATTTTTTGAAGGGGATCTTTTATGCTTAGGTGGTAATCGATTATATAATGTGCTTCTAAAGTGTCCGATTCTAATTCTGTAAGAATGAGATTCAGGTCGCTTGTAAGGGTATTTTTCTGCTTACGTTCCTCATTACATTTATTCAAAGAAAGTCCCAATAGAATCCCTATGATGACCAGCAGTATTTCTCCAGAGGCGTACAAAAGATAGCCCCCTGCTTTTTTCTTTCTAATTGAATCTTCTCTCACTTTTCTAAACAATTTCATAAATCAAAAATGAATGTTCCTTAGGAAATCCCCAACTTTTGATTAAGTAAAGGATCATTGGAAAGATAAGGCTGCTCATACGGGATCAATAAATCCCCCAGATTACTTCCATCAATTTTTGCTTTCTGCTCCTTCACGAAATTCGTCACATCTACGATTTCTTCTATCATTTCTTTCCCAAAAGTTTTGAGTATATCTCCCTTTAGTCCCAATTGAATAGCTCGTCTTTCTACCTTGTTTCCATAAATGTCATGATCCGGATCCCATTGTAGCCTAACTTCATGCTGAGCAAGGGCTTTCTTCCAATTTTCCTCTGATCCATAAATTTCTCGTTGAAAGGAGCTGTAAACTGCTTCTTGTAGGATACAGTCGAAGTCAGACTTTTTGATCCAAATGCCAAGTACGCGTTCCTGATTTTCCTTAACTGCCCAACCACAGCGGAACATCATCCAAAGAAAATTGGGTTTGATCCATGACATACGGTTGTAACTGTATGCATTACCTCCAAGTTCTTGGTTTTCGAGTGCATAATTGGCTATAGCGTGGTTGTAGGCCTGGTAAAATAAAAGCCGATCTTGAGCTTCCTGAATGAGTATGTGTTTTCCCGTTTCTGGTATGTTATCCAGGTAATTCTGATATGCTAATGTTTTTATTCTCACGGTTGTAGCTTGAATTATAAAATAAGAAATGACTTTGATTTAGTTGAAATCATATTCTGTATGAAGCCTGCAATTGGGCAGGAAGACTCGTAAGGCATTTACATCTATTTCATCGATTTTGCTGCCATCCAAATAAAAGTCTTTCAAGTTCTTCAGGTGCTGGATCTCTTGAGGAATTGAGTGCAACTCTCCCAAACATATTTCCAGCATTTCCAAACTTTGCAAATCTCCAATGCCTGCAGGTAATTCCTCCAGAATCAAGCCATCCAGACGGAGCCTTTTTAAGCTTTTTAATCGAGAAATTCCCTCGGGTAGATGGCGGAAGTTATTCCTACTAAGTTTTAAATACCTTAGCTTTTCCAACTGACCTATTTCTTCCGGAATTTCTGTAATAGCATTCATGCTCAAATCCAGATAAGTCAGATTTGTCAACTCCAGGATTTCCCTAGGGAAGCTTTGAAAGCGGTTTCCATCCAGCCTTAAATGTTCTAGCTCTTTCAGCAAGGCAAAACTATCAGGTAATTCACTTAAACCCGCCTTGCTTTCAAATTTGCTCACATGCATAGGTCCTTCTAGAAGATTCGACATATATTCATCCAGATTTGGCTCCGATAAATCAGACGCTCTCAAGAATTTTAAGGACTTTAAGTTTCCAATATTATTCGGAAAAGTTTCCAAAGGCATATCCGAAAGATCCAGGTACAACAAGTCCTTCATTTCCCCAAAGGAGAGAGGGAGTTTCCTGATTTTGTGGTATTTGAGGGTCAGGGATCTGAGCTTGGAGAGATCCCCCAATTTCTTCTCTGGAAATTCTTTAAATAGTTCATGGGGATTTTTGCCAAATCCATATTGAAGATTTGGGTGAAGGGGGCTGTTTTCTGTGACTCCAGTTATAACTTCACGGAGATATTCTGGGCTGCTGTGCATAAAACAAGGTACGAATCAATTTAAAAAAGGATTTCCAAAGGAAGACTTTCAAACTCTATATTCTTCTTTTGTCTATGCTGATCAAAAATCAAATTCAATTTGCTTTGCTCAGAAGAAAAAAATGAGATCTGTTCTTCAAATTCATATGCATACACAAAAGAAGTGTTCATTGCTTTTTGGGGAACTCCAAAGGCTGCTTCTGTAAGTGATTTTATTCCATTCCTATGAGTCCTGGGTTCATCTGCTTTTTTGAGTTTTCCTTTGAAAGGCAAGCGAAAGGTCCAGGGAAAGAATTCCTGATCTGTATGTGGCAAAAATTCAATGGGCATACCTCCGGGGAAATATATAGGTTGATAGCTAAGGGCCTCAGTGAACAGAGCATCACTTTCGAGTGTATTTAGCAGGCACATGCCAAAAGGTGAATACTCATTTTTTGCAAATTGGGAGCGTTCCCAAAGTTGGGTGGCCCGAGTTCTTTCATCTTTTATTTCCCATTCATTTACCACCCAGAGTATTTCCAAAAAGAAATTCTCAAAATAGAATTTTCTATTTCGAGTGCCCTGGCCGGGATGAATACGGCTACTACCTTCTGTGAAGCCTTTTTCAACTAATTCATCGGCTTCCTTCCCTTTATTTTTGGAGAAGATAAATATGTGGTCAATTTCCACAGATACTTTTTGTTAATCTTTATCCTGAATTTCTTCCCAACTAATGGGGCTTACTTCATCATGATCTAAGACCCGACTTTGGGTTCTATCTATCCTCATCACCAATTTGCATTCGGGATCTGGGCAGATGACTCGTGCATCTGTTTCCATCCAATCTGCCGGATGATTTTTTCTTTGTTTGGCTGGGAGTAAGGGAATGCTTGCTTGTAAGGCATAAAGGCAAAAATCTTTTCCATCTGGCAAGGATAATTTCCCTCCCTTCATGAAAAAGGAATCCCCCACAGCCATTTTACAAGTGCAATTACCGCTGATGCTTTCTACCTCAACTTTCAAGTCGTATAATTCAAATTGATCAGGCCTAAGCTTCATGTCATTCTGTTTTGGAAAGAAGTTCATCTTTTTTTCTTCCCCAGCCAAATAAGACCAGGATCATGACCATACCTAATAGTCCCCAGGCAAGAAAATTATGAAAGCCTGTTTCTAGTGCGTTTACTGAGGGAATGCCAAAGTCTTGCCCACTATTGCTGGTATTGGCCATAAGGATGACGGGTATAAAATAGGGAAGGAGGAAAGGGAAAACACAGACGACCATACTTAATATATTAGCTCTTCTTATTGATCCGATTCCCAGTTTTTCTCCACTTTCTTTACTAAAATCTGCCAACATTAGAATGGCGACTATACTATGTGTTGTAAGTAAAACCGAAACGGCAGAAGTAGCAGCTATCCATCTTTCTCCATCAGCAGCTTTCTTACTTTTAGCAGAGGCCAAGTCTACCAGTTTATCCAGAAGTCCACTGGCTTTAAGGGTGGCTACCAGCCCCATCAACAAAATCGTGAAAAAGCTAATTCCTACAGCACGATTTATCCCATCTATAACAAAGCTTTTGGCACCAAAGTTCTCCAGATCCAGACTAAATACCTGATCAATTTGTAGGAGACCGAGAAGCAGGGCCAATACCACCCCAAACAAAAGTCCCAGCAAGAGTCCTTCCAGTAAATGCTTGCCTTTTAGGAAAAGGTATATGATGAGTGCTGGAACTAGCAGCATCGGGAGCGCATTAGGAACACCTGAAAGTTTTGCTTCCAAGCCCTTTACTGTGGTAAAACCTGAATCAGCAGAAATATAAAAGGCTAGACAGGCAAAGATAAAAACAGGGACCATGTATTTAATCCGACTTTTTACGACTTTTCCAATATCTGCTCCCTGACTCAAACTACTGGCGATGGTCGTATCTGAAATGGGCGCGATAAAGTCGCCGAAAGTAGCACCTGCTAAAATGGCTCCTGCGAGACTAGGGAGATGAGCGCCTAATATTCCACCAGAAGGATAAAGTAAAGGCCCACAGATAAGAATGGTAGCAAAACTGGATCCTGTTGAAAGCGATACTACACAGCAGATGATAAAGCTTGCTAAAACAAAACCGACCCCACCTAATTGAAGCCCTTCAGCCATCCAAATCAGCGCTTCTACGAAACCTGTTAATGACATAAGTACGCCGATAATTGAGGCCAGCATCCAGGCTGTGATCATGATCATGACCATTTTATCTGACATGCCTTCCAGTACAGTCTGAGAGAATTGAGATTTGTCTTTGGATAGTAAAAGCCCTATTCCGAGAGCCAGAATCAAGACCGGCCAGAATCCCTTTTCATCAGGGGCTCCCGAAAGAGCAATTGCGATCACCCCGACTACAAAGACCAGAAAAGGGATGAGCGCCATAAAGGGCCCGCCATAAAAAGCTAATCTTTTGCTCGTAGTAGTTTCAGACATCTCAATCCTCGTTAAGATTGTATTTCATGATCCGACCATGTTTGCCATCCTTATCTCGTTCCAACTCATAAACCGGTCCTTTAGGTCCTTGAGAGCCCTGGACCATTTTCTCGATTTTTGCCAGGTCTTCAGAATCTAATGAGAAATGTGAAAACTCCTGGTATTTATGTAGATGCTTACGATTTCGTGCACCTATTATCAGTGCCGCAACGCCTTCTTTTTGCAAAATATATTTGCCTGCCACTGCTGCAATATCAACCTCATGCTTATCAGCAATTTCTCTCAAGCATTTAAGTGTATCCTGGAAATACTCATAACTTCCGAATTCTTCAATAATAAGTCGATATTTTGTTAGAGATCGATTCTCTAAGGGACCCTTTGGATCGGGAAGGCCCAAATAACGATCACTCAGAAATCCACCTGCTAGCGAACCATAACAAAGGTAGGGCATGTTATAAACTTTTCGAATAGGCTCCATATCCCATTCTGGACGATGATCAAATACAGAGTATTGCAATTGATTGCTCAGTACCGACACCCCTGCATCCAGGATTTCCTGCACACGTTTCCCATCAAAATTGGTGAGGCCTATATAGCGGATTTTACCTGCATCCTGAAGCGCTTTAAGCTGTAAGGCAGTTTCTACATAGCCAGGAGCATCATAGGTCCACCATGCAAATTGTACCAGGTCCAATCGCTCTACTCCCAGTCTTCTTAAAGAACGATCAATGATAGCTTCTGTATCTGCTTTCTTCAGCTTCCAGAGTTTGTCATAATCAGGAACATATTTGGTATGAATCTGTATAGGGGAAAGATCCCGGGAACGAAAAGCCGCTTCATATTTTTTTTGGAATGCTCCGATTAATTCTTCTACTCCCGTATAGATATCCGCACAATCAAAAGTGGTGATGCCCGCTTTTACAAAGGCGTACATGTCTTCGATAGCAGCTTCAGGATCTATGTTGCCGTGCCCTCCGGCCAGGTGCCAACCTCCTTTGATAATACGTGAAATACTATAGGATGAATTGAAGTTATACCTTTCCATGTTTTCGCTTATATGAAACGGAAAGATAAGTGAAATATCAGTCTCAATTGCTTAAAGGAAATGGGAATTTATTCCTCTGAAGCTTTTTTTCTTGGTCCCTCAGGAACCGTAAATTCTGAATCCTCAATTTTCATAGGCATGATTTCCTTGAAAATGAGTTCGGTATACTCCTCTTCCGTATCTACTATACTTTTCAAGGGGAGACATCCTGTTTTTTCTACACTGAAGTTCCAAAAGCTGTTTTCATGGGCTTTATAATCTTCATATTCCAAACGGTAATCAGGATGATAATAGTAATCAATACTTCCTTTAGCGGTTTTTATTTTGAGTAAATGACAGTTAATACCGTTTACCTCCTCTGCATTTTCTATGATTTCAAAGGAAAGTAAGCTGTCTTCTTGTTCAGACGATAAAGTCCACATGACAAATTTATTGCCGAGGTATTGGGTGTACATGGTATCTTGTCCCAAATAGACCATGCGAAATTTAAACTTACCGTTCATTTCATTTTTATACTTTCCCCTTTTTACTGTGTAAAGCTGTGCATCCCCAATGAAAAGCTTTACCATTGCTTCATTGAGTTCACCGGTTTTGTCAACAAATTTTAGAGAATAGTTGATTCTTCCTTCAAAAAGCTCTTTTACCTCCTGAGCATTTAGAGGAAAATACAATTGAAAGAATAAGATAAGGGAAATCGAAATTCGAATGAATGTGTTCATGGTTATAAATAATGTGTGAAATATGGCTGCAAAAATAAATGCTCTCAAGAAATAAACAAGTGTGTTTATGCTTATTCTGGTCTGGGATAAGTCGCTTCACGGACTAGAACTAATGGAGCATCAGTTTCGATAATGCTATCAAATACGATCTTTTGGGCATTGATTTTTCCACTGCCAATATTTGATTGGAAAGTGCCAGAATTTTTATCGGGGGAAAAAAACTCAAGCATATGTTTTACCCGAACATCCGCTTTTGTTTCTGATCCATCCAAAAACTCAGCTGGCGGTAGCATGTCCTGGTATTGAGTCAAAGAACCTTTTAATCCATTTTCTCCTTCTTCCAAGAAGAGAAGCCAGGCTCCTTCATGGGCAGTTTTTACATAATAGCCTAAAAGTTCATCTACCTCTGTAAAGGCAGTGCCAAGTCTACTTTCTGATAAGGTAGTAGAATTCTGAGCGTGAGTTTCTGTGGCAGAATTTTGACAAGAAATGAGGAGAGGTAGAGCAAGAGGAAGCAAGGTTAAATACTTCATCTTTTTATCATGTAATCGCTGATATACAAAATATTATAGCTGTTTCAATTAAGCAAGAAAAGTAGATGATATTCGGGTGTTTTTGCGGAAATTGAAAAATTCAGAATTTAGGAATTTCCCTTTTTCCTACAGCTACTCTTGATTAGGGAATAAATTCAAGAATTTCTCGGATTGAATCCATTTGGCGGAAATTTGCATGCTCTATTTTTACATCCACTTTTTCATGCTCCCAGGTAGTGTGATAAGGCACATGGAAACCATGGCCTCCAATATTCAAGATTGGAATGACATCTGATTTGAGAGAGTTGCCGATCATAAGAAAATTCTCCGGCTCAATATCCAGATGCTTGATGATACGTTTGTATTCAGCTTCATGCTTTTCGGAAACAATCTCAGTATGGTGGAAGAAATGGGCAAGGCCAGACTTTTCTAATTTACGTTCCTGATCAAGAAGGTCTCCTTTGGTTGCCATAATGATGCGATAGCGTCCTCTCAAGTTTTCCAATACCTCTGGCACTCCATCAATAACTTCTACTGGTGCATCTAATAGCTCTTTTCCGATTTCTATGATTCTCGAAATCACCTCCATCCCAATCTTTCCTTGAGAAATTTCTACAGCAGTTTCTACCATAGAAAGCATAAAAGATTTTACCCCATAGCCATATCTGGGGAGGTTGGCGATTTCAATTTTCAAAAGTTCGCGTGATACTGTATGTTGAGGGAGAAAATCTTCTAATAACTCGGCAAATTTCTTCTCCGTAGCCTGAAATAGAGGCTCATTAATCCAAAGGGTATCATCGGCATCGAAGGCGATGACTTTCAATTTATCCATAGTAAGCGGGAATCAAATTTGAAATCCCAAGTTAAGCATGTATAAGGGGAATATGCTACTTAAGGGACTTAATTTTACTCCACAATATCTATCTCCCAAATAATACCTGGAGTGGTATATTGGGTATGAGAAGGGGTTACATCTGTACAGCCACTAATATAAAGTTTCTTTCCATTGGCACTAAAAGCGAGTCCCAAAGGGCGATTGAGATTGGCGGTACGGACTCCTCCTCTTGGGATTCCCCGTTTTCCAGATCCAGCAAAAACTTCTACTTCTCCATCAAGGCTTATTTTATAAATGCGGTCGCTACTCATACCTGCGACATAGAGAAATCCTTCGTGGAAAATGATATATCCCATCCACATTTTATAGGGCAGACCATAACCTTCAGGAATGGATACCGGAAGACTCGCTAGTATCGATACTGTTCCATCTGGGCTCACCTTGGAGATTTCTCCATTTTCGTGGTTGTGACTCACATAAAGATTACCTTCTGTGTCAGCTGTGATTCCTCTGGGACTTTTACCCACAAAGGCAAATTGACTGCTTATGCCATCCGGATCAATTTTAACCACATTTCCGGCTTCCTGATCAGCAACAAAGATATTCTTATTGGCATCAACATATATTCCATCTGGCTGAAAAAGAGGATAGCCATTGGCTACAAGGGTATCAAATACTCCTCCAGGAGTTTTCCTCAGGATACGTGCATTGAGAATATCGGACTGATAAAGATTGAATTCGCTGTCAAATACATTTCCCGCCAGTACCTGATATTCGGTACTTTCCTCTTGAAAACTTCCATCTTCAGTGATTCGGTATAAACGATAGATGGTGTCTGAATTCATGGAGACATGGCGCTGAATATTATAATCTCCCATCCACAGTTGTCCGCTTGGACCCAACAACAGGCTTCCCGCCCCTATTTCTTGCTCACGGGTATGGTCAGTCAATAAATTATTAACTGTCAACTGAAAATCTGCTTCACTGATAGCAAGTGTATTGTCGGAAGCACGGCTGTCTTCTGCTACAGTAAGGATGGCGAATCGGTAGGTCTCATTGGTGTTGATTACGTCCCCATCTGTATCCATGCTTTGGGCAGTAAGTTCTTTTCCTTTTACCGGATAAGTTTCATCTGTTCGTATGCTTGTGTACCTGTCAGAAGCCATATCATTGGCCATTTCTAAGGTAAAACTGGAGGCACTGGCAGCTTTGATAGCAAATATTCGATACTCTCCGATATTTTTTAGGTCCAGTTGTTTTTTGAAATTAATCTCAATATCAGAGGCATTCCCAATATTTCCATTGTCCATCACGACGATCTCGCTAACTGGCCCAAAGTCCACAGGTTCAGGAGCTTCGCCTTCACAGGAAAAAAAATAAAGGGGGGAAATAAATAGTAGAAGTACGAGTAATTGAGGAGCGTGTTTGACAGACGACATGTATTTTCGTTAGTAGGGTTTTGAGAATGATCCTTCGGAAGAAATAACGGGCATATAAACCTAGAGGTTGTCGGGCATATTCAAAAAACAGTTTTTGGGAACATGATATTAGGCCAAAGGAAATTTATTTGGAAAATAGATTAGAAATGTAGCTTTACTCGTTGTATGGTAAAGGAAAGTAAATATTTGTGCGACTAAAGATAGGTGAACATAAAGTACTGATACAGCTTATTGATAAAAAAGGCCTTGATCCCAAAAATTTTTCATTCAGCAAAAAGAGAGGGGTCTTGCATATTACGCATCCTGCTAAAGAAGTAGCATTTACTTTCTACAGAAAAAAACAAACCCGCCTAAATACCGATAAGCAATGGGAAGATCTTGAGTCATATTACTTTAATTTGCCGCATCGGGGAGCTAAAGAAATAAGCTGGGATGAGGTGTGTAAGGCTTTTGTTGATTGGCTTCCTTAATTTCTTAATAGCATTCTTTACCTTTTTTAATAAAGTTTCTGCCAAAAATCGCAGAACCCAAAGCTTGTTGCCCCTCCTTCCGTCAGCCTTTGCAAGGCAAATGGACCAGAGTGAAATTAAGTTAGTTTGCAACAAAGGAACCTTGATACACAAGAGGACCCATAAATATTCCTTTGTGCACCGAGCCTCTGCTTCTGGATCGTGTTCGGGGGCTGAATTGAGGAGCGCTTTGCAGTTGCTTAAATTTTTGTTTCTTTTTCATCTAAGCAAAAGAAAAATTAGAACCTGGAATAACAAGAATTCCCACTTCATTGGAAATTATATGTTGGGCTTATACAGAGTATTTCTTCTCATGATCTAGCAACCATTGCTTTCGAGCCAAACCTCCGCCATATCCTCGTAGATTCCCATCTTTTCCTATAATCCTATGGCAGGGAATAACTATGGCTATTCGATTATTGCCATTAGCTGAGGCCACAGCCCGAGTTGAATTGGGTTGGCCCATTTTTTCTGCCAATTCCTGATATGAAAAAGTCTGTCCATAAGGAAGTTGGATAAGATTGCCCCAAACCGATTGTTGAAATTCCGTCCCGGGACTATCGATGGGGAAACCGAAAGTTTGTCTTTGCCCGGCAAAATATTCCTTAACCTCTTTTCGAGCCTGCTTGATATGAGCATTTTCCCCATGAATGATTCTAGCCTTCAGTAATCGTTGCAAATCTTTGAATTCTGTTTCCAGCATCTTTCGGTCTACAAATTCGAGTAAGCAAATGCCTTTTTCGGTGGCACAAACAAACATCGGCCCCAGGGGACTTTCTATTCGGCTGATCAGGATCCTTTGGCCATTTGAACTTTCGCTTGGATTTGCACCCATAAGCTTCTTATAGGTATAATTGAAACCACTCAAGGATTCATATCCAGAATCAAAGGCTGTATGGGTAGTTTTTTTTCCGCTTTTTAATTCCAAAAAGGCCTCGTTGATCCGATACATTCGCTGATATTTCTGGAAAGTGATTCCATAAGTACTTTTGAACCACCTTCTCAATTTTTCCGGGCTGATCCCCGAGTCTCTTAACTGCTGATCTGAGATTTTTTCTTTAGGGTTATCCTTTACCATACGAATGCCTTCCTGAATGTCCTTGGGCATGGGAACTGCATTTTCGGTAGGATGGCAGATTTTACAGGGACGAAATCCATTATCCAAAGCATCCTTAACCTCTGTATAAAAAATAACATTCTCCTTTTTAGGTTTTCGAGCTCTACAACTGGCAATGCAAAAGACCGAGGTAGTTTTTACCCCAACATAAAAGATGCCCACGTAGGAACTGTCTCTGTTTAAAAGGGCTTCATAATAGCGGTCTATCTGTTCTTGCTCCGAAATCTGCATAAGAATCCTGAATTTTTACGAAGATAGTAAGTCGGACTGAGGAGCCACAACCGAAAAATTGACAGGTATTTTTTTAGGAGGATATAGTAACTATAGGTTGATTCCGATCAAGAGGTGGATGTCCCAACTAAATGTTCGCTTTTTCTCCGAGGCTCCCCATGCATGCAATAGTTCCGTCCTTATTTTGAAGAGAGGGTTTCTTCCGTAAGCTTCTTTATATCGCTGTACGGCTGAAATGGACTCG
The DNA here is from genome assembly GCA_039819665.1 of Bacteroidota bacterium. GTDB lineage: Bacteria > Bacteroidota > Bacteroidia > J057 > J057 > JAWPMV01. The sequence goes on from JBCBRM010000002.1 coordinate 137,739, forward strand.
ATCAGCCCTAATAAATCCTCAAAATTTCCTTCTTTTTTCATTTGAAAGTTGGGAGAGGGGATTTCGGGGAAAGGAAAAGGAATTGTAGGGTAGGACCTACTCACAAACTCATTTTCATCCCGCCAAAAGCCCTTGAGACTTTCGTCATGAAAGGATTGAATAATCTGATCGAGTTCTTCATTTAGCCTGGGTAACCCATAGGTCCATGTGGAAATTAAGCCGCCTTTCTTCAGAATTCTTTGAGCTTCCGGATAAAACCGGTTGAAATCAACCCAATGAAGGGGCTGAGCGATACAAATCAAATCAACAGATTGATTTTTTAAGCCGCTTTCTTCTGCACTTGCTAATCGGTAGGTAATCCGGGGATGTGCTCTTGCCTGGTCGATTTGGGCCTGACTAGGGTCGCTGGCTATGACATTTTGAAAATGTGTGCTTAGGCCCCAGGCAGCTTGCCCATTTCCTGTTCCACAATCCCAGGCTAACATTTGATTCTCACAAAGGCCAGCCAGATACGCAAAAAGCTCAGGCGGATAGTGAGGCCGAAACTTTTGGTAAATAGATGCATGCCGAGAAAAATGGTCCTGAAACTTCATAAAATCTGGGACACAAGGATTAAATGAACAAAACTATGGACAAAGAGCACTCACTCATCTTAAAGATCGATTTTTTAGGTGCAGGTTGTAAGCTATTTGAATAATGTTTTAACCGATATAATCGTAACTTAAATTACTATCAACTATCTACGCAATCTATGTTACACAAAAGATCCAGAAAACTATTTAATGGTATTTCATTCGGAATACTGCTTTTGGAATTTGTCTCTATTTTATTGGCCATTTACCTCGGAAATCTGGCCTCGGATTGGAGCAAGGAAGCTAGTGAACGGGATGCTGCCTCAAAATCTCTGACTCTTATCTGCAAGGAGTTGAATACTAATTATGATGAACTTCAGTATTACAGGAAGTATTATAATCGCATGATCTTTTTGCTCGATAGCGTAGAGTCGATAGGAGAGTTTGAGAAATTCGAGTACTTAGAAGAGTATCAAAGCATCAATCCTCCTGGGATTTATACATTTGCCTACGATATAGCTGAAAGTAGCGGAAGACTGGGTAATATAGATCACGAGAAAGCTGTGGTTATAGCCAGAATTTATATGTCTCTTAAAGGGCTAAACAGGATAATAGAAGAAATCCAGGTTATAGTTCTGAAAGGAGAGTTAAATAGTCCTCAAGCCTGGCGTAGCAGCCTTAATTTTTTGAAACAGCCCATAGATATTTTTTATCGTGATTTCCCTATGCTAGGGTCTTATAAGATTTGCCCTGAGAGCACAGACTAATGCTGGTGATTTTCGAGATGCTGCCTGAGGAGATCTTTCCCATAATCATTACCATTGGGGGTACGGACAACCGTATGAATGTGATTCCTACTGGGGCCTTCTTTATCTGAGGGAGCTCCTACCGGGTGTTGATGATCAAATTCTATCAGGACTACCGGGCTATGTATACGGTAGTAGAAAACCGCCTCATCATCTGTCTTTCCCACCCAGGCAAACCAGGTATCTTCCCAGTGGGCCTCTATTTCTTCCATTTTTACCTTGCTATGTCCTTTCCTCATATTACCAATGTATTGGAAGGCAAGGTTGAGTAAAGCTGATTTGTGTTCATCGGAGAGCTTTGACACCCTAAGACCTTCATAATCGAGGGTGATATTATCTTTAGCCATTTCTCCCTCATTATTGTTACTATTTTTGTCAGGGGAAAGGGTGGCTTCCTTTTGAAGCTTTGGTGGCAGAGATTGCATAAAGGCCAATCCAATATTTTGTTCATCCTGAAAGAGGGTGTTTCCCTTATATTTCCCACTGGTAGTGATAATGGGTTCACCTCCCATAAAGCTTGGCGTCATGACAACCTGATCTCCCAGAATAAAGTAATTTATGATGAGATGATGGCCATCCAATTGCCAGCCCCAGGGCTTGGATTCAGAAGGTGCTCCCATAAGGGTGATGAAATACAATTCTTCGTCGAAAGCATCCTGATCATCATTGAGCTCACGCAAGGTCTGATCCGTTTTCATGATATCCTTACTCAATTGCAGGCCTTTGGCACTAAGGGATTCCTTCATAAGCTTGAAAGCTGCCGATTTCTGCTTCACATTCATTTCTTTCAGGCTCACTCCTTGCCTTTCGTAGATACCATTATCTACATTGGACCATTTTCGCCATTCAACATCGTCCACCTCAAACTGAATTTCTGAACGCATTTCATCATTCAGGGTAGAGAGTAAATTTTCTGCGGCTAATTTGATGGGAGCTGTGCTTACACCTGTAGATCGGATAGGGAAAAGCCCTTCTATTTTACCTGCTCTGCTTTCTACTCCTCGAAAGGGCTCTGCCAGAGCTTTGTTTTCAATGTCCTTAAAAAAATCTTTTGTCATGGATTGCAAAAAGGCATCTTTGCCAAACCAATAGCCAAGTCCAGCCAAGATGAGGAGGATGAGAAAGCTGATTCCGATTCTTTTAAGTGTAGTAGTCATGGGCTTATCTTAGGGTTCTATGGATTAATATACCACATCCATAGACAATCCTGATAATCTGTCAACATATGGTATAGAAGACCTATCGCAACGATTCTGCTTTTAGGAAAGAAAAGTAGGAGGAAATAAATGCCTATCGCCCATTCAGAATGCAGGGGATGAAAGCCAATGCTGCACCTATTGGGAGCAAATATAGGAACCGCTAATAGATGATCCAGATCCACCAGCATAGTAGCTAACATGATGAGCCAGGCCTTTTTCCACTGATCCCGGAAAAATATCCATGCTATCAATCCCGGTACTAGCAAATGCTGTCCATAGTGACTGATAAATTGAAGGATGTCGAGGTAATTAGTCATGGTCCAATATGGCTAGGTCCGCTAAGATACGCCTAGTTCAATTGATGTTCCAAGAACAACGGCCAGAGAATATCAATTGCTGTAACTCTTCTGGGATTATTGCCTCCATTTGGGTATACATGGGCCATTTCTTTTACCATCTACTCATTTTTCCCTATTTGCTAAGTCAATGCATCTGGATTTGGCTCCATATTTTGGGGAGCTTCTTCATATGCAAAGAAAAATAAGAAGATAAACAAGCTAAGCATGCAGAGGGACTTTGGGAAAAATCGGAGATCAAATAATATGGCAAGGAAATATAACTCTTTGCCTTTTGTTACCTCAAGCCCCTAATCTGTAATGAAAGGGATAATCCTATTTGATTTTTCCATCATGAAAAGCTGCTCTTTTCCAACTTTCCCCTACTTTTACCCAGACATTCGTGATGCGATAAGCCACCTTGAATGTATCCACGCCAAAGCGACTTTTTACGTTGATCCTTCCACTCAAAATACCTGTATTCCCAATTATCTGGAGTTGGTCTTGATCCATCCCATAACCAAGAAGCTCCATTTCTCCAGAATCTAAATCTTCTCTCCTTTGCCCCACATACTCCAACCAGGTCTCTTTCCCTATAGCTTCATAATAGCTATTGCTATGCTGATAATCCTCTGTGAGCATAGTTCTAAGCCGACTTGTGTCTGCAGCAGCAAAGGCCTGATTAAAGGCGTCGATAGCTTCTCTAAGTTCGAACTTAAGCTCTTCCTGAGTGGGCTGATTCACTTCGGACTTTTTACAGCCAGAGCAGCAGAGAAGGATTCCTACTGATAAAGTGAGAGTGAATGTTTTCATGTCCCAATCTAACAGAATCTTTTTCAGCTGTAGAAGGGTTTGGCCTGAATTTCTCATGAAGTGGTCGAAAGATTAGCTGGCCAATTTTTTTCTGTTTGTGCTGTGGAGGAAAGCCAGGAATAATCCAATTCCACCCGCCCAAAGAATCCAGGCAGCTCCATGTAGTGCTATTTCAAAAGACTCATGATATATCCATTGGAACCAGGTAAGGGCGATTCCATCAAGAAATATGGCGGAAAAAGTCATGATGACTAGAGGTTCGAGCATTTGAGATAGCTTAAGCTTGCTAGCCAGCATACTCAAGTAAATGGCCAAATAAGTGATCGGTATAGCCAAAACGAACATCAGGAAGGAGAGTGGATTGTCTTCGGTGAAAACTAGTTCTCCGAGAAACTTAACCATCATAGCTCCTGCTATCCAATAGAAAATACCGAGAATGACGAAAAGAGGGATTTGAGATTTTTTCATTGCTTATCAATTTTCATTTTGTGCAAGTTGATAAGCAGGAGAGATAAATTTTAGACGAAAGCGTCCAATCGTCGGACTTAAAGATTTTTGATGCCTGTGATGGTCGATTTGATTTGCTGAAAGTACTGACTTAGCCAGGCTTTATTGAGGGTTTCTTCGTTGATCTGCAGGTAGAAATTTTCCAGAGCCAACTCAAACATATTTTTAGCCAAATGGAGATTCGCCTCTAAGCCCAGATCAGTTGCCCAAACTTGTAGTAAAGCTTCACCCACTTCTTCATTGGCTTTTTCGAAACAGGCTTTATAGCTGGGATTATCTCGATGGAAACGTAATTGACGATTGAAAAGAAGATCTTCTTTTACCTCTACCAGGACCTCTATAAGTTCCGGATCTATGGTTTTGCAGGCTTTCTCCAATTCGGCTATATAAGCGGATTGTTGGATGTGATGATCTAATAAAAATTCTGTAAATACTTCCAGGTCGGCGAAGTGATGGTAAAAGGAAGATTTGCTTTTATTAACCCTACGCGAAATGACTTCCACTTTCATTCCCTGTGGACCTTCTACAGCAAAGAGGCTGTATCCGGCTTTGATCCAGGGAAGGAGGAGGTCTTTTTTTGTGGGGGAAGGTATCATGCTGTGATAAGGGCTTTGTTATAGGTTAAATTTACGATAATTAATCATTTTTGGGTTTGCTCACGCTTATTTGTGAATGTTTTGAGGGGGATTTTCATCTTTTATAAAAAAAATATGGAGTCAAAAATCCCAGAGCCCGAAGTCAGCCGCACTATCCGTCCTCAATTCCCGATCGGCTCTGCAGCACCATCGCGCCAGGCATGGGTAAAGGTATCTGAAATAGGCAATTGATGAAATTCTCCTTTTTCCATTTGCCTGGCTGATAATTACTCTTTTTGTATGCTAAAGAAATGAAGATTTCCCTGGTCTTTACCTTGTTTCATGCCATTTTTAAGCATGACTTGAGCTGAAGCTGGATTGTCCGGACGGCAAGTAGCATAGATTTGATCATAACCCGCTTTACCGAGGCCAAATTCAAGGGTCGCTTTTAGGGCTTCTGTTGTAAACCCCTGCTTCCAATAGCTTTCACTCAACCAAAATGCAACTTGCGCTAGCTTTTCTCCTTCTTTGTGAAGGCTTATTTCACCAATTAGTTCTTCTGTTTCTTTAAGGATAATGGCAAATACGAATCTTTTCTTCTGCTTGAAGCCCTGCACAACATAACTGATCCTGAAAACAGCCTGTGGTTCTTTATAAGGAAAAGGAAGGTTGGGTATCCTATCCGCTATTTTTTTGTTATTGGCATGTTTTAGTAAAGCCGGGATATCATCGATTTCGATTTTCCTAAGGATTAATCGGGGGCTGTATAAGGTAGGAAAATAATCCATGTATTATCTGTGAAAACAAAATCAATTTAGTCATGAAAAAACAAAAGCCCCAAATAGGGGCTTTCAAGTTGTGTATTCTTTTTGCTAAACCTTTTCTTTCAGGTATTCATTTAGCCCTTCAAAGACAGAGCCCCATCCCTTATAGAATCCCATTTCTTCCTGTTGTTGGCAATATTCTTCGGTAGCATGGATAACATGAAAGGTAAAGTTTGTCTGATCCCCCGCTTCTTCGAAAATAGACTGCATTTCAACTCCTTCTGTCATGGGTTTGAAGTCTGCGGAGGTATGGATGCGCTTTAATTCCTCAATAAGAGAATAAATTCCCTCAGAAATAAACTCGGCACCATTGGGCATGGGCATAGAATATTTCCAACTTCCTCCTACTTCAAAATTGTGCTCGATGATGGTCACTTTCATACCTGTAGGACCCCACCAATGTGCGATGTGTTCTGGCTTTGTCCAGGCTTCCCAAACGAGTTTTAAGGGGGCATTGAAAGTTCTGGTTATGGTTAAGGTGCGATTCTCTAATGCATTATTCATCTGTATCCTGTTTTGATTGTAATTTGTTTAAATAATCTTCGAAAGCATCTAGTTTTTCCTCCCATAGCTTACGGTAAGGTTCGACCCAGTCATAGACCGGGGCCAGTTCTTTGGGTTGGATTTGGCAATATCTTTCACGTCCTACTTTTCGGATAGCAATAATCCCGCATTCGTTCAGGATTTTGATGTGCTTGGAAATGGCAGGTCGACTTATTTCGAAATTTTGTGCTACAGCATTTACGCTTAGGGATTCTGAGGAAAGTAATCCTATGATATCCCTTCGTACCGGATCGGCTATAGCTTGAAATACATCTCGTCTCATATTTTTATGTAACTGATCGGTTACTAATTTACGCGTAACCGTTTGGTTACGCAAGTGGAATTTAATTTTTTTTTGAGCGACTAAAAGATTTTGGGACTTTTGAAATAGGAGGGATGCTAACTTTTTTCTAGATCTTGCAGTATTTCTATTTTGCTCATCACCTTAATAAAACCCTGTGTTGGAAGCATGTTCTGCCAGACCCAATTGTAATGGTCAATCACCTGCTTGGCAATTAATTGAGGCCTTTCTCCCGTGGTATGACCATCCGAAATTACGGTAATATGGAAATCTTTGCTGAGGGCGGATTGGATACTGGATTCGACATAGAAGTCGGTCGCACATCCCGATATATACAAATTCCTGACACGTATTTTTTTCAGTTCTGGCAGAAGGGAAGATTGATAAAATACATCATTGGCAGTTTTGTCAATCTGTAAATCAGAATCAGCAATATGGAGTTCATCCAGGACTTCCCAATCCCATGCCCCTTTTTCAAATGCTCCGCTTCCTGACCCATCATGTTGGATATGAATTACGGGCCAATTTAGCAGCCGAAATTGATGGGCAATTTCATTGATCCTTTCTACTGTACTAACTGCATCATATCGAGGCGTTTTTGGGGTAAATGAGCCTTTTTGCATATCGATGATCAGAATGGCTGCTGGTGGGTTCATATGAATTTACAATTAGCGCTGAACAAATCTGTAAATAAACAGCTGTGCCGGAGTCATTTGCTTACTTGAATCCAAATAGCAAAGGAAACAAAAAGGTAACTACAATGGTCCAAATGCTATAGTAAGGCAAGAAGGAGGTGATGGATTTTTTTACGGCTTCGATACCTTCGTTTTGCGTTAAGCCCTTAAAAAGATAGTAGCCGACAATAACTAGATTTGTCAGCATCAGTAAATTTCCTCCTAATACGGCCATTCTATTTGGAGTGATTCCCCATTCGGCTATCCTGAATAAGATGGCTGATAATGCGATTCCATTTACGATAATGGTTACTCCGGAAAGGGCGGTTAACATCATATGAGGGAAGCGACTTTCTACATCCTCATCGGTTTCTATGATAGAAAAAAGAATGATGGCCATGACACCTATCAGCATAATATTGAAGACCATCAGGAAGTCGCGATCAGTATAAGGGTCTTGTCCCGTGTAAATAATGGATATCAGGTATATGACCAGGGTAATCAATACCAAAGGCGTAAAGACCTTCGCAATAACGGGGGAGACTTTATTGACCAAGTGAGGATTGGTCTGAACGAGATAGGTTGAAACGATTGGAGCAGCAGCCAATCCCCAAATGACGATATATTCTCCAAATATCTTTTCAATGTTAAGCTCAATTAGGCTAAAAAGACCTATGCTGATTCCAGTTAGTATCATACCGGAAATCAGAATTAAGGTGCCCATGACGACTAAATCTCCATTGTAGCGGAGGTAATCCAGTCTTCTTTGGTAATCTTTAATTCCATCTCCGAGGAAAGCATACCCCAAAATTGCCCATAGAAAAAGGGGCAAATGAATTGCTGCCAGAATAAAGGTATGGCTCTGTAAATCATTACTAGGGAGGAGATTTATATAGAGTAAAGCAATGAAAAATGCACCTCCAATAGGGAGTACTTTTTTGATGTCTAATTTTTGTTTCCAACTGAAATAAGCAGCCAGGAAAGGAAAAACAATGAATGAGATGTTTCGAGACAGAAAATTATCCTCGGGGATGCCAGTCAAAGCAGGAATCTTGGCAACAAGTCCTGCAAGAAGAGCAGCAAAAACCACAAAGGTAAGCTCATTGCGAGTTCCCCAGGAAATCTCTTCGTCCTCATAATTCAAACGCTCATACCATACCCTGGCCGTTTCATTTCCTCCAATTTCAGGATAAAGTGCATTGAACTCCCGCTTAAAAGTCGATTTATTGCTTCTGTAGAGCCTTTCAAGTCCGTGAGGATTGAGGAGTTGGTCTCGGATTTTGTCTCGCATAGGTCGCTCGATTTAATGGAATAGGGAAGCCTTTTTGGGGCCAAAGAAATTTGAGCAAGCGCGGATATCAAGACCGGGATTTCTAGGCAGTTTGTCTTTTGCTGATTTTTCGTATGATAAAGCGAACCAATAGAACCAGTCCTGTAATTAGCAATATAGCTAATAATGTGAGGATCGTATAGATTTTTGCGTCAATAGGTCCTGCTAGCATGTGTAAGAAAAGATCTCCGCCCAGCCGTTCGCCGTATTCTGAGTTGGTAAACAGGACAAAGCCCCAATCTTTCCCCACATCCATAACAAAGAAAGCATTGAAACCATAATTATTAATTAGAAGGATAGCCAGCGTGTTTGACTTTCTCTGAATACTAAAAATACAAAATCGGTGGGCAAGTTCAAGCTAGATACTAATTTGGCAGCTACTTAATGATGATTGCGAATTCTTCCTTTTGGCAATCCAAAATGAGTTTACTTTCCAGAAAGGCTTTATTCCCCAGCCATCCTCCTATTTCTGAAAAAGGTGCAAGTAGTCCTTGAAACGGCGTATACATATCTACATAGCTCACCCTCCCAAGCGCTAATTTTGCTCCTCCAATTTCCATCATCATGTCCGTTTCTTTATGGCAGATCGGAAGACTATTCCCCCAGGAATTGACCTTGTGTCGTATTTCAGCTTTTTCCGGATTTGAATAGTCCTCAAATCTCCCTTTAGTTGTAATTAAGCCGAATGCACTACTTCCCGAGTCATAAAATAGATCATGTGTTTTCCCATCCAAAACTGCAGGTAACATCATCCGGCGCCCTGCAAAGCTAAAGGGCTCAAACATATCTATTTTTTGTATCCATTTGGGTCCTTGCTTATGTATCTCTATCCGTCCGTTTTTGAAATCGATAATGCTGATTTTCTTAGCCATAATATCCGCTCCAAGGGTTCCGAGTTTGATGGCTTGTAAACTGTCCTTGAGTTCGAAATTTCTGCCATAGTTCTCGAAAATTGGAAAACTATCAGCTGCAAGAATCCCATTTCCTATTTCTATTTCAACGTCCAGGAGAAAACCTTTTGCTTCCTCCCACTTAAATCCGAGTTCCAAAAGGGAGTTGAGGGGTTTTCTATAAATCAAAGAATGGGGAGCGCCTGTATCCCATTGGAGGTAAAATTGCTGAGAAATTCCGGCGATACGAACAGGCACTTTGATGAGGTCGTGAGGCTCTATGATTTCTCCATATTTCCCAGCTCCGAAAGTTATAGGAAAGGAAACACTGTCTTTGTCAAGATAAATATAGTTCGGTTTCTCTTCGAACCACATAGAATTAAAATAGCGAATGCCCAAGCCAGCTAGTAATAGAAGAATGGAAATAAGGAATAAACAGGTAATAAGAATCTTCTTCCACATAAGAGAGGAAATTTATTTCGTGAATAAAGAATTGACTAATCGCAAGGAAATCAAGCTGGACCGATTATGGCAAATATTTATACCGCCATTTTTACGACATTTTCTCCTAAATGAGTTTGAGAGGTAGATTTAGGAAGTTGTATTCTTCTTTTTGAATGTGGAGGGCCGTTTTGAAAATGCAGAACAGATTGATTGCGATACCGAGAAATAAAACGATCAGGATAAGAGGGGTTGAAATGTTCAGACCCAAATTTATAAAAGGGGTCATAGAAAGGGAGAGGAAAAGACAAAGAGTCCAAATGATTTGATAATTCAGGATTTTTCGACCGACTTCATCTACCTCAGGATTAGTTTTATTCTTTCTCCAGATAAAAAATGGGATGAAAATATTGCTTAGGGGTAAAATAAGGAAGCATAAGCCTGAAAGATTGATTAAGCTTAATATCTGTTTCGGAGAATGCTTAGCCGGCTTCGCATAAGTATAAAGCTTTTTGAAGTCTGTGGTACTCAGGTCAAAACTTTTGGCGAGGCTCTCTAGACTATGGCCTTTGGGGGAATTGTCTTCCCTTTCAAGTCTTTGAATCGTTCTGAGAGAAAGCCCACTTTTATCAGCAAGCATCTGTTGGGTCAATCCCTGCTTCTTTCTAAGTGACTTGATAGGATTATTCATAAGTTTTTGCGGAAGGAAGAATTCAAATAAAGTAAGGCTTTTTGTTTTAGCTAAGTCCTAATCCAAATATAAAATTTAGAGGGGAAAGTCCTTTGGCGAGACTATCCCCTTTTTTGTATAAAAGACCCTTAAGCTTGATTTAAATTTAACATATTCTCAATTCCATCGTCCTGATAAATGTCTTGGGTAGTTTGATACAGGAGTTCATTTCAAGGATTCATAGACTTTTGCTATTGTCTTCTGTATGATAAGTGGCTTTGACATTTCGTAGATCTTTACAAAAATCCCTTTAATTTCGGAAAAGACTTATCACAAGTCCCTGTTTCTCCAACATCTATAAGAATTCCATCCCTATCCGTTTCTCGGCCCGATTTTTTACCAATTCTTGAGATTTTATGGATTGTCGGAATCAACTTTTGCTGTACGTGAAATTACTCAATGATTTCTACAATCGTTTGAACTGAATGAAAGTGTCCTCTTAGCACTTCTTCTTTCTCAAATACTTTAATAGGAATATCAACAGCTACTCCTTCTCCTTCAAAATACGCTCCATCAAGATTGAGCAATCTTTGATTAGAAATCGTGATATAGAAATTATGGATGGATTTCCCCAGCATACCAGATAAAATACCCAAACTTGGGCTTCCTACTAATTGAACATTTGGCAGGGCATCCATCATCATTGCAAATCCCTCTGCTGCGCTTCTGCTAATATCAGTTGTAAGCAAATAGACAGGTTTTGTATAGCTTGGGCCATCATTCGGGATTACATACACCTCATCTTCGGTATGATAATTTCCTTCATGAAACACCTGAGAATCGAAAGCCTTGTAGGGCTTATCCGTAAAGAATGAGGCAATTGTTAAAGCCGATGCATCATAGCCTCCGAAATTGAAACTGACATCTATAATCATGGCCCGAGTATCTTTTAAAGAATTCAGAATGATCCCCATATGTTTTCGAATGCTATCTACTTGTTGTTTTCGACTATAATCTCTTCCTAAAAATCCTGCGAAAGAATGGATATGCAGGTAGCCGATATTATCTCGAGTTATTCCCCATTCTAATTTTCCGTTTAATACTTTTTTCCCCTTACCCAGCAAGATAGAATCAGCGATTAACCGATAATTATTGCCAAAGAAATGATTGAAATATTGATTCAAATCCTCAATTTCCTCTTGCTCTTCAAAAGTTTCCTGCACAATCAGGGCTGAAGGAGTGATGCGGTATTGGAGGCTTTGCCCCTCTGAATTGATGACTTTGGTATGCTGATCTTTTGTGGCCGTTGCAATTGCTCCCATGTAGGGAAATAGTTTGCTTGTGTCCGCTTTGAGGCTATCAGCATAAAGGGTAAACAAGTTTTCCCAATCCAGATTTCTTCTTTCCTGAAAAGCAAAGTTTTCTTCAAGACTTTCCCGATATAAATTTAGTTGATCCAGGGCTGGTAGCTTGACCATCTGATGAAAGCTAAGGCAATCATTGGGCAAAGCATTTATTCGAATGAAATCCTTTTTTGTTTGCAGGATTTCTGTTTCATTTCCATAATCCGTTAGATATAAGTGCAGGGTATCATCCTGTATGCGAAAGCTGCTCTGAGCATTAAACAGGCCTTCCAAATAATCATTTTTTTCTTTATAGCAGAAAGATTGGGTATAGCTGTAAAGGAGTAAGCTATCCTTTCTTGCTTCTAGTATATATCCATTACCAATAGATTTCCATAATCCTTGAATTTGAGGGTTCACCCTTTCTAATTCTTCCAAATAACATTTTTGCAACGGCTCAGGCTGTGAATTTTGAGCTGAACAAGCGCAAAGAAGAAGGCTTAATAAAAGAAGCTGGATGATTTTCATGATGAGTGGTCTTTACAAAAAAGTGTTTGCCTAAAGATCGGAGAAACACCTGCTTGGATGCATCTTATGCTTTAATTTAGCCTAAGCTTATTTCTCATTGTGCAAATACTCTATCAACGCATCTTTATTTTCTGCCACGTCTTCCTTCTTATTTTCTATTTCGACATCAACCGGAACTCCCTTTCCCTCGAAACACTGCAGGTCTTTGCCATAATACCTTTCATCCGAAAGGCTCAGACTCCATCCATTGGAAAGCGTATCTCGGTAGACATCAGAGAAAATACCTTCGGTAGGAGTTCCGATGATTTTAAGTTCTGGAAGTTGGGACATGACCAATGCAAAGGCATCTGCAGAGCTTCCGCTGGCTCCATTAGTCAGTAAATAGACCTGAGAAGCCTTCAAACTTATCTTTGGATGGGGAATGACATAGGTCGTATCCGCTTCACTAAAATCCTCATAATCCGGACCATTCCTCACTTGCTTAATAAATGCTATCTCTTTTTGCTGGAAAAAATAACTAGCAATTTCCAGCGCACTTGGATCATTGCCTCCGGGATTTACGCGTATGTCGATGATGATTTTCTCTGCCTCCTTGATATGCTGGATAACTTCTGCAAGCTCTACTTTCCAAGCTTCCAGCGGCAAACCATAAAAGCGTTTTATGCGGAAGTATGCCCAATTCTTTGAAGGAGAAATTCCGTATTGAAAAATCTTATTCTTAGAATCTAGAACCTTTGTTATCCCTAATTTTTTCAGTGATTGATTTCGGGCTTTCAGGAATTTGCCAAAGGATTCATTAGTAGGAAATTCCTTATAGAAATAAGGTAAAGGGGCTGCATTACAACTAAGCCCAATTTCATTAGCATACAGATTGATATGGGCATCCCCAAATTTTGAAAGGATGGTGCAAATTTGCTCAAAGATCAGAGAATCATTTTCCAGGCCTTTTAATAGAGCAAGGCCTTGTTTTTTTTCTTTCTTCCAATCCACCTCCCTCAATTCAAAAAAGGCATAATGCTGATCAAATATTTCCCATAGTTCGAGGAAGAGTATTTCTCCTTTTTCCCTATCCGGTTTTCGCTCTGGCTGGCAGGAGAATAGAAATAGGACGATGAAAAGGGGGAGATAGTTTCGAGGATTCATAAGTGTTTTTTTAAAGTACACCTGAAATTGAAAAAAGTCTTATTTCCGAAAAAATCCTGAGGAACTCAGAAAATCTGAACTGATTTTTGCTGCAACAGCTTGGGCGAAATAGACTTTTTACTTGGCCGTAAGAATACGCAACAAAATTTGATTGAGTCTTTCCGGCTGATCAATAGCAATAAAATGGCCACATTCATCAATATAATGTTGAGGTACTTCTGGATTTTCCTCACCTAGTCTTTTGATATGGGCATAGCACAAGGGATCCTGACGAGCAATGATCAAATGCTTTTCTCCTTTTAACTCTTTGAATTTCAGAGAAAGGGTACTGACTTCATTATTGTTACGGTCTCCTAAAGGTTCTGTGAGGCTTCGCCGCTTAATTGAGTTTTCCACTTTAGTGAAAGCTGTGCAAATTTCCTCTATTTTATGATCGAGTCCTTTTCTCCTACTTTTTGTATTTGTTTTGAGGACTTGACGGATACCAAAAGGGCTTACAAAGAGATCTCTGAGCAGGGGGAGGTGCAGGATAAATTCGCTAGCTGCGTCCAGGGGAGTTTTCATCGGATAAAGCACTGTGTTGAGTAGAATAAGCCTTTCAACTTTATCTTGATTCTCATGTGCCCACAAAATAGCTGCCGGTCCTCCTATGTCATGAGCAATAAGATTTACCTTTTCCCCTGCTGGAAGAATTTCTTCAAGCAATTGATCAATAATTTCTTTTTTATGGCTAAAAGTGTATTGGTAATCATGAGGCTTATCCGAATTTCCAAATCCCAACCAATCTATTCGAATACATCTAAATTGATTTTTAAGAGCATCCACCTGATCAGTCCATAGCTTTGCATTGGTAGGCCATCCATGTAAAAAGAGAATAGCTTCTCCTCGGCCTTCGACATAGTAGTTGACCTTATGTCCCTGGAAGTCTAGTGTGTGGGTCATATTCATTTGTACGAAATCCAATGGAGAAGGTGCTTGATTTTTGTCATGAATATGTGTGGTTATGCTTTATTCCATTTGATTAATATAGGTCAATACTCTCACTAAATAAGCCTCGGGATCCTTGATTTCTTTAAACACCGGCAACAGTTCCACATCTGGGATACAGCCTCTTCCTATTGGTAAATCAGGATCCACAAAGTTGTAGTATTTGAGTAAGGGAATGTCTATCACAAGGCCATTTTCTAATTCCTGACTGGGTATCAAACCACTGGTATTTCCCATGTATCCTCCTCCGGTTTCTTCTCCGATAATAAGGGCTTTTTTGTTGAACTGCATGATTGAACTAAAGTCGGCGCAAGAGGACATACACAGGCCATCAGTCAAGATATATAGGCTTCCATTAAAAGGATTTTTTGAGCCTTTCTGAGGCTTGGTGAAACTGAATTCTTTCCCATACAATCCTTTATCAGTCCACAACCATTTTCCCTCCTGAAAGGTCGGTTTTCCATAAAAAAGTCTTTTCCCTCCTTTCAGGTCTTTGGCTATCGCTTCTGTAACTTCTATGTATTTCCAGTATCGATAACTTTGGTTGAAAAAGAATGAAGATAAATATGCAGCATGCGAATCAGTTCCTCCGGTATTTCCCCTCAGATCAAGCAGGAGTTTCTCTAGCTTCTGTTCCTCTATAATCTCCATGTATTTCCTGATTTCTTGTTTAAAGCTTTGTTGGTGGGCTTCTAAATAAGAATCTGCAAAAGAAGGGATGCGCAGGATGGCCAGCTGATCACGAATTTCAAAGGTGATACCTTTATTCATGATTTCCTGGTAGGAAGGAAGTTCTTTTTCCTTTATTGCCTGTAAGTAATGCTTTGTTCCATCTGCTGTTTCTATTTCAAATTGATCCCTGACTTCGATCATATTCCGATACCACTGAGGAAAATTGTATTGGAGGAGTTTGTCTTTTCCGCTTTGATTCACTCCATCCATGGGAATAGCAGATAAAAGTTTTGAGTAGATCTCATCAATAGAACGCCCATTGATACTGATGATTTGCTCTCCGATTTTAACAGGATTTTCAGGACCAAAAGCTTTCCATATATATACCTTGTTATCGATTTTTGTAAGAGAAAGGGGAAGACAATTGGCCCTTGAATTTAAGGCTTGCTCCGACTCCTTGGATAGCTGAATTCCTGTATGAAGACAACCAATTTTAGCAATGATAGGCTTTGTTTTACGCAGGATTTCTAATTCATCTAACGGCTGCTCTATACTATTGATAACAGAATCAATATAGGAATCGAATTGCTCCTGCTCATTGTACCGATAAAAACCGGGGTGCTTGATGCTTAGCTCCTGAAAGAGTGCTCTTAACTCTTGTTTTACTGTGTCCGGGTTTTGCAACTTGTATTGCGGTCTTGGCTTTTGAGCGTTTAGGGTGATGCTCAAGATCAGGAGTAAAAAAGAAAGAGGTGTTTTCATGGGATTTTTTATTCTTCAGGATTTTGAAATAACAGGTCTTTTCCCTCTATAGTTCTCTTCCTTAATACATTGTACAAGAAATTTTGCAAGACTCCTTCTGCTAATCATGAGAGAAGGCTTGGGAGAGTTATTCAGGCTTACTTTGATCTTTTCCTCTTTTCTGGAATTCGTCAATCCTACCGGTCGCACGATGGTCCATGCTAAGGAGGAATTGGTAAGCAATTCTTCCTGACGTTCATGGTCTCGATAAGCCACCCCAATATTGCTGTAGTCTATCATCCATCGAAACCAATAGGGAATATCTTTTTTCGTTGCTGCTACTCCCCAGGCGGAACAAATAATCAATCCTTTAATACCATATTCCTTTGCCAAAGGAAGTAAAGTTTTCATTACCTCTGAAAGGTAAGTAGCGGGGGTTCTCAGTCTAGCCCATGGGAAATCGGAAGTCCGAGAAATATTTAGAGCATTGATTACATATTCACATCCTTTGAGGGCAGTTTCAAGTTCAGCGGAATTGCCGGGATTTCCTTCAAATACCTGCAGTCTGGGACTGGATGGAATACGGTTCGAATTTCGAGCCAGACAATTAACTTCAAAGCCCTGTTTTAGGGCTGTACTTAGGACAAGTTTTCCGGTTCTTCCGGTAGCACCAAGGATAAGAAGTTTCATAAATTTAGGTGAAAACTTGAGTATTTAGATTTTTGATATTTCACAAAAAAACTCTCCTAATTCCTTTCCCAAAAATCGATGAGCTTTTACTGGCTTTTGATTGAAACAGGTTCAAATTTTTTAACAAGACTCCCGGATAAAGGTTTTAACGCTTTTAAAAACTCCACTTTTACAGATGGAAGGCTGAGACTTTCCTCTGTACTTTCAAAGCTTATACATTCATTCTGTTTTTGCATAATCTGAATATAAAAAGATTTCTCTGACTCTGATTTCTCAAAAAACTGATTTAGGAGGTTTTAAACTCTTTCGGCCCCAATAGGAATTATTCATCCTGTACTAAAGCTTCAAGAGAAGGGGCTAGTGAGGCCTGGGAAGTTTTGATATCATTAAAATGTTTTAAGCTATTCCTATTTACCACCATCCCAGAACTTTCCACCACAACATTCCTATGCCTAACCAAATCCCGATATGTACCAAGGAGATCAGAAAGCCAATTCTGAACCATCTCTGAGAATTTTCATATCCCAATCCATAGTATATGATCACAGGTCCAGAGGAATAATTGGTCATGCATCCACATAAGCAGGAGAAATAAGCGAAAAGGGGAATCGCTAACATCGGTTCTGCTCCTGCAGCCAGACAAACAGCAAAAAAAGGTGTAACCATAGCTGCAATATGCCCACTTAGCATCGAAAAGGCATACATGGAGTAAAAGTAAATGAGACTCAAGAGAATCAGAATATAAATTCCTGAATATCCACTAACCAGGAGCTGAGACTGATCCACAAACCACTGGATGAAACCATATTTTGAAAGCATACTTGCCATGGTCAATAGGCCCCCTAACCAAAAAAGTGTATCCCAGGCTTTTTCATTCCTGATTATATCTTCCCAGCTTTGGGTATTACTCAATAACAATATGGCTACTCCTATCCATGCAATTAGGGTCGTAGAAAGTCCATGTAGAAATTGACTTCCCCAAAGCAGAAATAATCCGATAAGAACATACATCATGATTCTTTCACCACCTTGCATGGGTCCTTTTTCTTTCAATTGCTTTTCCGCGCTTTCCTGAGCTTGCGGACTTTCATCTATCGAAGGAGGGGCAAATTGATAAATTAATAAAGGTAGAAGAAGCAAGGAACAGATACCCGGTACAATGCTGCCCAATAGCCAGCTTCCCCAGCCGAAATCCTTTCCAAAAATTTCTTTGGCTGCTTTAGAAACCAGTGGATTGGCTGCCATACCCGTCATATACATCGAGGCTGCTATTAAATTTGCATGGCTGCCTACCAAACTAAGAAAACGCCCAGCGAGTACAGGCTTGGGACTTGCTGCTTCGATGGAATGGGCGAGGGAATCCACAATTGGTGCATGTATACCCCCACCTCGAGCGGTATTGGAAGGGATAACGGAAGCAAGTAAGAATTCGGATCCACAGATCGCATAGGCAATTCCTATCATGGATTTACCCAATTTGCTGACCAGAAAGAGAGCAATCCGATTGCCAAATCCAGTTTTAAGAACGGCATCTGCGATCATAAAAGCTGCAATGACCAGCCAAACTGTCGTATCTGAAAAACCTGTAAGGGATTCTTTTAAACTTAAGGTTTCCGTTCCAACCAAAACCAATAAACCCAAAAGTACAGACATACCGAGCGGATAGGGCCGAAGGATGAAGCTTAGAATAACTGCCAGGAAAACAGAGAATATATGCCAGGCTTTCGCTTCTAATTCGACATAGGCATCCATCCACCACAGCCCTATGCCTAAACAGATACAGAAAGCGAGTTTGACTGCCTTATTCAAATGTGGATAGCTTGAAGATTCTTCCTTCACTAAAGCTCAGCTATTTTTTAAGGTTTGGCCTGAAATTGAAGCGCTATCATTTTCGTACCTTCAAAAAGAGGGGCATCCGGCACATTTATTCCGTCCCCAAAATCGAAGACTTTGTTTTGATTGATATCCCAATGTAACATGAGGATATAGTTTTCTTGCGGAACGGGCATATCATCGACGGTTATGGAAACATTTTTATTCTTGCCATGCCTTACATAAGTAGCCCCTACATATACGGTCCCATGAGGTTTACCATCTTTGAAGGGATGCATGACCAGCCAGCCATTGCCTTCAATCTTAATTTCTTTAAAGGTAAAGGTGGCTCCGTCCTGCTCAAATCCATCGGAAATGATGTAGCTGTTTTCCCCATTTCCCATAGTGATTTGGTCTCTAGGAGGAATCTTGGGTTCCTTGGGGGTGTATTTTAATCCGGCATTACATCCTAATAGAATTAGGGATGCAAGGATAAATTGATGAGTAGTAAATAGTAGTCGGTAGTTCATGCATAGTAAATTGATATTCCTAATATAGGTCTTCTTAAGGAGCTTTTGAAGATTCCAGAAGAAGCTTTAGGCAGATATCTTTACTTTGGCCCCTCTGAGTAGGGTATTGACTGAAAGGCAGCCTTTTTCTGCAATCACCAAAAGCTTGGGAAATTCTGCTTCATCGCTACAGCTACTGTAAGACACTTCCAATGCTATTTGGCTAAATCTTTTGGGAGAATCTTCACTGATGTTACCTGTGACATTTACGCTGAGTCCTTCAATTTGGATAGAGCGAGTTTGAGCTGCTGCGAATAGGTTGCTACAGAAACATCCGCCAACTCCTATCAAGAGGTATTGACCTCCCATCAATCCTGCTCCACCCCCTCCTTTTGACTCAGGCCTGTCTACGACAACTGTAAATTGATCATGTGCCAATTTCATAGAAGAAGGAGAGTGTTGGGTTAATTGAAGGCTTACTGCTGACATGTGGATTTATTTGAGCGTATGTGATGGAGAAAGATAAATTTAAAACAAGAAACTATAAATAGCTGCCGGGAATTATGCAGCTTTGGGGATAAAAAAAATGCCTACGTAAAAGAGAACTTTTATATAGGCAATTTCTATTTTTTGTTAATTATATTGCTCGGGCTTTCAAGCGGATTAGCGCTTTTTCAGTTTTTTTGTTGTTGGGATTATACTTCAGCGATTCTTCATAAACAGTTATTACTTCCTTTAGCCTACCTAATTTCTCCAAACAATTTCCGTAATAATCCAGACTTCGATGTGTGTAATATCCTTTGGGGTAAAGTTCGAGGTTAAGCTTAAAGAATTTGATTGCATCTTCGCATTTCCCTTCTTCTGTGAGACTCAGGCCATATTCATTAATAAGCCGTTCTGAAATCGCGTATTTCGAATCTAGCTGATATTCCTCTCTAATAAAGTCGATGATTTCATCTGTGGATTTTTCCTCTGCCAATTGAGTAAGGCCTTTTCTATTCAACATCAAATTTCTCAACATCCACCAATAGCGCCAGGAAGGAGTCGAACTGCGCTCCGATATTCCTGCATAACCCAGAAAGTCTAGGGTCGTTTTATGAGCGATTACAATCTTCTTTTTGGGAATGACAGTTATATATTGTCCACCATGACCTGTAGCTGTATAAGCACCTTCGAAATCTGGATTATCATACATACGCTCAAATACCCACCACATATAGCCGTAGGATAAATGCAAAGGACTTGAGGCATCTCTTCTATATCGGGCCGAAACCGTATCTACAGGAGTTACCGCACTTGAAATTTTTCTGATCCAATCTTTAGAAATTAATTGTTTTCCTTCCCATTTTCCTTCCTGCAACATCAATTGCCCTATCTTTGCCATATCTCGGGTAGACAGGTGCATATGATAGGCCGAATATCTAGACTTTTTCTTATTGATCGTCCTTTTCTGATTTCTGATGTTCCAATCCTGAAAACCTAAAGGAATGGCCAATTGCTCTTCCACCTCTTTATACACACTTTTGCAAGCGGCTTGTTCTAAAACATAACCGGCTGCATTATAATCCCAATTGTTGTAGAGGAAGTATTCTCCTGGTTTTACACTTCCCCTTCGCTTTACATTGTGGGTGTCATAACCTCCATTTGCCGGTAGATGAAATACCCCTGAACGTGCAGTAATAAGGTTATCTACTGTAGCTTCTTTTTCGATATCCAGTAGGCCATCATCTTCATCCAATCCCAACTCTCCAATACTTTGATGTAAATCAATAGTTCCATCTTCCACATACTTTCCATACAGCATAGCCAGGATACTTTTTCGGCAGGAGGCTAAGTAACTGATTTCACTTATGTCTCCGTATTCATAAACAATTTTCCCATTTTCCAGCACCAACATACTGGTTGTCTCAGCCTCCTTTTGTAGATAATTATCAATTTCATCCAATTTTTCCTGGCTAAAGGTGAGACCATCCAGTCCCGTCGCATACTCAAAAGCTCTTCCCCTAAATGCAGGTTTTTTATAAAACCAGGTTTGCGGACTCATACAGGAAATCATCGCAGATAGGCCTCCGAAGGCAAGTATTCCAATCATAACCCTTTTGATTTGATAGCGTTGGTAGAAGGAAATGATCTCCTCCTTTTTATGAATAATTAGGTAGGCTACCAGCATATTAGGGAGCCAGCTAAGCCAGGCAACGATCTGATAGGCTTCGGTGAAATTTCCATAGATAAGGATGAGGATTGGGAGCCATAAACGAAGCGTAACGGCACCAAAAGTCCCCGCATAACTATAAATCATCAATTGCCTGTGAGCTTCAACATTACCTTGTTTGATTTTTAGGAAGGAGAGGAATGTAATTGTAGTCCAAAGTACGGCTCCAATGGAAAATCCTAACTGAGGGGATAGCCCACCTGAAGCATAAAGGGCGATATAAAAGCCAAAGGGACCACTGATCAGAATAGAGCCTATATAAAGCTTTCCAAGGTTTCGGTGAAGCGTCATAAATTTCGCCCGCAACTTCTTACTGAACTGCAGCCAACCTACCAAGAGTGCGATTCCTCCAAAGCCGATATGTGCAAAAAAGGAGAACTTATAAAAGTAGCTACTAAGCAATTCCGCAGATTTGGAGAGCCAAAGCAAAATGGGCTCATCCGCAAAAAAATAAGGTATGGGATAGAAACTGAAAAAGACACAGAGACTCCCAAAAATTATCCAGGCAACTTTTTTCATGTGAATTTCTTTTTGATTGATACTAGCAAAATACAAGCTCATATCAGCAAAAAAATGAGTGGAAGAGAATAAGGTATAAAGCCCCCCATTTTAGGTGGATTTATATTTCTCAGGTACGAAAGAGGCGTTTTTAGGTACGAAATTTAAAGGTTCAGGAGGCGTTCCTTGTAGTTTTTAGAGACGGGGAGCTCGATTTGAGAAAGGGAAATGGTGCTGGAGTCTACCCAGGATTTTACATGTTCAGGATTGATAAGATGGGAACGATGGATTTGGAGTAGGAAGGGGAATTCTGCCTGCAGCTTTTTGAGGGAAGTTCGAATAAGCTTGGTTTTGAGTTCGCCTTGGTCCAGGTAGAAGATTTCTACATAGTTTTGGGCATTAGATATAGAGACTAATTCTGATTGTCTGATTTTCAGAAAGTCCAATTTGTTCTCCCCTTTGAGAATGATGTATTCAATTTCTTCTTCCTTGGGAGCAAGTTTCGATATGTACATTCTGGCAATAAAAATCAGAGGAGTGATAATGAGAAAGAGATTAAATATGATTTCAATCATAAACTCCCCAAAATCATAGATTCCCTTTATCAGGCTGCTTATGTACAGGTAGTACGTTGATATGCTATAGAGCGTAAAGAATACTACATAAACTCCCGTTTCGAGGTAGCCATTCCAAAATTTGAGTCTATCATAAATGAGATTTTGAATCCAGGCCGTAGCGATATAGCAAAAAAAGGCAATAACACTAAATCCCACACTGACATTGATCCAGATTTGCTGATTCATTTGCCCATGTTCATAGGGGCGGGTAAACCAGGCGAAGAGAAAGCCCCAAACACCGAGCATGAGTCCAATCAGGAAATGATGTTTAAATGATGGATTCAATTTATTCATGGATAAGTCTAGGCTAAAAATCAGTCTTAATTTCTGTCTGGATTAGGAATAATGTGCGACTAAGATAATAATTGAATAAAAAATTCCAGCATATCTGAAGCCTGAGGTGATTTTATTTCGCTTTTTAAGTTGTAGCAGAATAAGGACTCTATAAAGACAGTTTCCTATGCAAAAAGATGGAAGTGAAAACAGACTTTTTGAGAAGGGATAAAAAAGGGTTTCTGTCTTACCTTTGCTCTTTCCCTTGCGCGAGAGTTATCTGTATTTCCCCATACCCATCTAAAGGTTGAATCTTTTCGAGCATACCTACAGGCAAATTGTATGCGCCTCATGTCGTCCTTTGCTCTGGCTTATGATAGTTGCATGGGTATCGGTATCTCCTCCCGCACCTTAGGTCTTGATCCACTTCATTCATACCGAAAAACAATGGAGCCAACCGCATGGTAATTCCATTAGCAGTAGCATGTTCGTCTTTTTCCCTACCAGCCAACAATGCCCAGCTCATCGAATCCCTGGGTGGCCTGTCGATAAGCGGAGCCTGTTTTATTTAGCTTTTGGTTGCCTATTTATCTGATTAACAGAAAAGTAGGATGAAAATTAAACCTTCGTTTTTATGCTTATCTAAAAACTGGTTAGGGCGAATTTAACAGATGTTTAGCAATAGATCTGAAAACGAAAAATGCCTCATTTTTTTCTTCTTGATTGATATTTATCGTGTAAACCAATCCCATTCAGGATCATGGGGGTGCATTTCTCTATTCTGGAGATTCGTGTGCTGGATTGTTTGGCTTTGGAAATGTGGAGAATGTAGCCTCTTTGCCGGCCAGGACTAAGGTTTTCGAAGGCTGTTTTCAGGACTAGGTCTTCCTCCAGGGCTTTTCTCAATTCTTCCGGAATAGGTTCTGGATTTGACTTGAAGACAACTTTTCGTCCAGATTTTTCAATTTCGATGGCTTCAAAAATGCAGGCTTTGAGGTAGTCTGTGATCTCTGTTATTTGCTCCAGATTGGTAAATCTAAATAGTCGGGATGCCTGAGAGTGTTCTCCTGGTTTTTCCAGGAGCTTCTTCTCATCTGCGAGTAAAGAACCCTTAAAAAAACTAAGGCAAGCGGAGGATTTAAGGGCCGACAACATGAGCACATTCTTGCTTTGGTAGGTATAGCAAGGAGCCCCCCATTTCCTTTCTTCCTGCAAACCACAGTCTAGGACGATTTGTCTCAGGAATTTCAGTTCATTCATCCAATTATGAACCTTGCAATCCTCCGTTCCCCCCAGTGGACATCTGCCACAGCCTTTTTCTAGATATATGTCTACTTCAGGATTCATGTTTATGAAGAGTTTCGTTCCCTATCCACCCACAAACTCAATCCGGCTCCATTTCTCGGGCAAATGGGTATCATAAATGCCATGACTACTCAAGACCCAGGCAGGATGGGGTTGAACTTCCTTTCCCCCGACCATCAACTTCTGAAATCGTCCTAAAAACATTTTCCAGATATCACCAGAAGTAGGAGGGAGGCTTCGACCATTTGCCAGAAGATTGAGGCTTTCCCAGGGAATACCTATTTCCAATGACCAACCTTTATCAATGTCGCTATGATCATTTAAGGTTCCTTCAAGTTTTACGGCAGTTTCCAAACCATGCATGTCAAAGTTGGTAAAGGCCCAGCGAATTCCTCTGGGATGTGTTCCCTTCCAAAAAGAAGCCCCACTACGATCATAATCGCCCCCAAAGGTGTATGCCTGATCCTGATGTACATCAAATTGAGGGATATCAAATTTAGATCCTCTTGTGTAGGCATCCTTCCAAATAAAAAAGACTTCATAGATGGTATTGGCCGCATTTACTTCCAATTCATAATAGCAATCCCCCCCATCAATAAAGACTTCCAAGTCATTTTCAAGGAAAATTATGCTATCTCTTTTTGTCAATTTAGCTTCTAAAAAGGGCTCTTCCACTTTAAAGGCAATGTAAAGATGGCTTTCATTCCATAATATAGCACATCGGGTGTCGTACATACCGGGAGCTGCTGAGACCATATCCACGAATCGATTGCTCCAAATGGCTTTTTTCCAAATAGGCTTTTCTACATCTCCATCTACTTCGATAGTTTGCTGGATTTTTAGGGCTTGTAAATCTGTTTGGGAAGCGTCCATATATTCGAATTTGGGGGGTTATGATCTAATTTTAACAGGATAATTAGGGGTATCTGATGAAGAATGATCAATGCATCGCTCCTCCCTTTTCATCTCTGAGTCTTTCTCCCTGATGTACATACCAATGCAGATGTTTGCTGGTTTGATAATCTCCTACATTGGAGGAAATTCGGCAGCCGCCATAGCTATCTTCAAACAATTTGGTAACCACCTGGATAGCCTTGAATAAATCGTGGTTCAGCTCAGCTTCATTGGGGTAGGAAGAAAGAGAATCTATGTTGGCTTTAGGAATAATAACCACATGTCGTTCCCAATAGGGTTTTGTATGATGAAAAGCCATCACCAGATCGGTTTCAAAAATGATGTCTACCTTGAGTTTGCCGGGAATGATTTGCTCGCGATATATGTTTTCCATGCGAAAGGATTCTTGATTTTTTGTTTGCCTATCTGATAAATGAATATGCTGTCAGTAAATGCTTTCTTGCTAGGGCTTAGGCTTTATTGACTTGCGAAGGGAAATCCCATTACCCAATCAATTAAGCTTCCCAGGATCAAAATGAAGAGAGCAAAGGAAAACAAGCCCAACATATAACTCATCAAGCCTTTGAGGCTGTTTTTGACTTTATTTCCGCTGAAAAACTGCCCGATACTCCAGGAAATATATAGGACACCTATGAAGAATCCCTTGTCAATGATGTTCAAGCCTGTTAGGCTATCAATTACCCCAAAAAAAGTGAATATCAACATCCCCATTCCTATAACAAAGCAGAGGAGAATAAGAATCTCAAAAAAATTATAGCTGTCTTTTCTGAAAAAGGCTTTAATCCAGGCGACTATAAAAAGAGAGATGAGAATATTGGCATAGCCGTAGTTTTTAGTTACCCATTCAAACATGTATAAGCTGGAAGAGGATTCCTCAAAGGAATAATTCACATAGCCATCTTCAAATTTGAATATCTGCTGAAAAAGGGTGTAAATCAGCGAACATAAAATGATAAATACTATGGGTTTTACCAGGCGGTTTCGGTCTTCCAGGATAAAGGCTTGGATATTTCGTCCAGGTCTCAACAGTAATTCCCGAATTGTAAGCAGAATTCCCTTTTCAAAATTAAAGATACTTGCTACTTCAGAAATGATATAGGCCCCATCTATTCTACGAAGGCTTTTCGGATTGCCACATGTTGAACAAAAATTCCCCCTAAATTCTCCATCACATTGTGTGCAATTTATTCGCTTTATCTGGTCTGCCATTTTGATTTGTGCTTATGGATAGTACCTAAAGTATTCTTGTTGATTTTTATCCATGTATGCCATCTAAGGTACTAATTACTCCTCTAAAAGTAATCAGAATACTCCTGACAGTAGTAGCTAAGCTGAATAGATTTAATTTTACTTCGAGGGGGAGTAAATAGTTCATGATGATGAAGCATTAAAATAGGGGGTACTTGCTGATTTATTTCCCTTGGATAAAATATGAATGTGCGAGAGATCTTTTCTTATGATTCTTCCCTGCTTGTACTAACTTGAGGAAATAATCTAATACTAAAAACATGGAATTATTTACACTCGCAGGAAAGGTTGCATTAGTCACAGGGGGTAATGGAGGCATCGGTCTGGCTTATGCCAAAGGTTTGGTTAAAGCAGGCGCGAAAGTAGCTATTTGGGGGAGGAATGAGGCTAAAAACAAAGAAGCAATTGAAATACTTAAAGCTCTTGGAGGAGAAGTTGCCGATTTTGTCTGCGATGTCACAAATATAGCGGAAGTAGATGCTGCCTTTGAAGTTACGATGGCTCATTTTAAACAGGTTGATATTTGCTTTGCTAATGCAGGGGCTGGAGGACCAAGAGGGATGCTCCATCAAATCGATTACAAAGAATGGCAAGGGATATTAGATTTAAATCTCAATGCGGTAGTTCATATTTATCGTAAAGTGATTCCTCAATTGTTGGAAAGAAATGCGCCTGGTAAACTTATCGTTACTTCTTCAGTGGCGGCATTGCTCGGAATGGGATTTGCCTCTGGATATGCAACCACTAAAGCTGCCGTAGGAGGATTGACACGTGCCCTGGCCATCGAATTAGGGCGAAATAACATTCAGGTAAATGCTATTTTGCCAGGATATGTAGAAACTGATATGTCTGTCAAGACTCCTCAGGCATTTAAGGATTCAGTTTTGAGACGTTCGGCTTCTGGGAAATTTGGCACCCTTGAGCAAATGGAAGGGGTTGCAGTCTTCCTCGCTTCCTCAGCCAGTGATTTTATGACCGGCCAAAGTATTGTGCTTGATGGAGGACATACGATCAACCCGATATAATACTTCCTCTTGCTAAATTAAAAATGGATTTATGAGGAAATTAACTTCTCCATAAATCCACTTTATGTATCTGAATATTTTTGCTCAATTCATTAATTATCTGCGTCAAGCGTTAACTGAACATTTGAATCAGTACCCACAGCATCCCACTCAAAGCTACTACTGGCATTACAGCGGTTTTCTGTATCTGTAGCTAATATGCTGTAAGTTCCAGCCGTACCTGTGATATATACAATACCATCAGCATTACTCTTTCGCAGAATATGTTTCCCATCAGGTTCTTGAACTTCTACCATGATATTTGGCAGAGGAGTATTATCTGTGGAAAGAATCTGAATAGTAAAATATAAGTCAGTTTCTTCTAGGTAATAGATATCTCCGACATTTGGACCTCCAACATAGTTGTAGGCGGGACTATTCCCGTCTCTGGGAACAATTACCCAATAGATATCGTCTGAAGCATCAAATAACTCCAGGCCAAAGATCCAGTTTTCCTGGATAGACTCTCCTCGATTGGGGGATGGAAAGCTACTCAAAATTCGCTCTGAGGATATATCTCCGGGTAAGAGTGCAAGACGCATATTATCCAAAAATTCATAAATGGGTTCATCCAGATAGGAATATGCAGCCAAAAATGTTCCCTCAGCATCGTCCTTAATCAAACTATCCAAGGCTCTTACCAAGGCCAGATTTAATGCAACAAGATTTTCATAGTCGAGCATTTGCTGACGTGCCTCCGATTCTACATAGGCAAATTCAAATTTATCAAACTCAATCCGCTTTCTTTGGAAGTTTTCGAAAACGAAATAGTTATCCAGAACATATTGGGTGAAGAATATTCCCTGGGTAGATTCTTTGTACAAAACGGGATCGGCCTTTTCGAAAAATAAGATTCTTTCCAGTATCCACGCTTCAGCTTTTTCCGTCCAATTATAATTTTTCAATAAATAGCCCAGAGTCCTTTCCTCCTCAATGGTTATACCTCTTATGTCGTTGAGGAAAGGAAATAGGATTTGTGCGTCTTCAAAGGAAATTCTATTTCCTTCAGTAGGAGAAGATAATTTATCAGCTGCTTCCAATAATCTTCTATCGTAGCGCAAGCCATCAATAATCTTATAATATGAAGTACTTTTTGGCAATTCTTCAGATAGCTTCTCTTGCAACAATTCTTTTGCAGAGTCTGTCCAATTCAAATTCTCCTGTAAATATGTAAAAGTCGTTTCCTCTATTTCAGTAATCTTTCCTCCATCCATAGCAAGTAGCCAGAGTTCGAGGGCATCTTGCTTAGAAATGCGTCCATCTCCGGCTCCGCTGACTTTTGAACGAGCATTATTTATAAGAGCAGCATCATATCTTTTCCCACCAATGATTGTGTAATAATTTGACATAGAGAGAGTAGTAAAATACGGTTAATTAAAATTTCTATTTCGTCTAATATAAGCCGATTTCTCAATAAGCTATTGGTCTGGAATCCCCATGGCTTAATCTTATTTGATATTTCATATTCTCTTAAATATGAGCTTATCTGTTTGAAATTTCTATCCGTAAAAAAGAGCCCCCACAAAAAGCGAGGGCTGATTTTATGTTATTTTGAGTTGCCAAGTATTCGATAGGCAAGGGTTAGGGCGACTGCGTTGGAATTGAATCCTGCAGAAATACCTAATGAAGGATCCAGGTTTTCTCCACTTGAAAAGGTGACTCCTACAGAGGGAATCGTCTCTGCACTCACATAAAAGACTTCAGAAAAGTTGTACTGAAACCCTAGGACATAGCCCAAGCCTCCCTGAACGGTGAAGAGGGTATTATCAGCAACTACATTTAAGGCTAGATTTGCGAAAGGTTCAGGCCCCTGGTAGAAATTGAGTTTTTCATTGATGGCTTTTCTCCTTTCTGAGCCCATTGCGATTCCTAAGGCAAGATTGGCTACATTTTCATCATTGATATTCGCAAAGGAAATATTTGCCAGGCCCAATCTAATGCGTGAAAACTTATTGGGAGCTTTTTCTTTTTTATAAATGAAATCAAAGTTTTGCAGGCCTGTCATTCGGATGCCCAATTCTTTGGTTTGCCCATGACTATTTAAGGCGAAGCAAATGAGGAGTAGAAATGAAAAAATTGTTTTAGGTAAATAATTATGTACGTTCATCTTGGGTTGAGTTAATTGTGTTTAATGATTTGCTAAATGCCTTCATGGAACTTAGCATCAAAGAACTTCTGTGTTCTCATGGCAATACCATGAAAACAGATTACTCTTTTTGTCCTTATAGGGTGGTGGGTAAAAGAATATTGTAAGGTAGGCGATTGTGTTCTCTTGCCTAGCTGTAGAAATATAGAGCTATAACACCTTTGATGGTGAATCTGTTTGAATGATGATCAAACTTCAAAAATGGTTGTATCAGCTAGTGATTTAGTTTTTTAAAAGAAAAATCTCTAAAACTGAAAGTAGATAAACTGCTGAGGAGTGTCCAGTCCACTTTGTACAATAAATACGATCCAGATAAAGACAGCAATGACACCGGCTTTTACCAGAAAGTGGGACTTTATGAAATAGGTCTCGATGAAGTTGTCAATATCATCTGGAACAAAATGAAGGAGGTATCCCAGGATCATGAGTAGAAACACGCTTTGTTTCTGAGAAAGGACTTCCCCCATGATCTCCCCTCCAAAATTGAGGTAAATATTTTCAATCATGTCCCAGGCGAGTTCGAAGGATTCTGCCCGGAAAAATATCCAACAAAAGCAGACGAAGTGAAAAGTGAAGATTACGCTCAATAAATGGACAACTACACTGAGTAAGAGAGAAAACCATCCCTGCATAAACCAACGAGCCTGAACCAAAAAATTGGCTACCTTATTATCGCTATTTTGTCCTTCCTCGCTTAACATAAACTCATCGAGTTTATCCAGACCTTTGGAAAGCTTGCTGCGCACCCATTGACGCGCATGCTTGAGCATTCGGTCGATGGCCAGGGCTACTCCATGCAAAGCTCCCCAAACCACAAATCTCCAGGAGGCTCCATGCCATAGACCTCCCAGCAGCATTGTAATCAGCAAATTGACATAGGTCCTGAATTTCCCTCTTCTGTTTCCTCCCATGGAAATGTAGAGGTAATCTCTTAGCCAGGAAGAAAGGCTGATGTGCCACCGTCGCCAGAACTCCTGAATACTACCCGATTGATAGGGAGAGTTAAAGTTTATAGGTAATCGAAATCCGAGGAGTAAACCTATCCCAATAGCCATATCAGAATAGCCCGAAAAGTCACAGTAGATCTGCAGAGCAAATCCATAGACAGCCATGAGGTTTTCAAAACCGGTATGTAGGGTAGGTACTTCGAAAATTCCATCCACAAAATTGGTCCCGATATAATCTGAGATTACTGCTTTTTTGAAAAGACCGCTACAAATCAGGAGGAAAGCCCTACCCAAATCCTCTGCACTGATTTCGATATTATTTCTGATTTGTGGTAGAAACTGGGCGGCTCTCACGATAGGACCTGCTACCAATTGTGGGAAAAAACTCACAAAAAATCCAAAATCGAGGATATTGTCCACCGGTTCTAGTTTGCGGCGATAAATATCTATTGTATAGCTCATGGTCTGGAAGGTAAAGAAAGAGATACCTACCGGGAGAATGATGTCGAGATTGGAAAGAGGCGTACCAAAAACTCCATTTACGGTATCTATGAAGAAATTGGTGTACTTAAAGATGGCTAATATGCCAAGGTTGGTTATGATGCTGATAATGAGGTATATACGTGCCTTTTGCCGATCGGTCTCTCGATGAATGAGAAAGCCCAGATAGTAATCAACCAGGGTAGAGAATATGAGTAGGAGGAAATAGAGGCCGCTTGATTTATAGTAGAAAAATAGAGAGAAAAGGAAAACCCAGGCAGTTCTCATGGGTTTGCGGCCCAAGAGCAGCAGGTACACCCCCATGAATAGAAGAAATAAGAGGAGAAATTGTCCGGTATGGAAGAGCAAGGGTTGTTCCGGATCGTATAAAAAAAGTTGAGCAATATTATCTGGACTCAGCCAATCGAAAATCCTCATATCCTTTCATCAACGCCCTAAATAATAGTTTACCTTGTAATTCATAGCCCGCCTTCGTCAAGTGTAAGTAGTCTTTCTGTGCCAAATATGCATCTTTCCATTGACGTATGGAACCGCTTCCTCCCATTATTTCAAAAAAATCCCAGCATGCTAGTTCATTTGCTAGTGAATAGGAGAGGAGAACATTTTTACTCCGCCTTACATTGGGGTTTTCTTCTCGCCCGGATCGCAAGGCTTCAGGAGGAGTAGTGAAGAGTATATCTGTATAAGGAATTTGCTGTTCTAAATCTGAGATGAATTCATCAATCTCTTCGAAAAACCGGTTCGCATTGAAACTGCGATTTACACTTTCGTTTGTGCCAAGGGAAATGATAATTAAATCTGGGTTCAACGCTCGAACTTGGCGCCAAAAATTACCAGAACGATTGAAGTGTTTAAATTCAGCACCATTTACCCCGATCATATGGTACAGTATGCCCTTTTTGTGGGTGTTTTCCAATACCAGGCCATATAGTACACTCTGACTTTGCAAAGCTGTACTTTTCCTTCCTCTCAAATAGACTTCCTGGCCTGCATCTTCCCAATTTACCTGATGAAGGGTATTCATTAGGGAGCGATCTGATATGGGGAGCAAATAACCGCTTCCATTGCTTTTAATACTTCTTCTTGGTGGCGCAATATTTCTCCCTCCTGCCGAGACTTTTAATTTTTGCCCAGCATAAATAACACTTGATTCCAGTCCATTGAGGTCTTTCAATTCTTGTATAGTCAGGCCATACTTTTTTGCGACACGGGTCAGATTATCACCGCTTTCTATGGTATGATACTCAACATCAGAAGTTACAATTGGAGGGGCCACATAAACGGGAGAATTTCCGGTAAATGAGGTAGGACTAATTTGCAAATCAAAGTTGATCGGACCCTGCTCAGCAAAAAGGGTTACCTGGTTGAAAGAATAATCCAATTGATAAGGATTTTCTCCCAGGCGAATCCTTAGTTCAAAGTTAGGACTTTGAGAGCGTATACCCATTCCGCTCACACCCGTGTGCAGGTCATGCGGAACACTACGGGAATTTCTACGACTTTCCCATCGGATATTACTCCTTGCTGAGACGTCTTTGGGGCCATTGGTCTTTGCTACTGCATATGGAAAAATCAATCCTCTCCCCGCAGAGCCAAATCGCTTTTGCAACTCCATACGAACGATGCCCGAAAACCAATCAGCCTGGATATGGGAATCTCCTATATGTACAATGTTAAGTTGCTTTTTTTCACCCGTCTCGAGTTTATCCAATTGGCGGTAAAATTGACGTAGGCCTTTCAGGTTATTGTCAATTTCATTGATTTCTTCCTTGATAAAGGGGTAACTGCTTCCTCGGTAAAAGCTATCCTGCGCCTGGAGATTTGCACATAGAATAAAGAACACAAAAGCAATACAAACGCTGGGGAGCTTATGAAGCATGGATATTCTCGCTTAGGCCAACAAAATTACAAAAATAGTACCAGTAAGCAGCTAGAGTAAATCTTCTCTTATTTATTTTCTGACATAGAGAATACCCTGCTTTTTTATGCTTTTTCCCTTTTTATGTACCTTGTACTATGGCCAGAATAAATGAAAAGAAAATTCCTTTCACCATCGATCGGGGATTGCGGAGATACCTCAAGAATTATTTGCGGGAAATGAGCCTTCCTATTCAGTATTCTGACCTTTTACGATATAGTGAAGGGATCACGCTTTATGATAAATATGGAAATGATACCCTCTGGATTTCCCTACTTTATAGCCAGGATGATCTTAAGCATATCAATGAAAGCCTGAAACAGATTTACGCCATTTTGAAAGCCAATGGAGATATGTCTGTGATGCAACATCTGTATGTAGATCGGATTGATCTTTGTTTGTATGGAAATACCAATCCATTTCGAGTGCGAATCGTTAACAAGATCAATGATAACTTTGATTATTTCTACATAAAGCATGCAGATGCTTCCAGGATCTATGGGCTAGAATTAGAACACCTGCTTTCCCCTAACCATATGAGTTATGTAGTGGATGGGGATACCTTGATTGAAGAACATATTGCAGGCATCCCTGGGGAGGAGTTTATTCAAAACTACCTCAATACGGGACGGGTTGAAAATGAGATTCGTCTGGCGAAAGAATTTGTCAAATTCAATGAGAGATGCTTCGTGCGTTTGCTAGGAGATATGCATTCGAGCAACTATGTCATTGAGATCATGCCAGATTTTGAAGATATCCATTACCGGATTCGTGCTATAGATTTTGATCAGCAATCTTATGAGCCTCGCAAAAGCATCTATATGCCTCAATATTTCAAGCAAAACATGGGCATTATTGATGTAGGCTTAAGGCACATGACGCCAACCACTGTCCGGCAGTACCAGAAGGAGGAAAGATCCATGATTTCCAGCAGGATTCGCTATTCTATTCGACAGGTAAATGACCTGATGAAATATATGGTCAAAAGTGAATTAGCTCCAAAAGAATATGTTCAGGGACTGGGGGAGGAGCTGGCCAATCATTATAAAAACGACAATTTTAAAGCTCGAGAGACTATGGGGGATTTGGTTAAGTTGAGTTTGGAGCTGTTGGTGGAGAATAATTAAGAGCGCTTAGCTTTTACAGCTGGAAACACCATTCTAAAATCTATCACAAAAAATCCCCCCGCCAAAGGCGAGGGTAGGTATATATAATTCTTATCCATTTCTACATAAGGATTCTCACTGGATCTTCCATCAATTGCTTGAAGGTAACCAGGAATTGAGAACCAACCATTCCATCAACCACACGGTGATCACAGGAAAGGGTAACTTTCATCATGTGAGCCGGAACAATCTCCCCATCTTTAACGATTGGTTTTTGAATGATAGCCGATACTGCCATAATACAGGAGTTGGGAGGATTGATGATAGCTGTGAATTCTTCGATGCCCATCATTCCCAGATTTGAAACACTGAAAGTATTACCTTCCCAATCCGCAGGCTGAAGTTTGCGATCTCTTGCTCTTTTCGCGAGATCTTTTGCTTCTGCAGAGATGCTGGCCAATCCTTTCTGGTCGGCAAAGCGAATTACGGGAACAATCAGCCCTTCGTCAACAGCTACAGCCATACCCACATGGATATGCTGGTTGTAGCGGATGCTATCGCCATTCCAACCTGCATTTACCGCAGGATGAGATCTGAGAGCTGTTGCAGCAGCTTTGATCACCAGATCATTGAAGGAAATTTTAACCGGCGCTACTTCATTAAGCGACTTTCTCGCAGCCACTGCTTTGTCCATGTTGATTTCCATGGTCAAATAGAAGTGAGGAGCCGTGAATTTACTTTCACCCAATCTACGCGCAATGGTTTTACGCATTTGAGAAAGGGGCTTATCCTCAAAGCTTTCTACTCCGCTTACAGCCATAGGTACAAAGCTACTGGATCCATTAGCGGAGGGAGCTGCAACAGGAGCTTCCTTATAGTTTTCAATATCTCGTTTGATGATACGGCCTCCTTCGCCCGTGCCCTGAACACGATGAATATCTATTCCTTTTTCTTTGGCCATTGCTTTGGCCAGAGGTGAAGCCTTTAGTCTACCATCAGAAGAACTGCTTTCCTCTACTGTTGCTGGAGCTGCTGTTACAACCGGAGGAGCACTTACTTGGACTTCTTTTACAGGCTCAGGACTGGGTCTTGGAGCCTCAGCTTTTGGTTCTTCAGCAGGAGGTGCACTTTCTGCAGCAGGAGCAGCATTTTTTGCTTCCTCTATCAGAGCAGCTACATCTTCTCCTTTCTCCCCAATAATCACTAGTAATTCGCCCACGGGAATCCCTTTGCCTTCTTCAATACCGACATGTAAAACAGTCCCATCAAAGAAAGATTCGACATCCATGGTAGCCTTATCGGTTTCCACTTCAGCCAGCAGATCACCACTGCCAACTGTATCTCCTACTTTTACATGCCAGGCAGCGATGACTCCTTCTGTCATAGTATCGCTCAAGCGAGGCATTTTGATAACTTCAGCCATTGAAAATTATTTGCTTAGTTTATGAGTGGCTAAAATTAGAGATAAGTTTCGAAATGTAAAATGGCTTTGAAAAAAATCGATCAATATTATAGTAACACCAGACTTTAATTAGAGAATTTGAATCCTAATCGGAATCCTACATAATAAGGAATCTCATTAATTTCCCGTTGTTGTTCTTTGTAAACCGGTGTTCCCTGGAATTTTATCTGAGGTCCAAAGAAAATCGAATGTCTGTCAGAGAAATGCCTGGAGAAGTTGAAACCAAATTGATAAGTAAGGTGAAAAGGGTGATACTGGATCAAACCAGGCACATCACTAGATACAGAATTCTGGGCTGCCATTTCTACTGTTGATCTGTCAGCGGTAAAATTGTAGAAGTTCGCACTTTGAGTGATCGATTTAGAATAAGCCTTTGCTGCATAGATCGAAGCCCCTCCATACATATCCAGCGATGAGCGTCCTCTGGCCAGTACCTGGTAACTTACTTGAAGTGGGATTCCAAATTGGTGATAACGAAATTGCGTATTTCTACTCGAAAGTGGTGAATTGAACTGAGACGATGGTAAGGCGCTGCTATTGTCAATAATATTGATGTCATAGGCTCCAAGCGAGAAAAGTCCATATTCAAATCCTCCCTGTAAGCTTAGTTTCCGGTTGAGTTTCCAGTCTGCCAAAATTCCCAAACTAATGCTTTCCTCGGGAATTATTACCCTAAGATTGCCAGGCGCATTCAATCCTGCATATTGATAGCCAGCGGGCTGATCTGCATTTCCTGGAGCCAAAAAGAGGTCTTCATTTGCCAAAGCATTTCCCAAATTCACGTCTCTATACCCCTTGTGAAAATCTACATATCCTAGATAAGACCATCTATTTATTTTGGCTTTCTTTAGACTTTGGCGAGTTCTTGGATAGCTAAAAGGAGTTTTGATAATCGCTGGAGCCTCCCCTAAGGGATCGAGATGATTGATGTAAATGTCCATGCCGTTGTCTTCCTCAATCTCCTCAAGAAAGGAAACTGAAGAAGGCTCCGACAGGCCTTGTGAATTTGGTTGAGCCGTGTTAGCGTGCTGTGGGACTGTATGTATAAGTTCTTCTGTCAGATTTGAGTTCAGGGTTTTGGATCTAAATACAGATGCATCCTCTGAATCTGAAGAATTGGTGGCAGTTGTCGATTTTGAGGTAGTTGAAAATGAATTATCAGTTAAGTTCTTGTTGGGCTTTATGGTTGAATTATGTGAGCTTAATGTCTCTTTGCCAAGATCAATAGATGCATCCTTCAAGTCCTCTTTATCAGAAATAATCTCGGCTCTTTCTTCCCTTTCCTCAATGGTACTAAGCAGGGGAGCAGGGCTCTTAATCGAATTTTCTACTAGCTGCTGCTCAGGTAAGTTTCCAGAAGTATAATTCCAGAAACCCCAAAGCATACCTATACTGCCCAACAATAAAGCAAGGAGCAAGATCCAGAACCCAAAACCTCTCCGGCTATCTTTGCCCGCAACCTGGGCCTCGATATTGTTCCAAAGCTCGGGGCTGGGTGGAATCGTTGCCTGAGACAACTTTTCCCTCAACTTTTTCTCAAACAGTTCAGATGGCATCCTTGTAAATATTTGTTTCCATATAAGCTTCACTGATTCTTTGTTTTAAAAGTGCACGCGCACGGGCATACTGCGAACGAGAAGTACTTTCTGATATGTTTAACTTCTTTCCAATCTCTGCATGTGAATACCCTTCGATAGCGTACATATTGAATACCAAACGGTATCCGCTGGGCAAGGCCTGGATGATCTTGAATAAGAATTCCAACTCCAACATGTCCAGGGCATTCTCATTCACCTCCTTGGTACCTGCCTCTTTTATCTCCAACTCTTTGTAGCGATGCTTTTCTCTACGTACATGATCAATAGCCGTATTGACACAAACCCTGCGGATCCATGCCTCCAATGATCCTGTTTCCTGATACTTGTGGAGATTTTGAAATACTTTGACAAAAGCATCTTGCAAGATATCTTCTGCCTCAGCAGTTTTTTGAGCATATCTATTGCACACCGCAAGCATCCTGGGCGCATAGTATTCATACAAGGCCTTCTGTGCAGAAGCCTTGCCCGAAATACAATCTTGAATCATCCCAGAATCCGGATGTGGCATGAGATATTATATTTACCAGCTAAACGCAGCTGCTATTTGATTCGCTGCATCAAATTTCCAGAAAATAAAAAAATGCCACCAATAAGGGTGGCATTTTTCTTCAAAAAACCAGAGAAGATTTATACAAAGCCGACTGAGCGGCGGATTTCCGTATCCACTAAGGAAGTACTGAAATACTTTTCTCCATGTCGATTGCTACCTCTGTAGCTGCTACTTTCTCTACATCAGCATTAAGATTTGTAATGGTCAAAACTCCTCCTAATAGTGCAAGAGCTAATAACGCCGCTCCCGCTAAGTTCTTTATATTTCTAGTTCGCTTTTTCATAATGGTTTGTTTTGGTTACACTATTAATACGCCTGAGACCATAAAAAAGTAACTCTAAGCGTATGGGCTTTAGCAAGCGTGTTGTCTGAAATGCTAAACGTGTCAAAAAAAGCTCAACAATTTGAGAAAAGGATAAAAAAATGCCCTGAATAAGCATTCAGGGCATAAACGTCCATGTAAAGAATATGATTATTTCGAGCTTATGTTGTAAGTCAGACCTACAACATAATAGGTTTGTAGAGGATTGTCGCCTCCTAAATCTCTTCCGCCTGCCTCAGCTGCAAGTGCTTCCTGCTTATTGCTTCTAAGACCTAGTTCCGCTCCTACTCCAAATCCTTTAGCTACATTAAATGCAACACTATTGATCCATGTCCAGTTTGAGAGATCAGAAGATTTATAGCTTTGGAAAGTAGAGAAGTTGGACTTCCAGTCAACCTTTCCTGCCAGTTTTGCTGTATAGTCTGCTACGATTTTTGCACCCAAAGAAGACTCAAAATCAAAAGCCTGATTTGAGAACACAAAGTTGTAGTTCAAAGGATGGATTACAACTACCAGATTGGTAATCGGAGTCCAGGTAGCACCCACACCAATGTCCAGGTAACCAGGATTGTTGAAGTTACTTACAATGGTAGAACGATACTCACCCAGAGCTGAAGCAGCAAACTGCTCGCTAAATTTGTATCCGTACAAAGAACTGATGTTGATCGCATCTGAGGTAGACTGGAGCGTATCAGAGTCATTGGGATTGTCCTTGTCATCAACACTCAACCAGCCCATATTAATGTTACCAGAATTTCTCCAGAAAGAGTTTTCTGTGAAATAATTGGCAAATCCATTCAACCCGATTCCGATATTCGTGGAAGTGATATTGGGTTGTGCGCGGGAAAGCCAGTCATTGAATCCATTGAACCCCAGGCCAAAGACACCAAATGCTCCATTTTCCCAGCGGGGGAATTTTACGAGTTGTGCATCAATCCCGGCAATTTCTCCATTAAGAGCATCAATCTGACCTTGGAGAGTTGTTACCTCTGCTTGCTTTTCAGCTTTCTGAGTTTTTAGCTCTTCTTCAGTCTGCCCAAAAGTGTAAAAGGTACAAGAAAGGATGATTCCTAAAAGTAAAAGACTTCTTTTCATTGTAGTTTAATTAGTTGAAATCGGGCGCAAATATATTTCATTGCACGCATAAAAATCTTTAGGCTTAAATTTTTTATTCTTTTGTTCTGCTTTATCAATTCTGTATTCTCTTGGAAAAGATCAATGAGAATGGGAAAAATGACTATTTTTACCTAAGAATTTTTCGGCAAGAACACTTAGCCTGAATATTCGTGTTTTGGACATGTATATCCGTGAAAGGTCACTGTTTTTGTGCGAAATTAGTTTTTTTGATCATTTTCAATATTCCATTAACCGAAATATTTTGAGTAATGTTTGGTTTCGGGATAAAGAAATTAAAGGAAATTGACTGAATTTGCTAAAATACTTCTCTTCCT
Organism: Bacteroidota bacterium; assembly: GCA_039819665.1. Lineage (GTDB taxonomy): Bacteria > Bacteroidota > Bacteroidia > J057 > J057 > JAWPMV01. Next base: position 176,777 of record JBCBRM010000002.1, read on the forward strand.
GATTGCTGCCTGCATCTTTGTTGGAGTAGGATATATGGCTAATTTTTTATTGGCCCCCAATCGACCTAATCCAGAGAAAAATAGTAGCTATGAGTGTGGAGAAGAAGCCCTGGATCAAGGACCCGTTCAATTCAATCTCCGGTTTTATATTATTGGTCTTATCTTCCTTATTTTTGAAGTAGAAATCTTATTTCTATTTCCCTGGGCTACCGTCTTTGCCGAAAAGGAATTAATTGAAGCCCATTCTTCCTGGGGTTGGTTTGCCCTCGCAGAGGCTGTGTTGTTTGTAGGTGTACTTGCGTTGGGACTGGCTTATGTTTGGAAGAAAGGCGGATTGGAATGGGTGAAAACAGAAGTTACGCCTTTGAATAAAGAGGTAGGTATCCCTGAAATTCAATACGAAAAGGTAAATCAAAAGTATAGCTGAAAAGCTTTTTATTATAAAGGAAAGAAAAATTATGCCCGGAATTTGGGAAATATTGATCATAGGAATTGTTGTGGCGACCATAGTGGTACCATATTTCAAGAAAAAGAAAGAGGCCGAACGGATAGCTGAAAATAAAAAAAGACCCCGCTACAAAGCACCTGATGCCAGAGAAGTAGACTATGAAGAGGAATGAAGAGACGTCCTGGGAAGGATATGATCCTGCTGCTGGCAAAACCGGACAGTCTAACATCATCATTACCCGTGTGGAAGATTTACTCAATTGGGCAAGGCTTTCTTCGCTCTGGCCTATGGGTTTTGGATTGGCATGTTGTGCGATAGAAATGATGGCCAGCAATGCCAGCCACTATGACCTGGACCGCATGGGAGTCTTTCCCCGGCCTTCCCCCCGCCAATCTGATGTAATGATTGTCGCTGGTACGGTAACTTTCAAAATGGCTGATCGGATCAAGCGACTTTATGAACAAATGCCTGAACCAAGATATGTGATCTCTATGGGGTCCTGTTCTAATTGTGGAGGTCCTTACTGGGAACATGGCTACCATGTGGTAAAAGGAGTTGATCGAATAATTCCTGTTGATGTTTATGTGCCAGGTTGCCCTCCAAGGCCTGAAGCTCTCATTGGAGGAATTCTTAAATTGCAGGAGAAGATTAGAGGCGAAAAATATTTCCAAAGCGAAAAACCACAAGAAATACCCAGCAAAGTTCATGGAAGTAGCAAAAATAGTTGAGCTAATCTCAGACAAGTTTCCTACAGCTATTTTGGAGCAGGAAATGGAAGTCAAACAGCCCTTTATTGTGCTGGAAGTTGGTCTCCTGCCCGAAATAGCTGAGTTTTGCCTGAAAGATGAGCGATTGTACTTCGACTTTCTGCATTGCATAAGTGGAGTAGATTTGGGAGAGGCCAAAGGCCAACTGGAAGTAGTATACCACCTAAGTTCGCTCATCCACGAACATCAGCTTGTATGTAAAGTCCGCACAGATCGAGCAGTGCCTGAGCCCATTCCCTCTGTATCAGCTGTATGGAAATCGGCAAATTGGCATGAAAGGGAAGCTTATGATCTTCTGGGTATTCCCTTCGCTGATCATCCTGATTTAAGGCGCATTTTATTGCCCGATGATTGGGAAGGAAATCCCTTGAGGAAGGATTATGTAGAGGCGGAAGAGTATAGAGATATTAAAATAAAGTATTAGTGTTTTAGTGCGGTAGTGTTGTAGTTTGATTTTAACTACACACCAGAACACCAGAACACCAGAACACCAGAACACCAGAACACCAGAACACTCAAAATCAAACTACAACACTTTAACACTACAACACATTAAAACTCCTCCCTCCTCCGGCCTAAAGCGGAAGCTCAGCTCCGAAGAGATGCTCATCAACATTGGGCCACAACATCCCTCTACGCATGGAGTTTTGCGTCTGGAAGTAGTAACGGATGGGGAGATTGTCAGAGAAGTAATTCCTCATCTGGGGTATTTGCATAGATGTTTTGAGAAGCACGCAGAGGCCTTAAGCTATCCCCAAATCCTTCCCTATACCGACCGCATGGATTACCTTTCTTCCATGAACAATAACATGGCCTTGGTCATGGGGGTGGAGCGGATGATGGGACTCGAAAATGAAATTCCCAAGAGGATAGAATATATCCGAGTGCTGGTCTGTGAACTGAACCGAATTGCCTCACACATGATTGCACTAGGGACCTATGGCCTAGATATAGGTGCTTTTACGCCTTTCCTCTGGACATTTAGAGATCGGGAGCACATCATGAATATGCTAGAATGGGCAAGTGGTTCTCGTATGCTCTACAACTATATTTGGATAGGAGGATTATTTTTTGATTTGCCTTTAGGATTTGAGGAGAGGTGTGCAGAATTCGTCGAGTATTTTCGCCCCAAAATGGATGAGCTCAATCGATTGATAACCGAAAATGAAATATTTATTCAGCGTACAGCAAATGTAGGAGTTTTGCCAGTGTCGGTCGCAGTTAATTATGGCTGCTCTGGTCCTATGTTGAGGGGCTCGGGACTAAAATGGGATTTGAGGAAAGTAGATACCTATTCCGTTTACGGAGAGCTCGATTTTGATATTCCGGTTGGAAAAGGAGAAATGGGGAGCGTCGGTGACTGTTGGGATCGATTTAAAGTTCGAGTGGAGGAGGTGGAAGAGTCCCTGAAAATCATTTCCCAATGTCTGGAAAAATTAACTAAAAAGTATCCCCGAACGCCCGATTTTGATCCCAGAGCATTCTGTCCTCCCAAAGCTCGCCCTAAAGCACAGGAGTATTATGTGCGAGCAGAAAATCCCCGGGGAGAATTAGGCTTCTATTTCGTGGCGGACGGGAAAAAGGATATTCCTTATAGATGCAAAGCGCGTACCCCAAGCTTTTGCAACCTCAGTGTCCTTTCTGAATTATCAAAAGGGGTTATGATTGCTGATCTGGTAGCGATTATAGGCAGTATTGATATTGTACTTGGCGAAGTGGATCGTTAACTTCGGGAAAACTAAATTCTACTACTTCATGCATCCCTTTAATGATAAAGTCGCCGTTGTTACAGGCGCCTCCTCCGGAATTGGAAAAGCATTGGCTCAGGCATTTGCCAAATACGGTTGTCATGTTGCAATCGCAGACATTCGCCCACAAGAACTAGAAGAAACCAGGGCCAGCCTCGAGCCATATGGAAAGACCTATAAGGCTTATGCCCTTGATGTTTCTAATAAAGATGCTATTTATGCTTTTGCTGATCAGGTAGCGGCTGATTTTCCCTCCGTTGATATTGTAATCAATAATGCCGGAGTTTCTCTGACTACTCCCATGGCGCAGGCCAGCATGGATGACTTTCATTGGCTGATGGATATCAATTTCTGGGGCATGGTGTACGGATGTCAGGCTTTTCTCCCGCATTTACTTAAGCAAAAGGAAGCCTGGTTGAGCAATGTATCGAGTATTTTTGGAATCATAGGCGTACCTACGCAGGGGACCTATTGTGCAAGTAAATTCGCGATCAGGGGCTATACCGAAAGTCTTCGCCAAGAATATAAAAGAAGTAAACTGAAAGTTTCAGCTATTCACCCCGGAGGAGTAAAAACCAATATAGTCCGTTGGGGAAAGATAGAATCTTCTTATGCGGATGAAGATCGTCAGAAGACCATGATCAGCAGCTTTGATAAAGTAGCTAAAACAACGCCAGAGAAAGCTGCTGAGATCATCATCAAAGGTATGTCTAAAGGCAAGAAGCGAATCTTAGTAGGAGGAGATGCCTGGTTTCTGGATAAAATTTCGAGATTATTCCCCCAAGGCTATGATGCGATTGTGGGAAGACAATTTCAAAAAGTAGATACCTTCCAGGCTGGTATTTAAGTTGACTAACTTGGGTTAGTACGGTATTTTCTAAATTCTTCTCTCCCTTTTTTGGTGCAAATACCTCTTAGGTAAGGCCAGATAATGTTAGAGAAAAGGGCTTCATTTCCCTGTGTATAGAATGCCTCATCCTCAAGCATACTTTTTAGAAGAATGGTAATGGTTCGGGATGCTATTTCCGTATCGACATGGGTAATGAATATGCCTTCATTTATTCCCTGGACCAAAAGCTCCTGCGTCCTGTGTTTGCCAAAAGCTTCATCATTATCCCAAAGCTCTGGAAAGTATTTGGCTATATCATTAAAAAAGTTGGGGTTCACCCGGTTAAAGGCTTCAACAGAACGGCGATAAAATTTAATCAGAGTCTCAGCAATGTTTTGTGCATTTTCCTTAAGACTGTTGTACTCTAATTGAGAGTCATTTTTATAAAGATCGAAGCATTCTCGTACAAGGCCCGACTTGTCCCCAAAGATATTGTAGAGGGTTTTACTGGAAATATTGAGCGTCTGAGTAATCTGACCTACGGTAACACTTCTGATTCCATACTTCAAAAAGAGCTTAAGTGAGCTCCGGATATAAATATTTTTCTTATCTACGCTTTCCCCAATCATTATTCTGATCTATAAACACTAAAAACAGCCCTGCCTTCTGCAACAAGTTTCTCTCCATCTTCCTGCCAGGCTTGCATTTTTGCAGATATCACTCGATTACCACTTTTAACCAGTTCCCCGGTAACTATAAGATCCGTTGGACCGGCTCCTCTTAGATAATCTATCCGCAAATCGATGGTAGAGACTTTTTCTTTAGGAGATTTAAGCGTACCCATGGCAACGATACCTCCCGCCGAATCCATAGCTGTAGCTATGACTCCACCATGCCAACGCCTGGATCGCGGATCTCCAATAACTTCTTCCCGAAAAGGGATCAAAAGCCGGGAAAAACCTTCTCTGTATTCCAGCAATTGGAGGTTTAGAAATTTGTGGAAAGGAATTAATTCTTCCGTGATTTGCTTAAGTACGTCGGCTGAAACTAGCATGCAGATTCCCTTATTGTCAAATTTGAAAACGCAGGACAAAATCAATATCAAAGCTATGGAAAATATTTCGATTTCCAAATTTTCCTTTTGGGTATAGAGATAAAAAAATCCGGGAAGAAGCTTCCCGGATTTTTCAATTTTTTAGAGGAGATGATTTATTCATCAGCTACTTTAAGAACAAGTTTTCCCATTTTCTTTCCGTCAAAAAGTCTCATCAGGGTAGCAGGGAAATTTTCTAGTCCTTCAACAATATGTTCTTTGTTTTTGAGTTTGCCCTGAGCCATCCATCCGGCCATTTCTCTTGCAGCTTTTCCATAATTGGCAACATTATCAAATACAACTATTCCTTCCATACGTGCTCTGTTTACCAGCAAAGAAAGATAATTACTTGGTCCTTTGATGGGGGTAGTATTGTTGTATTGAGAAATCGCTCCACAAATGACAATTCGGGCTTTCATATTGATGCGGGTTAAAACTGTATCCAGTATTTCGCCTCCTACATTATCAAAGTACACATCAACTCCCTGAGGACAAGTTCTTTTGATGGCCGATCTTAAGTGTTCATCTTGATTTTTATAATCGATGCAATCGTCAAAACCCAATTCTTCAATTACATATTGACACTTCTCCGGTCCACCGGCGATTCCAACAGCTCTACATCCTTTAATTTTTGCAATCTGTCCTACAACTGATCCTACGGCTCCTGCAGCTCCAGATACCAGGACGGTTTCCCCTTCTTTGGGCTGCCCCGTATCCAGAATTCCAAAATAAGCTGTCATACCAGGCATTCCCAATACTGATAGATAAGTGGGAAGAGGAGCAAAACTGGTATCAACTTTTACCAAATCTTTAGCTTTGGCAATATGATATTCCTGAACGCCACCACCACCGGTTACATAATCACCTTTGGCAAATCCATCTGCTCTAGAATCAACGACAACCCCAGCAGTACCTGCACGCATTACCTCTCCAATTTGAACAGGACGGATATAAGATTTTCCCTCATTTAACCAACCACGCATAGCCGGATCCAGGGAGATATAAAGAATTTTAACCAGAACTTCTCCAGCTTCTAATTCATGAAGAGACTGCTCATCAAAATTAAAGGTCTTCTCATCGGCAAATCCGACGGGTCTTTGGGCGAGGGTAAAGGCTTTGCTTTTCAGCATGATGTGATTTGATTAAAAATTATATTGTTAGGCCTCCGTCAGCAGTAAAAATGCTTCCGGTAATGAAGGCTCCCGAATCGCTGGCTAGCAAAGTAGCCAGTCCCGCTATGTCCTTGGGTTGACCGTCGTATTTAATGGCTTGTTGAGACATGATCATGTTATAGATTTGCTCATTTTCTAGCATGGTTTTACTCAATTTGGTTTTGATAAAGCCCGGGCAAATGGCATTTACTCTAATTCCATCTGCTCCCCATTCTTGAGCGAATACTTTTGTCAGCATAATTAAAGCTGCTTTCGAAACACTATAAACTCCTAATCCCTGACTGGGGCTTTGTCCTTCTACGCTAGAGATATTGATGATAGAACCGCCTCCGCGAACTTTCATATGCGGATGAACTTGCCGGCTGAGTTCAAATGGACCTTTGAGGTTGACATCAAAGGTTTTCTCATACTGCCAGTCCATGATGCTCAATACAGGTCCAAAGTGAAGGCTGGTACCTGCATTATTTACCAGGATATCAATTCCGCCGTATTCAGCAATTACTTCTTCTACAAATCCTGGTATTTCCTCAATTTTACCCACATTACAGGCTAGTCCAACTGCTTCGAGCCCTTCTAAACGAAATCTTTCAGCTACTTCGTCTACTGCTTCCTGTTTGCGGCTACTGATAACAACTTTTGCCCCTGCTTTTGCGAGATCATAGGCCATAGCTTCCCCGATACCTTTACTGGCACCGGTTACGATCGCGACTTTTCCTGTAAGGTCCATGCTATTTCAATTTTGAGGTAAAATCCGAAATAAAGGAAAAGCCCTGCCTTTTTCATTAAACAGGTTTATTATTCCCAGATTACGGGATTCTCGCCTTCATTGTACCATTCTTCCATACGGACTTTGTAGCGTGCATCCATGACGTTACGCTTGACTTTGAGGGTAGGGGTCATTAAGCCATTTTCAACCGTCCAAAGATCGGCGGTAATTACCAGTTTGTTGATCTTTTCATAATCAGCAACTGAATCATTTACTGCCATCAGCGTATCTGTCAGACTTTCTTCTACCTCAGCCTTATCCATATGACGAGCGCCTTCTGAGAGATTTACGAGGGCGAAAGGCTGGGGGAGTCCATAACCCACCACACAGACCTGCTCAATCAGGGTATTGGAGGCAAACATGCGTTCCATTGGTACAGGAATGACATATTCCGCTTTCGAAGTCTTGAACATATCCTTCACCCGACCCGTGATTTTTACATAGCCTTCAGAAGTGAATTCAGCCATATCTCCTGTATGTAACCAACCGTCTTTTAAAACAGCATCTGTAGCTTCCTGATTCTTATAATATCCATCCATTACCCAATCCGCTTTCATTAATAATTCCTGAGTTTCAGGATCTATTTTTAATTCACATCCTGGATAAGGTTTTCCAACGGTTCCAACTCTAATAGCTTCCCGAGGATTGATAGTACAAACGGCGCTATTTTCTGTCATGCCATATCCTTCACTAATCTTAATGCCGACCTTTTTGAACCACTCTATGGTTGAAGCTGAAATTGGAGCTGCACCGGAAATGAGCCATTCTGCTCTGTCCAGTCCAAGTCCTTTTTGAATTTTCTTTTTTACAAAACCGGAAACGATCGGAATTTTGAGGAGTTTATCCAGTTTTTCCTGGGGCATTTTATCCAAAATACCCATTTGGAATTTGGTCCAGATTCGGGGAACTGCCAGGAAAACAGAAGGCCTAGCGTGCTGAAGATTCGCCGCAAAGGTATCTAGGGATTCTACAAAGTAAATGGTGCCACCCGTAAGGAAACTTCCATTTTCCACAAGAGCTCTTTCCGCTACGTGATTCAAAGGCAGATAGGAAAAGAAGGTGGGATCTTTGAGTTGATCAAATTTTGTGAGTTCCAGGGTGGGTTTATTACCGGCACAGTTGGTATAGTACTTCTGCATTACTCCTTTAGGAGTTCCGGTAGTTCCTGAGGTATATACTATGGTTTCCAGATCATCTAGATTAGGCTTATAATCTTCTGCTGCCGGTTCGTATTTATCTAACAAGTCTTCCCACTTTTCAAATTTCTCTGCTGTTGAAATGGGGAAAGAAATACATCTTACATTGTCAGGAACTCCATTGTAAACTGCATGTGTATCGTCCAGTTTTCCTACAAAGAGAACTCTTGATTCACTATGCTCAAGCAGTTGCCTTAATTGGTCCGCATTCAGGTTGGGATAGAATGGGACAGAAACATGACCGCTCATTTTGATAGCGAGATCACAAATAATCCAGCGTGCACAGTTTTTGGAGACCAGGCCAATCTTACTTTGGGGAGGAAGATCCATATCCCTGAGGGCAGCTGCAATCCGCCTTGCTTCATTTCCTACCTGAGCCCAGCTAAAGTCATGCCATTGCCCATTCAGGGGTTGACGTAGATAGACATCATTGGGCTTGATTTTCTCCCATTTATAAAACAATTCGAGGGAAGTAAGAAGCTTCTCGGATACGGCTTGGGAATTTGTAGTAGCCTGATTCATAATATTTTAATAGGTCTTTGTTTTTCTTGCGCTGAAATTATAGATAATTCTTAAATAAACATATCAATGTGTAACTAATTTCAGGTGAATTCGTTTTTTAAAGTGCAGAATAGACTATCAGCATTTAACACGCATGAAGCAGTATTCATTACATATTCGGACACTATTGGCGGAGTACGTCAAGCAATCGGGCTTTGAAGAACACGAGCCGGAAGATCGATACCTTCAATCGAGCATTCGGATCCTTCTCTGAAAAGCCTTGTCGAAACTGACGGGGCTTTTTTGATTATGACAAGAATCTAAACACCAAATAAACACAACCTATGAATTTGATTAAGTCCCTTAAGGGTCTGTTTAGCAGACCTGATGATGAGCCTCCTGATGAAAGTCTTTCAAATCGAAAGTACTTGTCAGTGATAGGAAAGACGGGTAAAACCAAGACAAATTTAGGCCTAACCGGATTGGTAGAAATAGAAGGCAAAGAGTTTGAAGCAGAAAGTAAATCCGGATTCCTAAAAAACAACATGCCCGTCAGGATCGTTGGTAAACATATGTCATGGTTATTGGTTGAAGCCATATAACCAAAGACATAAAGACATAAGCCTTTTTATTTAATTATAAGTCCGCCAATTCAGCCTTGGCGGGCTTTACTTTTTTGGGGGAGCGTATTTAGGATTTTGGAGAAAACTGCTATCCGTCAGACTATGCATAAAAGCCAGTAAGTCTGCTTTGTCTTGTTCACTCATCCTTCTGCGCCGGACAAACATATGTTTATTGGGATGATTTTCGCCCCCTTTCGCATAAAACTCTATGACTTCTTCTAAGGTAGCTATACTTCCGTCATGCATATAAGGGTATGTCATGGCAATGTTTCTCAAAGTAGGAACTTTAAATTTCCCCACATCTTTTTCATCAAGGGTTATTAGGACCCGTCCCCGATCTTTGTATTCTTTATAGAGACCGACATTTTCAAAGAGGTAATTGGTGAGAAGATGTCCGGAATGACAATTGGCACACCCCCATTTTCCCATAAATCCTTCAAAGCCTCTTTTCGCTGAAGCACTAATGGCAGCTGTGTCTCCCATAAGGAATTGATCATAGGCAGAATTTCCACTGATCAAACTCCTTTCAAAAGCAGAAATAGATCTGGTTAAGGTAAATAGATCTATATTTCGGCCGTAAGCATCCTGAGCCAAAGAATCATAAAAAGCGTCTCCTTCCAGTCTTGTTATAAGTTTACGTGTATTAAATCCCAATTCACTATCCGAACAAATGGGGCCAATCATTTGCATCTCCAAGCTGGGGCTTCCTCCTTCGGCAAAGAAATAGGGATGATAACCGATATTAGCTAGCGAAGGGACATTGCGGTTCCCTTTTTTTCCATTAATGCCTATGCTTATGGGATTATGATCGCTAAATGCTGCTTCCTGCAAATGGCAACTTGCACAGGATAAACTGCTGTCCAGGGAAAGAGCTTTTTCGTAGAAAAGCCTTCTTCCTAATTCAATCCGTTTCTCCGTTAATTCATTGCCTTTGGGAGAAATGAGTTTTGGAAAGTGGTCAGGAATAGGCAGGGTAAAGGAGGTAGAAGATCCCTGCTGTGAGGTATCAGCGGTACAATTAAAGAGAAGCACAAAAGCTCCTATGACAAAACCGAAAGAAAATTTTCGGCGCATGTTGAATGAATTGCTTAATCCAGTTTCAGAACAGCATGGAAAGCACTCTGAGGTACTTCCACAGATCCTACTTGGCGCATACGTTTTTTACCGGCCTTCTGTTTTTCGAGTAGTTTACGTTTACGCGAAATGTCACCCCCATAACACTTGGCGGTTACATCTTTTCTCAAGGCTTTTACCGTCTCTCTGGCAATGATCTTTGCTCCAATCGCCGCTTGTATGGCTACCTCATATTGTTGACGAGGGATAAGTTCTTTCAGCTTACGGCAAATGGATTTGCCAAATTCGAATGCTTTATCTCGGTGAATCAAGGCACTTAGGGCATCTACCTGATCACCATTTAGGAGGATATCCAATTTCACCAGTTTAGAAGGCTGGAATCCCATGAGTTCGTAGTCAAAGGAGGCGTAACCTCTGGAGATGGTTTTGAGTTTGTCGAAGAAATCAAAAACAACCTCTCCCAGTGGCAATTCAAAGCCAATCTCTACACGGTCCGTAGTAAGGTAAACCTGGTTTACAAATTTTCCCCTCTTTTCTATACAAAGCTCCATCACTTTCCCGATATAATCTGCTTTGGTAATGATTTGTGCTTTGATAAAGGGTTCTTCCAGATGTTTGATACGGGTCAAGGGAGGGAGGTCAGATGGGCTGTTTATTTCAACAACTGTTTCATCCGTCATCACTGCTTTAAATCCAACGTTGGGAACAGTCGTAATAACTGTCATATTGAATTCTCGCTCCAACCTTTCCTGAATGATCTCCATATGAAGCATGCCCAGGAAGCCTGCACGGAATCCATATCCCAAGGCCGCAGAAGTTTCCGGCTGGTATATCAAAGAAGCATCGTTTAGCTTCAGTTTTTCTAATGAATCCCTCAGTTCTTCGAAATCATCTGTATCAACTGGATAGATACCTGCAAAAACCATAGGCTTTACTTCTTGAAAACCTTTTACCGCTGATTCTGAAGGATTTTCTTTGAGGGTGATAGTATCACCCACTTTTACCTCAGTCAGATTTTTGATTCCTGCCACCATATATCCTACACTACCCGTCTCAATCCGTTTCATTGGACTTTGTTTCAGCTGCAAAACCCCAACTTCATCTACTTCATATTCTGCCTGGGTAGCCATAAACTGAACCAAATCTTTCTTGGCAATACTTCCATCAAATACCCGAAAGTAGACGATGGTACCGCGGTAGGGATTAAAGACAGAATCAAATACCAGAGCTTTCAATGGCGCCTCGGGATCTCCGGTTGGTGGAGGAATTACATCTACGATACGGCTCAAAATATCATCGATCCCGATACCATTTTTTGCGCTTGCATGAACGATATCATCCAAATCACAACCGATCAGGTCAATGATCTCATCACTTACTTCATCTATTCTTGCACTAGGGAGATCAATTTTATTGAGCACAGGGATAATTTCCAGATCGTGCTCTAGTGCCAAATAAAGATTGGAAATCGTTTGGGCTTCTATTCCTTGAGCTGCATCAACTACTAAAAGAGCGCCTTCGCAAGAAGAAATGGCTCGGGAAACTTCATATGAAAAGTCAACGTGTCCAGGGGTATCAATCAAATTCAGCGTATAGTTCTTACCTTCTTTCTCATAATACATCTGTATCGCATGGCTTTTAATCGTAATTCCTTTCTCTCGCTCGAGGTCCATGCTGTCCAATACCTGATTCTGCATCTGCCGCTCAGTCAAAGTAGAAGTCGTCTCCAACATCCTATCCGCCAGGGTGCTTTTCCCGTGGTCGATGTGAGCAATGATGCAGAAATTGCGAATGTGATCCATAAAGAAAAATAAGGTCGCTGAAAAAATGAATGCAAAAATATTAAATATTCTTCAGATACGGGGATAATTTTCTGGATTTTCGTATCATACTTATCCAATAATCGCACCCAAATTATGTCTAAGTATTTAACGATTTTACTAAGCCTCATGTTTAGCGCCCATTTTTCAATGGCCCAATTGTACGACCTTTTCAAAGCTGAGACCTATAAGGACGGAGGTGGAAACCAACTTTTGTATAGGTTTTTGCAGCCCGATGAAATGGCGGAAGGAGAGAAATATCCTTTGATCATCTTTTTACATGGGGCAGGGGAAAGGGGAGATAATAACCGTGCGCAATTGGTGCATGTAATGAAAAGATTTGTGAGTAGGGATATGCGATCCAAGTATCCGACTTTTATTATGGCTCCTCAATGCCCCAAAGAAAAGGGCTGGGCAAATCTGGAAAGAGGGATGAATTTATCCATGAAAGAGAATCCTACAGATGAAGGGCGGATGATTATGGAGGTATTGGAAGAAATACTGGAGAATTATCCCATCGATCCGAATCGCGTGTATATCGGAGGACTGTCTATGGGGGGATTTGGTACCTGGGATCTATTGGCCCGGCATCCGGAAAAATTTGCAGCCGCTTTCCCCATCTGTGGTGGAGGCGATGTAGCTCAAGCTGAAAAATATGTAGGCATTCCCATTTGGTGCTTTCATGGGGCCGATGATGGAGTAGTACCCGCCGAACTTTCCCGTATGATGATCAAAGCGATTAAGGAAAAAGGAGGAAATCCAATTTATACAGAATTTGAAGGGACAGGACATGATTCCTGGAATCCCGCTTTTGACCAGAATCCTTTTGTTTATGATTGGTTATTTTCTCAGAGGAAAAAGTAGTGCTTTCGGGCAGAAATAAATGAAAGTTACGTTTTGAGTCAGTGAAGGTACGAATGAGAAACAAGCATTCTTTTTAAATCTAATTCCTTCCTGAAATGAAACTCAAAACCCTTATTATTGCTACCCTTACCGCTTTATTTACTGCCTTAACAATCCAAACGCAGGCCCAGGTTCGAGACTCATTGATCTTATTTAAAGCAGAGCCTAGTTTCTTGATGGGTGATAGGGTACAATTGCCTCAGTCTCAATTAAATCAGCCTTTTTTATTCTCAGGAGCTTCCGGAGCTGGCAAAAGTATTTTTGTACATATTTCTGCCGTTACCATCAAAAACATGGCGCTGCCCGCTAAAACCAGAGTGTCTAAAGGGCCTGTTACCCTAAAGAGAAATGGAGTCTGCTACACTTTTGCATGTGATAAAAGCAATTGTTCGGACTGTAAACTCTATTGGAACGATCGGAATGGAGATGGAAAGGTACAACCACGCCGGGAGCTGAGATGCTTCTGTTCCTCCAAGAAACTGTGCAAGATTCGTGTGAGGCGGAGTAAATGTTAAAAGAATAAAAGGTGTTGGGGTGTTAGGGTATTAGCGTGTTAGTGAGAGGTATTCTTCATCAAGCGCTAACACCCTAACACTCTTAAACCCAAAAACCTATTCCAAAAAGGCCTCCTTTTTCAATCGATTGTGTAAAATTTGCGTTAGCTCCATCAATCCTTCCAGAATCCTCGGGCCGGGACGATATAAAATCTCCGGATCAATGACATATACCTGTTTGAGCGCGTCTGCTGGTGTATTGTAGAGTGCTGGATATTGAGTCAGAAGATTAGCATAAGATTGATCGTCTGTAGAGGGAATAATGAGAAATTCCGGTTGTTTTTCGAGTGCCTGAATTTCTGTAGGATGAACGAAAGCAGAATCTACATTTGCAAATACATTCTTTGCGCCTGATTTGCTCAGGATTTCTCCGAGTATACCTTTTGATCCAACCATTTCCAGGGGCTGATTCCCGACTAGCATCATCGTTCCATATTGAACTTGGATTTCTGTTGAGTCTACAATTCTGGCTTCCAGAGAAGAAAGAGAATCAGAAACTAAAACAGCTCTTTCCTGGACTCCTAGTATGTGCCCCAGGTCTATGATTCTGTCATAAATATCGGCCAAACTTCTATAGGATTGAACATATATTGTTAATCCTTCCCTTCTTAAAAGATCTATTTGTTCCCGGGTAAAACTTTCATCTGTAGTAAAAACCAAGTCGGGTTTGAGGTCTAGTAAAAAATTCACATCTAAAACCGGACTTAGGCTCACTTCATCAATTTCCACGACCTCATACGGATAATTGCAGGCTTCTGATCTACCCACTAATTTTCCTTCTGCTCCAATAGCAAAGATCATTTCCGTGATATTAGGGGCCAGTGATACCAATCTTTGGGGAGGTTTCTTAAGGCTGATTTCTGTCCCCTGGTCATCAGTAAAAGTCCTACTGATAAATGGGGCAGATTCAATAGCCTTTCGCCTGCTATCTTCACATGAAACAAATAGCATCAAAGCTAATGCGGCATATAGTAATGACTTCATAAATATCTATGCTTATGACTAGAAATGGAGACTGATTACTGTTCCCTTCCCTGCTTCGGTATTAAGTTGAATTCTTCCTTTATGCATAAGCATAATCTGTTTACAAAGACTGAGCCCAATTCCACTTCCATTTTTCTTGGTACTAAAAAAGGGAATGAAAATCTTATCTACAATTTCTTCTGGGATCCCATTTCCATTATCTGCTACTTTAATAATGCTTTTTCCATGAATATTCTTTTCTACAAGGATTTTAACTTTAGGATTTTTCTGATCTTTACAGGCTTCGATTGCATTGAGTAAGAGGTTGATAAGGACCTGCTCAATGAGATAAGCATCGATTTTTATCTTCAACTCTGGATTCTCAACTTCCAGCTCGAGGTCCACATTCTTTTTATCTAAAGAAGGCTGCAAGAGATTGCAGATATTTTCTATCAAGGGATAAACAGACACCTTTTCCAGATTGGGCTCTCCAATCTTATTGAGTCCCCGGTAAGTCTTGGCGAATTTCATCAAACCTTCACTTCTACTCCTTATACTTTCAATGCTGAGTTTTAGATCCTCCATTTCCAGTGGATTTTCTTCTACATCCTCCATAGTCAGGCGGATTTTTTGCCGTAAAGTCTCTGCTAAAGAAGAAATTGGCGCAATAGAATTCATGATCTCATGAGTCATAACACTTAAGAGTTTTCTCCAGGCTTCTGATTCATTTTGATTGAGTGGGTCATCAATATTTTGAAGGACTATGAGCTTAAATGCTTCCTCTTTCACCTGAAAAGTGCTACTGGAAATCATAATTTTGATCAAGCTCTCCCCATTATCTATAGAGATAATATTCCCTTGAGCATGATTTCCTTCGAAGACTTTTTGATAAAGTTCAGGTTTCCGTTCGGCTATAAACTGAATCCATTTTAAGGAAGGAACATTTAATATTCTTTTGAAGGATTCATTGAGCCAAAGTACATTGCCCTCTTCCGTATCATAGGCAATAATGCCCGTTTCGATCAATTCCAGAATTTTCTGTAAGTACAAATGCTGAGCTTCTTTTTCTGCATTTATTTGGAGAAAAGTATCATTGACTTTATTAAAGCCCCTTCGAAGTTCCTGGATATCCTGAGGACCTGATTTCTCATTGAACCAGCGAGAGAAATCCCGATATTTGATCGACTCAAAAAAGTCATCCATTTCCCCAAATCTTCTGATCGAGAATCGGAGAAAATTTCGTGTACTGAGAACACAGAAACCCAGGATGGGAACCATGACCAGAAGGGAAATGAACAGGTTTTGCTGGAAGTCCAGCCAACTGATGGCAAATGCCAGTGTAAGCAGTGATAAGAATAGGATCAGGACCCTTACCACCAAACTAACTTGATATTTTCTATAGGCCATGTTTATTCAATCTGCGGTACAGCGCGGTTCGGGTAATGCCTAATTCTTTGGCTGATTTAGAAATATTTCCATTATTCTTTTCAATAACCTTGAGTATAGTATTTCTTTCCACTGCATCCAGATTCAATTCATCACTCTCATTCGTAGCCTTGGGACTTTCTATGGGTGAGAATACTAAATCTGCATCCGTCAAACTATCTCCCTCTACCATAATCACAGCCCGTTCCAATACATATTGAAGCTCTCTGACATTGCCAGGAAAATGGTAATCTTTCAATTTTTTGATGAAGCTGTCTTCCAGATTTAGGCTGGGCTTGAGGTATTTTTCAGTATAAACTTCAACGAAGTGGCGGGCAAGTAAAAGAATATCCTTTCCCCGATCTCTGAGAGGGGGAATAAGAATATCTACTGTATTGATTCGATAGTACAGGTCTTTGCGGAAATTTTCTTCTTTCGCCAAAAATTCCATACCCACATTGGTTGCACAAATCAGACGGATATCAACAGGAATGGGAGTATTAGAACCTAATGGGATAATCTCACGATTTTGTAAAACGGAAAGGAGTTTAGCTTGTTGTTGAAGGCTAATATTACCGATTTCATCCAGAAAGAGGGTTCCCCCATTGGCGGCCTCAAATCTACCTTTTCTATCTTCTCTCGCATCAGTGAAGGCACCTTTTTTATGGCCAAATAATTCACTTTCGAATAAAGTCGGAGTAAGTGCCCCTACATCCACTTTCACAAAGGGCTGATTTTTTCGTAAGGAGTTTTCATGTAAAGCTCGTGCAATCAAATCTTTACCTGTACCATTTTCCCCAAGGATAAGAATATTGGCATCAGTAGGAGCTATCTTTCTTAGTTTAAAAAAGACATCTTTCATGTGATCGCTCTCCCCCAACAACTGAACCTGATTCGCCTGAGGCTTCCATTTTTCCTTTTTATCGGATTTCTTTTTCGCCAGAATCTCTTTGATGGATTCTACCAACTTTTCATTTTCCCAGGGCTTAACAAAAAAATCAGAAGCTCCTTCTTTTAGAGATTTGATTGCCAGATCCATATCTCCATATGCAGTTATCAATACCACGTCAACTTCTTTATCGATTCCCTTGATAGTATTTAGCCAATAGATTCCTTCATTGCCCGTATTGATCATTCGATTGAAATTCATATCCAGGATTACCAGATCGAATTTTTTAGCCTTAAGTATGGAGATGAGTTTGTTGGGATTTTTCTCTGTGACGACTTCTTTTGCTTGTGATTTGAACAACATGCTCATGGCTGTAAGCACATCCTCATCATCATCAATAACCAATAGATTGCAGTTCTTTAGTAGCATATATCAACTGTGTTGTTAGACCAAAATACAACAATCTTGCTTTTACGTTGCACACCAATTGCCCACATCCGAACAGTAATTGTATCAAAAGCGAACACCTTTGGTTTTGGCCCGGATAACAAAAGGCTGAAAATCAGTAGTTTGCGCTAGTGGCACAGTTGTGAAGGGCTTAAAATGAACAAATAATCCACTATGGACATACCAATTAAAAAGAAAAGATTTACAACTGGTCGGATCGTAACCATCATAGGCATAATCCTTTTACTGGTTTTTATCATCTATACCATAAACCTATCGGGTAATAACTCTCGGCTGAACGTTGATTCAGAATATCTGATGGTCAGTGATATCCAAAAAGGGAGTTTTCAGGAAAAAATTGCAGTTAGTGGAATTGTACTTCCCATAACTACGATATATTTGGATGCTTTGGAAGGGGGTAGGGTGGAAGAATTATTTGTGGAGGATGGGACGATCATGAAAAAAGGAGAACCTATTCTCCGCCTTTCCAATACAGATTTGGAACTAAGTCTGATCAACCAGGAAACAGCGGTATACAATCTCCTTACTCAAATGCAGATTTCTCAGAACGCAGCCCGGCAGAATACCATCAACCGCCTCAACCAGATGACGGATGTAGAAAATGCATTAATAGAGGCTGAAAGGGTATTTGAGTTAAACAGCAAGCTATTTGAAGAGAAGGCTATCGGAAGCCAGGAGTTCGCAGAGTCTAAAAACAATTACAACTACCAGAAGCAGCGCATGGAACTGGCAAGGGAAATCCTGAAAGAAGATTCCCTTTCAAGTCGCCAGGAGATTGCTCAATCCAAAAATTCATATGCAAGGACACAAAGTGCACTCGCTTTGATGCGAAAAAAAGTTGGCGATCTGGTAGTCAAAGCTCCTGTAGAAGGTCAACTCACCTCTCTGGATGCGGAAATCGGGCAGTCCAAAGTTAAAGGACAAAGACTAGGACAGATTGATGTCCTGAGTGGATTCAAAGTACGGGTCGATGTGGATGAACATTACATTTCCCGAATTTATCCCGGGCAAGAAGGAACCTTTACTTTCAACGGAAAAGAATATCGATTACTCATCAAAAAAGTCTATACACAGGTTACCAATGGGCGCTTTCAGGTCGACATGTTGTTTGACAAGGAAGTTCCTGAAGGTATCCGTAGAGGACAATCGCTTCAAATACGTCTGGCCCTAAGTGCTGAGAAAGAGGCCATCTTATTGCCGAAGGGAGCTTTCTTCCAAAAGACTGGAGGGAACTGGGTCTTCAAATTGACGGAAGATGGGAAACTGGCATATCGTGCTGATATCCAGTTAGGTAGTCAAAATACGGAGTATTATGAAATCCTGGACGGCTTACAGCCGGGTGATAAAGTCATCACTTCCAGCTACGCCAACTATGGAGACAAAGAAGAACTGGTTCTGAAATAAATAAAATCAATGCATCCGGGGAAGCCCCATGCTAGTCTGATAAATCAAAAAAACACTAACAATAAAATCATGATAAAAGTCACCGATCTGGAAAAATATTATGAAACGGATGAGCTCCAGACGATCGCGCTAAACAAGCTTACGTTCGAAGTAGAAAAAGGAGAATTTGTAGCAGTCATGGGACCCTCGGGTTGTGGTAAATCTACGCTGCTCAATGTTCTGGGAATGTTGGATGACTCAGATGGAGGAAGTTTTATGTTCAATGGAGAAGAAGTTAGCAATTATAATGAGCGCAAAAGAGCCTATATCAGAAAGCACCACATTGGATTTGTTTTCCAAAGCTTTAACCTCATCGACCAGCTTTCTGTCTATGAAAATGTAGAGCTCCCGCTCATTTACACAGGCGTAAAGAAATCAGAACGCAAAAAGCGCGTACACGAGTTGTTAGAGAAAATGGAGATCATGCACAGAAGGAAGCACTTCCCTCAACAGCTATCCGGAGGTCAGCAACAAAGGGTGGCAGTTGCAAGAGCCGTGATCAATAATCCCAATCTTATTCTGGCAGATGAGCCCACAGGAAATCTTGACAGTAGCAATGGTAATGAAGTAATGGATTTGCTCACAGACCTAAATCGCCAGGGAGCTACGATCATTATGGTTACCCATAGTGAGCATGACGCCAAATTTTCTCATCGAATCATCCGTATGTTGGATGGTCAAAAGGTAACCGAAAATAGCCTCGTCTAAGAATTCGAGCCGACCTCAGAAATTGCCTACATACATCAATTAACACGCTAGCATTTTCAGGAATGCCTACTCTTCCTGTGAGCAGCATAAGGCTTATTTAGTATGCTATTATTCAGAATCAAATTGTTGGAGAGCTTTGAGTACGAGTACCTTATCTCAGGTTGGGAATTGTTGCTAGTAGCCTTAGCTGCCCTTCTTATTGTTATGCTATGCTTTCGATTTTACCCCTTCTATGCCTCACTTTTTAACTCGGTAGATAGCTTAAAAGCCGAATAAAAATTATGCTACATAACTATATCAAAATGGCCTGGAGGAACCTTATCAAAAATAAGGGATATACCTTCATCAATGTATTTGGCCTTACGATTGGCTTGGCAGGATGTCTCTTAATTGGACTCTTTGTGCTGGATGAACTATCATTTGACAAATATCATCCAAATGCTGAGAGAAGTTATCGGGTGTTTGCTGAGAGTAAGCTGGAAGGCGGAATAGCAAATTTGGCAGGAACTTCACCAGCAATTGCTCCCAACCTCCTCCATGAATTTCCAGAAGTAGAGCAAAGTCTCCGAATGTTCAACATTCGATCAAAACAATTATTCAACAAGGGAGAGATAAGTGCATTGGAAGAAAAGGGATTTTTTGCAGAACCCTCAATATTTCAAATATTCCATTTACCCCTTCTGTATGGAGACGCTAAAACAGCGCTTGATGGAACCAATAATATAGTACTCAGCTATCCATTGGCACAAAAGTACTTTAAGGACGAAGATCCAGTAGGGGAAACCCTCGACATCAATGGCAATATTCATAAAGTATCAGCTGTATTAGCCCCCTTAGGTGATCATTTTCATCTGGATATAAATTTCCTTAGCTCTTTAGAAGGTATACGCGAAAGTGTTCCTAAAGAAAGAATGGAAAGTTGGGTATGGCAGGACTTTTTCAATTATGTAAAGCTCGCTCCTCAAACAGATATTGATCAATTTACTCAAAAGCTAGGTGCATATATTGAGCAGCATGCCCATCCCGAAACGAAAAAAATGGGCTTTACCTATCAGCTTAAATTACAGAGCCTGGAAGACATCCATCTGCATTCTTCCAACTTTAAAAACGATCCAGCAAAAAAAGGAGATTATCAGTATGTACTGGGTTTATCTCTGGTGGGCTTGTTCCTCCTATTTATCGCCTGTACAAACTTTATCAATATCAGTACTGCTCAGGCTTTTCATCGCTCTCAGGAAGTTGGTGTAAGAAAGGTGATTGGTGCTCTTCGTAGCCAATTGGCACTTCAATTTATGGGAGAAACCATATTCATTGTAGCAATATCGATGTTGTTGGCTGCTCAAATTACCCACTTTTTCATTCCAGAATTAAATGAATTTACGGGCAAAAATTTGAGTTTTGACTGGTACAAAAGCCCTCTGATCCTATTGATAATGCTTGGCATAATCCTGCTAACGGGAATATTCTCGGGTGCCTATCCTGCCTTGATTTTATCTGGCTTTCGTCCTATTGCCGCATTAAAAGGAGTGAAAATGTTGCCTGCGGGGCATGTTCAATCCCTAAGGAAAAGCCTGCTAACCCTCCAATACACGCTTTCGACATTGCTGATCATAACCACCCTAATTGTCTTTCAGCAATTTGATTTTCTGGGTAAAAAAGACTTGGGATTCAATCAGGAACAATTGCTGCATTTTCCGTTGCGTGGAAAGATGTTTAACAATTTTGAAAGCACAAAAGCCGAATTCTCACGGGTAGCAGGAATAAGTTCAGCAAGTGCTTGCTTCGGAATTCCGGGAGATATTGTCTCAGGGGACAATATTCGGATACCCGGAGAAAATCCCAGGAACTTATCTACCCGATTATTTTGCGTCGATCATGATTACATAAAGACGATGGGCTTTGAGATTCTGGCAGGTAGAGATTTCTCAAAAGAGATGAAAACCGATGCGGAAGAAGCTTTCATCATAAATGAAACGGCTATGCTAACGCTGGGGCTGGGTAGAAATCCTGAGGAAGCTATTGGAAAAGCACTTGAATGGGATAAATGGAATGAAAGTGGAGAAGTTAAAAGGGGGAAGGTGATAGGAGTTATCAAGGATTTTCACTACGAAAGTTTACATCAGGAAGTTCAGAGTACAATTCTTCAGATATATCCTGGCGCTTATTGGAAAATGGTCTTGCGAATAAATACGGAAGAACTCAGTCAGGTTATAGCCTCCCTAAAGCAAAGTTGGGACAGTTTCGAAACGGGTTATCCGATGGACTATCAGTTTGTTGAGGAAGGATTTGGCGCTATGTATGAGAAAGAAAGGAAGCTCAATAGCCTACTCTGGATATTTGCCATTTTAGCCATTACCATATCATGTATTGGAGCGTTTGGTCTTGCCAGTTATTCTGCCGAGCAAAGGCGCAAAGAGATCAGCATCCGAAAAGTTCTGGGAGCCTCTACAAGCAATATTATTGCTTTGCTTTCAAAAGATTTCCTCAAACTCGTGTTGATTTCCCTATTTATCGCTACGCCTCTAGCCTGGTACGCTATGCTCAGTTGGTTGGAAAACTATGCATATCGAATAGACATCCAATGGTGGATTTTTCTGCTCGCTGGCTTCGCATCCTTACTTTTTACCTTAATCACCATCAGTTTTCAAAGCATAAAAGCTGCGAATGCAAATCCAGTTACAAGTTTAAAAACTGAATAAAAGCACATAATCATGTTTCAAAACTATATAAAAATCGCCTGGAGAAACCTTAGTAGAAATAAGGGATTCACCTTTATCAATATCCTCGGGCTCAGCATAGGAGTTGCGGCCTGTATCTTGATCTCAATCTATATCGACCACGAAAGTACTTATGATAGTCATGTTCCTAATTCCTCCAATGTATATCGACTCAATAATTACTTTTCTATTGAAGGAACAATAGAACACGGAATTCATTTTTCTGCAGTTATGGCTCCTACCTTAAAGGCCGATTTCCCGGAGGTGGAAAACTCTGGAAGGCTCATGGACAATGGCCTATTTTATGGAGCTGAAAGTAATGAAATTCAGTTTGGTGATGATCCTATGCAATTTCATGAAGAAGGTTTTTCCTATGCGGATCAAAGCATGGTTGATATTATGGGCATCCAAATGGTGTATGGAAATGCTGCTACCGCATTAGCAGAACCCAAAAGCATCCTGATCTCTGAAAAGATGTCTCGAAAATATTTTCAAAATGAAAATCCTGTCGGGAAAGTCATGTTCCTAAATGGCGATAAAGAAGATCCCTTTACTATTTCCGGGGTTATGGAAAATTTTGCTAGTAATTCCCATTTGGATTATGATTTCCTTATTACCCTGACTGATGTAGAGTTTGGACCGGGAGAACAAACCCGTTGGATTCAAAGCAATTACTACACCTATGTTGTCCTGAAGGATGGAACTGATCACCAGGTTTTCGGAGATAAAATGGCAACCCACGTCATCAGAAAGTATTTGAAACCGGCCTTGAAAGAGGGAGGCTTTGCAATGTGGGAGACCATAGAGGATAGCACCGGGATTTCCTTGCAGCCTTTGACAGATATCAATTTGCATTCTGGAATGATCGCATTTGAAGCAACCTCAAGAAATGATATCAAAATTATCTGGATTTTTGGCATAGTTGCGATCTTTATCCTTGTTATTGCCAGCATCAATTTCGTCAACCTATCTACAGCAAAATCCATCAACCGAGCCAAAGAGGTGGGCATGCGGAAAGTAATTGGAGCGATACGAGGACACCTTGTCGGACAGTTCCTAATGGAGTCGGTAATTATTACCCTATTTGCCTTCATCATCGGAGGATTACTATCTATACTGCTTTTACCCTACTTCCGTCAGATGTCCGGTATCGAGCTGGAAATTCCCTGGTCCAATCCGTTATTTATTCCTGGCCTTTTTGCAGCTGCGGTGATTATCGGAATTCTGGCTGGACTATATCCCGCTTTCTACCTTTCCAAATTCAATCCAGTATATGTTTTGAAAGGGCGGATGCATGCAAATGCTAAATCCGGAGGCTTGAGAAGTAGCCTGGTCGTAGTTCAGTTTGCGATTTCTATTATTCTAATCGTTAGTACTCTCATTGTTAATCAACAAATGGACTTTATTCTCAACTCAAAAATTGGATTTGAGAAGGAACAGGTCATCCAGTTATATGGTACCAATATGTTGGAAGATCGAGTGAGTACTTTCAAAAAGGAATTGGAAGAAATGCCGGGCATCAGCAGCGTGAGTATCAGTGATTATTTGCCGATTGAAGGGACCAAAAGAAATGGGAATTCATTTGTGAATGAGGGAAGAGACAATATTGATCCAACTGTTCCCGGACAGGCCTGGTTGATAGATGAAGATTATATAGAAACCCTGGGAATGCGGATGACGAGGGGGAGAAATTTTAATAAGGAAATGCAAACAGATGATGATGCAGTCATTATAAATGAAGAAATGGTTCGTCGTCTTTTTCTGGAAGAACCTATTGGGAAAAAAATATCCCGATATGGAAGGCTATATGAAATTATAGGGGTTGTGGAGGATTTTAATTACAATTCCATGGAAGAAAAGGTGCAGCCTTTATGCTTTTTCCGCGGTATTAGTCCTTCCATTATTTCCGTGAAAGTTCAGGCTGAAGAGGTCTCTGGAATCATTGCCAATATGGAAGCAAAGTGGTCTCAATTTATGCCTAATCTTGCATTTCGATATGAGTTTATGGATCAGTCTTTTGCCCAGATGTATGAAGGGGTTGGGCAAGTTAGATCTATCTTTACCAGCTTTGCTATACTCGCCATTTTCGTTGCTTGTCTGGGGCTCTTTGCTCTCTCTGCATATATGGTAGAGCAAAGAAATAAAGAGATGAGTATCCGGAAAGTATTGGGAGCTTCAGTCGAAAATATTTTCCAACTCCTTACCAAAAATTTCCTGGCCTTGATTGTGATTGCGCTCATTCTGGCAATTCCTTTATCTTACTATCTGATGAATGGCTGGTTACAAGACTATGAGTACAAAATAGATATCAATTGGACTGTTTTCGCAGTTGCAGGAGCCATGGCACTGGCTATTGCATTGCTTACGGTTAGTTTCCATGCCGTAAAATCAGCCTTGGTAAATCCTATAGAACATTTGAGAGGTGAATAAGTGAATCCTACCTAAAGCAGAAATTATGATTCAAAATTATTTTAAAATCGCCTGGAGGAATCTCAATAAGAATAAGAGTTTCACCCTAATAAACTTACTAGGACTATCAACCGCTTTTGCGATTACCTTGTTGATCATTCAATATGTTCGCTATGAGTTGTCCTATGAAGACGTACATGAAAAGGCGGATAGAATCGTACGACTTACGTTGGATTATCTCGACGGTGAAACGGTAACTACGCAGGACTGTGAGACAAATCCTCCCACAGGGCCTTTAGCAAAAACCGAGATAGCCCAAGTAGTCGATTATACCCGCGCCTATCCAATAGGAGAACCTTCTCTTAATGTGAAAATTGACGAACAGCAATATGTATTGGAGAAAGTCTTCGCAGTAGATCCTGCATTCTTTAGCATGTTTACCTATCCCTTTATACATGGCGGTAGCCAAGGGATTTTTGAACAGGCAGGAGAAGCGGTGATTTCTGAAAGGACTGCCCTTAAATTATTTAATAAAACAGATGTCTTAGGCCAGGTCATTGAAATGCCAGGCTATCGGAAATTATTCAAGATTGTTGGGGTAGCAGAAAATAGCCCTTCCAATACGCACCTGAAGTTTGATATGGTGTTTTCCTATCCAAGTATGCTTGCAGAGCCGGCGATAAATGGAGAGGAAAGGGACAATTGGAATGGGAATAATTCCCTGACCTATCTCCTTCTTGCGCCTAATGCTAATTATGAGGATTTTACTCGTTCACTGGCTGCATTTAGTGATAAGTTAATCGCTGAAAAAAAGTTACAGAAAGAACGCATCATAGGGCAGAAGATCGCTGACATTCATCTGTATTCTCATAAAACCTTTGAGACGGAACCAAACGGAGATGCTAATAGCGTTTTCTTTCTACTAGGAGTTGCCTTTCTGGTCATCATCAGCGCTTTCGTAAACTACGTCAACCTGGCTACCTCTAAGGCGCTGGATCGAGCAAAAGAAGTTGGCCTGAGAAAAGTAGTCGGAGCTACCCAGGGCCAATTGAAAGTACAGTTTTTAATTGAAGCTCTACTGCTTAACCTCATTGCTGGCTTACTAGCTGTATGTTTTATTTTCCTGATGTATAAAAAGTTTCTGGAAGTTGCTTCCTTGCCGGATGATTATGCGCTCATGCAAGATAGCTGGTTCTGGTTATCATTGGGATCGCTGGTTTTATTGAGTGTCATATTATCGGGGGCTTATCCTGCATTCGCTCTCTCTGCTTTCAGACCAGCTTCCGTTTTGAAAGGGAGTTTTGCACACTCTTCCCAAGGAGCGTTCTTGCGAAAATCACTGGTAGTTTTCCAGTTTGCCATCACTGTCATATTACTGGTTCAGGCATTTACAGTAAATCAGCAAATGAATTATATGCGTGATATCGATTTAGGGGTGGATATCCAAAGAACGCTTGTTGTTCGTGCGCCATCTGAAGGAGAATTGCAGAAAAACTACTCTGTTTTTAAAGAGCAATTACTGAACCGAGCCAAAGTAGAAGGGGTAGCGCTTTCTGAAACAGTCCCCGGAGAACCTACCAGCCAATTCAGTACTTCAACGGGTATAAACCTGACAGAAAAGATTGAAGAGCATGATTACAATTTTTACATCAATTCCATAGATGCGGATTACATCCCATTGATGGGAATGGAATTGGTGGCAGGTGAAAACTTTCGTCCAACTACCACTTCTGAAAAATTGGAACTCATCGTAAATGAGGAAGCGATCAGACTTTGGGGGATTACAGACGCCAAGGAAGCAATTGGGAAAAAAATCAGTATGTATGGGAGGAGATGGACCCTCATTGGTGTGATTAAAAATTACTACCAGGAAACTGCTAAATCGGCTCAAATTCCCATCATACACAGATTCAATGATAACTCCTTCAGTACGAACGCGAGCATACAATTCGTAAGTGGAAATCCTCGTGAACAAGTTTCCGAAATAGAAGCTATTTATAAAGCCAATTTTCCCGGCTCTCCTTTTACCTACTTTTTCCAGAATGCCAAGTACGAAGAATTGTACAAAGCAGATGACCGCTTTCAGAAGGTTTTTGGGGCCTTAACCCTATTTGCAATCCTGATTGCCTGCATCGGTTTGTTTGGCCTTGCCTCCTTTACCATTGTAAAGCGGACGAAAGAAATCGGTATTCGAAAAGTGATTGGAGCAAGTACAGCCAATGTATTGCTTTTGCTTTCCAAAGATTTCATCAAAACAGTTTTGATATCTCTGGCGATCGGAATTCCTATTACCTATTTCATCATAAAAGGCTGGCTGGAAAACTTTGCCAATCGAATTGAAATCAATGCCTGGCTGTTCTTGATTCCAGCCCTGGTGATTTTAGCATTGGTCTTCCTATCCATTAGTGTAAAAACGGTTAAAACAGCATTAGCAAACCCTGTTCTTTCTTTAAGAGACGAATAAGCCATATAACCATGATTAAGAATTATTTCAAAATAGCCTGGCGAAACCTTGTTCGCTACAAAACTTACTCTCTGATCAATATCGGGGGACTTTCCCTGGGTATGGCAGTATTCATGCTGATCAGCCTGTGGGTATGGGATGAACTTTCCTACAACACCTCCTTTGATAATTACTCATCCATTGCCCAACTCTACCAAAACAGAACATTCAATGGAGAGACTGATACCTATCGCATTGTTCCCCAGCCCACAAGTAAAGAGCTGAAGGAAAACTATACAGAATTTGTGGAAACAAGTCTGGCGGTAAGAAATGAACACATCATTGCTTATGGAGACAAGATTATGAAACAGGAGGGCATGTCAGTTGATCCTACTTTCCCCAAAATGCTTAGCATGAAATTTCTGCAAGGCGATCAGAAAAGCCTCAAGGAAGTGAATCATGTCTTGCTTTCTCAGTCATTTGCTCAGGCATTATTTGGAGAAAGAGATCCCATAGGAAAGCCTTTACGCATAGATAATAAAGCCGATCTACTCATAAGTGGGATATATGAAGATTTTCCTTCAAATAGCAATTTCCATGAAGTCTCATTCTTCAACACTTTTGAATTTCACCGTAGTGTTGATCCACATGCAAGAGAAAGTGAGCACAGTTGGGGAAGTAATGATTTTCAGTGCTATGTTCAAAAGGCTGAAGGAGTTGCATGGATAGATGTTCAAGCAAAGTTTAAAAGTCTTTTGTTTGAAAAAGTGGATGAAAGCGAACATAGCTCAAATCCGGAATTAATCATTCAACCCATGGAAAACTGGCACTTGCATGACAGTTTTATTAATGGGGAAAATAAAGGGGGAGCCATTGATTTGGTTTGGTTATTTGCCTGGATTGGAATCAT
The DNA here is from genome assembly GCA_039819665.1 of Bacteroidota bacterium. GTDB lineage: Bacteria > Bacteroidota > Bacteroidia > J057 > J057 > JAWPMV01. Next base: position 204,646 of record JBCBRM010000002.1, read on the forward strand.
TGTTCTACTACTTGCTTCTATCAATTTCATGAACCTCAGTACTGCTAGAAGTGAAACGAGAGCAAGAGAAGTAGGCGTACGAAAAGCCATAGGATCTCTCAAAGGTCAGTTGATCTCCCAATTCCTTTCCGAGTCTTTTTTGACGGTTGTTTTGGCTGCATTTTTTGCCCTGGGTCTTGTTTCTCTTGCTTTGCCCTGGTTTAATGAGTTGACGGAAAAAAGTTTAACTATCCCCTTTGAAAATCCTGTTTTCTGGGGACTTGGACTTAGCTTTATCTTAGCTACAAGTTTACTGGCTGGACTATATCCCGCCTTCTTCCTTTCTGCTATTAGCCCGGTAAATGCCCTAAAAGGAAATTATCGCCCACGTAAAATCAGTGCCTTACCTCGAAAAAGTCTGGTGCTCATCCAATTTACAGCATCTATCATATTGAGTATTGGAACCCTGATCGTCTATGATCATATCCAATATATCAAAGACCGACCTATTGGCTACGAATCAGATGGCCTATTGTCCATGCTTAAAAATACTCCAGACCTCCAGGCATTGGATTATGAAGTGCTAAGAAATGATTTGTTGGCTACTGGAGTGGTCGAAAATATGGCAGAGTCTTCTAATATGATCACCTCTGGGGGAGCGCTACAGTCCGGATTTGCGTGGGATGGATTGGCAGAAGAAAACAATCTGCTAATCAATGTTACAGATATCACCCACGATTATGGAGAAACAATTGGTTTTACTTTTATCGAAGGTCGAAATTTCTCCCGCGAATATCGCCTGGATAAGGATGCTGTTATTCTCAATAAGACAGCTGCGGATATGATTGGAAAGGATAAGCTGGTTGGGGAAATTATCAGGCGGGATTATGGAGCTACATTTAAGGTGATAGGAGTGATTGAGGATATTGTAAATGAGTCTCCTTTCGAAGCCCCATTACCTAGTATGTATTTTCTTAACTATGGCAATCGGAATGTAATTAACATCCGAATCAAATCAGATCTACCCGCATCACAGGCCTTGGCTAGTATAGCGGAGGTAATGAAGGTGCACAATCCTGCTGCTCCATTCGATTATAGATTTGTTGATAAGGATTTCGCTAGGAAATATGCCTATGAAGAGATGATTGGCCAACTGGCATTCATTTTTGCTATGCTGGCTATCGTGATTTCCGTACTGGGTCTCTTTGGTCTTTCTTCCTTTATGGTACTCCAAAGAAGCAGAGAAATCGGGATAAGAAGAACTCTTGGTGCCTCTGTGCTCAATCTTTGGGCTCTACTTACCAAAGACTATTCTCTACTGGTCTTATTAGCACTGGCAATTGCCAGTCCATTAGCCTGGCAGATCATGAATACTTGGATACAGAACTACAATTTCCATCAGGAAATCAGTCCCTGGATATTTGTTATGGCGGGGCTGGGAGCTATTAGCCTTTCTCTGCTGACGGTAAGTTATCAGTCCATACGTGCGGCTATGCAAAGGCCAGTCAATAACCTAAAGATAGAATAAGCCACTTTATAAATCATTGATTGTAAGACAAGTTATGATTCAAAATTATTTCAAAATCGCCTGGAGAAACCTACTCCGTTACAAAGGGCATGCATTTATAAATATAGGAGGCTTATCTCTGGGATTTGCCTGTAGTGTCCTGATTTATCTATTTGTGCAGCATAATCTGCAGTACGATAACTTTCACACCAATTCAGATCGGATTTATCGGGTCGTTACTGAGGAGCATAGAGATGATATAGACTTTGAAGCCAGTGTGCCTCCAGGATTTGCTCAGGCATTTCGAACAGAATATGATTATGCAGAAAAGGTAGCTAAGCATGCACTTTGGGACAATGAATTGATTAGCTTCCCGGATCAGAAAAAACTGAAAGAAGATGTGGCCTTCGTGGAAAAAGAGTTTTTTGAAATTCTAAATTTCCCCCTTACACATGGAGGAGTAGCAGATCTATCCGAACCCAATACGGCTGTTCTTACAGAAACTATGGCCAAAAAATTCTTTGGGGATTATGACCCCATTGGAAAGACTTTTCAACTAGGTGGGAAAACCCTCTTTCGAGTAATAGGAGTACTTAAAGATATTCCCAAAACGAGTATCATAAATACGGAGGTGTTTTTAGCCTATTCCAGCATAAAGGATTACTCTCAATTTCTGGCAAATGAAAATGGTTGGGGCGGAATCAGTTCCAATTTGCAGGTATTTACTTTACTCCATCCGAACCAATCCATTCCTGCTATTGAAAAGGAGATTCAGGGCTTTGTGAAAAAATATAGGCCTCGTTCCAAGAATGTTCATCACTACAAATTACAAGCCCTGGCTGACATACATTTCGATCCTCGCTATTCTGGAGGAATCAGCCCCAATATGCTATGGATATTTGGCTTGATTGGCTTCTTCCTGCTACTCATGGCGAGCATCAATTTCATTAACATCTCTACAGCTCAATCTGTCAACCGATCCCGAGAAGTGGGTATCCGAAAAGTACTGGGAGGTTTACGTTCGCACCTTTTCTGGCAATTCATGATTGAAACCTTCCTGATTTGCTTCACTTCCTTGATAATCGGAATTTTTATCAGTGTTTTGGCTTTGCCCTATTTCAATGATCTTTTCAATTTGGAATTGGACATGAATGCCTTGAGCAATGCACAATTCTTTGGTTTTGTAATTGTGCTGCTTCTTGGCATTTCTATCCTTGCAGGCACCTATCCCGGCTTCCTTTTGGCTAGAATAGCTCCTGTCCTGGCCCTCAAATCAAAATTAAATCCCAAAGATGCCGGAGGCTTCAATACCCGTAAGGTTTTGGTCTCTCTCCAATTCATTATATCGATTATTCTAATTGTCGGGACGCTTGTTATTAATAAGCAGATGAAGTATGCGATCAATTCTGATTTGGGCTTTGATAGAAACGGTATCGTCCGTGTGGCTTTGCCAGATACTGTAAATGAATCTCGTTTAAATAGCCTAAAAGATCGCCTGGAAAATTATACGGCTATTGAACAAGTCAGTGCATGTTTTGGCTCTCCGGGAGCCTCTGATAACAGATGGGGAACCAGTCTTGTATACAACAATAATCCTGAGACCGAGGAATTTCAAATACAAGTGAAAATTGGAGATGTGGATTACCTCGATCTATTTGGATTGGAATTAGTCGCAGGGAGAAATTTCTTCGCCCGAGATAGCGTAGATGAATTTGTAGTAAACGAAAAACTGGCTGAAAAGCTGGGACTAAATTCAGCTGAGGAGTTGTTGGGGAAAAGTCTGGAAGTTTCAGGAGGATTTATGAAAGGGAATATCGTCGGGGTTGTCGAGAATTTTCATGATATGGATTTTCATGAAGGTATTAGTCCGGTATTCATCACAGCGAGAAATGACAGCTATTCAGAATTGGCCATTAAAATGAACCTGGAAAATACCTCGGCTTCTATCGAATATATTGAAAAGGAATGGACTGAAGTATTTCCGAATCATTTATTCGAATATGAGTTTCTAAGTGAACGGGTAGAAAACCTCTACGAAAGCGAGCAGCAAATTCTTTCTTTGAGTACCGTTTTTTCGACCCTGGCCATTTTGATTGGGTGTTTAGGTATCTATGGTATGATCCTCTTTTATGTAGGGCAGCGGACCAAAGAAATCGGAATTAGAAAAGTACTAGGAAGTAGCACCTTTAATATCCTCGTTTTGCTCACCGAGGATTTCTTTAAACTTCTTGCCTGGGCAGCTTTGATTGCCAGCCCTATTGCCTGGTATTTCATGAACCTCTGGCTACAGAATTATAGCTTTCCTACAGAACTAAACTGGTGGGTATTTGCCCTCGCTATTGGGATGATTATGGTAATCACCTTGCTTACGATTTCATACCAAGCCATTAAAGCTGCGACAGCTAAACCAGTTCAAAGTTTACGGACAGAATAAACAAACACTATGCTATTAGAATTAAGAAACGTATCTAAGTGGGTGAAGTCTGGAGGAATGAGAACATTTCTCCTTGAGGACATTGACCTTGAAGTAGAAGAGGGCGAATTCATTTCTATCATGGGGCCCTCCGGCTCAGGAAAGACGACCCTCCTCAATGTGATTGGGATGCTGGATGAATTTGATTATGGAGAATATAGTTTCCTCAATCAACCGGTTCACAAGCTTAAGTCAAAGGCACGTGCAAAGCTATACAAGGAATACATCGGCTTCGTTTTTCAATCTTATCATTTAATTGATGAACTGACTGTTTATGAGAATATCGAAGCGCCACTTCTCTATAAGAAATTGAGTTCATCAGAAAGAAAGGCCAAAGTAGCAGAGACTTTGGATCGTTTCAATATTGTAGCGAAGTCAAAACTCTTCCCCGAACAACTTAGTGGAGGCCAGCAGCAATTAGTAGGGATTGCGAGAGCACTTATTTCTTCGCCCAGATTGATTTTGGCAGACGAACCTACCGGAAATCTCAACTCCACTCAGGGAGAGGAAATCATGGAACGATTCAAAGAACTTAATAAAGAGGGTGTCACCATCATTCAGGTTACCCATTCTGAAAAGAATGCCGAATATGGCTCTCGAATTGTCAGTCTTTTGGACGGAAAAAACCTTAGCAATTGATCTTTCATTAGAAACTTATGCATAGCAAATTATTGAACGCACTCGCGATTTGTATTTTTCTTTCTGTACAAGGATTTTCACAAAGCAATACAAGGGAAAGTTATGATCTAGCTAGCTGTGTAGCAATTGCCTTGGAAAACAACCTGGACTTGAAACGATCAGGTATACAAACAGAATCGGCAAACCTCGCTTTGAGTCAATCCAAAAATAATCTCCTTCCCAATCTGAACGCCAATTATAATTTTGGGATAAACAATGGTCGAAGCATCAACCCTTCAACCAATGACTTTATCAACGAACGTCTCACTTTTTCCAATGTGGGACTGGGAGGGGAAGCTACTTTGTTTAATGCCTTTCGCCTAAAGAATAGCATCAAGCAAAACCAGTATAATCTCGGGGCTGCTGAAATGGAAATGGAGGAGGTTCGCCAAAACCTGATTTTGAATGTCACCCTAAACTATATTCAAATACTTACTACCAGAGATCAACTAAAACTGGCAGTAGGTAGATTGGAAACAACTTCAGGCCAGGTAGAGCGATTACGTGCAAATTTTGAAGAAGGAGAAGGCAATCCTGCTGATTTTACAGATATGCAGGGCCAATATGGGATGGACGAAATGGCTGTACTTAATGCCAGGAATAACCTCAATGAAGCTATACTTAATCTCTTTGTGTCGATGGGGATAGAGGCTTCTCCTAAGGCAGATTTTGCCGATATAAGCGGAAATTTTGAGGAAGAAAAATACCTGTTGTCGGCAGATGTTGTTTATCAGGACGCCCTTGCTAATTTACCCGCATTCAAAGCCCGCCAATTGAGAATTGAAGAGGCCAATAGTGCAATCAAAGTAGCACGTGCAGATTTCTTTCCTGAAATATCTCTTTTTGGCCAAATAGGAAGTAATTTCTCTAGCGTAAGTAGGGCCTTCTTTGAAACCGGTACAGAGGTTAAAGAAACCGGAGATTTTGTAAACCTGAACAATCAGCCCGTACCGGTTCTCACAAATGAAACCAATTTTCGCCAGGAAAAAATTGCTTACCTGGATCAACTTAATAACAATAGAAACTCTGTGGTTGGTGTGGCAGTCAGTATTCCGATTTTTAATAGATTTCAGGCAAAAAACCAGATATCACAACGGAAGTTGGATTTGAGGCAGTCGACTATAGAACTCCAGAATAGCAAACTTCAGTTTAAACAAGCGGTGGAGGATGCCCATTTTAAAATGGAAAATGCATTCTCCCGCTACCAAATCCTGAAGCGACAATTGAAGGCTTATGAGAGTTCTTTTCGCATCAATGAGATTCGGTTTAATAATGGCGTATCCAACATTGTCCAGTACTTGACAAGCAAAAACAATCTCGACACTGCACGTTTGAATCTCTCTAATGCGAAATTTGAATACTTATTACGTGTCAAGATTCTGGACTACTATCGCGGCCTTTAGTACCAGATAAACCCGAAAGAATAATCGGCATATCTGTATTCTATATGCAGGAAAAGCAGTAGATTTAAGGTTCATTTTGGAACTATATGAAAAAACTACTGCTCATAGCACTATCAATTTCTTTTTTACCGCTTTCTGCCCAAATGCCTAAAATTCTAGATCTAAAGGCCCGGGGAGAATTACGCGATGAATGGCTAAAAGGCCGTATGGAAACGGTTTTACCAGGTATTATGAGAAGGGAAGGCATCGATATGTGGGTGCTGCTTTCTCGTGAATACAATGAAGATCCGGTTCTTAAAACCATGCTTCCGAGCAATTGGTTGTCAGCTCGACGGACGACTATGCTCATTATTTATGATAATGGAGAGGAACTGGAAACCCTGGCTTGCGCCCGTTATGATGTGGGAGAGGTATTCAAGAAAGCCTGGGATAAGGATACTCAACCTGATCAATGGGAAAGGCTAAACGAGATCATCAAAGAACGGAATCCCAAGAAGATCGCCATCAATAAAAGTGAACACTTTGCCCTGGCAAACGGAATCTCTGCATACCACCATGACAAGTTTATGGGAGGTTTGGATAAGAAATATAAAGAGCGGGTAGTTTCGGGAGAAAGGCTAGCCATTGGTTGGTTAGAAACCCGTTCTGCTCCAGAGATAATCGTCTATAAACAAATCGTAGCCATTGCCCATGAAATCATTAGTGAAGGGCTTTCTGAAAAGGTGATTCAGGTGGGGGTAACAAGCACCCAGGATGTGGTTTGGTGGTATAGAAAACGAATCAGAGATCTGGGCTTGATTGCCTGGTTTCATCCTACAGTAGATGTCCAAAGGGCTGATCCGGGAAATCAGGAGAGCCAGCGGTCTTTTTCCAGGAGACCTGATCAGCAAATCATTATGCCTGGAGATCTCATCCACATTGATTTTGGAATCACCTATTTGGGATTAAATACCGATACGCAGCAAAACGCCTATGTATTGAAAGCGGGTGAGACGGAAGCTCCTGAATATATGGTTAAGGCTCATAAAGTAGGCTTACGCCTCATGGATATCCTGACGGATAATTTCGAAGTCGGTAAAACGGGAAATGAATTGCTGCTTGAATCCAGAAATGATGCCATTTCTGAAGGAATAAAGCCGAGTATCTATACTCATCCTATCGGTTATCATGGTCATGCTGCCGGGCCTACCATTGGATTGTGGGATCAACAGGAAGGAGTTCCCTTCAAGGGGGATTATCCTATTTATCCCAATACGTGTTATTCGATAGAACTGAATGCTAAAGTATTCCTGGAAGAATGGAAAAAGGAAATCCGCATGATGATGGAAGAAGATGCCTGTTATGATGGAGAAAACGTGAGCTACATCAACGGACGTCAAACCGAACTCTTCCTCATTCCCCGTTCAAGAAAACATCTGGGCAAATAAGGGGTTGTTACAGGAGAAAAAAGCCAAATATGAAACTGGATATCTTTCAAAGAAACGTCATAGATAAAAGTCAGGATGAAGCTGTCCTGGTCCTTTATTGGGGCACATGGTGCGGAACCTGTCATGTGGTAAGGCAGATGTTGGAGGAAATGGAGAATAAGGACGAAATTGACTGCCAATATGTATCTGTAGATGTCGGCCAATCACCAGAGGTCATTGAGAATACCGGAGTAAACCGTGTACCGCGCATTCATTTATACCACAAAGGAAAAGTACTGGCCGATTCTGCAGGAACGGGCTCTCCATTTTTTATGAAAAAATGGCTCAAAGCGCATATTCCTGATCCTCGTCAAGAGGAATTGATGGAAATTCAGTCAGATAAGAGGGACTTTCCTAACGCAGAAAATGAAGTTAAAATTGAAGCACTTTTAAAAGAATATCCGGATTTTGATGACGTTAAGATTGCCCTTGCCTGGCATCAGGTATTGTTTCAGCCGGAAAAATGCCTGGACTCAATCAAGCATGTAGTTTTGGGTCATAAGCATTGGATAGAGGCGGATGATATTCGGGCTTTGGCAAAACTTGCAAGTATTTCGGAAACAGAAGAAGGCGAACTTGAGAAAGAGTTAATGCGATGTAAAGGAGCCCTACAAATGAAGCAACAGGAAGAAGCTATCAATCATTTGGTTGCAGCTTTTAAACTGAAACTAAAACACAGAAACGATTTATTGAGAGAACTGGCGATTGCTTTTATTCATGTCTTTGGTAAGGACCATCCTTGGATCAAAGCGCATGAAAAGCCTTTCTCTATTATGGCGCGCTTGTAAATACACCCTAGCTGTTATGGCGATCCTGATCCTCGGGAGTAACAATCCCCTTGGATCCAGATTGCTTTCTGAAGGCAAGAGGATTGTTCCGGTTCCCTCGCAATAACCACCTTTGTTGAAAAACTGAAACCAGATTTTCCTATCCCGAGATTCAAAGAATTACATTTACCAAAAGAAACCAAACATTATAAACTATTACTATGAACCGTCTATACGCGCTTTTATGTGTGCTACTATTTTCCTTCTCGGCCCTGCTCGGACAAGAACGCATGTTGGAAGCTGAGTCCACGGTTGTTACCCAACACAAAACCGTAATCAAAGGAACTGCTATTAATTACACTGCAACTACCGGAACTCAACCAGTCTGGAATCAGGAAGGAAAAGCCGTTGCCTCTTTGTTTTATACTTATTATACCCGTGATGGTGTAAGTGATCGTTCATCCAGACCTTTGGTCATTTCCTTTAATGGAGGACCGGGCTCTGCTTCCGTTTGGATGCACATTGCCTATACAGGTCCCATGATCCTCAAAATTGATGATGAAGGATATCCAGTTCAGCCTTATGGAGTAAAGCAAAATCCTCATTCGATTTTGGATGTGGCGGATATTGTATATGTGAATCCTGTGAATACCGGTTATTCCAGAATTTTGGATAAAGAAACCAAGAAGTCCACATTTTTCGGAGTAAATGCGGATATCAGATACCTGGCGGATTGGATCAATACTTTCGTTACGAGAAATGAACGCTGGACTTCCCCCAAATACCTGATTGGAGAAAGTTATGGTACGACCCGAGTATCCGGCTTGGCATTGGAGCTCCAAAACCGACAATGGATGTACCTAAATGGGGTTATTCTGGTTTCTCCTACAAGTTTGGGGATTGATAGAGATGGGCCAGTTGTAGCTGCTAACCGTCTGCCTTATTTTGCTGCGACTGCCTGGTATCACAATATGCTGCCTGCTGATTTACAGTCTAAAGATTTGGATGAAGTTTTGAATGAAGCGGAGGGCTATGCTATTGACAAACTAATTCCTGCAATCGCGAAAGGAGGCTTTGTGGGAGATGAGGATAGAAATTACGTAGCTAAGCAGTTCGCTCGCTATTCCGGCCTTTCAGAGAAAGTCATTCTCCAACATAATCTGGACGTACCTACTAGCTTTTTCTGGAAGGAATTGCTAAGGGATAAAGGCTTTACGGTTGGAAGACTGGATTCCCGCTACAAAGGGATCGATAAAAAAGGGGCAGGGGACAGGCCGGATTACAATTCTGAGTTGACTAGTTGGTTGCATTCATTTACCCCAGCCATCAATTACTACCTCAGAGAAAAGCTCAATTACAAGACAGACATCAAATACAATATGTTCGGTCCGGTAAGGCCCTGGGACAGAAGCGGAGATCAAACCGGAGAAAACCTACGCCAGGCCATGGCTCAGAATCCCTACCTGAAAGTGATGATTCAATCCGGCTACTATGATGGAGCTACTTCGTACTTTGATGCCAAATACACCATGTGGCAATTAGATCCCAGCGGAAGAATGAAAGAACGCCTAAGATTTGAAGGCTATAGAAGTGGGCACATGATGTACCTCAGAGCAGAAGATCTGAAGTCGTCTAATGAGCACATCCGGGATTTTATTAAGAATAGCATTCCGGGTGAAGGAGTGCCTGCGAAGTACTAAATAAGACAAATAAGAATAATGCTTTCGGCATATTTCCCTTTTAGTGGGAGGTATGCCGATTGTTTTTACAAAGGGTTTTGCGTTTTTGGTCAAATCACAAATATCTCTCCTTTCCCCACAAAGTTCCCCTCTTTCCCCACATCTAGTTGTTGGAGTGAGGCCTAAGTCATTATTTGAGGGAAAATCAATTATATGACTATGCAACACAAAACTTTTATTTCCTGCCTTTTATTAATGCTGCCTGGATTGCTAATAGGGCAGGAGCTAAAAGAGATAAAAACTGAATCCGAAATGCTGTCTGATCCAGAAAAGTATCCGGTGAGTGTATATTTTAAATTGGGGATTCCCTTCGCAGCTATGGCTTTAAACACAGGTAACAAGAACATCCGACAACTACTGGAGTCCGAAGGAGTAGACCTTTCCAGAAATCGTGCCTATAGCCTATTTGAAATCGGAATGAGGTATAAGCGAATCTATGTAGAACTTGGCGTGGACAATGATGTATTTGTTTTGAATACCTTTTCTCAACCTATAAATAGTTTTACCGCTAATTCATTCTATTCAGCAGCTTGGGGAAACTTTGGGGTTTCTGTTTGGCAAAATAGGAATACTGCTTTTTTATTAAGACTAGGGATTGGAGGCTACGAATCTGCCCATGAAATTAGTTCATTTCGAAATGTTGCTCAGCTGGATTTTGAAAACCTGTTTCCCAATGAATCCTCGCCTTCAACTACCCTTATTTTTAATCAAAATACCTTTGTAGACATCGGCCTGGAATGGTGGAGAGGAGTGGCTAAAAGTCCAACTAGTTTTGGAGAAACCATCCGAATTGGATATAGACGAGGACTAAAAGCAAATAGATGGGAAGCCTCAGGGAGGAACTTTGTTAACGCTCCGGTGGACCGAATGGGTGAAGTCTATTTTCAATTTGGCTTTAGCATTGGATACAACTTCCCTGAAAAATATCAATAAGCCGTGAAACGAATTATCGCAACAAGCCTGCTTTTGTCTTATGGAATCCTGGTCTGTATTACCACTATCTCTTTAATGGGAGCCAGCTCGAGATTGGAACAACAAGCTTATGCCAAGTTAAGGATATACAAGAAAGGCTATTCAGGCTCAGGCTTTGGGATAAAAGTCAATGATCAGTGGATGGTCAAAAGTATGAAGAATCGTTCGTGGTTCGACGTGGAGGTGCCAGTTGGGAAATTGACAATAGAAACCGTCCCGGAAGTACGCTATCCTACCAGCGATGGGAAATCATTTTCTTTGGAGGTTGAGGCAGGAAGACTATATTATCTGGAAGCTATTGTAGATTATGAATTCTGGGTCAGTAGTATGTATTTGGTTTTGCGGGAAAAAGAACGTGCTGAAAAGGAAATAAAACGATTTAAGCAAAAGGAGTATGTCCTCAAAAAAGTGGAATAATTGGACTCCCTGGGTATTTGCCACCCTGGCCATTGGTCTGGGTGGTTTTTGGGGATTTCAACTCCATGAAAGCCTTACCCTGCAATATGCCGGTGAGTGGGATCAATTAGGGGGATTTGTACGCTGGCTTATGGGATATGTGGTCATATTGTCGGGATTGATCCTCCTGGGTTGGCTCAACTTTAGAGGCCCGTATCAGTGGTGGGTACTTCTTGAAGAGGATAAATGGATATACCGAAGCTGGACTTTGTTGTTGTACTTTTTTCTTTATCTATTTCTGCATTGGTCCACAGGATGGGAAGTTGACTTGGTAGAAGAAAACCTCCTGGTTGCTTTATTGGCATTTGTATTTGTGATGAGCTTTACTTTTGTGGCCGGTTTGGTAAAAAGTAGAAACCAGCAGGCAAAATTATTGCAGGAGCAAACCGCTGCTGAATTACAGGCCCTACGCTCTCAACTTAATCCTCATTTTCTCTTTAATGCCTTGAATACCCTCTACAGTCGGGCGGTTCCTCTGGAAGATGAAAGCCTGGCTGAAGGTATAGAAGAGCTCTCCGGAATTTTACGATTTACCCTACAGCAATCCCAGAAAGATTTTGTCAGTATAGAGGAAGAATTGACTTTTCTGGAAAGATATATTGGCCTCCAACAAGCTCGCATGGCCAAACCTGAAAACATAGATATTGATATTCGATGGGATCAAAGTGAAGCTCAAATTCCTCCGCTACTGCTCCTTCCATTCATAGAAAACCTCTTTAAATATGGAATTTTTCCTAAAAGCGAAAGGCCAGCAAAGCTCAGTTTATCCATAGAAGAAGGGCAGCTGCATTTTCTGAGTCAAAACCCTATGTATCCCATTCAGCAGAAAGGAACAGGTAAGGGTGTTGAGCAAGTGAAAAGACGCCTTGCCCTGCAATATCCCGATCAACACCAACTATCTATCCAACAATCAGAGGAGCAATTTGAGGTGCGACTTCAAGTAAGCTTAGCCTCTAAAGCCGTCCATATCAGCTAAAACACCATGATACTACAAGCCATAGCCATAGACGACGAACCTTCAGCCCTCAAAGTGCTGGAGGCGCATGCAGAGAAAATTCCTTTTCTCAATCTTAAACAAAGTTTTCTAAATCCAACTGAAGGCCTGGCCTATCTCCAAAGCCATAGGGTTAATGTGGTTTTTTTAGATGTACAAATGCCGGATTTGATGGGTACGGAATTAGCTATACTTCTGCGGGATATAGATGTGCAGCTCATTTTTGTTACTGCCTATGCGGATTATGCGGTTCAGGGGTTTCAGGTACGCGCGTTGGATTATTTGCTCAAGCCCGTTTCTTTGCCCCGTTTCCTGGAAGCCTGCAATCGAGCATTGCAAGGGCAACAGAAACGTCTGAATCAATCTCCCAGTTTATTCATCAAAGATGGTTATGATTGGGTGAAAGTGGATTTAGACAAACTCTTATTCATTCGATCTGATACGAACCTCCTGTTTTTTCATCAGGCCGAAAAAATAGTTAGCACCCGTATGACCATTTCAAAAGCACTGGATATGTTGCCGAAAGGGGCTTTCGTCCGGGTGCATAAGTCCTATATTGTGGCAGTACATGCAATTCGGAAAATAGAACGGCATCAATTGACCGTAGGGCAGGATCAAATCCCTTTGGCTAGCAGCTATAAGGAGGAGGTGCAGCGATTGCTGCTGGGGTGAAAATACTTGATTGGGATATCTTACTAAAGAATAGCCTTTATAGCCTTCTCAAGCTTATCAGTATCGACTGTGATATCGGCCATATTCATCGCCAAATCAACTCCTTCCTTAGGAGCTTTCCCTTTGCCAATAAAATAGGAATAATCGATCTCCATCGTGTTACAAAGCGCGTAAAAGCAGGCATTGACGTATTGAGGATGGTAGAATTCCAATACTTGAGTACCGGGCTCACAATATACCAGACCTGACAAACCCGCTCCATGAGGGGTGAGAATGACTTTCGCCTGATTGAAAAGGGCTACCTGTTCGAGGTAGGTCATCTTTTCCAGGGTATATTTTTTAAAGCCATACTTCTCGGCTACTTTCAGAATCGCATCTTCGTTCAGTACCTTTCTTGCGGGCGCATTGGCTCGACTAATGTAGACTTTTTCTGATGTGTCGGCAGGAAGATCAGCTTTCATAGGAATGAATTTTTCCCGCAAATACTCACAAATCCAGCGAGTAGGATTCCCAACTCCTGCTGGTGTAGAGGGTACGATTAATTCATCTGCCTTCAAATGCTGATAGGTCTGTGTATCCACCAGCTTTTCTTCCGGAATCCCCAGAGCTGCCAGGGTATCTTTCATGAAGCGGCTTTTTGTGCTATTGATGATGATAGCGTCAGCCTCTTCTAAAGAAATTCCTGCTCGTTCCAAGGAAGCGAGCTTTGGCAGCAAGTCATAAATCCAGTGGTAAAACTGTTCCCCCTTCATTGTAACCAGAGAAATTGCTCTGCCCTGGATGTGGTGAAGGTTGGGGAGTTTAAACTGGCTGAAAATGCTATGCTCCCTGGGATTGGGATTGAATTCGTCTGAAATGGGGATGACCACATAATCATCCTCCGTAATATGGGCCGTAGAATTTACATGCCCCATATTGTTGTGCGTAACCCAAACCCTTCCATTTCGAAGAAAAGAAACGCTGGCATCTGGGGAATCCTTGCGGTATTCCTTTTCGATGATCCAATGAACCTTATCTTCTATGGTATGCGGTTTTTTCCGAATCAGAGGTTCTGACTCTGCCACGATGGTATATTCTCCTGCTGCGGAATCTTTCAAACTATTGGCCCATTCTTCCAGCGTGAAATAGAGGCCCTTCGGTGGGCCTAATTTCTCCGAACTCATAGGCAGTGCCCTCAATGGCAAAAGCATCAAGCTTTTCGATTGCTTTTTAAGCTTGCGAAAAGAGCGTTGGTAGGGCTTTACATAAGGCCTCAATGCCTCTTTTAATGCTTGTTTCATGAGGGCTTTGCAGTCTTTAGTTTAAATAAGACTCGTATCCGTTGTCGTGGAGGAATTGAATGACCTCTTCTGAATTTTCGATGAAACTGTCCAATGATTTGGGCGTTACCTTGCGAAGTTGAGTTTCCGGAGCTTCGAATTCGATACCTAGAAATCCCGATAGTTTTTGGAAGGTTTCCGGATGAGATTCCGGCTTGGCTAAATCGTCTTCATAAGAAATTTTGAGGTGAGGAATATTTTCCAACAATCTTGCTTCCACCTGTGCCTGGTCATCCAGGGCATCCATCCATTTTTTTAGTTCCGAAATCTCAACAGGCATTTTCTTGCCTTTGTTTTTTACGCCTGCCTGTGCATTGCTATGAAATTGATTTTTATAGCGAGCATAGAGGTTGGACATGCCTTGTCTGAAGATGTTGTGGCGTCTGAGGTAAATAATTTTATAACCCTTTTCGACCAATTTTTCCAGATACTCTTTCTTTTCTTCCTCTGTATCCAATCCCAAACTTAATCCTAAATGATAGGTGAGGCATTTGAAACCATAGACAGCTTTATTGCCGAGGATGGATCTGAAACGTAGATACAGGAAAGGGAACATTACTTTTCTATGATAAATCTCATTATCACAAAAAATACTGGTATTGGAATTCAGGAGATTTACCAATAAGGTACTCCCTGATCTTCCTGTGCCGAAAATCACAAATTTGCCTTTCGGTGTACTTCTTTTGCGTAAGGGGTATGATAAATAGGTAAAGAGCTCGAACAGGTACCCAAAGTTATTGTTCAGGATAGCTGATTGCTTGATGCGATACTTCAGCTGGTCCAGTACATGTTCCTGAGGGCTCATACCAGATGATCTACTAATTGATGTCATGAATGTTGCTTCTCTACTACACTGTCGAGTGAAAGTATATTCTCTTTGATATTTTGTAATTGAGTTTTCCAGGAAAATAGCTCTGCAGTCAATTTGCGACTATTGTCTCTCAATTTTTCCCAGGTGGTCTGGTCTTCCAGGAGTTTAGCAGAATAATCCACAAAATCCTTCATGCTATGTGTATGGAATAAGTGAGTGCCATTTTCGACTGGCATACCTTCCGAACCAATTGGAGTCGTAACTACTGGCATTCCTCTGAACATGGCGTTCATTACCTTGAGCTTTACCCCACTGCCAAAGCGGAGAGGAGTAAGGAATACTCTGCATTTTCCGTAGTAATCTTCCAGATCGTCCACGAAGCCCGTCATGATTACATCCGGAAATTTTTCTGCTAGTGCGACAATACGCGCATCAGGTTTGCCTCCCACAATATAAAATTTTGCATTTGGCTTTTTGGCTTTCAAAGGCTCCCAGCCTTCTTCCAGGAACCAAATGAGTCCATCCACATTGGCTTCCCAACCAAGGGAACCGATATAAAGGAGAGATTCTTCCGTATTGTCCCACTCCAAATCCGGCCATTCCAACATAAAATCTTCTCCACAAGGAATGATTTTTTCGATGTGGCTATTTCCATTGGTAAGCTCAGAAAGAATCTCCTGATCATTTGGATTTGCCAGCACCATATTGGCTCTTTGGCAAAACTCTTTTTCATGCTTTTTGATGCGCTTGGACTCCAAATAAGTAACCAGCTTTTTCAGCGGATTAGGACTCACTTCAGAGTATCTTTCCCACATTACAAACTCAGCATTATGCTCGTGCATGATGGTTTTTGCCTTCACATTTTCGGGGATGTATTGAAACATCTCATAGTGATCGACAAAAACATAATCGTAATTGTCATTGGCCAGCCATGCATGGATGACTTCTTCCAATTCTTTATGGTAGTTTCTAACAAAATTGATAGGAACCCCCTGCATATAGCTTTTTGCTACTGTTCCAGGCGTCCGCTCAACATTGAGTTCGAAACTGAAATATTTGTCAAGTTTTACTTTTGAAAGAAATTCCTGCTCATAGTCAGGATCTTCCCACTTCAACACGGTTACCATGGAGGTATCAAAGTGTTGGTTAAGGAAGTTGATGAAATTCCAGGAGGTGCTGGTACCTCCTCCCACAGGTGGGTAGGGAAGTTGCGAGGTAATGAAAAGTAATTTTTTCTGTTCCATTATTAATTTTTTCCTTGCTGATCGTCGAAATTGCGAACACGATCTATCCTTCAGTGGGCTTGCGCCTGTATTTTTTTGCTTCCGGTGAACATGTCTTTAAAACTGAGTACTACCATATCGAGATAGGGCTTGATCCAGAGAGCAAACCAGAGAATACCTCCATGCCTTTTGACAAAGAAGTACCAGTCTTTCTTTATATATCCTTTGATTGAATGAAAATCTTTGATTCTTTCTGAAAAGGATAAAGAGGGTGAAGCCCATCTCTCAGCCGTTGGATTGGCTTCACATTCTGCTACATAACCTGGCGCCAACCAAATGCTACAGCCTAATTTTCCCGCTCTGAGACCATAATCAGGGTCGCCCCATCTGTGGGTATAGAAAGGTTCAATATTTCCAACCCTGTCAGAGACAGAACGAGGAATTAGCACACAGTTTCCAGTATTGCTCGTGCATTTACGAGGTTCTTTGCCCGGCATAACTGCCTCCATTTTCAAGGTCCATCGACTCAATCTTTTAAATCCTCCATAAGAGAATTCTTTGGTAACAGGATCAACAGTTCCTCCCAGAATAATACTATTGGGTTCCTTTTTTGCGCTTACCGTAGCATGTGTATCCAGTAATTTATCCAGGGCATCCGGATACAGGAAAGTATCATCATTCAACCAGAGGTAATAATCCAGGTTATGCAGGAGTGCTTTCCCAAACGCCAAATTCATCCCACCATTCCAGTAAAGAGAGCCTGTTCCATTAAAAACATGAACTCCAGGAAAATTTTCCTTTACAGCTGCTGCTGTCCCATCCGGACTCTTATCGTCGGTAAGAAAAACATCCAAAGAAACCCTCCCGGATTGGATAGCTTCTTGCTTATAGAGCTTTTCTAAACACGCCAGGGTCTTTTCTCTCCGGTTAAAGCAGGTTAAAACTGCTCCGATTCGCACGTGATCTTTCATATTTGTTAAGCCTCTTGCTTAGCCTTCGTTTCTAATAGTTTTGCAAATTCTAACAAGGAATGTGTCTGGGCATCAATAAGAGTTTTGTGTTCCTCTTGGATTTCTTTTTCCGATAGCCAAACGCTGTACATTCCTGCATTTCTCCCAAACTCCATGTCAGATATCGAATCTCCGATTATTAAAGACTTCTTAAAGTCTATTTCTGGATACATCCTTTTAGCTTCAAAAGCCATGCCCGGTTCGGGTTTCCTCCATCCTCTATGATCCTCTTCTGCCAAATCCGGGCAATAATAAATTTGATCTATCCTTCCTCCCTTCGATTCAATTTCCGATCTCATCCGTTGATGGATGTCCTGGACATCCTCATTTGTCATCAATTTCCTACCGATACCTCTCTGATTGGTGACAATGACGATCGTATCAAACATCTTGTTAAAGATTTCCATCGCCTCAAAAACTCCCGGAAGAAAGATGAATTCTCCCCAATGTTTTACGTAGTCATTGTCTCGTTTTACGTTGATCACTCCATCTCTATCGAGAAAGAGGGTCCAACTTTTGTCAATCTTAAAGGACGGCAAGGTCATGTTTTGATTTTTCGTAATCTTCTGGAATTCCTATATCAATAAAGTATGAATCGAATCCTGTGCCATAAAAGGCTTCTTCATCATAAAATTTTTCAAGAATATCTGTTTCAAAAGAGAACTTCTGTGGTAATTCCTCTTCCAGCAGGAGACTTTTTCGAAACAAATACACTCCTCCGTTGATCAAACCTTCAGGCATATACTTCTTCTCCTCAAATCCCATAATTCTACCATCATCTCCTATTTTGACGGTTCCATAACGTTCAAAGTCTTCCATTTCCTTCAAAGCCATGGCCAAAGTGGCAGAACTTTCGGTGAAGAAAGCGTAAAATTTCTTGAGATCTACCTGAAAAAAGGTATCTCCATTGATTGCCAGCACTTCTTCTCCTTCAACTAGATTGCAGGCAAGTTTAATTGCTCCTCCTGTACCTAATGCCTCTTCCTCAATCGAATATTTAATGGACATTCCTTTATAGCTCTCTCCGAAATAGTCGAAAATAACCTCCCTTTTATATCCAACTGCGAGGATACAGGTTTCTACTCCCTGCTCTGCAAGGTCATCTAGCAAGTAGGCCAGGAACGGCCTTCCATTTATATCTGCCATAGGTTTAGGCACATCAGATACTACTGATCTGAGTCTGGTTCCTTTGCCTCCGGCTAGTACTATTGCTTCTTTAATCATTTAAAAAATGTGTTGTGGTGTTAAGGTGTTGAAGTGTTAGGGATTGAATAATCTAACCTGTGCACAGTAACACTATAACACTTGCGCACTTTCTTTAGTAAACAAAGCCTCCTCAACCAGCTGACAAATGATATGTCCTAACAACATATGGCACTCCTGGATACGTGGGGTATCTTTAGAAGGCATGTTTAGGAGTACATCGCAGTGATCTTTCATGTTTCCCCCTGTCTCACCGGTCATAGCGATGATATGCATGCCATTCTCTTTGCCCTGCTTGAAAGCTTCGATCACATTTTTAGAATTGCCGGAAGTTGACATACCAATCAGGACATCCCCCTGGCGCCCTTTGGCTTTGATCAAGCGGCTGTAGATCTGATCATATGAATAATCATTGGCCACGGCAGTTACATATGAAGTATTTACGTGTAAAGCCTCTGAAAAAAGAGGGTCTCTGTCGAAGTAGAATCTGCCAGAAAATTCAGCTGCCAAATGCTGGGCATCTGCTGCACTTCCTCCATTTCCACAAAAGAGAACTTTTTTATCTGCACGAAAAGCTTCAACGATCAGATCGCTTACTTCCTGTACTTTTTGCAATAAGGCCTCGTCAGCTAAAACCGCTTCTTTTGCCTTGATAGAGCTTTGTATTAGTTCTTGTATTTGGTTCATTTTATTTTATTGTCCAGGTGGTAAGGCCTGATTTGCTAAATTTGATTGGATAAACGTCTCCTCCCATTTCGCGGAGTTTATCTGAAACACAATAACGAGTATTGCCCGGGCAGAAGAAGGTCATGAACCCACCACCACCTGCTCCTGATATTTTTCCTCCGGTTGCACCTACTTTCCTCGCCTCATCATATATATCATCGATTATGGGATTACTGATTCCAGCTGCCATCTCTTTTTTGAATTTCCACCCATATTCCAGCAAATCTCCGATTCTGGAAAGCTCACCTCTCAGAAGTGCTTCCTTCATCATATATGACTGCTTTTTGAGCTCATGCATAGCTTCTATGGATTTGCCTTTTTTCTTGGTTACACTTTCTTGCTGTGCTTCGATAATAGAAGATGAAAGTCGGCTAGTACCTGTATAGTAGGTGATGATGTTGAACTCAAGCTCCAGGATGTAACGGTTTCTGATTCTCAAGGGATTTACAATCACTTTATCATCCTTATAGAATTCCATAAAGTTGAATCCTCCAAAAGTCGCAGCATATTGATCCTGCTTACCTCCGGCGAATCCTAAATCCACACGCTCGATATCATGGGCCAAATGAGCAATATCATATTCCCCTAAAGGCAATTTTAACCACTCAGTAAAAGCTCCAACAATTGCTACCACTAAAGTTGAAGATGAACCCAAGCCTGATCCGGGAGGGGCATCTACATACGTTTTTAATTCAAAAGACAGGGGCGCATTGTGATTAAAATCTTTTACGATCCTGTTATAAACTCCTCTCAGTAGATCCAGTTCCCCATTGATGGGTAAACGGGCCAGGCTGTCCATTTCAAATCGCTCTTTTTTGTCCATAGCATGCAAGACGATCTTTCCGTCTTTGCGGGGGATAATACTCGCATAGGCATATTTGTCTATGGTAGCATTTAGGATGGAACCTCCAAATTCATCAGAATAAGGACTTACATCGGTTCCACCGCCGGCCAGTCCAATTCGCAAGGGAGCTTTACTACGAATGATCATAAGGTTAATTTACCTATCTGTAAGGTTAAGAACAGATCGATTTTTCGGAGTTCTTAACAAAGTTTCTTTAAAGTTTAATGATTGAAAAAGAACGAATAGTACTTTATTGATTACAAAGGCTATGCCCAGGGGTTTTGATATTTTCCGATTTTTTGTTTGAAAATTAGAACGAAATAGGGCATATCATCGATGATATATCGTTTAAACATCCGTTTGGGCTCCTGGGCCATGCGATAAGCCCATTCCATACCTACTTTGGTGATCCACTTGGGCGATCTTTTTACATTGCCGGCCTGGAAATCTATGGTTGCTCCAATGGCGAAGAAGATATCTACGCCTGGCATACGATCTTTATGTTTGATGATCCATTTTTCCTGTTTCGGAGCGCCTACCCCTACAGCTAATACAGTCGCACCTGAATCATTGACCATTTGAATGATTCGAGCACATTCGTCGCGATCATGCTCAAAACCAAAAGGTGGAGAGTAGCCTCCAATTACTACCTGGCTACCAGCTTTAGAATTTATATTATCCTCCGCTTGCTTGCAGGAATCCACGGTGCCTCCTAATAGGAAAACTTTTATTTGATCAGTATTGTCTTTGTGGTATTGGCAAAAGGAAGGAAAGAAATCTGAACCCGCAATTTGCTCTTTGATGGGATTGTCAGATACCCATTTTGAAGTGGCCTGAATGATACGGCTATCACAAACCAGATAATCTGCTTTGGAATATACTTCGTAAAATTCCCGGTCTTTCTGGAGTTTCATTAGATGATCCACATTGGGTGTGAAAACCACTCCGGATTTCAAATTCTCCAGCAGTTCTTTGAAGCTAAGGTTGTCCAACGTTACGTTGAGGATGTTTGTGTTATTCCCCATTGTTTCTTGTTTCCTAGTATGCATTCTCTTCGCCTCTTACCGCGTTCCAAACGGTAAGGAAAATGATTTTTATATCTAGTAGAATGCTCCAATTCTCGATGTACCAAGTATCGTATTCAACCCTTTTTTTCATCATGGAGGGATCTGTAGTTTCTCCTCGGAAACCATTTACCTGCGCATGTCCAGTAATACCCGGAGTGATAAAGTGGCGGAACAAATACTTATTGATGATTTGAGAATATTCGTCTGTGTGTTTTAACATGTGTGGGCGAGGCCCGACTACTGACATATCACCGGTCAGTACATTGATAAATTGGGGGAACTCATCGAGGCTGGTCTTTCTAAGGAAAGCTCCTACCTTGGTAATTCGTTTGTCCCCTTTGGTTGCCTGAACAGAATCCGAATCCTTATTAACAGTCATCGTTCTGAATTTCCAACAAAGGAATTCTTTATTGTTTTTCCCTGACCTCAATTGCTTAAAGAAAACCGGCCCTTTTGACTCCAACTTAATCAGGAGAGCAACTATGGGCATAAGGATTGGGAAAACAAAAAGAATCACTCCCAGAGAAAAGACTACGTCAAAGGCCCGCTTCAAGGATTGATTAAAAACAGTCCGTAAAGGTTCTTTCCGTAAAGAAAGAATAGGTATATGACCAAAGAAATCTACATTTATCTGTTTTCGTTTCAGCACATTAAAATCTGTCACCATACGGAAGTAGATGAAATTATCATCCGCGAAATCCGATAGCTCTTCAATCATTTCCTCCGAAATCAAAGGAAGGGACATATAGATTTCATTTATTTGTTCTCGCAAACAGAAACTTTTTATATCCTCTATTTCTCCCCGCACTAGCTCTTCCATTTCCTGCTGACTCAAAGTGGGGTCCAGATCGTTTAGGAATCTATAAACTGTTGTGTTTTTCGAATTGAAAAAGTTGTACAACTCGTTAATGGAAGGATCATTCCCCACAATGGCAATCTTTCGAATGGTGTAGGTCATGCTATTGTAATAGCGATAGGCTACCAAAAGCAGCGCTCTAAAACAGATGATTGCAGGGATACTTGTGAGATAAGTGTAAGCCAAAAATTCCCGGGAAAGGATGTGGGACTTTGTACCTACAATATAGGTCATTACGATGAATACCTGTAGAAATACTGTAGAAAATAAACTTTGCAAAAAAGCATTTATGCTAAGAAGCTTTCTTGTTTCGTATGCATTTGTGAAGAGAGAAGATCCTACCCAAGCCAAAATAAAGGTATAGAAGAAGTAAATATAATCGGTGATGATAGGCTCGGTAAGATCACCTTTGAGGTAATAGGCAAGGCGACAAGAGAGGTTGATGATTACAAACTCTGTTATCAGTACAAATACCTTGAAGAAAAATCTATTGCTACCCATGTTTTTTTAATCCAGATAAATAAAGGTTGTTTTCTCCTATATTTTGATGCAATAATTAGCTCAAAAGTAACATATGTTTTAGCGGGAAAAATATTTATCACCTGGAAGGCTTACGCACATGTTTGCTTTGTTGTCAATTTGGTTTCAGATTATACCCAAGTAAAGCTTGATGTTGGTTTGCTTGTGCAGACGAACTATTTAATATCCCGAATAGTCGAAACAAATATAGGACTTGGAATTGCTAAAAAAGGAGGTTTTAGACCAGTGGCTATGAAACACTCTTGAAAGGTAATTTTCCCTGCTTGAATAGGCCTTTGTCAAATTAAGTCAGAATCATTTGAAGAATTGGGCGAAAGTACGCTATATTTGCAATCAGATTATGGACAAGAACGACTACATCTTCACGCAAGAGGAAATCGCTGAAATCCAGAAATACGTGGCGAAGTATCCCGATAGAAAATCGGCGGTCATGCCAGCCCTCTGGATTGCCCAGGAGAAGTTCGGATGGCTCTCCCTTGAAGCGATTAAACTGGTGGCTACTACAATTGACATTCCTTATGCACATGTATATGGAGTAGCTTCTTTCTACACCATGTACTTCAAAAAGCCGGTTCCCAAGCATCTTATAGAAGTTTGCACCTGCTTTTCCTGCCACGAAATTGGAGGCCCGGAAATGCTGAGCTACGTGAAAGAGAAAATTGGAGCAGATGAAAGTGGCTTCGGAAAGAATGGTAAAATCTGGGCAAGAGCAGCAGAATGTCTGGGAGCTTGCGACACTGCACCTATGTGCCAGGTGAGCAATAAACATTACCGCCATCACCTTACTAAAGAAAAAGTCGATACGCTTATCGCTCAGCTTGAAAAGGATGAGGAGTTGAGCTACGAAAAAATACCGTTAAACGATCAATCTATACTAGATTAATTTCTATGAAATATATCCAAAAAACACCAGCCTATCTCTTATTAGAAGATGGGCTTTTTTTTGAAGGAACAGCCATCGGCAAAATTGGAACCACTACAGGAGAGATGTGTTTCAATACAAGTATGACAGGTTACCAGGAAGTCTTTACAGATCCTTCCTATTATGGACAAATTCTCATCGAAACCCATACCCATATTGGTAACTATGGTGTTCACGGTTCAGAGTATGAAAGTAACTCTGCTAAAATTTCTGGCCTCATTGTAAGAAACTTCTCTCAAATCTTTTCCAGAACTGATGCGGTAGAATCTCTGAACTCATTTTTAAACCATAATAATATTGTTGGAATAGGCAATATTGATACGCGTTTGCTGGTAACTCACATTCGGGATAAAGGAGCAATGAATGCTATCATTTCCTCTGAGGTTTCGGATCGAAAAGAACTGACCAAGCTACTCAAAAAATGCCCACCCATGGAGGGGCTTGAATTGTCTTCTAAAGTAAGTACTGTTCAGCCTTACTTTCATGGCAGTCCATCCGCTAAATACAGAGTGGCAGTCTTAGATGTAGGAATTAAAATAAATATTTTAGATCATCTGGCTGCCAGAGGTTGCTATTTGAAGGTATTTCCTGCCAATGCTGATTTTGAAGAATTGAAAAGCTTTGATCCCCATGGATTCTTTATCTCTAACGGACCCGGTGATCCTGCTGCTATGCCATATGCAGTTGACACGGTAAAGAAGATTCTTGATGCTGATCTACCCCTCTTTGGAATCTGTCTGGGACATCAAATTATTTCTCTGGCCTGTGGGGTAAGTACTTACAAAATGCATAATGGCCATAGAGGAGCTAATCATCCAGTTAAGAACCTGATTACGGGTAAATGTGAGATCACTTCTCAAAATCATGGATTCTGTGTGGATGCTAAAGAAATTGAGGAATCTCCTATGCTGGTGGTTACCCACAAAAACCTTAATGATGGAACCATCGAAGGAGTTCGCGTACGAAACAAGAAAGCCTTCTCTGTGCAATTTCACCCGGAAGCTTCTCCCGGACCACACGATAGCCACTATCTTTTTGACGAATTCATCGAACTGATTGAGTCAGACAGAGTGCAGACACTGGCCTGATCGTTATTTACTTCTTGATTTTTATTCGCTTATTATTTTTTTATAAAAATAAGCCTAGATTTGCCATTCTTTCAAAATTCAAATTTTATTCTGATGAATTTTGAAAGAATGGCCAATAATTTATGCTCATGAAAATTTTAAAATTTGGGGGCTCATCTGTTGCCAGCGCAGAAAGGATAGACAATGTTGCCCGTATCATCCAATCTTATGCAGAAAGAGGAGAAAAATTTGCCGTAGTAGTTTCAGCTATGGGAGGGATGACGGATTTGTTGATTGAAATGAGTGAGATTGCTTCTTCTGGTAGCATGGAGTATAAGGAAAAGCTGGAGTATTTTTCTGGAAAACACAGAGAAGTAGTCAATAGCCTGATAAAGAATTATGAAGGCTTTGATGCCATTTTAAAGGAAATCATTGAAGGGCAGGTAGAGCTTGGGAATTTACTCTATGGACTTTACCTCACCCGGGACTTAACGCCTCGTACACTGGATTATATTCAGAGCTTTGGGGAGAGGTCATGTGCATTTATGCTCAGTGAGGTACTCAATAGTTACGGGACGTCGGCCAAGTTTGTCAATGCCCGGCTGTTGGTAAAAACAGATCATAATTATGGATCTGCAAAAGTTTCTTTTCCAGAAACTACCCGTAATATTCAGAAGCACTTTGTTGATAATCCCAATAAAGTATCCATTATTACCGGCTTTATTTCTTCTACTGACGATGGAATAACAACCACCCTGGGACGTGGTGGATCTGATTACACGGCAGCCATCTTTGGATCGGCTGTAAATGCCAAGGAAATTCAAATCTGGACCGATGTTGATGGGGTGCTAACTGCTGATCCGCGTAAAGTTTCTCAAGCCTTTCCGGTGGCTACCATGAGTTATGAGGAAGCCCTGGAAATGTCCCATTTTGGAGCTAAAGTGATTTATCCTCCAACCATCCTACCCGCTTTGGAAAAGAGGATTCCTATTCGGATTAAAAACAGCTTTAATCCGGATGCTGACGGAACTTTGATAAGTGATAATCCCGATCCCTATGATACAACGGTAAAAGGAATCACTTCTATTAGTGATATTTCCTTATTGACACTAGAAGGTGGAGGAATTTTTAGTGCATCCGCAATGGCTGCCAGATTATTTAATGTCCTGGCCATCAATAAGATTAATTCAATCTTAATTACTCAGGGGTCTTCTCAGCATTCTATTTCTTTTGCAATTAAGCCCGGTAAGAAGGTTCTGGCTAAAAAGGTGATTGAAAAAGAATTTGAACTGGAAATAGCAGCAAATCTGGTTAAGCCCGTTCGCATAGTCAATGATTTAGCGGTAATTGCTGCAATAGGGGATAATATGAAGTCCCGACCTGGAATTTCTGGAAAGCTTTTTAAAGCCTTAGGGAAAAACGGGATCAATGTCATCGTTACAGCCCAGGGATCTTCGGAGAGAAATATCTCTGTTGTAATTAAAAAAGAAGATGAGGCTAAAGCCCTGGTAGCTGTTCATGATGTCTTTTTCCTTTCAAAGTTCTATACCCTCAACTTATTCTTTGTCGGGGTGGGATTAATTGGTGGGGAGCTTATCTCCCAAATCAAACAACAAGCAGAATACCTAAGAGAACATTTGTATGTTGAGGTACGGATAGTTGGAATGGCGAATACCAAACGGATGCTTTTCAATCCGGATGGGATTTCTCTGGATAATTGGGAAGAAGAACTACGGTCTTCTGAGGTAGTTTCAAACCTTAGAGGGTTTGTTGATAAGATGAAAGAAATGAACCTGGCAAATAGTGTCTTTGTTGACAATACTGCTTTGGA
Organism: Bacteroidota bacterium; assembly: GCA_039819665.1. Lineage (GTDB taxonomy): Bacteria > Bacteroidota > Bacteroidia > J057 > J057 > JAWPMV01. The sequence continues at coordinate 231,171 of JBCBRM010000002.1, forward strand.
TGATATTCGTCTTTTTTATCCTGAAATCCTTGCGTCTTCCATCTCGATTTCTACTCCAAATAAAGTAGCGGTTTCCAGTTCCTATGAGTCTTATCAACAATTGAAAAAGATTGCGGATGAGCACAGTGTGAAATTTTTCTATGAAGCAAACGTAGGAGCAGGCCTTCCTGTTCTGACAACCCTTACTGATCTCATCAATAGTGGTGACAGAATATTGAAGATCGAAGGGGTCTTGAGTGGGTCTTTGTCTTTCATCTTTAACTCTTTCAATGGAGAGAGACCCTTCAGTGAAATTGTAAAAGAAGCAGGTGAAAGAGGCTATACAGAGCCTGATCCACGTATTGACCTCAGTGGAAAGGATGTTGCAAGGAAATTATTGATCCTTGCCAGGGAATCAGGCTTCAAAATGGAGTTTGATGACATCGAGGTAGAAAATATTTTACCTCAGGCCTGTCTGGATGCTCCGAATGTAGATGCTTTTATGGCAGAGCTCGAAAAAGCCAATGATCATTTCGCAGCAATACAGGAAGCAGCAGAAGAAGAAGGTAAAGTACTCAGATTTATCGCCACTCTTGAGAACGGAAAGGCCTTTATTTCTTTGCAGAGTATGGATGAAAGCAATCCTTTCTACAACCTTTCAGGTAGCGATAATATGATAGTATTTACCACCCAGCGATACAAAGACAGGCCGCTGGTTATCAAAGGACCAGGAGCCGGAGCAGAAGTAACTGCAGCGGGTGTATTTGCTGAGATATTGAGGGTTGGGTACTACTTGTCTTGATTGCTTACACAACCAGGCTGAAGGTATTCAAGTATAGCAATAATTTCCTCGTCTGTTAAGGAGGGGAAAGCATTCATCGCATATTTATTGTTGCTTTCCCAAAGGGCTATAGCCCGGGGATCCTTTTTATTAAATATCAAATCAGCACTGTTTCTGATCCAGCTAAACAGCCACTCTTTATCTGCTTCACTTGGGTATTTATTACAAATATCATCAAGATTAGGCCCGCTTGCTTTGCGACCTTTTAGGTGGCAGGTGGTACAATTAGCCAAAAATAACTTTTCTCCTTTTTCAATTACAGCCAATTGACTTTCGTTTAGTCCAACTAACGCTGGATTTTCATAGGGAATTACCGCACAGCCAGCTATGGGTTTTCTTTTTTGGGGATCAAGTTGTAGAAGGGGTTTTTTCAAAAAGGTAAATCCTACCAAACATAAGGAAAGAATGATGGCTTGGAAGCCGAATAACAGAGGGAGTATATACTTCTTCATGGTTTTAAAATAAGGGAATACTTTTTATACGTATTTCTAGACCGCTTGTTAAAGTAAATGTCCCCCCAACTGAGCCTTATATTACCTATCTCAACCGATTCTTTTCATAGGAAAATCCCTATATTTAACTGACATATATGTATTAGACTAACACTACTTAAATTCAACTCTTTCATGAAAAACAGAAAAATCACCTTGAGTGAAAAGGAGATTCCGGACAAATGGTACAACATCATTGCCGACATGCCCAATAAGCCCCTCCCACCTTTACATCCAGGTACAAAAGAACCTATCGGTCCTGATGCTTTGGCGCCTCTTTTCCCTATGGAACTAATCAAGCAAGAGGTTACTCCAGAAAAATGGGTAGACATTCCTGACGAGGTGAGGAATATCTATTCGATGTGGCGTCCCACCCCTTTATATCGCGCGTATAATCTTGAAAAAGCTCTGGATACCCCTGCCAAGATCTATTACAAATATGAAGGGGTCAGTCCCTCAGGTTCTCATAAACCCAATACGGCTGTTCCACAGGCTTACTACAATAAGCAGGAAGGCATCAAACGTATTACGACGGAGACTGGAGCTGGACAGTGGGGGAGTGCACTCGCCTTCGCCTGCAACATTTTTGACATGGAATGCGAGGTATATATGGTAAAGCTCTCTTACCATCATAAGCCATATCGGAAAATCATGATGAATACCTGGGGGGCGAAAGTATTTCCTTCCCCATCAGAAGCTACTGAAGCAGGCCGCAAGGTTCTTGCTGCTGATCCGGATACAACTGGTTCCTTAGGAATCGCCATCTCAGAAGCGGTAGAAAGGGCAGCTACCAATGATGATACCAAATATGCACTGGGAAGTGTATTAAATCATGTGAAGTTGCACCAAACCATTATTGGACAGGAAGCAATTAAGCAAATGGAAAAAGCAGGGGATATGCCGGATATAGTGATTGCTCCCTTTGGTGGAGGCTCCAATTTTGCAGGTCTTGCATTTCCTTTCTTGCGTTTGAATCTCGAGGGAGGGCATAATATCCGATGTATAGCAAGTGAACCTACCTCTTGCCCAAAGTTAACTCGAGGAGTCTTTCGATATGACTTTGGAGATACAGTAGGTATGACGCCTTTATTACCCATGTACACCCTGGGGCATAATTTTGTTCCTGCACCTATCCATGCTGGAGGATTGCGGTATCATGGAGCGGGAGTAATTGTGAGTCAGTTACTGAAAGATAAATTAATCGAAGCAGTTGCTCATGATAATATCGAAGTTTTTGAAGCGGGCGTAGCCTTTGCAAAGGCAGAAGGGATTGTGGCGGCACCAGAGGCTACCCATGGGATAGCTACTGCTATTGCAGAAGCCAAAAAGTGTAAAGAGGAGGGAGTTTCCAGAACCATCTTATTCAATCTCTGTGGTCATGGAAATTTCGATATGAAAGCTTATGAAGATTACTTTGCTGGTAATATTGTTCGACATGAATTGACTTCTGAGGACATAGAAAAATCATTAGCTGAATTGGATACCCCCACCATCTAAGCCCAAACTTTTCTAAAAATCTAAAATCAAAAAGGTCTGTTCCTGGCTGGAATTCGCCTTTTTTATTTTTATTACAAAAATCGGTTTACCTAAGTATTCTCTTTTCGTCTGATTGCGATGAACAAAAAGAACATTCACAATCAAAAAAGAAAATCATGAAAAGAGTACTTCTTTTAGCTGTAATGAGCCTCTCTATATTTTCACTTGGTCTGGCTCAGGGACAAATGTATTTCAACGTAGGACCTGCATTTCCAACGGGTGATTATGCAGATGATGATGCCGGAGATAGAGATGCAGGCGGCGCTGCCATTGGATTAAATGCTGGCTTATTATATGAACATCCGCTTAATAGCAATGGCCTATTTATGTTTGGAAGCGTGGATTTGATGTTTCAGGGATTAAAAGCTGACTATAAAGATGAAATAGAGGACGCAAATCCCAATGCAGATATCACCTTTGCCAAATACCTCAATGTTCCTATATCTGGGGGATTGAGGTATAAAATGGATGCGGGCGATAATGTAGGCTTATTTGCCAATGCAGGAGTATCCTTCAACCTGCTGAAAGTAACAGATTATGACTTTGATTTTGGAGATCAGGGAAATGTAGAATTCAAATATGAATTAGCGACCAATGTAGGATTCAAAATAGGAGCAGGCCTGACCTTCGATGAGAAAACTTCGGTAGCCATCCATTATTATGGTCTTGGAGAGCATGATCTGGATTTTGAAAGAGAAAATCCGGATGGTGCTTCTCAAAATGGCGATACAGAGCAAACAATTACCCAAGTAACCATCACCCTTGGATTTAAACTCAATTAGGCATTGTATGCTTGAATAAAGGGGAGGCGATGATTATTCATCGCCTTTTTTCTTATTTATTCGTGCCAGGGGGCTCACTTGAGCTCTCTGCAATTACTCAGCTAGGCAGAATTAAAGTAGGATTTAGGTCCCTAACCAAACTCGGGAATATTCGGTATTACTTCCTTTTCTAAACGAGTTGCAATTCCGGCTGGGGTAAGTCCAGTAATAGCTTATAGTATAAATCCAAAGCATTATGCTTTCCCGCATCAAATTGAAAATCAATATAATGCGATAAGTATCTATGGGCGAACTCCGGATCTAGTTTATATTCTGGAGCCCATTTAGCAGCACTTTTAGGTGCTTGTTCCACTCCAAAGCGCATAGCATCGTTCAATTGGCGGAGCTGTTCTGAGGTGAAGGCTTCTGGTAAATAAGCCCATACTGCAAAAGCAAATGGCAAGCCTGTCATATCTTTCCACGCCTGAGCCAAATCATAAGCATAGGCATATTGGTCTCTTATTCGGATCGCTTTATCTCCAATGACGACTCCACCCGCACTTCCTTTGATCTTGTCAAAATGCTTGAATTCAGGTTTGTGATACCTCACCTCTTTTTTCCAGTGATGCTTCATCAAAATTTGCAAAAGTCCATTGGAACTTCGGGAATGCCTATCCAAATAAATCGTATCCAAATTCTCAAGGGGTTCCTGAGAAAATAGAAATACCGAAGCAACTTCTCCATCAGCTCCAATACAATAATTGGGCATGATGGATATATTTTTAAACTGAGCCAAGGCACCTACAGGGAGCAAAGCCATCTGGCATTTGCCCTGATGTAAATGTGTAGCACAATCTACTGGGGGAAGTAAATGAAAACGTATCTCACGATCCTTTATTTTAGCTTCAAAGCCATCCATAAAGGGACGAGTATTGATATAAGAAACGAGTGCGATATCTATCATTTATCATGAAGGTTTATGTGAGGCCGATATGCTTTTTAAAGGGGTTTCAGGTAAATGGCTGTATTTATCCTGAAAGACCAGCTCTTTGCGCATATCGGGATGTATTCTGACTAAGGTTAGGGCAGTATTCTTATGAGGAAACTCTTCCATTCTTTCAAAACCATAGGCTAAAAACTGGCTAAGAATGATCCTCAACTGACGTCCATGTGAGCACAGAAGAATCTGACCTTCTGAATGAATTTTAGGTAAGTCTTCGAAAAAGGATTTTGCTCGGGCCCAGGCAATTCTTGGAGTTTCAGCTCCTTCGACAGTAACGTCTATGTTACCTGTTTTCCATTTTCCAATGGTTTCGAAAAAATGTGCTCTCTGCTGAGGACTTGGCTTCAATCCCTCATGCACCCCCCAGCTAAATTCATTCAGGGCTTCTGTTGTATGAAATTCGTAGCCTTGGCTCTTCCAGGGAGCAAGAGTTTGATGAGTCCTTTTTAATCTACTTGCATAAATCCTGTCGAACTTCAAATGTTGATAGGCATCGAAGAAATGCTGTGCCTGCTTACGACCATTTTCATTCAGATCTGAATCAACTCCAGATCCCTGTACAATGCCCTGACGATTGTAATCGGTCTCTCCGTGTCTTAAGAAGTATAGATCTAGCATAAAATATTTGGCTATGATTGGATGATTTTGGGTTTCAGGCCCAGGTCTTTTTGAATAATGCCTGGATGGTTTTTAAATATTTGGTAAAGGATCCAGCTAAATCCGGGAATCCATATAAAGTCATTGAATAAATTAGTCCAGAGGAATTCTGGATTGAGTACTTCCGTATTGATATAAAAAAGTGCTCCAAGTGGCCCTAGAATTTTGCCAAGAAGTCCTACAAAAATCAGAGGCCAATACCTTTTAGGATCAACAGAACAGAAATAGTAAGCAATGCCATACACTCCGACCAACATGCCGATGCAACGAATCATGATTAAGGTAAATTCATTTGACCCAGCACCAAATAGCATGACCTCAGGAAAGAGAGAAATTATGGCTCCCCATATCAAGTTATAGATGGCTGCCAGTAGCATAATCCTCTTACTGATATGTAGGTGCCTACCTTGCATTTTTTGTTTTATCTGCGCTCAAAATTTCTTTCCATAATTCAGTTTCTGCATATCGCTTAATGATCAGATTCCTTTGATAGAGGAAATTGTGCATATAGCGCTTGAGAAAAAGGGCATCTGCCAATTTCCCTAATATGCCGAGCGGAGATCGATAGTCGAAACGATCTATGACCAGCGTTCCAGCTTTAGTTGTGGTGAAAAAATGTTCGTGTTTAAAGGAGGCAAAAGCTCCTTTTTGCATCTCATCACTGAAATAAGCCGGATAATCCAGCGCTGTGATTTTTGATGTCAAGTGCAGCCAAACCCCAAAATGCTTTGCCCGCCAGCTTACGCTTTCTCCCAATTCAATTAATCCTTCAGTTCTTCCACCTACAGCTTTCTCTCCAGTATGAGAGGCTGTAATCTGGTGGAGGTCAATGCTGCGAGATAGGTCAAATACCCGTTCGATTGGTGCTGCTATTTCCAGACTATGTTCGAGGATGGGCATTCGATTTTTTTATTGAGGGATAAGCTCCGGATCACTAAAGTCATTGACGATGCCATAGAGCGTATCTCGTTCAATGGGCTCTTTTCCCGCCCTTCGAATCATATCAACCAACTCTCCAGTACTCAACGCAGGATTCTGATCCTCTGCACCTGCCATGGAGTAGATTTTAGTAGTATCATCTATGGTTCCATCCAAATCATTTACTCCATAAGAAAGAGATAGCTGAGCTGTCTTCTTTCCGATCATCGGCCAGTAGGCTTTGACATGATCGAAGTTGTCCAGGTAAATTCTGCCCAAAGCATAGTTTCGTAGGTCTTCCAAAACGGAGACCTCATCTAAATGGCTGAGTTGGTTATTCTGATTTCTGAATTTCAAGGGAATAAAGGTTTGGAAACCTCCTGTTTTATCCTGCAATTCTCTCAGCCTCCTCATATGGTCCACTCTGTGTTCGTAGTTTTCTACATGACCATAGAGCATAGTCGCATTAGAACGATGACCTAGTTCGTGGAGAATCTGGTGCATCTCCAGCCATTCCGCAGAACTACATTTTCCTCCAGCTATTTCTTTGCGAATTTCTTCATCAAAGATCTCGGCTCCACCGCCCGGCATAGAATCTAAGCCAGCATCTACCATAGCCTGCATACCTTCCCTATAAGAAACTTTGGCCTTCTTAAAGATGTAATGATACTCAACGGGAGTGAGTGCCTTGATATGCAATTCCGGCCTATGAGCTTTTATTGCTTTATACAGATCAATGTAGAATTGATAATTATACTGCGGTAAAACCCCTCCAACTATGTGAACTTCCGTTACGGGCTGATCATCATAAGCCTTGACCTGATCTAAAATTTCATCCATCGTAAACTCCCATCCTTCATCTCGCTTTTTGATCAGGCGTGAGTAGGAACAGAAGGTACAGGTGTAGATACAAACATTGGTAGGTTCAACGTGAAAGTTGCGGTTGAAATAGGTCTTTTTCCCATGTCTTTCTGTACGAATGTGATTAGCCAACATTCCTACAAAAGAAAGCTCGGGTTTTGTATATAAATAAAGCGCGTCCTCATCCGAGATGCGCACTTTGTTCAATACCTTTTCGGCAATTTCTTTTTCTCGTCTTTCGACCTTGTTATTACTGCTGAGATAGCTGAGAAGATTCATAGTATTTGTTTCTGAAACAAACTTACAATAATTTCTGAAACTTTTGTAAGTTATTTTACGGTAGCCCTTTTATTTGGTTGTGCGAGAAACTAAATATAGTCTTTATTCTATATAAAAGAACAGAATATTTCCTGCTTTTTGTGGAATTCTCAGACCTCTTAAGTCTCTAGAGAAAACATAATCATGAGACGATACGCACTGATTCTATTATTGCTTACCCAAAGCCTATTCGCACAAGACATTAAAGATACGGAACTTGAAAGCAAGATCAAGGGAGTAACCGTCTTCCTGGAAGGGGCTCAAATTTCAAGAGAAGCTAAGATCAATTTAAAGAAAGGCAAGACCATTCTGGTGGTAAAAAAGCTGTCTCCTTATCTGGACGAGAAAAGTTTGGAAGTGAAAGGGGAGGGGGACTTTACCATTCTTTCCGTCAATCACAAATTCAACTACCTCAACGAGAAAAAAGCCAATGAAGAGATCGATAATCTCCGGGATCGGGCGGATTCGCTCAATTTGGAAGTGGCCTATAAAAATGCTGAACTGGAGGTCCTGACAGAAAAAATAAAATTGCTGGATGCTAATAAAAGTCTGGGGCACAAAGATTCGGGAGCTGATTTGAACCAATTGAGGGAAGCTGTTCAATATTATGAAACGGAAATCAGCCAAATCAAACGAAGAGAAATTCAGATCAAGCAGGAAATCATTGCGATAGATAAAGAATTTGTGAAGTTGGAAAAAGAGCTCAAGGCCTTAAATGAAGAGCCTGATATGCCAAGCTCCGAAATTGAAATAACGGTAGCGGCTGAGCAAAAAACAGAAGCAAGTTTCTTCCTTAAATACCTGGTGAGCAATGCCGGTTGGTATCCTAAATACGACGTGAGAGTGGAAAGTGTAGAAAAGCCGGTTCAGTTAACTTACAAAGCTGAAGTATTTCAGCGATGTGGAGAAGATTGGGAACAGGTAAATCTCCGATTCTCAAATGTCAATCCTCAGAAAAGCGGGCTGGCTCCCCAACTAAAATCCTGGAAACTTACCTATGAGCGCTATACCAGCCCTGGTGATTTGGCTTTATGGAAATCCAGTGATGGGATGGTATCAGGGACAGTTTTAGGTCCTGACGGAGAGCCTTTAGAGGGTGCATCTGTGCTGGTCAAAGGAACCACTACTGGTATGTTCACGAATTCTGAAGGGGATTTTAGTTTGGTAATGCCAAATGGGGCAACTAGCCTGGTTGTCACTTATGTGGGGTATCGCAAAAAAGAGATTCCTATCAATAAAGATTACCTCGCAATTGCGATGGATAGATCCGAACTCAGCTTGGATGAAGTGGTAGTAACTGGGCTGGGAATAAAGAAAGAGAAAAAAGCATTGGGCTATGGAGTTAGTACGATTAGTGCCGCAGAATTGACCGGGTCTACTTCAGGTGTTAATACAGGAGGCTCGGGAGGTCGACTATTTGATTTTGGCAAGAGAAAGAGATTAAGGCCTATCCGCGCACAGGATTTTGAGGAAAAGACGAAAAGAAGTAATCCACTGGCGACTTCAGTCATAGAAAACCAAACCAGCGTAGAATTTGAGGTAAAAGTTCCTTATACCATTAAATCAGATGGTGAAAAGAGAAGTATTGATCTACAAACTCTTCCGATAGATGTGATATATCAATATAAAGCTGTACCTAAGCTGGATAAGGATGCTTTCTTGTTGGCAAGGCTGATCAATTGGGATCAGAAACAATTGCTGGTAGGTGAGGCAAATCTCTATATGGAAGGAACCTTTGTTGGCAGAAGTATTTTGGAGGCCAACGTACTGTCCGATACCCTGGACCTATCTCTGGGAAGAGATAAAAGTATAGTCGTTGGAAGGGAAGAGATCAAAGACTATAAAAAACGTCGATCCATCGGCAACTCTCAGATCGAAACCAGGGCCTTTAAGATCATTGTAAAAAATAAGCGTTCTGAAAAAATCAATATCAGTTTATACGATCAGATTCCAGTTTCCATGCTTAATCAAATCGATGTAAAGGCGAAAAATATCAGTGAAGCCAAATATGATGAAGATACAGGTGAACTCCTTTGGGAGCTAAGTTTAGAGCCATTGGAACAAAAGGAATTTATTCTGGAGTATGAAGTAAAATACCCTAAAAGGGAAAGAGTGTATTTAGAGTAAGTTGTCCTTCAACAGCACATTCATGTTTTAACAAGCTCAACGAGAGGCTGCTACGGCGGTCTCTTTCTTTTTGTGTAATTACACAATTACATTTTACAGTATTTGGAATATCGGAAAAATCTAATGAAGATTCGAGTCTCCGTTTATTTTCCACTGATGAAAGGCTTCTATAGCTTCTTCTCGCAAAATCTGTACCATGGGAATTTTACGTTGACTGATCCCTTTTTCCATTTCTTCGTAGATAAAGGCATCATCAAAGCCTATATTGGCTGCATCAAGTCTGGTATTGGCATAAAATACCTGTTTAGGTCGAGCCCAGTAAATGGCTCCTAAGCACATGGGGCAAGGTTCGCAGCTACAATAAAGCTCGCAATCGCTAAGCTGATATGTGCCCAGTTCTTTGCAAGCTTTGCGGATGGCAACAATTTCGGCATGTGCAGTAGGGTCAAAGCTGCTGCTGACCTCATTAGTAGCAAGAGATATGATTTTATTATCCTTTACCACTAAAGCTCCAAAAGGTCCTCCTATTCCGCTTCCAACGTTCTGCATAGATAGCTTGATAGCTTCACGCATAAATTTTACTTGCATTTCGTTCATACTTCTTTATACTGTTTCTCTTTGATTAATTTTATGAATCTGCGTCCCATTTCCCTGCTTCTTATTTTCATTGGACTCACCTTTAAGGGGCTCGGGCAGGATCTTTATTATGTTTTCCTCTCAGATAAAGATACTTCCCAGTCTTTCAATCCCTATGCATATTTTGATGAAAAGGCGATAGAAAGGAGGCAAAAAAATGATTTGCCTTTATATGACATAAAAGACTTACCTCTGAAGGATGAGTATGTTGATAAAATAGAATTAACAGTAGTATCCATCAGACATCGGCTTCGTTGGTTCAATGTAATTTCAGTTTCGGCCTGGCCTGATCAGATTGAGAAAATAAGGAAATATCCTTTTGTGGAGAAAATTGAGCCCTTTAGTCAACTGAGCCGAGTAGCTAATTGGGAAAAAGTAGAGGACCAGAAATTGGATACCTTACTGTCGCTCAGTAAAGCACAGACAAATTTTCAGGAATTAGAAAAAAACGGATTGACGGGAAAAGGAGTACGGATAGCCATTTTCGATACAGGATTTAAACGGGCGAATGCGCAGCAGGCTTTTGAGCACCTTGAGAAAGGAAAGCAGATCGTTCAAACCTATGACTTTTATGAGGGTGAAGAATTTGTATACCATCACGATGATCACGGTACCCAGGTACTGAGTTGTATTGGAGGAATGTATGAGGGAAAGCAATTGGGAGCAGCTAAGGATGCAGAATTTCTTTTAGCCCGGACAGAGCATAAGTACAAAGAAAAGGCTATAGAAGAAGACCATTGGATGGCAGCTGCAGAATGGGCGGATAAGCATGGCGCTGATATTATCAATTCCTCCTTAACCTATACTTCTAAACGCTATGAATATGGAGATATGGACGGAAAGAAAACCCTGGTAAGTCGGGCTGCAAAAATAGCTTCCGATAAAGGGATTCTGGTAGTGGTTTCTATGGGGAATGATGGAGGGAATAAATGGAAATATTTGGGAGCACCTGCGGATGTGCCGGAAGTGCTTTCTGTCGGAGCTTCTATGCCTTTTATGCCCGCTCGACTTAAATTCTCTTCTTTTGGCCCTAATGCTTCAGGAGAAAGTAAACCTGATATCTCTGCTCCTGGTTATGTAGTAGTTGCAAATGGTAAAGGAAATTATGTCGAAGCAGCTGGGACCTCATTTTCCTCACCTCTCATTTGTGGATTTGCTGCTTGTTTAATGCAAATGAGTCCCTTGGCAAAACGAAAAGAAATCTTTGAGCAAGTTCGCCAGGCAGGTCATTATTTTCCTTACTATGATTATGAATTGGGATATGGAGTGGTGAATGCAGCTAAACTATTTACTCCGGATAGCCTTATCCAAAATACTTTTAGTGTTATGCAAAGAGAAGATTCTGTTTTTGTTGCATTTAATCCTGAACTCATGAAAGATAGCCTCAACTTTCCGAATGGTCGTATGTTGTATGTTCACCTCGAAAATGAGCAAGGCAAATTGACTGCTTCTTTTCAGCTTTCGGTAGAAAATAGAGCTCGATATTATTTCTACCAAAGAGATCCGGAATTTGAAGGTATGATGCGCATCTGGTATGCAGGTTATTTATGGGAAGAAAGGCTAGAGAAGTTGCTACAAGAAAAATCCCGCCCATAAAGGACGGGATATTAAGTTTTTCATTGGTGATTGCGGGGTTTAGAGGACCCGTGCATTAAAGGTGTCTCCCTGAGTAGGATCACCAGTTTGAAATCCTTTTTTGAACCATCTCATGCGTTGTTCAGAAGTACCATGGGTGAAAGATTCTGGTACTACATATCCTTGAGCTTGCATTTGCAAGCGGTCATCTCCAATTGCATTAGCGGCTCTCAAAGCTTCTTCAATATCGCCTTTTTCAAGAAGGCCCTTTCCCTGGATTTTATTTGCCCAGACTCCTGCGTAAAAGTCCGCTTGCAGTTCAAGCTTAACAGATAATTGGTTTTGAACAGCCTGTGATACTCTGCCTCTTTGGCTATCCACATAGCGGGTAGCACCTAGCAGATATTGTATATGATGAGCTACTTCGTGGGCCACTACATAAGCCATAGCAAAGTCACCAGGTGCTCCAAATTTATTTTTTAAGTCCTGATAAAAACTCAAATCAATGTAAATCTTCTGGTCTCCAGGGCAATAGAATGGGCCAGTAGCCGAGTTTGCATATCCACAAGCAGAGCGGACGGATCCACTAAACAAAACTAGTTTAGGCTTTTGGTATCTTTTGTTGACGTATCGAGGAAATAATTCATCCCATACATCTTCTGTTTCTTTTAAAACGACGGAGACAAATTGAGCTAACTCATCATCGGGGCTTCCTTGAGTTGCCGTTTCTGCTGAACGGGTATTGGTCCCTGTGCTAACGGCGGAACTTTGAGAGCTACTTGACCACCAAAAAAAGAGGGCAACAGCACCCAAAATAAGCAGGGTTCCCATGCCCATTTTCTTCTTCCTTCCGAAAAGTAGGCCGAGCAGGATAACAATAATGTTACCGCCTCCGCCACCCATATTGGGTCTGAATCCACCACCGCCACCTCCGCTTTGTCCGCGGCGATCTTCTACATTGGAACTACCTTGTCTGCCTTTCCAGCGCATAGTTTTTTGTGTTTATGAGTTTTTAGAGTAAAAATTTCCAACGTCCTCAGGCTATAGGGTTTCAATATACACAGATAATATGAAAATAGGATTTATGCTGGATTACAAAATTTGTTTGACAATCCATCCTCCTTGTTATTGAGGGAGAACAGAGACAATCCCTTTGCCTCAAAAAAATCCTTCGATCCCAAGGAAATTGTGTCCCCTTTGATAAAGGCCTACAATGACAGATTGTTTGATTCAAGATTTTTACAAAAAACAGAAAGGGCGACAAGTTGACTTGTCGCCCAATTTGGCCTCGCATGTTTTTGCCGCCTATGCGTCTCTTTTTATCCCGAATTTCTCCATTTTGTTATAGAGGTGGCTTCGCTGGATATCTAGAACTTCGGCCGTTTTAGAAATATTCCAATTATTTTGCTCCAGTTTACGAACGATAAATTCCTTTTCAACATGATCCTTGAAATTCTGGAATTTATCATGATTATCGTACATAGTAGGACTCTTTTTACTTCTCCTTTGGGGAACTGCATAGTCAAGCACGTCTTGTTCATCTATGGTTCCATTAGAAAGGATAGATAACCTTTCGATTACGTTGTGAAGCTCTCGCACATTTCCGGTCCACTCCAGGGCCTGAAGTTGTGTCATGGCTCCCGGTGTAATGCTTAGATCAGGAATGCTGTGTTCTTCGCTTATTTCTTTTAGGAATTGAGCTACTATGAGTGGAATATCATCCCTTCTGTCTTTGAGGGCTGGTACATGAACCAGAATTACACTCAAACGATGATATAAGTCCTCACGAAAATTCCCTTTATCAATCTCACTTAGTAAATCTTTATTAGTCGCTGAAACGATGCGGACATCAACAGAAATCTGTTTATCTGATCCAATACGTGTGATTTTATTTTCCTGAAGCGCTCTTAATACTTTCGCCTGCGCTGAGAGACTCATATCTCCAATCTCATCGAGGAACAAAGTACCACCATTTGCTTGCTCAAACTTCCCTATACGCTGTTTATAAGCTCCTGTAAACGAACCTTTCTCATGACCAAACAACTCACTCTCAATCAATTCAGAAGGAATAGCAGCACAGTTTACTTCGACAATTGGCGCAGTATTTCTTCGGCTCTTTTCATGTATCCATCTTGCTACCAGTTCTTTCCCGGTTCCATTGCTCCCCGTTACCAATACACGTGCATCCGTTGTAGCAACCCTGTTGATAGTCTCCTGAATCTTTTGCATGACCGGAGATTCACCAATGATATCTCTTACTTTTGTTACTTTCCTTCTTAGCTTTTTAGTCTCTACTACCAGTTCAGATTTATCGAGTGCATTTCTAACAGTAAGGAGGAGACGGTTGAGGTCTGGCGGCTTCTCCAGAAAATCATAGGCACCTTTTTTAGTAGCATCTACTGCCGTCTCAATATCTCCATGGCCAGAGATCATGATAAAGGGTACATCTCCCTTGGATTCCATGCTTTTCTCCAACACTTCCATCCCATTCATATTGGGCATTTTGATGTCGCAGATTACCGCGTCGTAGTTGTTTTTTAAGATTTTTGCGAGGCCCTCTTCTCCGTCAGCAGCTGTGTCTATTTTATAATCTTCATACTCGAGGATCTCTTGCAAGGTCATTCGGATTCCTTCCTCGTCGTCAATTATTAATATTTTGGCCATATAGTATTTTGGTCATATGGGTTGTATTGTTATGGATACAATTATATTTCAAATTGTATCAAAAAGCAAACATTGTATAATATTTTATACAAAAAAGTTCGGGCGGACGATGCTTTTTGCATGTCCGCCCGGATTATATGGTTTATATTTCCTAGAAGAAATATCCCAGATCCAATGAAATGTATCGAATTTTGATAATTTCATCATTCATGAAATTGTCTCTATTGTTGATGTTGGTAAGCCCTTGGTGATAAATGATTCCAAAGTTGATCGTTCCTACTCGATCAATGACTTTTTCTCCACCCACGCCAAAAATAAAAGTAAAAGTAAGAGGATTGATAAACTGGGTGTTTTTACTAGTTCCATTGTCTCCAGTTCCACCCGGGAAAGGATTTACCCCGGTAAACTCATTTTTATAGCCAGCTCTAATATCAGCGGAAAGTCCAAATTGCCCATTAATAAAAAGTCCATTACCCAATTCATTTGAACGACCCTTAAGAGCTAGCGGAATTTCGACAGTTGTAACATTGACATCCTGTACTGCCATTACTCCATCTATCATTTCCTCTCTCTTGAATCCTTTGTTTACTATATGGACTCCACTTTTTATTCCATAATTATCCGTAATTCCATAATGAGTATTAAGCCCATATGAAAGCCCTACCTTTGTAGAGGTCTCAAGACCAGCGGGGGTATTTCCATTTTCATCTGTAATAGATGCAAAGGAAAAAATGGGGCTAAATCTAAGGCCTATGCTAAACCCTTGCTGAGCAAAGCTAACAGCATAACTTCCTAAGATCATGAGAAGTAAAAGCGTACGTTTCATGTTTTGGATAAAATTTCTTTTGGTGATTATTTCACGGCATCAAAACTAACCGTAAAAGCTTGAAAATCCTAGCAGGCAATATCCCTTTAAAAGGATAGAAATTAGAGTAATTGACGAGGATAATTCCTCTTTATTGCCTATGCTTGCGATTAGAAAAAGAGACAAAAGTCACCCCAAATGACAAAATTTAATATTGCCTTCCTCTGTTTTTTGAGCAGCTTAATCTTTTTGACAACTGCATGTGAAGAAAAAAAAGATGCTGATATAGCAGATATCAAACTTAAGTTGGATTTCAAACGCCTGGATCAACAGATGTATCAGGCAGCTCAGTATTTACAGGAAGATCAGTCTATAGGAGCAGAGGAATTTCTCAATAAGTTTTTCCAAGAAGACAAAGACTTCTTTCAGCAATACCTGGGCATGACTGAGGCCGATATGAGAAGAGTTGGAGTACCCTTAGAAAAAACAGATAGTCTCATTGGTAGCCAGTTGAAAGATTTTCTTTCAGATTCTATCATGTTTGATTTATTGGATACTATTCAGGTGGTTTTTTCCGAAGAAATGGTCCTGCTGGACCCCATTTCGGCACCTATAAAACGACTCAAACAACTTTTCCCGGATACTCAAATTCCAGCAATTAGAACCCATGCTAACGGCTATATCCCTGGCTCTGACCTACGAAGTGCAGATCAATTGGTTTCAGTACCCGGTTATTATAGTTTAGGCTTGCATTATTTTCTAGGGAAAGATTTTCCTTACTATCCCGAAAATATCTATGCTTATCAAAGAAGAAGATTTGACCAGAAGCATATGGAGGTAGTGGTAGCAAAGGCGATTGCAGATGAATTTGTAGCTCCCAGAAATCCCGCGACAAAACGAAATCTCCTGGATGGAATGGTCCACGCTGGTATAAAACAGTATTTTATCCATCAGCTCCTTCCTTATACTCCAGACTCTTTGCTGCTTTATTACAATAGTCAGCAGATGGATTGGGCACGTTTGTTTGAAGAGGAAAACTATAGTTTCTTATTGGACAAACTATTTGACTCCGATTTTAAGTTCCAAAGAAATTTCCTGGCTGATAAGCCCTATACTACTGAGCTTTCCGATGAATCCGCACCACGGATTGGCGAATACATGGGCTGGCGCATGGTGGATAGTTACATGAAAAATAATCCGGAGGTCAGTTTAGCTGAACTCTGCGAGGATACCGATTATGAAGGAATTTTCCGCAAAGCAGGCTATAAACCCTAATATAATTCCCTTTCCTGAAACTTTATTCTTGAACCTGTAATGTTTAAGTGTTTTCCGAAATAGAAATTTCTGCTTATTGAAGTAGATTGGGGCTTCCGTCAAGATCCTTATCGCCGATCTATATGAGCTCCATGAAAAATGAAAATGTCCAGCAGCAGCGCTACCGTTACGGATTTAAAGTGATCGCTAGCTCGTTTGGGGTTATCCTCTCTGCACTGCTTCTGATCAAGGTTTATCCGGGAAAGGTTGATTACGAATGGCCTTCTCATGTACGAATTGAAGAGAAAAAAAGCAATACTACCAAGAGCAGTTATAAGCATGAAATCAGGAAGCTTCAAGAGAAAAGGGATAGCCTTGTGAGTGCAAAGGTTCCTGAAAATTCTGCTGAATACAAAAGAGTTAAAAAGGCTATTGAACTTTACCACTCCTTGAAAGACTACCGTTCTAAGCTGATTTTGAATTCATTCAAAGATGCTGACTGGAGGGAAGAGGTAGAAGAGAAAATTCAGCAGTTGGAAGCTCAGGCGAATCAATTGAATAAAAACATCCAGGATTAAGGGCATATGAGTAGAAATTTACTCCTTTTTTTCTCCCTTCTTCTTATCCTTAATTATGCATTAGGGCAGTGTCCTACAGAGCTTGAATCCATTTATCTGGAGGAATTTGAACAAGGCCTACCTGAAAGTTGGTCTTTCATAGATGGAAGTGATGGGGCAAAATGGGAATTTGGGGAGGAGGGCTTCGGAAATTTTCGTAATCCTGGTGATAAGCAGTGGATGTATATAAATGATCAACAGGCTGATGAGGTAGGGGAGGCCTCATTTATTACCGAGAGCTTGAACTTATCTGGCTATCATTCCGAGGCTCAATTATCCTTTGATCTAAATTTTCAGGAATTTGATAAACATGGTAAGATGTGGCTGGAAATATACAGCAGGGGAAACTGGGTACTTATTTTTGAGCGAGAAGATGATTTAGAAGGAAAGGTTATCATTGATATCGCTGGTTTGGTAGGAGAGGAAAATAGATTCCGATTTACTTATGACGATGAAGGTGTATGGGGATGGGGAATGGGCATAGATAATTTTAGGATTGATGGAAGAAGTGCTGTGTGTGGAAACGATATTTGTGAACCCGGAGAAAATCCTGACTCTTGTCCCGGTGATTGTCCTGCTAAAGAGACTCAGGCTGATACCTGGATAAACTCTGCTGAGGATCTCGAAGGCGTGGCAGTTCGATACTCAAATTTTTCTGGCAACGATATCTGCGATGATTGTTCTCAGGAAATCAATTTGAATTTCAGGTTTGATTTTTATGGGACTGAATACCAAAGCCTGTTCATTAACTCGAATGGAAATATCAGTTTTGAAGAGGATTATGTTGATTATGTGCCACAGGCCTTTTGTCTGACTGGCCCTAAAATGATCGCTCCCTTTTTCAGTGATATTGATTTAAGCAAAGGAGGAAAGGTGAATTTTTACCAATCCACTAAACAAAACTACCTGATTATTAATTGGCAGGAAGTCGCCTACTTCGGATGTGAAAGGCCCTGTGATAAGAAAAATAGTTTTCAATTGATATTGACAGATGGAGAGATAAGGAAGATTGGGAATACCATTCTCCCTTTTGAAACAAACGTAATCTTTAACTACGGAGATATGCAGTGGACGGGAGGTAAAGCCTCAGGAGGAATAGAAGGTATAGGAGGGAGTCCGGCGACTGTAGGGGTAAATTCTGGAGAATCCGCTCTATGTGAAGGTTACGGTACCTTTGATCGGGAGGGATATTTTTACTGGGGTAATCAGATCGATCAGAGTTGTCCGGCAAATGGCGTGGATCACCTTGACAGGCAGGCACTCTTTTTTGATGCCTCCTCTGGAAAGCAGGCACTTTACTCCGGAATTAGTGAATTGGAAGCAGAACGAACAGATGATTTTGTGCACTTAAGCTGGTTTGTGGATTGTTTAAAGGAAGGCGGCTATTTCGAAATAGAGCGTTCGAAAGATTCTTTCACCTATGACATCATAGACCTTCTGCCCATCGATACTCAAAGCTATCAAGAGGGACAAATCCTATTTTCTTATCAGGATGAAACCGCAACAGATGGACCCCTGCTTTATCGGGTGAAATACTATGGAAATGATACACAAGAAGATATTGACAGTGTAGGAGTACTTTTTAGTAGTTCAGCGCTCTTAGCTAAAAAAGATTCTGCTTTTGAGCTGACTTCCTACGGCCCCAATCCTTTTATCAATTATCTTGATGTAGAGCTTAACTTGGCTGAGGAAGCTTCCTTTAGCTACCAACTCATCGACATGAGTGGTCGAATGCTAAAATCGGGAAACATACAAGGGGTAGCAGGACCAAACAGTTTTCGCATTCCTACAACTGGCCTTAGTTCAGGCATGTATAACCTTATAATTAGAAATCCTAAGTATAAGCAACATATTCGTCTTGTAAAGGGTTAGTATTTTTGTCCACTAAATATTTCGATATTTTAATATGTTTCGCAATCTTTGTGGGCGCTTGGTAGGCTGATACTATAGGGACTATATGACCACAGGAACACAAGGTGGGAAGAATTCAATCCTCACCATTTTTTTTACCGTTTTTCTCGATTTATTAGGGGTTACATTAATCATTCCCATACTTGCACCTCTACTCATCGATTCAAATGATCTGTTAGGGCTGGAATACTCCTATGAATTTCGAACCCGGATCATGGGTTTTCTTATCGCGGTATTTTCTATTTGTCAATTTATCTCTTCACCTTTTCTCGGTTCACTTTCTGATAAATATGGTCGAAAACCGGTCCTTTTCTTTAGTCTTTTTGTTACTTTTTTTGGCTACCTGATATTTGCGTCAGGGGTTATCTACAACCAGCTGACATTGCTTTTTCTGGGAAGGGCACTATCCGGAGTAGCAGCTGGAAATATATCTGTAATCTTTTCTGCCATAGCTGATGTGAGTAACCATGAGGAGAAAGCCAAAAACTTCGGGGTAGTGGGGATAGCATTTGGATTGGGCTTTATTATAGGGCCGGTATTAGGAGGTTTATTAGCAGATCCTGAATTGGTAAGCTGGTTTACTTTCGTTACACCTTTTTTCTTTGCAGCCTTATTGGTATGTATAAACCTCGTACTTGTATGGTTCAATTTCCCCGAAACCCTTTCAAAACCAAACAAGGAAGTCCATGTATCTTTGCTCGCGGGATTTCAAAATTCCGCAAAAGCATTTAAGCATCCACAGCTTAGAAATATATTTATCGTGGTCTTCCTCTTTACTTTTGGTTTTGCCTTTTTTACCCAGTTTTTTCAGGTATTCCTCATCAAAAAATTTACCTACAATCAATCGGATATAGGGCTGCTATTTGGCTTTATTGGGATAAATATTGCGCTAACGCAAGGAATTTTGGTTCGCTTGCTTTCTAAAAGATTTACCCCTGCACAAGTAACGGTTGTTTCTATGCTTTTGCTGGTATTTGCCTTTATCATTCTATTGATACCTGATACCAGTTTAGGTTTGTATATGGTTATACCGGGGGTGGCACTATCTCAGGGACTGGCTTCTCCAAATCTTTCAGCGATTATTTCTAATAGCGTAAGTGCTGAAAAGCAGGGGGAAACCTTGGGGATGCAACAATCTATGCAATCGCTTGCCCAGGCGCTTCCTCCCATTATATCCGGCTATGCGATTAGTTTTGCACTGGAATTCCCGATTTGGATGGCGGCAATATCGACTTTTGCAGCCTGGGGATTTTTAATGATCATCTACCGGGCCGTTCGAAAAAAGGAACAGAAAGTTCTTTAGGATAAATAAAAATTATTCAGATCCAGCCTTCAGCTTCTCAGCATTATCCGCGATTCGAAGCGCTTCAATGATTTCATTGATTTCTCCATCGAGGATGGCCGAAAGGTTATAAAGCGTGAGTCCAATTCTGTGATCAGTTACCCTTCCCTGGGGAAAATTGTAGGTGCGAATTTTTTCACTACGGTCTCCACTTCCCACCATAGATCTACGAAGGCTATCTTCTTCGGCCTTTCTCTTATCCATTTCAAGCTTATAAACTCTGGCACGAAGAATTTTCATTGCTTTCTCCAGGTTTTTAATCTGGGACTTTCCATCCTGCATGGAAACCCTGATCCCAGTAGGGGTATGAGTCAACTTTACAGCAGAATATGTGGTATTTACAGACTGTCCACCCGGTCCAGAAGCATTGGTATATTCTTTGATGATGTCGCTGTCATTGAGTACGAGGTCAAATTCTTCTACCTCAGGCATGATAGCAACCGTAGCTGCCGATGTATGTACACGGCCCTGGGATTCTGTTTTAGGAACGCGCTGTACTCTGTGAACACCTGCCTCAAATTTCATGATTCCATAAGCATCAGCACCACTAACATTGGCTACTGCTTCCTTAATGCCCCCCTGAGAACCTTCGGTCATACTTTCTACTTCAAACCGCAAGCTTGCCCTGTCACAAAACCTTTGGTACATCCTAAATAAATCTCCAGCAAAAAGAGCGGCTTCATCACCTCCTGTTCCTGCACTTATTTCAAGAACAACATTTTTAGAATCATTAGGATCTTTTGGAATGAGGAGGATCTTTAATTCATCCTCGAGACTAACTTTTTTATCTTCCAACTCACTCAACTCCTCCTTAGCCATTTCTTTCATCTCAGGATCAGATTCTGTACTCATGATCTCTCGTGAGTTGTCGATATTACTCAGTACATCCTTGTACTCATTGGTTTTTTTTACAATCTCGTCCAGTTGCTTATACTCAATATTGAGGGCTTTATAGCGCCTCATGTCTTTCATTACTTCCGGATCGATGATCTCTTGTTTTACCTCTTCGAATCTTTGGCTAATCTGTTCTAACTTATCTAACATGGCAGGTCATTCCTTTATCGGGTACAAATGTACCTCATTTTCCGACAACATATAAATAAATTCTCTTCCGATATATAGATCTCGTAGCTTGAATTGCTCAGAGATTTTATACTGCTTTTTTTCTCTGGAAAGGGAATTTATCAGGAGGAGTTGGGACTCATTCCAAAGAATGAGAAGGGACTCGTGAATATGAAACCTTTCCCATTTCAGGTCCTCAGTAAGCTCTTCGTCTTTCAAATAAACTCCGAACATATCGAAAACACTGATTCGTTGATTTTCGACATCTCCAATATAGACCCGGTTTTGTGGGCTTAACTGGACATCTTCAGGTTCGTAAAGAGAACCCCTCCCATAATCAAGGCCCCCAAAAGCGGATTCAATTTTACCAAAGGCATTGATCTTATAGATTCTGTTGTTGAATTTATTGAGAACAAAGGTTTCCCCTGCAGAACTAATGTCAAAGCTATAAGGCTCAAACTCATCCGGAATATCTATAGTACTACTACTACTGATTGCATAAAAGTCGCTAGACTCTACCACTTTGAGCTCTTTATCCAGTAAAACAATCTTTCTCCCTAAATCATCCAATAAATAGAAATCCTGACGATTCTTCACCGCCAGTTTTTTGGGATGGAGGAAGCCGTCATCTCGTGTGCTAATGCCACCAACTACCACAGTAGAATCATATTTCGCTGATTTTAGGTATTTATATAAAAATCCTTCTCGACTATCCAGGAGAAAGATATTCCCTTCAGCATCAACTTCTATTTGATTGGCTCTTGGGATGTTTTTAACTACATGGAAAGTAGCCTCAACTTGTCCAATTTTGTCCCATTGAGCAAATACCCCAGAGGATTGGAGCAAAAGCAAAAATATACTTACTGATAGAATCCTAAACATGCGCCGGCTATGATTTCATGGGGAAAACTTCGAGCTGTTCCCCCTCCGGATGTACGCAAAAATAGGAGAAATATTGAATCCAGTCCCCCAGAATCACAATCCTTTTGCCTTCCTGGAGTTCCTGATCGATCAGAGCATGGCGATGACCATAGATATAAATATCGAGATCTTTTCGGTTTTTGATAAGCGTTTGGGTATGGGCGAATAGGAATTCTTTCTCCATTCCCTTTAGCTGTACTTCATGCCCGGAAAGGTTATCATAGTTGTGATCTCCCCCATGACTGGAAGTGTATTGTGCGAGACCTATACCAAAATTAGGATGGAGCCGAGAAAAGAGCCACTTGCTCAAGGGATGGGTAAAGACCTTTTTCATCAGTTTATAGCCATGATCACCAGGGCCTAGTCCATCACCGTGGGCCAGATAGTATTTCTTGCCGTAGTACTCTCTTTCGAGAGGATCTTTATAAATTTCTGCACCAATTTCTTCTGATAGATAGTCTTTGTACCAAAGATCGTGATTACCACTAAAGATGTGAAGCTTGATCCCAGCATCTGTAAACTCGGCCAGCTTTCCTAAAAGGCGTACAAATCCTTTTGGGACAGCTCTTTTGTATTCAAACCAGAAATCAAATACATCTCCCAGTAGGTAAAGCTCTGCAGCCTTATCCTTGATGCTATCTAGCCATTTTACGAAATGTTTTTCTCTGATGAGGCTACTGGCTTGGTTAGGAGCCCCAAGATGCAAATCAGAAGCAAAATAAATGTGATCCCTTATTGGTGCCAAGGCAGCTTAGCTTATCCTACTTCTACTTCTGAGTTGTCGTCAGTTGAATTGTCTTGTTCTTCAAGGACAGCCCCATTGCTGGTTGCATCTTTGAGAGCATCCGTATCAGAACTGAAATAATCTTCTTCATCTTGAAAAGGTCTCTTTCCTATAAGTCTTACCACATCTTCTTTAAAGATTACTTCCTTAGCCAAAAGCTCCTGTGCAATGGCTTCCAAATCACTTCTCTTTTTGTTGAGAAGATCTAGGGTTTCTTTATAAGCTTTGTCGATGATCTTTTTCACTTCTTCATCGATGATACGAGAAGTAGCTTCAGAATAAGGCTTGGTAAAGTTATATTCAGCGCTGTCTTTGAAAGATACCTGTCCTACTTTAGAGTTCATACCATAGCGAGTCACGATAGCGTAGGCACTCTCTGTGATTCTTTCCAGGTCATTTTGCGCTCCAGTAGAAACTTCTCCGAAAACGATTTCCTCTGCTGCTCTACCTCCTAGTGCAGTACACATGAAGTCGAAAAGCTGATTATAGGTGTACAGGTATTGTTCTTTCGGCAGGTACTGAGCATAACCCAAAGCTGCAAGACCACGTGGAACGATAGATACTTTCACCAAAGGAGACGCATGTTCTAAATGCCAGGCGGTAACGGCATGGCCAGCTTCATGATAGGCAACGATTCTTTTCTCGCGAGGAGAAATGATTTTATTCTTTTTCTCAAGACCTCCAATAACACGGTCAACTGCATCCTGAAAATCATCCATTTCAACTGCTTTTTTATTCTTCCGGGCGGCGATGAGAGCAGCTTCATTACATACGTTCATGATGTCTGCACCTACAAATCCGGGAGTTTGAGAAGCTAGTTTATGAGAATCAACGCTGTCAGCGAGGGTAAGTTTTTTTAGATGAACATTGAAGATCGCTTCACGACCTTTAATATCCGGACGATCAACTCCTATCTGACGATCAAAACGACCTGCTCTTAGAAGTGCCGGATCCAAAACGTCTGGTCGGTTGGTGGCAGCCATAAGGATAACTCCTGTATCGCTTCCAAACCCATCCATCTCTACCAATAGTTGGTTGAGGGTGTTTTCGCGTTCGTCATTTCCTCCAGTAACATTCATACGTCCTCTGCTACGTCCTACTGCATCGATCTCATCAATGAAGATGATACAAGGTGCTTTCTCTTTCGCTTGCTTAAACAGATCTCTAACCCTTGCAGCACCAACTCCAACAAACATCTCTACAAAATCAGAACCACTCAAAGAGAAGAAAGGTACTTTTGCTTCTCCGGCAACTGCTTTTGCCAAAAGGGTTTTACCTGTTCCGGGAGGGCCTACCAACAGAACACCTTTGGGGATATGACCTCCCAGTTTGGTGAACTTCTGTGGATTTTTAAGGAATTCTACAACCTCTTGTACTTCTTCTTTCGCTTCTTCTAATCCGGCTACATCATCGAAGGTAACATTAACTTTATTCTCTTTGTCGTAAAGACTAGCTCTACTTTTACCTATGTTGAAAATTTGTCCTCCAGCTCCCCCTGCTCCCACACGTCGCATAAAGAAAAAATAGAGGGCCACGATAATACCAATAGGAATCAAGAAATTAATCACACTGGTCCAATCTGTACGTTCCTGGTATTTTGCCTTAAGATCGTATTCTGCTATTTCTTTGGAAAAGGTTTCTTTATCTGGGCGGCTCATGAAAAAATGAGGCCCTCTACTGTTTAGTCCTTTGTATTCCTGTCGCTCATTTTTTAGCCTTTCAACTGCATCTTCGGTCAGGAAAATATGGACCTGCTTTTCATTAATGATTTGGAGTTCTTCAATGTACCCCTCTTTGGCAAACTTCTTAAACTCTCTGTTATCCAACTCTCCACTTGTGCCTGTACCATTGATTAAAAGGGTTCCAATTACCAGAAACCCCAATACAGCCACATAGATCCAATAGATATTGTTATTGGGTTTAGGTGCTTTGTTTGGATAATTATTATTATCGGAATTATTCTGATTTTCGCTCATATTGACTCTATCTGGTCATTCTTATATCAAATCTGCTCCGGTTCGTCGAGCTTTATTATATAATCCTATTTATGGGAAATTGTTCTCTTCTTTATCTTCTAATGCACAAATCCAATTCCTTAAGGCAAATTACTGCCATTTTTTCAGGATGTAAAGGATATTTGCGACAAATACCAGACAATAATACGATCTAAATGCCTTTATGTTAAATAAAGCTGATTAATTAGGACTTTTTGTCGCTTTAGCTGCTTTCAATGCCTATTCAATTTCAAAATCTCTCAACTTCATTCGCTTGATCCATATTTTTTCAGGTACAGCATAAAGACGATAAATATTGAGCTCGCGTTGGAATTTTCTGTCCCATTCGGAATTGAATTTCACGGGATTAGCTGGGTTGCTGCCACTTAGGCCTACGGCATCATCTCCCCTAAGTTCCGGTCTTCCTAATTCTCCCGTTTCCCAACCTATACTAAATCCTTTACTATTCTGATTTGCATAAACTTCTGATTCTGAAAATACTGCTTCGAGAGGTATAGAAGCCTCATAAATCAAACTTCCTGCATCATCAAACACAAGTTTTACATTGATTGCTCCCGGATTGTCATTCTTTCCCCAGGTCCGACTGTCTTTGCCATAAAAATTGAGTAATTCCATGCTGACCAGTTTCTCTGCAATCTCATTTTTTTGATCTTGCACTGCTTCTAAAACTTCCCGGAAGCGCATAGGATCACTAAGTATTTCTTTTTGTTTATATCCGGTAGGATAATGAATGCCTTTGGCTTTCTTTTTCTTTCCTTTGCCATCCATCCAAAGCGTCATCCCAGTCAGCAGGATATGATTTTGCCATTTCAGGTCGTAGACTTCCAGACAAACATAAAGTCTTGATTGTCCATGTGAAAAACCGAAGGCATATGTACTGTCTTCTGCCATCTGTAATTCCGGCCAATTTGTTTGAATGCCGTCAACCAAAAATTCCTCTTGCTGAACTTGGGCTTCGAATTCCTGAGATTTTACCACATGTATTCCCAAGGAAGAAAGAAGTAAAAACAATAAAAGTGGCTTCTTCATATAACTAAGACGGAAATTAGTCTGGAAAGGTATCGGATCGGCAGAATTTAACAATATTTTATAAATGCGTATTGAGGAATTATCTAAAAGCTTGTACATTAAAGTAGGCTGAGATTCCTGCTTTTTTTATTTATATAAGGCAAACATTTGCCAATTTTAACATAATATTTATGAGATATTTTATCTTCATATTATTGCTCCCCCCTAAGGTTCTCTATGCAGCGGGAATAGCGGGTAATTATGAAGAAGAAATCATATTAGCGCTGGGGCTATGTTCATTCTTTCTCATTTTTGGCCTCCTGATTCAATGGATGGACAAAAAGATCAAAGGACATCCTCGATTTGTTTTGGGAACCCAGGATTTTGTAGAACCCATACCAAACTTTACGGCTGAAAATTATGCATTAAATGCAGATTATTTTTTAGAAAATCCTGAAGCTTTTGAACTAATTTGGTGCTTGTTTGATTCACAGAATGAGGTGCAAGGTGAGATTAGATTCATGGGAAATTATGGAGATGAATCTTTTGTCCAAATGGCATTTAAAATTGTGCCGGAATATGCTTCCCGTGAAGACCTGATTCCTTTGATTGAAAATTGTCTTACCTATATTTGGACGCATTGGGAGGTAGGGGAAATTGAGAGGATCAAAGCATTCATTTCGGAGGATGATTTGATAGGTGAAGCTTTGCTAGAGGCTTTAGGATTTGAAGAAAAGGGCGTCGCGGAGGAAATAGTGGAGTACGAAGTAAGGAGGCCTGTTAGTATAGGATAAACAGTTGATATGATCCGCTGCAAACAACCTTGAATAAATGAAAAAGGGACGATGTCAAACGTCCCCTCTTTACTTCCAAATGATATAGTATTCTTTTAAAACCTTCCCCATCTTCGTTCCTCCTTCTTTACTTCCCCTTCTTTAAACTTTCTCATATTGTAGGTAAACGTAAGCATTACATAGCGCTGCAAAACAATGGTAGATAGATCCTCGATATAGAAATCATTAATATTCCTTTGTACACTGGTATTTTGTCTTAGGATATCGAATACATTGAGCATCAATTCTCCACGATTGTTTTTGAGAAACTTTCGCCCTATACTTCCTCCCCACAACCAGTAATCCTGATCAAAATCATCACTCAATCCGCGGTATAGCTGGTGGTTCAACTGGCTTCTGAAAACGAAACCACCCCCAAATATCAAGTTCAATTTTGCCATGCTATTTTGGTTGAAATAGCGGTTGTTTTGGGTTTCCTGTATGGAGTTGATGGCATCGTTGATATTGCTTTGGCTGGAAATGGTGAAGTCAACATTTTCACTGAAATTACTCGCCAGGACTAAGCCGACTCCCAAATTTGTCGAACGTGTCTCATTTAAAGCATCATTGATCAAACTTGGGGTTCTGGCGTAAGTTCCAGAGAGGTTGATGTTCAGGTTTGACTTGAGGAAAGGAACAGGTTTTCCATAAGTCAGGAAGCTTCGTACGCTATAGTTTCCGTCCAGGTTGACGGGTACAGTCAGTTGACTTCCTCTCAAAACCTCAATTCCGCTAATGGTGGTATTTCTATTAGGGATAAAGGTACTATTGCCAATATAGTTTTGGGCCATATTTCCATTCACCATAAAGTAAAAGACAGATCCTTTGGCTGTATTGGTAGAATTGTAGCGGAACATAAGCATATGCGAATAAGTCTGCTTCAAGTCCGGATTTCCGATACTAAGCTGCAAAGGATTGCTATTGTCCAGCACCTCCTGCAATTGGTTTATAGAAGGAGGGTTGGTGGAGGCTCTGTAAATAAGTCTTAATTGCTTTTGTTGAGATATCCGGTAGCGCATAAAAACAGAGGGTAAAACGCTAAAGAAATTCTTGTCTATCTCAGTAGGAAATGGAAAGACTTGCTCATTGTCCAAAATAGCATACTGAGCATTTACACGCGCATTGAACATGAGGTCCCGACCCTTACGGAGCATGATGCCCGGTCCTGCTTCATGGGCGGTATAGGTATTGGTGAACGTATTGGATAAAAGAGAATCCAACCGACTATAAGAATTCGTACTTTCGCTATAATTATTGGTCAGGGTTTCAGAATCATTCCATTGGGGCGAATAAGCATAGCGGAACTGAAACATCCCGACGCGACCGATGGGTTCTGTATAGGTGACATTGGCGGAAATATTCCAGTTGTTAGAAGTCAGGGCAGAAATTTGATCCACCGTATCCAGAGAAACCGGTTCGGTGAAATAGTTGAGCCCCGAAAAAAGGTTATTATCTCCTTGATTGCTTTTATAACCTGTTCTGGCCATGACGGAAATGGTACGCCCTCTTTTCTCAAAACGGTGGCGGAACAGGATGAAACTGTTTACATCCAAGGCCTGAAGGTCTGAGGAGAAATCAGTAAATGACTGATTGAGTAAGTTATCTTCCAGGCTTGTACTTCCCAGGGTGTTTTCTGTTCCATCATTGAACTGAAAGGTAAATCTGGGACGGATCAGGAGAGATGTTCTATCATTAAATTTATAATCGATGCGAGCATTAAAACGGTGATTGATATTTGTGCTTTCAGTATCTGAGTCTTCTCTATATACCTGGCCAGAGTCCTGATCGAGAATGTATAACTGAGAAAGTAATTGTTCGGAAGTATTGTCTGCCTGGTTAAAAAAATAGCTCCCACTAATCTTGAGCTTCTTTCCAATTTCATCACTATAATTCAAACCTACAGCCGTGGTATTTGAAATACCATTTTGTTGACCAACCAAGAAATCATTGGCACTTCCTCCGCCAAATCCACCACCTCTCCCACCTCTCCCACCTCTACCACCGCCTCTTCTTCCTCTCCCTCCGGATGCACTGGTAATTCCCAGTAAGTCCTCAGAAGCAAAGTTTTGTTGGTTGATGTTATTGCTTTGGCCGAGTATGCTCAGACGTTGGTCGGTATTGAACATATTGTAGTTTCCGCCAGCTTTGTAGCGCTCCTGGTCTCCGTAGCCGCCATAGAATCGACCGAACTCCCCATTACGCATATTAATACGGGTAACAATATTGATAGTCTTAGTGGTCTGCCCATCATCAATGCCGGTAAATTGGGATTGATCACTTTGTTGGTCGAAAACCTGGATTTTATCCACGATCTCTGCGGGCAAATTCTTCAAAGCTGCAGAAGGATCATTCCCAAAGAAGACACGACCATCTACCAATACCTGTTGCACATTTTCCCCTTGCGCTTTTACCTGACCATTTTCAAGGGTTACTCCCGGCATTTTCGTAACTAGATCCTCTGCAGTAGCATCTGGATTGGTCTTGAATGCACCTGCACTAAATTCGGTAGTATCTCCTTTTTGAATGGCTGGCGTAACTTCCCTTTCGATGGCTACTTCGTCCATATTGTAGCTTTTGGTTAGTTTGATAGGAGGAAGTTTCTGGGGAATGGGAGTGATTTTTACTTCCTGGCTATGTTCGACGGAACCAAACATTTCGATGCTCAGCGTATAGGTCCCGGAAGGAGTGGTAACAAAACGAAAGCTTCCTTTTTCGTCTGTCAATACACCTTCTTGATGCTCTGTATTTTTGAGTAAAACTTTGGCACCCAAAACCGGCTGATCCGTGGCATTCAGGACCGTACCTCTCAAGGTAGGTGCCTGTCCAAAGGCCGTTGTTGCAAAACCCAGTAAGAGGAATATGGGAAGAAATCTTTTCATTTGTTTCGATTGTTGTGTATTTGCTGTTTAGACAGAACGCAATCGAAAATTATTCCCCAACAAAAGCTGCCCTTTGTTTAATATCCAAAATCTCCGAGGTGAAAATCGCTATTTTTCCAGCCTGAGGATACTTTTACGTAGAGTTGTAAAAATACTTTTTGTCCCAAAAATTTTTCAATATCCCTTCGAGCGAGTGAACCAATCAGCTTGAGCATCTTCCCCCCTTTACCGATCACGATACCTTTTTGAGTCTGTCGTTCTACGTGGATAGTCGCATTGATTCGGGCCAGGTTTTCATCTTCTTCAAATTCCTCTATCACAACCTCTGTACTATAGGGTATCTCATCTTTCAAGCGTTCAAATAATTTTTCCCGAATCATTTCAGCAACGAAAAACCTTTCGGGTCGATCCGATACCTGCTCTTTATCGAAAAAGGGAGGGCCTTGGGGTAGGTATTTAATGATCAAAGATTTCAGCAAATCCACATTCATCCCATTTAAAGCAGAGATAGGTACGGCTTCTTCAAACTTTACTTTTGCTGCTAACTCCTGCATGCGGGCAAAGGCTACATCCTGCTCCACGGCATCTACTTTATTAAGCACAAGCATCTTGGGAATTTCCGTCTTTTCTGCCAGCTTAATTAAATCTTCCTCGGGAAAACTTTCATCCACTGCTATCAAAAGAATAATCATATCAGCATCCTCCAGTGCATTTCCCACAAATCCCATCATACGCTGCTGCAAGGCATATTTTGGCCGAATCAAACCCGGTGTATCTGAATATACAACTTGATAATCCTCGCCGCTATCAATCCCAAAAATTCTATGCCGGGTAGTCTGAGCTTTGGCAGTGGTAATGCTCAGTTTTCGCCCAAGTATTCGGTTGAGTAAGGTAGACTTACCTGCATTGGGTTTGCCGATAATAGATACAAAACCTGATTTATGATTTTCGGGGATCTTCAAAGGCCTTTAGATTAAATATGGGGCAAAAATAAGAAATTGTGTTCTAGTGTTCTAAGAATTGGAAGGTGTTGTAGTGTTTTAGTACAGCAGTCAGTGTTCAATGGATAGCTACATTACCTCCGCGCTACAACATTAAAACACATCTTTCAACTTCCGCTCATTAATTAAATGTTAATTTTATTTGTATATAAAATTTAAAACCTTTATCTATGCACTCCCGTAGAGAAAACGGCAATACAGAAAGTTATTTACATAAAATATATTGCGGGGTGGAGCAGTTGGTAGCTCGTCGGGCTCAAGTAAGGAAATTGTACTGAAATGCTAAGCCACACTTAGAATTTCACGAAGGTATAACTTGCAAGGGCTGCATAGTCAGAAATGATTATGTGAATTCTGTCAAATTCGGGGAAGGCTGTAGTGTGCTAATCCCGAGCCAAGCTTCTCAGAGTATCGAGAAGAAGGTGTAGAGACTTGACGGCAGATATCCTCCTCTGAAAGGAAAGGATAAAGAGAAAGTCCAGCCTACAAATCTGCGTGAGCAGAGCAGTGAAAACTGTAGTTAGGAAGCATAACCCGAAGGTCACTGGTTCGAGTCCAGTCCCCGCTACTAAGCAAAAGTCCTTATTTCAAATGAAATAAGGACTTTTTGTATTTTGTAGATCATGAAAAATACAAAACTTAAAGGCGATATAGCCGAGTAGAGGGTTATTCTCGAAGCCCTGAAAAGAAATTGGGGCGTTTCCGTCCCAGTTGGTGATAGACTTCCCTACGACTTGGTCATTGATATCGATGGCACTCTCCTCAAAATCCAGGTTAAATCAGCCTGGTATGATTCTACAAAAGAGAATTATGTCATCGACGTTCGTAGAAGTCTCACAAAGCAACGGACGATTAAGCATCGTCCATATATGCCAGGCAATTTTGACTTTACCATCATCTTTCTGGAGGAAATAGATGTCTTTTACATTCTGCCCTCAGAGGTTTTCTTATCTTATAAAAGTGAAATCCATTTTGTAGAAATTGAAAAAAGACAAAGAAAGCCTCGATCGGAAAATTACAGAGAAGCATGGCATTACTTAAAGCAAAAGTAGATAGCACGTTTAGTTATCCCGCTTGAATTTTTTAATCATAGAAGCTTGAAACTGGTAACTAAGACCAACCATCTTTCGAAAAATATAGAATGCCATAATCGTTAAACCTATAAGGAATACTCCAGCCAATAGACCAATTAGTAGTTTTTGGTTTACAAAAAAGTAAAGGGGTATAGCCAATGAAGCTAGTAAGAAATTTACGAATACCCCTCGAGCTGATCGTACTCTTGTTTCTCTCATAACCAAATGTTCTATTAAAAAGCTATTGGCTGAAGCAAGTTCAAAAAGTGAATCATAAAATGAGTGTTCATCAAGTTTTTTTGCGTTGAACTCTCTGGCCTTTGCCTTTATTTTTTCCTTTTTGAGTATTTTAGAAGCTATGAAATCAATGAACATCCCAATGACATATGTTATTGGGATAGCTACTAATAACAGCTTGATATCAAAATCAAATATTCCTTTTGGAATATTTAGAAGTTGAGTAGTGGGATAAATCCAGATAAAGGCAATACCTCCTGAGATAAGGTATTCGATGAATAATCCTTCGACTTTCATGTTATTTTATTTGGGTGAAAATTGAGTAATCTTCGAAATAATAAAATATAATTAAACTGTCTGAGTAGGTGAAATTCATTTTACTTAAGTTTACCATCTTTGAGGTGTCTCAGAATAAATTGGATGTTTTGGAAGAAATTTTAACTTTCCTTAGGGATTTAAAACTACTAGCCTATGAAACGTCGCTCCTTCCTACATACTAGTCTCTCTGCAAGCGTTCTCGCATTGGGTTTTCCACTCATTAGCTGTTCAGAAGAACTCAATGCCCAAAGTCCAAGCAGCAAATTCTTCACCCTCCAAAATCGAAAAGATCGTTGGTGGCTCAAAACGCCCGACGGAAAGCCCTTCTTTTCCATCGGCCTCAACCACATCGATCCAGCCAGTATGCGCTATCCCGAAAATATTCAGTTGTGGAGGGAGAAGTATGAAGGTAAGACCACCAAATGGCTCAAGGAATCCGTAGCCAAAAATTTGCAGGAATGGGGTTTCAATACCATCGGCTGGGAACAGGAAGTTACCGTCCGTCAGTGGAGGCATTCCCGCTCATTCACTTATGAAGAATATCAGGCATTGAATATGCCTTATTGTCATATGCTTCCTTTCACGGAATTTCATCAATGGGAGCAGCATACCCAACACTTCGATTTCTTTGATCCCGAATGGGAAGAATGGTGCGATTATGTGGCGCGTTCTCATTGCGCGGAATTGAGTGAAGATCCCAAATTGATTGGCTATTTCTACAGCGATTGCCCAACCTGGATACACAATCGGCCACAAAACAAATGGAGAGGACCTCTTTTTGATCCGGAAAAACTGGAATCTGAAGCTGGTCGAAAAGAACTTTCAGCTTTAGCTACAAAATATTATCAAACAACAAATGAGGCCATCCGGCGATACGATAAAAATCACCTCATTTTCGGAGATCGCTATGAAGCCAATGCGCCTATTGCCGATGAAGTGGTAAACGCGGCCTTACCCTATGTGGATGTGCTGGCCTTTCAGGATTTTCGTGATCCGGTCAAGCATCTCATGGACTGGCATACTAAAACCGGCAAACCCGTCTTATTAGCAGATGCTGCCAAGATGAAATGGCAAACAGTTCCAGGAGAGTTCACCCGAAACAATGGAAAGTGGTATGCAGAAATCCTATCTGAATTATTCAAGAATCCCGGCTGCATAGGATTTCATTTGTGTGGGGCTTATCAGCGAAATAAAGCCAGGAGGTATGGATTGCTGGATGAGCAGGAAAGGCCCGATGAAGAGAATGTAAGCTTAATGAAGGCTGCGAATGAGAAAATTCTACAATTGGTGAAAGATAGTCCACAGTAAGGATAAGTATACAGTGCAAAGTGTTTTTGTTGCCCTTTGAACCCTTACCCAACCCTTTCTCCACTATCTCCATTTCCCTTAATGCTCGATTAATGGAAATGCGCCCGCCTGCCACTAAGTGAAATGGCCTTGTGGGTTGTTTCCAATATTTACGAAATAAGGGAAACGGAGATGAAGGGGAAGGGTTCGAAGGGTTCAAAGGCCTATTCAAGTATTTTTATGGAATGACTAACAACTTATAGTCTTTAGGATGTACAACAAATTCTAAAGCTATAAACATGAAAACAAAGATTCTATTTCTAGCCGCCTTTCTAATTGCTTTAATTCTTTCAAATACGCAGCTACTTGCACAACGTACGATCACAGGTAAGGTAGTGCAAGCCGATAGCGGGGATCCCTTAGTAGGAGCAGCTGTCGTAATAAAAGAAACCACTATTGGTGCATTTACTGATCAAGCCGGCAAATTTAGTTTAGCTATTCCTGCAAGCGCTAAAATCCTGGAAGTATCCTATGTCGGATTTAAAAAGGCCACAGTCAAATTGGACAAGCGAAATGATTATCTGATTAAAATGGAGGATGAACATATGGTTTTAGAGGAAGTGGTGGTAACGGGGGTAAAAAGTCGACTAGCAGGGGTTAATGTTAAAAAAGTATTTCGCAGAAAGAATAAAACGAGGAAGGATCAATACTATCCTGTAGATGCTGACGATTGGGGAGCTGATTATACAGACGAAAGCTATGCCGAGATCAAAGAAAATGAATTTCAACATGTAGCATCTGCAGCGCTCAGTACTTTCTCTATAGATGTGGACAAAGCTTCCTACGCAAACGTCCGTCGTTTTCTCAATGATAGGAATCTTCCTCCAAAAGATGCGGTCCGAATTGAAGAACTCATCAATTATTTTTCCTATGAGTATGCCGAACCCAAAGGCGACGCTCCGATTGGTATTCAAACCGAATTGAGCATCTGTCCCTGGAATGAAAAGAATCAACTTTTCCGCATAGGTCTTAAAGGAAAATCCCTGAATATAGAAGAAGCCCCTGAAAGCAATTTGGTTTTTCTCCTGGATGTCTCGGGCTCAATGAATAGCGAGGATAAACTTCCTCTTCTTAAAAAATCCTTTTCTCTCCTGGTAGACAATATGAGAAATGAAGATAGGGTTGCTATAGTAGTTTATGCAGGTAGTAGCGGAGTAGTTTTACCTTCAACTTCCGGGAAGAATAAGGAAAGGATTCTTGCTTCTTTGGATCGATTGAGTGCTGGTGGATCTACAGCTGGCGGACAAGGCTTGCGGAAGGCTTATGATATCGCTGAAAAGTATTTCATCAAAAATGGGAATAACCGTATCATCCTGGCGACTGATGGAGATTTTAATGTAGGGGAAAGTAGTGATGATGCCATGCAAAAGTTGATTGAAAAACAGCGAGACAAAGGTATTTTCCTCAGTGTCCTGGGTTTCGGTACTGGAAATCTTAAAGATTCCAAAATGGAACGCATTGCTGACCATGGGAATGGGAATTATGCCTACATCGACAATCTCCTGGAGGCTAAAAAGGTCCTGGTAAATGAAATGAGTGGAACGCTCTATACCATTGCCAAGGATGTGAAATTGCAAATAGAGTTTAATCCCCAATATGTCAAGTCTTATCGATTGATTGGATATGAGAATCGAATGCTGGAAAAGGAAGATTTTAATGATGATACCAAAGATGCAGGAGAAATGGGAGCTGGCCATACGGTAACCGCCCTTTACGAGATTGTACCTGCAGATGTTGCTAATAAAGTAGTCGCTTCTATCGATCCCTTAAAATACCAAAGCCTCAATCCTACAGAAACTTCCAGGACATCGGGAGAAATATTGACCGTTAAATTCCGATACAAAGAGCCTAAGGGTAAGAAAAGCCTCTTGATAACTTATCCGGTTCAAAATCAAGTTACTGATTTCGCCGATAGTTCAGATGACTTACGTTTCTCAGCAGCTGTAGCAAATTTTGGTATGCTATTGCGTCAATCCAAAAAAGCCAAAAAATCCAGTTGGCAGGACGTGGTTGATATGGCTAAAGCTTCCAAAGGAACAGATGAGAATGGTTATCGGGCGGAGTTTATTCGACTGGTTGAATTAGCAGAGTTGTTGGCAAAGAAGAAATAAATGCACAGGCTGAGTAATTGAAAATGTGGTGAAGCGGTCCCTTTAGTTTTTACATAAAATTTTAGTGAAAAAGATTGCTTCATCTATAGGACAGGATAGCAAGGATAGCGCTGTGAATAATTAGGGAGCGGGACTCAAGAAATAATAATTTGGCTTAAGTAAGCTGGCATTCGACTACGGTCGGAGCCAGCTTTTATGCTAAGTCGTATTTTTGTTTATCTTTGATCATTCAGCTAACCGTAACACTATGTGGGAACTCATCAAATCTTTTTTTCAACAACTTTTTGGTAGCTCAGATCCGATTATAGAAGATGCTTCTGATCTGGAAGAAGAACCGGTCATCATTTCTGAAGAACAGCCTTCAGAAGCAGAAATGGCGGAGCGTATGCGGAGCCGGGGATTAAGCAAGAGTGGAACAAGAAGTATAGTTGTTGGAGAAGTAATTGATGCGGATGGAGATGGAGGTAGTGAAAATACCGTTACAATCAGCAATCCTCGCTTTTTTTGGCTCTTGGATAATGGTCATGGAGAATTGCAAAATGGAAAACGCTCTCCCTTTTTTGATGACGGTACTCGTTTTGAAGAATGGGAATTTAATAGAGATGTAGTCAGGAAAATGATTCCTCAATTGGAGCAAGCAGGGGTTCAGTTTAAAAACCTCGTTCCAGAGAATAAAGTGGGTTCTTTTCTCTCCGAAAGGGTAGGGCGCGCCAATGCAGCCAAATCAGAATTAGGCCTTCCTCGTATTTTTGTTTCCATTCATGCCAATGCTCTGGGGATGAATGAGTGGAGGAATGGTGCTAAAGGAATTGAAACCTGGCATTATCCCGGCAATACTACAGGAGAAAAGCTGGCTTCTGTTTTTCAGGACGAAATCATGAAAGCTCTGCCCGGATGGGTAGATCGTGGTATTAAGAGTCATCAGCGAGGGAGTCGTAAAATATTCTACGTACTCAGAAATACGGCCATGCCAGCGGTCCTTACTGAAAATGGCTTTTATACGGACGAAAATGAAGCGGCTCTCCTGATGAAGGATGAGATTCGCCAGGCCATTGCCAATGCCCATGTTAATGCTATTCTGAAAGTTGAGCAAGATGGTTACGATAATATTCCGGTTTACAAACCGAGAATGATTATTGGCTAAATAAATTCAAACATATGAGGGACCTGAGGCCAATCCAGCCTTCTTTCCCATGCTCATTTTGGCTACAGGAAAATAGGTGGCAGAAAGATGTAGGTCCTTCCCTTTCGGTCAGGATGATAGCGATGGTTTATTGTTCTTAGATGCCTGGCTGCTGTCCCATAAATTAGCCTCCTTAAACAAAAGATTGTAACTTGCGTTTTAGTACAGGTTGGATACATATTTGTATCCCTTCCACAATCAAAATCTCAGACATCAATCTCATGATATATACAGAAATTACCCCCAATCCTTCTTCCCTGAAATTTGTGGTAGATCGTCATCTTATCAAGAATGGCACCAGTGCAGATTGCCCCAGTCCAGTAGAGACAGAGAATGTTCCTGTAGCAAAGAAATTATTCGATTTTAAATTTGTAGAACGAGTATTTGTCGGGGCTAACTTCATCACCATCACAAAAGATGCTGCCTTCCAGTGGGAAGAGATCATTCCCATCGTAAAGGACTTTCTTAAAGCATTCTTTGATAGTGGACAAGAGGCTGTAACAGGTGCTTACACTGAAGCTCCGGTACAAGAAGAAGTCGACGAAAGTGATGTTACCCAAAGGATCAAAGCCCTGCTTGCCAGCCACGTTAGGCCTGCAGTTGCTTCTGATGGGGGAGACATTATTTATGATACCTTTGAAGATGGTATACTAAAACTTCGTCTACAAGGAAGCTGCTCGGGATGCCCCTCATCTACTATCACCTTGAAAAATGGGATTGAAGGACTCATGACGCGCATGATTCCTGAAGTGAAGTCTGTAGAGGCTGTTTAATTCCCTGGATTCGGTTCGGCTTGTGTATCTGAAATCGATCGGCTATTGATCGAACGGGTCTGCTGTGCATCTTCTTTTAGTAGAATGTCAAGGGAATCGCTCAGATTTTTTAATTCTGTGCTATCCGGGCCACTGATTTCATCCACGGACACTGGCATACTTTCTTTCTCAGCAAAACCCACATTGAATCCCGTAGACTTACCTACGTCTCGGATATAGTCATGGGCCATGCGATTGGTTTCATCCAATATGCCTGATTCTATGGCTTTCTTTCTCACCCGTGATTCCGTCTCTATGATGGCATCTTTGAGTTGTTGATAAACTTCGAAATAGAGGCCTTCTTCGGAAGAAGAAAATAACCCATTCTTTTTCTTTCCTGCTAAAAAACGCTTTGTATTTGACATGCGGATATAGACTGAATCTGTGACAGCCTGGGGCATTTGTGTCACTGCCAAAGAATCATTTCCTATGGTTTTAAATTGCATTTTCTGGAGGTTTACCATACCCGTTACTTCAGCACTAACTACCACTAGCAGTTTGGGTAAAGGATCTCCCTCTAGTTTTTCCAATTCGGCCCGAGCTTCAATCAAATCCTCTTCCTCTTTCGCTAACTCCCCTCTAAGTTTCAGAACTTTTTGAGCTGCATCCTGAAAGTTGCTCTCTGCTTGCCTTTTATTGTCTTTTAATTCCTTCCTGAGAATTTTAGACTGTTTTGACATCTGTTGAAATACCCGCTTTTTGCTATCTCTTAATTCCTTGAATCGCTTTGCTCTCTGCTCCATTATTTTCATTATATCTCCCTGCAATTCCTTTTGCCGCTGTTTCATCGCCCGCTTCTCCCGATTTCTTGTGGTTGGTCCAGGTTCATTTAGGCGATGTTCCTGCATCATTTTTCGAATGCTCCCCTCGTATAAGCCCAACCTCTGAGGGCTTTGCTTCATCAGCTTTTTGAAGCTTCCAAAATCGTATTTATCCAATGAATCACTTAAAGCCAACAAATTATCTTCTATTCGAATCAAGGTAGTGTCTATGGCTTCATGTGCCTCAATGGCCCGTTCCATTTTAATTTTTAAACTGTCTCGAATCAATTCGGCAAAAATCACCGAGCGTTTGGCTTCTTCAACTTTATCTTCAGCTTTATTTACCAGTTTTTGTAAACGATCGGAGGTGCCTATGGCTACTATTTCTTCATAGAAATAGGAAACCAGGCGTAAATTCTCAACATACTCGATCTTTTGAAACAAAGAAGTAACCTGGATTTGCTCATCTGTCTTGTTGAAGAAGCGATTCTTGATCAAAAAGAAAATGACTACTATCAGGGCAAAGGTGAGAAAGTTTCTAAATCCCACCCATCTGAAGAATGAAATGATTGCAGTTATCATAATAAACTAGGGTAGGAGGTTTTTACTTTTTCTCAATAGACGAAAGAGATTCAATTTATACTTTTCCCGTTCTGATGGTTCAGCTGTATTGATCAATTTCTCATAGAGGTAATTTACACTGTCAGTTACCATGACATCTGGGTTTTCTTCAAACTCGACCCGATAACCCAGGTTGTTGACCATGTTTCGGATATAATCCTCGGCTTTGTCCTGGGTATCATCCAGAATCCCGTTTACGATAGCTCTATTTCTGATGTCTGCTCTTGCGCTGTCGATAGCAGAACGGATACGGTCATAGGCAGACAGATAATTGGTTTTTCGATCCAGGTTCTCTTTAAATTTCTGCCAAAAGGAACGTTGAAAGGTGTATTCTTTAGTGTTTTTTAGGCTAATAAGGGTTTGAGATATTTCCGAAGGAGGGAGCATGATCTTTATCAAACTATCTTCTTCAACGGTAAATTTCAATTTGGAAAGGTCGATAAAGCCATTTACCTCAGCCGGAGCAACCATCAGAAACTGCAATTTGGGATCATTATTCGCTTTTGCCGGTTTGGTGATAGGAATAATCGTTTCGTAGTGGTGCTTGACCAATTGAAGTTCTTTGATCCGCTTGATGGCTTCTACTTTAGAATAAGCAGGATCTACTTTCTTCTCTTTCCAGATCAAGGGCCTTAGCAGGAAGAAGCCTGCGACAAGTACTCCGACTACGATCAGACCAACGATAGCGGTGCTCCAAATGTCATCATCATCATCTGAATTCGAAAGCAGATTTTTGATCTGCTGAAGCAATTTGGTTTGTTGTTCACTGGCAGGGTCCAAAGACCTTGAATTGCCCGGCTTTTTTGCCATAGTAAAATTCTTAGTTGGTCATAATATACATATTCAGGTATATTATTCTACCATCTAAGCCAAAAAAGGGACTTGAATTGCTTTCAACGGGAAAAGAAGTCGGTAAACCTTTAAAAATACCTAGACACTTTCCTTAGGTATATAGGCCTCCAATAGCTTGAATTCTCCTTTTGGATGAAGTTCCAGATAGCTAATACTCGCTGGAATAAGTGCTGCTTCGCCCAACTTCATATCTAATTTTCCCCCGGGATAATTTACTTCCAATGCTCCTCCAACGCAGACTAAAATCACAAAGGAATCCAAATCCGAATAATCACGGGCGATTGATTGATTACAATGCAATCTTTGAGTTGAAAAATAAGGCGAGCTAACTATCGTATCTGCCGAGTTTTCTTTGGCTTCGTACTCAGTTTTATACGTTGGATAAAAATTGTAATCAATGGCATCCAGGGCTTCCTCAACATGCAATTCCCTCTTATTTCCTTCAGCATCTACCCGGTCAAAATCATAAATTCGATAGGTAATATCTGAAGTTTGTTGGATTTCGGCTAGTAACAAACCTTTGCCTATGGTGTGTACTCGTCCAGCCGGTAAATAGAAGACATCATCAGCATCAACTTCCTCCTGATTGAGGATTTCCGTCAATCTTCCACTTTCAAAAAATTCAACATAGGTATCCTTATCCAA
Source organism: Bacteroidota bacterium (assembly GCA_039819665.1). Taxonomy (GTDB): domain Bacteria; phylum Bacteroidota; class Bacteroidia; order J057; family J057; genus JAWPMV01. The sequence goes on from JBCBRM010000002.1 coordinate 271,930, forward strand.
TTCCCGATTAAATCCAGCTATCAGTTTAGAACCGGGATCGGCCTGAAAGATGTACCACATTTCACTTTTCCCAAAAGAATCATGGCGCTGACGAGCCAAAGTATCATCAGGATGAACCTGTATAGAGAGATCCGCATTTGCATCAATGAATTTTACCAAAAGAGGAAACTCATCGCCAAATTTTTCATAAACCCTTTCTCCCATCAACTTCCCTTTATAAGTCTCAATCAAGTCGCGGAGACTTTCCCCAGCTAGCTTTCCCTCTTTGACAACAGAAACATTACCTTGTACCCCGGATATCTCCCAGGTTTCCCCACAATTGGGAAGGGGACTAAAGTCTTTACCTAAAACGGTGCGGATTTTTTCACCGCCCCAGAGCTTGTCTTTAAAAATGGTCTCAAAAGTGAGAGGATATAATTCTTGCATCGACATCAATATTCTGCGCAAATATATATTTCAGTTGGCATTCTTTTCCAACATTTTTTCTGTTTGTCTTAAATATTGTTCGAATGGAAGATATGGCTACTTATTCCGAAAAATTGAAAAATGATTCAGGACTTTTTAGACTGACATCAATAATTTCATATATTTGGATCTAGCTTTTTCCCTATGGATACCACCCAATGGAAATGCCAAAATGGCGTTTACCATCTTTCCAAATCCCCCTACGACTTTGAAACTCCCTATATCCGTTACCGGAAGAAGGAGGGTTATGTTCTTTCGGATGCTGAGGTGAGTGAATTACCTAAGACATTCTTATACAACCTTCATAGAAAAGAATGGGAATTGAGGAGCAAATCGGTTAATAGACTACTAAACTACCTCAAAAAGAAAGGAGGGAAAGCTCGCATTCTGGATTTAGGATGTGGAAATGGTTGGGTCAGTAATAAACTCGCCCATCTCGAGGGGTTTGAAATATTTGGGCTGGATATCAATTTGTTTGAATTGGAACAAGCGGTCCGGGTTTTCCCATTAGAAAATTTGAAATTCTGCTATGGGAATGTATATGAGTCTATTTTTGAAGATGGGAGTTTTGACTATGTGATTATAGGCGATGCAATTCCATATTTCTCCAATCTTCAACAATTGATAAACCGTTGTAGAAGTCTATTAAAAGGAGGAGGTGAAATCCATATTTTCGATAGTGCCATACATGTCGAAAATCAAATTGAAGAAGCACGTGAGCAAATGGGATTGTACTTCGAAAAGCTGGCTTGTTCAGAAATGATGGATTTCTACTATTTCCATACTAAGCAGGATTTCTCTCATTATGACTATGAATACCTCTATAGTTATGGTTTTTTCAATCGCCTCTTGAGAAAAAAAGACTCTCCCTATCCCTGGATCAAAATCATTAATTGATTAGTTTCCCTTTATCCATTACGAGCTTTCCATCCTGAATTACATACTGAAGACTCTTTACGTGGGAAATATCCTCCCAGGCTTTTCCCGAGGAGATGAGGATGTCGGCAAGTTTACCTTCTTCAATACTACCCAGCCTGTCATCAACTTTAATAGAGATTGCAGCCCCAAGGCCGGCGGCCTTAATGATTTCCGAGGGGGCTAGTCCTGCTTCCTGTAATAGTTCCATTTCCCTTTGTAAACTCTTGCCAAAACTTTGATATGTTTTATTATCAGAAGCCAGGCCGATGGAAACTCCTGCATCATATAGTTTTCTTACATTTTCTTTTTGGATAGCTAATACATCTGTTTTTTCCTCCAAAGAAGATAACATAGGGAGGTAGGTAACTTCCTTTTCCTGCAGGAGTTTTACCAAATTTGAATCCAGCGCTTCTATGCTTCCTCCCTCAATTAGTTTGGCTCCTGCCTCAACTGCCGTCTTCAGCTCTTCATTATTACCTGTCAATACACTTGCCCAGAGATTTCTTTCATTTGCTTTTTCAAGGACCGCTTGCATAATTCCGGCTTCCATGATCGAATATTTCCCGTCAAAACTTTTGTAAACTAGCTTAAAACCATCCACCTCTAATTCTTCCAATTCTTCTAATGCCTCTTGAAGTTCGTTTGGGCCGGTCAAACTTTTTGCTCCATTCTGTAACATGAATTCATTTCCCTGATATTCTGAAGCGAGAGGATAACCAGTTTTAACGCTTAACATCAGGCCCGCAGCATATAAACGAGGCCCTGCTAGCTTGCCACTCTCCAATTGTTCACGTAGGACCAGGATATTTTGTGGAGCATCTCCAACTGATCTGATAGTCGTAATGCCCGCACGATGAAAATTCTTGCGTACATCAGGTCTTTGTCGAGTAAAGGAAAGAAATTGTTGAAAGGAGGAACTATTCCGGTCTTCTCCACTGGCTTTGTAAAACTGAACCCCTAAATCCATAAATGCGGGCATGATATACATTCCTTCGGCATCTATCACCAGGGCTTCATCAGGTATCTCACACTCATCTCCTATACAACTAATACTTTCTGCCCTAATCAGGATATTTCTTTTCTTGTCTTCCTCATTCAGTCCACTAAATAAGGTGCCTCCTTTAATATAAATACTTGTGTATTCAATTTCCTCCATCGCGTACATACCACTTGTGAATGTGAAGTAGAGGAAAGCCGAACTTAGGCTCACCAGCAGTATGATGGCAATAAGGACTTTTCTTAGCAAAGAAGAATTACTCATAAATGCGGCATTGGATGATCCGCAAAATTAGGAATAAATTTCTTGCTAGGAAGGATGTTTAAAAATTATTGGATGCCGAGAAGTTGTAGTTGAAGAGGTTCCAAATCAGCTACCCGAGCATAAATTTGGGGTGCTTCATCGGCATAAATGATGGCATTTACCATTTCTACCATATAATTGGAGAAAATGAGAAAACTCTCACCTTCGAAATTATTGGGTTTCAACTCGATGAAAAGATCCGGATGGAATTGAATTTCAATAGGAACACTATTATAACCTCTGGTTATTCCTTTTGATTTAAAGCTGACAATCTTGCCAACAGAATTGGGTAAGTCTGCTTTTAGCGACTCAAAATCCGGATAAGCTATTTCCCAATTGTGAATCTTTCCCGCATCATGAATAGCCTGAAATCCAAGTTTGAAAGCTTCAAAGTGCTGATCTTTCGCCAGAAGAGGGATCATTTCCTGAAGAATATCATTGGCATCCACAACAGGGACATCCCACTCTAAACCGTAATTTACTTCCACTTTCGCTTGTCTGTCTTGTTTTGATAATAAAATGGTTGCGCCATTATTGATGCCGGGTTGACCTGCTTTAAATTCTGTAGAAGCCTGTATTCCTAATTGCTGGATGCTTTGCCCCGTCTCCAGCTTTTCAACTGTATACAATCCTATCTCCAGGCCAGTACTATCTGCAAATGCTTTTAAAAGCTTTTCCAATTGGTTCTTTTCAGAATTTTTGAGAATACCGGCCTTATCTAGGACACGCTTGTCGGGCATAATTTGCTCGGTAGTTCGCGTATCTGATGCACAGCTTTGGAACAAGAGAAAAATGAGGATGATGATACTTGGGAGTTTATTCATGGGTAAATTAAATGGGGCTATTTATCCACCTATACTGGACATGGATTCATGGACCTTTCCACTCTTTGCACGTTTAGCCTGGGCTTCAAATCCATCTTTGGCCCGCTTTTGAAATAAGTTGAGGAAGGTGTCTCTGATTTTTTCATTGGGAGAGCCGTCTCGTAGCATTTCTATCATATTAAAAACGCCTTCATCATAAAGACAGGTTTTGATCTCTCCTTTGGGGGTTATGCGAATTCTATTACATGAACCACAGAATGTTCGACTAAAAGCAGGAATAACTCCTATACTACCTGCGTATCCCGGTATTTGGTAATTGAAGGAAGTACTATTAGGGCCATCATCCAATTTTATTAATTCAGGAAATTCTGTTTTTATATGTTCCAGAATTCTCCTGTGGTTCCATGTTAATCCACTTCCATCTCTACCTGTTCCGTTGAAAGGCATTTCTTCGATAAAGCGAATTCCAAGCTTGTTTTTTTCCGTAAATCGGGCGAAAGGCAGGATGTCTTCTGTGTTCTTTCCTTCCATCACAACTGCATTGACTTTGGTTTTTATACCAGCGTCTAGTAAAGCATACAGACAGTCCAAAACCTTGGGGTGCTCATTCCTTCTTGTGATGTTAAAAAATCGTTCCGGATCCAGGGTATCCATGCTTAAATTCACGGAATCAATTTTGATCTTTTTCAGGAGGGGGAGGTAGCGTTTAGTTAAGACTCCATTGGTAGTTATGTGAATGGATTCGATACCCTCGGTTTCTCTTAATTTTTCAAGAAATTCTGACAAGCCTTTTCTTACAAAAGGCTCTCCTCCAGTAATTCGGACTTTTGAAATGCCCATGCTTGCCAAAATTTCGACTAGCCTAATCATTTCTTCGTAGGTTAGTAATTCTGCACGTGGCACATAATCTATTCCCTCAGCTGGCATACAATAAAAGCAACGCAAGTTGCACCTGTCGGTTACCGCGAGTCTCACATAATTGAGTAATCTTCCGTGATTATCTAACAGCATAACTGCAAGATAAAAAATGAAAGGCATTATTCTTGTAAAATTTGGAGCGGTAAGTTCTAATTAATACATGAGGCGAAGATTTATACTCTATCTATCTGCCTTGCTCATTCTATTACCTGCTTCTGTTCTCGCCCAAACCCCTTTTTGGGATGTTTTCGACACCCAAAATACAGTACTGCCTTCCAATCAAATCAATTCTCTGAGTTATGACGCCAGTGGCGAACTCTGGGTAGCAACCACTCAAGGCCTTGCCAGGCGCAATGATAGCACCTGGGATCTGGGTCCAAGTTTAACAGGGATTGGATTGGACTCGGATTACATAAGTGAAGTCTCATTTTACGATGGGGGCAACGCTTTATGGATTGGTACACAGCTTTATGGTTTATATCAACTGGACTCAGGCAATTGGATTCAACAGGGGCCTACTTTCAGTGGGACCAATGACATTTTTTCTGATCCTGAGGACGGATCGATTTGGGTAGCAAGTGAAAGCGGACTCAGACATTTCGATGGAAATGCCTGGACCGTTTACAATGACAGTACTTCCCGATTTCCAAGTGAGAAAGTAAAATCAGTGAAAAAAGATGCTTTTGGGCAAATCTGGGTAGGCACTCATCCCTTTGGCAATTATCCGGGTGGCTTAGCTTGGTTTGATGGAACCAATTGGTTCACAGTAAACCGCTCAGATGGATTGCCCAATTCATTTGTCAATGATTTTACCTTCGATTCTAGCGGAAATTTGTGGATTGCCAGCGATGGAGGGGTGTTTAAGCGCAGCATCAACAACAACTGGCAGACCTTTACTCCCAATAATTCTGCTTTACCCAATATCAAAGCCAATACCATCACTATCGATAGTCAAGGCAATATTTGGGTAGGGACTGAAGGGGGAATAGGCGTAAATACCCCAAAAGGCTGGACAAATTTCCTGGCAACCAATTCTGGATTGCCTGATAATCGAGTCAGAGATATTATCATAGATCCTCTGGATGGTACTGCCTGGATCGCAACCGAAAATGGCGTAGCTCACTTTGACAAAGTCATTGCTACTTCAACTTCCGCTGCTCCTTCTCTTGAAGAATTGGGACATAGACTAAAGGGGCCTTATCCAAATCCTGTGATTAATCAGGATATGATTTACGCGAGTCTCGAGCTTTCAACCGCAGAGGATCTGAGGATTGATTTGTATGATTGGCAGGGAAGAAAAATTTATTCCTGGATAAGCAAATCTTATTCGGCTGGCATGCACAATTTTAAATTTCCTTTGTCAAATGAATTCGCAAAGGGCCTGTATCTCTTCTCAATCAAGGCTGGAGATGCACATACTATGAGGAAAATATTCCTCCAATAGTCATAATAATTCAACTGTTAGGCCTCCTGATACAATTTTGTATTAGGGGGCTTTTTTCTTGGATAAAACTGCTAAATTTGAGGATAATAAAATCGATAGGATGAAAATAAATCTGGTGGCTTTTGGTATTACAAAGGATATATTGGGAGCAAGAGAAGTAGAATACAGCTGGGATGGGGCCCAAACAGTTGGTGGGTTATTGAAGGATTTGGGGGAAAAATATCCTCAACTTGTTGACTTATCTAGCCTGAAGGTAGCTGTGAATAATGAGTATGCTGATAGTGAGGTGGAAATTACGGAGAAAGACGAAGTAGTATTAATCCCACCTGTTAGTGGAGGTTGAGTATGGAATTACCCCTGATACATATAAGTGAAGATCCACTTGAGTTGGAAAAGATTACCCGGTTGGTTACCGATGATGCTTGCGGTGCGATAGATATATTTGTCGGTACGGTCCGGGATCAAACCAAAGGTAAGCGGGTACTAAAGCTGGACTTTGAAGCCTATGAAAAAATGGCTTTATCTGAGATGGCTAAATTGGCTGAAGAAGCAGCTGAAAGATGGCCAGTAAAAAAAATGGCTATTCACCATCGAGTTGGATCTTTAGCTATAGGAGAAATAGCCGTTATCATCGCAGTTTCTACCCCGCATAGAAATGCTTCTTTCGAAGCCTGCAAATTTGTAATCGATACGTTAAAGCAAACCGTCCCAATCTGGAAGAAAGAGATTTTTGAGGATGGGGAAGTTTGGGTTGCTGCCCATCCTTAATCAATGATTTGTTCGAAAAAGCGGATGCCAGGAGTGGGATTCTCATTATACCTCTCTATTTCATAAAATCCCATATTGGCATATAATCGGTGAGCCGCTTTCATACGAGGATGAGTATCTAATCTCATTCGGTTATATCCCATCCTTTTCGCCTCTGCCAGTAATATTTCAACCAATTTCCTCCCAATCCCTTTTTTTCTGAAATCATCCAGCACATACATCCGTTTCATTTCACAAATTCCTTCTTCTATCTTTTGGTAAGCAATCATGCCTGCTGCCTTTCCATTTTCTTCTGCCAGAAACAAGGCTCCATCCGGCGGGCCATATTTTCCGGGTAATTCATCCAATTCTTTTTGAAAATCTCCAAGTGCTGCATCGTGATTTCTCCACATTCCATAGCTGATAAATAAGCCTCGGATTGCCTCCAGCTCCTCTTTCGTTTTAACAGAAATGAATCGTGTCATGCACTAGTGAAATCAGAAAAGAGGATTATTGCTATCAAGACAAAGGAAGCATAGGAAATCAAGGTTGCCGCTCCTTCATAATCTTTGGCTACTCTTTGCCCAAAGAAGAGCATAACCAGACTTAAGCCAGCCAGTTGTGCCCCGACCATGGCAAAATCAGTAGAGCCATCTACAATTAGCATGACCAATCCAACACCCGAAACGATGCCTGTAAGAAGCTCAAGGAAAGTGATAATTCCTAGATTTGCCGGGACCATATTTTTGAGAGGACTGTTCTTGAAGTGGTCCTGTAACCAAGTGAGATTCCCTTTCCAATCAACTATTTTATCTATGCCTGATTGCAGAAAAAGAATGGCTAGAAATGCAGCTGCGATCATCCTTGCGGAAGGTATAGCTTGTAGTAATTCCATGTAAATATCCTTTTATTCTTGGCTCGAAATTAGCCAGAAATGATTTCATAATCTATTTCTTCCTGCTGGGAAGTCGCATTTTTCTTTTTCCAGCTAAACAGAAAGCGGATGAAGAAGAAGGAAAATAAAATGCTCAAAATGGTAAGAATGATTAATGCAGCCGTGCTCAGAATAGGGTAAGAGAGAATTTTGAATGCTTGCTGAGAAACAAAAGCCTGATTCTCCTGGTCTTCAAGTTCTTTACTATACAGGAAGACCGGGACAGAAAAATCAAAGTCAGCCAGGGCTTCCAGCCAACCATTAGCCGCGATACTCTCCAGACTCGATATATGAATCTCTTGACATACATCGTGAGCAAGTCGTAAATCCCGAGAAAGACTTTCCCAATCCAGGGCTTCTTGAGTCATGAGACCCTGAAAAGATTCGTTAGAGGTGGTTCCCAGACCTACTCTGTGAGCCCTTGCTCCGTAGTCCAGAATACTGGCAGGGTATACGTAAGGAGAATTTGTATGACAAAGTGGGATGATTCTATCTGTCTCTACGTTAAGAATTTGTCCCATATATTGAAGCGCTTTCGCTTCTGCAGGATTTTCATCCATACTAAAGGGCAGTACATAACTTTCAAGGACATATCCGTCTTTATGTACCGCACTTTTAAATTCCTGGAAAAGGGGCAATGCAAATTCCAGCTGTTCTTGCTCAAAAAGATTCAGGTAGGCGTTCCATGCACTCAGCATAGGTTGTTCAGCCCACTTTTGCAATTCCTCAGGAGGAGGCCTTAGGTCAATGCCAATCCCCGCCCATTGAAGCCCATGGCTATCAGACCAGTTTTTAAAACTTTGATACCGCTTAAGGAGACTAGAAGCATTGTCAATCCGAAAAGTAAATGACTGGGCTTTTGGAGCCCTGATCCATGCATAAACTGGAACCCCAGCTTCATTTAGCATCTGGATGTTTTCTGCTCTTTCTTCCGAAAAATCATCTATTCCAATCCTAAGTTCAGCTCCCATTTCCAATAGGATATCTTTAATCTGAGGCCGGGAAATCAGGGCTTGAAAGCTGGCAGGATCAGAATCTGAAAAGAAGGAAAGCAAGGGGCGTGCGATCACACCTTGCTTTCCGAATAAAAACAATGAAATAAAAAATAATATGAATAAGCGCTTAAGGCTCATTATGCTTTTTCGAGTACAATGGAAGAGGCTCCCCCTCCTCCGTTACAAATTGCGGCACATCCAATGCTGGCATCGTTTTGTTGCAATACTCCATTGAGAGTAGTTACAATGCGTGCACCGGAAGCTCCAAGTGGATGTCCCAATGAAACAGCTCCTCCGTGAATATTAACTTTTTCTCTGTCAACGTCCAATACTTTATTGAAGGCTAATGTAACAACCGAAAAAGCTTCATTAACTTCAAAATAATCAACATCTTTCAAGCTCATTCCAGCCATTTTCAATGCCTTGGGAGCTGCTAATGTAGGTGCTGTTGTAAACCAAGCGGGTTCCTGAGCTGCATCTGCAAAAGATACAATTCTTGCTAAAGGTTTTAATCCCAATTCCTTCATCTTTTTCTCGCTCACCAATACTAATGCGCTAGCACCGTCATTTATGGTTGAAGCATTAGCTGCTGTTACAGTTCCGTCTTTGGTGAAGGCTGGACGAAGGGCAGGAATTTTGTCGAAACGAACCTTTTTATATTCCTCATCTTCAATAATCTCGAGGGGATCTCCTTTTCTTTGAGGAACCATAACTGGCACCAATTCTCCGGTAAACTTTCCGCTTTCGGTAGCATCCGCCGATCTTTCATAAGAAGAAATCGCAAATGCATCCTGCTCCTCACGCGTGATACTATATTTTTCGGCGGTTCTATCGGCATAGATACCCATTGGGTGTTGATCGTAAGGATCCATGAGGCCGTCTTTCGCCAAACCATCAATCAAACTAGCATCTCCATACTTATAACCAAATCGAGCCTTTGGTACATAATAGGGAACCATAGACATATTTTCCATTCCGCCAGCTACAATGATATCTGCCCCTCCTAATTTGATACTTTGGGCAGCCAGCATAATTGACTTTGCACCGGAAGAACAAACCTTGTTTACGGTAGTACAGGGCACTTCATATCCGATCCCTGCTGCTAGAGCCGCCTGGCGGGCGGGTGCCTGCCCAAGATTTGCGGAGCATACATTACCCATGAAAACTTCTTCCACCTGGGAAGCATTAACCTGAGCTTTTTTCAAAGCTCCTTTTATCGCTGCGGATCCAAGTTTTGTGGCATCAACATTGGCAAACATGCCACCAAAACTTCCTATGGGAGTTCTGACCGCAGAGACGATATAAACTTCATTCATATATATTGTTGCTTAAAATATTCAGCTCTGCAAATTACGCTTAATTCTGCAATTCAAAAACGAAAAGCTACGCTTCCAAAACTTAATCCAGAACCAGATCCAATCATCATAACCAGGTCATTTTTCTTGATTTTGCCTTTCTCCATAGCCGAATTAAATGTGATAGGAATACAGGCAGAACCCGTATACGCATAATATTCCATAGAAGTGTGCGCGCGATCGTGTGGCACCTTGAGATTGTCAAGGGTTTGCCTAATGCTATTGATGTTGATTTGTGTGAGTATGTAGTGGTCAACTTCAATAGGGCTGAAATCAAATCTCTTTCCCAGATTTCTAGCCATAGTTGTCCAGACCTGGGGGTTGAGTTCTGGAGGAAAGCGATAATTGATTTTCAATTTATCCTCTCCATTATGAATATTTTCAGCGGTAATAGGATGTTTGGTTCCTCCTCCATAAATACCCATGCCATCGTAATACTGGCCGAGTGTAATGAGTTCACTTCCTAAATATCCTCTTTTACTTTTTTCTTCAGAACCCAAAATTATGGCTCCCGCACCATCTGCAAAGAGGGTGACTGTTTTCTTATTTCCTTTATCCAGATATTTGGAAATCGCATAAGCACCTACAACCATAACATGCTTATAGCGATCATCCGTCATGATATATTTGGCTGCTACATCCAGACCCGTTATAAAACCTGCACAGGCAGCATTGAGGTCAAAGGTACCTGCATGCCCGGCTTGTAATCGATATTGAAGCACGGAAGCAGTTGAGGGAGTAAGGTATTCAGGTGTATCAGTTGCAACGATAATCAGGTCAAGGTCTTTAGCCTCCAAACCTGCCCTGTCTAGCGCCTGTTTTGCCGCATGCAGGCAAAGGTCAATGGTGGACTCGTCCTCTGCACACCATCTTCTTTCCTTGATCTGTAAATTACCACAAAGCCAGGTGCTGACATCCTCCCCAAGGCTTTCATCAAAATAGCTATTGGGAAGGACCCTCGAAGGGACATAGGCTCCTGACGATCTGATCACCGCGTTTCGCATGAATACCGCTTTGTCATTCCTAAAAATACCCCGAAGAGCGATATGCTCATCGAGTATCTAAAATACAAAAATTATATAAACCTGAAATGTAACAGGAATGACTATTTTTTGAGGAATTTTTCTGGAAGTAATCGTCAGAGACGTTTATTTAAATTTCTCCTTCTTGAGAAAGAGCTTCCTGCCAACTTTGTCCGAAGTTGATCATGCGAAGAGTTGCAACAGAAAGTTTATTTTCCAGGTTGCCAAACTTTAGTCGGTAATCCTTCATACTTCTGTTTATTACCTCTAGGGCTTCCTCTCTTCCATAAACATCAGTAATCTCGCATTTCTTCTCATCTGCCCCAGGCATTTGTTTATAGGTTAGGAAATAATGCTCCAATCTACGGACAATCGAACTTGGGCAATCCAGGATATCCTTCCATTCTTCATACACTTCATCTCCTTTCAATATGGCAATAATTTTATCATCAGCTTCCCCTCCGTCTATCATTCTAAATCCTCCGATCGGAATAGCTGGAACCAGTATGTCGCCATGTGTGATGTCTCTCTCTGTCAAGACACATATATCCAGGGGATCTTCATCACCTACAATGTTTTTCCTCCCGCTCTTTTTCATACAATATTCTGCCACTTCTTCTCCGCAATACGTCTGGGGTATGAATCCGTATAAAGCGGGAACAATATTGGAGAATTTTTGGGGCCTATCTACTTTCAAATAACCAGTGGCCTTATCAACTTCATACTTTACGGTATCCGTAGGTACAACTTCTATGAAGGAGGTAACAAGTTCTGGAGCACCAGGGCCAATCTGAACCCCATGCCAGGGATGAGATTTATAGCGCAAGCCAATCAATTCCCAAATTCTCGTCAATGAATTGTGTCCCATTTTTTCTGTCTTTTGTTAATGCTATCTACGTTAAAAAATTCTTATTTTCTATTCGAAATCAGATCAGTTTAGACCTGTATTTCCTATACATAATACATGCCTAATTATGATTTGGTTTGTTTTTTTCTGCCTAAAAAAGCTATTTCGCGGGCAGAAGGGATCCTCCCAGTGAAAATCTTAAGCACCCGAGATTCGTTTTCCTAAAAAAACGTTAAAAATATGGCAATTATTAAAGCATTTGCTGGATTTCGTCCGAAAGCTGAGAAAGCCAAAGATGTGGCATCCAGACCTTATGATGTTCTCAATTCTCAAGAGGCCAGAGATGAAGTTAAAGGAAATCCGGATTCCTTTCTCTATGTGGTAAAACCGGAAATTGATTTACCCGAAGATATCAATCCTTACGATGACAAGGTTTATGAAAAAGGGAGAGATAATTTTAGTCGGCTGGTAGAATCTGGAGCGTTCTTTCAGGACGAACAAGAATGCCTCTATATATACAGACAAGAAATGGACGGGAAGTTTCAATCTGGTATACTGGCTGCTGCTGCTGTATCGGATTATCTGGATGGAGTTATCAAGAAACATGAGTTAACCCGACCGGTAAAAGAAGAGGATAGGAAAAAGCACGTACGGGTTTCAGGTATGAATGCAGAACCTGTTTTTTTTGCCTACCCGGCTGTAAAAGAATTAGATGATTTGGTTGCTGAGATCCAAAAAAATGAGCCAGCATACGATTTTGTCGCAAATGATGGATTTGGCCACACTTTGTGGGTGGTTAATGATCCTGCCCAAATAAATGAAATCATAAAACTCTTTGAAGAAAAGGTTCCTTATACCTATGTGGCTGACGGGCATCATCGTACTGCTGCTGCTGCTTTAGTAGGAGCAGATCTTCAAGCTGAAAATTCTCAACATACTGGAAAAGAAGCCTACAACTTCTTTATGGCAGTCCATTTTCCAGATGATCAATTGACAATCATTGATTACAATCGAGTCGTAAAGGATTTAAATGGACTTGATGAAGCTGAATTCATAGAGAGAATAAAAGAACACTTTGATCTTAAAGAGGAGGGGGCTGCATATAAACCTGATCAACTACATGAATTAAGTATGTATCTGGGTAAGAAATGGTATTCTTTGAGGGCGCATTCAGATACCTATGATAACAGTGACCCGATTGGCGTTTTGGATGTAACCATTTTATCCAAATATATTCTTGAACCAATTCTTGGCATCAAAGATCTGCGAAGGGATAAACGAATAGACTTTGTGGGAGGAATTCGAGGATTAGGGGAGTTGGAGAGAAGAGTGGATAATGGTGAAATGCAGGCAGCATTTGCCTTGTATCCCGTTTCTATGCAGCAGCTCATAGATATAGCCGATTCAGGAAACATCATGCCGCCAAAGACTACCTGGTTTGAACCCAAGCTCAGGAGTGGATTGGTGGTTCATAAATTTCTTTAAAAAACATAAAGGCATCACAAAGATAGTGATGCCTTTACTGTTTAGATCCAGTAAGTCAGTGCTTCATTTCCTCCATAGTATCCTACAAAGCAGGACATCGCCATGCGGACATCACCACTGCATGGGTGGACTGTATGAACTTTTGGAGATTGAAAGAGGATTAATTCACCTGTTTCCGGTTTGATTTTATAGCTTTTTCCTGGAAGCTTATCTCTATCTATAAAATCATGGGTATGGTTTCGGAATTCTTCAAATTCCTCATCTGTCAACTGGATATCCCATAGTTCAAGTTCCCCACCTTCTTGTGGAGTTCTAAGGTAAATATTAGCAGCCAATTGAGTTTTCATGCTCAGGGCCCGGCTACTTTGAGGGGCTTCTCTTCTCAGAATATCCTGATGAGGTGGAAGGGTGTTTTCCATATCTCCCCGAAACATCCGGATGGTTCCAGGTTGCATTTTCATGCCATGGATTTTTTCAATATGTGCTCCCTGAGGCCAGACTTCTTCAAGATTTAAATGAAACAAATCTAGGGGAGAAAGAAATGGACTGCAAATTCTGCGAATTTCATGTGCTGCAGAAATTGCCTGTACGTGATACTTGCCTCTTTGCATGGGATTTCCGGTGGTTTCGAAAAAGCTCATTCCAGTACGGAATATTCCCAGCTCTTTGGCGATAGAATAATGATCAAAGCCTGCGGCTTTTATGATCTTTTGGGAAAGTTCAGACGATTCTTCGGCCGATATATATTGCTTAATTCTTATTGCCAGGATGTCGCCCCTGAAAAGGGAATTAAGGTCTTCACGGTACAAAGAATCTCTCTTCAGAATCGGGGAAACCGAAGTTAAGATGCTCATTTGTTTGGGTATTTGGTAGGTTTAGCGATTAAGAAAATTGAATTCTAGGGCATATTTAGTCTCAGTTTGTGATTAAAATTGTTAGATAGATTAAATGAATGTGTGTATAATTTATTAAAGTTGAGATGTAAGAATCCGCATTGTGTGGTTATGCATCAAGGGCTAAATGGCTGTTGGTCTTGTAAAAAGGTATGGGGAAGAAAAGGCTAATAGGAAAAGGATCGCATGTGAGCGATTATCTAAGCTGCAAAGAACTTTATGTGAGCCGCTTCCTTTGGATGAAAGCTAATACAGCTATTCTATACACATAAAGGTGTGAATAGCATAAATCCTTATCCTAAAATAAGAATTTTGTTGATAATGTTTACGATTTCGATAATTTTTTGTTGACTATCTATTAATTTTTGTGAAAAAAATGGCATTCAAAAATCTATTTTATTGTAAATCATTCAGTTAGATGAAATAGTATTAAATAGATTTTTTGATATATGCTTCCTTTAGCCAGTCATTCAATTCCTTTCAATGCTTCACTTATTTTGTGGGAATTGATTTCCTTTTGCCAAAGAATGTATGCGATTTTTGATCTCGTAAGCTTTTTATAACTTAGCTCATATGGCGAAGATCTGTTTTTACTTTCAATTACATCAGCCGCTTAGAATTAGGCCATTCAGTATTTTCGAAATAGGGACGCATACCCCTTATTTTGATCAGGCTGAAAATAGAAGAATACTGGAAAAGGTTAGTCGAAATTCTTATCGTCCCTTTTTAAGTATTTTGGAAGCATTAAGAAGAGATCCGGATATAGATTTTAAACTGGCATTTTCGCTTAGCGGTTTGTTAATAGAGCAGTTGGAAGCCTGGCAGAATGATATTGTAGAGCGTCTCAATGGGCTTGCAAAGTCAGGTGCAGCGGAATTTTTATCAGAGACCTATTACCATTCCCTCGCTTTTGAATTTAGTCGGGAGGAGTTTCGAAGGCAGATACATATGCATGCAGAAAAGATTCGTGATCTGTTTGAGCAAGAACCAAAAGTTTTTCGAAATACAGAACTGCTCTTTCACAATCCTATGGCATATTTCCTTAAAAAAGAAGGATTTAAAGGACAAATTATAGAGGGCGCAGCTCATGTGATGCAAGGAAGAAGTTCCAATCGGCTTTATCACGCTATGCACCTTCCGGATTATACATTGATAACTCGAAATTTTGCGCTTTCGGATGACCTTGCCTTTCGATTTTCTGATAAAAATTGGGAACACTATCCTTTAACGGTAGAACGTTTTGCCGATTTGATTGATCAACAGGATGGAAAACACCTGTGCATAGCGATGGATTTTGAGAGCTTTGGGGAGCATCAATCGGCTGAAACGGGAATCTTTGAATTTTTTAAAGCTTTACCCAAAGAATTGAAAGCTCGGGGACATGAGTTTGTTTTTCCTTCTGAACTTATGGAGCTGGAAAAAGCTCAGGATTCAATAGATGTATATCATCCGGTTTCCTGGGCAGATCAGGAAAAAGATGCCTCTGCCTGGATGGGGAGTCCTCGACAAAAAGAAGCTTTGCGGAAAGTATATGAATTAGAAGGTATAGTAAAAGAAAGTCAGGATCAGGGACACCTTCAAACCTGGTCATATTTACAATGCTCGGATCATTTTTATTATATGGCTGATAAAGAAGGAAGTGATCAGCAGGTTCATCAACATTTCAATCCCTTTGAATCGGAGCAAAAAGCCTATATGCACTTTATGAACCTGGTCGCAGATTTTCAGATTAGTTTGAGAGAGATTTAAATGAAGGATTCCCCGGTTTTTCTACTTGCGGAAAGCGGTGCCAGCAAGACCGCCTGGCGATTGTGTCATGGAAAGAATATTCAGCATTCTTTCGAAAGTATGGGCTTGAATCCCAGTGCTGTAACGGAAGACGAACTTCTGAGAGCTTTGGATCGCTGTTTTCTGCAATTGGAAGGTAAAAAACCTGCATCTATTCATTTTTATGGGGCCGGATTGAAATATGAGGAAAATATCCAACTGCTAAGCAAAAGTTTATATCGTTTCTTCCCAAAAGCTCTTATTGAAATTCAGGATGATATGACAGCCGCTGTTCGAGCTACAGGAAAGCCGGAGGGGATTGTTGCCATCTTGGGGACTGGCAGTAATGCAGCTTATTATAAAAATGATGTAATTTTAGAAAATTACGGAGGGCATGGATACTTGCTAGGGGATGAAGGCTCGGGCATGGATTTGGGGAAACAAGTGCTAAAAGCGATGTTAGATGGAAAGCTGCCTAGAGAATTGCATGAATATGTCTTGCGAAAAGAGAATATGGAATTGGGCGAACTCCGAACTTCTATCTACCAACATAAACAACCTAACCGTAGATTAGCTGCCTTAGCTCCCTACCTAAAATATGCCGATAAATACCCTGAAGTTCACAAATTAATTCAGTCTCGCTTTGAACAGTTTATTGAAACCACTATTCAGAGAGTGTCCAACTATCAGAATCTAAAAGTTGATTTTGTAGGGGGGATAGCCTGCCATTTTACAGCAGATCTCCTATATGTTTGTAAAAAATACGGCCTGGAGTGTGATAAATTTATTCAGGCTCCAATTGACAAGCTTGTCGAATATCATTACAATCCTTAGAAATCAGTTAAAATTATCTTGAAAAGTATAAGAATTTTATAATCTTTGGATTATGGAAGTAGGACGCCAAGGACTTCGCCAAGCAAAACGATCTCCACAACTCGTTAAATCCTGGGACCAAGACAACAACAAGTTTTATCTACGCTGCCCGCAAACCAGTTTAGAAATAATTGTGTGCAGTGCCCGGGTATTGAGGTTTCGATTTTCTCCGGAAGGATTTTTTGAACATGACTTCTCTTATGCATTAGAAGTAGAAGGGGGCTATCCTACGGAAGAATGCTACTTTGAACTGGTAGAAGTTCAGGACGAATACCACATCCTTACGGATTGTCTTACCTGTAAAATTTCTAAAACTCTCCATATATCTATTTTCAATAAGGACGGGAAACTAATTTCCGAAGATGAAAGGGGGTTTCATTGGGAGCGGCATGAGAAATATGGAGGCAACATTGTTTACTCCAGCAAAAAAATTCAAGAACAGGAGTCTTTCTTCGGGCTAGGTGATAAACCCAATGTTTTTAATCTTCGTGGATTAAGATTTGAAAACTGGGGTTCGGATACCTATGGCTTTGAAAAAACCTCTGATCCTTTGTATAAAAACATCCCATTCTTTTTGGGCCTTCATAGCAAGCTCGCTTATGGGATATTTTTTGATAACAGTTTCAGAACGAGATTTGATTTTGGGCATGAACGCGGAGATGTTTGCAGCTTTTGGTCCAAAGGTGGAGAGATGAATTATTATTTCATCTATGGTCCGGAATTGACAGAAGTAGTTGAATCATTTGCATTTATCACCGGCAAACCTGAATTGCCTCCTTTATGGGCTCTGGGCTACCATCAATCCAAATGGAGTTATTATCCGGAGGAAAGAGTAAAAGAAATTGCTGCGCAGCTAAGAGAGGAGAAGATTCCTTGCGATGCCATCCACATCGACATAGATTATATGGATGAGTTTCGCTGCTTTACCTGGGACTCACAAAGATTTCCAGACCCTGAACGTATGACCGCTGAGCTGGAAACAGATGGTTTCAAAACAGTTACCATCATCGACCCGGGAATAAAAATTGACAAAGATTACGATATTTATAAAGAGGCTGTTGAAAATAAATACTTCTGCCGACGTGCGGATGGACCTCTGATGCGTGGGGAAGTTTGGCCGGGACTATGCCATTTTCCTGATTTCACAGACCCTAACGTACGAGAATGGTGGTCAGGACTTTTTGAGAAATTTATGGAAGCAGGCATGCATGGCATTTGGAATGACATGAATGAGCCAGCTCTCATGGATATCGGAACCTTTCCAAATGATACTCGCCATGATTATGATGGGCATCCCTGCAGCCACCGAAAGGCACATAATGTCTACGGGATGCAGATGGCCAGAGCCACTTATCATGGGATCAAAAAGGCCATGTTCCCTCGAAGACCTTTTGCATTGAGTCGTTCAGGCTATGCAGGGATTCAACGATATGCCGCTGTTTGGACAGGCGATAATCTGGCCACCTGGGAGCATCTGTGGATGGCAAATATTCAGGTTCAAAGATTGAGTATCTCGGGAGTTTCCTTTGCAGGATCGGACATTGGAGGTTTCATTGGGGATTCAAATGGAGAGCTCTATACTCGTTGGATGCAAATGGCTGCCTTTCATCCCTTTTGCAGGACACATTCTTCGAGAGATTATGCTGATCAGGAACCCTGGTCCTTTGGGCAACCTTATACAGAAGCAATAAAAAAAGCGATAGAACTCAGATATCAAATTCTCCCTTATCTATATACGGTATTTTGGCGACATGTGGAATCAGGGACTCCCATGATCAAGCCTTTGGTCTTTCTGGATCAGGAAGATACAGAGACTTATTACCGGATGGAAGAATTTGCTCTGGGAAATAATCTCATCATTTGTCCTATTGCCAGAGCTGGTGCCGACGGAAGGTATATGTATCTTCCCAAAGGCCAGTGGTACAATTACTGGACGGATGAATTACTCGAAGGGGGGAAAGAAGTTTGGGTAGATACGACGCTTGAGACTTTCCCGTTTTTTGTTCGTGCAGGTGCAATCGTTCCTCAATTTCCAGTAATGCAATATGTGGGAGAAAAGCAGATAGAATCTCTCGATTTACATGTGTACATAAACGAAAGTAGCTATACCAGCGAACTATATGAAGATGCCGGAGATTTCTATGATTATGATCAGGGCAACTATCGGTTAAGGAGTTTTATCCAGCAATCAGAGAAGAATCGTCTCTACATTCAACAACTCAATCAAGGGCGATTCAATTCAGAATATTCGACCTACCGGCTCATTGTACATGGGCTGGCCTTTACTCCTGCCGGCTTTAAAATAGACGGAAAACAAGAAATGTTTGAAGAAGTCATGGAAGATATTCCAGAAGTCTTTATTTTTGAAGTGGATAAAGGATTCGAAGAACTGGAGCTGTTAACTTTATCCGGATTCGCAGCTGACTAATTTCCCTTAAACATGCTATAACTAACTACCAGAGGGTAACCATCTCTGAACATACACGCTTTTTCTTTATTTCAACTAAACAGGACATCTATCCTAAAAACACAGATTATGCTTAAAAAGAACGGATCGCTTTTCCTCCTTCTGCTGACTATTCAATTCTTTTTCACTCCACTTAGGGCTCAGATCATCGATATCAATCCGGTTTTTCCGACCATGGATGATACAATTACTTTGGTCTATGATGCGACCCAGGGAAGTGCCGGTTT
The DNA here is from genome assembly GCA_039819665.1 of Bacteroidota bacterium. Lineage (GTDB taxonomy): Bacteria > Bacteroidota > Bacteroidia > J057 > J057 > JAWPMV01. The sequence goes on from JBCBRM010000002.1 coordinate 291,411, forward strand.
GGTCGGAGTAAATCAAGTCTACGCCCATGCGGGTCTCATTACTGATCAAAGTAGTACCCCCAGCGACTGGAAATATGTGCAGGGAAATTGGGGGACAGACGATCCCAAAGTGAAGATGACCTATTTGGGAGATAATAAACACGAGATTAAGTACCATGCCAGAACTTTTTATGGAGTTCCTGCCAACGAAAATGTACAAAGTCTTGCCTTTGTATTTAGAAATGTAACCGGAAGCAGGGAAGGGAAAACTTCTACAAATGGAGACATCTTTTACGATGTATTTGACGCGAGCTCCTTTAATGTAGCGCTTTTGGCTCCCGAAGGTGCCAGCATACTTGAGGTTAACGAGAGCCTGGATGTTCGTTTTGCCAGCTCTGCAAATTCCGCTTTAAGCTTGTATAAAAATGGCGGCCTTGTTACCCAGGTCAATGGAAGAGAAATCAATTACACCATACAGGAAGCAGTAGCTGGAGATTTTTGGTTTCGGGTTGAAGCTGATAATGGAAGTCAGGTAAAAATGGATTCCTTTTTTGTTTCCGTACGGGAAGCTGTCCAGATTGCTAATCCGCCCGCCAATACGGTTTCAGGTGTTAACTACCTAAATGATAGCACCGCTATAATTTCTTTGGTGGCTCCATCCAAAAACTTCGTTCACCTGATCGGGGAATTTAACAACTGGACTCCCTCCAATGCTTCTCAAATGAAACGTGCCAGTGATGGAAATACCTGGTGGATCCAGCTTAATGGCCTGACGTCCGGGCAGGAATATGCGTATCAATTTATGATAGATGGAGATTTGAAAGTTGCGGATCCTTATGCACAAAAGATTCTGGATCCCTGGAATGATGGATTTATTCCTTCAGCCACCTATCCCAATCTGAAGCCTTATCCTGTAGAAGCTGATGGAATTGTATCTGTTCTTCAAACAGCCCAAACTCCCTATTCATGGCAAAATGACAACTGGCAGGCAGCTGCCAATGAGGATTTGGTCATCTATGAATTGCTGGTTCGTGATTTTCTTGCCCAAAGTGATTTCCAGACCTTACTGGACACCCTGGATTATCTCGAAAACCTGGGCGTAAATGCCATCGAATTTATGCCAACCACAGAGTTTGAAGCCAATGACAGTTGGGGGTACAATCCCAGCTTTATGTTTGCCGTAGACAAATACTATGGTACGGAGGATGCTTTGAAAGCATTTATTGATGAATGTCATGCCAGAGATATTGTGGTGATCCTCGATATGGTACTCAATCATCAATTTGGCCAATCTCCCCTGGTGCAGATGTATTGGGACGGAGCAAATAATCGTCCGGCGGCTAACAGTCCCTGGTTTAACCCCATTGCCAAGCATCCCTTCAATGTCGGCTATGATTTTAACCACAACACACCCTTTACGCAAAACTTTGTTGACGATGTGCTGGATTACTGGGTGGAGGAATTTCGCTTCGACGGATATAGAATGGATTTGTCAAAAGGATTTACTCAAACGGATTATGGTAGCGATGTCGGTGCCTGGAGCAGTTACGATCAGGGCCGGATCAACATCATCAACCGCATGTACAACCAGCTACAGGCCAAACATCCGGGGACTTATTTTATTTTGGAACATTTTGCCGATAATCAGGAAGAAAAAGAGCTGGCGAATAATGGGATGATGCTTTGGGGAAATTTAGGCCATGCCTACAACGAGGCCACCATGGGATACCATGATAATAATAAATCCAATTTCGACTGGATCAATTATCAATTGAGAGGCTGGAATGATCCTCACGTAGTCGGGTATATGGAATCCCACGATGAGGAGCGCCTGATGTACAAAAACATCACCTTCGGAAGGGTTAATGGAAGTTACAGTACTAAAGATTTGAATACGGCACTGGAGCGCATGGAAATGGCCGCGACCTTCTTTTTCCCCGTACCTGGTCCCAAACTTCTCTGGCAGTTCGGCGAAGTGGGATATGAGGTAAGTATTGATCAGGGGGGAAGATTGGGTAGAAAGCCCATCCGTTGGAACTATTACACACAAGTCCCTCGCAGACGCTTATTCGAAATCTACAGTGCCCTCATCAAACTCAAGCAAGAGCATGATGTATTCAGAACCCGGAACTTCAGCTTAAGCGTAGCATCCGAGTTCAAACGCATCAACCTCAATGATGCCAGTATGAATGTTACCATCATCGGAAACTTTGGAGTTGATACCCGCAGTGGTAATCCAAACTTCCAGAATACTGGCTGGTGGTACGACTATTTCACCGGTGATAGCATCGAGGTTACCCAAACCAATGCTAACATCAGCTTGGAAGCTGGAGAATACCATCTTTATACCGACCAAAAGCTGGAAACTCCTCCCGTAAATGTTTCAACCCAAGACATCGAATTGGACCTTAGTCTCGACATTTATCCCAATCCTGCCCAAGGTCAAATTAGCATTGATTTCTTATGGGAAGAAAGAGGACCTTTGACTTTGGAGATCTTGGATATGACAGGTAGAAAGATTTCGACCCTCCTGGAAAATGAGGTCTTACTTCCCGGCCCTCAGAGTTTTCAGTGGAAAAGGTCAGAAGGGCTTAACGCCGGATTATATATCCTTCGCTTTGTAAGCGAAAGAGGCGTGGCTTCGAGAAAGGTGGTTTTGGAATAAAACGTATTGGCGTGTTGGAGTATTGGCGTTGATGAGATACTTAGCCTAAGAACTCCAACACGCCAATACTCCAACACGTTTTTATTTCTCCCCAAAAACCTCCCACTTAAATCGCTCAATTTCCGCAGGTACATGTTCCTGCTTGAGAATCTGTTCCATTTGGGCAACTACGTCAATGTGCAGATGAGCAACGTCTATTTGTTCCGTGGAATCGGTTTCCATATCGTATAGCTCAAGCCGCAGATTGCCATCAAACATATTCTTTCGAATACCTTTCCATTTGCCCATAATCAGGGCTTGCTGTCCTTTGTATGCAGGGAATTCCCAATAGAGAAATTCGGGTGCAGGCTGTGATTCCCCTTTTAAACTGGTAAGAAAACTTTGTCCATCAATATCCTTGGGAACAGCTGCTCCGGTTATTTCACCTAAAGTTGGCATCACATCATAAAAACTGGAGGGATGATTGCTTTGGGTATTGGGGGAAATAACTCCTGGCCAGGAAGCAATCATAGGGACACGTATACCTCCTTCATAGACAAAACCTTTGGCTCGACCGTATTCTGTGCTGAAGGGAGCTGCACTTTCAAAGAAAGGCGTATCTGCTCCCCCCACATAAGTAGGGCCGTTATCACTGGAAAAAATGATGAGGGTATTCTCGTATTTGCCGATCTCTTTCAGTTTGTGGATCAAGGCGCCAACTTGTTCATCCAGATAAGAAATCATAGCGGCATAAGTAGCTTTTGGATAGCGGCAAGGGAAATAGCCTTTGTCTCCGATATAGGGATCTTCTTCGCCAAATTTTTCCCGGTAATGATCTACCCATTTTCTTGGCGCCTGCAAAGGAACATGGGGGAGAGGAGAAGCGAAGTAGAGGAAGAAAGGCTCTTCCTTATTTTTCTCCATAAAGCCTAAAGCCCGATCCAGCATAAGTTCCGGTGCGTATTCATTCAACTCATAATTGGCATAACTGCTGTCCTGCATTGGATCAGCCCCTTCTACCAGTTTCTGTCGGGGGGGAACCAGTTTATTATCCAGCCATACTTTCTCCTCATTTTCCCATAGATGTTTAGGATAAAGGGTATGTGCCTGACGCTGGCAATTGTAACCAAAGAAGTAGTCAAAGCCTTTTTTCGTAGGTATTCCTTCTGTTAAAGGTGCGCCTAAGCCCCATTTACCAACAATGGCAGTTTTGTATCCGACCTTCTGAAGCATGCTTCCCACGGTCTCCGTTCCATTGGGGATAGGCCTTTGTCCTTCGAGATTAGGATCTTCAACCGCCTTGGCAAAATTCCAGACTTCTCCCCGAGAAGCCCATTCATCATTTCCCCGTATATGGGCATGGCCCGTATGCTTACCTGTCATCAATACACAGCGCGAAGGTGCACAAACCGGTGAGCCAGAATAGTGCCTGCTAAAACGTAGCCCGTTTTTTGCTAATTGATCCAGGTTGGGCGTCTCAATGTACTTTTGTCCATAGACTCCCAATTCGTTATAACCCAAATCGTCAGCTAGCACGTATATGATGTTGGGCCGAGATCTGTCATAGGTAGGATACTGCTCACAAGCAGAGAAAAGCAGCAGAATAAAGAGGAAAGAAAAGTAGGGTTTTGTAGTAGTCATCCCTCAAACTAAAAAAGCCTGAAAGAAAAGGCAAGATCAGATTCAGCCCATCTCGATACAGCTATCCCACCCAAACAGCAGCTAATCAAAAATTCAGCGCTCATTCCAACTCTGTTAGGGACTTGTCGTCCTTAGGTTGACGGAATAAATATATTCAGAATATCCAAACGAATCCTACTCGAGCAACGCCAGACTTACAAACCTGAATCCATTATTCATCAGGTAAAAACTCATTCAGCTATCCAAACAAGATAAGCACCCGACGCAGGTACATAGCAGGGAGCTTAGGAAAGACCATTTGCTCAAATTTTGTGGTCTTCCGGGCAAGCTATGTCCAGGCGCCTAACGATACGATATCCTCTTTTCCTTAGTCGAAATATTTTTTTCGGCTTGCGTGATAGAAAAATGATAGAGATCGCGTGTAAAGGGAAAGATTTGGAAGAAATGAGCAATTAACCCCATTAACTCGGACATTGGCTATGCCCCAGCGTATCACAATTTTTGCTCCAGGTAATACCGATCTCTGGAACCGATTTTGGAAAGATGGCGATGTCTCTGCTTTGATCAACTTGTTTGAGCAGAATAGTCGAGAGTTTTCAGCCACCTGTTATGGTATCCTCAATGAGGACAGAGCTGTTGAGCCAAAAGATCTCATCTCCGAACAAATCTTAAAGTTCATTGAGTACCGGAAACGCGGCAAGGATTATTCGCACCGCAAAGATCCCAAATCCTTTATCAAGGTTTGTCTTTCTAATGCTTGCAAAAGCCATTTAAGAAAAACCAAAATAAAACGCAGTGATGTGGATATACCAGAAAGGGACCCGGATCGCGGAGCAGAATTCCGCCAAATAGAATCCCGAGAATTGATGGAATACCTACAAGGGCTTATTCGTAGGATGGAAGACAATGAAACCAAGCAATGCAGGGTATTTGTCCTCTACCTCATGGATGTTCCGGTGCGCGAGATTGCTGAGCGTGTAAAGGTCGAAGAGGCCTACGTTCACAACTCCATCTCAAAGATTAGAAAAAAGACCTTCTTCCAACTGATGACAGACCTGAGAGGAAGAGAATTGATAGATACTTATCCCGTATTCTTTCAAAAATATTTCAAAAATGAATACAGATAAACATCCGAATATCAGCTACGAGCGGCTTCTGGCCTATGTGCAGGGAGAGCTTCCGGATGATCTGAGTCTGGAAATTGAAATGCACCTGATGACTCATCCTGAGGACAGAGCGGTAGTTGATGGTATTATTGCCATGAGAAAACGCTTTGCCAATAATGAGGCGCAAATGGAGGCCTTTATGGACGAGCAACAGGAAGCTGTACGCGAACTGATCCCACAAAGTAAAGAGGAGCCAGCACGTCTATATGCAATGGCTGGAGCTCCCGAATCAAGCATTGAAAAGAAAGAACTTCCACGAAGAGAGAGGAACCATACGGACTTGATCCTTCCCGTACCTCCGAAAAGAGAACCGATTATTACGCAGAGCATTAGTCCCAACAGGTATGAAGCAAAAAGGCTGGAGAAGGAATTGACAAGTCGGCAAGCTTCTTACCTGAACTATTCAGAATTCAATACCATGAGCGAATCATCTATACCTCCAATTCCTCAAGAAGAAGAAAGCAAAACGATCTCCATTCCCGAGACCAGTTTAGGTATGCTTTCTCCGCTGGATGAGAATGAATTTTTGCACCAGGTACTATCCCGTAGAAAAGCAGCAAGTCGTATCCAAAAAGGAGAAAATGACTTTGAGCAGGACCTGGGCGTCAGAACCAATCTATCATTTGAAAGCTTTCCGATAGTCCGTCATACCCTTGAGCGTATTGAATGGTTAAAGGAGCGTATAGGCGAAAGGAATGAGCATATCAACAACGGCATCGTGCGCGATACCCTGGATAAATCTCTGAATGGAGATGGGTGGCTCGAAAAGCTGGGAACTGACTCTGACAATGAAGAAATTAATAAAAACTTTGATAGTGCAGAAAAGTACCATAGCTGGAAGCGGGAAGTATTAACCAAATATGTAGGAGAGCAGAAAGAACAATGGGCCAAATTCTTCGCCAATGATTATTCGCTGCAAGATGAATTGAAGGACCAGGCCATGTACAAGGAGAATAGCGGAAAATTCTTCTGGAACTCTTTGGGACTGGGATTGAGCTACGTCTTCTGTTCGGTTTATCTCTGGTCCATGATTTCAGCCTTCAGTTTTACGCATTTTTTGCTGGCATTAGGATATGTCTTCATTCTTGTGATCTTCCCGGATCGTTGGATGCAGCAGTTATTTGGCAAAGGACAGGCTCCCATCAGCAATTCGAACGGGGATATCATGGACGAAACGCCTCCTTCGAAGTCCCTTTTTTGGGTACGATTATTACTTACCTTTTTCCTGAGTTTATCCCTGGTCTATGTAAGTGAAGGTTTGCCGGTTTGGACAGAATATTTTACCTATTTCGCTGAATATAGCCCCTACTGGCTGATGATCTGGGCCATGAGCTTTGCCCTGCTTCATTTCCTGCCCGCCTACAGAAGAAAGACAACCCTGTTCTATAAGAATACCATAACACCCTATCGTCGCTTTAAAGCCAATGAACGAAGCCTACAACAGCAAAGACTCATGCAACTACTAGAGCAGGGTGATAAATGGAGCAAAGAAATGCTAAACGAAAAAGAGAGACTCCGAAATGAGCGCAATGAAGCCCTCTTCAACGGAGAACTGGTTCGGCGCAAGCGCATCTACGAAACTCAACTGGAACGACTCGGATACCTTTACGACCTGGGCATGGGAGGAGAAGAAAGCAGCCTGAATGCTTCTTTCCGCAAACCTCGTAGAAGAGCCTATAGTCCGGAAGATTCTTTAAGAAGCGAATAGACAAACAACGCAGATTTTAATCATGGATAAAATATATCAAATCACCCAACAAGCGGATAAGGAAACCCGAGAAGAGGTTCGCCGTGAAGGGAGTGCACAAGCTGAGCTTTATTATGAATTGGCAGATCGTAGCCGACCTAGTTTTGAAGCGGTTCAGGAGCTTTATTACCTGCTCTCAAAATCAGATTCAGGTGCTGAACTTGAAGAGATGGGGATTGCTTTACCGCCGGACTATTTCCAAAAGCATAAGCAGAAATACCTCCATAAATTTTATGAGAGTATCCGGATGTCCAAGGATGAAGCCGTGCGCAATGGCGTAAATCCAGACATCGCCAATCTCGAGCATTTCATCAATGGCAAAGAAAACGAATTGCAGTTCCGCAAGAATTACAATAATGACATCGAGGAAGAGAAAAAGAAGCTGGAAGAAGATGAATTCTCTGCGAAAAACCTCTGGCTGTACATAGTTTTTGGAATCCTGCTTTGTTCGGGAGATCTCCTGATGGGAGAGTTTCTGGCAAATCAGGTATTGGGACTTGGTGCTACCTGGTGGGGAGGAATAACCTTGGGTATTTTTGGAATCGCACTTGGAGTGGTCATGGAGATTGTGCTGAGCATGTTGTACAAGAGCTATAAATGGTTGGCCCGAATCATTATGAGTAGCAGTTTGGTCTTTACCATCATCATGTTTGTAGCCATGGGAGTGCTTCGTTCCAGTCAATTTGATATGGCTATTAGTGGGACAGCCTCATTCGATAAAATGTCTCTGATGTTGTTTTTCGTAGGAATGTCGCTGGCAGCTCCAACAGCTTTAGGTTCTGTACTCTTCATCGTCCAGAAAAAGTGGGACTGGATGAGACGGAAAAAAGAACTCAACCTCAAGCAACAGCACCTCGGTTGGTTAATGAATCTTGTGGTGCAGTTCAGAGAACAGTGGAACGAATATGAGCAAATTCTGGTTTCCGAATTTATCAATGGATATGTATCGCGACTCAGTAGCATCATTAACCCACCCGCTCCCGAACCTCAGCTGCAACAAGTAAGTGGAGGTGGACAACAAGTCGTGGAAAGTGGAGGCGATTTAGTAGCTAGAATGAAAAAGAACGTTCGCCAACATTATAAGTTCTCTATGATCTCTCTTTTGCTATGTGTGAGTCTTGCTTCTTGTGGGAATTATGTGAAGGGGGAAAGACAGGAGAAAGGCATTGATATTTCCTATATCCTGTTGCCGGATGAAAATACTGATCAAACGGCTTTGATTAAAAGTCAATTACCTAAAGAAAAAGTGGAGGCTATATCTATTCATCTTCCCTCCGGCAGTGTGGCCAGTTCTTTTGGGGGCGATAAGGAAGTTTCTTTAGTGGCCAGTCATTATGACGAGAGAAAGACCAGTAAGGACTTGAATGCCTTTATCAGAGAAGTACAGAATATTAGGGAGAATGGTAGCGAAGAATATGACTTGCAGCTATTAGGCACCCTTCTGCACAACGCTTCCGAACAAAGCAATCGGGAAGCTGATCAGCGTAAAATTGTGATCTACCTGAATGAAGGCCCCAAAGAAATCCTCAGCCTGACAGATAAGCAAATTCAGGAACAGGCAAAGAAAGATGCATCCATGCTGAAGGAAAGTCGTTCGCTTCAGCTGCACAATCTGATTGGTGCAAAAGCAAACTTGCTACTCGAGATTGAAGACATGCAGGAAAGCTATAGTGTAGCAGAAGTTTTGAGGAAGAACAGACTTTATTTCAGAAGGCTATTGAGTAGTTATCAGGTCTTTTTGGATCAGGTTTCAGAATACAAAAGTTAGCACATGCTCGACCATCAAAAATATTATCTCATATTGCTTGGGGCCCTGGCCCTAATCGGTGGCACGATTTATCTCGCTTTACCTCAACTTAGCTATGCAAGTGGAAAGTTTGTAGAGTCTGAATTGAGTCGCTGGGAACGCCATGAACTGGGACCTCGCAATGTCTCTGTACTTCATGTAGACTTTACCCAGAGCGATACCACCATTTCCTTGAAAAATGGCCCTTATCGAAAACTACTAACCCAGGTGCTCAAAAAGGATCTGCAAAGTGAAAGAGATGTCATCGCAGCCTATCTGGTACACAATGAAACTCACAACAATCAACCTTTTTATGCAAGTCATTCAGTTTTGATGGATGAAGAATTGCTAAATGAAAGTGCAGGTTCTGTTGTGGCACAAATTAATCAGGATATGTGCCTTGAACGCTTTGACTCTCTTTCAAATCTCTATGCAAATCAGAAACCTTTGGTGATCGAAGATTCCAGTCTGATGCGCTATACTAATGTGATTGGTGCTTTGCAAAATGCGGCTAATTATTTTCGGAGATATGCCATAGACAAGGATGAAAAGAAAGTATATTTCCTCTCAGACATGCGGGAGAACTCAGTATTCTTGACTCCAGTCGCAAGGGTAGATAATCTAACGGCCAAAGACCAAATTGATAGCCTGGTTCAGGTTTCTCTAAATAGACTTCAAAACTTGACCGACGTAGAAAATGAACTCAAAGGAGCTGAAGTCTATATCCTAACGCCCAATGAGCACCTCTACAGTTCTAAAGGGAGAAACTTTACCCGTATGTTTTGGGAGAAATTTTTCCTCGAAGAACTTCAATGTAAAAGCGTCTTTTTCCAATAAACCAGAATAGCATTCAAAACTTATATGAAAACCCATAGTCTTCTCATCATTATCCTAAGTATCCTCTGTTTACCTCTATTTCAGTCTTGCGAATCTCAGGGCGCTAGTGAATCAACAGAGATTGTATGTAATCCTCAGATGGTTTTTCCCGAGGATCATGGGCAAGCACAAAAGCACAGCCTCGTCTTTATCGATTTGACCGATCCCAGCATTTATGGACAACAGGCCAAGTCTTATTTGAAAAAAGTAATGGAGCAAAGGCTTTCCACTTCAGAGGATCGTCGCGCAAATACAAAACAGGAAGCTGATAAGCTTCAGATATTCTTTATCACGGCCAATACTGCCACAACCCAAACTATGTCAGCCGCCAATCTGGATTTGCGGACCATGCCTTTGGGAGAATTGGTAGAAGGGCAAACCATCATCAATTCCAGTAAGAAACGACGATATACCTGTGAATTGCAGGATTTTATTGCGGGAAATATGGGTGTGGTGGACCAGAAAGTAAAAGCTGCTCAGCAGCAAAATGAAGATGTAAACAGTGATGTGCTAGGCATGTTTTACCTCGCAGATCGAGAATTCAAACGATCCACTGCTGAAGATAAAGCCATCTTTGTGATCTCGGATATGGAACAGTTTTGCCAGAACGGTGGCTATTTTCAATGCGCAAATACCCGTATTTGTTCTTCAGGTTGTAGAGAAGTTCATGCGCAAGGGGATGCTAAATCAGACGCAAGTACCATCAAAGATAAACTGGGTGGAAAGCTGGCTCTGAATGGCGTAGGTTTCCATTACATGCGCGGTGATCGCGCCATAGGAAATACCAACCAGGGGGTTCTGAATTTTATTCAGGATTACTGGGCAGGACTCTCTGGAGAATTAGGACTTAAGCGCTATGATAAAATTCATTAGCCGATGAACATACAGCCACTTGATACGCATATTCAATGGGGCTATAATTCCTCCCTTGAGCCAAATCGGCAAGGGGGGATATTCCCTTTTATCCTAAAATTGCCTTTGCTTTTCCTTCTGGTATTCTTCTCATGTGCCCATGAAGAAACTGTTATGCAGGACCATAGCAAAACCTATTACAATGGGGATATGGGGCTGGTTTCGGAAAATGGAGTCATGCTCTTTGTTCCTTCGGGTACGTTGATGAAAGGAAAGAAGGTACACGAAGGTCATCTTTGGGTGGATGTAGCAGAATACGAAAAACTGAAATCTACTTTTGCGCCTGATGATGATCAATTGATCCAGGCCATCCAGAATCCTCGAGACCTCTTTGTGATTCGGTCCCAAAAGGATTCTTTGATTTCGGATTTACATATTTCTAATGGAAAAGAAATTCTCCTCTTTTTGCCTTATCATGGAAAGAGGGGAGAGGAGTATGAATTGATGACTTCTCCCAAAGAGTGGATTGATGACCTATTTCCGGAAGGATTTATGGATTCAGAGCACCATTTGAGTGGCTTGAGCATTACAGATCATTCCGAAAGCAACCTAGAGCGATTGATTTACCATGCAACTGATAAAGATGAGAAAAAGGCGGCACGCAACTTTCTGGAAAAAGAAAAGAGTTTTAAGGAGTTACAAAATTTTCTAAGTGCCAATTGGGAGCTTGCTCAGCGAAGGTTTAAGGCAAGCCAGGAAGATTATCAGGATGAAGGAGATGTACCCAGAAATGTTGGCTATTATGTGCTCTCGATGAACTACCTCCGCGATCCGCCTGCTGATTCAACCTTGATCTATGCATTTAGAGATCATTTGGGAGAAGAGGCTTTTGTGATGATGGACTGGACAGGTAGCATGTATGCCTTCAGGCCAGAATTGACAGAATTCCTCAAACACAATACAGAAGAGAAGAAATTGAAATACCTGACCTTCTTCAATGACCGTTATTGTGATCTCCCCAGAGAGCCCGGAAATTTTGAAGGCATTTTTACCCATGAAGATTCTTTTCCCACTAATTCAGAAGCCAGTCAACTTATGCATCTCTGTGAAACTACCGGTAGTGGAGGAGGGGAGCTGGAAGAAAATGATCTGGAGGCAATTCTGACTTCAATGGAAAGAGTTAAGCCCAATCTGTATAAAGAAATCGCCTTAGTCATTGACAATAATGCACCTCCTAAAGACATGGTCCTTTTATCCAACATCAAACTCCCTAAAGACATGATCTTTAATATGTTTGTTTGTAGAGCGAATTCGATTGAAGAGGTGCATCCCGATTATATGGAAGTTGTACGAAAGTTTGGGGGAAATATTATCGTTGTAAGTCCCGAAGGAATCATAAAGAAATCAATCTACGACATAGATGCTGAAGCGATTTAAGTTAAGCATATCTTATTCTCGCAAAATCTCTGCAGGGTTTCTGTCCTTGTTGAGATAAATTTGGCTAGCTACTGTAGCGAGCACCAAGCTTATCAACCCCAATAACGAAAAGAGAAAAGCCCAATAGGAAATTCCAGCATGGTAAGCAAAATTCTCTAGCCATCGTTGTAGGCCCCAATAACTTAGGGGAATCGCAACTAAACTCCCAAATCCTAAAATCCATAAATATTCTTTGCTGATCAGAAGTAATAAGTCTCGAAAGCCTGCTCCCGTAATTCTCCTGATCGCTATCTCTTTCATACGACTTTGCAAGGAATAAGCGACCAGACTAAACAGGCCCAGGAATGCTATGACTATGGCGATCATACTTAAATACATCAGCAGACTTAATTGAATTCGCTCTTGTTGATACAATTTATCATATAACTCATCTACAAATTGATACTCAAAAGGATAGCTGGGAAATAGCTCATTCCAGATAGATTGAATGCCTGCAATTGTATTTGAGACATCCGCTGTTTCAATCTTTAGCAAAAATGTCCGCAACCAGATTTGCTCCACTACCATAATGGTCGGGTCTACTTTATTCTTAAGAGTTTCCTGGTGGACATTTTCTACTACTCCCGTTATAGGTCCTTCTTTTAGGTTAAAACCTCCGATAGACCAGGAAATTTGCTGACCAATAGCTTCTTCTGGATTTTGCCAACCCAACTGATTCATGGCTTCTTCATTGATTAGATAATTTCTTTCCTGTTCTGCAAAATATTTGGCAGGGGTAAATTCTTCCGAAAATTCTGGAGGTGCCTTGAAAATAAAACTTCCCGAACGATCTTCTCCGGCCAGTAACTGAATACCCATTGTTTCGAAAAAATCAGGGCTTATCACCTGAATATCTAGCATCGGAGCTTTTTCCGGATCCTGGTTCCCTCCGACAACAAGGGTTGGGCCCACATCGCGAATTTCCCGTGAGGGTACTTCCATACAAGCGGTAACAGAGCTAACTCCCTGAACTTTTTGTACCTGCTCACGAAAAAGTGGATACCTATCAGTTACAGGATTTGGAACTGCTGGAATAGCAAGCACTTGTTCCGTTTGCATGCCTATTTGTTTATCATGGAGAAAACTGACCTGATTCCTGGCAATCCAGGTACTTATTAAAAGCAAAGTGGCAGCAGCAAACTGGATACCGACCAAAAACCTCTTGAAACGATAGCTGCCTTTGGCCTGTCCAAATTTTATGGCCTGTCCTGCTCTAAGCATACTCCCTGAAGTCGAGTAAGCTAAAACCATAGCCGGATAGATACCTGCTAATAATCCACCCAATAAAGCCAAGACAAATAGACCTAAGCCTAGAAGGATGGGATTAAGTAGTACAGGGATTTCAAGTAGATCCAGAAAGAATGGCATAACCAAGGCACTCAACCCTATACTTATAAGGGCAGCCAACAAATTATAAATGACTGATTCTCCTATGGCAAATAAAACTAGGCCCTTACGACTAGCCCCTAAAACTAATCTTAAGCCGACTTCCTTGTTTCGACTGATTGCTAAAGCACTGCTTAAGTTAATATAATTGATAAGCGCGATGAGTAAAATAAATACCCCAACAAATAAAAAAACTTTGACATAGAGCTTATCTCCATTGGGTGTAAGTTCCCGGGCGAGGTTTGAATTGAGGTGTATATCACCCAAAGCCTGGAATTTGATCTCAGTTCGTCCATTGGTATCATCCAATTCATGTTTCTCAAAGAAATCTTCCATTTTTGCATCCACCGATTGAATGTTGGCCCCCTCTTCAAGCAGGATATAGACATAGGCCCACCATCTTCTATCCTCTGGGCTTTGGAAGGAAAGGAGGATATCGACGGGCATATGGGTATTGTTGGGTAAATCCTGCATAACGCCCGTAACCGTATGCAAAACCTCCTCAGTCGTATAATCTCCAACTATGTACAGCTCTTTACCAATAGGATTATCCTTTCCAAAATATTTCTGGGCAATACTTTCGGTAAGCACTACAGAGTTTGGGGCTGCCAGGGCTTCAGCAGGATTTCCATATAAAAGCTTGAAATCAAAAACATCGAATACTTCTGCATCGGTAACATAGGTATTTGGAGCTCGAAATTTATTCCGTTCGATTCGGATGTATCGTCTTTGGTGATTTTGAAATCGAATGAGGTGTTTGACCTCAGGCATATCCTCGGGTAGCTCATTGATGATATCCAGATGCGTTCTTGCCCAATGAGATTCAAAGCCGCCATTTGCATAATAGTGATGGCTGGCTCGGTAAATCCTATCTGCTTTTGAATGAAAGCTTTCAAAAGAAGTTTCATGTATCAGGAAGGCTCCAATTAGTAGGCTGGTGGTATAGCCGATGCTGAGCCCCAGGAGATTGAGGCTGGCGTATAGCTTGTTCTTACGGTAATTTCGGAATACGACTTTGAAGTAGTTGAGGAGCATATTTCGGCATCTTTTAGATTGATACATCCGGAAAGGCGATAGGTTCAATCTTTCATCGAAAAAATAATCATTTGGTTTAGCAGATAGGAGAAAATTTTGTTCTCGATTCCTTATTTTTAATTGCTATGAAAAAACTACTTCTATTCCTCCTCTTTTTGAGCTTTTTGTTTTCTTCTTGCAATGAGGCTAAAGAAGAACCCAAAAAAAGACCCAATATCCTTTTTGCCATTGCTGATGATCAATCCTTTGGTCATGCCGGAGCATATGGATGTAGCTGGATTAAGACCCCTGCCTTTGATCGGGTAGCCAAAGAAGGCTTATTATTTAATAAAGCCTATACACCTAATGCGAAATGTGCTCCCTCGCGATCTTGCATCCTCACAGGTCGAAATAGCTGGCAATTGGAAGAAGCCATGAATCACTGGCCACTTTTCCCTGAGAAATTTAAAACGGTAGCAGAAGCTCTCGCAGATCATGGCTATTGGGTAGGAAAAACAGGGAAAGGATATGCTCCGGGAATAGCTTTGAAAAATGGAGAAAAACGGGAACTCCTGGTAAATGACTATTCACAAGAAAAATTGACTCCACCTGCTAAATTTATTTCCACTAATGATTATGCCGCCAACTTTGAAGCTTTCCTGAACGACAAAAAAGAGGACATGCCTTTTTTCTTTTGGTATGGATCGACCGAGCCACACAGGAGCTATGAATATGGGGCTGGTTTGGAGAAAGGGAACAAAGACTTGAAAGAAGTAACAGACATACCAGAATTTTGGCCCGATTCAGATACGGTCAGAACAGATATGCTGGACTATGCCTATGAAATTGAATACTTTGATTCCCATTTGGCTAAAATGCTTTATATACTTGAGGAAAGAGGAGAGCTGGAAAATACCCTCATAGTAGTAACCTCAGATAATGGTATGCCTTTTCCCCGAATTAAGGGCCAGATATACGAATACGACAACCATTTACCCCTCGCTATCATGTGGGCGAAAGGAATGAAAGATGCGGGTCGAAAAATTGAGGATTACGTGAACTTCATTGATTTTGCCCCTACTTTTCTTGAGCTAGCTGGAATAAAACATGAAGATTCGGGTATGGAGGAAATTCGAGGGAAAAGCTTATTACCTTTTTTGAATGGGGTAAATAGCGATCCTCAACGGGCTGACTTTGTGATTTTAGGAAAGGAAAGGCATGATGTCGGAAGACCCGATGACCAGGGATACCCGGTAAGGACAATTGTGAAGGATGGATATGCCTTGAGTGTAAATTTTAATCCTAAGCGCTGGCCTGCGGGTGATCCTATTACTGGCTACCTCAATTGCGATGGAAGTCCTACCAAAACACAAATCCTCAATGAAAGAAGACGAGAAGGAAGCAGTGAGTTTTGGGAGCTCAATTTTGGGAAACGGCCTGAAATCGAGTTTTATGATATAAAAAATGATCCCTGGTGCATCCAAAATCTTGCAAAGGAAGTCTCTCTCAAGGAACGATTAGAATCTATGCGAGAATTGCTCTTTGCAGAATTGAAAAAAGATGGTGATCCTCGTGTTTTAGGAAAGGCAGATCTAATAGACGCTTATAAATACATGGATAAAAATACCACCGATTTTTACAATCGATTTATGGCTGGAGAAGAGATGAGTGCAGGATGGGTGAATCCCAAAGATTTTGAATCTTCAAATCTTGAAGAAAATGACTAAGTTTTGGCAGAAAACATCAGGAAAATTCAAAACATGATTTCTTTTCCTGATGTTTCCTTTTTAATTTATAATTCGGAAAAACAGGTCTTGGTCATCAAAATTCGATGCCTGAGGCTGGAAGTTACGAGAAGTTAGAATTTTGACGGTTTTTTCGACCTTGCTGCCACCCAAAAATACATGGCAATACAAAAGAAATGGAGAAAAATATAAACCAATTAACCCTAATGTTTAAGCTACACCCAATCAGGACGATTCTGATTCTGATTCTCCCCCTGATTTTTTATTCATGCGGCCAAAAAGGCTATGTAGACGAGCCAGAGGATTTTGAAATTCCGGTTGATCTATTGGTAAGCAATTTTGGCTTGTACGATCACACAGGAGATTTTCACAATCTCTATTACCATTCAGATGCTTCTGCTATTGTCATCATGATACAGGGCAATTCTTGTCCTATTGTAAGAAATGCTGTTACTGATTATAAGGCCATTCGTGATCAGTTTGCGGATGATAATGTGTTGTTCTTTATGCTGAATTCCAATATTCAGGATGACAGAAATAGCATTGCAGTAGAAGCAGCTGACTTTGGTATTGACATTCCTATTTTGGTGGATGAAACCCAATTAGTTGGTGAAAGCCTTGGGCTTTTCCGCACGGCTGAAGTTTTAGTCATCAATCCCAAAAACTGGAAGCTTGCTTATCGGGGGCCTATTAATGATCGCATCGGATATGAAAGCCAGAGAAATGAGGTTAGCAATAACTACCTGAGTGATGCTATCCAGGCAACCATCAAAGGGGAAGAACTTTCTGAAAAAATGATTAAGGGAATGGGCTGTCTGGTCAATTTCCCCAATAGAAATAAAAGAGAGCATGCCCAGATTTCTTATGAGAAAGATATTGCACCACTCCTGATAGAAAATTGTACCCAATGCCATGTAACTGGAGGTATCGCTCCCTGGGCCATGACTTCTTATGAAATGGTTCGCGGTTGGTCTCCTATGATCCGTGAAGTACTTCGTGTGCGTCGTATGCCTCCCTGGCAGGCAGATCCGCATTATGGACAATTTGCTAATGATATTTCCTTGACTAATGATGAAATTCAAACCTTGGTACACTGGGTAGAAGCAGGTGCAAAGAAGGAAAAAGGAGAATCCGATCCGTTAAAAGGGGTTAAACAGGATCCTCCGGATTGGACGCTGGGTGAACCCGATTTAGTATTCCAATTGGAGCCAGAAGAAATTCCAGCTACAGGAGTGTTGGATTACCGTTATCAGGAATTTGAAATAGCAGCTGATAAAGATCTATGGGCAAAAGCTGTACAGGTGATTCCGGGAAACACCTCAGTTCTGCACCATGTTTTGGTGAGTATTACCTATCCAGATGGCTTTAAGCCTCCTATGAAGGTTCGTAGTCGCTGGCTGGATGGATTGTTTGCCTCCTGGGCTCCAGGAATGGAGGCAGAGATATTCCCTGAAGGGACAGGAAGGGTAATTCCTAAGGGATCTAAAATTCTCTTTCAGTTGCATTATACAACGAGTGGAAAAGAAGAAGTAGATGCTCCCAAGCTGGGAATCTATACACAAGATCATGCTCCGGCTAAAGAATATATGATTGTAGGACCCTTCAACACCCGAATACAGATTCCTCCCTATGAAGGAGAATATAAAGCGGGTGCCAAGCAAGTGTTTGACAAGGAGCTTACTCTCTATGGAATGGCGCCTCATATGCATTTCCGTGGAAAGAGCATGAAGTATACCGCCAAGTATCCAGATGGTACAACGGAGGTGTTGCTGAATGTGCCTAATTACAATTTCAACTGGCAGCGTTATTATCAGTTGAACGAACCTAAATACATGCCTGCGGGATCAGAAATCATTGTAGAGGCTGTATATGACAATTCGAAATTGAATACTTTCAATCCTCATCCAGAACAGACAGTAACTTGGGGAGAGCAATCCTTTGATGAAATGCTGATTGGCTATATGAGTTTTCATTATGGAAAAGCTGTTGGGGCCGAGAAGGATGCCGGAGACGCTATTGCGAGTAAATAAGAAATACAAATTTTAATATAGAAAAGGCCATCCAATTTGAGAGCTGGGTGGCCTTTTCTATGCTTTTATGGCCTTGAATTTATGTGCCATTCTGGTAAGAATATTTTATTGTTTGCCTAACTATCCGCAAGCAGCTTTGAATACGTGAGCTATTTTATGCATTCTGCATATTTCTTTGGGATAAAAAGTACTTTTTAAAGACATTAAAAGTGTTTGTCGTGTCAAAACTGCATTATAGCAATGAACATACTTAACCTTTTTCAAAGCAATAGATATGAAGAACAGTAGACGGAAATTTTTAGGAACCAGTTTGGCTTTAGGATTAGCTCCCATGTTGAGTGCCAATCCAGTCTCTCACTTATTGGATTTAGGAGAAGCGGAAAAGAAATTGAAGATCCTCATTCTTGGAGGCACGGGTTTTCTTGGACCACATCAAATTGCTTATGCGCTAAAAAGGGGCCATAAAGTGAGTACGTTTACAAGAGGAAAAACTAAACCTACTATTCACCCTGAACTATTTTCTCAAGTAGAGAGTTTGGTAGGCGATCGGGAAAATAATTTGGAAGCTCTAAAAAATAGAAAATGGGATGTAGTTATAGACAATTCAGGTCGAAGAACGAAATGGACAGAGGATAGTGCCAAGCTATTAGTAGACAATGTAGGCTACTACATGTATACCTCTTCCATCAGTGTATATTATCCTTTTACTGGAGATGATTTTTCTGAGAAAAGAAAGCTCGTTGTGGAGATCCCCAGCGACATTAATGAAAATGAGAAGAGGACCTATGAGTATGGGGTTATGAAAGCGACTTCTGAAATCGCTACCATAAATACTTTTGGGGAAGATAGATCTATGATTGTGAGACCTACCTTGATAGTAGGCCCTGGTGATCGTACGGATCGTTTCCCCTATTGGACCGCTCGTATGGAAAAAGGAGGGGATATCATTATTCCCGGGAAAAGTGATGAGGTAGTTCAGTATATTGATGTAAGAGACTTGGCTGGCTGGATGATAAGATTACTGGAAAATGAAGCTGCAGGAACCTACAATGGCTCAGGCCCTGGCTTTGAAATGACGACTAATGCTTTTGTACATGGTATTCATGCATGCTACAATTCTCCAGTGAATTATATCCAGATCGATGATATGGAATTTCTGCAGGAAAATGGACTCATAGGCATCCAACCCTGGGTAATTCAATTGCCAGCATATGCAGGAATGTCCAGGAGTGATAATAGCAAAGCGATTGAATCTGGCTTGACCTTCAGATCACTTGCTGAAACAGTCCAGGCTACTACGGAATGGTGGTATTCAGATGCCGTTACTCAGGAAAGGCGTGATAATATTTTAAATGGGGAAAGATCTCTCATGAAAAGAGAAAAGGAGATTCTGACTAAGTGGAGGGAAAGGCAAGGCTAATCTGAACATTAAAGCCATTGTTGAATCTCGAAGAAACTAATAATTATAATTAATAAGCATATATTTAAACGGCTATAGTAGATGCTATAGCCGTTTTGCATAACCCTATTTCATTAACCTAATTCTTTTGTTTGTAATAACATGGAGCTTCTATCATTTTTAAAGAACAAGAGACTCTTTACAGAGGAGGAATGTATTAGGATAGATGCTGTCTTCGATGCTGAAACTATACCCAAAGGAGCGGTAATTCAAAAGGTAAATAGGTACTCTAAAAGGATGCTTTTTATAGAATCTGGCTTACTTCGGGTTTTCTACGAGCAGGAAGGAAAGGACATTACGCATTTCTTTTTTGACGAAAATTATTTCATAGCCCCCATAAATAGCATTTATTTCAATAAGTCCGAACGCTATGAATGGGAAGCTATTGAAGCCTGTAGAGTGAGGGTGATCCTTTATGAAGATTTCCTGATGCTGGGAGAGCAATTTCCAAAACTAACGCGCATAATTTTGGATTTTTCTATCCAAATGCTGGATTTATTTTCCCATAAACTTAATCTTCTCCAATTCCAGACTGCCTACGATAAGTACAATCTCTTTCTGGAAATGTACCCAAATCTTCAAAATAGGGTATCTCTCGGTAGTATAGCTTCCTTCCTGGGAGTAACTCAACAAACACTCAGTGTAATAAGGTCTAAGAAAAAATAAGCCCTCTGTATTTTTTAAGATAGATGAAAAGTATTGTCATTTGGTTCAATGACCTTTGTACCAAATCGACAATAACATTATGACAAAGCTTAATAATTCAAAAGAAATTCTCAAGCTTATTAAAATGCTTTCACCGCAGGCTTTGCCAAGGCTAGAGTATCTCTCGCGTGAGGATTTGAGTCTGACGAACGTTCGCGAGGGCGGGATTCGGGACGATGCACCTATTACTTCAGATATGCGTTATCCTCAGCCTGAATCCTTTCCACTGGGGTCCGAGAACGCTCATGGTGAGATTGAAATGCTCGGCGAAGTTGAGGCGACCCATTGGTATGCTGAAGTCGAGGGAATCTGCTGGCATTTTGTAACTACGGGAAATCCGGACAATGAGCCGTTTCTCCTGGTGCATGGCTTTCCTGAGAGTTGGTACACTTTTCACAATCAAATGCGCGACTTATCCGATCAATTCTATTGTATTGCTGTAGATACACTTGGGAATGGGCAAAGCGATAAGCGATTAAATCTTGACTATCGTTATTCTGCTATTGCTGCTTCAATAGCTAAGTTGCTGGATGCTATAGGAATTGAGCGTTTCAATCTTGGTGGCCATGATCGTGGATCAGTTATTTCGGATCATTTGCTCAATGTTGAAGGCATGGAGCATAGAGTTTTGCGCTATATTCGAATGCAGCAGTCTGCAAATGAACCTCATGGCGACCCGAAACCGCCGCATAAGCTATTTGCTTCTTCATGGTTTCCTTACTTGATGAAATGGACAGGCTTCCCCAGGCTGGCATATGCTGCAAGTATGTATCGGGTTGAGAACATTGCCCCTGAAGTTTTGAGACGATTGGATCATGAGGTTAAGTTCAAAGGAATAGCTGAAGCCTCTCCCTTACAATTTCACCATACAAGTTTGGAGCAAGAGCTTGGAGATCGGCACAATTTCCTCTTTGCAAGAATGACTATGCCTGTCTTGTTTCTACAAGGGCGATTCGACCCTGGTCAGCATCCTGAGGAGTACGAAGATACCCCTGATTTTGTGACGAATGGTCGGGTTCAGTTCATTGATGGAAATCATTTCTTTCAACTTGGCGCAGCAGAAGCCACAACAAAGGCTATGCGTGAATTTCTTTCTGAGCCATTAACCAAAGGATAGACCTATCCCATTTTTCTAAAAATTTATAGCTGGAGGAGAAAATAATTCTTCACCATAGATTGAAATTATGCCTGCAAATTTTGTTTTGAAAATCTACTTGCTGGACAAGCTCTGGCTGATAGAATTGTAGTAGAAGAATGGGCTTACTGGGCTATCTTTTAAAGTATTACCTAAATTTTAAAACCTTATATAACAATAAAATGAAACTTTATTTCATTGTGATGCTTAGCGTCATGACCCTTTTTAAAACTTCCCCTTCAGACGCAATTATCGGTGAGTATTGGGCAGAAGACAAGAAAGGGAAAATAGCTGTCTTCAAATGTGGGGATAAGTATTGCGGGCGCATCATTTGGAGGGAAGAGGATAGAAAAGATACTGAGAATCCAGATGAGACAAAACGCAGCAGAAATGTGGTTGGAGCACAATTTTTAAATAACTTTGCCTATGATGCTGACGAAGAGATATGGGATGGAGGTACGGTATACTCCATAGATGACGGGAATACCTATAAAGGAAAGATTTGGTTGGAGGATAATGGAGCGACCTTGAAAATGAGAGGATTCATTGGATTCTCATTGATCGGCAAAACAGCGAGTTTTAAACGGGTAAAATAATTTTTGTGGTCCAGTGAGCAAAAAATCAGGGCAGGCGTACTTCTACTGGCCTGTTATTTCCTGAAAATATGTTCTATATGATAAAAACTGGATTGCTGGGGTGTTCTCCTGAGCGAATAAATCTTATTGAGAGCACCCCATTCACACCTAATATTTGATTAATGAAAACCTTTAATATTGTAATGTTATCCCTTTCTGCTCTGGCTTTGTTCTATGCCAGTTTTTCACGCCTGATCGATCCAAGCAGAGCTGTATTTCTACAAACCTATTTAGATAATTCTGGGAATAACCTGGATAATCATATCGATTGGGTCAATGAAATCAGAGGAGTGGGGGCAGTCATGTTTTTAGGAGGAATTATCGCCATACTTGGTGCGATAAAGCCCGGATTCAGAGAGACTGCATTTGTGGTTGTAACTGTAATTTTTGCTGGAGTAGTTTTGGGTCGGTCAATCAGTTTTATCCTCGACGGAGTCCCTAATCAAGGCTTGATTCGAGTAGCAATTATTGAAGGCGTTTTGGCAGTATTGAATATTTTTTGTTTAGCATATATCCTTATGAAGGGCAATACTTAACATAAGTATTGCTCTTCTCTTAGTTAACTACAGGACTTTTTTTCAGCTAGAATGAATATAGCTCTTCCCTATGCTTACTTTTTACTCCAAAATCAGTTCATAAACAGCATGTTCTTCAGCTTTCTTCTGGGAAATCCAGTAGGGTGTCCATTCCTCCTTTTTCCAGGTCTCAAGTTGAGAATTGTAATAAGGGTGAAAGACTCTTGCTGAACTTCCTCCTGCCAGGGAACCCATGAACTTCTCAGAATCACTGAGGTCAGCAACCATTCGGAAAGTGCTGAACCATCCCGTTTCAAAATTGAGATCGGCACTTTTTACATAGCCTCCTCTATTGAGGGTCTGGTTGGAGCCATTTTTCGGGAATTCTTCATATCCCAATAAGGATTTACCGGACCCTTTAGGCCTGAGTGGACTCGTAAAGTAAACGGTATGAAGTTTCCCCCAACTCCAATCGCCAACATTTGGGCTTATGGTCTTGGAAAGGTAATCTCTGGTTTGAATACCCGCCTGAATGATTAAATCATCCAGGGTTTCTTTCTCGGGAGTGTTTTTATTATCAATGTATTCATGCTGAGATAAGATAAACTCATCCATTCTTTGCATCCAGTAATAAGCATTGGCCCAAAAGGACTTTTCTAATTCATCTGGCAATTCATCATCTAAAATCAAACTATTTAAGATGGTGTAAAGAACGTTATATACGGCTGCGCCTTGTTCTTCTACGGCATCATGGTAGTTCCATTCATTTAGGATGTCTCCCAGCTCTTTTGTTTGTTCATTTTTCTCTAAAGCAGCGATAAATATTGGGGTCAATCTTTCTGCCTGCTTGTTTTTAGTGTCAATTACGAGTTGCCACAAATCGTCTGAGCTTAATTTCTCCGATCTTCCCAAAACCTCCTGCATTCTCGCATATCTATAATTAGGTGAAAAGTGGGAGGAATAATAATGAGGATAATCATCCGGTCGGGTATCATGATTGGCAGTACCAAGCCATCCTCTTTCTGGATTTATACTATGGGGCATTTCTTCTTTGGGAATATACTCCCCAATAAGCTGGTCATAGGCCTGAGGTTTTGCTCCCTGTCCATTGAGCCTTTTGGGAATAAGGCCTGTAGTTTGGTGAGCAATATTTCCTTCAACATCTCCCATTACCAGATTAAAAAACATATTATCTATCCCTTTCAATGCATCTACAAATTCAAATACAGTTTTTGTCTCCAGTAGATGCTCGATGCCCAAGGAATTGTTTTTAGAGGAACTTTGTGACCAGCGTAAACTGACCACATCTTTGGTCCTAATGCCAAAGGCCTCAAAATCAGAAATGATGGGGCCTCTTATTGTAGAACGGACTTCAATTTCCACGCTGGAGCTATCTTTAATCTGAATGACTTCTTTTCTCTTTTTGAAGGCTAGTTTTTCTTCTTTGTGGAAATAATGATCTCCTTCTGTCTTTTCAATGATTAAATCCTGGCTATCACCATATCCATTAGTTACTCCAAATGCTACATATTCATTTCGCCCAATAATTAATCCGGGAACCCCTGGTATCGCAAGACCCACTCCTTTGAATTCTGGACAAAACATGCCAACCGGATGGAAAACTCCAGGCAATAATCGGGCATCTAAATGTGGATCATTGCTAACAATCACTTTTCCGGAAGCGGATTTATCCTCAGAAATGGCCCAGTTATTTGATCCAAATTCAGGTGGAGTTAGTAGGAGTTTAGGCATGTTAGGAATTATTGCAGATGATTTCTCCCGACTACTCATAAGGCTTGAATCCAATTGAAAGTTAAGTGCTTTCTTTCTATCCAGATTTATATTTAAGGGGAAAAGCTCATTGTCCCAATCGTCATAAGCTGATAGATTCAAGCTCAGTATTTCATCCTCCATATTCTGGGCATGATTGAAGCCAATGAAATGAATGACAGACATGATGTCCAAAGGGGTCAGTTTGCTGGCTTTTAGTCCTAGTAAGGCCAATTCAAAAGGAAACTCATCCTCTGCTACCTCTAGATAATCATTGTAGCCTTCGCAATACCATTGAAGAAATTCTTTCGCTTTATCATCAAGATGTGCATAACTGTTTTCGGCGTTTTGGGGTAAATTTAGTACCCGCATTTTTATGTCTGATTGTAGCATAGAAGGACCTATCACACTCGCCAAATCTCCTTTGATCAACAAACGGTAAAACTCCATTTGAAACAAACGATCCTGAGCTGTCACAAAACCCTGAGTTCGAATGGCATCTGCTTTATTTTCTGCAATGATATATGGGATTCCATTTTCAGAACGGAGAACTTTGATAGGAGCCGAATTGCTTGAAATTTGAAAGCTACCTTCTCTTTTAAAATTGTTGATGTTGAATAAATAAGCTGTAGCGGATATGCCTAGGATTGCCAGGGTCAGCAAAGCATATAGTATAAATTTCTTCATATGTAATAGAAGCTTATGATTCCTTTATAGTTTTGCGAATGTACACTTTTCTGATCCAGAGAGTCCTATTACTCTTATAACAAAAGCTTCTGGGATTGATCGGACCGGGCTTTTTTAATAAAAAACCCGGTCCGAAGTTAAAATCTTTGAAAGCTAGGATAAGTTAGCTAATTACATATTTTTCTTTCCTACGGAAATCTGAGGGATATCTTTTGCCTTATCATTAATCTTTTGAATCTGGTCATTAATGATTTGGTTTAAAGTAGCCTGTGCATCATTTACTTCTCCTCTCAACTGTTCCAGACGTGAAATCTGAGGTTGGGTCGGTTCAGCTGTTGCGCTGTTAACAGCCCGCATCAAGGAACGAATTTCTTCACGTAATCTGGGGCGTTGACGGTAGCCCATATTGGGTGGAGGTCTTTTGAGGATATCATCTTCCAAATCTGAAATACTTTTTCGTGCACCTTTAATATCCTCATACAAAGACTTCTCGAAATCCTTGCTTTCACTTTTATCCAGCTTTTTCTTCAATTCCTTCAACTGGTTATCATAGGTTTTGGAATTGTTGATCATGGTATGTGTTTGAGAAAGAAGCTCGCGAAGTTTAAGTGCTAATTCTGTTCTGGATTCATAGGCTGTTTGTTTCAAGTCTATTCTAGGATCAGCTCGGACTTCAATCATTGTTTCCAGTGATTCTCCTTTTAGTTTTAATCTTGCCGTATAGGTACCCGGGACTACATAAGGATTCATTGAGCCAGAAAAGAATCCTCCTCCTCCAGCTCCTTGCATCTTTGTAGCAGCCTCATGTCCTAAATCCCAAACAATTCGATTGATTCCAGCAGTAATCGAGGAGTCAGTCAAGGTCCGGATTAAATTTCCTGAAGCATCTATGATTTCGACTATAGCAGTTTCTTTTTCACCTTCAGCCAGATAAAAGTTGATATTGGCTCCAAAGTCAGGATTTTCTGCTCGGTAATGCCGATCGCCCAAATTCTCCAGTCTCCAGAACATATGCCATAGAGTAGCGCTGCGAACCGGGAAGAGATGGGTGGATTTGCCTTCGGTATCTGCCATTTCCTGGATAGGACGAATGTCATCCAAAATCCATGCGCCTCTACCATGGGTGCCAACGATCAAGTCTCTATCTCTGGCTTGAATACGAAGGTCCCTGACTGAAACATTGGGGAGGTTGTTGTTGATCTTGGTCCATGACTCTCCTTTGTCCCAACTAGCAAAAATACCATGCTCCATACCCGCATACAATAGATCAGGATTGATGGGGTCCTGCCTTACAACTTTCACATAATCATCTTGTGGTAAGCCATTACTTATTTTTGTCCAGCTCCGCCCATAATTAGTCGTCATGAAAATATAGGGCTTGAAGTCATCCATCCTGTGTTGATCAACGGTAACAAAGGCTGTACCTCCATCATGCTCAGAAGCATGGATTTTCGCTACCCATGAGAAAGCGGGAAGTCCTTGGATCCTATCATTTAACTTGGTCCAGTTTTTTCCTCCATCTCGTGTCAACTGCACATTTCCGTCATCTGTTCCTACCCAAATGACTCCTTTTTCTACTGGTGATTCATCGATATATAAGATAGTGCAATGAAATTCAGCAGCGGTATTGTCCTGGTAAATTTCTCCACCGGAAGTACGTTGCTTGGACTTGTCGTTGGTGGTTAAGTCTTCACTGATCTGTTCCCAGGAATTACCTCTGTCTGTCGATTTGAAAACTACATTTCCTCCGAAGTAAACGGTATTCGGATCATGTGGGGAGATGCTAATAGGAGAATCCCAATTGAATCGATATTTATGATCTTCAATGGCATCTCCTGCAGAACCAATAATTTTAGGATAAGGGTGAATGTTTCGCACATTGCCATAGCGGGAGTCTACGTGAAAAATCACACCTCCTTGCAAGTTTGCATATACTTCATGTTCACTTCCGGGAATGGGTACAGCATAATATCCATCACCATAGGCAAGCCCTTTCCAATGCCTTTTCAAGATACCTGCTGAATACAGAGAATTACTGGGCCCTACCCAGGTGCCATTATCCTGCAGTCCTCCATAAACATTATAAGGGTCTTTATTATCAATGAAAATCTGGTAGAATTGGGATAACTCTACATTGTTGATGATTTCCCAACTATCTCCTCCATCATGAGAAATTTGATAACCTCCATCACTTCCGTTAAGTATACGTTTTGAATTAGCCGGGTCGATCCATAAAGCCTGGTGATCTCCGTGTACCGTACCTGCAATCCTTTCCCAGGTTCTGCCACCATCATCCGAGCGACTTAATCTTCCTGAGATGGAGAAAAGGATATTCGGATTATTGGGATCTACTCGGACATCGCTATAGTAGAAGGGGCGAAAGTTGATATTAGGATCGTCATTCACCATTACCCAATTTTCTCCCCGGTCTTCGGATCTAAATGCGGTACCACCCCCCTGAAATTCTGTCATCAGGTAAATGATGTTGGGTTCACTTCTGGCGATGTGAATGCCTGGGCGAGCCATAGCTGTGTTTGGAAGGCCCTTCATGATTTTCTCCCAGCTTTCCCCACCATCCATGGTACGATAAATAGCAGTTTCTTTTCCTCCATCATCAAAACGCCAGGGCCTTCTTCTAAAGGTCCACATGCCTGCGTACATGATGTTGGGATTTGTCATTTCCATGGCCAAGTCCGCACAACCCGTATCTTCGTCTATGTACAAGATTTTCTTCCAGCTTTTGCCTCCATCGGTAGTTTTGAAAACTCCTCTTTCCGGATTGGCCCCCCATTCTTTTCCTAAGGCACATACACAGGCCACATCAGGATTCGTAGGATCGACCACAATTCGCTTTATTCTTTCTGTTTCCTTGAGCCCTAAATGCTTCCAGTTTTTTCCAGCATCTACGGAGCGATATACTCCCCAGCCATAGCCAACACTATTTCGAGGATCACCTTCACCTGTACCAACCCATAGAACATTTGGATCAGATTCAGAAATGCTTAATGCTCCTATAGAATAGGCCCTTTGGCCTTCGAAAATCGGTGTGAAATTCACCCCTCCATTTGTGGTCTTAAAAATACCTCCATCTGCTCCAGAAACATAAAAGATACTAGGATCGCCAGGAATGCCATCGATATCGGTGACTCGTCCTCCCATATTGGCAGGTCCGATGGCTCGCCATTCATAGGATTTCAGGGCTTTGGCGTACTTATTATTTTGAGAAAACCCGGTCTGGACAAATAGTAATACAAAAAGGATTGATAGGAAATTTGACGCTTTCATATGTGTAGTAGTTTGGAAACTAATATTCGATACAAAAGCTCAGAAATCCAAGAAATAAAAGAGTCCAAATACTAGATCGCTTTCTTTGAACCTCTAGTCTTGCACTGACTGTCTAAATAGAAAGCCAGATATGAAAAACAAGGTAGCAAAGAATCCACTTATAATAAAGACGCCTAATACACCTGGAGACCAGGAAGTTTCAGGTGGAGACCATAAGAAATAAGCCACAATAGGAACTAACATTTGAAGGGCAGCTGCTACGAATAGGGTAATAGACATGCCTTTGGCTTTAAACCGAGAAATTAGAGCACCAATTAATCCAACTACATATACTACCCCAAATAATAAATTTACATCCTGACCCTCATTTCCAATAATCCCTACAGCTCCATTTACCCAAAACAGTAAGAAGGCTCCTAAAAGACCTAAGGCAAAAGCAGCTTTGTAAACGGGTTTTTCAGATCGCCGGGCAATGAATTCATACAATAGCCCCAGGCCCAGCAAAACGGTTCCCATGATAAGGAAATCTCCCACTTGCCAGTTTACCTCTTCAGTAAATTGCATGGCGATCAATGGGATCAATAAAAGGCCTCCTATACCGGCCAGCATCCGTAAGATTCTTTTCCTTTGTACTAGCATATGTGCATTAATTAATGGTGGGTTCTGTACTTGAAAGTACTTTGTTTTGCAAAGTAAAAAGAAATACTAAACTATCCAAGCCATACAACTAAGGTGCTGGCTTGCAAATGGAGCATTTATTGCATGATTCCGCCTATGATTACCGGAATAAGATTGATGATGATATGGAGAAGAATGGGTAATAAAAGACTTCCGCTTCTTTCTCTGCTTAGCCCAAGATAGAATCCAATGGCCCCCGTTAACAGAAAAGAAAACCAGTTCATTTGAATTTCAAAACTTTCTCCAAGCGAGAGGCCATGGAGTAACCCAAACAGTATTGAGGTTATGATTACTCCCATACCAAATTGGGTTTTACCTATCTTAAAATTCTTTTGAAATACTTCATTTAGCAGCATGAGTAAAATTCCTCTATAAACGATCTCTTCGACAATGGATGGCATAGTTAATTGGAAAAGAGCGTTTTCAAAAGAGTAAGAGTATCCCCCAATCAAAATCCCGTAGATAATTACTATTCCTGAAGTGATTAGGAGATTATTTCGAAAATATTTCTTTGCATCCTCTTCCACTCTGAAATTTAATCCTATATCCTGGAGCTTCTTTTCCTTAGGGAGAATCAGAAATACCAATACTCCCAGATAGCTCAGTATTTTACCTTCCCAATTCATCTCAAGGCTTGAAATCTGAAGACTTTCAAAGGTAAAGGGTAGAGAAGTCATACAATAATCCAGCACAAAATAGAGAACAAAAAAGAGGAGATATTTAGGTTTCCAATTTGGTGTTTTTTTACCCAGAAAAAATATGGGAGATAGCAGGGCTATCATAAACAGGGCTTCGAGAATCATTTGGATGTTCATGTGCTGCGATAGTTTGGCTAATGGAAACAAAAACTACAGGCACATGAAATTGTTTTGGCCGAAAAATCCTTTTACAAATTATCAGCTTTATTAGTAGAGCTTAGGTTTTCAATTCTCCATCCCTTAGCTGTTCTTCGGTAGATAGCTGTCCAGGCGAAATGGGGTTCTCTGTCCTTCGTTTCTCCATACCCATTTGTGAAGCATGTTCTGACAATTTTATCTACTATGGTCTAAGCCAGACTTCCGTCATCAGAAAATTTAATAATGGGTTCACTCACATCATCCCATTTTATAAATTCAACAGAAGAAAAATACCTGTGATAAAGAGCAAGGGTTTAAGCTCTTTTGGGATGTGTGATTTTCCCTCGGTTTACGGAGATAAAATCTGTTGAAAGTTGGTTGACAAAAGCTATTAAGTCTTTGTTGAAATGGTAATCTCTTTAGAGATTATGCAGCTCTAGAATTTTGATTTCTTCTTTTTCTCGAGTAAAGGAAATAGGCATGTTCTCATGCAAAAAACAGGAAGCTTTCGAACTAAATAGTAAGAAGTAGAATTGATTGATCTTTCATAAGGTGGGAATTATTCAGGTCCAATCTTCCCATACGAATTGTGCTTATTCTGCTTGATCCAGGATATCCAAGGTTATGATTCCTATTAATTTTTCATCATCAAGTCTGATTGACTTTCGTTCTTTAAGATCAAAAACCAGAAATTTCAGTAGAGATTCTGCTAGGACCTGATCTTGACCCGGATACTTCATTACCTGTTTCAAACTCATCACTTTGGAATTTCTTTCTACAATTTCTCCATAAATCTCAATTTCTTCTCCTTCAAAGCACTCCTTTAAATAGCGATGGTTAAATTCCACATAGGCAACCCCTAAATCTATCTTAAATAGAACGGCATCTCCCAATCCAATCATGGGAAGGAATACATCAGCTGCGGCATAAAATTTATCTATGTATTTAAGGGTGTTCATGTGGCCGTAGAGGTCACAGTCTTCTTTGTTGATTCGGCCTTCGTATGTTTTTATGGGAGTCATTTATTTAGTTTCATTAAATGGATTGTTTACTTTTCCCCTGATGAAAAAGAAACAAAAAATCAAGCTGCTGCAAATCCCGCGCTCTGTCCGACTCCCGCACCCGATGCAGCAGCTTGGCCCCGTCGCGCGAAGGGAAGGTGTTAGTGTCTTAGTTTGTTTGGGTGTATGAGTTGAGGTGGATCTAGGTAAAGCCAATCACTAACACCCTAATACCCAGACACCTAAATACGTCTTCCCCTGCGCGTTGGCCTCGCAGAGCCCATCGGAATCCGGGGCGGCGTTGCGGCTGGCTTTGGGCTCTGCGATTTTCGGTTCCACCTTTATTAAAAAAGGTGGAAAGAAAACCTAAATCATTACGCCCCAGGAGGTCCCATCAAATGAAATCCTCCATCAACCGGTATCACAGTCCCATTAACATAAGCACCAGCCGCAGAAGACAAAAAGAGAGCGATACCTCCCATATCCCCGGGAGCACCAATACGTCGCATAGGATTCATTTGCTCTACCTGCTGCTGAAATTTGTCCAGCATAAACTCAGTCATTTTGCTGGGGAATGGACCCGGAGCAATGGCATTCACCGTAATACCTTTTCCTGCAAATTTCATGGCCAATACCTTACTCATATGGTGAACAGCAGCTTTGCTAAAGGCATAAGGCACATTGTCCATACCTGGTACACGGATGCCGTCTATTGAACCAATATTTATGACTCGAGCTGGATTTTCCATAGAGGCGCTTTCTTTGATAAGAGGCATCAGTGCTTGCGTAAGGTAAAAGAGAGATTTTACGTTTAGGTCCATGACTTTATCATAGCCATTTTCCGGAAACTGCTCGAAGGGGGCTCCCCAGGCTGCTCCGGCATTATTGATAAGAACATCAAGTTTGGATTCCCGATTGGAAAGCTCTTCAGAAAGAAGTTGGATTCCTGCTTTGGTAGAAAGGTCTGCAGGAATGGCTGTACATGAACCTATTTTGGATAGTTCGGCAGCAACTTCTGCACATACGGCAGCCTTTCGAGATGAGATATATACTTTAGCTCCGTTTTCAACAAAGGTGCTGGCGATCATCAGGCCAATCCCTCTTGAACCTCCAGTTACCAGGACGACTTTATCTTTTACAGAGAATAATTGATCGAGAAGTAGTTGAGACATATTGTATTTGTATTAGTGGACGAATTCTAAGTCATCATTATGATGAAACCAAAAATACACTAATTTTGCTCAGGTTTATTCTGACTTTCGGAATAAGCAGAATTATTTTCAGAGAGATATAAATTCAGCATTTTGGCCACTGAAATCCTTATAAATATTGCTCGAGCTTTGTTCGGGATGATTGTTCTGATAGGTTTAGCTTATTTACTTTCAAATAATCGTTCAAAGATCGATTGGTCTCTGGTTTGGAGAGGAATAGCGATTCAATTACTGATTGGTTTAGCGATCCTCCTTGGAGGACCTGGTAAACAAGTGATGGAAGGAATCAATCAGGGGATTACCTCTTTAGTCAATATGTCCAATGTTGGTTCTGAATTTATGTTTGGGACTTATGAAATTGTACCCGTCGCTTTATCTGTAGGAGCTACAATTATTTTCTTTTCCTCCTTTATGGCCATGCTCTTTCATTTCGGGCTGATCCAATTTATTGTTAAGTGGATGTCTAAAGGAATAATTAAAGTCCTTTCTGTCTCGGGAGCAGAAGCTCTGGCGGCTTGCGCAAATGTGTTCATCGGACAAACAGAAGCTCCTCTTGTGGTCAGACCTTACCTGGACAAGATGACCCAATCAGAGTTAATGGCTATGATGGTAGGCGGAATGGCAACTATAAGTGGAGGTATGCTGGCTATTTACGTAAGCATTGGTGCGGATGCAGGGCATCTGGTTGCGGCCTCAATTATGGCGGCGCCTGCCTCTTTAGTAGTCGCAAAAATCCTTTTCCCAGAAACTGAAAATCCTGAAACTAAAGGGCTTGTAAGTTCGAGTATAAAGTTTGACGATGTTAATGTTTTTCAGGCAATGAGTAGGGGGGCAGTAGAAGGTTTACAACTCGCATTAAATGTTATAGCGGTAATCCTTGCCTTTGTGTCAATTGCTGCCTTATTAAATCTTTTTCTGGGATATGTGCCTGATGTAGGGGGAGCCCCCTTGAGTTTTGAAAGGATTTTAGGTTGGATCTTCTCTCCGCTTGCTTATGTGATAGGGGTTGACTTTGCTGATGCTTCCTTGGTTGGAGGGATGCTGGGTAAAAAAATGTTCCTAAATGAATTTCTTGCTTACCTCGATCTGGTTCCTTTGCAAGGCACAATTTCGGAGCGTTCTTATATGATCACAACCTTTGCCCTTTGTGGTTTTGCAAACTTCGCTTCAATAGGAATTCAGATTGGTGGCATAGGTTCACTGGCTGAAAATCGCAAAACGGAAATTGCGAAGCTAAGTTTGAAAGCAATGCTTGGAGGGGCTATTGTAAGTATGTTGAATGCAACGGTGGCTGGAATGTTTTTTCTTTGAGCATTTCCCATATTTTTAAAAAATGGCACAAAATCGAAACGGCAAAACCAAATCCAGTACTTATCGCTATTTACTCTGAGATGCCTTTTTCGGGAATAAGTTTGTGCTCAGCCATATTATAAGCAATACCCAGGGAAATCCATGAAGCATGGTATCCAACCAATCTAAAGGTCCCATACCTTTTGCACCTCCGGCTATCCATTTTAATTTCCCCCAAAGATGAGGCTCAGGAGAAAAAGGGGCCAAGCCTAGAGTTAGGCACAGGAGAAGTATAATTCGGATGTCTTTGAATGATTTCATAATTGGATTCAAAAGAAAGCCTGAAAATCAAGATGAAATCAGGCTTTAAATCCGTGTGATAACTTTGCTTAAACCAGACTATTTACTGAGCGCCAACTTCCACCATTGATGCAATCAATTCCTTTGGACTTAAGAAATCTTGCAGCTTGACCACTTCGGTTTCCGGAAGCACAGCATAAGACGGGAGCCTTGTCCAGTTTTTTGATTTTACTCATGTATTTCTCGAGGTCTTGCAGGGGATAGTTTACTGAGCCGGCCACATGACCCCCCTGAAATTCGCCCGGGGTTCTTACATCAATAATGCTGGACCCATTCTGAAGCATTTCCTTTACTTTATCGCTTTGCTGGAAATTGCCGAAAATAGAATCTAAAATTCCCATGATCTTTGTATTTAATTTTATGAGGGAGCCCTATGCTCTCTTTCTGATACAAGGATCGTGAATTTGTTGCGGACCTTCCGTTACTTGGGTTACACAATGGAAATCAAGGGATCAAATCCAGGAACTCAATGCGATTTCTATGTTGTCGAATTTTCCCCTCCATTTCCAGCTTCTTCATTAGACGGGATATTACCACTCGAGAGGAATGGAGATCATTGGCAATCTCAAGATGTGTAACATGGAGGTCGGGATTCGCATTTACCAATACTTTATTCTTAAGGTATTTATACAAGCGTTCCTCCATATTCTCAAAAGCGAGGGTATCAACAGCTTTTAGCATTTCCCCCAGACGCTCATGATAACTTTGTAAAATGAAATTTCGCCAACTTTTGAATTTGACCATCCACTCTTCCAGCTTCTCAGCTGGGACAAAGACCAATTGGCAGTCGGTTTCACAAGTTGCCCTGATCGTGCTGCTTGTCTCTTTGGAACAGCAATTTAAGGTAACAGCACAGGTATCCCCCAATTCAAGATAATAGAGCAACAATTCATTGCCCTCTTTATCTTCTGTCATGATCTTGATGGAACCCGAAAGAATAAGTGGGATATATTCAATATTTTGCCTGAGGTCTATAAGCATATCTCCCGCCGAGAAATTTCCCAGCTTTCCACTTAGACAAATTTCCTCAATCAATTTCTGTTCAAAAATGAAGGAAAATTTATCCGTAAGCATATGTAAACAATCTTCTCCTGATCGTCTTTGCTGCATACCTTAATTTGCGAATAATCTTTGAGATTTTATTCAGATTCCTGTGCATGTATGGCTGCAATTCCAACCATATCAATAATCTGCCTCACACTCGCTCCCAATTGCAGAATGTGCACCGGTTTTTTCAAGCCTAATAATACAGGCCCAATGATGTCCATTTCTGCAGCTGTATTCAGAAGATTATAACTGATATTAGCCGAAGATAAGTTGGGGAAAATGAGCACATTAGCGCTGTGGCCTGCCAGTTTTGAGAAGGGATAGAATTGTTCCAATCCCTCTTTATTCAAAGCTAAATGTGCCTGCATTTCTCCATCCGCAAGCCATTCCGGATGTCTTTTATGGAGGATTTTGGTTGCTTCCCGCATGAGCATAGCAGATTCGCCATAAGGTACTGATCCAAAATTGGAGTAAGTAACAAATGCAATCCGAGGTTCTATATTAAATGCTCGAACCTGCTCCGCTACCAATTCTGCTATGCTTGCTATATCTTCTGCATCCAAATGATGATTTACGGTAGTATCTGCCAGGAATAGTGGACCCGACTTGGTCATAAGGATATGAGTCGATGCGACCTTTTTAACTCCTTCTTTAGCTCCAATAATCTGTATGGCTGGGCGTACTGTATAGGGATATTTTTTGGTTAATCCGCCAATCATCGCATCCGCATCATTCATTTCAACCATCATGGCTCCATAATAGCTATTTCGGATCATTATATCCTGCGAATCCCTAACGGTAACCCCTTTCCTTTTCCGCTTTTCATAAAACTTCTGCATATAGCGTTTGAGGGTTTCTTCTTCCTCACTATTGGCGGGTGCTTTGGGATTTATAATCCGAACTCCCGGCAGGCTTAGCTTTTGTTCCGTCAAAATACTATCAATTATAGCGGGGCGCCCGATAAGAATCGGCTGTGCAATTTTCTCTTCCAAAACAACCTGTGCAGCTTTTAATACAGAAACATCTTCTGCATCCGCAAATACTACCCGCTTCACATCCTGCTTGGCTTTGGTTTCTATGATTTTAGAAAGACTGCGATCTAGTCCCAGTCTTTTGGAAAGTTCATCTTCATATGACTCCCAGTTTTTGATCGGGTGTTTAGCAATACCGGATTCCATAGCCGCTTTGGCAACAGCCGGTGCTACGGTAGTGATCAAACGAGGGTCGACGGGCTTAGGAATGATATAGTTTTTTCCAAAACTGAGATTTGTATTATTGTAGGCCATATTTACAATATCCGGTACGGGCTTTTTTGCCAAATCTGCCAGCGCATAAACAGCAGCTAACTTCATTTGCTCATTTATTTCTGTAGCTCCTACATCCAATGCACCTCGGAAAATAAATGGAAAGCCCAGGACATTGTTTACCTGATTGGGATAGTCTGAGCGTCCGGTTGCCATAATACAATCCGGCCTTGATTCCTTGGCATCTTCATAACTGATTTCCGGGGTTGGATTAGCCATAGCGAAAATAACGGGTTGATCTCCCATCGAGCTTACCATTTCTTTGCTTAATACATTTCCTCTGGATAAACCTATAAAAACATCAGCATCCTGTAGGATATCTTCCAGAGAAGTATCAGCAGAAACCGAATTATTGATAAACTCAGGCTTTTTTCCATTTAGGTTATCTCTGTCCCCATGTATCAAACCTTTGCTGTCATACATATATACATTTTCCTTTTTCGCCCCCAGAGAAATGTAAATTCTGGTACAGGAAATAGCAGATGCACCCGCTCCATTCACTACGATTTTTACTTTGGAAATATCCTTTCCAACTATCTCAAGCGCATTAAGAAGTGCTGCTCCGCTAATGATGGCCGTCCCATGTTGGTCATCATGCATGACAGGAATATTCAATTCCTTCTTCAAACGCTCTTCAATCTCAAAACAAGCAGGAGCAGAAATATCCTCCAAGTTTACTCCACCAAAAGTAGGTTCAAGTATTTTTACCGTTCGGATAAACTCATCCACATCTTTGGTATCCAACTCCAAATCAAAGCAATCGATATCTGCATAAATTTTAAACAGCAGTCCTTTTCCTTCCATTACCGGCTTACTAGCAAGTGGGCCTATATCTCCCAATCCTAAAACGGCTGTTCCATTGCTAATTACGGCGACTAGATTACCCTTGGCAGTATACTTATAAGCATCATCTGCATTATCATGGATGGCCAAACAGGGATCTGCTACACCGGGTGAGTAGGCTAAAGAAAGGTCTCTTTGGTTGGAGGTCGCTTTCGTAGGGATCACTTCGATCTTTCCAGGTCTACCGTCACTATGGTATTTAAGGGCTTCTTCTCGTAAGGATTTTTTGCTCATAACAGCGGGCTAAAATTGGGGCTAAGTATAGATGCCTCAAATGAAGGGCGAATATTACGAAGAAAAAATGATTTGACAGGCAATGGATTTGACAATCTTATCTTCTTTAGTGCAGCAGCTCGAAGTCGGTGCAAATTTGAACCATTGACTACATATTTTCTATATATTTTGGCTCCATTCAGTAAAGCTTTTCTATCTTTAAGAAAAGCTATATATCAATAATAAGGCCATGTCTATTTCTACTGCTAATCTTGTCAACCAACTCATTACGGAAAACAAAGACCACAGCTTTTTTTCATGGGCTGTTCAAGGAAGCCATAATCCTACTCTGATTGATCGAGCCAAAGGAGTTTATCTTTTTGCGCAGGATGGGAAGAGATTTATCGATTTTTCCTCCCAATTGATGAATGTGAATATAGGCCATGGAAGAGAGGAAGTAAGTCAGGCGGTTATAGAGCAAATGAATAAATTTAGTTATGTCGCCCCGAGTTTTGCTACGGATGCAAGAGGAAAATTGGCAAAGAAGTTGGCAGAGATTAGTCCTGGTAGTTTGACCAAGACTTTCTTTACACTTGGAGGTGCCGAAGCTATAGAAAATGCAATCAAACTCGCCAGAGTTTATACTGGCAGACATAAGATTATCACACAATACAGATCTTATCATGGTTCTACGATGGGGGCTATATCTGCTGGCGGAGATCCTCGTAAACATTTAGTAGATCAACAGCAACTAAATAATATCGTCCGTGTAGAAAATCCTTACAGTTATCGTTGTCCCTGGGGGAGTACCAATGAGGTGGAATGTGGGGAAAGAGCTATCGCAAACCTCAGGCAAGTGATTCAATATGAGGGGCCTCAGAATATTGCGGGAATATTAATGGAAGGGGAATCCGGAACTTCTGGTTGTATCAAATACCCTCCCTTTTACCTTAAGAAGGTAAAAGCACTTTGCGAAGAGTTTGATATCCTGTTTATTGCTGATGAAGTCATGAGTGGATTTTGTAGAACCGGGAATTGGTTTGGAGTGAATAATCATGAGGTAGAACCCGATATCCTGACCTTTGCTAAAGGGGTTTCTGCGGGATATATCCCTCTGGGTGGCTTGATCGCCAGTGAGAAAATTTCTAGCTATTTCGATGATAAATTCTTGCCCCTTGGATTAACATACTCAGCCCATACTGTTTCTTGCGCGGCGGCATTGGCAGTTTTGGATATCTATGAAAAGGAAAACCTGAATAAGAGAGCTCGAGAAATGGGAGCTTATATCAATCAGAAAGTAGAGGCCCTCAAAGCAAAACATCCTTCCATTGGAGATTGGAGAAATACCGGCATGTTGGGTTGTATCGAATTGGTGAAAAACCGGGAGACTAAAGAACCCATGAGCCCCTGGAATGCGCCTTTAAGCGAAGCTATGCAAAAGGTAAAGGCCAAAATCCACGAGTTAGGTATGTTTACCTTTGCCAAATGGAATTTCATCTTCGTTGCTCCACCTTTGACAATAACCAAAGAGGAAATTGATGAGGGGATGCAAATTATCAGCCAGGCAATTACTGAGGCTGATGTGTATTGTAGGTAAGGTAAATCTCAGCTTTACTTTCATTACGAGCCGGAATCACCGCTGAAGCAATCCCCTTGACATAACAAGGTTAGCTTAGTTAAGAGAATTGCTTCGGCTTCCTCGCAGTGAGAAATGCTTTGTAAGTTTTAATATGCTAATACAATCTTGCCAAAGTGTTTCCCTGATTCCTGATGACGGAAAGCAGCTGCAAGCTGATCGAATGAGAAGCTTTTATCGATAATAGGTTTGAAACCACTTTGATTAATGGCTTTTACCATTCTTTCCTGCATTACTCTGCTACCGACTGCTATGCCCGAAACTTTAATATGCTTGAAGAATAGTTTTGGAAAAGTTATTTCTCCTTTTCGGCCTCCTCCAAGAATCCCTATAGAAACCACATGCCCTCCTATAGCCGCTGCTTCAATAGATTGTACCATTGTGCTGCCGCCGCCTACATCCAGTACATGATCTACTCCTCCTGTCATTTTGAATAAAGTCTTTCCCCATTTAGGGTCTTCTTTGTAATTCAAAACAGCTTCTGCTCCCATGCTTTTGAGCCTTTCAGCTTTTTCTTCTGAAGAAGTTGTAGCATAGACGCGAGCACCTGCAGCAATAGCCAGTTGCATTCCGAAGATGGACATACCTCCGCTTCCTTCGATAAGAACACTTTCTCCAGCCGTCAATTGCCCTTCTTCCATCAAACCCCTCCAGGCAGTAAGCGCTGCACATGGAAGCGTAGCCGCTTCAGCATAGGTGTAATTATCAGGCATAGTCGTAAGAGCCTCCTGAGAAATGCAGGACATCTCAGTGATGTAGCCATCAAAACTTTCCCCTGAAATAGAACGGGTTTTTGCCAAACTTGCCTTTCCTTCTATCCAATTAGGGAAAAATAAGGACATAACTTTATCCCCCTCCTTCCACTTACTCACGCCTTCTCCCACTGCTACTATTTCTCCTGCTCCGTCAGACATAGGAATTCTTCCTTCAGGGACAGGAATACCACCTATGGCAACCAGATAATCATGAAAATTTAAAGAGGTCGCATGCCATCGGACCAAAACTTCTCCTGCAGCGGGTTGAGGATCATTGCTTTCCTGGATGGTCAAATGATCAAGACCTCCGGGCTGCTTTACTACAACTGATTTCATATTGATTTGGGGAAAGAGTTATAAAGGGCGGTTTATCTAAAATCTTCGAAATTTGCTTCGCGTTTTTGCATAGAAGCAAATACCGCCTCCATTTGGTTCTTTTTCATCATAATTTTGTCCTGCTCTACGGACTCTAACATCAGACCTTCTTCAACACTTAAATATGGCGCTTGATTAAGCACTCTTTTTGCTGTAACAATGGCGCTTGGACTTTTGGATGCTATTTCTTTTGCGAGGGTCATGGCGTCTTCCAATGGATTTTC
This sequence comes from Bacteroidota bacterium, assembly GCA_039819665.1. GTDB lineage: Bacteria > Bacteroidota > Bacteroidia > J057 > J057 > JAWPMV01. Next base: position 331,717 of record JBCBRM010000002.1, read on the forward strand.
TGAAAGGTGGGTGGCAAAGCCGTATGCTACTGCTTGCTCACCAGAAAAAATACGATGTGTATAGGTGAGCTCACGAATGATATCATCTCTCACAGTATGACGCATTAATTGGGTACCGGCCATGTCAGGTATGATGCCCCATTTGGTTTCCATCACACTCAATTTTGTATCTGCAGCTATGTATTTGATATCAGCAGCTAACATGATTTGTAAGCCTCCTCCAAATGCTACTCCATGCACAGCTGCAATGACTGGGACAGATAGCTCCCTCCAT
>JBCBRM010000003.1:0-308894 GCA_039819665.1 Bacteroidota bacterium
GACGAATTTTTTAGGGTGTGGCAAAGCAAAAATTCGATAGAAATTTCTGCTTTCTATAAGCGCATCGGAGGCCAGGAAAATTTGACAGAAGTATTAGACCTGCATATCAAAAATTTCCCTTCTCATAGTTCGAATAAAGCCCAAAATCTGGATCATCTGGGAGCAATACTCCTCAGCAAGGGGGCGCAGCTGATACGTCCTGCTTCAGCCTATCTCCAGTATCTGGATTTTCCCTCGCGTTTGCCCATCGATACCATTTTAATGCAAGCCCTTTTTGATCACGGGCTTGCCACAGATTTTACTACGGTCAATTCCCATTACACCAAATATCCTGGAAATCTGATCGAAAATGATTGTGCAGCATCTGTAATATATGGGGTAAAAGCAGGTGGAGAATATAAGGAAACCTACAGCATGGATTTGACGGAATACTGTTTTCAATCCTTATTTCACTGGGCGTGTCATTATGGAGAATTGAAGGTGGTGGATTTTTTACTGGATTTCGATCCAGGGGTATTGAGTAGTCCTGCCTGGACTCCTGAGGGCATAACGAGTAAGGAAATGTATCATGAAAATGGTCTGTCAACTGCGCTTAGACCTAAAGGTGAGCGGCCTGTGGGTTCTCCTGTACTTAAAGCAGGGACTTTACTGAGCATGGCAAAAAAATTGGATGCTGCAGGAGCAGATGTACTCATTCCTAATTATAAGGGTAGAACAAGTCTTCAAATGGTTGAAGAATATGGGGACGAAGACCTAAGGAAATATGTTCAGGCCTGGACAAATAGGCAGAGAACTGAGAAGCGAAAGGATGAAAAGAGCCTAATGAAATTGCTCAAAGGGAAAACCGGAGCTGAGTTGGATACTATGAAGTTGTATCGAAAACCTTTGGGTGAAGTCATTCCTCTTACCTATGCAGTGGTTTATCAAATGGATGACTTGATTGCTCAGTTATTAAATCAAGGTGCTTCCCCATTCGCCAAATCAAATGGACATCCCTTTAGTTTTTTACGGTCCCCCTATCGGGCTGCTTTTTTGTATGAAAAAGAAGAGCAACTTCTGCTCATGGTTCAAAAAATTGCAAATCCCAGGAAGCGAGAAAACTTGATCCTTACCCATCTAAGCTACCTAAGCCCTGATTATCGATTAAAAGCGGATAGCCTGGGTGTATATCATTATCCCTTGCACAGGCAAGTATTTGAATACCTTTCCCAGGGAATTGATTCTAGCAGAATTCAATCCATGATCGAAAATCAAATGCCAATTATGTTGAGTGATTCACTTTTTGATTATTGGCTCGGCAAAATTCCCCTAAAGAACAGACTTGCTTTACGTTTGAAACGATTTCATAAACTGACATCTTTCCCTGGAATGTTTAAAGCGATCCCTGAGGAAATGATTCGGGAAGGATTGCCACTAGATGAAGAGAAAAATCGGGCTACTTTATCTGTCTATCGGAAGCTATTGAAGTTTGGGAGTCCTGACTTATTGAAGGACATGCTGGAGAAAAATTCAGGCATCCTTTTTCGTTCTGTCTATATCAAGGAAATAGATACACTTGGCTATGTCAACCCCTTAATAGAAATTTTGCCTAAGGAGCCGGGCTTTGCTTATTCGAGTTGGGAAAAAATGGCCAAGGCTCCGAATTATTTCGGGATCAGACCTGAAGATGTCAAACGTAAAATCGAAATATTGACCTCTTTTGGGGTGAAATTTGATAGCCCTGATTTTCGCTATATTGGGGTGAAGGAATTTCTTGCTAAAACTACCCAAAATAGAAATATAGACTGGCCGAAATGGTTATATGAGCGGGTAAATAGGTAAGGTATTGAAGAAATCAATAATTCAGGAATAGAAAAATCCCCGCAGAATAAAAATTTGCGGAGATTTTATAAAGAACGTGAAGCTATTCTTTACCGGAGACCTTTCTCCTTTAAATATTTCATCAATTCTTCCGGTCTGTCGGTCATAATTGCGTTGGCTCCTTGTTCAATCAGCCACCCCCATGCTGCATCCGGGCCATCAATCATTGCCATTTCATCCGTATGGCCCGCGCAAAGTTCATCCCAAAGGGCTATCGCCAGAACTGTGATTCCTTTCTGGTTCATATTTGCGATTTCTGCGAAAACCGGGCTTTCTTCCGTATCAAAAAGCATTTCATAGGCTACTGGTTTGAGTTCCTCATTGAATTTCTGGAGATACTCTTTCTTGTTAGGGGTGTCGTACCAAATCTTCGGCATGTAAACGATAGAATCCATGAGATTACCATAACGCTCTCTCATAAGTTCGAGGGGATCATTTCCTTTGAAAATCGCCTGTTCAACAGTCCCTGTTTTCTTTAATATTTCATAAGCCTCTTTTACAGTTTCACCCTCGGTCTTATCCAGATTTACCATGATTTTATCTTTGGTTAATGTCATGATCTCTTCAAGGGTGGGAACTTGCTGTCGAGAATGTCTGACTCCGCAGGCATTTTTTAATCGAAGCTCCTTTACCTCAGCCAAGGTCAAATCTGAAAGAAGCCCACTTCCATTGGTGGTTCTATCTACAGTTTTGTCATGCATGGCGACCAAATGACCATCTTTGGTCAGTCTCACATCAATTTCAACTATATCCAAACCCAGATCGATACATCTTTGGACTGCCATTAGGGAGTTTTCAGGTGCATAGCGCCAATCGCCTCGATGAGAAACAGCCAGGATATAATCGTTTTTGGGTTGCCTTAAATGCTCAAGAACCTTTTGGGCGCTATTAGCTTCTTTAATTGAAATTTCCTCCGTAGACATTAAGGATTTGGGAGGCTCAGCTGTAATTGTGCAAGCAGAGAAAAAGATTATAGAGGAGAGTATGATTAGTATATGTTTCATCTGAATAATAATTAATGCTGGGAGGTTGAAAAAATTAGAAGTGCAATTCCTTTGATTTTAAATAGGAAAGCAATAAGGCTGGCCGATCCGTTTGTATCATGTCTATATCATGCTCTATAAACCAATCATAAGTAGTTGGGTCAAGGGCAGCTTTCCGGTCATCATGACCTGAGCAGTGATGAGACCACAAGGAGTTGACCCAGACACCTGCCCCCTTGCCACGAATCTCTTTAAAAAGCTTAACTTCTTTAATGCTGTCTGAGGGAACAATAAATTCGAAGGCTATTGGTAGGCGGTTTCCCAGATAATCCTGGATAATTGAGTCCGCCTTAGGATCTGGGAGGCGAATAATAGGCATGAAATAGACCTTGTCCAGGTAAGCTCCAAATTCTTCTTCAACAAGGCTTCTGCTTTTCGCGCCTTTAATTACTATTTGATCCAGCGTTCCCGTCTTTTCTGCAATAGCGAAGCATTTGTCAAAAATGTCATAACTCTTATCCAGATTGATAAGAATTTTGTCTTTTGCGATCAATAAGGCCTCCTCGAGTGTGGGGATTTGATGATCGGTAGCTACGTTGAGTCCGTCTACAAGTCTTAATGTTCTCAAAGAATCAAAGCTCCAATCACTTACTTTTCCTGCTCCGGTAGTGGTTCTGTCTATGGTTTCATCATGCATCAAGACAAGAACTCCGTCCCGACTTTCCCTTACATCGATCTCCACCATATCTACTCCCATTTCAATACAATTTTTTATTGCCTGAAGGGAATTTTCCGGAGCATTTCGCCAATCTCCTCTATGAGCAACAACCATAATCTCCTTGTTTTGAGAGTCTTCAAGGTTATCTATAAGTTGTTTTATGCTTGGAGAAGTCTGCTTATGCTGAGTTTCCTTTACTGGAGGAGTTAAGCAGCTATAAAAGCATGTAAGCAACAGGATAAAATATGTAGGTTTCATGTTCACTTAAAATTAAAGTACCTGACACACGCATGTGCCAGGTACGGGTTTTAATTTATCTACACTTAATTAATAACCAGGATTTTGAGACAAAGCTGGATCTGTATCAATTTGACTTTGGGGTAAAGGCAGTAAAAGATTATCTGCATCTATTACCACGTTTTTACCATTCTCAGAGAACCACTTATTCATGGTTTCCACTGCATTTCCAAATCTCTTGAGGTCAAACCAACGATGCCCTTCACCGATGAACTCAAATCTTCTTTCCTTTTCAATGGCAACTCTCAATTCTGCCTGACTAGTAGCAGTGGTATTTTCCAAACCTGCGCGATTTCTGACCAGGTTGATATACTGGGCTACTTCGGAGGTACTACCAGATTCATTGAGGGCTTCAGCATACTTTAATAAAACATCAGCATATCGAATCACATAATAGTCGCTACCTCCATCATTGATTCCGGTTGGAGATACTTCATATTTCAGGGAAAAGTAAAAAGGGTTAGCAGCAGCATCTAGTCCGACATAATCTGTCTTTCTGGTGTCATTGTCATCATACGAGTCTACAAACTCGGTTGATGGTAAGTTATGACCTTTGGCATTCGCAGTTGTACCAGAAGGTCTGAATTGAGAAGCCGCGGGACTCCCTTCGGTATTTCCACTTACTCCACTAGCGAACTGTATTTCAAAAAGTACTTCGCTATTTCCTTCATTGGCAGGTCCAAAAATCTCTGAAGTAGAAGGTGCAAGGCTATAAAGTCCTGAGTTCACTACAGCTGCCAGATTTGTCACAGCTTCGCTATATTTTCCCTGAGTCATTTGTACATCCCCCAGCAATGCCTGAGCCGCTCCTTTAGCAGGTCTGCCAGAAACTTTCTCTGATGGCAGACTTTGGATAGCTGCATTTAAGTCAGCTTCAATTTGGCTATATACCTGATCAGCTGGCGTACGTCCTTGTCCGAAGAAATCAGAAGGGTTTTCAGTTTCCACCAATACTAAGGGTACATCTCCATACAAACGAACCAAGTTAAAGTATAACAGACCTCTTATAAATTGCATTTCAGCAATTCGGGTAGTTTTCAAAGAAGGATCAGCATAATCTATATCCGTAATACGGTTTAAGACCACGTTTACACGTTGGATTCCTTCATAAGACTCACGCCAAATATCTCCTACCAGGTCATTTCCTGCATTGGTAGAAAAGTCGTCCAGCTGGCCAAAACGTCCTCCATCATTTGCAGCAATTTCCTCAAAAGAATCCTCGCCAGAAATTTCACCTACCCCAATAAGATCCAGACCATAAAGTCCTCCATTTTGCAATTGAGCATAAACTCCGGTTACAGCGCTTTCGAGTTCCTGTTCACTTGAGTAAAAGCTTGTGGCAGCTTTTTCAGTTACGGGTGAGAGTTCCAATCTTTCTGAACATGCCGAAAGGGCAAGAGAAATCAGGGATATAATGATTATATATGTTTTGAGTTTCATTATTTAAAATGTTGTGAGTTAGCTAGAGTAGGGGGATTAAAACTTGACATTTAAACCAGCTGCCATGAATCGAGTAAGAGGAGCTGTTGAATTGATCCATCCTCTGGTCAGGGTCTGAGTGCTGTTGCTTCTGGTATCAATTCCATCCGGATTGTATCCTCTGTAATCAGTGATATTGAAGATGTTGTTACCTGTTACATAAATTCTCAGGTTTTCGATTCCAATACTCTGGGTGATGCTAGCAGGAAGGGAATAGCCAATTTGGAGACTTCTTAGTCTGAAGTAATCTGCGTCATAAACTGAAAGGCTGGAAGCTCTTGTCAAGCGACCTGCAGAAGAGAAGCTAGAAAAGTCAGGACGTCTGAAAAAGCCTTCAGGATTGCTATCAGAGAAATAATTGTCAAAGTAATATTGTGAAGGAACAAAGAATCCTTCTCCACTATCCGCAAAGTAAACCATACGGTCAGAAGCTACTCTTCCTTCAATTCCATTAAACTGAACGGCTAAATCGATCCCTCTGAAAGCGAGATTGAAACCAAATCCGTAGGTAAAATCAGGATTATAATCTCCCAGCATAACTCTATCATCCGGAGTGATTTGACCGTCATTGTTTGCATCTCTTACAATGTAATCACCGACTTCTGTTCCAGGTAAAGGTGTTGAGCTGCTATTCTCAATGTCCGACTGTGATCTGTAAACCCCAATGATGTCATAAGCATAAAACTGCGCAATGCTTTCTCCAACTCTGGTAAGGAAGCCCATACCACCATTGCTGCTGATGATCTGAGTTTGTCCAGTTCCAAGGGCAATTACTTCGTTTTGGTTAGTCGTAATGTTTGCATTGAATCCAAGTTTGAGTGGGCCCAGATCCATGCCTCTTCCTCTTACTTCCAATTCAAATCCTCTATTATCCAACTCTCCAATATTTTGAAGAGATTGAGAGAAACCGGATTGTTGCGGTACAGGTACATTCAGCAAAAGATCGGTAGTATTAGAGGTATAATACTCAGCAGTAACAAACAGTCTGTCATTCAGGAAGCCAAGGTCTATCCCAAAGTTTAAGGAAGTGTTGGTTTCCCAGGAGAGGTCGGCATTAGGAGAAGTTCTGGTGAAGGATCCAGCAGAGAGGCTTCCGTCGACAACATAATTGTCTTGATCAATCAAAGCAATGGAAGCAAAGTCTCCGATCTGGTTATTACCTGTTTGTCCCCAGGTTCCTCTGATCTTTGCGAAGCTGAGCGGCCCATCTTCAGGAAAGAATGTCTCATTGCTCAATACCCAACCTGCTGAAACAGATGCAAACTCACCATATTTCGTGTTGGCACCAAATCGAGAGGATCCATCTCTTCTTAGAGAGGCAGAAAGGGAGTACTTTCCTTTATAGTCGTATTGAATACGTCCGAAAAGCGATTCAAGCGCCCATTTACTACTTACATTTGTAGCTGTAGGGTTGGTCGCTCCTGCTATATTTCTGAGGTTGTCATCGGTAAAATCCTGGCTTTCCAGTCTCACTCTGTTGAACGTTTCTTGCTGGTAACTATAACCTGCAAGCACATTGATTGAGTGATCACCAAAGCTTTCATCGTATGTAAGCAGATTCTCAGTAATCACATTTTCTCTGCGGGTATCACTTTTAAAGGCCATAGCTCTTGAATTGGCTACAGGAGTTCTGTAATTACCCAGAGTCGAAGGAGCAAAGAACTGTGCTACGCCTGTATTATAGTCTCCTCCCAGAGAGGTCTTGAACTTCAAGCCTGGCAGGGGTTCGATTTCAAGGTACGTATTTCCAAATGCTCTGAAGAAGCGCTCGGTATAATCTGTTTCCTTTACAGTAGCTACTACATTGCCAGAAATAGGTCCATCCCAGTTTGCATTATTATCCTCGATCTGATTAGCAACAGCCAGTGTACCATCAGGGTTATAAACGGGATAATAAGGATGCATCAAAATGATAGCAAAAGCAGGGTCAGGCTGATTACCCAGGTTAAAGTCTGACCATCCTCTTTCTCCCGTTGGATTGGCATCTACGAAGGAAATATTTGAGGATACTCCAAAGCGTATATACTCATTGATCTGAGAATTTATCTGGATGTTGTTTGTGTATCTTTGGTAGTCTGAGTCAATGATGATGTTTTCCTGATCGAAATAGCTGAAAGATATAGAGTAATCGGTCTTTGCGCTACCGCCTGCCAAATTCAGATAGTGGTTTTGCTGTCTGGCTGATCTGAAAATCTCATCTGTCCAGTCGGTATTGGTCAATCCAGGTGTACCATTTAGGTATCCTTGTAGGAAGGGCTGAACCCTACTACGCTTTCCTCCTCCATTGGCATCACGGGTATCATTGTTGTCAGAAAGATTTCTTCCTAGGCCTCCGGATACATACCCAAAGTTTCTTGCATCTGCATCAAAGATGGCCGTTTCGTAGGCATCAGCCAATTCAAAATTGTCAATACGCTCTTGAAAACCGATGTACCCATCATAGGTAACTCTCAATTCTCCAGCTTTACCTTTTTTTGTTGTTACCAGAATTACTCCATTTGAAGCTCTAGACCCATAGATTGCAGCAGATGCGGCATCTTTCAAAATACTGACAGACTCGATATCCTGAGGGTTAATGGAGCTCAGGGAAGAGCCTTCTGTAAGTGGATTTCCATCTACAACAATCAAGGGATTCGTGCCTGCGGTTAAGGTATTCAGGCCGCGTATCTGGATCACGGAGTTGTCGCCGGGATTTTTGCCATTTCCAACGATCTGTACACCTGCAATATTTCCTACAAGTCCTTGTTCAAAATTTGCAGAGGAATACTCATTTAGTCTTTCGTTGTCCACTTTGGAAACCGCACCATTAAATTTTTCCTTGGTACCTGTTCCATAGCCAATGATTACAACTTCCCCCACTTCACGGGCTTCTTCGGTCATCGTTATGTTGATGCTTGATTGACCTGTGAAAGGGATTTCAAGGCTTGCATAGCCTATGTAGGAAAAGGCAATGGTAGATGTTCCTTCAGGTACCTCAAGTTTGAATGAACCATCATTGCCACTGATAGTTCCGGAGGTCGTTCCCTTGGCAACAATGCGGACACCAATAAGAGGGTTTTCTGTTTCCCCATCTGTTACGGTTCCAGAAACTGTCTGCTGAGCAGAAAGCTGGTTTGCACCCAATAGGAATGCAAAAAACAAGGCTAACCAGCGAAGACTAAATCCTTGTCTCTTTTTCGTAAAGTTCATAGATTAGAAAGATTTTAAATACTTAAAATGGAGTGCATGGGAAATTATCTTGCCGGATGTTCCCTGCACTTTTTGTTTGTGCGAAAATTGAAATTCAGGTATTAAGCTTACAGTAGTTTATTCTTATGCTTATGTTAATAATTTGGAATATAATTAATTGAATGTTAGGATTTTGTGTTATTTTTTTATTTAGAGAAATCCAGCACCTTAACCTTCGTTTAGGTGTGAAATCATTTGCCTCATTTTCTTACTGACCTATCAAATTTTCATAGCCTTTTTACTATGAATCTGTTTTTCCAGATCATCTACAAATAAGACACAGAAAGTCTGAAGTCAGGACTAGTTCCTTGCGTTAAATAATTGTTTCCTTTTTATGAGAATAATGTGATTGGGTAAATACCGTAAAAATGGAGTTTTGCACCAGCTTTGGGAGAGGACTCAGAACCAAGGAATCAATATCCCGGATTTTGTGTAAGGGCTGGATCTGTATTAATCTGACTTTGTGGAATTGGATAAAGAAGGTCATGATCATCAATGGAAATATTTATTCCATTTTTTGAGAACCAATCATTCATGGTTGAAATAGCCTTCTCACTTCTGAGCAGGTCAAACCATCGATGTCCCTCGCCAATCAGTTCGAATCTTCTCTCCAGTTCAATAGCTTTTTCCATTTCTGACGTGGTATTAGCGGTTGTATTTGCCAAACCTGATCGGTTTCGAACCTGGTCCAGATAAATTGCAGCAGAGGATAGATTATTTAATTGATTTTCTACCTCAGCCATCATGAGCAAAACATCTGCATATCTCAAAACTATCCAATCGCTGGGCCCATCATTTGGCACTGTAGTAGGTGCTTTATATTTTTTGGTAAATGGGGTTCCTTGAGAAGTAAGCCCTATATAAGCTTCTTTTCTTAAATCTTCCTCATCAAACATAGCAATGAAATCCCGGGTTGGAAGATTGTGTCCTTTAGCCCCGTTAACAGTTCCGGAGGGAGAAAATTGAACAAATGCCTGACTTCCTTCCGTATTACCATTTAAACCGGAAGCAAATTGAACAGCAAATATGATCTCTTTATTCAATTCATTCTCCAGTTCGAATACAGCTCCCGGATTTTCCATTAATTCATGCCTACCAGAATTGATAACACTTTCCAGTAAACTTTTTGCTCCTTCATAATCTGCAAGGGTCAATTTTACTTTAGCCAATAATCCTTCAGCAGCCGTTTTTATAACTCTTCCGGGATCGTCTGCCTCTAGAGGTAATAGGGGGATTGATTCTGTTAGATCTTTTTGTATTTGTGAATAAACCTCAATCAATGGCGTTCTACCCTGTCCGAAATAGATAGTTGGATCTGTGGTTTCCTCTATAACTAGCGGTACATCTCCATAAATTCGGACCAGGTTGAAATACAACAGAGCACGAATAAACTTTAATTCTCCTATCCGGGCATTCCTAATGTTTTCTTCTTGAAATGGTATGGCTTCAATTCTATTCAGTACCACATTTGTCTGTTGAATTCCGATATAGGAATCTTTCCAGATATCTGTAATAATATCATTGGAGGTAATGGTCGTAAATTCATCTAATTGTCCGTAGCGTCCGCCATCATTGGCAGGCACTTCATCAAAGGTGTTGTCTGATGGGATTTCTCCGATTGCCGGAATATATAAATTGTACAAACCTCTAAACTGTAGAGTAGAGTACACCCCATTAATGGCTTCCTCTATTTCGATTTCGCTCTCAAAAAAATTGCTTACTGACTTTTCCGTAATCGGGTCAATAAAAAGATCATTTTCACAAGCCCATAATCCCACAATCACTAAAAATAGAAGGCATATATTTTTCATAATTAAATGATCTTTTGAATTAAAAACTAAGGTTTAGGCCTGCCAGAACTGATCTGCTAACTGGATAATTGTCCTGAGCATAGCCTGCTCTAAGCACATCGCTATCGTTTCGGTATTCAGAAGAATCGGGATTATACCCCCTGTAATCTGTTATAATGATCAGGTTATTAGCACTGAGGTAAAACCTAAGTTTTGATACAGCAACTTTTTGGCTCCAGGAAGTAGGTAGGGTATATCCGATTTGTAAAAATCGCAATCGTATATAGTCCGCATCTTGCATGTAAATACTGGATACCCGAGTGTTTCGTCTTGCTGCAGAAAAATTACCGAGATTGGGCTGGCCTAAAAATCCATCCGGATTATTGTCAGGATGGTATCGGTTTTCCATATAGTATTTGCTAGGAGTTCCAAAACCTTCACCAACCCCAGTTATCACAGCCTCATCATAGAAGTAGGCAAGTCTTCCATTTACCCCATTTATGAAGAAGGACAGATCGAAATTATAGAGCTTAAAGGTACTGCCGAATCCAAATGTCAGTTCAGGTGCAAAGGTTCCTAATCCTATTTTGTCCTTATCATCAATGATGCCATCATCATTTACATCCTGAACTATGTAATCGCCCGTCAGTGTGCCTTGAAGATGAGGACTCCCATCTATTTCATCCTGACTTTTATAAATACCGATGATATTAAAAGCAGTAATCTCAGCAATTGGTCCCCCTATTTTTGTTCTCCAGGCCCCATCCACTCCCCATCTGATTTCTTCTTGCCCTTCCGCCAGTGCAAGCACTTTATTTCGGTTTGTTGTAAGGTTGGCATTTAATGACCAGGAAAGGGGACCTATATCAATTTTGTTTGCAGAAAATTCCAGTTCAAATCCTGTATTTTTTACTTTGCCAATATTTTGTAAAGAGCTGCTGTAGCCGGATTGTTGAGGAACAGGTACGCTTAACAATAAGTCAGAAGTAATAGAATGGTAGTAGTTAAGTCCCAAATTTGTCTTTTGTCCAAAGCCAATATCAGCTCCGATATTTAAAGATCTATTGGTTTCCCAGGATAAGGCATCATTGGGGGAGGTTTGAGTAAGGAAGCCAGCTCCTAAATTATTTCCAAAGACATAATTTGAGGGAGTGAGTAATGCCTGTGAACTGTAAGGACCAATCTGATTATTACCAGTTTCTCCCCAGCTGATACGAAATTTTGTATAGGAAATCTGCCTTGATTTGGGAAAGAACGGCTCATTACTCAAAATCCAGCCAGCAGATATTGAAGGAAAGACCCCCCATTTTGACTCTTCTCCGAATCTGGAAGAACCATCCCTACGGACAGCGGCAGAAAGTTGATATCTGTTTTTGAGGAAATACTGGATGCGGCCCAAATAGGAAATCTGTACCCATTTATACCTAAAGGTTTCCACGGTGAAATTACTGGCGCCGGCGACATTATCCAGATTATCATCTAAAATATTTGTACCTATTATGGTTGAGCTATTTCCTTCCTCTGCTTGGTAGGTATATCCTGCAAGTACATCAATCTCATGATCTCCAAAGGTCTGATTATATGAAAGGGTATTCTCAGAGATATAGCTAATATTTCTGCCGTTTGTTTCATTGGCCTTTGCGGGAACAGGAGCAATGGCGCGATATTCTCCCAAAAAGGAAGGCTTATAAAAATCGAAAAAAAAATTTCTAAAATCCCCTCCCAAAAGTGTCTTTAGCTTGAGGTTTTTGGTGAGGTAAATGGAAAGGTTTGTATTGCCAAAAGTCCTGAACCTGAATCTATCATTTTTGAAGTTTGCATAGGCTAGGGGATTTTCTTGCAGAGACCCATCTGCAGGAGTATTGAGAATTTGGCCTTGACTCAGTGCGATTGTGCCATCTGGATTGTAGGCATCAAAAAATGGGTAATAAGTCATACTTGCAGCAATAGGATCCCCTTTCCAATCCCCCAGATTACGATAATTTTGTTTGGAGTAGGAAGGATTTAAGCTAATCCCAAACTTGACTTTCTCAGATAAAAGCGAATTGAATTTTATGGAAGCTCCGAATCTCTGAAAGGCTGTGCCGATGGATAAACCTTCTTGTTCAAAATAATCTGTTGAAACCTTATAGTCACTTGATTCAGACCCACCGGATATTGCAACATTGATATTACTCATAGTTGCGTTTCTGAAAACCTCGTCCAACCAGTTTGTATTGGTTAAGCCTTCTTGATTTGCCAGATAAGGTTCAAGGTATTCCAGTCTAAGTTCTCGTTTGTTGGCTCCTTTAGAAATTCTTGTTGCATTGTCATCCTCAATGCTACGGTTTTGAGGATCTTTAGAGACATAGCCCCAATCCCTGGCTTCGGTGAAAAATATGGCTGCCGAATAGGCATCTGCCAGTTCTACTTTATCTGCACGTGATTGAATGCCAGTATATAAATCTACGGTGACTTTCATCTTTCCAGCTTTGCCAGATTTGGTTGTAATTAGAATGACCCCATTTCCAGCTCTTGAACCGTAAATGGCTGCTGAAGCAGCGTCCTTTAAGACATCTACGCTTTCTATATCATTGGGATTGATCGAACTCAAAGCACTACCTTCGGCAAGAGGCACGCCATCTACTACTATCAGAGGATTAGAACCTGCTGTGAGGGTTCCTACTCCTCGAATATTTATTTGAGCATCTGATCCAGGTTGACCATTGGTTTCATTGATTTGAATTCCAGATAATCTTCCCAGAATTTTTTGTTCAAAATTAGATCCTGAATATTGAGTTAAGTCTTCTCCGCTCGTTTTGGAAATAGCCCCATTCACTTTCTTGCGAGCCTGTTCTCCATATCCAATTACCAGGACTTCTTCGAGCTCTGAATAAGAGATACTTAGGGACACATCCAGACGATTTCGTCTTTTGATCGATTCCTCAACATCGACATAACGTACATAGGAAAAAAGAAGAAATTCTACTTCTTCGGGGATTTTGAGTCGGTAATTCCCATTCTCGTCTGTTAGGGTACCAATATTTCTCCCTTTAACTCGCACTGTTGCACCTATTAAGGCTTTACCTGTGCTAGCATCGGTTACGGTACCACTTATTACCCGAATGGGGGCAGGTGTTTTTCGAAAAAGCGTTTTTTGTCTGGGATTAAGTTTAACAATGATTGTGTGATCGGTGAGGCTTAGTTGCATGCCTACCTGGTCTGCCAGATCTTCCAGCACTGTTTTTAAGCTAGATCTATTATGTGTTAGGCTGAAAGTTTGAGTAAGCTTTGAAACTTCTTCCCCATACATAAAAACGAAATCTGTCTGTGATTCAAGCTCCTGAAAGATATCTTCCAGTCCTGCATTTTTCATGGAAACATCAACGAAAACCCAATCCCAGGATTGACCACTTGCAGGTTCAGCCATAGCAAGAATTAAGCAGAAAAAGCTTAAAACCAGCATCCAACTAAAGCGCATAATTAATTGATTTTGGTTGAGTTAATTAAAAGCTGAGCTTATTAATAAAAATCAAACAATGTTAATCTCGATCTACACACAAGGCAAATAGTATACAGGCAGATGTTCATATAAATACACTGAGTTATAAATCATAATGTATAAGAATAAAGCTGAATCAGCCACATAAACCACCGTATAAATAAACTATATGATCTTTTTCATTGTATTCAAATTCGATGTTATACAATTGCTTTAGGCCATATAACAGACTGTTTAATTCATCTACATCAAGTTTTCCCCCTATAACACATTTTTGAGTTCGCTTATCTTTAAACTGAAATTCAATTCCGAATCTACGCTCAAGCTTGGGCATTAGGGTTTCCAGTGGGGAGTTGTTACACCAAATCACTCCTTTCCTCCAACTACTTATTTCCTCAGTTTGAGTAATACTTTCTTGCCAAATCCCTTCTTGTTCTGAGATGAAAATCTGCTGGTTCTGAGTGAGTATTACCTGCTTAGATCGCTCACTTGAGACTTCTACCTTTCCCTCTTCAACTGCGACGACATAAGGTTCATTTTGGTAGGCCGATATATTAAATGAGGTCCCTAAAACCTTAGTGCGAATTGAGTTGGTTTGTACAATAAAAGCTTTGCTTGTATCTCTTTTTACTTCGAAAAATGCCTCTCCTTCCAGGCGAACCAATCTGACTGAATCTCGAAATTCGTTTAAAACTTCAAGTTTACTATCTGCATTCAGCCAAATTGTAGAACCATCAGGCAGGCTAAATTTTTCAGGAGCCTGGCCCTTTCCCACTCTGTACACAGTCAAATGAGTTTCAGTAATTTTTTGTTGGGATGTCGAATTTGATTGATTGACCCAAAAAACTCCGGCTATAGAAAGAAGAACTAAAATGATTGCAGCTACAAGTAATTGTGAGCGCTGCAATGAAAGGATTTTAGAAGGCTTTTGACTTAAGGGATGAATACTTTCTTTATTCATTCTTAAGTGAAGACGATTTAACTCCTCTTCTGTATTATAAGGACCTGCAAGTGTTCCAGGGTATTTCTCCCACCTTTCTTCCATCCATTTAAAAAGTTCTTGAAATTTTGGTTCGGTCAGGTATTTGTTCAGCTCTTCTTTTTCAGAATCTGAAGCTTCCTTTGCCAAAATTTTGGTTGTTAAATCCCAGAACCGTTCTTGCTGTAAGTCCATTTTTGTAATCTTCTAACTATAAGACACAGATTTGCCTTCTCAACGACTAGTTGCCTGAATAAATAATTCGTTATTTCAGAATGAGGATAGTGCTATCATGTGGATGGCGAGGCTGATTAATAAATTCTTCCACTTGGGATAAGATTTGGCCAGTTGTTTTATTGCAGCAACCATATGGTTGTGAACTGTATTTTCAGAAATACCTAAAATCTCGGCTATTTCCTTGTAGCTGAATCCCTGAAGTCGATGCATTCTGAAAACTAATTCTCTTTTTTGAGGTAAATCTTTGAGGATTTTATCCGCAAGACTACTTGCTTCATCCTTTCGAATAGACAAATCTGCATCTTCAGTATGGGGATGAGTGCTTTCATGCTGGCCGTCAAAAGTTTCGAAAAATTTCTTGTTGCGACTGAGGTAATTTAAGCAGCGATTTTTTAGCGAGGTAAAAAGATAGGCTTTCACATTGGACTTTATCCGCAATTCATCTCTCTTAAGCCAAATCTGCAGGAAAACATCAGAAACCAGTTCCTTAGCAATTTCAGCATCCATTAAAAACTTTATTCCAAAGTCGAAAAGGCTGTGTGCATAGCGCCGAAAGAGTTCGTCTAACCCCCTCGCATCATGATCTTTAATTAATGCTATTAGATCAATATCACTATGTAATTTGATATCCTCCATTTTACTCAAATACCTTTAAAAGTAAACAGTGCGAAATGAGAATCAAACTAAGGAACGATACTTAACAATTAGGTTACATACCCTTGAAACAGTAAAATATTCGGAAAGAATTTACAAGAAACGCTCAATCAGGCTTTAGAAAGTTTTTTGTTAAGCAAAGGCTTGTCGTATTCTCATTCTGACTATAAATAACTGACTCAATTTTAGATGATTAATGCCTTGTCTCTTTATGGTAAAGTTTTTAGATTCAATGAATTTTAAATGCTTAAAATGGAGTGCATGGGAAATTATCTTGCCGGATGTTCCCTGCACTTTTTTCTATTTATAAAAGGTCGGGATTTACTGTTAAGCTAGTAGGAATTTCTACGGATGCTTTTATTATAATCTTGTTAAGTGTATGCTGAGAGAAGGTTAATTCAAATCAAGGGGAAGGCTTTCCGGACCTATTTGAATCCCAGAGTATGCAATCAGTTGGAAGTGAGGTAAAATAATTAGTAAGAAGCCCATCCTTCTTCTTATTTTTTCTGGTGGATATATTAAGCTTAATATTCACGCTGCAAAATCTCTTCAGCATATGTCAAGATTTCAAAAAGAAGGGGCATGCTGTCTGATAAACAGCTGGTGTAAAGATTCGATAGGTAGTGGGTTAATGCTTTATTGTGATTATAGCAGTGAATGCTGTTTCTAGAGGGGGAGGAGGTATGATATTTTTTAAGCGTATTTTGAACGCAAAATAATTTTCGTATATTTGTCTCAAACAAAAAAATTCCCACCTGTAAGGTGAGGATTTTCATACGTTCGTGGGAGTTCTTTCTCAGGAACGGCTGGAGTAAAGGTTTGAAAATCAGTTCTTTGTTTTATGGGAAACTGGCTCTGTTGCTAGATTGTGTCCAGTTTAAGATGAATTTATGGCAGTTCTTAGGTAAAATCCTTAGAATCGACTGGTATAATACTGGCCTATATAATGCCTTAATGATTTATATTCTAACTGACTGGCGCCTTTTTCGTACCTTTATTACAGATTAAAAGAAAAAATAGATGAGAATTACCATAGAGACATCTAGTTGGAATGACATTCAGAGGATAGTAGCCATGTTAAAATCACTGGATATCTCCGATTTTAACATTGTAAACACTGAAGGGAAGGATACCTTGGTTTCTAAAGGGGATAAATCTATAGATCCACATGCTCTTTTTGGGATGTGGAAAGATAAACCTAGAGATATAGAAGAAATTCGTACAAAGGCCTGGAAGAGAAATTGGGATGTGTAATGGTACTATGTGATACGAATATTCTCATTCACGCATTTAATGGTAATTCTGAGACTTTAGCTCAACTTGAAAGCATAGGTTTCGAAAATATTGTCTTGTCTTCGATAACTATCATGGAGCTCTATCAGGGGATGGGAAATAAAGAAGAATTGGCTAGAATGAAGAGTCGGATAAAATATTTCGATAGTGTTGAGGTAAACGAAAATATTTCAAAACATGCCCAAGGATTGATTGAAGGATTCAGTTTAAGTCATGGCCTTAGTATTCCTGATGCAATTATAGGCTCAACAGCAGTCATTCACGAGATAGAGTTATTCACCTATAATCTGAAGGACTTTAGGTTCATTCCTAATATCAAACTTTATCAGTTGGTATAAAGTAACCCTCTTTTCTTAGTACTTTTTTAGGATAAAATTAGCCCCAAATAAGAAAGGCTTTTAAAAGAGCTAGCAGAGGCTTCTTTGTGTCTGGATTGAGTCCAGTATGAAGTTGCTTTTTACTTAATAGACTAAAGTCCCAAAAAACAAATAGCCGTATCAAATGGATACGGCTAAAGGTCATAGGTGTGGAAACTATTCTCCCAGGAACGGCTGGGGTAAGGTTTTGATGATCAGTTCTTTGTTTTATGGGAGATTAGCTTTGTTCCTTAATTGTGTCCGGTTTGAAGCTGTTTACTCCCATAATCCTGGTGAATATTTGTGCAAATCAAAAAGATTGATGTGAAAGGATTTGAACTGCTGGCCGACTTTGGCTAATAAATGCTTCGAAAAACTAGTTCTCATTGATATATCAAATCTAAGTCCCTTGATTTTCGTATATTTGGTTATGAGTGCGAACTATCTTCAAATACTTGAATTAGCATCTAAGCTTAGCAAAGAGGAGTGCATCTTATTAATTAAGGATATTTCTACTGCCTTGATTGAAAGAGGCGAATCTTTGGCATTTGATCCTGAATATGAAAGGCAAATGTTTAAAAATGCCTTGGAGACTCGAGCGAAAGTATTGTCAGGTGAAATGAAAACCTGGTCTTTTGAAGAAGTTAAAGAAAAGCTAAATGCAAGGAAACAAGCTTGAGCTTTCCGATAAAGCACTTCGGCAAATAGAATCTATTTTTGACTACCATGAAGGCAAGAGAAAAGGCAAAGGCTCTGACTTTTTGGAAGTATTATGGGATTGTTTGGAGGAAATTAGAGAAAACCCTAAACGGTGGCAATATGAGGGCAAAGCGGAAGATCGGATTCGACGCGGAGTAAGTAAATTTCCTCAAGCTATTATCTTATATGCGATAGAAGAATATGAAATAGCCGTTTATGAGGTTTATGATAGTTACCAAAATCGGGGATAATGGTATTCCCCTAATCAGCCCATAAAATTTGTTATTGTCTAATTTTTCGCCCGTCAAAAAGCATCACCAAAAATCCTCAATAATTAATGTTAAGATAAAATTTGGAACTCAATTGTGTCCATATTGAGTCTCAGATGAAGCTAGCTTAGCTTATAAGACACTATATCCTAAAAAAACAAATAGCCGTATCGGCTTGATACGGCTAAAAGTCATAGGTATGGGAACTACTGTCCCATGAACGGGTGGGGTAACTTTTTGTAAATCAGTTCTTTGTTTAATGGAAGATTTGCTCTGTTACTGGATTGTGTCCGGTTTGAGGCTTGTAATCAGGAGTTTTTGATATGATTTGGATAATCAGTCATTCCGAAGTTAATATTGTAAGTCCTTAAATGAAGCTATTTGCAAACAGGTAGACTTAGGGTATTGACTAATAAAAGATGAGAGAACTCAAGCTCGAAACATTGAAGGAAGGCTTTCCAGCCATTTCAAAAAGTGTGGGAGCCTATTTGGCAGAGGGTGGTGCGTACTGTTTGGAGGCCCAAGGGCATGCAAGTGGTGTGCTGTTAGAATTATCTGGAGCTTTCGAAGAGAAGGTAAAAGTATTGTGGCCAGAACAAGTGAATAATCAAATCATACGTGCATGGGCAGATAGCCAGGAAGCAACAGAATTTGGGGCAATAGCCGTAGCCATTTTGATCTTACAATCTTTGACAAACTATACTGTCATTGAAAGATCCTTCAAAGGAACGGGATTTGATTACTGGCTAGGAGTAGGGGAGTATGATGAAAACAGATTGCCTTTTGAACAAAGAAAAGCTAGATTAGAAGTATCGGGAATATGGAGGGAGTCGAAAAGCAATACAATTGATGCAAGGATTGAACTAAAAAAGCAACAAGTAAAGAAATCAGATGATCTAAACCTTCCCGTCTTAATCATCGTTGTAGAATTTAAGACACCTAAATCAAAAATCTTTCGGCAATGAATGTTGTAACCGTACTACATAATAAAGCGATGGAATTTGCGGACGAGGCTTTACTTGCCAAAATGGAGGGAAATGAGGAGGCATCGGTTAAATTTTTTCAAAAAGCTTTTGCATTGGAGAAAGAGGCCTTTGATTCCGTCCAAGAGGATTTAGAAGATTTACTGCCTAAATATATTCTCATCAGAAGTGCAGCATCCTTGGCCTTGAATTGTGGGGATTTCAGAGAAGCTGAAAGACTAATTGAGTTGGGACTTTCCATGGGAGTGCCAAAATCAGTTATGCATGAACTAGAAGATCTAAAGGAACAGTTGGCAGCAGCTAAAGCAAAAAAGGAATCTCACTTAAAGCATGATACGATTCAGTTGATTGGAATCATTATCGACGCAAATGCTCAATCAAGTGAAATTACTGTTCAGAATTTAGAAAACATGCGATTATATACGATCCTCGTTCCCCAGGATCTATTGAATGAGGTTATTAAATCTTATTGGGCTGATAAAGTCCAAATCCAGGCAGCGAAAAGTTCAGGAGGAATGTTGTTAACACAAATTAATAAGGCTGCATAAAAAATCCCCGACTATTGCCGGGGAGTGTATTATCGGAATTCCTTGTGTCCATAATGTGCCCAAAATTTATTCAAAACAGTAGTTTTGGATATGTACACAATTTGAAATATACTATATTTTGCATTTTATGATATATTGAAAATTCCAAGTGGGAACTGCTGGACTAGGAATGGCTGGGGTAAAGTGTTGTAAATCAGTTATTTGTTTAATAGGATTTTAGCTCTGTTGTAAGATTGTGTCTGGAATGAAGCTTTTAAAGAAGGAATCATTCTTCTAAAACCCTAAGTCCATTTATTTACCTATCCACTCTTGGAATTTTATCCGTAAGTTCATTTATCAAGGCCTCTTCTACTGGGAAATTTAATTTTCTCGCCTGATCTATATTTTGTTTGGCAAGTGCAATGCTTCCCTGAGCATACTGGCATTTACCCAGATAAAAATAAGCCTCTGAATAGTCAGGTTTTAACCTAAGAACTTGTATAAAATCTCTTTCTGCTAGATGAAATTCCTGCTGTTCATAGAGCAAAATCCCCCGGCTATACCAAATGAAAGGATTTTTGCTATCTAGGTTCGATGCCTGTTCGAAGTCCTTTAGTGCCAAGTCATATCTCCTCGTTTGTTTGTAGGCTATCCCCCTATTGTGAAATGCCTGGGAGAGATTGGGATGTAGAGAAATCGCATAGCTCAGATCATCAATGGCAAATTGTGGCTGTTTCAATAGACGAAGCAAAGATCCTCTATTTAAATAAGGGAGATAATTGTTTGGATCAAGTTTGATCGCCATGTCATAGTCTTTCAGGGCCTCTTCGTAGTGTTCTATCGAAGCATATAGAAGTCCCCGGTTGACATAAGCCTCAGCAAAATTTGGATTTTTACTCAAACAAGCATCCAGGTCTTGGAGGGCTTGCTCATATTTGCCCTGATCTATCCAATAATTAGCCCTACACCCGTAAGCAAAATAGTCATCAGGGTACTTTTTAATAACATCTGACCAGAGCTTCTCTCCGTTTTCCCATACCTCTATTCTATTCCTGCTGGAAATACCAAAGATCAGCAGAATTACCCCAATAATTGCAAAGTATATATGTTTGTAATTTGCAATTTCTTTTTTGCTAAATAGGTAGCTATCTATCCTTTCCGCCATACATAAAAACAAACCTATATAGGCTATGTAGGTGTATCTTTCTGCGTGCATAGCATTTCCTACCGGTAAAAATTGCAATACGGGAATCAGGGATATGACAAAAAAACCTATCCCAAATCCTAACATTTTGTTTTGTATGAGCGCTTTTCTAAAGAAAAATAGTATGAGCAGCAAAAAGGGAGTTGTCAGGTAGTAGAAAAAGGGTAAACT
This sequence comes from Bacteroidota bacterium, assembly GCA_039819665.1. Lineage (GTDB taxonomy): Bacteria > Bacteroidota > Bacteroidia > J057 > J057 > JAWPMV01. The sequence continues at coordinate 21,209 of JBCBRM010000003.1, forward strand.
GGTACCCAATTCTACAGGATAGGGATGAAAGGCAGAAAGATGCAAAGGTATTAGTGCTTTCCCAGCATACATCAAAAGGGAATAAGCCGCTGTTGAAATGGAATTGATAAATGAAATAGAGCCAGGATTTGCCACTGCCCCAGCTTCCTCCTGGGCCAGTATGGCCAGGTATCCAAATATTCCACTAAGGATAAAAAATGGAAGCTTCTCTATTAGCATTTTTTTCAGATCCTTTCTTCCCGCCAGATAATCTATCAGTAGCAGGATTAAGGGTAAAATTACTGCCATTGCCTTGGCCAGTATGGAGAGAGAGAAGCTTACTAGGGTCAAAATATACCAAAGGGCTTTTCTGTCTTTGAGACTAAGGTATTTGAGGTAGATAATCAGGCTTAATAAAAAATAAAAACTGTATAAGACGTCCTTCCTTGCTGAAATCCAGGCTATAGATTCTATATGCATAGGATGGATGGCAAAGAGGAGAGAACTAATCGTAGCAATCCTATTCTTTTGGCTAAGCCTAAATATAAAAATATAGACAAGGGCTGTATTCAAAAGATGCAATAGGAGATTATGAAAATGATAGAAAAGAGCTTCCTTTCCTGAAACCCTATAGTCCAAAGCAAGCGATAGCAGAGTAATTGGGTGATAATTGCCTTGAACTTCTGAGCTTTTAAATAAATCCGAGATGTGTTCAAAAGAAAGATTGTGTATGAGAACATTTTCCAAAACGTATTCTTGATCATCCCAATTTACCCATTCATTATCCAGACTCGGCAAGAGAATAAATAAGGAGAAGAGCAATACAAGTATTAAGGACGAAAAACTCTGCTTCAGGCTAGCATAGAATCTTTCTGAAGATTCAATCATAGACGTTACTTAAGGATATAAATTCTAGGTAAATAAATGTTAAATACTCAATACATAAAAAACATACGCTTTTCTCCCTAATTCTTACGCCAATATCCTACCTTCAATCAAGGCTTTGGGTTTATGTTACATATCTATATGTTTTTGTTTGAATAATATTCATTAGATAAAGAATTTTGAAGAACTCCCCTCCATGGGAAGTTTCTCTATTGTTCCCAAGCCATCCCAACTTATGAGAATGTACCTCGTAATCAATCAATTCACCCGAAAAACCTTTTTCTTCTCTATATTTTTATTCTTTGGCGGGCTACTTTCTGCTCAAACCATGAACCAAGCCCTGGGCACAGGTGCAGGCACAAGTATTACTACGGGTGATTCTTTGGTAATGATTGGAGACAGTGCAGGTACGGCAAACACATCAGGTTCTCATAATGTTTTTGTCGGTACTCGGGCAGGTTTTAAGAATACAAGTGCTTCTGATAACACCTTTATCGGTACGAGTGCCGGACGATCAAATACAACAGGAACAGATAATACCTTTATTGGTGTAAGAGCCGGAAGGTTAAACACGGCAACTGATAATACTTTCATTGGTGCAGAAGCAGGATATAATAATACCTCAGGGTTTGATAATACGTTTATTGGTGAGCAAGCAGGATACAACAACACGATTGGGGATGATAACACTTTTATTGGAGAAGATGCCGGTTACAATAATACCACTGCTGACGATAATACCTTCATAGGGGCTACTGCTGGTCGAAGCAATACCACAGGTTATAGAAATACTGCTGTTGGCAAGGAGGCCTTATATGATGTTACCTCAGGTTTCAAAAATACAGCCCTGGGGGACTCTGCCGGTACAGATGTTGGTGTTGGATATTTTAATACTTTCATCGGGCAGGCTGCAGGAGCCGCTACTGAGTATGCTGACTTTAATACGTTTATCGGTGCCCGAGCCGGATGGGATAACAACCGTACCAATACAACAGGGGATGCAGATGCAAACACCTATGTAGGCTACTATGCAGGCTATTCAAATAGAATAGGAGAATATAATGCAGGCTTGGGTGCCTTTGCAGATTTCAACAGCACCAACCGTGAGTATACTACCTTTGTCGGATCCTATGCGGATGTGAACAACAATTCCGTTTGCCTTTTTGGCTACCATACCCGTGCAACAGGACAATATGGGATCGCTATGGGCTATGATAATGACAACCAGGGGACGGGATCAGTTTCCATTGGTGCTTTGGCGCGGGTATTGGCTGGCGACAATTACGGAATAGGAATTGGGCATTATGATACCCTGGATTCAGATTATGGAGTAAGTATAGGTGCTTATGCTAAGGTAAATGGAGATTCGGGAGTGGTTGTGGGTCCTTATGCAAAAGGTGCAGGAAACCAAGCGGTTACCCTAGGTGCTGATTGTAGTAATTCGGGTTCTTATGCTATATCTATAGGCTCAGGAAATACGGTCTCCGGGTCAAACTCCGTTGCTATTGGCTATGGAGTAAACTTAAGTGCAAACAATGAAGTCTATTTGGGAAATGCATCCACCGTTTCTATAGGAGGAGTTGTGAACTGGACGGCTACTTCTGATGGTAGGGCAAAGAAGGAAATCAAAGAAAATGTCCCGGGTCTGGATTTTATTGAACAACTCCGTCCAGTAACCTATCAAATAGATTCTGAAGAGGCCTATAGAATTAGCCAAGGAAAAGTGCCTCCAGGCCTAGACAAAAATAAAACTAACAGATACTCCGGTTTTATTGCACAGGAAGTAGAAGCCAGTGCTAAATCATTAGGCTATGATTTTAGCGGAGTGAAAATTCCAAATGATCCGGCTACAGAGCTATATGGTCTCCGTTATGCCGAGTTTGTTGTTCCACTGGTCAAGGCTGTTCAGGAATTAAACGATAGGTTGAATGAGAAGGAGAACAGAATTTGTGAACAAAGTGACTTGTTGAATCAGCAATCTCAACAAGCAAATGTTTATCAGAAATTATTGAGTGAGCAACAAAAACAAACAGAGGGCTACAAGAAGATTCTACTAGAACAAAAAGCGCAATTACAAGCCTATGAAGAGATCATAAAAGAACATAATCAATTATTGGGGCAGCTAAGTAGCAGGCTTAAGGAGGTGGAAAGTCAACAAGATTGTGTCAATCTTACTGCTTCAATTGATCAATAAGTTAGATTAGCTCTATGCTAATCCCTCTAAGGAATAGTCGCTGCCTTTTCAAAAAGGGGCAGCGATTACTTGCTTTTATCTGAACCTAAAATATTTCCAGTATAGCATCTGATTTTCATGTAAAGTTCTGATAAATTTAGATTTGTGTTTATTACGGAATTGTGAATAAATTGAATTGTCGTAATCTATCTCCCAATCGAGTAGATAAGCAATACCTTTAACATCAGCATGGCAAGAACTTTTTATTCACTATTTTTCCTGGCTTTTTTATATAATCCCCTTTTTGTTTTTGGCCAAATAACAGCCAATGGCTCTGAATTTATTGTGAATACTACGGTAGCAGCTGCCCAGGAGAACCCGGCTATTGCAATGGATTCTGCGGGGAATTATTTAATCGTGTGGGAATCAAATGGTATAGACGGTTCTGGTTTTGGAATTTATGGACAACGATATCTGGCAGGGGAAGTTAGTTCCGGTTCCGAATTTCAAATCAATACAACTACAGCTAATGACCAAAGATTTCCGGATGTAGGCATGGATCAGACGGGGCGATCTGTTATTGTATGGATGGATGAAGCTCTGGATGGAAGTGGCTGGGGTATATATGCCCAAAGATATGAAGCGAATGGTACTGCCTATGGCTCAGAATTTCGGGTAAATTCTAACACTACAAATCACCAGAAATTCCCAAGTCTTGCCATGAATCCTGTAGGAGAATACGTAGTATCCTGGGTAGAGACTGCTGCAGATGGCTCTAGCTTTCAGATAAAAGCAAGGAAATATGATTTTGTTTCTGGTGCATTGCATTCCCCTTTAGACGTTGATACAGCTTCAAGTGATTTCATCGGCAATCCAGATGTCGCTATAGATACTGCGGGAAATTTTACCATTGTTTGGCAAGAAAGCAACATAGATGGCTCTCAGCTTGCTATTTCTGCAAGTATGTTTGATAACAGTACTACTCCAGTCGTCATTAAAGATCCCTTCCAGGTGAATACTACAACTTCCAATAATCAACAAGATCCAGCTGTCGCTACAGATAGCGATGGGAATTTTGTAGTTGTGTGGTCTAGTTATGGGCAGGATGGAGATGCTGAAGGTATATATGGCCAAAAATTTCTGGCAGATGGTAGCTCTGAAGGGAGTGAGTTTCAGGTCTCACAAACTACCGCAGGTTCACAAGTGGAACCCTTCATTTCAGCAACAATAGACGGAAGTTTTAGGGCTTCCTGGATAAGCTTTGATGGAAATTATGCAATGCCTGAGGTGTATGTCCGAGAATTAAAAGCAGATGAATCTGGAACAGAAACGAAAATAAGTAGTGTACAGAATGGCAACCAAATCAGTCTGAAATTTGCTCAAAGTCAAAATAGCAAAGATCTGGTTGCTGTGTGGCAAGATGGGCTGAACGCATCCAGCTCTAGCAAAGATGGAAGCGATTTTGCTGTAGTTTCTAAAAGTTTTGATGTATTTGAGGCGGATGAAGGTCTTTTTCCTGTGGAATATCTTTCTTTTAGTGGAAAGGCAAGAAAAAATGGAATAGAATTGAGCTGGGAAACTGCCATGGAGCAAAACAATATGGGTTTTGAAATTCAGCGATATAAACAAGAATATCAAAGTTTTGTAAATATTGATTGGGTAGCAAGCAAAGGAGATACAGAAAGGGGGCACTCATACCTGATACTCGATCCGGATGTACGACCAGGTAATATCTATACCTATCGGCTCAAACAAATGGATCAGGATGGAGCCTATTCTTATTCCAGTCAACTAAGTGTAAGGTTCCGTGGAGAAAATGAGAGAAATCTCTTGCTTTATCCCAATCCTTTGCTGGAGGATAATTTGCATATAGATCTACAAGTGAAGGAAATCCTAGCAAAAGTCAGGATAGAGATTTTTGATAGGATAGGTAAAAAAGTTTATAGTCAGGAATTTACTAAAGAAGAGGCTCTGGAAGGTCTGGTATTGCCCTTACAAAGTCTGGGTGAGGGCTACTATTCCCTGCTGCTTACAGGAAGTAATTTCTCTATTAGTCAGGAATTCGTAAAGCAGTAGAGCTCAGAATTCTTATCGAAAGAGCATTATATTTTTAGTATAATGCTCTTTTTTTTTGAGGAAATAGAAGCAAAATTGTCTATTCAGTCTCCATTTACCTCTTCCTTAGCTTGTAATCGATGGCTTCCTCCTTAGTACCCAAAAGTTTTTTCTTTTTGGAAACAGTAGCCTGCATAGCCTTAAGATTAGCCCATGAAATTTTGTCTCAAAGGACAGCTTCTCCTAATCCGTAAATCCTTGATTCTAGGGGTAGTCCTTTTTTATATCAAGCCCTTATTTTGCCAAACCCAAAGTATCGCAAATCTCTGGATGGAAACGGCCTTGCAGGCAATTTGCCTGGAGGAAGGTAGACCTACTATCCATGCCCGAAATCTTTTTCACCTCAGCATAGCCATGTATGATGCCTGGGCAGTATTTGACGATAAGGCAGAAACTTATATACTCGGGAAAAATTTACATGGTTTTAACTGTACTTTTGATCCAGGGGTTTTACCCAAAAAAATAAATAGAGATAGCGCTGTAAATATTTGCCTCAGTTATGCAGCTTATCGACTTTTATACGAACGCTTCAATCTATATTCCACTAAAGGGCGCACAATTGACATAATCCTGGCTACTGCAGAGAAACTAGGGCTAGATCAAAACTACCGGAGTACTAACTATCAAGATGGATCTATTGCTGCTTTGGGCAATTACATCGCCACTTCCATTCTTGATTACGGGCAGCAGGATGGCTCAAATGAGGAGGATCAGTATGATTATGGGAATTATGTACCTGTGAATTCTCCCATGCAGCCTCATTTGCCTGGCAATCCCGGACTTCGGTTCCCCAATCGTTGGCAGCCATTAGATGTCAGCAAGTACGTAGACGTAAGAGGCCTTGATGCTGACCTCCATGATTACAACCTGGTTCCAGTAGTGAATCAGGGAGATTTTCTGAGTCCTGGCTGGGGAGAGGTTCAGCCCTTTGCTTTAAGGCTGAATGAAAGAATAGAAAAAGTTAGAGATGGAATTCCTTTTCATCTTTACCTCGATCCTGGTCCTCCTCCTTTGCTGGACTATGGACAGGATAAACTTGCTTCAGAAGCTTATAAATGGGGGTTTTTATTAGTTGCTCTTTGGTCTTCTCACCTAGATCCTGCCGACTCTGTGAAATGGAATATCTCTCCACGCATAAGAGGCAATTCTGAGGAATTACCTGCTTCTATATATGAATTTCCCTCTTATTACAAACAATTTGAAGGAGGGACTTGGGCAAAAGGTCATAGGCGTAATCCCATTACGGCTAAACCTTATGAAGATAATTGGGTGCCGAGGGGAGATTATACACGGGTAATTGCAGAATTTTGGGTGGATGGAGTTAATACCGTAACGCCTCCCGGCCACTGGTTCAAAACCCTAAATTATGTATCCAGGCATCCCCAGTTTGAAAAGAAGTGGAAAGGGAAAGGCCCTTTGCTTGATCCTCTGGTCTGGGATATAAAAAGTTATTTCGTTTTGGCGGGAGCTATGCATGATGCAGCTATTGCTGCCTGGGGAGTAAAAGCCTATTATGACTATGTTAGACCCATCTCAGCTATCCGTATGATGGCAGATAGAGGGCAATGTACTGATCCTGAGCTTCCCAACTATCATATTGAGGGGCTTCCCTTGATTGAAGGATTTATTGAAGTGGTCAAGAAAGGAGATGAATTGGCAGGAAGTCAAAATGAAGATGTGGGTAAATTGAAGATGTACACTTGGCGAGGCCCAGAATATATTCATGATTCGATGAAAGATAGAGCAGGTGTAGGATGGATACTAGCTGAAAACTGGTGGCCTTATCAGCGATATTCTTTGGCAACACCACCTTTTGCAGGCTATGTATCAGGGCATTCTACCTTTTCGACGGCAGCAGCTGAAGTGCTAACTCAAATTACAGGGAATCCTTTTTTCCCAGGGGGATTGGCAGAATTTAGGGCTAAAGAAAAAGAATTTCTGATGTTTGAAGATGGTCCCAGTAAGGACCTGACTTTACAATGGGCGACCTATGAAGATGCAGCCTATGAAACCTGTCTTTCTCGAATTTGGGGAGGTATACATCCTCCGGCCGATGATATTGCTGGTAGAAAAATGGGAAAAGAAATTGGGCATTTGGCAATCAAGCTGGCTGACACTTATTTCAGGTAAAAAAATAAGTCAAGCAAAGCAATTTTAGTAGTAATTTTTATTCCCTTATAGCCTAAGCTTCTATGAAAAACATCAGAACCAGTCTTTTTGCGCTTGGCTTTGTATTTTGGCTATTATACTTCTTGGCCTTTTTGTTCCCTGAAGAATTATGGGGGCTACATCAAGTGAGTTTCCTTCCTGATGGCTTGAAATATCCAACTTTCTGTATTTCAGGAATACTGATTTTTGTCCCTCTTTTTCCACAAATAAACATAGGAAATAAGCTGGAATTTCAACTACCACCTAAAGCTGCAAGTCTATGGATTCCCTTGACGGTAGCACTAATGGGAGGTATGCTATTTTATAGCTTCCCTATGCATGAGGATCTCTATGGGGATGCTCGATTTATTGTTCAGGAATTAGACATACATATTGATAAGTGGTCCCTGATCCTGCTCGAAAACTTTCTTCAAACAGATTTTTTGAACCCCAAAGTCGGAGGAGATTCGGTCATCCATTTGGCTTGCCTGCTGGCTGCCTGTTGCGGGCAGACGGTAGGAGAAAGTTTGCTGCTAATAAATTATGCCTGTGGAATGGCTTATTTATTTCTATGGTTTCGGCTTACGGCTTTTTGGGTTCCCAGCTTCCAGGCCAGACTCCTGGGCTATAGTATGGGACTAAGTGCACCCTTTTTGCTCTTCTTCGCAGGTCATTATGAATTTTATGCTCCTGTATATGTAAGCATCCTGGCTTACTTGTATTGTCTGCTAAGATTTACTCAAACTCATAGCCAGAGCCATTTAGTTGGTCTTTGTTTCTTTCTCCTCCTTAGCATCAAATTCCATATTACTTCATATTTGTTGCTCCTGCCACTAGGTATTTGTTTGTGGGAATATTATGGAAGAGCTTATAATAAATTCCTTTCCTGGAAGAAGATATTTTCCCATATCATGCTACCGCTGTTTAGTTTAGGGCTATTGCTGTACTTCATTGTTTTGGAGAGCTATGATGGCCCCAGAAATTATTCGGAAGTTGGGCTCGAAGATGCACTTTTGTTGCCCTTATATACCTTGGAGGATGAAGTGTTTAGGCGATACAATCTTTTCAGTTGGAACCACATCCTGGACTATGGCAATCTGCCTTTTTTATGCTCTCCCGTAGCTGTTTTTTGCTTGCTTTGGATGCTTGTTTTTAGCCGAAGAGAATGGAATTGGGAGCTGGCTGCCCTAAGGTACACCGGTTTAGTACTTATGCTATATACAGCAAGTTTTTTTTTCTTAAATCCTCTTTTATCCATGCCCATAGATTGGGATCTTTTTGCTATTCCGGCCATTCCACTAAAGGTTTTAACTTTGCTGTTTATTGGCCAAATCAGAAAAGCCGAAATCATCTCCAGAATCTTGGCTCCATCGCTCGGAATTGCTGTTTTAAGCCTGGGTATTTGGGTAGTTCATGGAAATAATAAAAGTCTTTCGGGGAGAATGGAAGCTGTTGGGAATCACATTTTCAAAACCTATTGGAAAGGTGCCACTACTAGCATTTATGCATCTTTGGAATTATTGGATGATGAAATTGTTAGACAAGATCAATTGCTAAAGACCATAGGAGCGCTCGAGGCTTATGCTGTCAAAGGGGAAGATATTGAATATGCCGACCTCCTTTGCCAGGCTGGGCTTTATTATTTTAGGAAAGATCCGGCAAGTGAAGAAGCTCTGGATTTTTTTAATCAAGCTTATCAGTATAAGCCCAGCCTTAGTCGAAATGTGTATCATCTCTTACTTTCCCATTTTATGCGGAAAGAATATAAAAAAGCCCATTCCTATAGCAAGCTCTTGTTGGGCGTCAGATATCCTAGTCATCAGAAAGCTTTCAGATTAAGTATTCATACTGCCATTATGGCCAAAGCGTATCGGGATGCCGAAGATTTTAGTCAGGTCTATCTTGAACTTTGGCCTTCGGATAGCCTCGTTTCCGAGCTTTATGATGGATTGAAAAATGGAGAAGAAAAGGATAAACTAGCCCAATTGTTTCACACTGCTGACTAGTCCTGACTCTGACTAGGAGATTTCCATAAAGCGCTATTCTTTTCGGATAAAAAGATATTTCAGCGAATCTGGAGATGCGCCAGAGTTGAGGGTATAGAATACTTCCTGTATGGGTGCATTATCACTCCAATTGTTTACATAATGTGCAGCAATAATCCCGGCTTCCTGAAACAATTCAGCTTCCAGCGCACATTGTATACCTATGGCCAATGATTTTTTTTCTGAAGGATATCCTTGTCGCATAAGCTCTTGGCTATAAGCAAAAGCCTCATCATACTCGCCTCGCAAAAATTGAGTTTCCATGAGGTAAAGGACGAGGTTTCTTTCTCTGGGGAAATAGGCTTCCCCTTTCTTTAGATAAAATATTGCCTTTTCATAATCTTTCACAACCCGCAAAAAGAACTTGCCCTGAGAAGAGTATAAACGGGCGAATTCAAAATCAACCCTCTCCCTTGCATAAGGCTTTAGCAGCTCTATGATTTCATTATTATGTTTCTCGTATTCTGCAGTCGAAATATAAGATTTCATATTCAAGCCGTAATAGATGATTGTTTGTGCTCGCTGATAATAGCTGTGATACACCCTGACTCCCAGGCTTATATAGCGATCAGACAATGCTTCTTCATCGCTGTGTGTCAGAAAATTTGGTATACACAAGATGACCAGGCCTAAAGCGGGGCTAAGCAGCTTGGACGGGAGGCTTCGTTTCTCTATTTGTTTCAATACTACTGCAGAAAAGAAAAGGAAAAAGGGTGCAGGAAGGGAAAATAAATCCCAATCCAATTGCATGGACAAAAGGGGATTGATCATAAAAAAGAAACAGCTAAATAAGATGAGTGAAAGTCCTAAAACACGGATTTCTAATTTCTCCCATGGAATCTGTTGTACATGTCCCAGGCCAATAATTAACAAAAGCATCATGCAAATGGGAGACCAAAGCAAAATCTCAGAGAAATAATCAAAAATATGATTCCAACTGAGCAGATTGTAGTTCTCCAGGGGAGGGTCAGGGGAAAGCAAGGGAAGAAATAAGTGATCAAATTCCAGGACCTCCTGACTGAAATCACGTGAATCTGCATAGTCTTGAAAAACAAAAAAATATAGAATTGCCCCAAATAAAAATATTGGAGCCAGCAGGTATTGAAAGATTCCTTTCCAATTGATCAGGGCTTCAATTTTCCTATTTCCTTTAACATAGTGGTTCAAAAATAGGATCAGCATAGCTGGTAAGAGCAATAAAGAGACAGCATGAAGTTTCAGACTCAAAACAAAAAGCGCAAAAAGACCCCAGAGTTTTGCGTCTATAGGCTCCGAAATATGTTTGATGAAGATGCTTAGCCAAATGCAATAAAGTAAGATTAGGGGAGCATAGGTCTCAAAATGACCATAAAAAATGAGCGTAAAAGGAGCGGAAAGGCCAGCAAAGCCCATGATTACTTTACTATACCTATTCTGAAAGTAGAACTGAATAAAACCCAGCCATACGAGCCCAAACAAAAAGCCACATAGCAAATCCAGGATGATAAAAGCTTCGCTGTAAGCAATTCCCCCAAAATAGGCAATGTAGGTAACCAGAGCTAAAACGGAATTGCGACCATCCCAGGGAGAAACGCCAAAGCTAAAGAACACATCATTTGCTTCCTCTGGAATAATGGGAACCTTCCTTTCCAGGAAATCCTGGTACAAAGAGGCATCTCCAAAATAATCCTTTGCGATGGGAAAGGAGTAAATAAGGCCTGCAAAGAGCAAACTAATAAATACCGGTAGCACTGCTTTCTGCTGAATTATAGGTCTGTTTTTAACCCAATCCAGGCTCACTGTATGTTTTTTGAAAACAGGCCTAAGCAGGAAGTAGGAACCTACCAGGAAGCACAATATCCTGAGTGTGGGAGGAAGAAAAGCCAGATGATGTGTGGTCCACCAATAATCTGGAAAAATCCATCCCATTACATAAAAACTCCAAAATAATACGCAAACAACTGCTAAGAAATATTCTTGAGGCAAGGTGAAACTAGGCTTTTCTTGCATAGATAGAGATGCATGTTATGTACCTATTAAAATTAGTAGACCAAGGACTTTTTTTTAGTGAGATAATGATTGAAATCTTTCCTCTTCGAATATGAAAATCTGTGTTAGTACCAGGAGGATTTGCTCTGCTTTTTGCGCATATCTGATCGTAATTTGCTCACTAAGTCCCATCCTGATGAATACAAGAAAAGTAGACATCCTAAACATAATCTTGCTTCTTGTTTCTGTAATTTTGGGGTATCTACTTCCTTTCAGGCTATTTCTCTATGCATATGCAATACTAGGGCCTTTGCATTACTTGACAGAGATTAATTGGTTGCAGGAGAAAAACTTTTTTCTTTCTTCCAAACAATGGGTCTGGATTCCGATTGTTTTTGTTATTCTCATCCTAATACCCAAGTTGTTCCTGCTACCTCCCCTAGGTTTTTTATTAGAAAATGAAGATTTTAAGCTTTTTTTGACTGCTTGGGAGCACTGGTCAAACGGCTTGATTCTCTTATGGCTCTTAAGCTCAATAGGTTTAGTTTTTACCAAAGGAAAATCTTCATTTTGGCTGTTTTTTGCTTTGGGTTTGCTTTTTACTGTTTTGCTGGGAGAAGTAAATAGCTACCTCTTAATCCTAGGCATATTGATTCCAAGTGTGATTCATGTTTACCTTTTTACTGTATTTTTTATGCTCTTTGGTGCAATCAAATCAAGGAGTACTCCAGCTTATATCTCTGTGGTATTGATCCTGATGGCACCATTTTTTATTAGTATTATTGAAATAAATCCTAAATCATATATTTTCTCCGAGCGGATAAAATCAACTTTTTTGGATAACAACTTTCATGTTTTGATTACAAAGTTGTCAGCCTTTCTGGGGCTTTCGGATGGGAAATCTTTCTATTTTTATTCCAAACTCGAATTAAAATTTCAAATATTCCTTGCCTTTGCCTACACCTACCACTACCTCAACTGGTTTTCAAAAACAAGTGTAATTGGCTGGCACAAAAGAGTGAGTACCAGCAGAGCAATAAGTATCATCAGCATTTGGTTGATATCTATAGGATTATATACCTATGATTATACCTTAGGCTTTATTTTGCTCATGTCTTTAAGCATGCTCCATGTTTTGCTGGAATTTCCATTGAATATCCTGTCAATGAAGGGTGTAGGAAATTGGTTATTTTCTAATAAAGCCTAAGCAAGCAAGCTATGCTTGTGTTTGTTCATAGGTTATGTTGATAAGATTGTTCTTGTAGCGTATTTTGTACGCAAAATAAATTTCCCTATATTTGTCCCAAATAAAAAATCCTCACCTAAAAGGTGAGGATTGTCATACGTTCGTGGGAACTACTGGACTCGAACCAGTGACCCCCTGCTTGTAAGGCAGGTGCTCTGAACCAACTGAGCTAAGCTCCCATTTTTTTAAAGAACGAGGACAAAGGTAAGTTCAGGAGGTTTACCCTCCAAATTATTTGAAGAAAATTTTTAATGAAAAACCATGTTAACCAAAAAAGAAGAAATAAAACACGGACGATTTCTGTCCATGGTCCTGAGACATAAGCCCGAAGTCATTGATATACAGTTGGATACACAAGGATGGGTGGAAATCAAGGATTTACTTGCTAAGCTGAAAGATTACGGTCGACCTATCAGTAAATCAGATCTTGTTCAGATCGTAGAGAACAATAATAAGAAACGATACGTCATTTCTGATGACGGAAAACGAATCAGAGCCAGTCAAGGACACTCAATTGACATTGAATTAGAGTACAGTCCGATGGAACCCCCGGAAATGCTCTACCACGGGACAGCCGATCGTTTCTTACACTCGATATTTAAAACGGGCCTCGACAAGCGTAAGCGTCATCATGTTCATCTCTCTGCCGATCTAGACACCGCCTCTCAGGTTGGTAAACGGCACGGCAAGCTCGTTATCCTCAAAGTCGCTGCAGCTGAGATGCACAAAGCTGGCCACAAATTCTATTGCACCCCCAATGGAGTCTGGCTTACAGAGTCTGTTCCAGTAGAATTCCTAAGTAATTAATGATTTTGAAAAAATGCGCGCGGAGATGGAACGGCTACTAGCGGACGGATAAAAGCGCTGGCCTGGGTTTAGCCGTTCCGATTTTTTGACTCACTTTTTGAAAGAAAAAGTGGGAAAGAACCCAATTCATCAATTCCCCAAAGTATTTAGTCGAATGACTTAGAATTTCTGACAGGAAAATTTTAACTTCCTGTTACAGAAATCCTCATCCTAAACTACTTTAAAAACTACTACGATGAATTCCCGACGCAATTTCCTTTATCAATTGAGCGGCCTGGCCTCTGGGACGGTTCTTGCCCCATTTATTGACTTTAAACCCTTTCTCGGACGAAAATTAAAAGTTGCCCTGGTGGGTACCGGTATTCGGGGCAGTAGTTTCTGGGGCAAAAGGCTGGTCGATAACTACTCTGATATCCTCGAATTTGTAGGCTTAAGTGATGTCAATCCCGGTCGTATGGCAGGAGTAAAAGAATACATGGGCGTTGGCTGTCCGACCTTTTTGGATTGTGATGAAATGCTGCGAGAAACCCAGCCAGATTTGCTAATCGTTACGACAAAAGATTCTACCCATCATGAATTTATCATCAAGGGACTGGATTTTGGCTGTGATGTCCTGACTGAGAAACCTTTGACCACAGACGAAAGAAAGTGCCAGGCCATTATCGATGCAGAAAGGCGTTCGAAAAAGAAATTAATTGTTGGCTTCAATTATCGTTGGAGTCCCTATATGACCAAAATAAAAGAGCTGCTAGTAGATGGCACCATTGGAGATATTACCTCCGTTGATTTCCACTGGTACCTCAACAATTATCATGGAGCTTCCTATTTTCGTCGCTGGCATGGATTAAGAGAGGCTGGGGGAACGCTTTGGGTACACAAAGCTACCCACCACTTTGACCTGCTCAATTGGTGGTTGGATAGTGATCCCGAAGAAGTCTTTGCCTATGGAGATTTGGAACACTATGGTTCAAATGGGCCATTTAGTGCAAAAAATTGTCGGACTTGTCCACATACCAAAGATTGTAAGTACTACTGGGACATCACCAAGAGCGAAAGTTCAATGAGATTGTATGCGGATCATGAGCAACATGATGGCTACATCCGGGATGCTTGCCTCTATCGTCCGGAAATCAACATCTACGATAAGATGTCTGCCCAAATCAAATACGCTAACAAAGCCTTGGTCAATTACTCCCTGACGACCTATTCTCCTTTCGAAGGTTGGAGAATTGCTTTTAATGGGCGAAAAGGTAGGATAGAGGCCTGGCAGGACATTCCCTACTATGAAGATATGGAAACCTCGCAGGCAGAATTGCATGCTGCAGAAATGGCACAGGGAGGGCAGGAAAATATGGTCTTCAATCCTATAATCGTTCACAAGAACTGGGAAAAGCATGAATCAGTACCCGTTACCTATTCCCGTCGCGGACATGGGGGAGGGGATAAGCGATTGCAGGACCGCATCTTCAAGAATCCTGCCGAAGCAGACCGTCTCAAACACTTCGCGGGTATCAGGGATGGAGCTATGTCTATTTTGATTGGTGTGGCAGCACGGAAGAGTATCGAGGCCGAGGAAGCTGTCAAAATTGGAGCCTTGACAGATCTTCAGCCAAGAGCAAAAAGAATCTAGCATAGAGAATGCGTAGGGGCAGCTTACAAGCTGCCCCAATTATTTTTAATAAATCAAATTCGCGCCAAAATCTGGAATCTTTCCTTCCTTTATTTCTTTAACCCATTGTTCTCTCATCTCAATTAAGGGTTGGAGGGAAATTGTCCAAAACTTATAACATAATTCCAGGTAAGCTAAAACGACTTCTTGTTCCCCTGCTTCCAGCAACTTTTTCGCTAACAACATATTGGGACCGAAAGAATTTAGTTGGGGTGAACCATTGGTTTTACCTGCTTCAAGTAATTCATTTTTAGCGAGCTCAATATTTCCCTGTGCAAGGGCTATTCTCCCCAAAAGCTGGTGTGCATGATGGATAATATTCCCCCTATCGAAATCATTCTGGTCTTCTTTGCCTGCTTTTTTCAAAAATTTACCGGCAACCTCTTGGGCTTTTTCCCACATCTCTGCGGCAATCATACGCTCTATAGTTGCACGTATATCTTTGGTGGGCATTTGGTCAAAAACGGCATTTACATCTGGAGTTTTCATGTGTTTTCTACTAGTTCTGTATAATGTGTTGGGGAGAGGGAAATCTGGATTTAAATACGATTTTTCCCCTCAACAGTTATTTCTGAACCCTCCGCCAGCAAAACGGAAACAGGCTCTAACTGATTGATGAAAGCAAACCTTTCTCCGTACACCTTCCCAAAATCAACTTCAATCCTGTGGGATTTTACTTTGTACTGTTCCCAGCGAGGATGCGTTACCTGATACTCAAAGGTTTTGCGGGGATTGACTTTGGTATAGCCCCAATAATGCTCGGTAATAAATTCGGCTTCGCTGCCAGGACCTATTTCGCTGGGAGCATGCTCAGCGATAGTTTCAAATAGTTGCCATTCGCCCTCGCTCTTCCATTCGTAGACAATCTTTCTTCTCTCCTCGTCTTCTTCCCAAAGGTACCGCATCGGCAAAGTCTGGTAATGTTCTTTGTAAACCGTATTGGCAACCAAAGTGAGCATAGGTTTGGGAACAATTTCTTTTACAAAGACTACTCCTCTTTTACAGGCGTCTCCGTCAAAATGCTTTACATAAAAGCGCAAATTGACTTCTTCAAAATGGGTATGAAAGGGAATGGGAATTCCTAACAAGCGGGTATTGACAAATTTAAAGCCGACAAGGCTGACGTAGCATTTGCCTCTCCATAAATCTAATTCCGTTCTTGCTGGAACCAAATCCTGAAGAATCTTAGGATCAATGACATAATTTGCCAGGGCCAGTTTTCGCCATTCTGCATTTAGGAAACTCATAAGAGTAGAACTAAATTTTGAAAGAGATGTTACGTAAATCTAAGGGGATTCAAATTCCTTTTTTTGAGTCAAGGGGATGGCTTTCTACGATCAAAACAAGCAGTAATTGCGAGGGGACGGAAGTAATACCCTTAAATAAAATGGCAATTTCGAATGAAGGAGATTACTTCACTGCGTTCAAAATGACAAGAGTGAGTGTTTAAGCTTGTGGAAAGTATTTGCTGAGGATTTCTACTCTTCCCCCTTCATTACAGGTTGTCCATTCTCCTGCTGGCCATTTCCGGGCTTCTTTTTGCGTCTGCTGCGGTGGCGCCGCTTTTTCTTGGGAGCATTCCCATCTTCTCTTCTTTCCTGGTTTTGAGAATTAGAATGGTTGGAGCTTCCGTTATTGGCTTTTTTGCCAGGAGTTGGAACACGACCCTGAGAAGAGTCCTGCGATTTATAATTCTTGCGACTCGGGCGATTTCTGCGCCTTTTATTACCGCCACCGCCTTGTCTATTATCTGAGGAGTCGTTGTTGCGACCTCTTCCATAACCGCCACCGTGTCTTCCTCTTCCCCCTCCGGAGCGATTTCTTCCGCCTCCATGTCCACCATGTCTTCCTCTGGGGCCACGACCTCTTCCTTTCCGATAAGCTGGCCTTTCCCCCAGCTCCTCAGGAATATCCGGCTGAGGAATCTCTGCTTCGATCAATTCCTCAATCTGTGCGAAGCGATACATGTCCTTGGGATTGACAAAGGTCATGGCTTCTCCTGTCGAACTGGCCCTGGCTGTACGACCTACCCTGTGTACATAATCCTCCGCATCAGGCGGCGCATCGAAGTTAACCACATGACTGAGGTTGTCGATGTCAATTCCGCGGGCAAGCACATCAGTCCCAACCAGGATGCGAAATTCCTTATTCTTAAATTTTCGAAGGGTCTCTGTTCTTTCGGATTGGTCCTTATCAGAATGGATCGCTTCGACTTCGTAATTTAGTCTTTTGAGTTTACGAGTAATGGTATCAACGCTGACTTTGCTTGATGCAAAGATGATCATGCTATCAACCTCACGCGTTTTTAGCAAATGCTCTAGTAAAGGAATCTTCTGCTCATCATAGACCATGAAAGCCATCTGATTGATCCCCTCAGCTGGTTTGGCCAAGTTGAGGCTAATTTCTTCTGGCTCATACATGATCTCTTTTGCCAATTTCCTGATCTTTTTAGGCATGGTTGCAGAAAACATCAGGGTTTGCCTGTTTTCGGGCAAATAGGAAACAATCTTCAAGATGTCAGCATGGAATCCCATGTCCAGCATTTTATCAGCCTCATCCAAAATGAGGGTTTCCACATGGTCCAGATTCATATAGCCCAGGGCCAAATGCATCAGAAATCTTCCAGGGGTTGCTACCAGAACATCTGCCCCATTAGTAATGGCATATTTTTGCTTATCAAAGCTATCAGCATCTTTTCCTCCGTAAATGGGCACAGAAGAAATGCCGGTGAAATACGAAAGCGCTTCTATATTTTGGTCTATCTGTTGTGCAAGTTCACGGGTAGGGGCAATGATAAGTGCTCTTGTATTCTCGCTTTCATCAAAGGTGAGATTATCAATCGTGGGGATTACATAGGCACCTGTTTTACCAGTTCCTGTTTGAGCACATGCGATCAGATCCTTTCCTTTTAGGACTAGAGGAATAGCCTCTTCCTGGATAGGAGTCATCTCTTCAAATCCGAGGGACTCTATCCCATCGAGCAAATTTGGATCTAAATCTAATTCTGAAAATTTCAATATCCTGTGTTTTTGTAAAGCTTCTTTTATCTAACTACCGGTTTTAGCTTCTATTTGAGTGGAAAGGTGGCGGCAATAAAATTGGTAATTGGGGCAAGATGCTGCAAGATACGCAGATATAAGTTGTGGGGCAAATGAGGTGGTATAGGCACTTTTACACGTATCTACATCTCAGGTACACGCATGATAATTTGGGCGTGTTTTATGTAAAGGAAATGGTGAAATTCGAGTATTCATTAGTAATCATGTGCCTATTCACAATTGTTTTACCCATTATTTAAGCCCAAGATGAGATATAGCATTTTAATCCTAGCATTCTTGTTCTCCTCCTTTTCAGGGGCGAATGCGAAGATTCATTACACGGGAAGCTTAGATACGGATGCCACCTTCAGCCTGGATAAGAAACTGAAATTTGATGCATACGATCTGACTTCCAGCCCTGTGGGAGTTGAGAAGGTAGCTGACCCTACCCATGGGGGTTATGACGATTATTGGGACGAAGATTATGATGATTTTCGTTTTTCACGTCGTTTAAGAAGATTCCATAGACGAAATACTGTCAGGAATAGTTGGAGTTATTACGATCCTTTCTATACCAGTGATATTTACTTCGTTCTCGGTACTCCTTACTGGAACCGTTGGAACAGATGGTACGATCCATTTGCGCCAAGAGTCGTAAGCCGTAGCTGGTTTGGAGGACTCTGGACAACCACAAGAGTATATACAAGCGGTTGGAATCCGTATGGATACGATCCATTTTGCTACTATGGTGGAGGTTTCAATGACTTTGGATATAGTTATAATTATGGCTACGGTAGCGGTTTTGGCTTTGGATTTGGCTGGAATTCTGGCTGGGGAAATAGCTGGGGCTGGGGAAATCGGTGGAACCGCGGTTACAACAGGGGTTTCAGAAGAGGATACCGTGCTGGATTCAACAACGGTTTCAATGCCGGATTTAATAACGGGTATGGAAATGCTTACTGCCCTCCAGGAGGTGGATTTGGAAATAACTACTGGTATAGAAGCAGAGGATACGCCAGCAATGCAAATACTGGACCTCGTCGCCCAAGTACCCGTTACCAAACTCCTCGCAGACCTACAGGTGGGAGAAATGGAGTAGCTGGTAGTAATGGTAACAGCCCACGAAGAGCTGGAGTTACTACAGACCGCCGTCGCGGAGTAAGTAATGGAAGAAGTGGAGTTCGGAGTACCGACTCTCGCGTAATATCCAGAAACGGTGCCCGCACAAACAGTTCAAGAAGCACTGTAAATAGCCGTAGTAGAACCACTACCGCTGGTAGGAGTTCAAGCAGAAATGGTCTTAACAGGAATTCATCCGGAAGAGTTTCTACTTCCAGAAGTACAAGCCCTTCGTCCAGAGATCGCATCAATTCGAGCAGATCCTCTACAAGAGATCGTGTAAATTCAAGTAGATCTTCCTCAAGACCTAGTTATAGTCCACGAAGTAATAGCTCAAGCAGAAGCAGCTCTGTAAATAGAAACAGGAGTACTTCTCGCCCAAGTTATACGCCAAACAGAAGTTCAAGCTCAAGAAGCAGCAGTATAAATCGTAACCGCTCCACTTCTCGTCCAGGCTATAGCCCAAACCGCTCTAGCTCAAACAGAAACTCAAGCGTAAATCGTAACAGAAGCACTTCTCCTTCTCGTAGCATGAACCGCAGTTCGAGCTCAAGAAGCAGTAGCGTAAATCGCAACCGCTCCACTTCTCGTCCAAGCTATAGCCCCAACCGCTCTAGCTCAAACAGAAGCTCAAGTGTAAACCGTAGCAGAAGTTCTTCTCCTTCTCGTAGCATGAACCGTAGCCGTAGTTCAAGTTCCAGCAGAAGCAGCATGAACAGAAGTAGCTCTCCTTCTCGCAGTATGAACCGCAGTAGTTCAAGTTCACGATCTAAGGCGAGCCGTTCATCTTCTCCTTCACGTTCGCGCTCCTCAGCAGGACGTAGTAGTAGCTCAAGAAGCAGCAAGCCTTCTGGAAGAAGAAGACCATAAATTGAAAATGTAGAAACAGGTATAAGCCTGTACCATAAAAATATTGTCTTTTGGTGGTGTGTTAGGGCCTTTCTCATTGAAGAAAGGCCCTGCAATTTTTTAGAGCTTGGTCTAGGGATTGTGTATATTGTTTATCCCCTTACCCTCAATCCAAAAGCAATGACCCAAGGCCCCAATCAAAAGCAAACTTTGCCTAATATTTCCCTTAGCAAAAAACAAATCCTCAAAGATTATAAGACAGCCTGCCTGAGTAGAGAATTGAGTGGGCTGGTACGAAAAGAAGTCCTCAATGGTAGAGCAAAGTTTGGATCGGGAGGAGCAGGCAAAGAAATCCCACAATTGGCCTTGGCGCACGCTTTTCGAATGGGTGACTTTCATTCTCCTTATTATCGCGAACAAACCTTTTTGCTTTCTCGTGGCCTTTTAACTCCTCAATCTTATTTCAGCTTTTTGTATGGAGATGCGGAAAACGACCCCTTTACCGGAGGTAGGCAGATGAATAATTGCTATAGCAATGCTTTCATCGATAAAAATGGACGGGACAATATCCATTTGCATCAAGACAATATTGCTTCGGTTATTTCTCCTGTTGCGGGTCATGTAGGTAGGGCATTGGGAATTGCCTTAGCTTCTAAAAAATATCGGGAAGCTCCCATATTTCGTCAAAACAACATCTACTCCCAAAACGGTAATGAGGTAAGCTTTTGTAGTATTGGAGATGCTAGTACTTCTGAAGGAGCCTTCTTCGAAACCATCAATGCGGCGGCTGTGATGCAGGTTCCGCTAGCTATGTTTGTTTGGGATGATGGCTATGGAATATCTGTCCCCACTAAATATCAAACCGCCAAAGGGAGTATTTCAGAAGTACTTGAGGGATTTCGTAGAAATGAAATAGGGGAAGGGATGGATATTTATCAATTTAAAGCCTGGGATTATCCTGCTTTGGTGGAGGGAATTCGGAAAGGGGTTGAAAAAATCCGACATAGCCATATGCCCGCTTTATTCCATATACAAGAATGTACCCAACCCTTTGGGCATTCGACTTCTGGTTCTCATGAGCGCTATAAATCTGTAGAACGCCTGGCCTGGGAAGCTGAAGTAGATGGGATTAAAAGCATGGAAAGCTGGATCATTTCTTCAGGAATTGCAACAGCTGAGGAATTACAAAAAACAAATGCTGCAGCCCGTGAAGAAGCTACGTTAGGCAGGGATAAGGCATGGGAGGTGTTTCAGGGGAAGAATGAACAATTGAAACAAGAATTAGCAGCTATTTATCGGAAATTGGAGTTTGAGCATCCGCTGGAAGATGCTTTAGGCAGAAAAATGCATAGCCTCAATAGCTTGATTAATCCGGTAATGAGCCATCTTTTGGATCATGCCCTTCAAGTGAAATTTGCGGGTATCAAACTGGAAAGTGAATCCTTGAAGAACTTGGATGAATGGATTTCAGAGAAAGAATCTATTTTAGCTCAGCGATATCATACCCATTTATATAGTGAGTCAGAAAAAGCAGCGGTGAAAGTAAAAGCTGTTCCTGTGCGTTATGCTCCTAAAGCTCCTGAACTAAATGGCTCGGAAATACTCAATGCGTACTTTGATGAAATTTTAGCCAAATACCCCAACCTGTTCGCCTTTGGAGAAGATGTCGGGCATATCGGAGATGTGAATCAGGCCTTTAAAGGTTTACAGGAAAAATATGGGGAAGAAAGGGTCTTTGATACGGGGATTAGGGAGTGGACCATTGTTGGACAGGCGCAAGGAATGTCTATGCGAGGACTCAGACCCATAGCTGAGTTGCAATACCTGGATTATCTGGCCTATGCCTTTTCTCCTTTGACAGATGATTTGGCTACACTTCGCTACCGCTCTAATGGCCAGCAAATGGCTCCTGCAATCATTCGAACTCGAGGACATAGATTGGAGGGAATTTGGCATTCCGGTTCGCCCATCGGCATGCTGCTCGGCTCAATGAGAGGAATTCATGTTTTGGTTCCGAGGAATATGGTGCAAGCTGCCGGGATGTATAATACTCTGTTAGCCTCGGATGATCCCGGTTTGATGATCGAATGTCTAAATGGATATCGACTGAAAGAAAGGCTCCCCGCAAATTTAGCTGAGTTCCGCGTCCCCTTTGGCCAGGTGGAGGTTTTGCAGGAAGGAGAAGATATTACGCTCGTAACCTATGGCTCTTGTGTTCGCATCGCACAGGCAGGCATAAAAATGCTCGAAGAACATGGGATTTCGGTAGAATTGATTGATGTACAAACGCTTCTACCCTTTGATCTGAATCATGATATTCTCCAATCCCTCAAGAAAACAAATCGGATCCTTTTTCTGGACGAAGATGTTCCGGGAGGAGCTACAGCTTTTATGATGCAGGAAGTACTTGAGAAACAGGGCGGTTATCAATACCTGGATTCGCCTCCAACGACCTTGAGTGCTGCTGAGCATAGACCTGCCTTTGGCGATGACGGTAATTATATTTCCAAACCCAATGCTAATGATGTATTTCGAGCGGTTTGGGAAATGATGGAAGAGAGTGGGTTTTAAGACGTGTTTAGGTGTTCTGGTGTTCACATACTCGGGAAGTGTTATCGTGGTGTTGTGCGGCAGTTGATTCTGGGTAGGTGCATGTTAAAGCCTCATCCAACCACAACACTAAAATACTACAACACTTTTAGAATTCAGAACAAGGTATAAGGAACAAGGAATGGAGAAATAAGAAGTCTATTTCGACTTCAACGCGTTTTGAAAAGGAAGGATTCTAATTGACGAAGCTTTGTATTAAAGTCCGTTTGTCGCTATTTCCCCAAATACTGTCCCACTACAAACCTTCTACCCACAACTCGAACACCGGAATACCCTTCCGCTTTTAGATGCAGCCTGCATATGAAAGCGGGAAGCCCCCTGGCTTCCCGTATATAAAAGGCTTGTAAGCCGGATTCTGTATCTCAGGGGAGATCTTCATCATCTATCTGGGCCATGCCTCACGACAGGGCTCTAGCAGCCTACCCTCCGACATCGAACGAGCAGTTCTCGAGCATCGGTGTATTTGGCCTTGCAGCAGCTGAGGTTTACCTGGCTAATGACATCACTGCCATTACCGGTGGGCTCTTACCCCACCATTTCACCCTTACTCCTGCAAGCAGGAGCGGTTTACTTTCTGTTGCACTTGCTGTCATCCGCTATGCAGATGCCTTCCCGTTAGGAAGCAGCTTGCTCTGCGCTGTCCGGACTTTCCTCCCGCCACCTAAATGACGAGCGATGAAACCACCTTCTATGCATGCAAATATCAATGGATTTGCTTGAAAAGCAAAAAGATAGGGGCGCTGAACGCTAATTGGAATACTTTCTTACATCAGCTTGTCTCCTCTACCTGATTTGGCTATTTTTGGAACATTGGGAATATTATGAAGTTAAAATTTCCGTAAAAACGCAAAGCAATATTTCACATGAATAAAACCTTTACCCTCCTACTTAGTCTTCTGTTACTCTTTTCTGTTCAGCTTTGGGCAGGGGGAAAGTACGAGAGAGAGCTGCTTACGGATAAGTGGGAGCTTGAAGTAAAGGTATTTCCCAATCCCAGTACCAATGGGAACTTTACGCTTCAACTAGACAAACTTCACGCGGATGAGTCTCTGGAAATTGTAGTTTATAATTTGATCGGAAAAAAGATTCAATCTTATCGCATCCAGCAACAACATGGTTATTTCCAGCAGGAAATTAACCTAGGCCACATGGCGAAAGGAATTTATATGCTACAAATCATAAAAGGAGACCAAAAGATCACTAAAAGACTCTCTTTTATTTAATGGGAAGTATCTTGGTTCCATTTCTGTCAAACTGAATGGCAGGCAGAGGAATCCGGATGATATTTACCACACTTAACAATCTTTTCAAAAAACCGGAGCGTGTCTGAATATTGTCAAGATCGATATCCAGACTAAGATAAAGTTGACGGTATTCACGATCGCGCCAGCTTTCATCCGGCAAATGATAGCCTCCTTCTAGACCCTCTGCACCATAGCCTACCGCCAGATTTAGCCAGCGAGGATATATATCTTTCAATTTGCTGTCCGGAAGGAAACTGTGAATCCTAACACTCAACCAATAGGTTTGGCCATTATAATCTTTGAGAAACCATTCGGGATAAGTGGAACCAAATAGTCGTGCAAATTCCGGATCCCCAGCATAAGGGGAACGGATATAGGACATCTTGAACTGAACACGATCCTCATTCCACAAATATTGATTTCCAGCGTAGATAGCAGCCCCCGTAAAGTTTGCCCCTATATCATACCAGGAAAAGCCCCAACTTTCTCCGAAAGCATCAAATACTTCTATGCTACTCATAGCCAGAAAACCAGAAAGAGAACCTTGCAGAATTGCTTTTTCCCGGGGAACTCCACTCCATTTCAATAAACCTGTGACATAACGACTCCCATGATAGCCTCCCAGCATATGTCCAACCTTATCCATCTGTTTCCATTCATGACTGTCATCAAAAAAATGGAAGGATGTTAACTCCTCTCCTGCATACCATGCTGTCCCTAAATAGAGCCCAATCCCGACATAAGCACCTGCCATAATTCGGGTAGCAGCTCGTTTCCGTTTAGGATCTAATTCTGTTGCATTTTGGTAGAAAGATGCCTGCTCGCGAAAATCATACTGGATGTGAAAAGGACGTCTTTGCCTGAGATCCTGGGCGGATAAAAGGAGAGAAAAACAGAGCAAGTTGAGAAGAAGGGCTATGCGCATCGATTGCTAAGCAACAAAAGGATATTGCACGAATAAAGGCATTATTTAGGTATATTCTTACTTGGTCTGCTAATTTCATTTCAAATTTATCTACAAATAAAAAAGGGAAGATTGCTCTTCCCTTTTAATCTTATTTCCTATGCGCGGGGCATAAGCCTGTAGGACTTTTTGTCATTCTTCTGCACCTTGTCCCATTTCGGGTTATGGCAGAACAACGGACTGCAACCTGCAATTTCGGTAGTTGATTACTACTAGGTCGTTGTGTTGTGCCAATTTTAAGACCTTTCGTTCTCGTTTTAGGGCCTTTGGCAGATGGAGCTATTTTGTCTCTTATAGCTTCAATTTTGGGCGCATTAGCCTTAATTGGAACTTCCTCCGGAACTGCTTTTTCTGCCATAACTTCTTGCTCCTCTTCCTCCTTTTTTAAGGGATCAATTTGCTTTACCTGCATTGTTTTTGGATACTTGATCATATCTGCCGGAATTCTTACCGGCTTTATTTCAAGAGATCCCTGTTTTTTAGGAAGCGAATTATCAGGCGAAACGGGCGTTTGAGCTACTTTTACAGGCTCCAGGAGTTTTGACTTGGAAGGATCATTACTTAAAAGCTTGTCTTTTACTGACAACTTTACTTTTTTTTTGAAGTACTCACTCCCTTCTTTTTGGCTGAAGATTTGGCAAGCTTCTTTTTTGCGATTTTTGATTTCTTCGCTTTAGAAGCCGCTTTTACCTTCATCTTCTTTGCAGCTTTTTTCTTCTTGGCTTTCTTTTGTTTGAGTTTTGAAGACTTTTTTGCACTTACTTTTTTTAGCTTCTTCTTCTTCAAACTGGCTTTCTTCTTAGCCTTCTTCGCATTCTTCTTAGTTTTTGCCATAATATTAAAGATATAATTTGTTAATATTTGGGTAATATTAGGGAAATCCGCTTTCTTAGAAAAATCGATTCTTAAAAAAGTGCTGATTTTATATCAAAATTGTTCATAATTGGCATATTATGTTGATAATTTCTAACAAATTTCTTTCATATCCCTAAATTACTACTGCCTTTTTTCTATAACTATAAATTAACTCAAGGTTAAGAAGTGCTGATATTATTTATTGTGTTAACATAATATGATTTGTTTGAGGTATATAAACAAAAGTATATTTACAGTGTTTAAGATGTAAATAATATTTAAACATGATAAATGTGAACTCTTTAATTGCTCCTGTTTTTATGCTTCTGGCCAGCAGTTTTCTCATCGATAAATCTTTCGCTCAGAATCGAAAATTTCCACAACTCCCTGCAAGGACCTTAAGTGGACAGGATATTTTATATCCGAATGCCCTAGCGGGAGAAAAATCATTATTAGTTTTGGTATTTGAAGAATTTGGGAAATATCAGCGTCCTCAGAATCAAGCAAATCAATGGTTAGCCATCTGGGAAAGCCGAATTAAGAATCAGGGAATTCCTGCTCATGAAATTCCCATGATGGGAGGAGGCTTTCGGCTATTTCGGGGATGGATAGATGAGGGAATGCGAGGAGGAATACCTGATGAAAACCATGGTACGGTATCCTGTTTTTATGGGGATAAGGGAAAATATCGTAAGATTCTTAACATTGAATCTTATGATGAGGCGCAGATTTTTTTATTGGATGAAACTGGATGTATTCTCTTTCAAACAAGTGGTGCTCCCAACCAGGAATCTATTGAAGGACTCCTGGGGGTCTTATAAGTATGTGAGGGTTTTCATAGTAAAATGGACATGCTGTGAAATCTGGGAGCTCGAATAGAAATGAAATTCTATTTCTCTTGGGTTAACTCCCGGTTTTGCAGTGTATGAATTGCAAAGCTTAGCTAATTTTTAATTCGAGTTCATCTCCGTTTTCTAGTTTCTCAGCCAATTGCGGATATACTTTTGTATAAGCGTTTTCGCTATACCAAACTTCTCTTGCTTCTTCCTCTTGCTCCTCATCCTTTGCCTGTGTTCCCAATAGGATACTACCCATTGCATCAGAGCCTCTATTTCCAATGCATATATAAGTATACATGTCATCCTTTCCGGAATCCAGAAAAAGCATACCTTTATGTTGGTCCCCAAATTTGTACCAATAGGTGGCATGTTTTCCTCCTTCTTTTCTGAGGCTCATTTTATAAGTTCCTACTTCCAGGCAGCTAGATTTAGGACTTTCCATACTATAGGCGGCAAATTCTCCATTGATAAAAAATTTCCCTAGCGTATCATGCTTACCGTAGCTCGATCTTTTTACCTCTAGTGTTAAGGGGCTATTGCTTGCTGGCTTGTTTTCTTCCGGGGCCTGTTCAGTGCCTGTAGATTCTTGAGTAGGTGCGGTAGTCTCTGTCTGGGTGGCCTTTTCCCCGCCTCCGAAGATCATTCTAAATAGTTTTTTTAAAAATTCGAGCATGATTTTGGCTTTTTGCAAGTATAGCTATTATTTTTTCGCTTCGATAAAATTTCGATTGAATCTCTAAGGCGAAAGCTTCAATATCTTGAAATTTTTTTGAATTTATCCAATATCTATCTGCATAAATGAAAGAAAGAAAGAATATCTCCTCGGGAGCGAAATGGGAAAGTATCGTCGGATATTCGCGTGCAGTCAGGGTTGGTAACATAATTGAAGTCTCAGGAACTGCGGCAGTAGAAGAAGATGAGGTCATGTTTCCGGGAGATGCGTATGCGCAAACGCAGTACATTCTACTCAAAATTGAGCAAGCACTGAAAGATGCAGGGGCTAGTTTAGCAGATGTGGTTAGGACGAGGATGTATGTACTGGATATTAGCCGTTGGGAAGCTGTTGGAAAAGCCCATGGAGAGGTCTTTAAAGAAATTAAGCCTGCTGCTACAATGGTTGAAGTTTATTCGCTAATACAGGAAGGATTGGTAGTGGAGATCGAAGCAACGGCAGTGGTGCAGGAATAACTGAGTAAAATCAGTCAAAATAGGTCTGCATAGAAATAAAAGACATTTGATTCTCTAGAGAGAATCCGGTACTTCTGTTCGCACTCACATTTTTTCTATGCCTAAACCTAAGAATAAGCAGGAACTTTTAGATCTATCTCAAAACAACCTTGAACACCTCAATAAGCTCATAGATTCCCTTCCTGACGGTCAGCAGGAAAGAGAATTTCCTCCCGGAACGCTTAATAGAAACATTCGAGATGTGCTTGGGCACCTGTATCACTGGCAGTTGATGATGCTAGACTGGTATAAGATTGGGATGACGGGTAAAAAACCGGATATGCCAGCAAAAGGATTTACCTGGAAAACGGTACCAGAACTTAATCGGAAGATCAACGACCTTTATGCTGATGCACAGCTCAGTCAGGTTCGTCTATGGCTAAACGAATCTCACTTTCATCTAAGAAGCCTTATCATGTGGCACTCCGATGAAGAACTTTTTACTAAGAAATACTATAAATGGACCGGCTCAACTTCTTTGGGCGCTTACCTGATTTCTGCTACCTCCAGCCATTATGACTGGGCTTTGAGGTTGATTCGGAAACAAACGAAATCCTTTTCTAAAGGGGCCTAAGTCTTTTTAGGGGCAAAAATATCCCTGGTGTCAAAGTCGATACTGAGTATAGCCAGCAGTAAATAAGAAGACCAAAGAAGTGCAAGAGAAGATACCCCATACCCCATTCGGAGCCAAAATCCTGTGAGAAAGACTAGCAAGGCCCAACAGCTATTTATTATTCATTAAATCGAGAGAAGAAAAGGTGATCAAGACACCTGAATATTATTATAGTAGGCTTTCTCCGTTACCTCATACCATTTCGCACTTCTTTTCCGGAAAGCATCATAACTTTCATAGGCCTTTCTACTGATGGGATCTTGAGCGATCAATTCCTCAACAGCCTCATCCGTAAAGGTTCTTAGCGTTTGTAGCACCTCTCTGGGGAAAGTCCGGATTTCTACATTCTCTTCTTTGATGAGTTTATCAAGGTAGAGGGAATTCTGGGCATCAAATTCTGCAAGTACCCAAGCCTGCGCCCACATGGATGCAATGCTCAAAATCTCTTGCAAATCTGAAGGCAGATCTTCATATATACTTTTGTTGACAAAGAATTCCAACTGGGTACCTGCTTCATGCCAACCCGGGATGTAGTAGTATTTGGCGATTTTGTGAAAGCCCATTTTGTAATCATGATATGGGCCGATCCATTCCGTAGCATCGATAACCCCTCTTTCCAGGCTGGTGTAAATCTCCCCTCCCGCTACAAGGACAGGTGCTCCTCCAGCTTTCTCCAATACCTTTCCTGCCACTCCCGGTATCCGCATCTTCAATCCCTTCAGATCATCTATGCTATTGATTTCTTTATTAAACCAACCGCCCATCTGCACACCGGTATTTCCCCCCATAAAAGGAACCACATTGAATTTAGCATACACCTCTTTCCACAACTCATATCCACCACCAGCCATCAGCCAGGCGGTAACCTGCTGGGCATTCATCCCAAAAGGAATAGAAGCAAAAAACTGCGCTGCCGGACTTTTCCCCGCCCAATAATAGGCACCTCCGCTTCCCATTTGCACCGTACCGCTGGAAACGGCATCAAAGGCTTCCAGCGCAGGTACCAATTCTCCCCCACCGTAGACGCGAATATCAATCCTGCCTGCAGACATTTTCCGCACATAGTCCGCATAGTAATTTGCAGCTTCTCCTAATACTGGAAAATTAGGTGGCCAGGTGGTTACCATTTTCCAGCGATATTTTTTGGTGGAAATAATATTGGGGGCTCCACTTTCTCCTGTCTTTACTTCTTCTGCACAGCTACTCAGTGCCAAAGGGGCTCCAATGGCTGAAACGATACCGGCTTTCAGAAAATCTTTGCGCTTCATATAAATATCTTTTAAGGCTTGAGCCTGTATTTGCTAGAATATGTAAATGATTTCCGGGAAGGCAATAACCAGCCCCAGAAATAAAACTTGAATGATGATAAAGGGAATAATTCCTCTGTATAAATGTTGAGTAGTAACTTCTGGTGGAGCCACTCCTTTGAGATAAAATAGAGAAAAACCAAAAGGAGGTGTCAAAAAAGAAGTTTGCAAATTCATCGCAATCAATACTCCCACCCAAAGCATATCTACTCCTAGTACATCAAAAATGGGAGTAACTACTGGAACGATGATGAATATAATCTCAATGAAGTCTATAAAGAATCCGGCTACAAATATGACAAGCATCACCAAAGCCAGAAAGGCCATGGGAGAAAGATTTGCTGCAGTAATCAGTTCGATGAGATAATCATCTCCTCCTAAAGTCCGGAAAATCAGAGAGAAAGTCGTTGCCCCTAGGAGGATCATAAAGACCATAGCTGTCAGGTGCGTGGTTTGCTGCATGACTTCCTGAAGGATTTTGAGGGAAAATTTTCTTTGTAAAATGGTAAGCAAAGTCGCTCCCAAAGCACCTACGGCTGCAGCTTCAGTGGGTGATGCAATCCCTGCGAATATTGAACCTAATACAGCCACTATCAGAAATAGCGGTAGGAGAAATGCTTTCAATACTCGCATCCCAAATCCTGCTCCTAAAAACTTTGCTACCTCTTCTTTAGGCATCGGAGGTGCATAGTCCTTTTTTATATTCGAGATGATCAGGATATATATGATATAGGCCAAAACCAGAAGTAAACCCGGGATAATCGCTGCGGCAAACATACTCCCTACATCTACACTGCTACTTCCTCTCGAACTACTGCCTATCGTATCTGCCAAAAGGACCAATACAATGGAAGGAGGAATGATTTGACCTAAAGTTCCTGAAGAGGCTATTACCCCAGTCGCTAACTCTGTTTTGTAGCCCCGCTTCAACATGGTGGGCAAACTGATGAGCCCCATCGTAACCACAGTCGCTCCAACAATTCCTGTTGAAGCCGCTAACATAGCACCCACTGCTACTACCGATATAGCCAAGCCTCCTCGGATACGTCCGAAAAGCAGGGCCATAGTTTCCAGCATACTTTCAGCTAAACCCGATTTCTCCAACATAATCCCCATAAAAATGAATAGCGGAACCGCGATCAGGATAAAATTCTTGACCGTTCCCATGATCCGATAGGGGAGGAGGTAAAAATCGTTGAAGGAGAAAAAGTCTGGCGCCAGCCAGGTGAGAATAAGTCCGAACAGAACCGAAACTCCTCCGAGGGTAAAGGCGACGGGATATCCTTTGAGGATGAGGATAAATATGATCAGAAATAATATGACTGCAAGTAATCCCATCTTATGCCTGTTTCGGGTTTTTATCCATCAGGGTAAGGATGGATTGAAGAATAGAGGAAATGCCTTGCAGCAATAGGAGAATGAAACCTGCTACAATGGAGAATTTCAAGATGTATAAAGCTGGTAATCCACCTACCTGAGGGGAAGATTCTCCAATTTTAAAGGAGAAAAAGGCATAGCGAGAGGCTACAATGATGATGATGACTGTCCAGGGTACCAAAAAGAGCAAACCGCCAATCAAATTGACCCTTGCTTTCCCTTTCTCCGAAAACTTACTATAAAAAAGATCCACTCGGACATGCTTATCGTGTTTGAAAGCATAACCCGATCCGAGTAGGAAACAGAGAGCAAAGAAGTAAATCTCAAGTTCCCCCATCCAAATGAGAGAAAAGTTGAAGAGATAGCGCATGAGGACATCGATACAAATCAGCCCGACCAGTAAGGCCGTAAACCAGCTGACTGCTCGTCCTACCTGCTCATTGATCTTATCCAGGAGAAGTGAAAATTGTAGCATTAACGTAGGGTTTCAATAGGCAATCTAAGGAAAAAATGGAGGAAGTGTTAGAGTGTTGTAGTGTTAGAGTGCAGAGGTTCTTATTTTGTTGCAGAAATCAACTATAACACTAAAACACCCTCGCACTCTAACACTTCCCCATGCCTCTCAACATCGAAATCAAAGCCCGTACAGAAAGAACAGATGAGATTCGTCAAATCCTGCGAGACAAAGGTGCGGCTGCCAAAGGAACAGATCATCAGACTGATACTTATTTCAATTGCGATAATGGAAGGTTGAAATTGAGACAAGGGAATATTGAGTATTCACTCATTCATTATCTGCGGGAAAATCAGGCAGGCCCCAAGGCATCTAAAGTTTCGCTCTATCGCCCCAAACCTGATCCCAATCTCAAAGAAGTACTGGTAGCGGCTTATGGAATTTGGAAGGAAGTGGTAAAAGCTAGGGAAATCTTTTTCATCGAAAATGTGAAGTTTCACCTGGATAAAGTAGAGAAGCTGGGAACCTTTGTAGAAATCGAAGCCATTGACCGGGATGGGAGCATTGGGGAAGAAAAGCTCTTGTTACAATGCGAGCACTATATGGAACTATTTAGTATAAAGGAGGAGGATCTTTTGTCTACTTCCTATAGTGATATGATTTAAGGTCTCAGGAATTTAGAGGAATATGTTGGATAGATCCGTAAAGAGCCTATACAGATATACTTTTTTTCAAAACCTGATGGGTTTTATGATGACTTGTGGGGCATGCTTGAAAAAGTAATGAGCTTATTTTAAGCTATAATGGCCTTTTTGGTTTAGGTCTCTGATAATAGGGGGATTAGAACAGTGATAATAAATCATATCGACTTCATTCCTATCGACTCAAATTATGTCTTTGTTTTTATAGAAAATATGAGGCAAGTATTTAAATTAAAATTTGAAACCAAACGAAATTGTCAGCATGCAACAAAATCCCATTAAAAATACATACCTGAGCATAGTTTTGGTCAATTCAGCCATGATTGCTGGGCCAACGGTTTTGGCTATTGTTTTCTGGTTTATCGTGAATAATAAGGGGGAAGGAGAAGCTGCGGCTGCAGCGGATATGAGTCTTATTTTCCAGATCATTATAGTAGGAACGCTCTGCATGGCCTATGTAGTAGGAAAGCTTATGGGGGCAAAGCAAATGGAAGCTGCGAAAAAAGCAGAAACACTTACCAAAAAACTGGAGCTCTATCGCGGGATCAATATTTTGAAGACAGCTATGTTGGAAGGAGCTGCGCTGGCTGCAATGGTTTTCTTCTTTGTTACCCACGACCAAAGCTTTATCTATCTGGGCCTACTGGTGATTGGCTATATGCTGGCCACTTTCCCCACCCAAAATAAAATTGCCAAAGACCTGGAATTGAGTGATTCCATGCAGCGGGAGCTTACCAAAGCCCTCCAGGCTTAAAGATGAAAGAATTAGGGAAATTGGCTTTGGGCAAATAGGGTTTTTTCTCGCTTTTTTGTTATTAGAATGATCCGGCATGAGCCAGGAGAAAATAAGCCGAAGGGCTGTTTCGTTTCTCCTATAGATATATTTGTACACAGCCGCATATTTTCTAATAAGATTTACATGAAGTATCTCCCCATCAGCATTTTTCTGATTTCCCTTTTATTCTTCACACCCCAGCTTAAGGCCCAGGAATTTTTTGAAGGTACCCTTACCTTCGAGGTAAAGCTCAAAGGCCCTATGGCTGAAATGCTCAATAAAAATGAGCCCAACAATAAAATGACCATGCATGTTCGGGATGCCGATTATATCATCCTGCTAAGTGGAGGTCGTTATCCCAAGACTTTCTTTTTTGTCGCCGATTCCAATATTGAGTACAGCGTCGATATGAGCAAAAGAGAAGCCTATAAGTTTTCTATGCATGGCGACAAGGCTCGAGCCTCTCATAAATCTGAGAAAAGGAAACCCGTAGAAGCTATCCCAACCGGGAAGCAAGCAGAAGTGCAGGGAGTTCTTTGCGATGAGTATAAAATGAGAAAGGATAATAGCATGTTTACCTTTTATGTAAGCGATGACTATAGAGTAAACCTCGACCTTTATCCCAAAATCCCCCGCACCAAAGCCAGCTTCCTCATCAAAGGACTGGACGGTCGCATTCCCCTAAAAACCATCAAAAGACAAAAAGACCTACAAGTAGTCACCACCGCCGTCAAAATTACCCCTCAGGATTTCGATCCCAAGCAATTTCAATTGCCTCCGGGATTTAAGGTGAAGGGGAGGGATTACCGATGGTAATCCGTATTAGGGTGTTTGTGTGTTAGGGTACGAGTGTTATTTTTATAGTTAGAACGCTAATACCCAAATACACTAACACGTTAACACTTCCTTATGGCTTCCCACAATGATCTCGGAAAAAAAGGTGAAGATATTGCTGCCGGATTTCTGGAGGCGAAAGGCTATCATATCATGGATAGAAACTATCGCTATGAGAAAGCAGAAGTAGATATGGTAGCCTTGCAACTCGAACCAGCCGAACTGGTATTTGTGGAGGTGAAAACGCGTTCCAATACAGCCTTGAATCATCCGGAAAATGCTATTTCTGAGAAAAAGAAATCCCTGATCTTTAAGGCAGCTGATTCTTACATCTATGAAAAGCAAATGTCAACCGTGCCCGTACGCTTTGATGTGATTGCAATCGGTATGGATAATCCTGAGCATCCTATGATTCATCATATAGAGGATGCCTTTCGAATGGAAGGAATGTGGTAATCGGTTTTGCTCTTGAGTTCCCACTCCCTATATTTGCCCAGATTTTTTGTTTACATAAGTTTCACTTAACAATATTCCTGAGCGTCATGACACAAGACCAATTAAAGGATATTCAAGCACGAAGAGATGTGCTGGGGAGGTATCTTTGACATTGCTGGAAAGCTTGCAAAGATCGAAGAAAAAGAAGCAATAACCCTCCAACCGGATTTCTGGGATCATCCTGATGCTGCCCAGAAAGTACTCCGTGAAATTTCTACTATTAAAATTTGGACCGTGGCCTACAAAAAAGTAGAGGACGCCATCGGTGAGGTAGAGGTATTGAATGAATTTCAGAAAGAAGGCGAAGTAGAGGCGGATGATGTAGATGAAGCTTATGGTTTGGCGCTCAATGCTTTGGAAGACCTGGAGTTTCAGAAGATGCTGGATAAAGAGGAAGACCGACTCGATTGCATACTTGAGATCAATAGTGGAGCCGGAGGTACAGAAAGTCAGGATTGGGTAGAGATGCTCAAGCGGATGTACACCATGTATGCCGATAAGCACGATTTTTCCTGGTCTCTACTGGATGAAGTTCAAGGGGAGGAAGCTGGGCTAAAAAGTACTGAGTTGGAGATTAAGGGGAGTTTCGCCTATGGACTCTTAAAAGGGGAAAAGGGCGTGCATCGGATGGTGCGTATCAGCCCTTTCAATGCGCAGGGTAAACGCCAAACTACGTTTGCTTCTGTGGATGTCAGGCCACTGATTGATGACACCATTGAGATTGAAATCGATTCTAAAGAAATTGAACTGACAACTACCCACTCTAGCGGGAAAGGAGGGCAGAATGTGAATAAAGTAGAAACGGCCGTTCGCCTGAAACATATTCCTACCGGTATAACCATTTTCGCTCAAAAAGAAAGAAGTCAGCTCCGCAATAAGGAAAAGGCCATGGAGTTGCTGAAAAGCAAGCTTTATGAGCTTGAGATTGAAAAGCGAAATGCTGCCCGTTCGGAGTCAGAATCAGAAAAGCAAGCCATCGAGTGGGGCTCACAGATTCGCAATTATGTCTTCCATCCCTATAAGCAAGTGAAAGACCTCCGTACAGAGATTAAAAGTACCAATTTGCAAGGAGTGATGGATGGCGATTTGGATGAGTTTATTAAAGCCTTTTTATTGAGTTAATCCTAAACCACAGGTGTCATCCTGGGCAGAGCGAAGGACCTAGGCCCTGACCTGGCTCCTTTCCCTTACTCTACATAAAGAAAAGGATAAGAGCTGGCTGGAGGAATTAGCTTCCTCGAAGGAGCTCGGAATGACAAAGCTTTTAATGGCCTGCAGCGCACTCCATTGGACAATTTGGTCAAGGGAGTGTGGGCTTGAGGCGGTGGGTTGAGAAGTCTAACAAGAACCACAGGTGTCATCCTGAGCTTGCGAAGGACCTAAGCCTCGACCTACCTCCTTTCCCTTACTCTTCATATGAAAATGGAAAATAGGTGGCTGAAAGAATAGCTTCCTCGAAGGAGCTCGGAATGACAAAGCTTTTAATGGCCTGCAGCGCACTCCATTGGACAAAGGCAAGGGAGTGTGGGCTTGAGGCGGTGGGTTGAATATAAGCTTCCTCGAAGGAGCTCGGAATGACACGATTACTTGTGGCTTATTTCCCTTCCACATACCACTCATTATATCTTTCAATAATGCGCTCGGTATCTTCCGGTTTGAACAACTCATTTCGAATCGCATCGGCCAATTCAGGAAAGTCCGGAAATGCATCAGCAATCCTTACCCATTTAAAATTATAACTAACCTCATATAGGCTACCATCCGGCTTTTTGATGAGGTCAATATAGGAAGGCCCTTGCTTGAGGGTAAATACCGAACGACGCGTATAAAATCGATATAAAGAAGCTGGACCCTGGACTGTTCTTAAAAGGAAAATGGTCGAGTCAGAAAAAAGGCCTGCAAAATTGATGGGAGTAGGTAGTACCTCATAATCCCGCCCATCTACGCCAAATCCTTTGATGCGGTCTGGGGTATATTTTGCCCGAACCCCATAATCATCTACAAACTTTAATTGACGTTGATTAAGAAAATCGTCCTGGATACGGATGTATCCATAGGTGGTGTCGCCATGATTGGCTACTATATAGCCTTGCTCATAGCTATTTTTCGGCCGCTTGGTTTTTTTCTTTTCCTCGTTTTTTTCCTGTGCCCATAAATCAGAAAACAGGAATCCGCTTACAATTAAAAGGGCAAGTAGAACTGAGGTCCGAATATGTTTCATTGCTTTAAAAAGCAGCATGTTTGGGTTGTAATACAGGAGGAGTAAGGTAGCTTATTGAAGCAGTGCCTTTATCTCATCCGCACTCGGAATATCGTTGTGGTGCCATTTTTCGACGACCACACCTTCTTTTAGTAACACATAACCCGGATTTGAACGAACTATGGTTTTCAATGTTTTGGGATCAAAATAGGTGAAAGGATAGGTCATACCTGCCTCTGCTTTGATCTTCTCTTCAAAGGTTTTCTTCGAGTCTCCATTGGCTCCATAGACATTGACTCCACTTCCTTTTAGGCTTTGATACAAAGCTTCACTTGCCTTCATGTCATCCATATCCGCCTTGTATCCGGTATAGATCACAACCATGAGATTGTTGCCTTCAAAAATTGGCAATTCCCTATCGCTGTAAAATTGATCAAAGTCGGAGCATTTGGGGAAATCATCACCGGGTGCGATGTATTCTTTACAGTGCTCGAGATCTACACCTACTTTATAAGCTCTATAGTCAACTACTGGTAAATGTTCATGACAGTAATATGAATAAGCTCCCGCTAGAATGAAACTAGCCAAAACAACTTTCCAGGTTCCGCTTTTTCCAAAGATTGGGTGGATAGAATTTCTGACGATAAATACCGGGATCAACATGCCCGTTAGAATAATGTCTTTCACAAAAGATTCCCAGGGCTCAATTTTTAGGGCATCTCCAAAGCATCCGCAATCCGCAACAGCTCCTGTATAATGAGAGTATCCAGTCAAGATTGTGAAGAATATCATCATCAGCATTGATAACCACATGGTGAGATTCATTCTCCAACCCACAATCACGGCTACTCCTAATGCCATTTCAAATACACTGATAAACCAGGCGAGTGGCTTGGATAAAGGAGTCATGAATTCAAAAAAACCTTTAAAAAAAGAGAAATCGCTCGCAAATACACCAAAATACTCCTCTAGTTTATAAGCAAATCCGATATAATCATTGGCCTTTACATAGCCAGAGTAAAGAAAGAGTAAGCCTACAAAGATGCGTACTACCCAAACCAGCATATTAGTCTTAGGTAAATAATCAAGATCGAGAGACTTCACTTTCTGTGATTCCCAAAGCAGACTTAAACCTGCTAACACTCCTGAAATTGCGAACACCAGGCCTATGATCTGGTAGCTTGTCATATATTCTTTCGGTTTAGGCGGCCTCTTCCATTTTTATCAGGGAAAAGACTGCATA
Organism: Bacteroidota bacterium; assembly: GCA_039819665.1. Classification (GTDB taxonomy): domain Bacteria; phylum Bacteroidota; class Bacteroidia; order J057; family J057; genus JAWPMV01. The sequence goes on from JBCBRM010000003.1 coordinate 58,988, forward strand.
ATTCAACATATCTATATAGTTGGCATCAGCGCCTTCGGATACCTTTACTTTACCCGCATTATCCTCAATTTGTTTTAGTCTTTCTATCTTCATCAGAATCAAATCCACAATAGAACTTACCCGAATCTTTCTCCAGGCTTCTCCATAATCGTGATTCTTTTTCTGCATAGTTTTAAAGGCTTCATCTACTTTTTGATCATAAAGCTTTTCTACTTTAGCAAGACTATCGATAGCAGCTGTCCGACCCTCTTCATCCCGTAAATTTATCTCAAGCAGGATTAGTGCTATTGTACAGTAGTTGACAATGGCTACAAATTCGCCCTCTATGCTTTCCCCCACTTTATTTACCTGACTTTCCTGAATAGATCGAATCCGCTCTGCTTTAATTAGAATCTGATCTGTTACAGAAGGCATTCGGAGAATAGACCAGGAAGTGCCATAATCACTGGCTTTATTCATAAAGAGCTCTTTACATCCTTTTATGATCTCCTGGTATTGCTGATCGGTTTTGCTCATATCGCTGTTCTGCCTGGCCTTTATTCGGGGATTCTGCCAAAAAATTCTTCCAAAGGTATTAATTGTATTAATCAGGTGAAATTAATTGAAAAATTCTTCCTTTTTTTGTGCCTGTTTATAGCTCCCAACGGAAATAATCCTCTTTTATGAGTTTCTCCCTCAATTGTCGGGGCCGCCTGCTCGACTTGCACCGTCCAAAGATCATGGGAATTTTAAATCTCACGCCCGATAGTTTTTCGGATGGGGGGAGTTATGATTCTGATCAGGCTGCTATTGATCGGGTAGGGGAAATGTTGGAATTAGGTGCTAGTATAATTGATGTAGGAGGATACTCTTCCCGACCCTTTGCAGATGAGGTAAGTAGTGAGGAGGAACTGGATCGCATATATAAGGCCTGTGAAGCTATTCTTAAGCACTTTCCGGAGACCATCCTTTCCATAGATACTTTTCGTACTTCTGTGGCCAAATCCTTACTTGATTTAGGAGCACATATCATCAATGATATTTCAGCGGCTAATCTTGACCCTGCAATGATGGAGCTTGTGGCTGCTTATGCCGATGTGCCCTATATTATGATGCACATGCAGGGAGAGCCACGAACTATGCAAAAGGCTCCACAGTATAAAGACCTGATTCCGGACATACAGGATTTTTTTGTGGGGAAAATTCAAGCAGCTCGGGAAGCCGGGATTAAGGATATCGTATTGGATCCGGGATTTGGATTTGGAAAGAGTCAGGAGCACAACTATCAGCTGCTGTATGGTTTTGATAAATTTCAGTTGTTTGATCTTCCTTTACTCTGTGGCCTCTCCCGAAAATCCATGATGTATAAGTTTTTTGATACCCATCCGGGAGATGTGCTTGAAATTACAACAGCACTTCATTTGAAGACATTGGAGTTGGGTGCAAATATAATTCGTGTTCATGACATCCGAGAAGCCAATCGTATCGTACAATTATTTAGCTATCTTCAGGATCATGGAATTATTTGAAATAGGCTTTGTAAAAGTACGCTTGGTGGACATCATCGATATTTCGGTGGTGAGTTACCTCTTTTACAAACTCTATGAAAGCCTGAGGGGGAGTTTGGCGCTACGAGTAATTAGTGTAATTATATCAATTTTCCTTTTATGGAAATTAATTGATCTGTTAGAATTTCGCCTTTTGGGCTCCATTTTAGATCCTTTCCTCAGCCTCGGGGCAATTGCTGTAGTTATTATTTTTGCTCCGCAAATCCGGCAATTTCTCTCTCAGATTAGTACAAATACCCTGATTGACAGGATTACACGGCCTTTATCTCGAAGGACAGAGGCCCTTACTACTGAAGTAATCCAGGAAGTCATAGAATCTCTAAAGAGTATCAGGGCCACTGGAAATGGCGCTTTGATTGTTTTTGTAGGAAATACACCCCTGGATCATATCATGGATGCAGGAGATCAGCTAGATGCCATCATCTCCTCACGCCTTATATATACAATTTTCCAAAAAGAGAGCCCTCTCCATGATGGCGCAATGCTGTTGGAAGGGAATAAAATACGTTCTGTACGTTGTATTTTACCCATTAGCAAGAGTACAGCCCTTGACGCAGAACTGGGACTTCGGCATCGATCTGCAGTTGGTCTTACAGAAATAAGTGACGCATTGGTGATAGTTGTATCTGAAGAAAGAAGGGAATTGTCTCTTGCCAGTGGAGGGAAATTAGTTCGATCAGTGGATTATCAAGAAATTGAAGATGCAGTGTCCCGACATTATCAAAGAGTTGGAAAATAATTTCCCCGTAAGATACACATGAATTTAGGGGTGAAAAATCAAAACGAATGGGAGTAATTGCGATAGAAGAGATCGAAGTACATGCTTACCATGGTGTGTACGAAGAAGAAAGAAAAAGAGGCACAACATTTCAGGTTGACGTTTACATGGAAACTGATACCCGAAATGCAGCAAAAACAGATCAACTCAAAGACACCCTGGATTATTTTTCCATTTACAATTTGGTGTTAGAGATACTGGAAGTGCCAAGCAACCTTCTGGAGCATCTCTGTGAAAAGATCGGATCTAAAATTTTGGATGATTTTTCTTCGGTCAAGTCTGTGAAGGTTAGGGTTTCAAAGCTCAAGCCATTAGCGATGGAGAAGTGTGCAAAGACTTATGTGGAGATGTTTTTTGATAGAAAACATATTTGATCTGGAAAATGAATTTTTTGTTATAATTTTTAACATAAACACAATCCTGGGATGATTTTTGCGTTTAATCATTGCGACAGATAATATTCTCAGGCCGATATTTGAAATACTGAAGAGAAACCTGTAGTTTTGTCGCCTGTCTAAACTAAGCGATCACAATTAGTTTGAAAGGCGACGTGGCCGAGTGGCTAGGCAGAGGTCTGCAAAACCTTTTACAGCGGTTCGAATCCGCTCGTCGCCTCTCTCCAACCTACTACGAAAGATATCTTACCCTTGATTGCTTGGTTACCATTCCTGTGCATATAAAAACCGTTCACTGATTATTTTCAGCCATTCCCAATTATGAGCTTGAATGCCTGGGGCTTTAGTTCCTTATTTAGAGCTCGAAACAATTGATTGGGCTGAAATATATAAAGGGTGCTTAATAATGGGATCGGGAAAATAGATTCTTGATTGTATTATTGCTCGTGGTGAATGAATTCAGAAACGGCTAATGAAAACCCTAAATCAATTGATGCCTATTGAAACAATCTCACTAATTATAGAAAGTGAAACATAAGGTTTCACGCGTTCTCCTAAATTCAACCTTGTTCCAAAATTTTTCTTGAAATCAGAAACAAATCAAATTAACCGGAAGGAAGTATATGAAAAAACTAAGACATCTACTGTTGTTGATGTTCCTTTGCTCTACCATGACTGGCGTAATGCTAGCTCAGGATGATGATAAGTATAAAAATGTCCGTAAGAGCGATTACGATCAGAAGGATCAATACGACGATGGTGACTACTTATTCCCCCCCGAGCCCAAAAACAATTGGTCTATCGGTCTTAAAGGAGGATTAGCGTATGTTGCTGGAGATGTTAAAGCTCAGCCTGGGGCTGGTTTTGCACTCGACGTTCGTAAAGCATTGGGACACGTATTCTCACTTCGCTTGCAAGCAGGTATAGGCCAGACTGAAGGCCTTAACTACCAACCAACTACTGGATACAGAAATCATGTGGGTAACCCTTGGAATGATGTATATTATTCAGGAGGAGTAAATCAAATTGATAACTCTACTGTTCCACCCGAAGTTTATTACAACTATCAAATGAGATATGGAGACCTGGCTCTACAAGCTGTGGTTAACCTAAACAATATCAACTTCTACAAGGAGCAGGCTCAGTGGAACGTTTATGCTGCTGCTGGTGTAGGTGTAATGGCCTACAATACAAAAGTAGATGCCGGTAGAGGAGCAAATGTTGATCCGTATGACTTTAGCTCTGTACCTCCTCTTTCAGGAAGTAACTCCTTTTTCAACATTGGAGGAAGAAGAGATGTTGTAAATGCCCTTAAAGGTATTGTTGATGGTGATTTTGAATCTCCTGGGGAAGGACATACAGATGAGACAGCTATCCAAATTAGTGGCGATAACTATGTAGTAAACCCTGTATTGACAGTTGCTGCTGGTCTGCGCTATCGTTTGGGAAGAAGAGTTGAGCTTGAACTTGAGCACAGAATCGCCTGGTCAAACGATGACCTTCTTGATGGTCAGCGCTGGCAAGAAGTTGGCGGAACTCTGACTCCTCTGACTCGTGATTTTGACAGTTATAACCACACGACCCTCGGTATCCACTTCCGTCTGGGTAAAGGAGAAGAATCTCTTTGGTGGAGCAACCCACTCACTGAAGTATATAGTAGTGCACAGGAAGCTCGTGAGATCGTTAAGCGTCTTACCGACGATAGCGACAACGATGGTGTACCCGATCTGTATGACAAAGAGCCAGATACTCCGATCGATAGCCCTGTTGATGGACAAGGAAGAACCCTCGACAGTGATCAGGACGGATATCCAGACAACGAAGATGACGAGCCTTTCACTCCTAAAGGATGTGATGTGGATGGAAACGGAGTTGCGCTTGATGCAGATAATGACGGTGTACCTGACTGCTTCGATAAAGAGCCTAACTCACCTCCTGGCATGTACTACGATGCCAAAGGGGTAGCTATTCAAATGCCTGAAGTACCAACAGGAGCTGCTGACGTACCATGTCTGCTGCCTATCATCCACTTCGATTTGGATAAGGACGCGATCAAACCAGAATTCTATCCAGAGCTTTATTATATCGCTCAGGTGATGAAAAATGATCCTTCTTTGAGAGTACGTGCTACTGGACACGCTGATGTTCGTAACACTGACGCTTACAACGAAGATCTCTCTATGCGTCGCGTAAATAACGCTGTGGACTTCATCGTAAACTCTTATGGAGTTGATCGTAGCCGCTTCGTTACAAGCTACCAGGGGGAGCAACAAAACCTAATTCAAAACCTACCTGCGAATCACTCAAACCGTAAACTGGAGCCTCTCCACTACGTAAATCGCCGGGTTGAATTTGAATGTGTAAGAGAATAGACTAAGTTTATTCGCTAAAAAACAGGCAATCTCCTTCCGGATTGCCTGTTTTTTTGTTTCAATTTTTTTGCCCCTTATCTTTCTACAGATGTTATTAGTCGATCATACCCTTTTTCTGATCAATCCAGGGTCGGGAAAGCGAAATGATGCCGATCAGGTAGAAAATTTAATTGCAGATATTTATCAAAAGGCAGGAAAGAGGGTGCAAAGCTTGCGCATTGACTTTGGTAGATTGGATGATCAACTAGAGGATGCGATTACCTCAGGGGTAAAAAATATCTATGCGGTAGGAGGAGATGGTACAGTAAATGCAATCGGCTCGAGGCTAGTTGGGAAAGCTGTCAATTTCGGCGTCATCCCCAATGGCTCTGGCAATGGCTATGCTCGCAACCTGGGATATTCAATTAAAACCCGTCTTGCCATCCAACAATCCCTCAATTCCTGGGCCATCAAAGTAGATACGGGCCTCTTCAATGATCGCATTTTCCTCAATGTAGCCGGAATTGGCCTTGATGGGGAAGTTGCTCGAATTTTTGATGAAGGTGGCCAAAGAGGCTTTCGACCCTATGTGAAAAGTTCGGCCGAAGGCCTCAGGTCCTATCAGGCAGAAGATGTAAAGATGATACTTGATGGGGAAGAAATGGAGTTTTCCGAACTCTACGGGATCGCAATCGCCAATGGCAAACAATGGGGCTATGATGCCAAGGTTTCTCCTCAGTCCAGCATTACAGATGGCTTACTTGATATTCTTGTGGTAAAGAAATTTCCCTTATTAAAAGTAGGTCTTGTTGTAAGCCGTCTTTTTAATGGCAAATTCGAACGATCAAAATATGTCGAGGTTTTTCAGGGAAAATCGTTGAAGATTATTCGACAAGAAGCCGGTATTGCACAAATTGATGGGGAACCCTTCGAAAGTCTGGCGGAGATCAATGTGAGTATTAAAGAAAAATCCCTTAATGTGCTACTTCCTGGCACCTTAACCGAACAAAAGGTTCAAAGCCTTTAATTCCTTTTAATTTTTATGTCTGGCTATGTCTAAGTCCTCTTTTTGAGGATTCTTAAGTATATTTACTACGTCAATCAGTATTAAAGAAGAAGGTAACTCTTTAATCACAATTCAAATTTTATGAAATTATTATCACACTTACTTGTCTCACTTCTCGTCTTGAGTTTGTGGGCTTGTTCTGGAACCAAAACTGAATCAAGTCAAGAGACTTCTGAAGCTGAAGAAGCTCCTAAAACAGAGGAGCCTGCAGAGGTAGCTTCAGAAGAAGTAATGTCCAATGACCTTTATTCTATCAAGGTCCTAAAAGGGGATATTCCAAGCCCTATGAAAGAACTCTCCGCCAGTTTTGGAGATACAGAGGTAAAAATTGTCTATGGAAGCCCTTCCGTAAAAGGTCGTGAACTATACGGAGGTCTTGTTCCCTATGGAGATGTCTGGCGCACAGGTGCCAATGAAGCTACAACCTTTGAAGCTTCTACAGATGTGGAAGTAGGAGGAGAAAGTCTTCCTGCCGGGAAATATGGTTTCTTCACCATTCCCGGTGAAAATGAGTGGACCCTGGTATTTAATTCTGTTAGTGATCAGTGGGGAGCCTACGACTATGACGCTTCCAAAGACGTATTGCGCGTAACAACTTCTCCTTCGGCTAGTGACGACATGTCAGAAACCATGGAGTTTAAGCGTACAGATGAAAATACAATTTCCTACCACTGGGGAAATTTGATGGTTCCTTTTACGGTAGCTGCTAAGTAAGGAAGTGTTTGTGTGTTAGTGTGTTAGAGTACGGACGTTATCTCCGATTCAACTCCAACACCCTAACACACTAATACGCTAACACCTCTTTTACTCCACCCTCGCACGGATCCCGCCAAAGATATGCGAGCCCGCCCCTGCTTCATAAAATCTCCCTCCAAACGCGTTGATGCGTACATTTCCCGGATAAAGCGTATTGAAAATGTTATTTACCCCAAAGAAGGGTTCCATTTCTCCCCAGGATCTTTTGAAAGTCCAGGCGATTCTTGCATTTACTATTGAGTAAGGGTCTAACTTTATACTATTGCTATCATTGGTATAAATAGAACCTATGCTTTGCCACCAGGCTTTAACATAAAATCCAGAAGGATGTTGATAGCTAAGGGCTAGATATCCAGTCCTATCTGGAATGCCAGGCAGTTTATTTTCATCAAAAATGTCTTCATTGACCTGATAGTCCCTGTAGCTAAAATCATTTAGGCTAACACTTGCCATAGCATTTAGCCCTTTAGCCAACTCTGCATTTAGAAATATCTCTGCCCCTAAACGGTTTGAGCTTCCCGCATTGCGAAAGAATTCCCGATCAGGAAAAGCAGGTAGTTCGAAAGGAACCAGTTCATCAAATACACGGATATAATACAGAGACAACGCATACTGAATCTTCGACTCACTTCCTTTTACCCCAATTTCAAAATTTGTAGCTTTTTGTGGCTCGAGATCGGGATTGAACCCACCTCCTCCATCAGGATTGGCCGAAAGTTCACTGAGGGTCGGAGTTTCAAAGCTGGTAGATACATTGGCGAAAAGGGAAAGACGTTGATTAGGCGCATATAGTATCCCAAACATGGGATTGAATTGCTGGAAATCCAGCTTACCTGAATCATCTCCATTTCCCAAAAAGCGATCTTCTGCTTCCAGATTGAGGGCATCAAAACGTAAACTCAAGTTCAGGTTGAATTGAGGACTGAGGTAAAGTTCCTGATATACATAAGCTCCGAAACTGAAAAAGCTTTCTAGCTGATCAAAGGTAGAGTCGCCAATTTCTCCCTCAACGTTAAAGAAACGCATTCGATCATCTGCCTGGTAATCCAGATCGGTTCCTGCTTGAAGGCGATAGGCTTTTTTACCCAGATTCCCGGTATAGGTATAGGCAATCCCCCCACCTGTATATGTTCGATCAATACTCACTGCTCCTCCAAATTCAAAAGGTAATCGGTTATCAAAATCCCTGTTTAGCCGATAGGCTCGGATATTGAGTCGCTGATTATCACTAAACCCTTTCTGGAAATTCAACGCAATCCTTCCTTGCTCAACACTTTCGCCCCCATCAAAATCTACATTACGCTGGCGGGCATCTCGAGGATTATCGGTGAAAGTGGTTGAATCAACTCCTCCCGGATCATTGGCAAGTGGACTATTGACATAATTGGCAAAAAGTGTCAGGGAGGTCAGCGAATCCCATTCATAGCGGAAACGACCATTTAATAACGTGTTTTCCATTTCACTATGACTTCTGTAGCCATCAGTTTGGGTATGGCTTCCATAAATCAATCCACTGAATTTCCCATACCGAAATCCCGCTTTTGCCTGATATCGTTGAAAGTTAAAGGAACCGCCAGAAATTCGAGCCTCAACAAAGGGTTCTGTTACATCTTCCGTTTGTAGGAGAATAACGCCTCCGGCTGCATTACCATAAATACCTGCTGCCGGTCCTCGAAGGATTTGCATATTTTGGATCAGGCCCATATCTACATTGTCAACCTGTGCCTGCCCATCTGGAGTAGATTCGGGTATACCATCTACCAGAAGCTTTACTCCTCTGATACCAAAAGCAGCCCTTGCACCAAATCCTCGAATGGATACCCGGAGATCCTGCGCAAAATTATCCGCATTCAGTGCAAAAAGACCCGGTACTGCAACCAGGGATTCATTGATACTTAATTGTTGATTTCCTTGCTGAATCGCCTGCTGGTCGATCCGACTTACCGAAAATGGCGTTCTTTGATCTGGCGTATTGACCCTCAAAGCATTTATCTCGATGGTTGGGAGTCTTTTTGTTTTGGTTGTATCCGTTTGGCCAAAAGAAAGCTGAGAGCTTAGGCAGAAAATAACTGCCAACAGAAAGTAGCGATTCATAAGTAGAGATGTATTATCCGTTTGTCGGACGAAATTAGGGGTTTATTTGGAGGGGGGCAAAAGTCAAAGACTTTTTAGGGTGTTCACTTGCTCTGGTGTTCATGTGCTTTAGATTGTTTCACGTCAACACAAGAACTCACTAGGCATCTTGAAAAGATGCCTAGCCCTTCGTTCTGATCTTTTGGTAAATATGCTTGGTTTCAGGTAGTGGTTCGACCCCAAATTCTCGGTCAAGAATTTCTTCACATTGACGATAAGTCTTTATGGCCATAGGGCGGTTCCCATTTTCCAAATAAGCTTCCATTTGAATGCGGTAGGCATCTTCCCAACTTGCATCGATCTGCAAGGCTCGTTGGGTGAGTCGGATACTTTCCATGGGGTTTTCACTAATCAATAATTCGCTGAGACTAATCAGGGCGCCTAAGGTTAGCAATTGGATGCGTTCGCGTTCCTCACTAGACCAATCATCATAAAGTCGTGCGGGTAGATATGCGCCCTGATAAAGCTCAGCAGCTTCCCGATAGGCCCGCTGTGCGAGTTTAGGTTGATCTGTAATTGTTTGGTTTCCTAAAGCGATTAGCTGAAGAAGTGCTTCAGTATCCAACCATATATCCGTTAAATCCAGTTGATAGGTCGGACCTTGTCTGACGATATATTTTGATTCGGTGCGGCTCTTACGATCAGGTTCCAGAACTTTACTTACACCATGATTAGCGACTTTAAAATTTTGCTGACCTGCTTTTACCCCAAGATCGGGCCAAATTCCATCAATGATCTGCTCTTTATGCAAGCCATGTCGATGTCGATTGGTGACAAAAAACTGGAAGAGCTGCAGGGATACATCTCTGCCCCATTCCTTCGGATTTACCAATTCAGAAGATCGCCAAAGTTGAAATCTCCCAAGCGTCTGGACCCGAATGCTAGCAGTTTCTCTTTTGGCCAACAATACATTTATCTGATCTTCGGCCGCAATCATTATGGATTATTTTGGGACAACTTATCTACTTTTTCATTCAGTGCAGCTATGTCATGGGACAATTGCCCGAGCTGTTGCATGATTTGTTGATAATCAGATTTAGAAGCTGCTAACCAAGAATTTAGCTCCAATTTTTGGGAAAATCCCCCTTTCACTTGTTCGATTTGGTCCTGAATCTGATCCTGCAGTTGTGCCACCTGCTTTTTGGGATCTTTTAAGGTTTCCATTACCATGCGTGGGCCATCAAATGCCATTTTCTTCCAAAGATCAAAACTTTTAGACATGATCCCCTTTTGCTCTTCGAAGGGTTTGTCTTCCATTGCCATGATAGTGAGATCCGCCAATTTGCTCTGAATAAAAGCAAGTGCTTCATCAAATTCAGAGAACCGTTTTTCTTCTCCTCCCTGAACATGTCGGATATTTCCTCTCCATTGTACCTGAGGCTCACCACTTTCATTATTGAAGATTTTTTGGGTGAATCTTAGCATAAAGGACGCCGTTTCATCTTTCTTGGAAGTCATTCTACATATAGATTAGGTTCTGAAAAATTAAATTATGATAATATGCTTGTATCACCCTCAAAATTAGGGAAATAAAAGCAGTATTCTTGATAAAAGTTTTCTATATTTCCTAATAGTCTAATACTATTCAGATGGTAGATAAATTACTTGAACAACTAAAAGGATCGGATCTTGAAGCCATTAGTGGGATGGATGCCGCTTTTCTTTATGCAGAAACTCCCACTAGTCCCATGCACATTGGCAGTGTAGCTGTGATTGAAGGATCGCTTGATTTTGAAAAATTCAGAGCAACAATACTCTCCCGTATTCATACCGTTCCTAATTTGCGAAAACGTTTGGTTTATGTGCCTATGAGTATAGATTATCCGTATTGGGTGGATGATCCCAATTTTAATATCGATATGCACATCCACCATATTGCCTTGCCAAGGCCGGGAAATTGGAAATCTCTAAGGAAAGTTGCCAATCAAATATTTAGTGAACCCCTCGATCAATCTCGTCCATTATGGTCATTCACATTTGTAGAAGGCTTGGACAATATTCCTCAGGTACCCAAAGGTTCTGTTGCAGTCATTTCCAAGATTCATCATGTCGCAATAGATGGAGTGGGAAGTACAGGTATGTTTAGTCTTTTGTTTGACTTTACAGCCGAAGCTCGCCCTATCCCAGAGCCAAAGCCCTATAAGCCTAAAAAGCTGCCAAATGAATTGTCGATTATTCTAAAAAGTACCCTGAGTTTTGTGGAAAAACCCCTCAAATTCCCCAAACTCATCAATGAAGCTTTGACTGCCTCTTTTAAGGCAGGTATGTTGACTCGGGTGCAAAAAGCCAAGCTGCCTACGGCACCTTTCTCTGCTCCAGCCAGCCCCCTAAATGGAATAATTTCAGCTCAAAGAAGGTGGAATACCGCCATCCTTTCTTTGGATAGGGTCAAGGCATTAAAAAGGAGCATGGATATTACCTTGAACGATGTTATTTTGGGAATTTGTGCGGGAGCTTTGCGAAGGTATTTGGTTGAAAAAGAAAAACTTCCTCTCAAGCCTCTTGTTGCTATGGTGCCTGTATCTACAAGAGCTACAGGCGAAGAGAAAGCGCAAGGGAATCAAATCTCCTCTATGCTGGTGCAATTGGCTACCAATATTGAAGATCCCATTGAACGTCTTGAGGCGATTCATGAAAATACCATTCGAGGTAAAACCTACCACGGAGCCATAGGTGCAAAGACGCTTGCCCGAATGTCAGAAGCCGTCCCCTTTGGAATTGCTAACCAGGCTGCGAGGCTATACTCCCGCTTCCAAATCTCCGAAATGCACAATCCAGTGTTTAACGTAACCATTACCAATGTACCCGGACCTCAGTTTCCGCTTTTCCTCAATGGGCACAAACTCTTATCCGTTATGGGTATGGCACCTATCATTGACGGAATGGGGCTAATTATTACCGTATTTAGTTACAATGGTCTCATCACCCTGAGTCCAACTTCTGATGCCAAGACGATGCCTGACATAGATATCTTTACCAGATACCTACGTGAGTCCGCAAATGAGTTGGAAGAAGCTATTTCTAATATGAAAAGCAGGAAGCGGACTGCCAAAAAGACTACTGCCAAAGCTCAATCTGATGCACTTTTTGCCCATCTAAAGAAAGAGCTAAAAGCAAATGCCGAGCACATAAAACCTAATAATGGTTTGTTTCAATTTAACGTTACGGGTGATGTCCCAAGAGAATGGAAAATAGATCTCAATAAATCTCCAGGTGTCGTACGAAAGGGGAAGGCGGAAGACCCAGATGTGACCTTTACCGTTTCAGATAAGCATCTGACACGCATTGGAAGAGGAGAAATGAATTTACAAGCCGCGTTTATTCAAGGCCGGCTGAAAATTCACGGTGATTCTTCTAAAGCCATGAAGCTTGGGACAATCTTATCGAAGCTTCAAAAATTACCGCCTGCTTGATGATTGTTTACCTTTTTAGGTAATTTTCGGGTCTTGGCCTTTGGCTTAACATTTTCTTCCTCCTGACCTAATTCTTTTAGGAAGATTCCACGGATTTTTTGGATATGCCGATCCAGATTTTCTTTTTTCCACCGAGCTGTCGAAATCGGAGGCATGGCTATTACTTCTATAGCCGCGGACCTGAATAGGTTACTGCCTTTTGGCATGGCATCATGGGCATTCCGAATTACTACTGGAACAATGGGAACTTTGGCTTGCATTGCCAGGTGAAAGGCTCCTTTCTTGAACGGTCCAAGTTTATAATCTTTACTTCGGGTACCTTCAGGAAATATGATAATCGAAGTTCCCTGTTTGAGGGCTTCTACTGCCGGCTTCATAGCCTCAATCGCCTTCTCCCTATTTTTTCGGTCAATAAATATCACCCCTGACGCCATCATCAATTGACCGATGATGGGCATGTTTTTTAGTTCTTTCTTCGCAATACCAGTAGCATCTTTGCGGATAAGCTTAGAGACGATAAAAATGTCCGCACTACTTTGGTGATTAAAGATAAATACCGCGGGGCGTTTTGACCATAGATTTTCTTCCCCTTTGACCACCAACTCAATACCTGCAGCTGCCACCACCAGATCACCTACAGTTGCCATTAGGTTATTGACTCCCTCCTGGAAAGATAAGCCTAGGGCTCCCCGTGTCACAGCTGAAAAAGCTGCAGGGGCAAGGCTTCCTAAGGCTAAACCAGTTCGTACGAAATTCATCACTCCCGGACGCTGCTCATCATCAAAGCGGAATACTGGCCAGTTATTTTTAAATGCAAGGGCAGACAGTTTGGTATCAGGATTTATCGGTCGGGGATTACCCACTATTTCCAGTAAAGGTGCATCCGAGGCGCTATCTGTATAAAAATAACTTCTCGTTAAATCCAGGTTTTGTTCTTGTGCTAACTCTTCAGCCGCAGATGCTTTTCCTTCCCCCCAACATGCTGGCTCAATGATATTTCCTGTAAACTTGCCATGCTCGACTTCCATACGGGTACACATGACATGCTTGATGTTGAGATCTCTTGCAACCGGGTTGACCTGGTAAGGAGTAGCAGCCGAAATAATGGCTACGGTGTGCCCTTTCGCCAAATGTGCATTTACGAGTGCTCGTGATTCAGGGTAAATCTGATTGGCCAATTCTTTATGGTAAACCTGCTCTCCTACCTCTATAAAAATATCCTCATTCACACCTTTTACCCCCTGAGCGCCGACTGCAGCAAGCCCGGCAAAATTTCCCTGACCTGTAGCATAAACCAGAACTCCGGCAAATTGTGAGACAACTTCCCGGGTTGTCATTTTACCACTTAAAAGTCTCCGTTGAAAAAAGCCCTTGGCTGAAAAACTTTTGATCAGGGTTCGATCCAAATCGAAGAAAGCTCCGATTTGTGGTCCTGATTCTCCCTCCATAATTGCTTGAGTAAGAATCTCGGTTTTGGAACCCGGAACAATTTCTCTGGCAAGTGGGATGTCGTAAGCAGTCTTGACTGGTTTTGTCAAAATAATCCCTTGCAACCATTTGATCCTGGCCGATATTTTATTGAGTTGATCCAGAAAAGCCGTTAGCTCCTTTTCCTTAGGGTTTTCAGCATTTGGGATTAAGTCTAAATTCTGTGCTAATCGGATTCCATTTTGCAGGAATGGTTTTGAGACAGATCCTATTCTTTGAATTCTCCCTTGCCAGTGCATTTCTTCGCTCAGAAAAAGGCAAGACTCGACAAATGTCTTTTCGTCAAAAGTATTTTGGGGATTCCAGCTCTGTAAGGCGTGGACAACTACCCGGTAAGCTTCGATGTAGGAATAAAGCACTACAGGAGCTACAATCAATTCCTGTTCCTTGAAAAAGGATTCTTTTCGGGATTTTGAGGATTCTATTAGCTGAAGCCAGTTTTTGGAAAGAATTTCAAGATTTGTCTCTATCTCATCAGAAAATTGAGGTTTCTGTGAGTAGAAAAATTCAAACTTGAACAAGGATCTGAGTGCCATGATTTCCTCCCAAAATACTTCTTGACGTTGGGCTTGTTTGGCTTCGGAAGATTTTAGTAATGCAAGTTCAATAAATGCCCGATGGTACAAATGATGCACCGACATATTGGCATAATATGTCGACTGGAGGTAGTTTTTGGAATTGAGTACATATTTTGCTTCCAGTGCTGTCCCATGCTGGAGTACCAGATTGGCTCTTTGTAGCAAATTGAGTCCTGCTTGCACACTCATTCCAATGGGTTTACCTCTATCTACTAAAGCATCTGGCTTGTAGTTTTCGATCAACCTCATCAAATCGACGACATCATTTTCAATGGTCTTTTTGTTTAGGGCAAATTTGCTGAGTAGGGAGATACAGATCAGGGAAGTTGTAGTTACAGGCGTCACCTGATTGATCTGATGGACCAGCTCGAGGGAAAAACGAGAGAGCTTTCTGGAATTGGGAGCTGTAAATTCTTCTTCACCGATAAAGGCTACGGATTTTTCCTGATTGATCTTTACCGGCTCTCCAAAACGGATAGAAATTTTACCAAAGTTATCATCAAGCTTTCGGACATAGTTTAGGAACCACTTAAGGCTTTCTGGTCTTTTTTTCTTCCCAAGTCCCTCATAGGTCATTTCTTCAACGTCCGGAATCAGATCATAGACAATGGAAACCGGTATATATTTTACTTCGTGCTCAGACATTTCTTCCGCTTCACGGATGTATTTGAGAATCCCTACTTTGGGCCAGACTAGCTTACCTGTACGCGATCTGGTACCTTCGATTGCCCACATAAAATGGGAGGCTTGCTTGACTAGTGAAGAGATGAAGTGCCTTAAAGAAGCTTTGTATACTTTATCATTTTTAAACGAACGCCGGATAAAGATGACACCATTTTGCCTGGCCATCTGCCCCAAACCCATGAAATCCATATTAATGCCCGCAAAAGTATAGGGGAGTGGGATTCCATGACGACCTAGCACTACAGCCAGTACAAACATATCCAGATAGGTTTTGTGGGTCATTACAAAGGCAATTGAATGCCTTCGGGCCAGCTTGGATAGTTCTTTGATTTCTGTAGGGTTGACATCAATGGTCTTATTAAAACCTCGGGATAAAATGTATTGAGAGATTTGTAAACCGAGGACATTGGCAAGAGGTTGATGTAACGTGTGGAGTTCTTTCAAACATTCAGCGGCCTCCTCCTGAACTTTATTATAAGGTTTACCCAGTTCGTCAGCTATGTCTATTAGCTTCTTCTGAAACTGAGGGTCGTTGAATAACTCTTCCATTATGATATCATCTCTATATATAACTTTGACAATATAAGTAAAATATAAACCAGCTTTTCTTTTTAAAACCTTCGATAGGAAATCAAGTTAATATTTATAATTTGCAAGCTGGGAAAACTGATTTTAAGTTTAAATTAATCCCAATTTGATTTCTGAAGACTACTACTTATCTTTTGAAGATGCGGAATATACCTAATATTGAATATGCTGTAGAAAGGCCTTCGTGGTTTTGGCTTTTTACTGAATGGGGTCGAGCAATCACCGAGCTGGGATTTTCTATTCCGTATCGCAAATTTTTAGCTTCTAAAAATTATGGAGACCAGCATCCGGTCTTGGTTTTGCCAGGCTTTATGGCCTCTGACAGCTCCACAGTGCCTTTGCGAACGTTTCTTGCTGATTCAGGCTACCAGGCCTTTGGATGGGACCTGGGGCGAAACACTGCCAAAGTAGAGTACCTGGGCTTACTTATAGAAAAGCTGGAATCCATTCATCAAGAACATGGAGAGAGAATAAGTTTGATCGGTTGGAGTCTGGGTGGGGTTTTTGCCCGCCAATTAGCCAAAGCCAGGCCGAAGCTGGTCCGGCAGGTGATCACACTTGGTTCTCCCTTTAAGGGTATTGATCAGGCCAACAATGTTGCCTGGATCTATAACATCATCTCGGATGATAAGAAAAAGGTAAAAGATATAGATCCGGTTCTTTTCAAGGATCTGCCTCTGCCGGCGCCTGTACCTACTACTGCAATTTATACCAAAGAAGATGGTATAGTTCCCTGGCAATTATGTCTTGAAGAAGAAGATGAAATTCATCAAAACATCCAGGTTAGAGGGAGTCATTTTGGCCTGGGGGTAAATCCGGCTGTCCTAGAAATCATTGCCGATCGACTAATATATGATCGAGAAAATTGGGAATATTTCAAAGAGACTAATATCCTTAAAGACTTCCTGTTCTACCCTTCACTATAAGTCCTGGCTCTTTCAGGCTTAGGAAGTGGGAAAACATACCCACTCGTTTTGTATTTCTTTTCTGCGGAAAGGTTTCCAATCCTTTTGTCCAAATTTTAATCTATCCTCAACCACTATCCAAACAGCTGGGGTATAAGGTAAGCCCAAATGGCTACCACCCACCTCAATGTTTTGGTGCCATTTATCTTCAGGATATTCGATGCATGTTTGCCAAGGAACGATCCCATCCACTTTAGAATAGATTGCCGTGGTGGGAAGTGGAGCTGGTGCCGCTATATCTATTAACCATTCTTTTTCTTTCTCGGTAACGGGCCTGTTTTGATTGAGTAATTTATAAAACCAGGCTGCATTATTGGATTGCTCAATATCGGCAAATGGAGCACCCATAGTTATAATCTGTCGAATTAACTCGGGCCTTTTTTTCGCAAGTTGTCGTCCGTAAACTCCACCCAGACTCCATCCTACAAGACTTACTTTGGATTGGTGCTTTTGATACAGATACTCGATCTTTTCCAAAAGCGAGTGCAACTTCCGAATGTCTCCCAGATTTGTTCCCATTTCCCAACCATAAGAAGCGTATCCAAGATGCTGGATAAACCTCCGCAGGAATAGGGTAGAGAGATCATTTCCCAGGAAGCCCGGTAAAATCAGGACCGGATGTCCATCTCCAGAAGGTATTATTGGATAAGTCTGCTGAAAGAGTAGAGACTGACCAACATCCTTCCATACCAGAATCGGTTCTCCCAGAAACCTAATTAAAGAGGGTCTTGGAATGGGGGGATTCAGATAGGACGATTGTTCCTGATCCACAAAGAATATTTTATTTTACCAGAGAGACGACCAGCCAGGGAGCTTGATACCTAAACTCTTCTAGTTTGAGGAAACTGGCGAACCTTGGCAACATCAAAGATTTTCTGCGATTTCCCAGATCAATTACCAACTCATCTCCAAATTTCTTCAGTTCCAGGTCATCTTCTACTACGAAAGGAAGTTTGGTCTTGAAAAAGTATCCTTTGTCATTCTCTATGACTTCGAAAGGCTTGTCCAGATACAAGACATCTGCCGCATTTTTTCCTTCATAAAGAGTGTTTCCAATTTTCTTTAATTGTTCAAACCCAAATACTTCCTGGCCTTGATGTTGTACTTTCAAAATAGGGAGAGGCTTGAAGCTTTCTTCTATTTCCTCTATGTACTTGCTCTGAGATTCGACATAGTATTTGAAGGCTTCTCCGACTGATTTTTCTGGTAAAATCCGGTTGATTACAACTCCGTCGACATTATAGCCATACAACTGCAAATAGGTGTATGCCCTTCGTGCCTCCTTGATTACCATTCTTTCTGGATTGGTAACTATACGAATAGATGCGATTTCCGGATCAAGGAATACCTCTTGTACTTTTTCAAGTTTATTGAACAACTCATCCATTTCTTCCAGGCCTGCATCCAGAGGAACACCGGTAAATAATTTTACTCCTTTTGTAACGGTCTTGACGGCCAGACTTTTGCGGGAAAAGGCTTTCGTCATCCAGGATTTGACTACCTGAGGAAGCGACAGAAGGGTTAAGGTTTCTCCTGTAGGGGCGCTATCGATAACAATGACGTCATACGTACCCTCCCTGTAATATTTCTCGAGCCATAAAAAGGCCGAAGCTTCTTCCATGCCTGGTAAGACAGAAAGCTCTTCCGCTACTACACTTTTTACTCCTCTCCAGCGGAAAATGGTATTCATCAGATTGCGCATATTATTCCAATACTTCTGCATGGAATAGTATACATCAAACTCCTGAGCATAAAGGTTGGGGGCTATTTCAATTGGCTCAGGACTCAGCTCCATGTCTAAAGCATCAGACAAACTGTGAGCTGGATCAGTAGATATAATGAGTGTCTTTTTTCCTTCTTTTGCTGTTTGTAAGGCAGTTGAAGCTGCTACCGTCGTTTTTCCAACCCCCCCTTTACCTGTGAAAAGGATAATACGCATGTTTTATTCTTTAGGATATCTTCATTTGAGTACGTCATCGATAGTCAACTCCTTCTTCTTTGGCTCTGTTTTAGTCGCTTGTTCCGTAAAACTTTTAGCAACCTCTTTTAAGGCATTACCGGAAGTTTTCAGCAATTCCTTATGGTTAGCTACGGTTAACTCAACAGTTTTTTGAGCCATGCCTTTGCCAAAAGAGAAAGCTCTTTTGCCTGCATCCTGATAAAGCTTAAGGATTTCTTTAGCTGTATGGATAGAGGATTTGACCATAACACCACCAGCCTCGCTTAAAATAGCGTTGGCTGTTTTGGTGGTATTATATGCTTTCTGAATATTGTTCTTCAGCATGTGTCTTATTTCTTGTTTTCAGCTTTTGCTGAATTGTTATAAAGCGTTTTTTTCAGGCGCTTAGAACTTTTAGATATCTGTCCTTTGATAGTTTCCATGGCTCCAAAAACCATTTCCTGCTGCTTAGTAGCTAATTTGAATCCACCATTGATGGCTTTCTCAGCTACTCCCTGCCATTTCTCACCATTTTCAAGTACTCCGTCGATAATTTGTTCTGCAGTTTTTAGGGTATAATCGTTTGCTCTTTCAGTAGCATCGGTGATGGTCTCCAGGTTCACTTTTTCAGTAGCTCTGTTGTAAGCTTCTTTTACTGGGGCCATGGTTCTGTCTGCGAGCTTTGTACCATTTTCCTTCAAATCTTCAGCTACCTCACTTACTACCTCTCTTACTTGTGTATTGATAGATTTTGCAGTTTCTCTGATCACTTTTGCGCTATCTGAAAAATCGATCAATTTAGTTTCGTTTTTTACTGTTTTATTTTCCATTGTCCTATTATTTAGAATTAGTAAAATGTTCGTTTGATGTTAAAGGAATTGTTTATTTGTTGTTGGGACCGGCGATAGCTTCCTGAGCTAGTACTATCCA
Source organism: Bacteroidota bacterium (assembly GCA_039819665.1). GTDB lineage: Bacteria > Bacteroidota > Bacteroidia > J057 > J057 > JAWPMV01. The sequence continues at coordinate 78,599 of JBCBRM010000003.1, forward strand.
GTTACTTGGATCCATAGATTGGTATCTGGTACCTGCATCTTGCAGAATGTTTTGAAGCGTTTCTACTGAAGCGTTTGCCAAATCTTCATAAGAATAGATACCTGCATTGTTTAACAACTCTTCGACTTTAGGTCCAATTCCCTGCAATACTTTCAAATCGTCTTTAGCTGGAAGCAAATCTTCGATTGAAGTTTCAGTAGCTACATTAGCTTTTTTAGCAGCAGCGCGCTTTTTCTTCTGAAGTCTCTTAGCTTTTTTTGCTTTGCTCTCATTCAATCCAAGCAAATTTCTGACTTGCTTGTTTCCGGTTGTATATTGATCCTTGACTCCTTCCAGGATATCGAGGGTAAGGTCTGTTTGCTTTTCAAATAAATCTGTACCTCTATCGATTACCTTTGACATAAGTTTCTGCCACTTGGCACCTGATTTCAGAGAGATTTCTACAAACTTATCTGTTGCGATGATTGCCTGGTCGTTAATTTCGCTTACATTTTCTTTGAAGCGATCTACTCTTTCTTCGAGGGTTACTTTTTTTATTGTTTTGGTTGCCATATCTGAATTTTTATTTTTTTGTTGCACTTCTTAGAAGCGCTTTTTATTTATTGTGTCTTGGATTATTTCTTAATGACACTACAAATATAGAAGGGCCTAGTTACAGCTGAGTTACAATTGAGTTACAGGTCGTTTATACCCCTTTTAAAAGCAGTAGATTTTTCTGATCTTATAGGATACATAGAGGTCAACTCTATCTGAAAGACACTATTACTAAATACTTGAAAGTTGCCAAGAATCTGATTGGGGAATGCGAGGAATCATTCAGATAAGGCGAAAAATGTGATTATATGAGACTAAACGTTGGACTACTCGGAGGCGGTTCCTGGGGAACCACTGTTGCTTCTTTAACTGCCAAGAATTGCCCTACGAAGATTTGGGCAAGAGATGAAGAAACGGTAAATGACATCAATCAGAATCATCGAAATGAAAAATACCTTCCGGGAGCTCAACTAAGCCCTTCTTTGCAAGCCTTTCATACGATTAAAGAAACCGTAGAAGATGCCGATGTAATTGTTATGGGTATTCCTGCTCAGCATTTTCGACAGGTACTGAAAGATGCTCGGCCGTATATCCGGCCCTGGGTTCCTATTATCAGTTTATCCAAAGGATTGGAGGTAGGTACGATGATGCGAATGACTGAGGTAATTGAAGCAGAAATGGAGGGGCATCCTGCGGGGGTACTTACCGGCCCTAATCTGGCCAAGGAAATTATTATCGGGCAAGCGGCAGCCAGCGTTATCGCTATGGTAGACGATACCATTGCCAAAAGATTACAGAAAGTATTTAAAACTGGCCTGTTTAGGGTTTATACAAATGAAGATGTGGTTGGCTGCGAACTAGGAGGTGCCCTCAAAAATATCATTGCGATTGCTGCGGGGATGGGGGATGGAAGTGGTGCTGGGGAAAATACCCGTGCGGCGATAATTACAAGAGGATTAGCTGAGCTAACCCGTCTGGGGGTTGCTATGGGAGGACAACCTATCACCTTTGCGGGCTTAGCCGGAATGGGAGATTTGGTTGCGACCTGTTCCAGTGAAAAAAGTAGAAATAGAACCGTTGGCTATCAATTGGGCCTGGGACGAGAGATTTCGGATATCATTGAGGATATGGCAGAGGTGGCTGAAGGGGTGAAGACTGCAAAAGTTGTTATGCAACTGGCAGAGAAATATGATATCAATATGCCCATTGCTAAATCTGTATATGAAGTGCTATATGAGGGGAGCACTGCAAGAGATGCTTTTAGGGGATTGCTTCGTATGGATATTGGGTCGGAGGCGGGGCCAGGATAAGTATTTCCTTTTATGGATTTTTTTGAGTGTTGTTTGAGGGGTGTTTCCATCTTTTTTAGAAAAAGATGGAGTCAAAAATCGCAGAGCCCAAAGCCAGCCTCACATGCCACCCCGACTCCCGATGGGCTCTGCAGGGCCAGCGCTCCTGGGTTTTGGTTTATTTTGAATCCCTAACACACTAATACCCTAACACATATAAACGTTTATAAATGGGCTCTGCAGGGCCATCGCGCCTGAGTTTTGGATTATTTAGAATGGTAAGCATTAACGCCAACACTCCAACACCCCATTACGTTCCCTCCTAAAGAATCACTACCGGAGGTTTGGTCAAAAATTTTAGAGGATTTGATACAAAGGACTTAAAATTGGTGGCGGCATCTTTCAGATACTTCGGGAAGAGTTTATCCACCAGTTTGAGGATGGATTGGCAAGAATTTCCGGCTCGTATTCCTTCTATGGTTATTCTGAAGATGCTTTCTTTCAAGAGTAAAAGAGGGGCTCCCGCAATGACCAGATCATGAAAGATGAGAAAACATGTAAGGTCTCCAAAGGAATAAAGATAGGGCCTGGGGATTTTGAAGAAGGTCCGCAGGGCTCTACCATTTAGGAACCTAAGTACATTTTCTGCTGCTTTCTCCCCACTCTCCATAGCGAAGAAGGCCTGCTTGCTATCCATGCTTCCCAAATCTGCTGCATCTCCCGCTACGAAGATGTGTTCATCATTGACGCTCTGTAGGCTTGGTTTAACCGCTGCCCAGCTATTTTCTGAATCACTTAAACCTGCCTCGAATAATAAAGGATTAGGTTTTACGCCTCCTGTCCAAATGCATAAGTCCGAGTTCAGGCTTCTTCCATCAGATAGCTTGACAGTTTTGGCTTGTACTTCCTCGATTCGGTTGCCAAAGTGAAAAGTTACGTTTTGGTCTTTGCAAAGCCTTAAGACTTCTTTACTAACTTTGGGCGAAAAACCGGGCAAGAGCCTGTCCTGTGCCTCTACCAGCTCAATATTGATTACGGTATCTTCCTCTCTGTATCTCAACAATTCTCCCAATGCTTCCACGCCTACACTACCTCCTCCTGCTACCACTATCGAGTATTCTTTCCCTCTTTCATTCAAGTCTACGATCCGCTCTCTAATCTTGTGGACCTCATCAACAGATTTAAAAGGAATTGCATGTTCTTCTACCCCCTTTACTCCTCTATAATTACTTACTCCACCCGTTGTGATTATACAGGCGTCATAAGCGAGTGATTCCCCACTTTCTAGTTCTATATGCTTTTTCGCTTTATCAATGGATGTTACTCTATCCTGTACCCAAGTATGTCCTAGGGCAGATATTACATGTTCCCTGTCCAATTGCAGATCTGCAGGACTTTTTTCATCAGCAATAAGCTCATGGATATTTGGAGTAAACTCAAAATTTGGATTGGGATCGATGAGGATTACCTCAGCTTCCGACTCTATACGTTTTGCAGCCGCTAAACCTGCAAAATTTGCCCCGATGATTATTATCCTTGCTTTTGGATTTGACATGTAAATCTGATGTGAAATTTATAAGAGAAGACAATTTATCAACTAATGCGGTGATCTCTTTGTTTGTAGCTGGTTGATTGGCCTTTATTTATTACAGACTCTGTGGAGTACTTTTTCTGTCTTCATAATCGCTGATACAAATTTACCCTTCTTTGATTCGAATCTCCCAGTGATCATCTCCTTTCCTGTTGAACTTTGAGTATGTGAAATTTTAATTAAAAAAACATGAACATCATCAAAGTATTGACTTTCACTATTCTAAGCTTATTGAGTTCTCATTTAAATGCACAGGAAATGGATAAACAAACCCCCAATGTAGTTGCTACGACAACTATATTCATCGAGGCAGAGCCAGATAAAGTCTGGGCTGTTTTAGCTCAGGATTTTGCAGGTATAGCAGAATGGTCTTCTGGTGTATCACATGCTGAGGGCTTTGGAAGTCCTATTGGCAGTTCTCCATACAGCAAAAGAGCCTGTGAAATAACGGCAGCTGGATTCAATGATACGCAGGAGGAAATTTTAGAATTTGATCAAACAAACTATCACTTACGCTATAGCCTTTTCTCCGGCTTACCCGGCTTTGTAAAAGATGCGGAAAATATCTGGGAATTGAAGCCGCAAAATGGAGGAACCTATCTTTTCGGTAAAACTTCTATGCGAGCGACTGGTTTCATGGGATTCACCATGAAAGGTATGATGAAAACGGCCACCAGAAAAGCTCTAAACAACATGGCAGAGGAACTTAAGTATTTTCTCGAAACTGGAAAGCCACATCCTGATAAAGTATCCTCTAATGAGAAATTAGCTCGAAAGGATGAAAAGATAAGAAGGAAAGTAGTTTCATTTGAGATCATAGAAGAAATAGACGCACCTCTGGCAGTCGTTTGGAAAACCCTGGCAGGAGATTTTGGGGAAGTATACAAAAGCAATCCAGTATCTGATTATTCTGTCTATGCGCAAGGCTTTGATCAGCCCCAGCTAGGTGCCCAACGAATAATGTATATGTCAAAAGACAGAAAGAAGTATTTTGTAGATCGATTGGCGAAATGGGAGGAAGAAAAGCACCTGACAATTGAAATTGTTGACAAAAAAGGTTTTCCCATTCGTCCCAACTATACCTGGCTGAATATGGATCTTGAAAAATTGGGAGAGGGTAAAACACAGTTGAAAATAAGATTCAATTATCTCACAAAACCCGCTTTTTTGAAGGGCTTGGCTAAAAATGGGCTCAAGAAGAACTTTCGGGAATATGCCTGGGCGATTGATTATCATTGCAGGACCGGTGAAATAATTACCCGTGAGAACTGGAAAGAAATTCGCAAAAACTATCTATAAATGGCAATCCTGAGTCAAAGACATATGGAATTGGGAGGTCAACAAGTGATCAGTCATGTGACCTTTGAGCCTCCCCTTGTTATTTCCTCTGAATTAGACAGGCATGGATGCTTTATTTTTCCCATAAATACCTCGGGTGAAATTTACCGACAAGATGGAAAAACTAAGGTTGAGGCCGATCAGGGGGTGCTTATGAAATGTGGGACTTATGTGAATAAATGGAACCATCCAGAGAATGCTGATTTGCCCTCTGAAGTAGTTATCCTGAGGTTCTATCCCCAAATTATTGAAGCGGCTATTGACGCAAAGAATTTACAGGCCATTAAAAATAGAATGTCCAATAGAAGTACGGCTTTGGTTGAAATGGATATTCTCATGAAAAAATATCTGGAAAGTCTATCCTTTTATTTTGATAATCCCCGCCTGGTAAATGACGAATTGGTGAACCTAAAGTTTACAGAACTGTTGCTTCTTTTGGTGAGTATCCGTGAGCCGAATGCAGCATTGGATCTTTTGTCTACATTATTTGATAGCCAAAAATTTAGCCTGAAGGAGATTGTAGATTCAAATGCTTTTGAAAAGATTTCCATAGATGAGCTAGCCTCGCTTGCGAATATGAGCACCCCGACCTTTAAGCGAAAGTTCAAAGAAAGTATGGGCGAAAGTCCGGGTCAGTACATTAAAAAACTCAGATTGAGAACAGCAGCAAATATGCTGGATACCAGTAAGGAGTTGATTTCAGCCATTGCTTATGAATGTGGATTTAGTGATCCCAATTACTTTTCAAAATCTTTTCAAAGTGTATATGGCCTTTCCCCAAAGCAATACAGAAATAGATAGAAGAGGATATATTCTTTGTCCGAATTTATGATTCAAGCTTAAGGCTGATTCTTCCCTCACATCCCACTCGCCCGCACCACACAATCGCTCCCATAGCGATCTTTGAGCGTATCTAATGCCTGATAAAGATCCACCTGCCTCGGAATCGACTCAAAAAGCCGAATCTGAGGCTTACCCGGAACCAGATGGCTAAACTTTACCCCCACCAATCGTAAGCGTACCCTTCTTTGATAGAGCGAATCAAAAAGGTTCAATACTTTCTCAATCAGGATTTCATCCGAAGCGCAATAGGGGATTTTGGCTTGCTTGTTTACCGTATCAAAATCGGTATAGCGAATCTTAACCGTTACGCAGGCAGTGAGTCGATCGGATTGGCGGAGTTTGAAGGCCAGCTTTTCTGTCATAGAAGTAAGAAGCGCCTTGAGTTTATGGATGTCCATGGTATCCTCAGTAAAGGTACGTTCGTTTGACATGGATTTTTGCTCCGAATGCTGCACCACGGGCGCATCATCTTCTCCGCGGGCTCTTCGATAGAGCATAGTGCCGTGTTTTCCAAAAGCACATTCTAACAGTTCACGAGGAATGCCGCGCAAGGTCTTGACCTTCTTTACGCCCATATAAGCGAGGTCTAAAGACATCTGCTTCCCGATCAGGGGAATTTTTCGTACAGGCATAGGCCCCAGGAAATTCTGTACCTCCTGATCCTTGACCTCTCGAGCTCCATTGGGTTTGGCTTCTCCGGTGGCTACTTTGGAAACCATCTTATTGACTGAAACCCCCAGCGAAATGGGAAGGCCCGTTTCCCGGATTACGCGTTGACGTAGATTCTTGGCCCATTTCGTCCCTCCGAAAAAGCGCTCCATGCCTGTCATGTCGATGTAAAATTCATCGATGGAAGCTTTTTCATAAATGGGCGACTCTTCTTTGATGATCTCTGTGATCCCCTGCGAATACTGCGTATAAGCATCATAATCTCCCTTCATCACAACTCCATGCGGGCAAAGTCTCCTTGCCAGTCGCATCGGCATGCCGGAGTGTACCCCAAATTGACGGGCTTCATAACTGCAGGAAGAAACTACGCCTCTCCCTCCTGTTCCCCCAACCATAATGGGTCTTCCATTCAGGCGGCTGTCTTTCAGTCGCTCCACAGATACAAAGAAGGTATCCAGGTCCATATGTGCAATGGTTCTCATAGACGTTGAAAACGTATAAGGATTTTTGAACGTGTTGGCGTATTGGCGTGCGCGTTTAGGAGAGGGTAGATGAATGTGTTTTGGGGAAGTGTTCTATCAAAGACTAGCGCCAATACTCCAACACCCCAGCACGTTTAGAATAAGTGTTTTAGTGTTGTAGTACGGTAGTTGATTCGGGCAGACGCAGCTAACAACAACACCATAACACTACAACACTTCTTCCATTATTCCATCTCTTGGCTATTAATCTTAGATAAATACCCAATAAAAATAGCATTTTAATTCTAATTATGCTAATTTTATTATCAAATACTAAAAAAACCTGAGATCTACGTGTATCTTAATTGTCATTCGCGCTTCAGTTTGCGATACGGAGTGCTCTCTGTTGCAGAACTGGTCGAACTTGCTGCTCTTTACGGAATCCCTGCCCTGGCATTAACAGATATACACAACACTTCTGCGGCCTACGACTTTGTGCGTATGTGCCGGGAAAAAGGTATACATCCCGTATTGGGGATGGAGTTTAGAAATGGGGATGAACTCCTTTATATAGCTTTGGCGAAAAACCTCAAAGGCTTTCAGGAGATCAATACCTATTACTCCAAGCATGCCCATAAAAAACAGCCCTTTCCTGAGATCGCTCCTTTGTGGTCGGAGGTCTATGTCGTTTATCCCTGGCGAAAACGGGAACGGACCAGTTTGAGTGAGCATGAATTTCTGGGGGTGCATCCGACGGAGATTCGACAGGTACTGCGATCACGCTATCATCATCGACAGGATAAATTAGTGGTGCATCAACCCTTGACCTTTGTAGATAAGCGGGGGCATAATATTCATCGACTGCTTCGTTCGGTGGATCACAACATCCTGCTCAGCAAACTCATGAACCGCATGCAGGCCGGAGAAGGAGAGGCCTTCATTCAGCCCAATGAATTGCGAGAGATCTATTCCTCTTATCCCAAAATCCTTTACAATACCGAAAAGCTGCTCGAAAACTGCAGTTTCCCTTTCATCTTTGAGCAGCCTCGTACCCGACAGACTTTTACCGGAGCCAAGTACGACGACATGATTTTGTTGGAGAAGTTGGCGAAAGAAGGAGTGGTCAAACGATACGGCCCCAATCATGCCGAAGCGCTCAGGCGCATGGAGCGGGAATTGGAAATCGTCGAACAATTGGATTTCAATGCCTATTTCCTCATTACCTGGGACATGGTACGCTATGGACAGTCACGAGGCTTTTTTCATGTGGGGCGGGGGAGTGGCGCCAATAGCATCACAGCTTATTGTTTGGGGATTACCGATGTGGATCCCATCGAGCTGGACCTATATTTCGAACGCTTTCTCAATCCCAAACGAACTTCACCTCCTGATTTTGATATCGATTTTTCCTGGACAGATCGGGACGATGTGATTGATTATATGATGAAGCGATATCGTTACAGCCACACTTCTTTATTGGCTACCTACAATCGCTATAAAAATAAAGGCAGCATTCGTGAGTTGGGGAAAGTCTTTGGTTTGCCGAAAGAGGAGATTGATCTCCTGGTCGCCAAACGAGATCAGCCTGATCCGGGACTGAGTAAGTTGTCCCGACAGGTTTTGCACTACTCTAAACTCATTTCCGGTTTCCCCAATCACCTGAGTATACATGCGGGAGGAATCTTGATTTCGGATGATCCCATTCATGCTTTCACTGCTACCGATCTTCCTCCCAAGGGCTTTCCCATTACGCATTTTGATATGTATGTGGCAGAGGAAATCGGCTTGCACAAATTTGACGTCCTGAGTCAGCGGGGTTTAGGGCATATTCGTTCTTGTGTAGAAATTGTAGAGGAAAATCAGGGAAAATCCATCGACGTGCATGCGGTACATCGATTTAAGCAGGATGGAGATGTGAAAGAAATTTTGCGGAAAGGGCAAACGGTCGGTTGTTTCTATGTGGAATCTCCGGCTATGCGGGGTTTGTTAAGTAAACTTCGCTGCGATGATTACCTCACGCTAGTAGCGGCTAGTTCAATCATCCGTCCAGGTGTGGCTCGATCCGGCATGATGCAGGCCTATATCCGCCGCCACAATGGTGAGTCTTTCCAATACCCTCACTTCCGCCTACGTGAACTCTTACACGATACCTATGGAATCATGGTCTATCAGGAGGATGTGATCAAAGTAGTCAATGGCTTTGCGGGTTTGAGTTTGTCAGAAGCGGATATGTTACGGCGGGCGATGTCAGGCAAGTCGAGAGAGAAAGGAGAGTTTGGGGTGGTAAAGGAGCGATTCTTGAATGCTTGTCGAGAGAAAGGATACGATGAGGCCATCAGCCAGGAAATCTGGCGACAGATCGAGAGCTTTGCAGGCTACTCATTTTCCAAGGCTCACTCTGCCAGTTTTGCTGTCGAAAGCTTTCAGAGTCTCTACCTCAAGGCCCACTATCCCCTCGAATTCATGACGGCAGTGGTCAATAATTTTGGGGGCTTTTATGATACCGAAATCTACTTACATGAGGCGCATATGCTGGGGGCAAATATCCATGCGCCTTGTGTGAATACAAGTGCCTGGGAAACGCGCATCATCGGCAAGGACATTTACCTGGGTTTCATCCATCTCAAGGACATGGATCGGAAAATCGCTCAGGCCATCGAACCGGAACGGGGCTTTCGCGGCAAATTTGAGGACATGGCCGACTTTGTAAGACGGATTCCTTTGAGTGTAGAACAATTGACCATTTTGATTCGGATTGGGGCCTTTAGATTTACGGGTAAAAGTAAGCCTCAGCTCTTATGGGAAATGCGTCTGCACCTCAAACAGAAGGCTGGCAACAAACAAGCGGAGGTACTCTTTCTCCCGAAACAACATGATTTCGATTTGCCGGATTTGACTAGCACGCCTTTGGAAGATGCTTATGATGAAATGGAATTACTGGGCTATCCCATTTGTTCGCCTTTTGATTTGCTCAAACCTTTGCCCCCCAATGCCCAACATGTTCTGTATGAAGACTTTCCCAAGTATGTCGGTCGCATCGTGCGGGTATTAGGCTACCTCATCTGCACCAAAACCACCGCAACCGTCAAGGGAGAACGTATGCAGTTCGCCAATTTCTTTGATATCAAAGGGGAAATGTTTGATGTAACCCGATTTCCGAATGTGGTGCACAAATATCCCTTTGTCGGTCGAGGCATTTACCTGATTACGGGCAAAGTGGTGGACGAATTTGGGCACTTTTCGATCGAGATGACTGAGATGCGAAAATGGCTATATCTACCTGATCCGAGGCAGGAAGATGAAAGGGTAGGGGTGTGAACGGAAAAGAGTATGTCCTATAGATGGATCCTGAAACCTACTTCTTTGTATTTTATTTTACGAGTATCCCACATTTGACACATTTTATTTATCTTTTTAGTGTGTTCTGCATTTTAAGAAATCACATATATGTTGGAACCTTTTCTGATATAGTCTCTCTATATTACTCCTAATAAGTAGAGGCATTCAGAACCTGAGAAAATAACTCACAACCTCATAACTATCCCATTATGAAAACTCGTCTTCAGTATCTAAGCAAAGCAGTCATTCTCCTGCTTTTCATACAGATTTATTCCCATCTCGATGTAAAAGCACAAGAAATAGACCTCGCAGGCGTATGGAAAGGAGCCATTGAGATTCCCGGTTCTCCTTTGGAACTCAGCCTAAAGTTTGAAAAAGAAAGTGATGCATGGAAAGGAAGTCTGGACATACCGATACAAGGAGTAAAGGATATGGCTTTGGCTGAGCTAAAAGTTGAAGGACGCAACATTTCTTTTAAGCTTCCTGAAGTACCAGGTAATTCTTCATTTGCCGGGAGTTTGGAAGAAGGGGATCAAGTGATCAGTGGGACATTTTCTCAAGCTACAGCGGAGCTTCCCTTAAAAGTCGAGAGAGAAAGCGAAGAACAGAAAAGAAAGGAGAAATTAAATACAGAGGAATCCTTAGCAAAACTTCGGGAATTTATACAAGAAGGACTGGAAAGGGCGGAGGTGCCTGGCCTATCGATGGGAATTGTAAAAGATGGGGAAGTAATCATGGTCGAGGGATTTGGGTATAAAGATCTTGAGAATAAAGAAAGGGTAAGTGCAAAAACACAGTTTGCTATTGGTTCGGCCTCAAAGTCCTTCACCGCTATGGGGCTAGCTCTGCTTGAAGATCAGGGAGATCTGGATTGGACGAAAGCCGTATCCAGTTATATCATGGAATTTGAAATGCAGGATGAATTTGCTTCGAAAGAAATGACGGCAGTTGATTTGCTCTCTCATCGTTCGGGTTTACCCAGACATGACCTCTTATGGTATAGCTCTGATCTTAGTAGAAATGAATTGTTGTCTCGCATCAAATACCTTGAGCCCAGCGCCTCCTTTCGAACGAAATTCCAGTATCAAAATCTCATGTTTATGACAGCAGGAATTCTGGCTGAAAGATTGAGTGGAATGTCCTGGGAGGATTATACCCAAAAGAAAATTCTGGAGCCCTTAGGAATGATTAATTCCAATTTCTCTGTAGAGATGATGCAAGGAGCCTCGGATTTTGCTTTCCCCTACCGAAAACAGGAAGAAAAAGTCGAAAAAATACCCTTCAGAAATATTGATGCTATAGGGCCTGCCGGTTCAATCAATTCATCCGCAGAGGATATGGTGAATTGGATAAAGTTGCATTTGGCCATGGGAGAATGGGAAGGAGAAACCTTTGTGAGTAGAGAAAATGTAGTCAAAATGCATAGTCCCCATATGTTGATTGGCGGAGGGGGACTTTCTTTACCAGGGGCCAGGAATTTTACCTATGGACTGGGGTGGTTTATCTATGATTATCAGGGAGTAGGTGTGGTCCAGCATGGAGGAAATATTGATGGATTTAGTGCCTTGATGTATTTAATTCCAGAGAAAAATATCGGCATGGTCATCCTGACAAATATGAATGGAAGCCAACTACCTACCTTGGTGGCAACCCATGCGCATGATCTTTTTCTGGATTTAGAGGAAACGGATTGGCTGGACTTTGCCTATAAAGAAAAGAAGGAAGAAGAGGATGAAGACGAGAAAAAAGAAGAGGAAAAAAAGATAACAGGGACACAGCCAAGCCATGAGTTGAAAGCCTATGTGGGAGAATATACTGAGCCAGGATATGGTAGTTTCTATGTCAGCCTGGAGTCAGATCAGTTAAAAGGAAAATACAACCAACTCGATTTTCGCTTTGAGCATAAGCATTATGATGTGTTCAATCTAAAAACTGATTTGCTTGCCGAAGCTCAGCCTGTACAATTTCATTTGGATATCGAGGGCCAAATAGATGCAATAAGCGTGACCATGGATGCAAGTGTGTCTCCTATTCACTTTGTGAAAGAAGCTCCCAATCTCCTTTCTGATCCCGAGTTTTTAGAGAAATTGGTGGGAGACTACCAGTGGGATGAAACGGAAATCCAGATTAGTAGAAAAGGGAATAAGCTTTCTGTATTTATTAGCGGGCAGGGCAGCCTGGACTTAGTTCCTTACAAAGACACTTCCTATAAGATCAAAGGACTGGAAGGACATGTATTGGAGTTTGTGGTGGAAGGAGATCATGCGGAGAAAATATTTTTTCGAGAACCTGATGGGGTGTATGAAGTCTTGAGGAAAGAGTAGGGAAAATAAATCCAAAAGGCCTGAATTGAAACTTTCGGGCCTTTTGGATTTAAATAATTATGATTTTAGAATCAATTCTGGGTCAATATTTAATTTGGTATATAAAGCCTTTGCCAAATCAAAAGTCAGTTTCCGCTTCCCACGGAGAATTTCACTGATACGAGAAGGAGTCGTACCCAGCATTTCAGCAACATCTTTTTGTTTGAGCTTTCGCTGGTACATACGAAGTTCAATCATCTCTGTCAGGGTATTAGGCTTAAAAGAATAATTTAGTTCTTCGTATTCTGCAACCCTATCAGATAGTTCATCCAGTTCCTGATATTCTTTGGATTGAGGATCAGTATCATTGCCAACGATCTTAAGCAGGTCTTCCATTCTGGCAAGCCCCTTTTCATATGTCTCTTGACTAGTAATCCTATTCATGGTCGTATGATAAAATCCTACACATGCTGATCAATCAAAATCACATTTCCATCCGGATCGACGATTGAAAAGCTAGCAGGTCCTGTGCTGCTTTCGTCCACTTCCTGAGCGGGATTGATTCCATTGCTTTTGAGATGCTTCTGGATATCCCTTACATCATCAAAGTTTTCTAGGCCTTGCGCACTCTGATCCCAACCGGGATTGAAGGTCAGAATATTGTTCTCAAACATACCCTGAAACAAACCAATGATGGTATCCTCATTTTTCATGATGAGGTAATTTCTCTCAAGTTCTCCGGCGAAAACCTGAAAACCGAGAGATTCATAGAAGTCTTTAGATTTGTGGATGTCTTTGACGCTAAGGCTGACAGAAAATGCTCCTAATTTCATGTTTTTATTTTTTTGTTTGGCTGTTGGAAAGTGATAGATAAAATACAGGAAAAAAAGCGAAATCCAGCGATGAATTTTCCTATTCGATTCCTATTCGCTCCATAATCCTGCGAGCCAGAGGAGCGAGGTAAATGGAATTGCGATTGGACATGATAACGAATGCTTTTCCATCAGATATGTGAGCGGCCATTACACAGGAAAATCCCCAATTAGCTCCACTGTGGCTAAAGCCATTGACTTCGTTTTCATCATCAAGAAAAAGCTGAAATCCGAGCCCATAATTAGAAAGCTTGCCTGATGCTAATTTTGGAACGGAAATCATTTCTTCCACGCTTTCTTTCAACAAAAAGTCAGGTGAAGCTTTAAGGGAGTTTTGCATAGCGATCAGAAAACGCGCAAGATCGCTGGGAGTCGTCCAAAGGCCAGCTGCTGCCATTTGTGGATAGACATGATAATTGCTTTTGATGGGTTTTCCATTTTTTCTGTGTCCGGTACTGATTTTTTTCTCGAGGTCCTCAGATAATTTACTACTGGCAAAAAAACTCGAACTCATCCCCGAAGGCCCAAATACTTCATCTTCCATTAATTCATTGAAGCCTTTCCCATTAAATTCGGTAATGGCTTTCTCCAACACACAATAGCCCCCACCCGAATACTGAAACTGCATATTGGGTTCGTACTTATGCTTGATTTTCTTTTCCCATGGATGTACCTTCTTTCCCCTCAGAAGCTCATCTAAAGTCGGTATCCGCTTCTTGTCCTGCCGCCAACCTAAAAAACCACTCATATTGGTGCCTCCGGTATGGCTCAACAACTGTCTGACGGTGGCAACTTTTCCTGCTTCATTTTTATAGGGAGTAAGCTTCCAGGAAGTAAGGTAGTCATTGATCGGAGCATCCAGAGATATTTTGCCTGCTTCCACTTGTCGCATATATAGACTGGCTGCCACACTTTTGCTGATAGAAGCTGCCTGGAATAAAGTCTCTGTGGTTAGAGGAGTTCCCTTTTTTCTGTCCTTTAGCCCAAAAGCTTTTCGGTAGCTAATCTCTCCATCCGTTACTACAGCGATGCTTATTCCCGGTATATTGTTTTCCATCATGAAAGTCAGGATGAAAGCTTCGTCTTCTTCCGTCAGTTGAGCGAATAAAGAGACCGGTAGTATTTGAGTGAAAAGGATGCAGGTGAAAAGAAAGTTATGGATGCGTTTCATGTTTTGGATTGCTGATGATTTAGGAGAAAGGCTTGAATATAACTCAAGCTATGAAAAGAGTGATTCCATCACAAGAGGAATAATTTTCTCGCGATGGAATCTCTAAATCAATAGAAAAAAGAATGAATGTCTTTTCGCTTATTCAAAAGGCACAGGCTCCAATTCAATCTTCCGATCACTCACATCTTTCCCCGCAAAGAAATCTACGACCAATTGCTGCACGTCTTCAGAAAGCATAAAAAGATTGTGTCCGGCATGATCCAGAATGACATGATGTCCATTGGTAAAGTTCTTGGCGATCTCTTTAGCCGCAGAAACATAGGTACGTCCGTCGAGCATACCACTTACCAGCAAGGCTTTTACTTTATTCTTTTTCTGCTTGCGAAATTCATCCGGCAGCATGGGAAATACGTCTGCATTCATCCAGTCGTACATAATAAAACTTAAGGCCGGCCCATAGGTGGTAGTCTCTCGCTCAGCTTTGATCTGGGCATTCCTTTCTGCACTCATCCCGCTACTCATATCCATCGCAAAGGCCATAGGATTCATGCGACTGAGGGCAAACTGCTTGATCTGAAGCATACGAGGAGCGATACTACTATAATCACCTTCATACATTTCCGAATAGATACGAGCATATTTTTTGATGTCCCAGGGATCGCGTAAGTAGATATTGGCCATGAGTACCTGAAGCTCGAAATTGTTGAAGCCAACGGTTTTGCTTTTTCCATTCTTATCCTCAAATGTGACGATGGCAGGCTCTTGCTTTAGCTTTTCGTGCACATAGGTGATCTTTTCCCTAAGATTTGGATACTTGGGTTCAAAGCCATAATTGTCCTTTGCCCTTTCGCAGAGCATATTGATAAAGGCTTCGGTATTGGAAGGAAGTTTGATGGTATGGTCCGGTCCTTCCATACTCGCAATCACCGCCCGATCGATGTTATCCTCAAACAAACGGATGTATTCAAAGCTCAAATGAGAACCATAACTGATACCCCAAATGGAGATTTTATCTTCTCCTAGGGCTTTTCTCAAGTCATCTATATCATGAGCGTTCTCAGTCGTATTATACGCTTCCAACGTAGCTCCCGCATCTTTACAAGCCGTTTTCATGGCCTCGATATTGTCCAATGAAGATTTTATGTAAACCTCTCTGGCCATGGGTTTTGTAACATCCACCGGTTTCATCGCACTAAAACTAGGCAAGGAATTGGACCAGCCCGTACCTCTTTGGTCATAAGCAATTACATCGGCCACTTCTCGTAGCTTCATAAATAGATCGAAACGAACACTTCTAGCGGTTTGAATTCCTGAGCCTCCAGGGCCTCCCGCCAGATAGACAATAGGTGAACCCGGATTGGGATTGGTACTTTTGAATCGGATAAAAGAGATTTTTATCTCGCGAGAATCTGGATTTGATCTGTCCTCAGGAACCATAAAGGTTCCCAATTCTGCCTGGACCGTATCTTTGTTTCGGGAAACAAATTCGTAGTCCCTGATTTTAAGGTCCTGAGCCATCATAAGTATGGGAAGTAAAAGGAAGAAAAAGGTAAAAGCGCGCATGTACAGCAATTAGGTGTTGAATGAAAGAAGTAATTCTAAAGATGGGATAAGATGGGAAGAGTTGGAAAATTATGCATAGAAAAAGAGCCTACCACAATGGCAGGCCCACGACATTCCCTATAAGTTTGGTATCAATTCTTTTTCTCGGCAGCAGCCTGAGCGGGAGATTGCATGCGCATGAGTTCTCCGAAAATGTTGCCATCTACATTTGATGGAAGTACAGCGATCTGAACTTTAGAAGCGAGTTCTTTATTGACCATATAAGAGGCGTAGGTCGGATTTTCAGCACAGATTTTAGCAATCTGCAATTCCTTATCGATACCCACCTGATCAAAAGCTTTTTGTTTTTCTACTTCTATCATTTCCAATTCTCTTTTGTGCTCAGCTTCTGCCTTTTTCAGGGCGCGCACCTTTTTTACATCTGCTTCTGCTAGTAATTCTGCTTTGCGGGCTTCTGCGAAAGATTGTTTCTCTGAAACCTGTCTTTGGGTTTCGGCTTTGGCGAGTTCGGTCTTACGACGAATTTCTTCTGTGTTTGCCTGAATCTTCTGGAGTTTGCCTTCCATGCGGGCCCGCTCTATGGCAATTTCTCCATCGGCAGTGGCCTTTTTACGATTAGCTTCAGCAGCAGCTAGGTCTACTTCATTTCTTTGGCGAATGGCTTCCAGTTCGCGTTCTTTCATGCCCGATGCTTCGAGGGCAGTAGTATAGGTTTTGGGGAAATATATCTCCGGGATAATGACCTCCTCGATAGTCACCCCAGGCTCTCCCAATTCGTTTTCAAAAGCCTCTTTGATATCCAGAATAAATCTTTGTCTCCATGGGCCAAATACGGAATCAACTGAGGTGTAAGGATTGGCTATCTTATTGGCGATTTCGCGACTGCGAGGAGCGAGAATCAGGGTGTCAAAGGAAGTCGGATGTGCGAATTGGGTGTGAAAGGACACGACATCATCGATGCGCCAGCGAATGGAAATATCAAGATCGAGGGGTACACCATCGCCCAATCTTACGGACTTCAAACTGGATTGAAAAAGTTGGTCGCGGAGTTCGAGATTGGTGTTTTCTGCTTGTTGGCAAGCGGAAGCAAAGAGCCATACTAGCAAGATCGAAAGCAAAACTTTTGTGTGCATGATATTGAGTTTAATAGGTTACAAATGATTGACTCAAATCACGCAATACTTAAGTCTATTTATATAGGACTTTGATAAAGTGCGAGCATTCACCTAAGAACTGCCCTATTTGATTGAGAAAGTGCAATTGCTATATTTCCAGACTCAGGACTTCTTCTTTACAAATATGAGGGGTTCAGACTCCCGACTGATCATTTTTTGATAAAATTCTCGCAAGGCCGGGTAGTCTTCGGGATAGATATAAGGCGCCTTGATGACAAATCTGCTTTGTACAGAAACCATCTCACCGATCTGATTGCTTTGTAGGTTGTAGGTCAAAGATCGCCCGGAAAGTGCCAGTTGAAAGGGTTTAGGAATTTCTGTTAATTCATAGCCTTCTGGAAGCTTAAAGTTGATCAGTATATTGAAATCGCGGGCATGTTCCATATCAATCGGCAGGCGTCTTTCCCCCCCTTTAAAAGGCATAAAGGTAGAAAAGCAGAGGAGGGGAGAAAGGAAAAGGCTATCTCCTTTACGCTCAATATATTCATTCGCTTCTAGTTTCTGTTTGTAATAAATATCCAGGGGAAGGCTAGGCTCGTCAATACTTTCGTAATTGGGCTTAGCAACTGTTTGTTGGCTAATTGGCCGAAAGGGACTTCCACTATGAATGACTCCACTTCTATTTTCCTTTAGCAAATTTCTTCTATTAAGGGCTGCATATCCACTATGGGATTCCTTTACCTCAATGTCCACACTTTCGTCTGATACATCTGCCTGAATCATCCACAAACTTGCAGATCTTGCGCGACTCTGTAGATTGATAAGGTGTGTGGTCGTATCCTTGAGAAGGAGCGCCATAGGGGTCATGACATCGGTTGGAGGCAGGTCATAGGTGGCAGATTTTTGGGTTGCATCCAGGTAGAAGGAATTACCATCCACTTCTACCCGACAAATAAGGTGATTGTATTGGCTAAAAAGGGGGGATTTGGAGGCTGGGCCATTGCTTTTTGTGCTAACAAATACTTGTTCAGGCTTCAGTTCTGCCATATCCAGCATATAGAAAAGCAACATATTGATCTCTACTCCATTGCCTTTCCGGGATTTATAGACTTTTGCCGGATCATTCTGAACCCAAATTTCATACTTGCCGTTCCATTTTACCTGTTTCCGGACATGATCATGAACTAATGCTAGCTTCTCCTCATTCGTGATAGCATCTTTCACCAAATCCTGGCTAATAGAGTACAAAGCATTTAGGGCTTTCTGATCCGGGTCTAGATAGGTGCTATACTGCAGGCGTTCTCTCAAGTCTTTCCACCTTTGCTTAACCGCAGTTTTATCATTAAAAAGCTGCGTAATATAGAATCGAACACCGGCCCTGTATTGATTGGGATTTCCTGCAAAAGCTTCCTGAGGAAGAGCAGAAACAAATTTTGCCCGCCATATGCCTCTTCTGCCGGGAGAAACTTCAGCTCCAATAGGAACTGATTTGTAAATATAGGGATCAAATCCTCGGGTCTGTACTTCACTCCAACGAGTCGGAAGCTCAGATTGAAAATACCAGGGTTTGAGTTCGTCAAATGCTTCTGCCACCAAACTATACCTGTACTCTATAATAGAACCTACTTCTACGTCTGGGAATGTAAAACTTTTGATAACATCTCCGCCATCCAGTGAATCAGGAGGAAGGGCTTTCGTCTCAACTTTGCTTGGAATCGCTCTCATTTTTCCAAAATTCCAGTTTAGGGTCTGTGCCCGAAAGCCTCCCAGTTTTTCGCCTTGCTGGTACCTTATTTCTTGCTGGGCATATTTGAGCCCTTCTTCTTTCAGAATTTTAATACGAACGTGCCTGAATAGCCTGACTTTCCCTTTCTCCCAGTTTTCTGGTGTCCAGGTACCATGATCCCAAAGAATAACAGCAGGAGCAGAAGGATCAAGTTTATAGACTTCCATAGACATGTCCTCGGGTGGGACAATGCCCCATTTTGTTTCGGTTTTAGGAGGTACAGGCAGGTTCTGTCCAAACAAAGAGTTGTCAACTATTGAAAATAGTATCCATAATCCTGCTACAGCTTTCAGGTAGTAGTTCATATCTTAAAAATACGATATCAGCTTGTTTTTTCCATAAGGACATTTATCTCTGGTTTTTTTCTATTGAACTTGATGGGATCATTTAGGGCTCTTTCCACCTTTTTTAATAAAGGTGGAGCCAAAAATCGCAGAGCCCAAAGCCAGCCTCACCTGCCGCCCCTTTTCCCGATGGGCTCTGCAGGGCCAACGCTCCTGGGTAGTGGAGCGCCTAAAGCAAGTATTCCATTAACGCTAACACCCAAAAACTCCAACACGTCTTTTGATGGAGCCAAAAATCGCAGAGCCCAAAGCCAGCCCATTTTCATTCAGGATTTTTATTCTCCTATGCCGATGAAGTACCGCTTTAAAGCCAACGCCATGTTGCCCACTGGATTTCTTTACTTCCCACTCTCCATAATCAAACAAAATTACGGCAGAGACATCTGGCTCAGGAGTATAAGCCTGCATCCCTTGTTCGGCCTCAGATAAAACTCCCCATTCAAAGGGAGAACCTTTGGGACTTTGGGCAAAGCTTGTAAGGAAAAGAGAGGAAAGCAGAAAGCTAAAGATAAGATAGTCTTTAAGATTGTGTATGGTGTGTTAACGATTAAATACAGAAGGCTAATTGCCATCAGGTCTTAGTGAGTGTCAATTATATTCGCAAATACAATGAGTGTTCAGTTCTTTTAGAAAAGACGGAAAAATATTTTTAAAGTCTAAATACTTTTTTGAGAGCCAATTTATACCATTTGCGAAATTTCTTCGTATCTTATATATGTAGGGCCGTCAGAATCATCCCCTGATTCGCGGTCCAACCCCAAACCAAACCCATGAAGAACCTTGCCGCCTTTGCTGGCAAGGTTTTCTCTTTTCTCGGCCCCTTCTATCCCAATCATCAACCTAAAGGGATAATTTTCGTATTTTAGAGGGTACGCACACTCAGCACAGCCCACCTTATATTAAACAGGTATTAATGGCAGTTACCCCAAAAACAATAGAGAATCAAGTTATTGCTGTAGACGAGTCGCTACGTTCACAATTTGAATCTCAATATCAAATAAAATTTCCGTATGGCTCAGTTCTTAGCTTTAAGAAGCTAATCGAGCATTGGAAAAAATTGCTCGATTCAGAGAATCTCAATGAAGTCATCCTTGCTAAAGAGGTAATGATGCGCCTGGAAAAAGTTCCAGAGCTTATTGGAGATATCGATGATCCTGCGTTGCTGGAAAAACATAAGGAACTCGTAGATCTTATGATCTCTGGCTTGTTTCCTTCCTTGAGAAAGGAAGATTATATGGGCATAGTGGCTTATCCATTTGGGTATAACTATGTACACAAGTCAAAGGCGGTCGAAAAGGTGATGCAGATGAAGTTTACTCAAGCCAATTTTGGTGAGAGTATGGAAGAAATGCAACGGCAAAAAATTGTTAATGCAGGAATTTGCATTCTCAACGAACACTATGGTCAGAACATAGAGAATGATATGGTGATGACTTTTAGCATTACCGATGAAGAAACAGGTTTGGTTACCTACTATAAAGGAAAAGTTGATACAACCTATACGGAAGTGAGGGCAAAAGCCCCCCTCAAGAAACTAAATGCTTCCGTTATCAGAAAACTGACTAATAATATCGATGACACTGATTTGTGGTTGAAAAACCTTCCACCAGAGAACTTTGAGTTCGTAGGAATGGTTCAGGTCAAAATGACAGACATCAGTGAAGAGCAAGCCTTCAATAATCTCAAACTTAGTCTGCTGCAGCAAAATGCAGTCGTTGATCTGGATAAAGTGAAAAACATCGAGTTTCAGATGAGAAATTACTTGAAGTCGCCTCATTTGAAGCTAGGAATTGCTGGGAAAGGATATGGACCTGGTGATGAGTTCGGTATTAAAAGTGGCCTTTGGAACAGCCTCCTTCCTATGAAGGAAGAATATTTTCAAACAGCGACTGAAAAAGCCTTGTATAGAAGAGTTATGGATGAAGGACAGATCGCAGTAATTGATGATTTGACTAAAATTTCAAACCCTACTCTCTATGTTCAGGATTTGATCAAAATCGGAATAAAGGGGCTTGTCATTGCTCCTATGTTAGATGAAAGTAGGAATCCCATAGGCGTTCTTGAACTTGGAAGTCCTACGAATTGTGGGTTTCATGCGATCAAAACGGCACGAGTGAAGGAGATTCTTCCCGTTTTTAAGGTTGCACTTCAAAGAGCTATAGAAGAGAAAGGCAATAAGGTCGATGTATTGATCAAGCAGAAATATACGTCTATTCACCCCAGTGTAGAATGGCGCTTTATTCAGGCTGCGAATGAACTGATCAACCGCAGGCAGTTGAATCCGGATCACGATACCCCGGAGCCGATTAGTTTCAAAGATGTATATCCCCTCTATGGACAATCGGATATTGTAGGCTCCTCTGGAAAAAGAAACAAAGCCATCCAGCAAGATTTGATTGAAAACCTTGAGCTTCTTAAAAGAACCCTTGGACCAATAGAAATGTGTAAGGGCTTTCCTTTGATAGGGGTATATCAGTACAGGACTCAAAAGTTTATTGATAGCCTTAAAAAGAATGTCAATTCTGGAGATGAGGTTCGGGTGACAGAGTTTTTGACGGAGGAAATTCAGCCTTTGCTGGATAACCTGTCGAAACAAAGCCCTGAGTTTGCAAAGATTTGTGAGGGATATAAAGAACAGCTGGATCCGGAAATGAGGGTAATCTATACCCATCGCCGGGCCTACGAGAATAGTGTTACGTTCATCAACCAAACCCTCTCAAGGTTGATCAACAATTACCAGGAAGACGCCCAACGTATCCTTCCTCATTATTTTGAGATGTACAAGACCGATGGGGTTGAGTATAACCTCTATATGGGTGAATCTTTATTATATGGGCAGGAATTTGATGAGAAATATATCGAGAACATCCGCCTCTGGCAATTGATGACCATGATCGCTGTTACCCGCAAGGTAAATGAGATTCAGGATCAGTTGGAGCTTCCTCTAAAAACTGCAGAACTGATTCTGGCATTTTCCAATAAAATTGCCATCCGATTCAAAACAGAGGAAAAACAATTTGATGTGGATGGCGCTTATAATGTACGGTATGAAGTGATCAAAAAGCGGATCGACAAATCCAAGATCAAAGGAACCAATGAGCGCTTGACTCAGGCTGGAAAAATTGCCATCGTCTTTACTCAGGAGAAAGAGCGTTTGGAATATCTTCAATTCTTTGAGTACCTGAAGTCTCAAGCTATGATTGAAGATGAGGTAGAGGAACTCCTTATCGACGAGTTGCAAGGGGTCTCAGGTTTGAGAGCCTTACGTGTGAAAGTAATTGTATAAGAGAAATAAAACGCATGTCATTGCGAACGAAGTGAAGCAATTTCCTTGAGCTAAATAAATTCATCAATGCCCAGGGGATTGCTTCTCCCGATTTCAGGATCGCAATTACACAGAGCTGTTTGAAGTTTACAAATAAATTTGGCTAAGCATTCGGCAAAAGCCTAACTTAGATATATGCAAGGATTTAGATTTGGAAAATTTATTCCATCTGACGAGAGTAGTGATCCCTTTGAGCGATTGCTGAAGATCTTTATGGAATTGCTGACCCATACTTCCGGTGATGTGGCTGAGGCTCTCAACTGGATGAATCAACTGGATCGGCAATACGGACTTACCGACAATGAATACGGTATGGGGGACTTTATAGAGGACCTCAAGCGCAATGGATACATAGAAGAAGACGAGCCCGGTGGCGGCAACTTTAATATTACTGCCAAATCCGAGCAAACCATCCGTCAACGATCTCTGGAGGAAATTTTTGGGAAACTAAAGCGTTCCGGCAGAGGAAATCACCGTACGCCTCAGGTAGGCTTTGGAGATGAACCCTTGAGTGAACTCAAGCAATTCGAGTTTGGAGATTCGGTCGAAAACATAGCTTTCACCGAATCCTTCCGAAATGCCCAAATTAACCACGGCATAGATGACTTCATGATGACGGAGGACGACCTGGCGGTGCGAGAAAAAGAACACAAAACCAATGTGGCGACCGTACTCATGATCGATATTTCGCATTCGATGATTCTGTATGGGGAGGATCGGATTACACCCGCAAAGAAAGTGGCCATGGCCCTGTCGGAGCTCATCATGCGAAAGTATCCCAAAGACACCCTGGACATCCTCGTATTTGGTAATGATGCCTGGACGAT
This sequence comes from Bacteroidota bacterium, assembly GCA_039819665.1. Classification (GTDB taxonomy): domain Bacteria; phylum Bacteroidota; class Bacteroidia; order J057; family J057; genus JAWPMV01. The sequence goes on from JBCBRM010000003.1 coordinate 101,969, forward strand.
CAGTGTCAAAGACTTGCCGTACCTCAAAGTCGGACCTTATCACACCAATACTGTGGCAGGCCTTGAACTAGCCATGGACATCCTCAGAAGAAGAAAGACCAGCAATAAGCAAATCTTCATGATTACGGATGGAAAACCGACCTGTATTCGGGAAGGGGCACGTTATTATAAAAATAGCTTTGGGCTAGATCGCAAGATTCTGAATAAAACCCTCAATCTGGCAGCCCAGGCGAGAAGGTTGAAAATTCCGATTACCACCTTTATGATTGCCAAAGATTCCTGGTTGGTGGAGTTTGTGCAGGAATTTACCAAAGTAAATAACGGCCGGGCCTTCTATACGAGTCTGGAAGGATTGGGCGAATACATCTTTGAAGATTTTGAGAAGAACCGTCGCAAGAAAATGCGATAGTTCGAAATTTGAAATATTTAACGGGCCAGGCATTCGTCTGGCCCGTTTGCATTTTCGATCATTGCAAGTATAGCTTTTTTCCAATATCTTAACGGCCGTATATAATGTTTTCATTATGGCAAATTCCCTCAATCTTCTTTGTCCCAGTTGTGGAGGCTCTAATTCCCCCAATGCCAAAAATTGCCAGTACTGTGGTAATTATCTCCCCAATCTGACTGCCTGGGAAAGAAGGGAGACACCCTCAGGTGCCAATGATAAAACGAGGGATTATAAATACTTTCACTCCCTTTCGAGGCTATATTATGGCTCTTTAATATTTGGACTTGTTTTGATGTTGGGAACGTATGTCTTCTTTTTTGATGCTCTTTCCGAAGATGAATTAGTGGCCTGGTCCCCCGTCTGGTTTCTGTTGATCATCTTTGGGGCCGGAGGATTTTATGGGGAAAAGGCAATCCACATCATTTTGGATGGAGAAGCTAAGGACTTTACTGATGGTTTGCTTAAAGCTTCAGCATCCATTGGGATTATCCCACGCATGTTTCTTTTTCTCATTTTCTTGCTACCTGGCCTATTTGGGGTGTATAAATTTCTCTCTTCCCCGGTGCTGATTAGCCTTACGGTTACCGTATTTTGGGCGGCAGCCTTGTATATCTTTTTATTTGGGATTTTTCCGAGTTTGTAAAGATTTTTTTTAATACAAAAATCCGGGCGGCGATTTCGAATCGCCGCCCGGAGATATTTTTATTAAATTAGCCCCAATTATGAGCTGTCGCAATAGAGATACTTTCATCCAAGTATTAAAACGTAACTTCTTCCTCAACGATCTCTTCCCTTCTTTTTACCTTAACCATCATTTTGGATACCGGCTCAATTTTTCCAATTTTTTACCCAATAAAAATTCTCTGGCATCTTCAGCTGTTTCATAAGGAATCTCTTCCATAGGAACATGACCTGCATTCTCATAAATCATTACTTCAGCAGCAGGAATATCTTCCATAAAACTATCTACCATAGTAACCGGAATCCAGGCATCCGTTTTCCCCCACATGATCAAAACCGGGATTTGAAGGAAATTTTCTTTCCAGGCAGCGGGCTTGTACTCTTGATTCATACGAGCAACCAGGGCATCTCGATTACCGGGTGCCAAAGAAAGTTCGTAATAGCGCATGAGTAACTCATCGGTGATTTTACTGTCATCGTGATAAACTTCTTTGATGCTATTTTCATAAAGAAAAAGTGGAGTAATGCTGCTGATCAGATTCTTTACGATAGGTGTCCTGCCCAGTTTAAAGGCGAAAGGCAATCCTTTATTACTCCTGTAGCCACCTGGATCGACCAGGATAAGTTTTTTTGTTCTTTCAGGATATTTCTCTGCGAATTTACGGGCAATGCCTCCTCCTAAGGAATTTCCAGCTATATAACAGCTATCCACCCCTCGGCTATCCAGAAATTCTGCAACAAGGTCTGCGTAAGTGTCCAGGCTATAATCGTGACTAGGGTGGGGGCCCGTTAGGCCAAAAGCTGGAAGGTCCAGCCTGAGAACACGTAAACTGTCTTTCATTTCTTCTGTCCAAATGTCCCAGGTATGCAGAGAAGATGCCGTTCCATGGATCAAAACCAGGGCCATTCCCTGGCCTTCATCCCGGAAATGAACATCCATGTCCATGAGTTCTGTAAACTCGGATTCTTCATTGGTATACTTCTTTTTTAGGTCTTCCAAAGGGATGTCTGGCGTATTTAGCGCAAATAGTAAAACGCCAAAGGCAACAATTATAAAAATGATGATGTAAAATAGATATCGCATGCGTTAGGGTTAGGAGCCTGAACTTTGTTTTAGCAATAAGGATCTAAACGGTTACAGGCAGCGTTTGAACAAACAAATACAGTGAAAGATTGGGGTTTTGATAAGAATTAACATGCTCAAAATTACGCAAATTACCTGTTTTTTAGGGAATTACAGCTAAAAAATGATTTTGGGCCATTCATGAGACGAATCGAACTATTTAACAAAAATGATGTTCCGCTCAGCAGAATAATCAAAGCTTTTAGAATTTTTTGATTCAACTTGAGATCACCAAACACCGACGAAACCCAGATAATTGAAACACAAACACGATGGAAAAAACACTTGCCTTTATTCTGGTTATACTGCTCTATACCTGTTCTTTTGGACAGGAAACTTTTTACACTAGCGGACAAGGAAAAAGGGAATGGAATGATCCCGACTCCTGGATGCTGGACGAAACTGGAACTACTGCAGGCAGAATCCCAACTGCTGAAGCAAATATCATCATCAGGCACAGTATTACTCACAATCTCACAGCTCCCTATACCCATAGCGGAAATATAGAAGTGAGAAAAGGAGCTAGCTTTGAGATAATGGGCGAAGGAGATTACACTTTTACAGGTAATCTGTTCGAATTGAAAGGAAGCCTTATCGCCGGGATCGACTTCTACCACAAATCACATAATGCCGACTTCAGTCACTTTGTCATTCGCAATACTGGCCTCGTTTATGCACTTGGAGAGTTGCACGCTGCTTCAGGTTCTGAAATCTTAAGCGAACAAAATACCTGTGGTGCCTTTTATATTACCGAATCTCTTCATATCCATGGAGAAAACACACGCATGTTAGGACAAGCCAGCATCATTAGCGGTGGTCTGCGTGCCTGGAAAGCTGACGGAGCGGAAATAACTTCTGAAACAGAAAAACTGGACCATGTTTCCCTTACTCTGGGAAACAATATTCAAATCTTTAGTACAGAATATGATTGCGAATACGGTAATACGGTAGTGAGCGGAAAAGGCGGTCATGTTCCTAATGTAGACCTCAACGATTTTAAAGCTATACAAAGAGGAGCTTCTGTTCAGGTGGCCTGGTTGACCTCTTCTCTGGCAAGTTTGCCGGATTTAAACCTGGAGCGTGCCTGGGAAGGAGAGGATTTCAGGGAATTGAGAAAAATTAGTTCAGCTGAGCTAAGCGAAACGGCCGGATATTACAATGTAAATGACTCAGAAAAATTGGAAGTAAAACGCCGATATAGACTGAGCTATATAAATGAGCTCGGGGACCAGATTGTACTTGGAGTCATTGAAGCTGGCGCTGGACCTCTCATAGAAGCATATCCTAATCCTTTTACAGGAGAAATTCTCAACATACAAGCCCAGGGATTTGAAGCGGATCAAGAACTCTTCATCAAAATTTTGGATTTGCAGGGGCGGGAGCTTTGGGAAGGGTTTTCCAGTAGCAATTCAGAAGGAAATTTGAACTACAAAGCTCATCCTGAATTAGATCCGGGAACCTATCTTATTTCTGTCGAATCCGGGCAACTTCGTCAAAGCCAAAGATTGTTAGTGTTTTAACAAATTGAATAACGATAATTGACCAATATACCTCAAATTAAACGGGTATAATTTTTTAGGCCTGAGAGCATTTCTGGCAGAGAGATTGCCTACAAAATGCTTTCAGGCTTCTTCTTTGAGCTCTTTGAAAGTACTGAAGCCGGAAAAATGTTGAAATTTGTAGTTCAGCTAACTCGTGTCAGTTTTCCAAACTTTTATGATTCTGTAATAATTACCTGTGACTTTATATTTGGGGAGATAGTCTAAAGGGCGAATAGAAGAGATGCGAAATGAGAGTTTTTTGCCATTTTGTTAAAAAAAAGTATGTTTTTGTTTAACTGGTTTAATAAAAACAAATATTTTTTAACAATTTTTTAACATAAAACGTTGTATAAGATATACGTGAGTTCTAACTTGCGGCCGTTTTGTTAACAACAAGGCGACAAAAATAATTGTTTTAATCATATGACCAAAGATTGGATGACATTATTGCTAAATGCGACATTATTCGCACCCCTAGTGGGAATTCCGCTAATATTGCTATTCCATCGTAAGTGGGCAAAATACTTAGCTTTCGGCTTTTCTTTGCTCCCCTTTATCGTCGGAATTGTACTACATAGTGTTTATCGTTTCTCCCCTGATCCTTCTGCCCTTTACAGTAAGGATTTTGTTTTTTTTAGTGAGAGCCTGTGGTTCACGCTGGACAACATTGACATCAAGTTTATGCTTGGGGTTGATGGCATTTCAGCTTACCTCATACTCTTAACTGCACTCATCTTCCCAACCCTGGTGGTTTACTCCTGGGGAAAGGCAGATAAGCAGGAAAAGATGTATTATCTCATGCTCCTGGTCCTGGAAACCGGAATCATCGGATTCTTCTTGTCTCTGGACCTATTGTTACTCTATATTTTCTTCGAAATGGTACTGATCCCAACCTGTTTCTTTATAGGAATATGGGGAGGTGCACAGCGGGAAGCTGCTTCTATCAAGTTCTTCCTCTACACCTTAGTAGGATCACTCGTAATGCTGATTGGCATTATTTACCTGGGACTGAACGTCTCTGACGGTTACTTAACAACTGATTACTTTGTTATTCGTGATGCTTTAGCTTCCGGAACCAATCCTGCTTTCTCATTAGAAGCTCAGCGGTGGTTGTTCGCAGCTTTTGCTATCGGATTTGCGATCAAAGTTCCATTGTTCCCTTTCCACACATGGCAGCCATTTACTTACTCAGAATCTTCTACAACAGGTTCTGTAATTCTGGCAGCACTCTTGTCAAAAATGGGAGCTTATGGATTTATCAGATTCTGTCTACCCTTCTTCCCGGAAGTTTCTTTAGAATTTGCACCTTTTATCATGACACTTGCTGTTATAAGTATTGTGTATGGTGGATATCTGGCTATCGTTCAAACCAACATTAAAAAGCTTATTGCTTACGCTTCTTTCTCTCACTTAGGATTTATCATTCTTGGTATCTTCTCTTTCACACAAGAGGCAATGAGTGGAGCAGTAATCAGCATGGTTGGACATGGTATTGCCACTGCAGGATTGTTTTTGCTGACTGGCATGCTTTACGAACGACACAAGACAAAAGATATTCGTGGATTCCAGGGATTGGCTAAAATCGCTCCTAAGTTTACAGTACTCTTTATGATCACTGTTATGACGGCTTTAGGTCTTCCTGGATTGAGTGGGTTTGTAGGAGAATTTATGATCCTGATCGGAGCTTATAGCTCAACAGAGGTTTCCAGCGTATTTGCTATCCTCGCAGCATTGGGCATCGTAGCAGCTTCTATCTACCTTCTAAATACTTTCCGTGTGATGATGTTCGGAGAGACCAATGAAGAGTTGAAAAATAAAATTTTCGACTTGACGGGTCGCGAAGTAGCAGTTGTACTTCCATTGGTAACTTTGATGATAGTAATGGGGCTATATGCTTCTCCTTTCCTCAACCAGATCAACAAAGGATCTGACAGAGTATTGAAGATCGTTGAGTCTCGCGTAGAAGGAAAGTCTTTCACTGACAACAGCATCGACAAAGAAGATGAAAAAGTGAAAATCCTGAAAGAAGAAGACATGGATGTTTTCCAGTCTACTAAGTAAGGACACAAAATATAAATGAAAAGGGACGCACATACATGCGTCCCTTTTTTGTTTTTAGAGGTATCAGCTTTGAAGCCTAAGAAGTTTTGATGTGTATAGACAAACTCTTGGCTTTGTGCCCTGGAAAATAAGATTAAGACAAATTGAGGTTCAAAGCTCAAAGGCAGGTGCAAGGCTCAGGTTGGACGTGAAGCCCAGGAATTATTGAACCTGATACCTGTACTCGATCTATCTTCCCCGATCCATTCCACGAACCTCTCCCTTCTGATTTGATAATTTCTGCAATTGTAAGGTTTTTGTGGAAAAGTATTTTAATTCGTAGAAGATTTTTGGTCTAAAGTGCGTTAGAAATTCAAGAGAAACTAATATCTTTATTTAGATACATGAAAGATCAAATAACTATTAAAACTTCGCCTATGGTAAAATGTAATACTTAACTGGCTTTAACTTTGATTAATCGGCCTCTTGAGGCCAATTTGCTCGTAATTCCCTCTGCTCATACACACTTAAATTAACCTGGATCACCTTCTATGCGGACGTTGAGAGTTTCGTTAGTACTTGCATTACTTTGTAATCTTTTTATCTGCTCTTTCGCTCAAGCACCCAGTAAGAAAAACGCAACCCTCGAACAAATAATCCAAAAGTTCATATTTCCCTATGGCCTGAGTTCTGATAACCAATTCAAGCTGGCAGCATATGCTGAACTCAAAGGTCAATTCTCTAATATGGATCAATCTCTGACCCTCAATTTTGGAGACCTGGGCTATTTCTCCTTTTTTAGTAAAAATTGTCTCTTTCGTTCAGGAAAGGGGGTCTATCACCTTAATAAATACGATACAGGCTCTCCTTCTATAGAGCTTATCAATAAAAAGCTCAGTGAGATGTTTGAGCATATCATTTTATTGGGGAATGGAAATGCGGATTCCGATCATATCGATTTTGTAGATAAGCACTTGGCCAAAAAGAATATTGAGCCTTTTGACAAGATTTTCATTCGCCATATCCTTTTGAAGTATGGAGAATATGATCCTCTGCTGGGGCAGGTAAATTTCAATACAGAAACACTGCCCGATAAAATTTTTGCCAGAGATAAGGATGCTAAAAATCAGACCTGGTTAAAAAAATATATCAGCCCTTTAAAAATAAGGTTGGACGAAAAAATCCTCAGAGGATATTACATCAATTCTGGTGGTACTGTATTCGTTGAGAATGTAGATAGAAAAGTTTTTTATGCTACCGGAGAGCAGTATGATGACAATGTCACGGCCTTCAAGGTATTCATTCAAAAACTCTTTGTCCAAAGTGCTCAATATATTGTGCAGAACGAAGCCGATCGACTCAAGAGAATGAGTGAAAAGAAGGATGGAATAGTAACTGAAATGGTTAGCTATGATTCTTCCATCGATAAGTCTAAAAAGTATGTTCCGAGAGGAGGCCGTAGAATTACTAAAGCCAAGGCTGTTAAGCCTTTGTACGATCACAAATCCTGGATTCCTATGATGATGGGCTTACTGGCCAAACAGAAGATTGATATCACCGATGAAGACGTCCTTCCTTACTTTATTGAAAGGAATGATTTCTACCTCATATATGAAAGATTAAGCATAGAGGACCAAAAGAAAGTAGATAACTTCGTGTTGGGCAGGCAATAAACAAGCATTCTGCCTTCTCCATTCCTTGTTCCTTATTCTGCCATTCTTTTATTAAAGATACCTTCCGATACATTTGATTAGAGATTTCCGGTTAAGACCTTACATGCCAATTGGCAAGGTCGATTTAACCGGAATTCTCTGTTTATTGGCTCTCAAATAGTCGCTTTACCCTAAAATTGCCTCATGCTCGAAGGGGAGTAGCTTTTGGCTACTTTCATTAAAAAAGGCTCTCTGCAAATCTTCCTGTTTTTATAATAAAATCCTTACACAAATAATCAAATAAAATACGACCAATCGGACTTTTATTTTAACGGTTCGGGCACTGCCTATAAGATGATTTGCATCAGGCTTATATTTTAGTGTCAAACTTCTACAAGAGTTCATTAACTCTGGGGTACACAACGATTGAGTGGGTAAGCAACGCCCTATGCTGCCCAAGCAGATTCGCCGATCCACTTTATACCGAAACTGTACCCGATTATCGCTTACGTTAAAATATTGGTACATGTCTTATTCCGAACTCAACAGCCATACTCCCACAGAAGAGGTTAAGAGGGACCCCGCGCTCAAAGCTTTAAACGCACAATTACCTGCAATCAGACAAGCCTTCGAATTGATGAAACAATCTCAGGAAATCTCTGAGAAAGTAAAAATGTCAATGGAAGCACTCGTCCCTGCGTTGGAGGTACAGCTCTACGGTTTGAATTCTGAAATCGAACAGCACGTACTTAATCAGGAAGAAACGGAAAATGCCTATGCCTCTGTAGTTCGAAAACTTGAAGATCAGCTTCGAATCGAAAGACTACAATTTGAGGAAAGAGAAAATGCAATCCGCAAAAATTGCCAGGAAGAAATTTCTCAGATGAGAAAAACACTGGGCCATATGAATGAAGAATTGAGTAAAGCAATTGAGCTTACCAATATCTACCAGAAGTTGTATCACGACCTGAGAGATCAACAAAAGCTACAGCAACGTCATACGCCTACAAAGCTTAATGGCAATGGAACCCATAGATCTAGCATGAATATGTTTCATGTATATGATCTGGAAAAATAATAGATAAGCCTCATCTTATCTCCGCTTGATCTTCAAGACCTGACCTACATTGATCCTGTCTGAGCTAAGCTTGTTTAGATTTTTGATCTCTTTTACAGGTACATCGTATTTCTTGTAGATCCTATAAAGAGTTTCTCCTCTGCGAACTGTGTGTGTGATCCAGGCACTTTCATCGCCGGGGAGAAGCTCTTCGCCATTATCCCTACCGCCATTGCTGGCCATATTATCTTCTTCATAATAAGGGACATTAGGAAGGTCTTCACTAAGTGCATCAACCAAAGCATTCAGGTCAGCAATTTTTACTCGACGAATTTGCCCGGTTTGTTCTACTACAAAAAGGGCAGGTAGCCGATTGTGTTGAAAGGCCAACTTTAAAAAATCATAATCATCCTGATCAGAAATAAGAATGTGCTCTCCGGGAGGATTGTATCTATTCAGTACACCTTCCCAACTCCTTTTGCGGGTATCAGTAGAAATCATGATAAACCTAACCGGCTTGTTTCGGTATCTGCGGCTGGATTCTATAATAGATGGGATCAGATAAAGAGATTCTTTGTTATAGCTGGCCCAAAAGCTCACGACCCAAACTTCATCTTGAGGGTTGCGGGTGAAATTCCTGCAATCATTCAGAAAATCCGAGTAGTTCATCGAGGTATCCACCTGAGCCTGGGCAGGGAGTAGGCAGCAGAGCAGGAGAATAGTTAAAGAAAGCAATTTTGATGTTTTCATTCCGTCAACCTAATAATTTGTGCAATAGAGAGTAAATGGCCTCATACAATTGATTGGGTTTTAAGGTTCTCCAGTTTAACGCATCTGTTTTGTCACTCCAGTACAAATACTGTGAGATTCCATAGGCCCTCATCTCTTCCTTCAATTCCTTTCGCAACCTCAGCGCAAAGATCCAACCATCCTCCAGTTCATCTTCTACTGCTCGATAGTAATCATCTTCCTCAAGATAAATATGAAATACATTTTCGCAAATCAGAATGAATTTATTTATTCCATTATCTATCAGATAACTCAGGCAATTTTCAGCTAAAAGTCTGTAATCATTGTCGAAAAGATCGTTCCATTCACCAAATAACTCAATGATTGCGTATCCTTCTTGGTAATTTGCAAATAGTATTTTAACCAACAAACTTTCAGAGCCAATATCGTCCCATAAAGGATGGGCAGGAATACTATTTACAGACCGATCGAAGTAAAAAAGGTTGTGTTCGATCGCATGAAAAGGGGAATTTTGGTCTTTTTCATGGTTATATAGCTCCAACCAACCATAAAATGGCTCAATATCACGCAATTCGCTTGGCATGTACGAAATATATTGTTTATTTAATACGTAAATTTACAAAGCTTACCGTAGAGCAGCAGCAAATGTTTCGATTTTACCCACGTCTTAAGACATTTGTGAAACCCTCTTCGTGATAATCTCGTTATTATCATTGGCTTTAATGAGCATCTATGTTAGTACGTCATTCCCTAACTCTCACAATGTTAGCTGTGTGGGCTATCCTTCTACCTGCACAGACATCCCCCAAGATCGACACCCTGGTGACCGATGAAGGAGCAACCAATATGTTGCTCAATATCAAAATTCCCTCTGGTGAAATGTATCTTGCAAGTTCCGGTCAATGTGGAAAGTCTTTTTCCAAATTGGCCTCCAACTCTGATCAGGCTGAGCACAAGTATGATCACAATGTCGAGATGAATGGGACGATCCGACGATTAATTAACATAGAATACCCGCAGCAAAAAGCCGCCATCAATAGCAATGCCGCTGCCACCCTCCGATTAGCAAACCCCGTAACCGATAATTTCAGATCTGAATATAAGCAGGACCCCAGCCTCGATACTGAATTAAAATTAGATTTAGGATCAGGTGGTGCTATGCTGGACCTTTCTTCGATGAGTGTAAAAAAGGTTCATATCAACTCTGCTTTCTCCGATGTGATTCTTTCCTATAATAAACCTAATTTTGTCAGGATGGACGAAATGGACATCCATGTTGCAAGAGCCAAAATTGTCTTGAAGAATCTCGAGCAAGCTCGTGCAAAAAAGATTCAAATCAGAAATGAAATGGGAGAGACCAAACTGATCATAGGAGACAGAGGTAGACCCGGTTCAAAAATTCATGTGAAATCCGGTGTGGGAGACTGCATGATTGTTATAGACAAAGACCAACCTACCAAGATCGTCCTTTCTGGAGGGATGTTTTCCAGGATAGAAGTAGATGAGTCCTTCAAAAAACATGGAGAAGGAACTTATGTAAATGCTGCCTATCATTACAACCCTGCGAGGTGCACGACAGTCTTTTGTGAAGTAGACCTTGGAAACATCTCTCTGATGGCCAAGTAAAACTTAACAGGACGTACACACAGAACATGAACGAAACTTTTTTACGCATTGACAATGTAAGCAAAGCCTATGATGACTACCTCGCGGTAAACCAGGTTTCGCTGAATATCCCCAAAGGGAAAATTTATGGCCTCCTCGGCCCAAATGGAGCAGGAAAAACTTCCACCATTAGAATGATCACCCGCATCACTGTACCTGATAGCGGGACTATTTATTTTAATGGAGAAGAACTTGCCGAAAAGCATAGCCGGGATACCGGATATATGCCCGAAGAAAGAGGCCTCTACAAAAAAATGAAAGTCCTTGAGCAGATCACCTATTTGCTCAGTTTGAAAGGGCTTCCCACTTCTGAAGCCAAAGCAGCAGGGGAAGAGTGGTTGGAAAGACTCGGCCTCACGGATTGGAGTAGCAACAAAGTTACCGACCTCTCCAAAGGTATGCAGCAAAAGGTGCAGTTTATTTCCACCATTGCCCATAAACCTCGTCTCCTGATTTTGGACGAACCCTTCTCCGGACTCGACCCGGTCAATACCAAATTGATCGAAAAAGAGATCTTCCGACTTAAAGATGAAGGAACTACCATCATTTTCTCTACACACCGCATGGAACAGGTGGAAGAACTCTGTGATTACATAGCTTTGATGAGTCAGGGGAAATTGATGCTGGAAAATGAGATTACCCAGGTAAGAAAGGATTTCCAGAAGCAGGTATATCATATCAGCTTCCATGGAGACAAGCAGCACCTTATGGCTGTACCTGGTCTCCAAGTCCTGGAAGTTACCGACAAACAAGCAAAAGTAGAACTATCCGGTGGCGAAGGAGATCGAAATGATCTCTTGAGACGTCTGGCAGATTCTCCCCTGGAGATTTTGAGTTTTGCCCTGCATTTGCCTCGCCTCAATGAAATCTTTATTGAATTAGTCGGTGGCAACAAAAATCTCAACCGCAAGGAGACCGTATAAGCTCCTTTTTCCAAAATTTCTCCATCTCCCCTAAATCAGAAATCAAGACATGGACAAAATAGGCATCATATTTAAAAGAGAATATCTCAATATGGTCAGGAAGAAGAGTTTCTTACTGGCTACATTTCTAGTACCCCTGGGATTTGCTGCTTTGATTGGTATTCAAGTAGCTTCCGCGGTATTTGTCGAAAAAGAAAATTACGATCTTCTCATAGTAGAAGATGAAACCTATGCGGTTACCGGCCGCATTAATAAAGGCGATAACTTCAAGGTCGTTCCCATTAAAGCGGAAGGTGATTTTGTAACCCAAAGAGATAGCTTACTCGAGCGGGTAAAGAAAAACGAGAATGAAGTTTATCTTTATTATCCGGAAACCTACCTGGAAAAAGAAAATATTACCGCAACCCTCCATAGTTCCAAAAAACTCAGTCAACAAGTAAGGCGAGAAGTAGAACGAAAACTGGAGCGAGCTATTAAAGATTATAAAACTGAATTAGTAGGAATCAGTAAAGAGCAATTAGATAAAACCGATTTTGAACTTGATCTCCAGACCAAAAGTGGCGAAAAAGAAAATAGCACCAGCGAGATTATGGCTTTGGCTGTGGGCGCAGGTACAGCTATTATTATTTATATGTTGATCGCTATCTATGGGGGAATCTTAATGCAGGGAGTGATCGAGGAAAAAGCCAACAGGATTGTCGAGGTCATAGTTTCCTCTGTAAGGCCATTTCAATTGCTTATGGGAAAAACCCTTGCGTTGGCATCTGTAGCTATCACCCAGCTCATTTTATGGGGCTTATTGTCCATGGTAGTCTACTTCATCATGCTTCCTTTTGTGGCAAATGCCGGGATTGATCCTGCAGCCATTCAACAACCAGGGATGGAAATGTCAGCCAGCGAAGCCGAAAATATTCTCATCGACCTTCAAGGTGCGAATTGGAATGTCCTTTGGTTCTTTCCCATCTACTTCCTTGGCGGATTCTTCCTTTACGGATCATTGATGGCCGCTGCAGGTTCTGCTGTCGATAATATTCAGGATGCCCAGCAATTTACCATCCCAATTACACTACCTTTGATGTTGCCTTTATTCTTCTATCCCAACATCATCCAGAATCCCAATGGGATGTTTGCATCCATTACCTCTCATATACCCTTTTTCTCCCCAATGATTATGCCCATGCGGATAGGACTGGGCTCAGTCCCTTGGTGGGAAATAGTCTTATCTATCATTATCCTTGTCCTTTCCTTTCTGGGCTGTGTATGGATCTCCGCGAAGATTTACCGTACCGGTATCCTCATGTATGGAAAGAAACCGAGCTTTAAGGAAATATTTAAGTGGTTGAGGTACAATTAGCATAGCTAGTTGAAAGTGTAACGTGTTAGTGTTTTAGGGGGTTAGTTCCTGTTTCTCAGAATAATGCTAAGCCTCTAAAGCCCTAACACGCTTCTGCATTAATAGATCTATTGAAAGGATCGCTGCGTCTTTTCTGGTGTCCCATACACCCACGATCTCCTTTGAGCCCAAAAAACCCAGAACCCCTGAGTACAAGAACACTAATACCCTAACACACTCCCACTTCCGCACGTTAAAACAATCCCCCTGCACGCTTATTCATTAGTGCTAAACAGGCCCGCAATCGTGGCGTATGTTTGATAAAACAACAGTCAAACATTTAAAGTCACGATTATGAGCAAGCCCCAACTTTTCAACCTGATCAAACTGTTTAGCCTCAGTATAGCAGCTTCTCTTTTCCTAAGTTCATGTGTAGTCGACCAAGGCCCCGTAGGACCTACAGGCCCTCCTGGAAGAGATGGTCTCGACGGAAATGCAGAAGTATTTAGTATCAATTATCTCGCAGAAGAATCCGATTGGTATGATGTAGGTATTCCTGGTGATCCCGGGTATTACATCGCCCTCGACTTAGATGTACCTGAAATCGATCAGGACATCGTAGATAATGGAGTTGTACTAGTTTACTACCGCGAAACTCCTACCAATGCATGGACTCCTCTGCCTTATACCTTTATCTCCCACGAACCTGAGTACATCGAAAAACTCGATATGATCTATGCTCTTGAATTCGTAGGAATTCAAAGCATGGCCTCGGACCGCAGCGCAGTTCCTTATACCGGCACCTTCCGCGTCATCGTGGCCCCCGGTATTGGCTTAGGCAAAAGTGCTGGAGGTAAAGTGGATCTTTCCTATGAATCTGTGGCCAAGCAACTCGGTATCACCGAAGATATGCAAAGCTTCCGTTCGATATAAACGCAAGTGTAAAGATGTGTTGTGGTGATGTAGTTCGGTAGTATTATCAAAACCAACTATAACACCACAACACAAAAACACCTCACTCACTTCCGTTCTTTACCCCTACAGTCTCTTACGAAACTTCTAACAACAACAAACATGAAAAGCAAAGCCCTGTTTATCATAATAATCAGCCTATTCTCATTTTTTACCAGCCAGGCCCAGGGAAATTTCTCTCCCGAATTCGACAGCCGACACAAAAACATCTATGCCGAACTTTTTGGCAGCAACATCATTGCCGGAGTAAACTTTGATATGCGCCTCAACAAAGGCCAGAATGATGGCATCGGATTTAGAGCAGGTGTCGGAGGCCTTAGCGTTTCAGGTTTTGACCAAAACACCGAACTCAATGTAGGAGTGGTAACCTTCCCACTAGAAGTAAACACCGTAGTCGGCAAACGTCGAAGTAGCCTAATCGCTGGTGCCGGTTTACTACCCATTTATGCCACTGTTTCCGGCCAGGGTGAACTCACCAATTACGAATATGTATCCGGTGATGGATTCGGCCTCGCAGGAGGATTCCTGACCCTCGGCTACCGGCAGCAACCCCTCAAAAACGGAATCATGTTTCAGGTTAACTGGAACCCCATGATCCTCAGAGGTAGCGGCTTCAATGCCGGATGGATCGGACTGGGAGTGGGAGTAGGATTTAAGTAAGAAACGTGATAGTGTGTTTGCGTGTTAGAGTAGAGATCAGAAAGACTCTAACACTCTAACACTCACAGCCGCTAACACTCAAGCTATATAGTTCAGACCCAAATAAGCAGCGATGCCAGTCCTCATGGGCTGGCTTTTTGCGTAGGAAGTCAGGGCTTTTAGCTATCTTGAAGGAAATCTCTTGGCATGAGGTATGAGACAGAGAAAATACAAGCGCCAGCGCAGATTCAGAAAGTTCTGACGATAGATGCGAATGGTATAGAAGAGAGAAACGACCTCCTCGCTGTGGAAGCTCCTTTGGAGATTCGATTGGGCTATGGTCGAAAGGGAGATCGAGTTCAGAAAAGCATAAGTATTACCATGCGGACTCCAGGACATGATCTGGAATTGAGCATGGGATTTTTGTTTGGAGAAGGCATTATTCGGTCGAAAGAAGATATCTATTCTATCAAGCATTGTACTGACCAGGGAAAAGAAGAAAGTAGGGGAAATGTGGTACGCGTGGAACTCGCGGAAACGTGTCAGCCGGATTTGAAAAAATTGGAGCGGCAATTTTATACGACATCCAGTTGTGGGATATGCGGGAAGGCTTCCATCGAAGCCATTCAGAATTTGCACTGCGAATTCATTTCCCTGAAAAAAGACTGGATTCACAAAGATTTAATTCATCCTCTGGGGGAAAAAGTGAGGGAGCGGCAACAGATCTTTAGTTATACCGGCGGCTTGCATGCGGCAGCTCTATTTAATAGACGGGGAGAATTGCTCCGATTAAGAGAGGATGTAGGGCGGCACAATGCCCTGGATAAACTCATTGGTGCAGAATTCTTCGAAGGGAAATTACCGGCAGATGACAAAATTCTTTTTCTTAGTGGGAGGATCAGTTTTGAACTGGTGCAAAAAGCGCTGGCAGCTCGAATACCTTTGATCGTCGCGGTTGGGGCACCTTCAAGTCTGGCTGTCGAACTGGCTCAAGAAAGTGGAATCAGTCTGATCGGTTTCGCCCGTCAACATCGATTCAATATCTATACACATACTCAAAGACTACATCTATAAATGGCAATGGACCCAAAAGCCAACTCCTCAAAAAGCAAAAAAACGATTGCCCAACCACCTGAAAAACTTACGGGAATTAAAATCAAAAATCCCAAAAAAGTAGCAGGGGGGAGAGGAGCAATCAATAGTACCGTAAAGCATGTCGTGGAAGAAATGGGCCTCGCTCGAGGAACCAATGCTTTGCTAAAAATGAATCAATTCACCGGTTTCGACTGTCCGGGATGTGCCTGGCCTGATCCAGATGATAAGCGTTCTGTTTTGGGTGAGTACTGCGAAAATGGAGCAAAAGCATTAGCAGAAGAGGCAACTTTGAAACGAGTAGATCCGATTTTCTTTGCCGAAAATTCTATTGAGGATTTAGGGAAATGGTCAGATTATGAATTGGGAAAAAGTGGTCGCATTACCTATCCGATGTTTTTGGAGAAAGGAGCCACCCATTACCAACCTATCAATTGGTCCAAAGCTTTTCAACTCATAGGAGATAAACTAAAATCCCTGCCTTCTCCCGATGAAGCTATTTTCTATACCTCCGGACGTACGAGTAATGAAGCGGCTTTCTTGTATCAGCTTTTTGTTCGCATGTACGGGACCAATAATCTTCCGGATTGCTCCAATATGTGCCATGAGTCAAGTGGAGTTGCGTTGAGTGAGACTTTGGGTATTGGAAAAGGCTCAGTTACGCTGGAAGATATTCACGAAGCGGAGGTGATCATGGTGGTCGGTCAAAATCCCGGAACCAATCATCCACGTATGATGACCGCTTTGCAAAAGTGTAAGAAGAATGGCGGTAAGATCATTACGGTAAATCCACTTCCTGAAACCGGACTTATGCGTTTCAAGCATCCTCAATCTCCCGGAGATTTGCTAGGGAATGGAACTCAGCTGACCGATGTATTTCTTCAGCTAAAAGTAAATGCAGATGTAGCTTTGGCGAAAGCCATGATGCTCATGCTATTCAAAAAGGAAGAGGAGCATTCTGGCGATGTATTTGATTGGAACTTTATCATAGGAAAAAGCTCAGGCTTCGAGGAATTCAAAAAAGACTTGCATAAGCAGGATTTAGATAAACTGATTGCTGAGACGGGAATTGATAAAGCAAAAATCGAAGAGGCTGTCGAATTATTGGCCCACAACAAAAAGATTATCATATGTTGGGCGATGGGATTGACGCAGCATGAAAATGGGGTCGAAAATATCCGTGAATATGTCAATATACTTTTGTTGAAAGGAAGCATTGGCAAAAAAGGATCAGGTACTTGTCCCGTCCGAGGCCATAGCAATGTACAAGGTGATCGTACCATGGGTATTTGGGAAGCTCCTAAAGAGGCTTTCCTTGACAAACTCAAGACCCATTTCAATTTCGAGCCCCCTCGTCATCATGGTTATGCTGTAGTTCCTGCCATTGAGGCCATGCATAAAGGTAAAGCCAAAGTGTTCTTTGCCATGGGAGGTAATTTTATCTCCGCCACCCCTGACACCGAATACACAGCTGAAGCTTTGAAAAAATGCGAACTCACGGTCCACGTTTCTACCAAGCTCAATCGCAGCCACCTCATTCATGGAGAACAGGCCCTGATCCTTCCTTGCATTGCTCGCTCAGAATTGGATAAGCAGGCAAAAGGAAAGCAGTTTGTTACCATAGAGAACTCTATGGGAGTAGTTCACATGTCAAAAGGCAGCCTTCCTCCTGCATCAGAATCCTTATTAAGTGAACCTGCCATTGTAGCTAGATTGGCGAAAGCAACTTTGACTGATGAAGGCAAATGGGATGAATGGATAGCCAATTATGACAATATTCGAGACCTGATTGAAGCCTGCATACCCGGTTTCGAAAAATACAATAAGCGTGTCCGTAAAAAAGGCGGATTTTATTTACCAAATGGAGCTCGTGAAGGCAAATTCAATACCTCAGACGGGAAGGCGCAATTTTCTGTAAATAAAATCCCGGAAAACAAGCTGCAAAAAGGGGAATACACCATGTTTACCGTTCGTAGCCATGATCAATACAATACAACCATTTACGGTTTGGATGATCGTTACAGAGGCATTTATTCAGAGCGCAGAGTAGTTTTGATGAATGTGGAAGATATGAATGATGCTTTGCTGTCGAAAGGGGAAGAGGTCGACCTTATAAACACCCATGGAGGCGTACAAAGAGTCGCTGAGAAGTTTCTCGTAGTTCCTTTTGACACACCCAGAGGCTGCGTGGCTACCTATTTTCCTGAGGCTAATGTTCTGGTTCCGATTGATAGCTATGCACATCGGAGTAAGACACCTGCTTCCAAGAAGGTGATTATTAAGATTGAGAAGCGGAAGTAAGAGGCTGACAACCCAGCCTCAACCCACAAAAACCCTGTCACCCGGAGCCCCGTCGAGGGGCCTCAGGCTTTAGTTCCTATCTTTCCCATACTTCATTTGGGAATTGGAAAAAAGGTGGCTGCAAAAATAAAGGTCCTTCGCTTTGAATGACATGAGCTTTATGCCTGATAATCCCTCTTTGTACTCACGAACTCCTTGGGACTACTTTTGATGATTTTCTTAAAAATTCGGTTGAAATAAGATATATCATTAAAGCCACTCTCATAAGCGATGCTGGAGATCTTCATATCCGTCTGAATCATCAATTCACAGGCATGAGAAATACGAATTTCGTTGACAATCTCTGAGAAAGTCTTCTTTGCATGTTTTTTCAAAAACTTACAGAAAGAGGATTTAGTCATGGGAATTAATGCAGCCGCTTCCTCCAATGAAACTCCAGTCTGGTAATTTTCAAGAATATAACTGTAGACGATCTGAATCCGTTTCAATTCAGCCATTTTGGTATCCACAATGTAATTTTCCTGCGTGATGTAGCGATATTCCTGTGTGCTAGCGAAAAGATAGAGTAGATCAAGTAACTTTAACACCTGAGGTAAACCCTCCAATTGGAACAACTCCTCTATTTTATCATTTGCCTTTTGCTGTATCCCTCCTTCAAACTTTAATCCTCTTTTTGCCCTAAAGAATAAGTCTTTGACAATTTGGGTCTCTGGTTTTTCTAGAAAGTCATTCCCCAAGAAATTCTCCTGCATTTGGATGACGACCTGATTTGATTTTTTCTTTGTAATAAATCCGTGGGGTAAATTTGATCCAAACATCACAAGGTCTCCGCTCCGATAGTCCTCAATGTTGTTTCCTACAAATCGTTTTCCTTCACTTTTTCGAGTAAGGCAAATTTCTACTTCCGGATGAAAATGCCAGGCCTCTTTTAGGGTAGGACGTTGAGGACGTTCCACAACTTTTGCTATAAAGGAATGAAGTGGGCGAACTTGTATTTTTTCGTATTCCGGCTTCATACTCGGATAATGATAGTCTTTCTAGCATATATTATACTATTTTATCAATTGCAGAACAATAATTGACAATATAGTCCTAACAATGGAAAACATCCTTCAAGCATGACTGCTTCCAAGCTAGATAAATTTGTGTTCATCGAACTTTCTAACAATAGGAGATACTACTATGAACTCAAATCTATTTACTACGCTCAAGGGCCTTCTCTTGGCTTTTTTATTATTGGGCTTTGGAAATTTGGCTCTCGCGCAGGGTACCGTTTCAGGTACGGTTAGCGACTCAGATAGCAAAGACCCACTCATCGGAGCAACGATTATCGTTAAAGAATCCCCAACTATCGGCACAATCACAAACACAGAAGGAGGATATAGTTTGACCTTGAAAGCAGGAAGCTATACCCTTCAGGTTTCCTATTTTGGATACCAAAATGCCGAAGTATCGGTTACTGTAAGTGAAGGTAGCTCTACTACCCAGGACATTACGATGCAAGCCAGTGTGATGGGATTGGATCAGGTAGTGGTTACGGCTTCAAATACCTTCAGATCCCAAAAGCAGGCACCCCTTTCTATCAGTGCTATGCGGCAGAAAGAAATCACAAAATTGAACCCTAATAGCCAGGCGGATATCCTGCGAAGTATTCCGGGTATTACCGCTGAAGGTGGCGGGGGTGAAACTGCCACCAACCTATTCATCAGAGGATTGCCTTCAGGTGGACAGTATGTATTCAATCCTCTTCAATATGATGGAATACCACTCATGACAACTTTTGGATTGAACTCTTCTGCACATGACGTCTATGCAAGACCTGACATCGGTTTCAAAGGAGTTGAATTTGTAAGAGGTGGTGCATCTGTACTTTACGGTGCGGGATCATCTGCCGGTATTATCAACTATGTGAGTAAAACGGGAGATACAGATCCGGGCAATATCGTGAATATTGAAATTGCAAACAGAGGTCGTATCAAAACCGATTTCTACAGTGGTGGACGTTTAGGAGGAGAAGAATCCAATACTTTCTATGCAATTACAGGCTTCCTGCGTTATGACGAAGGGCCTTACGAAACAGGTATTCCTACCCGCGGAGGTCAGATTCGTGCAAATCTCCGGAAGCACCTGGATAACGGATTCTTTACTATCCATGGTCAGTTTATCAATGATAGAGCACAATTTCTGATGCCTTTACCTCTTTCAGGAGGAGCAAGAGAAAGAATTAATGGAAATGATGGAGATCCAGTACAGCAGTTGATGACAGGAGAACTAAGCAATACATCTTTCCTGACTGCAGGTGGTGCCTACAATAGCCCGATTGATGATGGAGTATATACTAAGGGTGGATACGTTTTAGGAGACTTTGAATACTATCTATCTGATAACCTCAAATTTAAGTCGAAAGCCCGCTTCGCAAATTATGACCACAATTTTGCTCTCTACGTTGGAGGAAATGGAGTAAACGGTGGAAACCCACTGACATTAAATCAATATGTGCAGGAAGTTGCTGCTGGTAATACCGGATTTACGGCTAACTACCATGGCGTAAATAGCAGCATCAATGGATCTGATCTGGTTGTAGATAACCTTCACGTAGATAGGATTCGCCCTATGACGGATTATGCAGGAGAAGCTTCTTTAACCCAAACCATCCCAACTGCTTCAGGTAGCCACAACATTACGCTCGGAACATTCCTGGGAAGATCAGAGGCTGCTGATGTCAATTTCCAGTACAGAGTAGTTTCAGAGTTCAATAATAACCCTCGCCTAGTTGACCTGAGCTATACCAATGATGCCGGGGAAAATGTGATCTATTCACAAGGAGGTATCTATAATCGTATCGGACAAACCTCAAACAGATTTCTGAGACAAAACAGAGCAGCCTTATACATTACAGATGAGATCATCATTGATAAATGGCGCTTTGACCTTGGTTTCAGATGGGAAAATACCTCTGGAACCTTTAGCAACGGAAACATTGTTGAAACTCAAGTTTATGACGATCCGGAATTGAGTCCTGAATTGGCAAATATTCGTTTCGCTGACGGTAGCTTCGTGAGAGCGGGAATCAATGCAAATGCTTGGTCTGTTTCCTTGGCTGGACTGTATGAGTTGAATAAAACGGCCAACCTATATGCCAACTTTTCCAGAGGATATTTCTTCCCGCAGCTTCGGGGATTTGCTCCGATTGCAACGGGAGTCACGGGTGCAGAATACAATCCTGAAACCATTATTTCAGGTGAGGCAGGTATTAAGGTTGGAACAGAAAAGTTGAGTGCTTCTGTTGCGGCATATTATGTAACGCTTCAGGATCGTATCAGAATTACCAATTCTTTTGTAAATGGACAGCTGGAAGAAGTACTGAGAGACGAGCAAAACACTGCAACCTTCGGTATTGAAGCGAACTGGGATTATGCACTTGCTCAAGACTTGAGCTTGAGAGGTTCTTTCACTTTCCAGGGACATGAGATCACCAAAAATACCCGTGAAGATTTGATTGCTAATACTACTACTGAAGCGAATGTTGGCAACAAACTGGCAAGACAACCCAATATCCTGGGCTTTATCGGGCTTTACTACGACAATGGTGATTTTGATGCTTTCGGAACCATAAACCACACCGGTTCTAAATTCGCCAGCGATAATAATGATATCGAATTGGATGCCATTAGTATCATCAGATTGGGAGGAGGCTATACCTTCGACATCGGAGAAAATGATCAGTCATTCAGACTTGGATTTTCCGTATTCAACCTGGGGAACTCTCAGGGAGTAACCGAAGGTAATCCTCGCGCACTTGTACAAACAGAAGAAGCATTCTTTTTCGGAAGACCTATTCTTCCCAGAAGGCTATTCCTGACCGGTACATTCAATTTCTAGAAAATAAACAAGATTAAATCATCATCCCGGATTAAGAGCCGGGATGACAACATCGCTAAACATAAACGGTAGTAATTAATTAGACAAGTGGTTTCAGTTAGTAGATGGTAAGGAGAGGACTGGATATTTGCCGGACAACTTAGAAATTCAAATGCTGGCAAATATC
This sequence comes from Bacteroidota bacterium, assembly GCA_039819665.1. Classification (GTDB taxonomy): domain Bacteria; phylum Bacteroidota; class Bacteroidia; order J057; family J057; genus JAWPMV01. The sequence goes on from JBCBRM010000003.1 coordinate 124,234, forward strand.
ATCAGGAAGCTCTAATTTGCTTCCCAAGTCCTTTTCCCTGCTAACTGAAGGATTATCCTAAAGGGAAAGGGTCTAGTTTTAGTCGGAGGAAATCTGTAGGCTAAAAATAATCAGGCTGAATGATCATAGATCCTTATCCCTTTTATGGTCTTTCTAAGCGTTGCGGTGAAAAGGTGCTCTTGGGAGTACAGAGTGTATGAGAGAAGGAGACAAAAGTCAAGTCTCCTTTTGATGTTTAATCTGGAAAAATAAAAGAACGTGCAGCAAGTGGACTTAATTCAGAAAGCGAAACAAATACTGGAAAATAACTGGCGAGGTGGGTTTACAGTGCCTACAGATAAACTCTATCCGTTTCAGTGGAATTGGGACTCAGGTTTTGTGAGTATGGGAATGGGGCATTTTCGTCTGGACTACGCTATTGAAGAATTAGCTTCCTTGTTCTCTGGCCAATGGGAAAATGGCATGATCCCTCATATCATCTTTCACTCGGAAAATGAAACCACCTATTTCCCGAATTTTGATTTCTGGAAAGCGGAAGTAAACCCAGGTGCGCCTCAAAAACCTAAAACTTCAGGCATTACTCAGCCTCCGGTTCATGGATTTATTCTGGAAGAATTGCTCGCGCAGCATCCGGGAGATGATACCCTCATGGCTTTCGCCCGCAAGCTTTATCCTAAAATTGTTGCTTCTCATCGCTTTTTCTATCACTATAGAGACCCTAATAAGGAAGGCCTGGTCTTCATCTTTCATCCCTGGGAATCTGGGCGAGACAATTCTCCTCTATGGGATGAATCCATGGACAGAATACAGATAAAAGAGGGCGCAATTCCCGCATACGTTCGTCGAGATACCAGTATTGCCGATGCTTCAGAAAGACCTACTTCCGAGCAATATGATCGCTATGTCTACTTACTTGAATTAGGAAAGGCCCATCAGTATGATGGAGCAGGTATTGCCGCCGAAAGCCCTTTTCTCATTCAGGACAGCTTGATCAATGCTATTTTGATTAAATCTAATCAAAGTTTGATACGCCTGGGGAAGCAACTGGCTATGGATACAGGCGAAGTGGAAGAGTGGCAAAATCAGGCGGTGAGTAAATACCGAGAAAAACTCTGGAATAAAGAGCTTGGATGCTTTACTACTTATGACCTGCGTGCGGAGAAACAAATTCTTCATAAAGAGATTGGGGGAATATTCCCATTATTCGCCAGCATACCTACAGAAGCCCAAGCCCAGAAAATCAATGACTACCTATTGGATTTGCATAATCGCAATTACTACATCTGCCCCAGCTTTGATGTAGATAGCCCCCTTTTTGATTCGAAGCGATATTGGAGAGGACCTATTTGGCCTCAAATGAACTGGATGATTTATCAGGGCTTGAAAGCCTATGGATTCCATGAGACTGCTAAAATTGTACGGAATGATCTATTGACACTGGTAGAAAAACTGGGGTTCCATGAGTATTTTGAAGCGCAAAAATCTGTAGCTAACACACTCGATAGAGGATATGGAGGGGATAATTTCTCATGGACAGCCTCCTCCATCATCGACCTAATCCATAATCCATGAACCTACTAGACTACATCGTAATTGGTGCCTATATCACCGGCTTCCTCTTTTTGGGAAGACTATTCAAGTCCAATGAATCTGGTAAAGACTACTTTTTGGGAGGCAAAAGCTTTGGCTGGGCTTCCTTATCACTAAGTACTGTTGCCACCCAGCTTTCGGCCATCAGTTTTATTTCTGCACCTGCCTTTGTGGGCTTAAAAGATGGTGGAGGAATGAGTTGGCTTACCTACGAATTTGCTGTGCCTCTGGCTATGCTATTTCTTATGGTTTATCTCATTCCACCTATGTACAGAGCGGGTATTGTGAGTGTTTATGAATACCTCGAAAGACGATTTAGTTCTTCTACGCGCATTCTGCTGAGTCTTGTTTTCCAAATCAGTCGGGCCTTTGCGACCAGTGTTATGGTTTATACAGTAGCCTTGATTCTGACCAGTGTGATGGATATCCCGATGTGGCAAACCATTCTCATTATTGGGGTCGTTACCTTGATTTACTGTTATCAGGGAGGAATGAAAGCAGTCGTTTACGGAGATGTGATCCAAATGATCATTCTTTTTGGAGGAATTATCATTTGTTTGGCAGCAGGACTTTATTATCTCGGTGGCTGGGAATCTTTCCTCCAACAAATGGATACAAACAGACTGCAGTCGGTTAATTTCACCTCTATGGGCTTGAAGAAAGGAGATGAATTTGGCTTTTGGCCTATGCTGATTGGAGGATTGTTTCTCTATACCTCTTATTATGGAACGGATCAAAGTCAGGTCCAACGCCTCTTTTCTGCTCAGGATTTAGGTACGGTAAAAAAGACCCTCTTGAGTAATGGTCTAATGCGTTTCCCTATCACCTTTATCTATTGTGTGATGGGTTTGGTCATAGGAACGCTCGTAGCTACTCAGCCTTCCTTTCAGCAAATGATTCCGGCAGATAAGCCAGACCTAATGATCCCCATTTTCATCCGCGAATACTTGCCCAATGGAGTTATCGGTATCCTCATGGTCGCCATTTTTTCTGCGGCTATGTCTTCTTTGAGTTCGGGGGTAAATTCTCTGAGTGCTGCTTCGGTGGAAGACTTTTTCAACCGAAAAAAACAACTGGCTACCGATCAATACATGAGCTATTCCCGTTATGCAACTTTGTTTTGGGGAGCTGTCTGTATCATTCTGGCCTTCTTTACGGGAGACATTGCTGATACCGTGATTGAAGCCATCAATAAAGTCGGCTCTGTTTTCTACGGACCTATTCTCGCTACCTTCATTGCCGCAATCGGTATCAAACGCATCAATTCTCTTGGCATCAATGTAGGTATAGCTGCCGGGGTTGCGATCAATGTTTACCTCTGGCTCTTTGTTCCCGAAATCTTCTGGTTTTGGTGGAATGCCATTGGTGCTGTAACCACGATTTTGGTAGGCCTACTTGCCAGCTTATTATTTGATGTGCCAGACAAAGAAAGCAAAGAAGGATTTCAATTTAGCTGGGAAATGGATACCCCCAAAGCTGTTTTGCTTATCGGATTTTTTATCTTGATTGTCATATTTAGCGTAAACATCCCTAATATTTTAGGATAAGATGCAGTTTGATTTCTCTCAGGAGTATGTCCTTGAAGATGATTACGTAAAGTTGAAGCCTCTGAGAGAAATGCATAAAGCTGAGCTGGAGCTTCTTTCGCTGGATGCGGATATATGGACCTATTTTCTGGATAAAGGTCAGGGAGGTAAAGACTTTGAGCAATACATAGAATTGGCTTTTGATGCTCAGAAGGATCAAAGGGAATATCCATTTGTAGTATTTGATAAGAGAAAACAAGCCCTGGCAGGTATGACACGCTTTTACGAATACTCCTATGAATTAGGCACGATAAAATTAGGGCATAGCTGGTACGGAAAGGATTTTCGGGGAACAGGTATCAATAAGCATTGTAAATATCTCTTATTCGAGTTTGCCTTTGATATATTGAGCCTGGAACGAATCGGTTTTGGTGCATATGCCAGCAATACCGTAAGTCTAGCCTCCATGAGAAGTGTAGGTTGTAAACAAGAGGGCGTGCTCAGGAATCTTTTCCCTGCCATAGAAGGAGAAGGGAGAACAGATTGTGCTTTATTTAGCATACTGAAGGATGAGTGGAAAGAAGGTGCTAAATTGGCGCTGAGAGAAAAACTGCGAAAATAAGCCTTCGATATATGAAAATCCTCCTAGCTCCTGATAAGTTTAAAGGTTCGCTTTCTGCTGAAGAAGTTTGCGAAGCAGTTGGGAAAGGTCTGAAAAAAGTGCAGTCCGATGTGGAGCTGATTATTCGCCCGCTTGCAGATGGGGGAGATGGCTCATTGGACATATTGGGGCATTATTTTGAGCTGGAAACGTATGTATGTGAGGTGCAGGATCCTCTGGGACGATCTATTTCTGCCAGCTATAATATGGCTGAAGGAGTGGCATACATTGAGATGTCTAAAGCTTCGGGTCTTGTATTACTCCAGCCGGAAGAAAGGACTGCGATGAAGACCTCCTCCTTTGGGACTGGCCAATTGATTCGGAATGCGTTAGAGAAAGGGGCAAAGGAAATATATTTATTTATAGGGGGTAGTGCGACGAATGATGGAGGCACTGGAATCGCTCAGGCTTTGGGCTATCGATTTATGGATGTTGAAGGGAATGAAGTCGAAGCCATTGGAGAAAAACTTATAGATATTGATCGTATAGATGGGAGCCAGGTAGTAAAGGAATTGAAGGAGGCTTCGGTGAAAGTCATCTGCGATGTAAATAATCCCTTTTATGGACCTCATGGTGCAGCTTATGTGTATGCGGCTCAAAAAGGAGCAAGCCCGAAGGAAATCACATTCTTGGATAAAGGCCTTGAGCATTTAGCGGAAAAGCTTGTTTCGCAAGGATATGTAGATGTAAATCGAGTACCGGGTGCTGGAGCAGCCGGTGGGGTAGGAGGGGGTTCTATAGCCTTTTTGAATGCAAAGCTGATCGCTGGTATTGAGATGTTTCTGGAGATCAGTGAGTTGGAAAAATGGGTGAAAGAAAGCGATTTGATTATAACGGGTGAAGGCAAAATGGATGCCCAGACGGAACATGGAAAGGTGGTTAGCGGAGTCAGTCAAGTAGCCCAAAAATATGGGAAGCCTGTCATAGGAGTATGTGGTATAGCGGATGAAGGAGTAGCTGAGAAATTACAGCTTCATCAGGTTTATACCGTCATGAGCCGCTCTCAATCTGTCGAGGAAGCGATGACAAAAGCAGGCGAAAAATTAGAAGAGATCGGCGAGCTGATCCTTAGTAACTCTCAATGATGCGAATGATTTCATCTGCGACCTCATCTGTATTTGCTTTTCCTCCTAAATCCTTGGTCAGTACTTTCCCTTCAGCTGTCAATTGTTCTATGGCTTGAAGGATTTGAGCTGCAGCTTCCTGTTCCCCTAAATGATCCAACATCATCACACCCGTCCAAATGCAAGCGATAGGATTGGCAATCTTCTTCCCGGCTATATCTGGCGCGCTTCCATGCACAGGTTCAAACATGGAAGGGAAGTCTCGTTCCGGATTGATATTAGCTCCCGGCGCGATTCCCATTCCCCCTACTACGGCAGGACCCAAATCAGAAAGAATATCTCCGAAAAGATTGCTGGCTACCACCACATCAAACCAGTCCGGATGCTGGACAAAATGTGCACAAAGAATGTCAATGTGGTATTGACTCCTTTCTATCTCCGGATAATGTTCCCCTAATGCTGCAAAACGCTCATCCCAATATGGCATGGTATGAATGATCCCGTTGGATTTGGTAGCACTGGTCAGTCTTTTGTTTCTGCTTTGGGCCAAGTCAAACGCAAATTTCATGACCCGATCTACGCCCACTTTGGTAAAAATACTTTCCTGAATGACCAACTCCCTTTCGGTGCCTTCCTGGAAGCGGCCACCCATGGAGGAATATTCACCTTCATTGTTTTCTCGCACGATGTAGAAGTCTATCTCTCCCGGATGTTTTAGAGGAGACTCAACTCCTTTTAGCAGTTTTACGGGTCGGAGGTTGATGTATTGTTGAAAGCCTCTGCGAATAGGAATCAATAGTCCCCAAAGAGAGACATGATCTGCTACGCCCGGATATCCTACAGCACCTAAAAATATGCTATCGCTATCTCTCAATCGATCCAGACCATCATCTGGCATCATTTTTCCATGCTTGAGGAAATGTTCGCAGGAATATTCGTAGTTCGTGTAGGAGAATTTGAATCCGAATTTATTTGCAATAGCGTCCAATACTCGGGTCGATGCTGGAATTACTTCTTTGCCGATTCCGTCTCCGGGGACTACTGCGATTTTATAAGTGTTCATTAATTGTTTTTTAGGGTTTCTGCAGCTTTTTTTGCGGAAAAAAGCTGCCCAAAAACCGTCAAAATTCTAAAGCCTGGCTCCTATCTGGCCCCGAACCCCAAATTTTGAGGGCCGGCGCGCTTTTATAGAGGCGGAATAACGTACTAATTCATATCAGAGAAAGTTTAAAATAGCTTCCAGCGTTTCTTCTGGCGCTTCTTCTGGAAGGTAATGCCCGCACGGAATTCCAAAGCCCTGGACATCATCGGCCCATTTTTTCCACTCTGCAATTACCTCATACTTTCCCCCGACAAAGCCTTTTTCTCCCCAAAGACATAATATTGGGCAATCGATTTTATTCCCTGCATCAATATCTATTTGGTCATGCTCCAGATCAATGCTGGCCGAAGCACGATAATCTTCACAACTGGCATGTATGGTTTCGGGGGTCAAACATCGGAGGTATTCCTTTAGGACTTTTTCCGGAAAGGCAGCTGAATCTCGTCCCCATTGTCCGAATTTTTTACGCAGGAACCATTCCGGATCAGCACCGATCATTTTTTCCGGCAAATCATAGGGCTGGATCAGAAAAAACCAATGGTAATAAGCACGAGCAAATTCCATATCGGTAGTTTTGTACATGGTGTAGGTTGGAGCAATGTCCATGGTAATGAGTTTTTCCACTTTGCCCGGATGATCCAGAACCAAACGATGAGCAACTCTACTGCCTCTATCATGCGAAACCAAAAAGAAAGTAGAATAGCCCAATGCTTCCATTAACTCCACTTGATCTGCGGCCATTTTTCGTTTGGAGTAAGGACTATGCCTTTCGTCGGTTTCCGGTTTTCCACTATCTCCATAACCTCGGAGATCACTGGCTATAACTGTATATTTTTCGGCCAGTTGCGGAGCAATCTTATGCCACATCACGTGTGACTGAGGATAGCCGTGAAGGAGTAGGAGGGGAGGCCCCGATCCTTTTTTTACAAAATGGATACTGGTCTCCGAGAGTTGTAGCGTATCAGCTTGAAATCCTTCGAACATTGATTTAAGGATAAGCCCTAAAGTTCGAAGAAAATGTGAGAGTTAAAAAAAGAAATAATTTAATACTGCCCCGTACGCAACATGACCAGTGTGCAGGCAAAGTTTACCTCTACCCCTGCTTCCTGTAATTCCTGGGCAAAGGCTACATGCTCTGCACCTGGATTGAATATTACCCGGCGTGGCTTAAGGCTTTTGATCCATTCTCGATACTCTTCTTGATTTCGGGCATTCAGGTAGATGGTAATGGTATCTACGTCCTCTGCTTTGATTTCAGATTTGTCTGTCAAAATCTCAACATCCCTAACAAAATCGTCTCTTTTCCCTAATGCAAGAACCTTCTCATCAATATCCCTGAGCATGTGGATCGCTCGATTGGAATATCGATAAGGGAATGTTGAAGCTCCGAGTACTAAGGTATTATCTTTCATTACTGCAAGTTGTGAAAAATGCGGTAAATAAAATGCTCCCCAGCGGACATTTTCATCCCGTATCTCACTTCCCTGTCACTTTCTGGTTCCTGCCGCTAAAGGGGAATCAGGTTCCCCTTTAGGTTTCCTGTTTTGAAGCTCAGGCATGGAAAAGGTTTCGATTTGGGGAAGTACGTATTTGGCGAAAAGTTTGCACTCATCTGCATGGGGATATCCGGAGAAAATGAAGCCTCGAATTCCCATGTCCATATAACGCTTGATCTTGGCAAGTACCTGATCGGGATTTCCAACAATCGCTCCCCCACAACCGGATCTTGCTCTCCCAATTCCTGTCCAAAGTTGATCTTCCACAAAGCCATCATCATCTGCCAGATCTCGCATGGCTGTTTGTCTGGATACCCCATAAGATTTTGCGTCCAGGGCTCTTTCCCGTATTTCCTTTCCCCGAATATCATCGACATGACTCATGAGTTTTTTTGCCGCTGCCTTGGCTTCCGCTTCTGTTTCACGAACGATGACATGTATCCGCAATCCAAAGTCAACCTTTCTTCCATATCCTGCTGCTTTGGTACTCATGTTTTGCATAAGCCCCATGAGTTTCTCTTCGGTTTCTGGCCACATGAGGTACATATCACAGTGTTCAGCACAAAGATCGACTGCAGGAGGGGAATAGCCTCCGAAGTAGAGTAAGGGGCCTCCATTTTGTTGATAGGTTTTTACTGGAGCGGTATTGTCTAGTTGGATGTTGTAGAATTCTCCTTTGAAGTCAATATGATCCTGTGTCCAGCCTTGCTTCAGGATTTCGATTACTTCTCGGGAACGTTGGTATCGAGCTTCTGAGCTTAAATCGGTCCCGGGAAGGTTAGAAGAGATAATGTTAATGGTCAATCTACCTTTGAGGATATGGTCCAAGGTAGCGAGGGCTCTTCCCAACATAGGAGGATGTACCTCTCCGCATCGAATGGCCGTAAGGATATTGATCTGAGAAGTAAGAGGTGCAACCGCGGAGGCAAAGGTCAGGGTATCCTGTCCTACTTGATAAGAAGAGGGACATAGAATATTTCGATATCCCAGGCGATCAGCAGTTAGCAGCACATTGGAGGTATTGGACCAATCGCTTTTGTAGCGGAGGTCATGCTTGCCGAGAAATTCATCGTCGCCATTGCAAAGGGGAGCAAACCAGGCGACTTCAGCGCCTTTTGCATTTTGAGAACGGATTTGGAGAGTAGTATTGTCCATTTTGATTTTTTGATAGTCTTGGTAGGTTTTGCCAGCACTTATTTTAAGGTACTTCTTCACCTCGAGAGGCCTCCAGGAGTTCGTACCAATCTTCTCTGCTGAGTTTTATTTGGGCGGCTTCTGCTGCACGTTTAATTCGCTCGATCTTGCTACTGCCTACAATGGGTACAATGCCTGAGGGGTGTCTGAATACCCAGGTCAGTAGAATTTGATCGATGCTGGCTCCGTATTTTTCGCCTAACTCTGCAGCTGTTTTTCTGATCCTTTTTATGCGCGGATCTTCTTTATCTGAAAATATGCTTCCTCCGCCAAAAGGAGACCAGGCTGTAGGTGAAATCTTATGTTTTATACATTGATCCAAACTCCCATCGTCAAGGGAATTGAGGTGTAATAAGGATACTTCGATTTGATTGGTGGCTAAAGGAGTGTAGGAATTCAGGAGATCAAATTGGGAAGGGGAGAAATTGGATACTCCGAAATGCTTAATCTTACCCGCTTTCTTTAAACTCTCTACAGCCTCAGCAATTTCCTCAGGATCCATGAGGTAATCTGGTCGATGGATGAGGTATAAATCCAGGCAATCTACTCCCAGTTCCTTTAGGGAATTTTCAGCAGAAGCTATGATATGTTCCTTTCCAGAATCATAAGATTTTATTTTGTGGGAAGGACGATTATCGGAGAGCATTTTAATCCCGCACTTAGTCGTCAGGCGTATTTTTATCTTGAGGTCCGGACGCCTTTTGATCACTTTTCCGAAACGAGTTTCTTCTGTATAATGTCCATATATATCTGCGTGATCAAAATCCTTTAATCCTAGCTCCAGACACTGATCTATGTATTTCTCTAGTTCGTCAGTGGACATATTGACGCCCCATACACCCAGGCGCATAGCACCAACGATAATAGGAGAAAACTCAATGGATACATCTGACTTTTGCATAGAGTAGCGGGTAGATTGCGATAGTTTCAGTCGATAAAGATAAGAAAATACTGAAAATGTAAACGTTTACATTTAAATTGTGGAAAGAAAATCTGGAGAGATTTGGATAGGCTATTTAACTTGAGAAATTGCAGAGCTTTAGGGTGAAGGAAGGAAACAGAACAGGATCTATACATTAATGGACTACTATGATTGACTTGCTAATTGTCATTGTTTATTTCGGCGCGATATTTTATGCTGCCATTTCCGGTAGGGCAGGGAAAGAGGTTACGGTCGAACAGTATTTCCTGAGTTCACGAAATCTTCGTTGGCCATCGATTGCTTTGTCCTCTATCGCAACCAACATCAATGGCTATCAATTCCTGGGCATGATGGGTTCGGCTTATCTCTATGGTCTGGCACAAGCGAGTCTGGAAATTAATGCAGTTCAGGGAATTTTGATGGCAGCTTTCATTTTTGTTCCGCTTTTTCTTCGGGAGAAAGTGATTACGGTTACTCAGTACATCAAAAAGCGATTGGGTAAAACGGTCGCTCTGGCATATTCTGCTGCCAATTTGCTCATCTTTTCTACCATTACCCTGGGAGCCGCTTTATTCTGGGGGGCCTATGCAGCTGACCTGGTTTTTGCCGAATATTTATCTGTGATAAGTGAAGATCGAATCACAAGGATTTCTGTCATGATCGTTGGGCTAGGAATTTTTTCGGCTATTTATACCTATCTGGGAGGATTAGGAGCTGTGGTGAAAACGGACATTATCCAGTTTAGCATACTTCTAACAGGAGGATTTGTGGTGCTTTTTGTATCCATTTATCATTTAGGAGGTTGGGGAGAATTGTACAATAAAACGCCCGAGCTCATGCATCTCTATTTGCCTGCAGATCATGAGAAGCTTCCCTGGATTCATATGTTTGGGCTTTTTCTCCTCAACATCAATTATTGGTGTGCAAATCAGACCATTATGCAGAGGTCTTTGGCTGCCAAAAACCTGCGAGAAGCACAAATTGGATTGATGGTAGGTGGGCTGATGAAATACGTGATGGCGGTATTGATTGTGGTACCCGGTATTGCATTATATGGGATACTAGGACCGGACGGATTGTCAGAGCCTGACATGGCTTTCCCCTACCTTGTAAAAACCTATTTGCCCATAGGCGTAAAGGGATTGATTTTATGTGCCCTCTTTGCTTCTTTGATGAGTACCGTTGATTCAACTTTCAATTCATTGGCGACTCTTTGGTCCATTGATATATATAAGGAATATATACGAAAAGACGCTAATGATGCTCAAATTGTAAAAGCTGGAAAGCAAACCATTCTGGTAACTCTCATTACAGGAATAACGATGGGATTGATCTTGCTCTATGTGAAATTTGAAAATCCTGAGGCAGCATTTACTCATACGCTTAATGAGCTACGCTACTATATTAATTGCGGAATCGTAGTACTGATATGTACAGCTGCTTTCTTAGCCTTTCCCAATCATAAAGTTACCCTTGCAGCATTTTTCTCTACCATTCCCCTACACATCATCCTCATCAATGTATATCCGGATATGAACTATTTCGTTAGGGCTATGTGGGTGATTCTGATTGCTTTTATTGTATCTGTTATTGGTGGATTAATGAATGGAGGGTTTCGAAAATGGAAGGAATTGGTCCAGTATGATTCTCCTGAAATCGCTAAGGTTGGTCTGGGTTTACTGCTTTCTCTGGTGTCTTTACATATCATTTTCGCATAATCTAGTTTGGCCAATATCAAAGACATAGCGAATGCCTGCGGACTATCAGTTGCTACTGTTTCCAGGGTATTTAATGAACCCCAAAAGGTGAGTCCAAAGACACGTTTTTTGGTATTAGAAACAGTAGAAAAACTCAATTTCAGCCTAAACCGGGTGGCTTCTGCCTTGAGAAGTGGAAAGAGCAAAAGCATAGGCGTATTGGTTCCTTTTATTAATAATCATGTTTTTGCCAGCTCGATCAAGGCCATGGAAGAAGTATTTCGTGCGGCTGGTTATAGCCTGATTATTTCGCAGTCTCATGAGTCTTTGGAAAAGGAAAAAGAAGCGTTGGAGAATTTTCGCAGGCTACAATTGGATGGGGTACTCCTTTCTATTTCCAAAGAGAGAGAACAAGTCGGGAACTTGGAAGAATTGATAAGCTATCCAATTCCTCTCTTACTCTTTGATCGAAACATGGCAGAAGAAGAATTGCCCAGCGTCCATATCGATAACCGGCAAGCTGCCTTTTTGGCAACCCAGCATTTGATTGAGCAAGGTTGTGGGTCTTTGTTGCATTTGGGGGGGAATGAGTCTCTGACGATTTTTCGTGATAGGTTAAAGGGCTTCGAAATGGCAGTTGAGGCAAGGGAAAAAGTAAGCGCTAATGTGCTACGAAATTTTGATCCACGAAGTGAGGACAGCAATGAAGCGTTCAAGCATTTGATTGAACAAGATTCATCTATTGATGCGATCCTGGCACATGGGGATATATCGGCTTTGCATGCTATCCAATTATTGAAGGAAGCGGGTAAAAAGATTCCGGAAGATGTGGCAGTTGTTGGTTTTGGGAACAGTCGCTTTTGCTCTTATGTCAGTCCGGCTTTGAGTTCGATTGATCAAGCAAATGAGGGATTGGGGAAATTAGCTGCACAAAAATTACTAGATCAATTATCAGATGAAGAGGGAAAGATGGAGTCGTATATTCTGGATGCTGAATTGATAGTAAGGGGATCGTCTTTGCGTTGACTCTTCAGCTGCAGCCCCGTTTCTCTCAAAAGAGAAACAAGCCACTGACCTGGCCGTCGGTCTTCCTCGAAGTGGGAATGCGAGTGAGCATGTGGATTGAGAGATCGTACATTATTTGAGCGAATCTAATTCAAGGTCTCTCGGCGCACAATAGCCAATTCACAAGCCAGTCTCGAGATGACACCAGAGCAGAGGTTTTGGCTTTGCGGGCACTCCATTGTTCTGCAGGTTAAGGGAGAATGGGCTTGAGGCGGTGGGTACAAAAAAAGCCAGCAGCATACGCTACCGGCCTTTCCTTTTGAGATTGACTCTCTATATCTATTCTTCTGATTCCTCAGAAGCTTTTTCTTCGGCAGCTTTCTTGCTGCTTGATTTCTTCTTTTTGGTGTTCACCAGAATCTTATCATCCTTTTCATTGTAATCAACAAAGAGGGTGTCTCCTTCATTGGTGCGACCTTCTAGAATTTCGTCTGCAATCGGATCTTCCAGGTACTTCTGGAGGGCACGTTGCAAGGGACGAGCACCGAATTGCTTGTCAAAACCTTTGTGGGCAATGAACTTCTTAGCTTCGTCGCTAAGGGCAATTTTGTATCCTCTTTCCTCGATGCGACGGAAGACTCTTGTCAGCTGCAGGTCAATGATCTGCATGATGTGATCCATTTCGAGTGAACGGAATACGATGATGTCATCCAGACGGTTGATGAACTCGAGCCTGAACTTCTTGGCGATTGCCTTAGCGAAATTTCCTTCGATTTCCTCATAGGTCTGCTTTTGCTTGCGGCTGGCGGTGATACTGACTCTTCCACTCGCATCATAAGCATTCTCTTTTGATCCTTCATTTGTAGTCATGATGATGACGGTATTTTTGAAGTCGATTTTACGACCCAAACCATCAGTCAGTATACCATCATCTAATACCTGAAGAAGAATGTTTTGGATATCGGGGTGAGCTTTTTCCATCTCATCAAGCAATACTACAGAGTAAGGCTTGCGACGGACACGCTCAGTCAGCTGACCTCCTTCTTCGTATCCCACGTATCCGGGAGGGGCTCCGATCAAACGAGATACGGTAAACTTCTCCATGTACTCACTCATATCCAGACGGATGAGTGCTTCTTCAGAGTCGAACATGGCTCGAGCCAAAGCTTTTGCCAATTCCGTTTTACCGACACCAGTTTGTCCTGCAAAGATGAAAGAACCAATAGGCTTGTTAGGATCTTTCAATCCCAGACGAGAGCGACGAATAGCTTTGGTAAGCTTCTCAATAGCTTCGTCTTGCCCGATGATCACATTTTTGAGATCTGGCTCCATGAGCTTCAGTTTTTCCAACTCACCGGCAGCTACTTTCGTAACAGGTACTCCAGTCATCATGGAAACTACGGAAGCTACATCTTCTTCAGCTACGGTATATCTTTTGTTTTTCGTCTCTTCTTCCCATTCGATTTTGGCGTGCTCCAATTCTTCGAGCAGGCGTTTCTCCTGATCTCTGAGTTGGGCAGCTTCTTCATATCGCTGGCTTTTGACGACTTTATTTTTGGTTTCTTTCACCTCCTCAATTCTCGCTTCCAGATCCAGGATGCTTTGAGGAACATGAATGTTGGTAATGTGAACACGGCTACCTGCTTCGTCCAAAACGTCGATCGCTTTGTCTGGGAAGAAGCGATCAGATATGTATCTATCACTTAGCTTCACACAAGCCTGAATTGCTTCTTCAGTATAGTTAACATTATGGTGATCTTCATACTTGGACTTGATGTTGTCCAGGATGATGAGGGTTTCTTCTACGGAAGTAGGCTCAACGATTACCTTTTGGAAACGACGCTCTAATGCTCCGTCTTTTTCAATGTGCTGGCGGTACTCATCAAGGGTAGTCGCACCAATACATTGAATCTCACCTCTTGCAAGTGCAGGTTTGAAGATATTGGACGCATCCAGTGAACCGGAAGCACCACCTGCTCCCACTATGGTATGCAACTCATCAATGAAAAGAATGACATCTGGAGATTTTTCCAGCTCAGCCATAACGGCCTTCATTCTCTCTTCAAACTGACCTCTATATTTAGTACCAGCGACGAGGGAGGCGATATCCAGGGTAACTACACGCTTATTATAAAGTACGCGGCTCACTTTGCGTTGGATGATCCTAAGTGCGAGTCCTTCAGCAATTGCTGTTTTACCCACACCAGGCTCCCCAATCAGCACTGGATTATTTTTCTTACGGCGGCTCAGAATCTGAGCTACACGTTCTATTTCTTTTTCACGACCTACAATAGGGTCGAGTTTGTTGTCTTCTGCTGCTTTGGTCAGGTCTCTGCCAAAGTTGTCAAGAACAGGGGTTTTTGATTTGCTTGTTTTACGAGGCCGATCTCCGGGTGTACTCATTTCAGACGATTCAGGTGGTTCAGATGAAATTGACATATGCGGACTTTGTCCTTCTTCCTTTTGCTCCAATTCTCCCCTAACGATGTCGTAGGAAACTCCAAATCGGGAAAGGATTTGTGCGGCAACATTATTTTCTTCCCGCAAAATTGATAATAAAAGATGCTCAGTACCGATGAGGGCACTCTTGAGCAGTTTCGCTTCGAGTCGCGTAATTTTAAGAACTTTTTCTGCTTGTCTGGTTAAAGGTAGATTCTTCAAGTCGATAGCAGTGATGGTTCCTTTTACGGCATTTTCGATCGAGCGTTTTAGTTGGGATAGGTCTACACCCAGACTCACCAATATTTTGATAGCAAGTCCTTCTCCTTCACGGACCAGGCCTAGTAAGAGATGCTCAGGTCCGATATAATCGTGCCCAAGACGTATAGCCTCCTCCCTGCTGTAGGAAATTACATCCTTTACTCTATCTGAGAAATTTGATTCCATAAATAATTTAAGCTCCTTTCAGAAGTCTCATTCCGAATAATAATAAAGCCGTATTCGTGCCAAGATCAGATTGTCTGTCAATCTGTCAGCAGGGTACTAACATAAACGCAAGGGACAATGTTCAGGTTGCACCTGAATTAACTTGCGAAGTACTTCACGTAAATAGCCGATCCAGCGGCGATCAACATGAGGTTTATCAGTGCAAGGGGAAGGAACTTCTTCCAACCGATATCCATGAGCTGATTATATTTAAAGCGAGGGAGTGTCCATCTTACCCATACAAATACAAATACGAAGAAGACGGTTTTTGTTGCAAACCATAATGAACCCCAACCTAACTGATAGATAGGATCCCATTCGGCTACCCCAAGGAGACCTTCAAATGGTCCTAAGTAACCGCCTACAAAAAGGGTAGTGATCAGCATAGAAGCTACAATCACGTGTAGGTACTCTGCCACGAAGAACAGAGCAAATTTCATCGAACTATATTCTGTATGGAAACCACCGACCAGCTCTTGTTCTGCTTCGACCAGATCAAAAGGTGCGCGGTTGGCTTCTGCGAATGCACATACTACGAAAATCAGAAAGCCCAAAGGATTTCTGAAGAGGTTCCAAACGCCTCTTTGGGCTTCTACAATAGAGCCTGGTTTTAGAAATTCCGAACCATCATAGGTGGCGTTTGTCAGGATAATCACACTGACTACCGCAAGCCCCATTGCCAGCTCATAACTAACCATTTGAGCGGAAGCTCTCAATCCACCCAGCAAGGCATATTTACTATTTGATGCCCAGCCCGCCAGGGTAACTCCATAAACTGCGATGGAGGCGATAGCCAGGATATACAAAATGCCAATATTTACATCTGCGATAACTAGGAAACCACTGGTTCCAGCAGTAAATTCAGTTTCTGCATATGCAAATGGAATTACTGCCATGGTAATCAAGGCGATCACCACAGAAATCACCGGAGCCAGAAAATGGACAAGCTTGTCTGCATTATCAGGAACAATGTCCTCTTTTAGTAAAAGTTTGATAACGTCGGCAAGAGGTTGAAGAAGCCCTAATGGACCCACTCTGTTAGGACCTACCCTTTGCTGAATCCAGGAAGCTACCTTACGTTCCAGATATACGGTGTAGGCGGCGGCCGTCAATAAAATGAAGAGGGCCAGGCCTATTAACATTAGTGAGTAAATAACAAACGAGGAGTCCATTCAGCTAAGATATATTATCTTGCTAAAATAAGGAAGTCTTTGAGAGCGTCAAATTTAATTTTGTTTACTTATCATGTACCAGACCGCTGTAGTAACAAAATTTCGCAAAAATGGAATCTTTCCTACAAATTTTGCGTGTAAACGGGGTTTCAATCCAAATTTGTAGCGGTAGATGGGATTGAAAAGGTAAAAGCGAGATGCTTCAATCTTAAATTCAGTTTTTCGAATAATTCGCTCAAATCGTTCTATCGATATACCCGTAGATTTGATGTCCATGAGTTCGTCGAAAACTACCTTCGGTTCGCCAAAGAGTTTTATTACTCCTGCATATAAAGGACGAGGCAATAAATGATACCAGGGGAGAAACCCCAGTACTTTACTTTTACATATTTGCTGATGACCTCCGAAGGGCATATACCAAGGGGGGAAGCCGAAGAATATCTGGCCTTTTTCGCTGAGAAATTGTCGAAGGTAGGGGATAAATTTTTCCTGTTCGGGAATATGCTCTATGGTATCCTTGAGTAATATGAGGTCAAAGCTATGCTGGTACTTTTCCCGAAAGCTGTCATCATATACATTTTGGGCAATAAAGTCAGCTTTTCCTGCCAGTATTTCCGACTCCATAAATTGTTTGGCTCGTTTGACTCGACTTTCACTTAAATCGACTCCAAAACAAAAGGCTCCTTTTTCGCAAAAAGGCCTGAGTACACCTCCTTCTCCACATCCTATTTCCATCACACGCATCCCTTTTGAAATAGGCAGACTTTCCTCAACAAAAGGTAGCACATAGGTACGAGAATTTTCTACCTGTTGATCGAACCGTGCCTGAAGATTGGAATGCTGAACGAGTGCCATAAATATCTAGCTATTTTCAGATGGGCGGCAATTTACAAAAATAAGTTGCTCTAAAAGTTCAGGCCCGACAATTTTTATATTGCCGGGCCCGGGTTTTATCTAAAATGAAATCTATCTCTGTACTCTGATTCCTTCCGGAATAAAGGAAATCTCATAGAATTTATCCAACAAGGCATTATTGCGGATAAATTTCTTATGATTGGCTCTCCAACCTACTAGTTGTGGAAGCTCCTGTGTGTAGGCTCTGTTTTGATAGAGTCTTTTTGCACGATTAGGATTGGCTGCCATCCAACGAAGGTTTTTGTGTAAGGCTAGCATAACTGCTGGATTTTTCTGCATCCAATAGCCATCTTTCAATAGGTCTTCTACCATCTCTTCCTCTTCATACATCCATACCAGATTTTCGAATAATTGAACTACCAGTTGAGGGTTTCTTTTCAAAAAGGCCAGATCGGCTCTTGGAAGAATTGGGTATTGTAAAAGGAGGCTGCGTAGTTGGCGGCGCTCTGTATTATATCTGAAAAGGTATTCGGATTTTCTTCTGCTAAACATTTCGCTAAAACTCAGCAATCCATCCTGATTTGCATCACTCAATTGATAGTATCTGTCATTGAGGAAATACACAAACTCAGAACCAAAGTTGTTCATCTCCTTTTTATCTAGCAAAGCATCATCATTCTTATCAGCGAGAATGAACCTTTGCTCTAGAAACCAATTGTCGATCTTTTCATTGATCTGCCGTTCCTGTGCGATAGATGTGTTAAGGGAGAAAATTGTTGCCAGCAAGGAGAGTAAGCAGTTGCAAATTTGTTTTTTCATTTACCACAGATTGCTATAGAGGCGAAATTGTCAATTCCTGTTAAAAGAATAAATCCACTTGTATGCAATTTCTTGCATAGTTCAGGATACATATAAGGAACGGGGGAAAAACAGGAATTGCATCTTTGCGCTTTTGTTTATGTAATGAGCAGAAAACTTAGTATTTGTACTCTATTTCATCTTACTAACGCTGAAATTAGTCGAATATGTAGATTGGAAGGCTTACTTTTTTCTCAACGGTGAATAATTATGTTTTAATAGATGGAAAGAAGTCCTAAATGCCCAAATAATCAGGATGAAAAGGATAGCTAGGAGCTCGTAAGGCCTTTTTGATGAAAGAAAAAAAAGAAATGAATCCTGAATTGGAATAAACAAAAGTTCTAACACTTTGATTATTAGGATTATTCATTTTTTTCACCCTATTCGAATAGCTGTATGTTTGAACGATTATTTAGTTTCCTTTCCTGAAGGGAAATCTGCTATTTGTGATCATCAAACAACCCACCTCCCAAATTACAGTTTCAGAAATCGTAAAAGATAAACTGTAATTATATATGATTAAATTCTTTTCCCTTTCTTACAGGGAAAGCAAGTCAAGCAAAGGAATAGGAAGTGTACTTCCCATTTTATTGCTGGCTGTATTTAGCTTTTCTTTTCAAACCACAGTTCTTGCTCAAAATGTACCCGTTTACGCCTCCTATGAACCTGAAGAATTTGGAGATGGAGATGAAATCTCTATTCAGGTAAAATTAGGGGATGAAAACAACCAGATTTACTTCGCTCAGGCTATCCAGTTCAAAATTTCCTATGAACTTTTTGAAATCAATCCTGAATCTGAAATTGAACAGAAAGCGGGATATCTATCCTGGTTTGGAGGAGATGGAAATTATAGTGGAACTCAATATGTAGATCATGCCACCAAGCAGATCGTCGTGAATATGTTCAGGACGAATGGGGAACCTATGTCTGGCTTTGGTTACACGACTCGATTGAGAGGAATTATAGTAGAGATGGAAGAAATCATGGGGAAAACGAATCTTCAGCCAGGTGCTATAGAGGTTGCGATCATGGAAGATGTAAAAACTCGTCTGGGGATCAATTGGTCTTTATCAAATGAAAGTGATCAAATCCTGTTGCGGAATTCAGGAGAGGCCGAGATTGAAGAGGTGAAAGTATTCAATTTGGCTGGTCAGGTAGTAGCGGAAGGGCTTGGAGCAAATGGGCAAATTTCAACATCTCAGCTTAGTCCACAAGCGTATGTCTTGCATGTCAGAACCAATCAGGGAAGCTTTTCTGAGAAAATTCTGCTCAAATAAGCAAATAGATAGTCTTTAGTATAAAAGTGGCACACAAATTCTGTGTGCCACTTTATCTTTAGAGATCTTTTCTCTCAATATGGTTTTATCATCACTCTTTCAATAAATTCAAGTACAAGTTTCAAATTCAAGTCCAGGCCTATTTGAGTTTTTTTTTGATACTTGAGATTGAACTTTAAGGATCACAATGATGATGGTATCCATTTTTATAATTTCCGAAGTTCCTTTTTAAGGATTTTACCCGTCGCCGACATAGGCAAGGCATCAATATATTCAATCACTCGTGGATATTTGTAGGCAGCAATGTTGGCTTTTGTGTATGCCATAAGTTCATCCTCAGATATCGAAGCTCCTTCTTTCAATACCACATAGGCTTTAATTTCCTCGCCCATTTCATCATCTGGAATCCCGATTACTGCGCAAAGGGAAACGGCTTCATTCTTCATCATCACCTCTTCAACTTCTCTTGGATATACATTCAATCCTCCCCTGATGATCATATCCTTGGTCCTATCCACGATGTAGTAAAAGCCATCTTCGTCTTTTACCGCAACATCTCCTGAGTGTAACCACCCTCCTGCAAGGGTCTTGGCATTAGCTTCCGGCTTTTTGTAATAGCCTTTCATGACATTATGCCCACGATAAAGCAGTTCGCCTTTTTCCCCTACCGGAACTTCATTTCCATCATCATCCACCAATTTCACCTCAACTCCCCATACAGGTGTTCCGATAGATCCAGGCTTACGACCGATATTCAGGTGGTTGAAGGTAACAACAGGCGAACCTTCTGACATTCCATATCCTTCGATAATGGGCACATCCATGCGCGCTTCAAAATCTTCCAGTACCTGGACCGGCAGAGAAGCTCCACCTGAAGCACAAATTCGAAGCTTTTCAGATATTTTCTTGTAATCGAATTTTGGTTCTGTATAATTGAGAAGTCCCCAATACATGGTAGGCACGCCTGCAAAAATGGAAATCTCATGTTTTTGCATCAGGCCAAATACAGCTTCTGCATCAAAGCGAGGCAGAAGGACCATACTGGCACCTTTATATATACCAGCATTCATCAAAACCGTCATCGCAAAAATATGGAAGAGCGGCAAGACGATGAGGATATTATCATCGTTGTGAATATCGACTAGATCTGTAGAAAGAATGCCGTTGAGCAGGAGACTTGAGTGCGTGAGTTCTGCTCCTTTTGGTCTGCCTGTAGTACCGGAGGTGTAGATGATAACAGCAGTATCTTCTGCGCTAGTGGCTTCTGTCTCAAAAGTGGGGGGTTGATTGGCCATGAGCATGCCCAGAGTTTGCGTTCCTTCTATGGGGCAAGGATCGGTAGGCTTGGCAGTGATCATAAAGAAATGCTCACATTGATCTGCTTCCTGAAAACCAGCATATCCCATTTCTCCCATAGGTAGATCTGGCGTACCTACAAAACAGAAATATGCTTTTGCATCACTATCGCTCAGGTGATATGCTATTTCATCCTTTTTCAGCAATACACTTAGCGGAACTACGGCAGCACCGGCTTTTAGTATACCAAAGTAAATGATGGGAAAATAAGGCAGGTTAAAACAGCTTAGGGCGACCTTATCACCCTTTTTGATACCTTTCGCTTTCAATCCATTTGCCACCTGATTTGCTGCCCCATTTATCTGAGCATAGTTCATCGTAGTGTCCATAAAGGTGAAGGCATCTTTGGAAGCATAGCGACTCGCACTATCTTCAAGAATCACAGAGAGATTTAGCATAATTATTCGCTTTTGTAGGTAGTCTTTTGATTTGCTCTAAAATAAACATCTGTCTCTGCATTTCAAGGTTTTCTGAAAACATATTCAAAAATTATGTCATGGGACATTTTGGAGGTAATTTCCGTTCTTTGAAAAAGCAATTCATATCCATGCAAAACAGATACACTCTATTAATCCTACTTTTCTGCATTTTGTTTTTGGGAAATGCAGCTCCTCTTTATGCATATGCTCCCTTTAAACCCGGATATTATGTACAGACAGCTCAGGATACAGTTTGGGGCCTGGTAAAACTGACTTCTCGCGAGGATTCTGAGAAGAGGTGTTCATTTAAAGCTAGTCAGTCAGCTGATGAACAGTTCTTCAAAGCCGATGAGATTCTGGCCTATGGACTTACAGCTAGCAAGATTTTTAGAAGCAGAAAGGTAAATGATACCACTGATCTGCAGGTCTTTATGGAATTGCTTCAAAGTGGGAGAGTAAACCTCTATCGATATACCGATCGATTCTTTCTTGAGTACGATCAGAATCAAAAATTTGCAGAACTCAAATCATCGGTTCTAACCTACAATCAGGGCTATCGGGTTTATAAAGAAACCAAGCATGAATATGCAGATATCCTCAAGGAGGCTATGGCAGATTGTCCCAATGTGGCTTATCCTATTTCCAGTGGAAGGAGGCGATTGCTGATTCGGGAAAGAGATTTGATGAAAGTAGTAGAGGATTATCACAATTGCTTTAAGGAAAGGGCGAAAAGGCCAGATCCCCGAGAAATCTCAGAATTACGGGTAGGCTTTATGGTGGGCTTCAATATATCCCGCCTGGATTTTTCTCCGCGTGCCCCTTTTACTGAGCTCAATGAATTTGATGATAATAGCATTTATTCCGTAGTAAACACCGATTATGAGGTATCTGCGGCACCTGCTTTTGGGTTTAGCATGGACATAGATTTTCCAAGAAACAGATCAGGGATCGGCTTTAGAGGAGAGTTTCTTTATTATCCTACTCGTTTCAATGGAAGTAATGAATTCTTTATTCCATTTAACACGCAAAGTAACATCAGCGATGAACTGGAAATACGTCTGCATAGAATCTCCTTTCCACTGGGACTGAAAAAACGTCTGGGTAAGGAAACTAGCCCATTTTATGCCATCCTGGGTATTGCTCCACAATTTAATGTAGGGCGAAATTTCGTAATCTTCCGGGAATCAGAACCTGTAAACAATACCAGAGGCTTTTCAACGATAAACAATGTCTGGAGTACCAATGATTTTGAACTGGCTTTTTGGGGAAAATTTGGGGTTACTATGTGGGGAGGGCAAGGAAACGAAAAATTAAATTTCGAGCTTCGTCTGGAACATGCAAGCCGCAATGACAATCTTTTTGGAGGCTTCGCTTCAGTCAGTAACAACCGCTACCAAACCCAGAGCCTGTCTGCCATGTTCAATTATCTCTTTTAACTAGATATTTAGCCAATACGTTAATTTTGCCACAACCCCTCTATTTCTCACGCTAAACTGACTGAATGGATCGGTCAGGTAGTTGTCGGTATAAACCAGAAAGAAATCTGAAACAGGTGCAAATCTCCATTGAAATCGGGCATTGATATTTAGGTTGTCTATCTGATTGTTATACTGAATGAAAGTGGTAAGGAAGAGGTTTTTGGAGAATGTCAGATCAATTCTGGGCCCTACCAACCAGAGATCCTTGGCTTCAAATGGATCTGCCAGAGCAATATGATTATAAGAATAGGCCAGAGCAATAGAACCATAGGGTTGGAAACGAACCCCCATTTGTCCATCTAATCCTGCTCTGAATCCATTGAAAAATTGCCCAATGGTGGGTTGAAGCTGGTAAGAAAAAACTTTCCGTTGGTCAGAAGTAAAAGTTCCTGTAAAAGCTGTATAGTCATAAGAATTTCCCGCAGGCAGGAAAATACCATCTTCCTGCAAACGGGTAGGGTCAAAATCATTAAATAAAAATACCCGGTCATAGGCAACTTCCAATGAGCATCTGGCTGTATTTTTAAATTGCATGCTCCAGGTAAGTTCTGTCCCTCTGTCTGCCAGGGTCCAGGGTTCAAGAAGGGTATCTCCATCCTTACCGATTTTTATTATTTCTCTATAATCGATGTTGACGCTATGGATACTTACCGGTCCTTTCGCGGGATAAAAGAAAAGTTGAGCCTCAGGACTCCAAATTACATAATCCCTCCGGGGAACAAATCCCGTTTCCGCTTCAAATCCATCCCCTACATATCCAAAAGCCCCTTCCAGCCGAAAGTTTCGGGTGATATACTCTACCTGAGAAAAATGGAAAAATTTATCCTTTTTATCGCTAGGAGTAAATGCCTGATGCTGGGCGATTTTTCCACTCCATCTATTATTTGCTGAGCCTATTCGATACTCAATACCGGCGATCCGATTGAAATTGTTGAAACTTCCTCCGGCCTCGCTCGAGTTTACGGCATCCTTGTTTACAAAGATGAAAGAAAGGTTGGATCGGTTGAATACCTGTTGCTGCAAGGCTGCGACAGTATAGTTAAATCCGGGTAGGCCACTGGCTTCTTGTTTGGCGGTTTGCATATTCAGCACCCCAATCCTGAGCTTATCATTTAGGGCCCCGCTTAATCGAGCGCCATAGAGTATCGGATTCTGAAAGTTTTGTCCCGTTGCCGTATCTATTCCTACTCCAATTCGACGGGAGAAAAAGGGATTTACCCTTCTATTTCCAAAACTGCTGAATAGGTCGGCATTTTCGAGGAAGAATTGCCTTCTTTCCGGGAAAAAAATCTCAAATCGGTCCAGATTAGTAACCTGCTGATCTACTTCAACCTGAGAGAAATCGGGATTGATGGTCAGGTCAAGGTTGAGGGCGGAAGTAACTCCGATTTTTGCATCTCCTCCAAAGTTGCCGGTAAACTCAGCTCCATCTTGTTCTATGTCTGTGAAATCTCTGGAAGCTCCTCCAATCAGGTAGGGGATCAAACTAATATTTGGTCCAGACTCTTCCAGGGGTTTGTCCCATTTCATTTTGCCCATAAATCCCAGGTCCATGATGACTTGGTTTCTGGGAATGCGTGTCCAGGTAGAAATCTCTCCATCGTGTGTATCAAACCTATAGCTATTGAAGCGCCATTCGTCTTCACCTTCTTTAAATCGAAGAGTCTTGAAGGGAATGGCCATTTCTGCTATCCAATATCCTTCATGGATTTTAGCTTCTCCAAACCACTTATTATCCCAGGAGGTGAGAAAATCCCCAAACTGCCGTCCTCCATTTGAAATGATCGCTTCTCTTCTTACTCCATAAGGATTCATCCCAAATAGAAAGGCATTTGTTCTGTCGCTATAGGTATCGAAAAGAACACTTATGTTGTCAGTCCCAAAGAAAGAATAGTCTCTTTTTAGGGAGTTGACTATATGCTTGTCTCCTTTAGCATAGCACTTTATCCCTACATAAAGGTTATCCTCGTCATACACCATATAAATTTCAGTGGGTGCTTGAGCGCCAGAGGTATCCGCCGGAAATTGTTGGAAAAAATTACGTGCCGGAACTCCCATTTTCCAGGAAGCTTCATCCAAAACTCCATCAAGTACAATTTCATCCTGGGCCTCCACCACTTTTATTTCTGGTTGGATTAGATTCAATCTGTTTTGAGGGGATTGGGCAGAAAGAAAATAAAGCCCCGACAGTAGGAGTGTTAGCGTTAGAAGAGCCTTGTTTTTCATAATGAGTGCAAAGTTACTATGGAACTCATAGAGCGAAAAGTTGTTTGCCCGACATTAAGTATCGGCTGTCGATTAGATAATGCTTTTGTCGATTTGTCATGTCGGCGAAAAAAAACCTTATTTTATATAAAGCCTTAACTTATCGACTATGTACAAAATATTAGCTTGCTCTCTCGCATTTTTCCTTTCTTTTTCCACGCCTGTCAGTGCTCAGGAAGAAAAAGGCGATCCCGATCTTGCTGCATTTGAGCTTTCAGACATGCTAAAAAAGTTGGATGAAAGTGGCAGACCCTGGACATCTGTGATGCAGGGAGAAAATGTACTCACCGGAATTTATCGCCTAAGGGCTGGTTCGGAAGACAAACAAAGTCCACATGCAACTGACGAGGTGTACTATGCTGTATCCGGTAAAGCAAAATTTAAAGTAGGTGAGGACGTTGTGGAGGTAAAGGCCGGAAGTATTTTATTTGTCAAAGCCCAGGCTGTTCATCAATTTTTCGATATTGAAGAGGATTTGGTTCTGGTGGTCTTTTTTGACAAATAAAACAGAGTGTGCGCGATTGTTCTGGTGTTCATGTGTTCAGGTTACGATAAAGGATAATCAAACGTGAACACATGAACACGAGCATACTAGAACAGACTAAACCGGGGGCTTAAAAACCCTCCTCAAAATCACCTCCATCATTGCCACCATTACGTCCCCGGCGACGATCTTTTTTCTGATTGAGTCGGTAAGAGAAGGTGAAATACATTTGTTGGCGGGCTCTCCATCTGCCTTCGCTGTAGATGTAGAAGTCATCTCCAAAGGACTCTGATCTATAGCGCATTGTATTGAAAATGTCACTTATTCTGAAGCTAAGGGTAGCTTTTTTATCCAGAATGTCTTTATTGATTCCGAAGTCTGTAAACAGAATCGCCTTTCTTTCACCCTGTGCAGTTCCTTGTGGTCCTCTGTAACTGATCATCAATTGAAGATTGACATCTTTCTTTAGTGAGAATCGGGTATTCAATCGACTGCTGTAGGAGAAAAAGGTATTATCTTCGTCAAATCCGAGATTTCCCCCATTGAGTTTCCCATAAAAGGCATTGGCATTCCAGGTGATATCCACCCATTTCATTGGACGGTAGGTCCAGGATACTTCAAATCCCCAATCGTCCCTGCTATTTAGATTTTCTGGGCGCCTGACGTTTACTCCATCTTCTGTGAGGGTATTTATCCTGCTGATAACGCCTTCCGAATGCCTATAGTAAATGCTGCTACTTAGGGTACTTTTTTTCCAGTACTTGATATTACCGATTTCATAGGAATCTGCAAATTCGGGGTCCAGGTCTGGATTCCCTGTTCTTATACTTAGGGGATTGCTGAAAGTAAAGAAAGGATTTAAGGACCGGAATCTGGGCCTTCTGAGTCTGCGACTGTAACTGATTTGAATATTGTTTCCCTCTGCAAGCTCATAGCTCAGGAATGCAGAAGGGAAAAAGTTGTCATAATTTTTATTGTTCTCCTCATTGGTATCCCTTAAAAGAGTTCGAATATCCGTATACTCATAGCGGAGGCCTCCTTGGTAACTAAACTTGCCCAGTTTATCGCCTACTGTTGCATAAAAGGCATGAATTTCTTCATCATATAGGAAATCATTGCTCAGGTTATCGAGAAGCTCCCATCTTTGGCTTTCATTATCAAATTCTTCCACCTGATAATCATTTCCTATTTCCCGGATACTTCCTCTATATCCCAGCTCGATTTTTCCGTCTTTCTTGAAGGGGTGCTCATAGTCTATACGTAGAGAACCATTTTTTTGGTCTTCTTCATTCCCAATAAGCTGCTCAAGAACAGTTTGAGGAACGACTTCACCGAGTGCATCAAAATCTTCCTGGCTGGCTACCATATTTTCCGCTTCTACTTCATCCTCAAAAACAAAATCAAGGGTAAGCTTTTGACCCTCTCTGGCAAATTTTTGCTCGAAGGTGAAGTTGTAGTCTATACTCTCGTCATCTTCATCTTCTTCATTTAGCCGTAAAGTAGAGCCAATGAGAGCACTGGTATTATCAAATCTCGTATAATCAATGGTACTACTATTGAAACCATCTCCCCTTCTAACTACAACAGAACCTGTAAGTATGGTATTGGGGCTAAGATAATAATCCATGCCCAGGCGTAAATTTCCTGAGTATCCTCCTCTGAAGCTGTTTTGATCCTGATTCAATTGGCTAGTCAGCTCTCCAAATTCGTCCAGTAGCTGCCTTCTTTCCAAAGAATAGCGTGGGGTATTCCTGTATCTTCCTCCCAGGCTCCCAAAGAAATTCACCTTCTCCCTGCGATGGTTTAGGTTGACAGAAAGGTTATGAGCGTCTGGTATTCCGTAGGTTCCGTTGAAAGAACCATTCCATCCTTTTCGCCGGTCTTTCTTTAATATAATATTCAGGATACCTGCTGAACCTTCTGCCTCATACCTTGCTGAAGGGTTGGTAATGATTTCTACTTTTTCGATCATGTCTGCACTCAGCTGTTTGAGGGCATCAGGACCTGCTAAACTGGACGGTTTACCATTTACCAGAATTCTAACTCCTTCATTTCCCCTAAGGCTTACATTTCCATCTATATCTACAGAAACAGAAGGAATATTATCTAAAAGATCTGAAGCAGAGCCCCCAAGATTTGCGAGATCTTTCCCCACGTTGAAAATCTTCTTATCCAGGGCGAACTCCATATTACTTTTCTCCACTACTATATCCACTTCATCAAGCGTGGTAGTTTTTACCTGAAGTTGTATTATTGGAATTTTTTGGAAGGGGCGATCTTCACTTAGAATAAGGTCAGGGATATAAACCGTTTCAAATCCGATGAAACTGGCTTTTAGAATATATTTTCCGGGAGCTGCAGCCAATTCGAAACCGCCTTTTGCATTGCTTACTGTACCACTCACCTGGCTGGAATCTTTCGCTTGCAGCAACAAAAGAGTTACATATTCCATTTGCTGAGTCGTTTCAGCATGGATCACCTTACCTACAATCTTGAGATTTGGTGATTTTGGAGGCCCGCTTCTCCCCCTTTGTGCAAAGAGGGATTGAGTAAAGAGCAGACTTCCAAGGATCAGTATGCTTAACGAGTGTCTTAGGGGCAGCTTATTTAATCTCATAAGATGGAGAGATGATGACGTGTGTATTTATTCTTCCTATTCTAAGGTTTGAAGGCCTTGTTTTGTTTAGGAATTAGACTGCAAATACCGCCATTTCATTCCACTAAATAAGTTGAATCATCTAGGGAATCCTGCATTTGGAAGATAAAATGTATGGAGTGGTTACATCGCTTGTTTCTCCTCTTCATCTTCATCGCCTTCTTTCAGCTGTAAGTCCTTGGGAATAGTGAAGAAAAACTTACTTCCCTTCCCTTGGGTTGATTCCACCCAAATCTTGCCGTGATGCTGCTCAACAATCTTTTTGACCATTGCCAGGCCGATCCCTGTTCCTTCATAATCAGTATCTCCATGCAAACGTTGGAAAAGCATAAAAATCTTCGCTTTGTACTTTTCATTGATACCAATTCCATTATCCTTGACCATGAACACCCAGTCAGTTTCTTCCTCACTTACCGAAATCATAATTCGTGGGGCCTTGTCTGGTTTGGAGAATTTTAGGGCATTGGTAATAAGGTTTTGCAATAGTCTTCTGATTTTGGGACTATCGGCAATAATTATTTCGGGGATATTTTTAAGTTGGAAACGGGCTTTTTTCTCCTGAATAGTAGAAGAAAGTTCATTGATAACTTCTCTGATTAACGGTTTAACCACTATCGGTCGGGGATCGAGTTTTTTGGTATTCACCCGAGAGTATTCAAGGAGATCATTGATCAGACGCTCCATATTTTTAGAAGCACCTATCACAAAATTCAGTAGCTCTACTTCCTGAGGTTTAAGCTTGGCTTTTACTCGCTTCTCAAATAGTTGGCTAAAACTGATGATAGTTCTAAGAGGAGCCTTGAGGTCATGGGAAGCCAGATAAGCAAAGTTCTCCAGGCTCATATTGGATTCGATATATTTCTCCAATTCCTCATTTTTTTGATTGAGATCAATGATCTGCCTATTGATTAGTTGTCTTTGCTTATTCTTTTCTGTGACATTTAGTCCCAGCATAATCGCACCAATGATCTTGTTGTGCTTGTCTCGAACCGGAGTTCCTGAAATTTCATAATCTACCTCCCCAATTTGAGTCTCCACTTTATCAAAGCCAGTATAGCTATTTCCCGAGAGGACATCCTGAATAACTCCTGCATATTTTCTGGAAAATTCTCTGGGAAGAGTTCGCTGCAAATAATCCATGATCTCTTCCTTATAGGCTATGGAGCCTATATCAGCCATGTTGTAAAATTCTTTATTAAAGATGATGGGCTTCATGCTGGCATCTATAACAAAAATAGGATCAGGAATTGAGCTAATGATAGCATTAAGAGTAGCCTCCCGCTGGATGCGTTCCTGCTCTGCAACTTTCAGCTCCGTAATATCTGTTGCAACCCCCAGCATACCGGTTATCTCCCAGTTTTCATTGTATATAGGTTTTTTGATGGTCTGGAAATACCGTCTTTCTCCTTTCGAATTGACCAGGAGCTCTTCTTTTCTATCGATGGTTTTTCCTTCCTTCAACACAGAGATATCGTCTTCATAACTTTGGCGATTTTCCTCCGTGTAAAAGATATGTTCATCATATTTACCTATAAGTTCTTCTGTACTTCTTCCCATGTTTTGTGCCATGGCTTTATTGGCAAGGGTAAATTTTCCTTCGCCGTCTTTGGCAAAAATGTAGTGTGGATTCAGGTCTGTGATTTGCCTCAAAAAATCATTGCTTTTCCATAAAGCCTGTTTAAAATCCAGGGTTCCTTTGTTTATATAAATAACTACGAGGAATATGGCACATATAGAGATAAAGCCCACCAAAAGAGAGTAGCCAAAAACATCTTCTGTCAGGGGATTGGGCTGTACTTTAGAAAGGAGAGAATAAACCCCATATGTAAGCGGGAAAAGAATGTAGTTTAAAATGCGTTGCCCATTGTTTTCTGATTGGTAATATGCATTTAAAAACACTGCTACTATAGCGGCAAATGCTGTGTCAATAGGTCCTAGATAAAGGGGGAGAAAGGCTATGGACAAATAAAAACATATAGAAAGCCAATACATCGGTAAGTCGATGCCTTTAGAATGAGAAAATCTGATAAAGATGATCAGGCATAAAAGGGTTCCATGGATAATGGCCGGTAAGGGACCTGACCAAATATATTGATGAAAAATGATAGGAGGATAGAAAATGAAAATCATGGTAAATAGTTGCTTCTTATACATATTTACCTGATCCTTTTCCAATCTCGAAAAGCTCAGAATTCTCTCACTTTCTTTGTCTTTAACTCTTTTATAGAGTGCGAATAATATTACCAGAAGTATAAGCGAAAAAGTAAGCATTCCATACCCTAACATTTTATTCTCTGAGAAAAAGTCCTGAACCTCATTGACCTTTGCCATTGAAGCTTCATTTGCCTCTTTCTGCTTTTTTAACTCATCTCTGAGTTTTTCGACCAGATCATCCCGGATTTCGCGCTTCGTTTCAAATTCTGATTTCCTGAGAGAATGTAATTTCTGATATTTATACGCCTGTTTATAATCTTCTTTGGCATAATAAATCTCAGCCAACTGCTGTAAGGCCTCCAATTCTTCATCAAAAATATGGGCGTTTTTTGCCAGTTCCCGAATCTGAAACCCCAGTTGTACCGCCTCATCCAACTTATTCTCATCCTTTAGGGTCAGCATTTTCGTTAGGTATGCGGCTGCCAGAATCATCTGATTTTTAGATTCTTCTGCCAATTTTATGGCCTGAGATGATGCCTGGAGAGATTTTTTATTGTTCTTCTGGGCAAAATATATTTGCGCTAAACCGTTATATGCAGATGCCCCTATATATGGGAAGAGTTGCTTTTTGGTAGAAAGAATGACCGATTTTCTGAGATAATGAAAGGCCGAATCATAGGCTCCTTCTTCTTTATATACTATGCCTAAATCTGTATAGGCAAATGCCTTGATTCGGGTAATATCATGTTTCTCGGCAATCTTTAAGGCTTTAATTAGATATGGTTTGGCATCCTTGTAGTCTTTATTCCTTATATATACACTGGAAATATTTCCCAATCCCAAAGTGGAAATCAGGGGGTTTTGTAAACTGTCTCCAAGCCTAATTACTTTTTCGTAATTGAGAATGGCGTGATAACTATCTCCCATAGACTCAAAGGCATTACCCATTCCATTTAAGGCAAATGCATAAGTCGTGTCTTTATTTGATGCTCCTGCCGCTAGTGCTCGATCAAAGGCCTCTATGGCTCCCTGTTGCTTACCTTTGATAAACTTACCCGTCCCATTCATAAAGGATAGGTAGGCAATTGAGGCCTCATCGTCGATTCTCCTCGCAACCAGTAATCCCTGGTTGGAGTAGTCGATCATCTTATTCGCATCTTTATAGCGAACAAGCTGTACGAGATCCAGATAGACTTTGAGTCTTTCCGAATCGGAGTCTGTGTTTTTCAGTTGAATCAGGAGGTGCTTTTCCAGTTTTGTATTCAAGCTGTCCGGACTCTGGGCGTTTACTAATAACGAATTACAAAGGAGCAGAAGGTAAAGGCATAGCTTACGCTTAACAGATAAGGGCATACTTATTCATTCTGACAATAATGAGGGTAAGTACAAGAATGAAATTGGACTTAGTTTAGCATGGTAAAAGGTAAGAACGAACTGTGTTTTCTGAAAGATATTTGGGTTGAAAGGTGAAAATATCGTTATGTTGTCAAAAAAATTAAGGATTAAAATCTTTTTTCAAAAATATTTTCTGCAAGAAATAATAAATTCTAGCTGATAATTAGAATTTTACCTGCCTCCCGACCAGTCCCATTCTGAGTCCCAGGTATGCAGATATCGATCTACTTGGTAAACTTTGAGCTGCTAAAACTTCCCTTCTGTAACGGAGAGAGCCTTCCAAATAATTATCAGACTGCCCCAATTGATAGCTTATTTGTCCATAAGCCATAGCCACAGCTAGTTGATTTCCCTGACCAACCTCATTCCCAAACTCTGAAGGCCAATTGATAAAGGCTCGATTTACATCTCCGCCATAATTGAAATCATCTTTTGGAGAATCTAGTCCTTTCAATAAATAGGAATATACAAATTGAAGACTCCACTTAGAATAAGGGCGATAGCGGAGGATGAGGTGATAGTCATAGAGGTTGGCTCCAGCTGCATGCCCGAGATGCTGCGCGAAATGGGCATAATTTGAGCTACTGTTAAAGTGCTGGTAGGTAAAAGGTCGCATGCGATTAAACTCTCCCTGAAAGTCCAATCCTTTAATCCCTGCTAAATCTATATATTTTAGGCCAAATTGATACCCCCATTTATTTCCTATGAAACCCCTTCCCTCATCTCTACGACCAAAATTGAAATCATCCAATATCAATTGACTGTAAAATTGAAAGCGCCGCAGAAAATTGTATTTAAGGTGCATACCCAAAAAGGAATTGTCTGGGCTCCCCAGGCTTTGTTCGGCGGATCGATAAAAGATCAGGGGATTTAGATAACTCAGTTCGAATCCTCTCCTTCCATTGGCTAGCCATGGATTGTAAATGATAGATTCAAATAGACCGATACTAAAGCGGGAATTAGGATGGTATTGGAGGGTATGATAAACCCCATACTTTTTGGGATAGATGCCTTCTGTATCATTTCGATTTCTGATAAAGTCAGTCATCTGGGTAAAGTGGTTGATATATTCCAGCTTCCAGATTTTGGTGTGCAAAGTGAGGAAGAAATAATCTGCAGCATAATCTGATAACTGAAGACTTTGGTAACCATCTCCCCAAAAAGCCCGATCTTTCCCCAGTTTCAGACGGATAGCGGGAATAGGGCGAAATGTGATATATCCCCTCGAGCTCAGATAATCCAGGCCATTTTCATCTCCAAATCTTTTCACTAAAGCTTCGCCATACAAAACCTGACTTTCCTGATAACGGTCAAAAATGAATTGAGGCATACGAGCAATGTTGTCAAACACCTCTGTATAGAATCCGACTTTTCCTAATAGAGAACCTCTAATCGATAAACCCCGAGAATTGTAATAAATGGGGAGATTTTCAAATTCACCATTGGTGTAATTGTGATTGTCGACTCCTCCCTGTACAAAGAGAGAAGGATTGATGAAAAGCTGGAGGTCTTTACCTGAATAGCTGTAAAGATCTCTCCCGTTTTTATAAAAAGTATTCCAAATGCCTTTCTTCTTTTGCTGAGAGCTGGGTCTATCATCAGCAAGTATCCTCATTTGTTGCAACCATTGCACTTCCCGTTTGCTCCAGCCTTCAAACTTCACCCTATCCAAATAGGCAGTTATCATATCCCTTCCATAGGGTTTGTGGAAACTGGAAAGGCTGGTATCTGCCAGGCCTTTTATATCCAGGCGATCCAGATAAGGATAGAGTTCGTGGTTGAGTAAGATGTCTGTGTCCTGTGCGGGCCCTTTTATGCCTGCAAAAGCCAGTACCAATAGTACTGCTAGAATTCTCTTCATAGCGGAATAACGGGAAAAATTATGTATAGGCAAAGGCTTTTGTATCTTTGCCGCCAATCAGGCTATGAGAAAGAAGCGCATCATTATTTCCGTGATTAATGACCTGGTGGGAGACCAGCGGATCATTCGTATTGCTTCTGCTCTACAAGCCCATGATTTTGAAGTGGAGGTAGTTGGGAGAAAGCTTCCAGATTCTTTGGAAGTCGGGAAACTGCCTTATAAGACTCACCGGATGCGACTTATCTTCCAAAAAGGAAAGTTTTTCTATATGGAGTACAACATACGCCTCTTTCTTTTTCTCCTCTTGAGAAAGGTAGACATTCTCAACTCCAACGATCTCGATACGCTGCTGGCCAATTTTCTCGTTTCACGCCTAAGAGGGAAAGAATTGGTTTATGATAGTCACGAATATTTCACAGAAGTTCCAGAGTTAATGAACCGCCCGGGCACACGCAAAGTCTGGCTAAAGCTCGAACAATGGCTATTTCCCAAATTAAAGACGGTCTACACGGTAAATACATCAATCGCCAAAATGTATGAGGAAAAATATGGAGTGAAGGTAGATGTGGTGAGAAATTTACCCACCCGGAAAGAAGTGGGGGGAGAAGGAAATAAACATATCCTGATTTATCAGGGCGCGCTCAATGTAGCTCGAGGTATCGAGCTGATGATTGATAGTATGAAATATCTTCCAGAGTATATCCTTTGGATTGTAGGTAAAGGAGATATTGAGCAAGAATTGAAGGAAAGAGCAGCCGCAATGGAAGGGGGAAAGATTGAATTCAAAGGCTTTGTACGCCCGGATGAATTGGGAAACCTTACAAATAAAGCTGGCTTGGGATTGAGTTTGGAAGAAGACAGGGGACTCAGTTACCGCTATTCTTCGCCTAACAAAATCTACGATTATCTCCAGGCCTCCTTGCCGGTACTAGTTTCAGACTTGCCAGAAATGGCCGCTTTGGTCAGAAGCTATGGAGTAGGGGAGATTTTGGAGAAAGATGAAAGAAGTTCAGAAGCAGTGGCAAAACGAATCAGAGGTATTTGTGAAGGAGAGAGCTATAACAGCTATCGAGCAAAGAGTGTGATAGCTGCACAGGAATTGAACTGGGAAAATGAACAGATCCATTTGATCAACCATTACAAAAAAGATATATGATCCTCGTAACAGGAGCTGCCGGATTTATTGGTAGTTATGTAGCCTCGGGTTTAGCTAAAGCGGGTTACAAAGAATTGATATTATCAGATGATTTTAGCAGAGATGCTCAAAAAGCCAATTATGCTTCTTTGGGTGGACAGGAATTTATTGATCGAAAGGACTTGCTGGGGAAACTGGATGAGCTTGGGAATAAAATCAGCTATGTGATTCACCTGGGAGCTAGAACGGATACGGCGGAGCAAGATTGGGGGATATTTCAGGAATTGAATATTAGCTTTTCACAAGGCATTTGGAATTTTTGCGTAAAAAATGATGTCCCGCTTATTTATGCTTCAAGTGCTGCTACCTATGGCGATGGGAGTTTGGGCTTTTCTGATCAACTGGATCTCATTCCCCAGCTAAAACCCCTCAATCCTTATGGACAGAGCAAGCAGGATTTTGATCTCTGGGTACTTGGACAAGAGCAGAAGCCTCCCCGATGGGCCGGACTAAAATTTTTCAATGTGTATGGCCCCAATGAATACCACAAAGGGAGAATGGCAAGTGTGATTTTGCATGCCCACAAACAAATACTCGAAACCGGAAAACTTCGGCTTTTTCGATCCCATAAAGAAGGCTATGCTGATGGTGAGCAAAAACGGGATTTTATCTATGTAAAAGATATACTGGATGTGATTCTTTTTTTGATGAAACAGGAGCAGCTTGAAGATATTTTTAACCTCGGATGCGGTCAAGCCCGAACTTTTAATGACCTGGCCTCCGCAATTTTTCGTGCTATGGGAAAAGAAAGAGTTGTCGAATATTTCGATACGCCTATAGATATCCGAGATTCTTACCAATATTTTACCCAGGCGGATATGAGTAAGCTCCGAAAAGCAGGATATGAGAAAGCCTTTAGCAGGCTGGAAGAGGGCGTTTTGGATTATGTTAGCAACTTTTTGACGGAAAAAAACTACTTCTGATCGATGATAATTTTCGATTGGTATATTTCATGAGACAAACCGCGTGAATAATCCAACCGTCTGCACAACAAATCTTTTGAAAATTGCGTTGATATAAGTAACTTGGATACCCTAAAATCACCTATTTTATAAGTATGGATTTTCTCAAGCTGCTTCTAAATTTCAGCCTCATGCTGTCGCTGTTGGTAGCTCCATGCTTCGTTCTTATGGCATTCTGGTATCGGAAACGATTATCTGATACAATTATGCTCTGGAGAAAACCTGAGATGGTTATCATTACCATCGTCTTTTCGGTTGCCTCTCTTATCCTGTTTCTGGTAGGCATATCGAGTGTCTTTACCTACTTTGATCTCAACCTTTTCGACAATGTGCATAATAGCACGCCGGCAAGTAAAGAGAAGTTTAAACAGCTGAGTTTGATCTGCGGATTGCTATTGCTGGCATTACTGGCAACCTACGTTTCTATACGTATGCTGTTAGTTCGTGTGGTCACCCAAAAAGGCATCGTCAAGAACGATCGTTTTTTCCGGATTCCTGATTTCAGAAATATAGTTCCTTGGGAGAATATTTCTGATTATTACCTGGTTTCTGACTATCCGAATGTGATCTTTACATTAATCATTCAGGAAAATGCGATGAAATATACGCGCATCTCTATTCCTGTTCCGGTTTATGTGCGGGAGGAATTCGAGGAGTTGCTGGAAGGAAAAATGAATGACAACAAAGATCTGGAAGAAGCGGATATCAGTCCTCATCGCTTTTCTGAAAACTAAACCCCTGCGTCTCCTGCATCTAGATCTGTGCTTCAGTAAGATTCTGAAGCAGAATTAGTATATTTGAGGGAATGCATGAATCACCTTTTAAAAAAGGATTATTCTGGCTAATCCTAGGCTTGCTCTTTTTACTGTTCGGTACAGCCCTCTATCTGTACGATCAGGACCACACAGATTATAAGATCCTTTCTGAAGTTGAAACGCAGCTTCAGCGGGACTTTAATTCCTGTTTGGCCTACTTCTCTGGTGATTCTATTGAAGGAAGAAACAGTAAAGAATTCTGCCCATCCTGTGAGCTTATTTATGACGAAACTGGCAAGCTTCACTCCTGGAGCAATTACAAAATGCTCCCCGCCCAGAGTTTTATCAATCGCATCAAGGATTTTCCTAAGGATCCCATCCTGAACCTGGGATCTCGCAGGTATTTCCAAACACAAAGGAATCTGGGAGATAGCACAGAAGTGCTTTTTTTCCCTTTACATATCCCTTATCGGGTATTCAACTCTAATCTGGTCCCTTACTTCTTTTTAGGAAGCTATAAAAGCTATTTCTATGGTAATGGTAATGAGAAATATCTAAAGGACCTGATCATCAACTTCGGAAATGAAGATCTGGGTGCCGATATCCGCATACGTGATCCTGAAGGGAATATCATTTATACCCTGAGCAATGTACCGACAATAGTATTTCGCTCATTTATACGATATTCCGTACTAGCACTTATTATTCTGGGCTCGATATTTTTGGCAGTGTATCTTCGGATATATGCACTAAATCGAAATCACTATCGATATTTTATCAATGTCTCCCTCTTTATAGGCATTATCCTGATTCGGGCTCTCATGCTCTTTTTGGGACTTCCGGGGGATTATTGGGATCTTGACCTCTTTTCCCCGGACATTCTGGCATTTGACCCGATTGCTCCTTCTTTGGGGGAATTGACGATCAATATCTTCACGATATTTGCCCTGGCTTGGATACTTTATGTCCATCTTTTTCGCCTGTCCAATCTTCTATATCGCAAAATTGTCCAGCGTCATGTCTTGTCCTGGATATGCATGCTATGTACCCTCTTCCTGAGTTCGTACATACTCTATGAATACATCTCTCTCTTTTCAACCCTGAATACTAACTCACAGGTTGAAATTGATTTTACCAATCTGCTTCAGGCAAATATTTACTCCTTTCTCATTCTCCTGAATGTAGGGATTCTCTTGCTTTCTGGTGGATTAATGATCATCGTATTGCTAAAGTTGAATGTATTCTATGGGAGAAGATATGGCTTCAATGTCTTTTTTATAGCGATTCACCTCTTGGCGATTGTTGTATTTAATTTATATCTCCATCAAAATTCAGAATGGGGCTGGGGTATAGCCTTATCTGCATCCGCCCTGATTATTGTTCTTGGCATAACAGTCATTCGGAAACCCTTCGATGAATTTCTGCATCAGGATGTTCAAAACTATCTCCTGGTTACTTTAGCATTTACAGTATTGGTTTCACACAATGTATTCCTTGGACAGAATGATAATCGCGATAATAAGGCCAATCGGATTGCGCAGGAATTTAATAGTAGAAGGGTATCTACCATTGCGACTTTTTCACAGCTGAAAAGTAATACCGAGGAAACGACGGAATGGATACTTTCCAATTGGAACAAACAATACTCCGATGTAAGTAGCTTTAAGAGCTGGTTTCTGAGTGAGTATTTGAGAAATAAATTCAAGGACTTTGAGCAAAACCTCTATCTCTTCGACGAAAGTGGGAGGCAATTTGATCCCGAGAAAGGAAAAGAGCCGATCACCAATCCTTTTCTGGGAGTTCCTATAGAGGACTTGGGGGATAGTATAGCAGAAGACCTTTTCCAGATACCAAATTCTGAAAATCGATATATAGATATATATGTAGGACGTTTGGAGATGTTGCTGGGGAAAGATTCTGCAAGTTTGCAGCCGGTTATATTCTCCATAGAGTTGATCCCAACCCAAAGGGAAACAGATGGTCTGTATCCATCGCTTACCCTCGATGAAGAGGCCTATGAGGAGATCCAGATGATCAATTCCTATGATCATGCCATTTATCGGGATGAATACCTGCACTATAAAAGAGGGCAATCTGCCTTCCCCGTCAATTTTAGTAAGAAAAGTTCTGAATTGGATGAGCCAGAGCAAATAGCCTCAGGCCAGATGGAGCTTATCAAAGAAGTTGGTCCCAACAAGTTTGTCGTCATCCGGTACAAGGATCTCGACCTTTTTGAGATGACCTCCATCTTTTCCTTCATCTTTTATTTCTATATCGTTGCGGCTTTGTTGTTGATCTCTATTCCAACGGTGGTATTGAGGTCTTTGCATTCTCCTCAATTGAGGAAGAAGCCCCCATTACGTTCCAAAATTCGATATGGACTCTTTGTGATCAGTTTGCTGCCGATGATCATCATCATGGCGCTACTCTCAAATTTCATTCGGGATCGCTATTATGATGATGCGAAAGAAGAGTTGAGAAGGGAGGCCGAACGAGTAGCAAACTCTCTAAAGGATGAATACACCATTTTGCATGAGGATCCTTATCGAAGAATTACCCTCTTAAGGTCTTTCAGTGATAAGGTAAAGAGCATGGGAGAGGTAAGTGAGAATGACATCACTGTTTACGATAATGAAGGAAAAAGCGTCGCAACTACTCAACCGCTGATCTTTAACTCAAACATCAACACAGACTTGATGAATGATGTGGCGCTTCGAAGGCTGTCTGCAGGTAAAGAATCAGATTTGGTGGTAAATGAGGAAATAGGTACCCTGAGTTATCTATCTGCCTATTGGCCCATCCTGCAAAATAATGAGGTTCCGATCGGCTATATAAATGTACCTTATTTGGCAAATCAGGCTCAGCTAGACGAGCAAGTCTTTAGCTTCCTGGCGTATTTGGCGAATATTTATTTGCTGGTCTTCCTCCTGATCAATGTGGTGTCCGTAATAGTTTCGAGTACGATCACCAAACCTCTGGCTATGGTACAGCAGCGTCTATCCAATACAAACTTGGGAGCTGAAAACGAATTGATTGACTGGGAATCAGATGATGAGATTGGAGAGATTGTACGTGCCTACAACCAGATGGTATCTCAATTGGAGGAATCTGAGGAAAAACTGACGCAGTCTGAACGGGAATTAGCCTGGAGACAGATGGCACGCCAGGTAGCCCATGAGATCAAGAATCCATTGACTCCAATGAAGCTGAACATTCAGCATTTGAATCGGGCGTTTGATGAAAGTGGGCCTCGCCTGCAGAAAATGTTCCCCAAAGTTATGAAGACTTTGTTGGCTCAAATCGACTCTCTGGTGCGCATCGCGAATTCTTTCTCTGAGTTTGCAAAAATGCCAGAACCTGTAAACTCTCGCATCCTCGTCAATGATGTATTGCATGAGGTTGTCGATCTGTATACGCAATCCGAAGAAGCCATTTGGCTAATAGACATACCACAGGACGACTTTTGGTCCTTTGCCGACCGCGAACAGTTATCCCGCTGCTTCACTAATATTATCAAAAATGCATTGCAGGCAGTAAACGAAAACGGGATTATCCATGTTTCCATGAAGATCAATGGAGATCACGCTTTGATTGAAATCAAGGATAATGGAAAGGGGATGACCGAGGAAGTACAAAAACGCATCTTCGAGCCAAGCTTCTCAACCAAGTCCTCTGGAATGGGATTGGGACTGGCCATTGTAAAGCGTATCATTGAAAGTGCTAATGGTACCATTACATTTGAAAGCGAAGAAGGCGTCGGTACTACTTTTCGCATAACTCTGCCAGAAGTTCGCATTGAAAATATGGTTACCATTACCGAAGGTGCTGCTTAGAATTTAGGTGGGATTGTTTTTGAATTAGTGGCAAAAAGAAGGAAAATTCCGTACCCAATAATTCCGCTCAGAAGCACGTTGAATAGCAGAAGGATATCGCATGGGTGGATTAAAAGAACTGACAACCCGCATGCTGGCTCATTCTAATAGATGCAAAAGTCTCTTGCTGAGCATCTTGTTGATCCTTTGTGCCCAAAGTGGATTGCAGGCTCAAACCCTATGGCAACGTGATACCTTAGAGCTCACCCCCGGAGATACCACCTACCTCAGCCAGAAATTTCTCGTTCCTTTTTCCCAAAATCTGATTCGGATCTCAGGTGATACCCTCAGTACAGAAATGTACCAGATAGCATATGCAAGAGGATGGCTTAAGCTGGCACTGGATCAAAAGGCCGGAACCTACATACTTGCGTATCGGTATTTTTCTAAAGGCCTGAAGCCAAGTATATCCTTTCGAAACATACGCATTACCCGAGATACAACTGCTGAAAATGAAATGGTAGATGCCTTTTTTGAAGAAGAGGTAGCGGGCAGCAATATTTTCTGGGAAACAGATCGGATAAGAAAGAGTGGTAGCCTCTCTCGTGGCTTGACAGTAGGAAATAATCGAGGACTCTCCGTCAATTCGGGTTTGCGGCTTCAATTGGAGGGGGATTTGGGAGATGGATTAAAAATTGTTGGTGCGATAACAGATGAAAATCTCCCCATCCAACCAGATGGAACAACTCAACAGATCTCGGACTTTGATCGGGTGTTTGTAAAGTTGATGAAAGATGGAGCCTCTGCTACCATAGGAGATTATGAGGTAGACAGACGAAATACGCGTTTCGCCAATGTTTATCGAAATTCCCTGGGAATGCAACTGGCCTTTGAAGGAGAAAAGACAAAAGCTCGGATCAGTGGAGCCGTTGCTAAAGGTAAATTTCACACCAATAGTATGATGGGGATAGATGGGGTTTCCGGACCGTATCGCCTGACGGGCCAAAATGGAGAACGATTCTTCATTGTGTTGGCGGGAAGTGAACGAGTATATCTGAATGGAAAGCTGATGAAGCGAGGGAGTAGTTTGGATTACATCATCAACTACAATACGGCTGAAGTAACCTTTATGCCCCGCCATGTGATTACCAATATCACAAGGATCGTCATCGACTTTGAATACAATGATCAGTATTACAATCGATCTTTGGTTGTGGCCGATGTGGAGCAAAAGTTGGCGAAAGATCGGGTAAATCTCCGATTCTCTTATAGCCGGGACGCTGATAATCCTAATGCTCCTTTCAACAATACACCTGCCTATGATCGCGCACGTAGAACCCTGGCACAATTGGGGGATGCTGAAGGGCAGGCATTTACCAATGGGGTTGATTCAATAGGCTTTGATACGGTAGGGATTCGTTATGTGCGGAGAGATACCATGATTCGAGGGATTAATTATGAACGCTATATCCGCACAACAAATGCTCAGGATACAGTTTACCGCCTGAGTGGAAGTTTTGTGGGGCAAGGTAATGGATTCTATACCCGGGACAATCGAGTAGCAGGTGGTGCCAATGTATATATCTGGCAGCCTCCGGATAGCCTGGGAAATCCGACTGGAGATTTTGATTTGTTAAGAACCTGGGTCTTACCTCGAAGCTTGCAGGTCTTTGATGTGGGGCTGGATGTTAAACTGACAGATAAGCTAAAGCTTTACTCCGAAATGGCCATCAGTCAGGAAGATAAGAATCGATTGTCCTTTCTGGATGATGATGACAATACGGATATAGCCAATAAGACAGGCATTTTATGGGAAGGAATCCAGCTCAATGATTCCCTGAGCCTCGATATTGACCTAAGCCATCAGTATATAGGCGAGCGATATAATAACCTTGATCGCCTATATCAGGCCGAATATGGCCGAATATGGGATTTGGAGTTGAACGAGCTTCGGGAAGAAAATGAACAAATTCTGGCTTCCAGTATCCGGCTCAATCGTCAGCGAAAGTGGGAATTCCGAGCAGAAAATGGATTGCGAAATGCAGGAGCTGGCAACCAGACCGTGAGACAGGTCTACGAGATTCAAAGCTACATGCCTAAGTTTCTGCAAGGGAACTACCGATTTACCTTAATTGAAAATAATAATAGTACCCTCAATAGAGATTCTCGCTGGATGAGGCAGGAAGGAAATATCTATGCTCCATTGGGCAAGTTCCAGCCCGGGGTGGAAATTTGGATAGAAGACAAGGAACGTACCGTTTCAGATAGCCTAAACCAGAGTTCTTTTTCCTTTATTGACCTTAAACCTTATTTCCGAACCTTCAACACCAAAAAGTTCGACATGCTTACTTCTTTCAATTATAGAAAGGATCGGGGATATGCGAAAGGTGGGATTATGGACAAAGCTTTGGCCTATACTTATTTCCTTCAGGCCAACTACCGTCCAAGCACTGCCTTTAGCCTAAGTACCATCAGTTCTTACAGAACGCTAGAGGTACTGGATTCAGTTTTTCTGGCTCCGGGACTGGAAAATTCACAGGTCTTGAGTACGAAACTGGAAGGAAACATCGCTCCCTTAAATCGCCTCATCAGCAGCAATTTTGTATACGAAGTAAGTTCTGAGCGTTTGGCGCAAAGAGAAGTGCGCTACATTGAGGTAGTACCTGGTCAGGGACAATATGTATGGCTGGATTCTTTATTCAACAATGACGGTATACAGGACTTTGAAGAATTTCAATTGGCAAATAATCCCCTTGTCGCTGACTTTATCCGGGTGATTGTTCCTACCCGGGAATTATTTCCCACCACCCGCCTGAGTTTCAATGGGAATATGATCTGGTCTTTTAAAAAGGTCATTGATAAATCCGCCAAAGGACTGGGCAATTTAATCCGAAATACCCGACTCCTCACCAACTTTCGAATTACCCAGAGCAAATCCCGAAATATGGATTTTGCCTCTTACCTCATTGATTTTTTTGACCCTTTTTCGGATGAGTCTTTATTGGATGCTAATTATAACCTGCGTCAGGACATCAGCTTTTTTCAAAATAACCCGACAGGAGATCTTCGTTTTTCCTATTTCGATACACGGGCGAAACTATTCCTGAGCACAGGAGATGAATTCAGAGGTTTTCGATATGGTCGGGCTGCACAGCGTTTGAATTTGGGCGAAGCAAAAAGTTTGGAGGTGGATAGTAGGTTGGGGATAAAATTTGTGGAGGCAGAATCCTTCCCTTCGCGTAATTATGACATCTATTTCTGGGAAACTAATCCCAAGGTTAATTTTCAGCTGAATAGAAAGTATCGGCTATCTGCAGGTTATGCCTATCGTTTTGGGCGAAATACCAATTTGAATCAGGAAGTAGATGCACAAGTCAATATTCATAAACTGATCTTTGATGCGAAACTCAACCTCAAAGACCGAAACAATATCCTCACAAAACTGGAGCTGGTGAGTATGGGGGAAACGGGAAATCCCGGCTTTTCTGCTCAATATGAATTGCGAGAAGGGCTTCAACCAGGCCTCAATGCCATCTGGCAAGTTTTTACTACTTATTATATCCTCAATAATGTCGAATTGAGTATCACCTACGATGGTCGTGCTTCGACTACGGTGCCTATTATCCATACAGGAAGGGTGCAAGTCCGTGCTTTTTTCTGATTGCAGCTCAATTCTCAACAAATGTTGATGAAGTTGAAATTTATTTCTATTTGTTTTGAGTAAAATATCAATTCATTCTGTTATGGAAGAGCACTTTCGATTA
Source organism: Bacteroidota bacterium (assembly GCA_039819665.1). GTDB lineage: Bacteria > Bacteroidota > Bacteroidia > J057 > J057 > JAWPMV01. The sequence goes on from JBCBRM010000003.1 coordinate 168,134, forward strand.
TCCGATTCAGAATTTCTCCAGCAATTTAAGGATTGTAGCTTGTCTCCTAGGATTTTTAGTCATGAAGCCCATTTGCGCTTGGCCTGGTTGAATATTCAGCTTGATGGGATGTCAACGGCTGAAAAAGGAATTCAGGAACAAATAGAGAAGTTTGTGGCCCATGTGGGAGCAAAAGACAAGTATCACAAGACGTTGACTATTGCAGCCATAAAAGCGGTGGGGCATTTTATGGAAAAATCATCAGCCGATAATTTCAGGAGCTTTATTACTGCCAATCCCGAATTAAAAAAAGACTTCAAATCTCTTATCAATTCCCATTACAGTTTTGATATTTTTAGTTCAGAGGAAGCGAGGAAGAGCTTTATTGAACCAGACGTGGTACCTTTTGATAGATTATCGTAGGCGCCGATTGCTATCTGCGGTATAGCCTGTCATTTCGAGAAGATTTAATCTGAAGTAAAAACAAGGAACAGGGAATGGAAAATGGAGAAGTACTGTATGATTTAGATTTACCGATACTTCTCCATTCCTTCTACATAATTCTGCAATCTCCCTAATTCGTCCTTCCCGGATACACCTCCAGCGCTTTTTGCAAAGCCGTGACGGCTTTTACTAAGTCGGACTCCTGCAAAACATACGCCATACGAACCTCGTCCTTTCCCCTGCCAGGAGTTGAATAAAAACCAGAACCCGGAGCCATCATGACGGTAGCTCCATCGTGGCTAAATTCTTCTAGCATCCATTGACAAAATTTCTCAGAATCATCAATCGGCAAACGAACCATGGCATAAAAGGCTCCATTTACCTCGGGAACGTATACCCCTTCAATTTTTCGAAGATGTTCAAGTAGCGTATTTCTCCTGGCTACATATTCAACCACTACTTCCTCATAAAAACTAGCAGGAAGATCGTACATAGCTGCTGCGCCAATTTGCCCCATAGCCGGAGAACATAAGCGTGCCTGGCAAAATTTCAGAGCTGCATCTCTAAAGCTTTTATTTCGAGAAACAATACATCCAATCCGAGCACCGCAAGCTGAAAAGCGTTTAGATACAGAATCTGTTACGATGGCATTTTCTTCTAAATCGGGTAATCCTAAAATAGAATGGTGCTTAAGATTGTCGTAAGCAAATTCGCGATAGACTTCATCCGCGATCAGGTAGAGGTTGTGTTTTTTTACGATTTTACCCAGCTTTTCCAAAGCTTCTTTGGGGTACATCACTCCGGTCGGATTGCCCGGATTACAAATCAGGATGCCTTTGGTCCTTTCTGTGATAAGGGCTTCGAACGCTTCCATAGGAGGAAGGGAAAAGTTATTCTCAATATCCGTTTGAATAGGAACAATATTAATATCAGAGAATACGGAGAAACCATTGTAATTGGCATAGAAAGGCTCAGGTACAATCAGTTCATCTCCAGGATTGAAGCAGGTGCTGAAAACAAAGCTTAAGGCTTCTGAAGCTCCTGTTGTAACCAAAACCTGCTGGTCATTTACCGGATATCCTAAGCGACTATAATAGGCCGCTATTTTTTCTCTAAGCGAAAGAATACCTTCTGAGTGGGTATAAGCAAGTACTTCAGGATTGGCCTGCTCTATGGCTTCAAAAAAGGAAGGCGGAGTTTTAATATCCGGCTGTCCTATATTTAAGTGAAAAACATGCGTGCCTCTATTTTTAGCAGCATCGGCATAGGGGACCAATTTCCTGATTGGGGAAGCTGGAATTTCTTTGGCTCGGGTAGAAAGTTGGGGCATATTTATTCAAATATTTTAATCCGAATTTTGCCGCCAAAGGTACGAAAACCCCCTCTGTTAAAAAGAGATTGGATAGATTTTTTTAGCCCATTGAGGGCATGATTATTTAACTACCTTCTTGAAAGTCTCCAGGATTCGATCCAAATCTGTTATTTTGGAATAGCTGTGAACTTTGCCCATGGGTAAAGTTTTTACAGAAATTCCTTCTTTGCAATTGCTAAGACATGCGGATTGTTTAGCAATCACTGTTTTATCCAGCCCACGCTTTTTCAGCTCTGCTTGAATTTCAGCAAGTAATTCATCGCCACCTTTATCACTGCAACAGCCACCACCACAAATTTTGGCTTTATGGCTAGTGCATACTAAAATATAATTTTTCACTAAGTCTCTTTGATATATATGAAATTCAATATATAAACTTTCATCCAATTATTTTGTTTTATATTTAAGATGAAAAATTGCAATTCCTGTAATTTTTCTTTCAGACTACAGGAAGTATGAAAAAATACCTTTCCCTCATAAAGTTTGCGCATACCATTTTTGCCCTCCCATTTGCCCTGTTGGGGCTTTTTTTAGGATTCCAGTTTATGCAAGCCAATAATATGGAGCCTGATAAACCTTATTGGCAATCTCTGTTACTAGTGGTATTATGTATGATCTTTGCCAGAAGTGCTGCTATGGCTTTCAATCGTTATTCTGACAGGGACATTGATGCTAAGAATGATCGTACCCAAACCCGTGAGATACCAGCAGGCATGATAACCCCACAAAACGCACTTTTGTTTGTGGTTTTGAACTCAGTTTTTTTCGTTGGCACAACCTGGTTCATCAATCCCCTTTGTTTTTACTTGTCTCCAGTGGCTTTGATGGTAATTTTGGGCTATTCGATGACGAAGAGATTCACTGCGCTTTGCCATTTAATTCTGGGATTAGGGCTGGCTTTGGCACCCGTAGGGGCTTTTCTGGCTGTCACTGCACAATTTCAATGGGAACCCATCATATTAGGGATTGCTGTGCTGACCTGGGTGAGTGGATTTGATATCATTTATGCTTTGCAAGATGAAGAATTTGATCGTGAGCATGCACTCAATAGTATTCCTGCCTGGTTAGGGAAAAATAAGGCACTTGTGGTAAGTACCTTTTTGCATTTCTTTTGCGCTTCAATGATAATCTTGTTCGGGATCATAACCAGTGCGGGCTGGTTGTTCTGGGTAGGAGCGCTGTCATTTCTGTTTCTACTGGGTTATCAACATCATTTGGTCAAACCCAATGACCTGTCCAAAGTCGATCTTGCTTTTTTTACCACCAATGGAGTTGCTTCGGTAATCTTCGCTAGTTTCGCGATTGGGGAGCTCCTAATTCGCTAATTAGGTCGCTTGGTTGACGATTTTTGGAGAAATAGGGTTTTTTTTCAGTCTGGTTTAAGATTTGCTTTAAAATCTTGCGTATACCTAAAATATATGCGCAATTGGCTTTTTTCTTTTGCGTGATTAAGTGTATTTTGGAAATAGATAATAAATTATATTCTGGTTGTATTATCCAGATTGAGCAATAAATTCTTTTGATCCTATGTTCGGGTATGTGAGTCGCCTTTTGTGTTGTTTGATCTTTTTTGGTCTATGTATTTCTGCGGGGGGGAATCCTGAAGTTGATTCAGGGGTGGAGGATTGGGTGGAGACCAGACTCGCTGATATGACTCTGGAAGAGAAGATTGGCCAGCTTTTTATGGTTACAACCTACTCCAACCAGGAAGAAAAAGATTACAGATATATTGAGTCTCTGATCATGCGCCACAAGATTGGTGGGCTGATCTTTATGCAGGGAAATCCTGCAAAACAAGTCGAACTGATCAATCGCTATCAATCCCTTTCTGACATTCCGCTTATGATTTCTATGGATGCAGAGTGGGGGCTATCCATGCGTCTTAAGCAAACCCGAGCTTATCCTCGCAATATGACCCTGGGAGCAATCAAAAATGATTCTTTACTCTATGCAATGGGTAAGCAGATGGCAAAGGAAATGCGTAGGGTAGGGGTGCATGTGAATTTTGCTCCGGTAGTCGATGTAAATAACAATGCGAATAATCCGGTCATAAATTTCCGTTCATTTGGAGAAAATCGATATAGAGTAGCTCGAAAAGGAATCATGATTTCCAATGGGATGCAGGATCAGGGAGTGATTGCCTGTGCCAAGCATTTTCCTGGGCATGGAGATACAGAAGTGGATTCTCATTATGATTTGCCTGTTATCAACCATAGCCTGCAAAGACTGGATTCTATTGAGCTATACCCCTTCAGCAAATTGATTCACTCAGGCGTGAAATCTGTCATGGTTTCGCATTTATATATTCCTAGTCTCGATACCACAAAAAATGTAGGAGCATCCCTTTCGCCCAAAATCATCAATGGACTCCTAAGAGAAAAAATGGGCTATGATGGCCTGATCTTTACGGATGCCCTGAATATGAAAGGAGTTACTAAATATTATCCCAGTGGAGAGGTTTCGCTAAAAGCCCTGATGGCAGGCAATGATTTTCTTTTGTCTCCTGTCGATGTACCCAAAGCTATCCGGACCATAGGCATTGCAGTAAGTAGCGGTAAGATCACTGAGGCAGAGCTTGATATACATGTAGCTCGTATCCTCAAGGCAAAAAAAGAGCTGGGATTGACCAAGGCGAAACCGATCTCTCGGAAAAATTTGATCGAAGATTTGAATTCATCTGAGGCAAAAATTCTCAGAAAGAAACTTTATGAAGCAGCGATAACCATTGCGCGAAACGAAGGAGGGGTATTGCCCTTGCAAAGACTGGAAGGGAAAAAGATCGCTTACGTGCAAATTGGAGGAAAGCGTGGAAATTCTTTTGACAGTGGCTTGAAGAAGTATGCTGAAATCAGCCCCTATTATATTTCCTCTGCTGCAAGTGCTGCTGAGCAGCAACGTCTCCTGAATGTTTTGGAGGAGTTTAATACGGTTATCATTGGTGTAAGAAATATGAACCAAAGAGCTTCCCGAAATTTTGGGATAAGTCGAGGTGCCGGAGACTTGGTGAGAGAGATTGCAAACTCTGGAAAAACGAGTGTAGTTACCGTATTTGGAAATCCTTATTCACTTAAAAACTTCGGAAGCGAAAATGCTACGGTAGTTGCCTATGAGGAAACCACTGAAACTGGGCAGGCAGCAGCAGCAGCAATTTTTGGAGGAATCAAAGTTAGTGGAAGATTGCCCATTACGGCTTCAAATCGTTTCCAGGAAGGGCAAGGTTTTGAAATTAAAAATCCGACACGATTCGGATTTTCAAGTCCAGAAGAGCAGGGAATGGATAGTAAGTATTTTCCTAAAATTGACTCTATCGCTCAGCACTATATAAAGAGAGGCGCCATGCCGGGGTGCGCAATTTTAGTTATACGCGGTACAGATGTAGTATATGAAAAAGCCTTCGGTAGGATGGAATATAGTAGTCGCTCTGAAACAGTTGATCCTTATCTTCATACCTATGATTTGGCTTCGGTAACAAAAATTGCTGCCACGACCCTGAGTATCATGAAATTGGTTGAGCAAGGGAAACTGAATTTGGATAAGCCTATAGTTCAATACTTGCCTGATCTCAAAGGTTCAAATAAAGAGAAGCTTACAATTCGCAGACTTTTGCAGCACAATGCCGGCCTCCCCAGTTGGGCACCTCTATACAAGGAGACGTTTTCTAATGCCGCTAAAAAAACTCTGGATAGAAAATTCTATACTTCTGTCCCCCCAAGATCAGGAGGAAACCAGATTTCGACTCGCCTCTATGCTACTGATTTCCTTTCTCCCTGGCTTTGGAAGAAGTTGGAAGACTTAGAAGTTCGAAATACGCGTTCGGTTCGCTATAGTGATATTGGGTTGATTTATCTGGCAAAGATCGTAGAAAAAGTGAGTGGCAAAAGCCTGGATCAATATGCTGCGGAAGAATTTTATGAGCCTCTGGGGATGAATAAGACCTTGTTCAATCCTGGAGGCCAGAATAAGGGTTCCTATTGTCCTCCTACTGAAATTGATAATTATTTCCGAAACTCTTTGATCAAAGGATATGTTCACGATCCTACGGCTGCCATGATGGGAGGAGTTGCGGGACATGCAGGTCTCTTTTCTAATGTGTATGATATGGGCAAGCTGATGTTAATGGTGAAAAATGGAGGGGTTTATGGAGGACAGCAATTTCTTCGGAAAGGCACCATTTCGGAGTTTACCAAGAAACAATTGAATTATAGCCGAAAGGGATTGGGTTGGGACAAACCCGAAATGCGCCCCAATCGCACCAATCCTGTTTCAGAAAATACTTCTGAGAGATCTTTTGGACATACTGGTTTTACCGGGACAAGCGTTTGGGTGGATCCTCGCTACGATCTGGTATTCGTATTTCTTTCCAATAGAACTTATCCCTATGCCCACCAGAGGAAATTGTTGATGCGAGATAATGTACGTGTAATCATTATGGATCAACTTTACGAATCCATTTTTGCCTATAAAGCAGAAAAAGGAAGCCGACCCCTATTTTTCATGGGACCGGCAACTCTCAATTAATTTTTTGTATTGCTTATCTACGCGCTCTCATAAAAATGGAGAGATAATAGATCAAATAGGCTAGCTGGGTCAGAGCCGCAACTACATAGGTCATTGCCGCCCATCTAAGTCCCTGTACGGCTTTTTCGTGTTCCTCTCCTTGTGTCAATCCGGTATCCTCCAACCATGCCAGGGCTCTTTTACTCGCATCAAATTCTACCGGAAGGGTAATAAGACTGAAAAGGGTAGAAGCTGCAAAAAGTAATAAACCTACGGTTGCCACCAGTCCTCCGATTTGCATGGCTCCCTGCATCATCCCAATACCAATGGCGATAGCCAAAGGACCAAATCGAGAGGAAATACTTACAACCGGCACTATCGCCGACCGAAATTTTAGAAAACTATAAGAAGTTGCATGCTGTACGGCATGGCCCACTTCATGAGCTGCAACTGCTGCAGCCGTTACATTTCTTTCATCATAAACCGCTTGACTAAGGTTCACGGTTTTATTTCCGGGGTTGTAGTGGTCCGTCAACATGCCTCGAGTAGAAATTACCTGAACGTCATGTATTCCATTATCCCGGAGCATCCGTTCTGCAATTTCTTTTCCGGATAAGCCCGAGCGTGTTTGTACACGGGAAATCTTTTTCATGACGGATTGGAATCTCTGTCTTACCAGCCAGCTGATAAGGGTCACAACTCCACCTATAAGTATGAATGAATTCATTAGCTAAGTTTTTACTTTATGATCCGAATCAATTTACAAAGTCACCTCCTTTTCGCCATAAAATTAGAGGGATAATTCCTCCCTATGAACCTTTATTAATTTAGAGTTGTTAAAATGTGAAATTCGTAAAAATGCAATAGACCCTTCAAGTATAGGAATTTGTATATTTGTATTTATTCTACTGCTTTCCTTTCAAATTTTCATTTTTTTCGTGGATTTTGAGGTAAATAAGAAATATTTAAGTTTTTCGTGAAAAAATTGAAAGACTTCTTAATTAATCATTATATATTTTTTGTTTATGTATTTTGATCATTATCTAATGAGAAAATAAACAATCATTAAATTTTGTTTAATATTTTGGAATTTTAAATGAAATAAGGGATTTAGGATTATTTTGCTAAATTAGGCCACGAATATTTGATACTACTTAACCCAGCTACTTCAGGTATGGCTCGAAATATCTTTGGATCCACCAAAGTTGCTTCTCAAGGCAACCTCTACCACTACTATCTCCCGAAAGGAATTGTTAATCTGCAAATCACTCATTCTCCTACGGGATTTTCTGTGGAATTAGCTAGCCCTTCAGTCGATCTCTTGCCTGATCCCGATCACAATTATTTTCTGCGCTATACTCCCAATGCGTTTACCAATGATCAAATTCAGGTGAGTTTCAGCCCTCAAGGTTTTCTAAAGCATGTGAAAACGAGTATAGAGGACCAAAGGGGAGAATTCATTTCCAAACTCACGGATTTGGCTAGTTCTATTGCCCAGGTAGCGGTTGCACCTGTAAGTACACGTTCTGTGGACACTATAGTCTTGCATAGTGGTCCTTTTGATCCTTTTAATGAGGCAGAGATAAAGCAATTAGAAGCTAAAATGCAGGAAGTGGATAAGGCTGCGAGCTTTGAGATTAAAGAATTGGGGAGTGTTGAACAAGGACCTCAGGATAGCGGTCAGAATAAAGAGGGAGGACTGGGAATTTATTATCGGCCTTTGAGCACCTTTAGTATGAATTTAAATGGGAGTAAAGGAAATAGTAGAACTTTGCTACGGCTTCCTCATCCTGATCGGGTCCATTTTATTGAAATTCCTATAGCATCTTGGGTAAAAACGGATTTTGAAATTCAGTTTGAAGAAGGAGGCTATCCCTCAAATATTCATATTTCCAAACCAAGTACTGCTCTGGCGATGATTCAGGTGCCTATAAATATTATAGCGGCGATTCTACGTCTTCCAGGAGAGCTATTCAAGTTCCGCATTGATTTAAATTCTTCTAAACAGAATGCTCTAATCCGTGAGCAGGAACTACGTGAGCAAATGGTAGACCTGGAGAAGCGACAGGATCAGTTTGCTGCTGCACAAAGAGTTGAAGCAGGTACGGCAAGTCGAGGGCTTTTTGACTGGGTATTTAGAAAGAAAGAGAGTCCCGCTCCTGCGCCAAATGCCGCTCCGTCTGGAAATGTGAGCTTGCCCTCTGATCTGGATGATCAATTGAAGAAAATGAGACAAGATATAGATGTGATTCGCCGAAGGGTGAATAGTATGGATAAATAGCCTCTTGATGGGCTAGTTCTTTAATAAAAAAATCCTTCCCGAGATAGGAAGGATTTCTTTGAGAATGCTGTAGGGGAAGGATTCGAACCTTCACGAGGAGGTTAGTCTACCGAAGTAGATTTATTCCAAGTCCCCACCCCCGAGACAAGAGGGCATGGCTGCCAATTTCATCACCCTACAGTATGTGATTTTTTTGAAAATCTGGAAAAGAACTGTCTTTTATTCCTTTGCTTAATGGTACACTACAAAGGTAAAAGGCCTCAAAGAAAAATCAAAATTTTTTAACAAAAACTTAGTATTTTTGTAAATATTTCAAATTTTGACTCAATTTTTTAACGAAATATTAAAATCGATAGATAAAAATGCCCGCGAATTTAGAAATTGATAAACTTGACTTGCAGATTTTATCCATTTTGATGCAGAATGCACAAACACCCTATACAGAAATTGCAAATCGCCTGGCTGTTTCTGGGGGAACCGTGCATGTCCGTATGAAGAAATTGTTGAAAGAGGGCATTGTTAAAGGTTCTCATCTGGAAATAGATGCCAGTAAGCTAGGCTATGATATTTGTGCCTTCGTGGGGATGTTTCTGGAGAAAGGATCCTTATATAATCGCATTGTAAAACAGCTGCAGGAAATCCCCGAAATTACAGAGATACATTATACGACTGGACGCTATGGGATATTCCTGAAAATTGTGAGTCAAAACACTCGAGAACTACGTAGTATCCTCAATGATAAAGTGCAGCCTATAGAAGGGATTCAACGAACAGAGACTTTCATCTCCCTCGAAGAAAGTATGAAGCGCCCAATCAAGATCTTTAGAGACGACGAAGCCTGATCCATAACTCCTTCCTGGTCATAGCTAAATTTACTCTTTTATATAGTTCACTTATTAAATGGGTGAACTGTGCATTGATCTTTCTTTCAATACCATCATGCGAATTGATATAATTTCTTGTGTTCCTCAATTGCTGACGAGTCCTTTATCGCATAGCATCTTGCAAAGGGCTCAGGACAAAGGTTTGCTGGAAGTTCATGTTCATGATCTGAGGGATTTCTCAGAGAATAAACACAGACAGGTAGATGATTACCCTTTTGGAGGAGGTGCGGGCATGGTATTGAAGGTAGAGCCGGTCGCAAATTGTATCCGGGCATTGCAAAAGGAAAGAAGCTATGACGAGGTGATTTTTCTTACTCCGGATGGAGAGACATTTAAGCAGACGCATGCCAATCAACTCTCAATGAAAGAGAATCTCATATTATTAGCCGGACACTACAAAGGGCTGGATCAGCGAGCGAGAGATCTTTTTGTTACGAGAGAAATATCAATTGGGGATTACGTTTTGTCAGGGGGAGAACTGCCGGCACTGGTTTTGACAGATGCAATAGGACGATTGTTGCCTGGGGTTTTGGGGGATGAATGTTCGGCTTTATCCGACTCATTTCAGGATGATATTCTGGATGCACCAGTTTATACACGGCCGGCAAGCTTTGAAGGGCATGAGGTACCAGCGGTTTTGCGTTCGGGACATCGGGCTAAAATCGCAGAATGGAGAGAAGAACAGGCCTATTTGAAGACAAAAAAGCGTCGGCCGGATTTACTTCAATAAAAAAGTGGATAGATGTTTGGTCGAATGAGAATAAAGTTCTAATTTTGCCCTCCGTCAAAATAAAAAAGACATGGAAGAGCTTATCAGCCTCGTGCAGGCCCCACATAAGAAAGAAGATTTACCTGAGTTCAAATCAGGAGACACTTTAAATGTATACGTGCGTATTCGTGAAGGGGATAAAGAGCGTGTGCAGCTCTTTAAGGGAGTATGTATTCAACGCAAAGGCGAAGGTTCTACGGAAACCTTTACTGTCAGGAAAATTTCTGGTGGAATTGGAGTAGAAAGAATCTTTCCGGTGCATTCTCCAAGCCTCGACAAAATCGAAGTGTTAAGAAGAGGAAAGGTTCGCAGGGCCAGACTTTTCTACCTAAGAGATAAGATCGGTAAGCGCGCAAGGATCAAAGAGTTGAAGAAGTAATTTCTTCCTTCGGATTCACGCCTTGTTATGGTGTTTTTTAGAGTCAAAAAACTTTAAAAAAATATTCCCTCAAGGCTTTGTATTCTGTGCTTACTTTTCTACCTTTGCAAGACTTTTTTGCGAAGGTCGTTTTTTGAAGAAAAATTTGCCGGTATAGCTCAGTTGGCCAGAGCAGCTGATTTGTAATCAGCGGGTCGGCGGTTCGAATCCGTCTACCGGCTCAGATAAAATCAAAATTATTTGGCTATCAATAAGTTAGCGCTGGTTTTGATTTTTGGGGAGATACCGAAGCGGTCAAACGGGGCAGACTGTAAATCTGTTGGCTCAGCCTTCGTAGGTTCGAATCCTGCTCTCCCCACCGGTTCTTTACATAACAAGATTTTTAGAGAATTGTCCTTTTGATAAGGATATTTCTTTAAGGACTAAACAAATTAAGCGGGAGTAGCTCAGTTGGTAGAGCATTAGCCTTCCAAGCTAAGGGTCGCGGGTTCGAATCTCGTCTCCCGCTCAATGTAAGTTCGATTACTGGATGGAACTGTCAAAGAGCATTGCGCTTATTTATCCAAAACGAACTTCTTTGCCAATGTAGCTCAGCTGGTAGAGCACTTCCATGGTAAGGAAGGGGTCACCGGTTCGAGTCCGGTCATTGGCTCACTCTATTATTTATTACGAGACAAATATTTTTAGAAACATTTAAAGATGGCAAAGGAAACATTCCAACGTACCAAGCCGCACGTGAACATTGGCACAATCGGGCACGTGGATCACGGCAAAACCACGCTCACCGCTGCTATTACCACCGTGCTAGCAAAAGCCGGTAATGTTGAGGTGAAGAGCTTTGACGAGATTGACAACGCTCCTGAAGAAAAAGAGCGTGGTATTACAATTAATACCTCTCACGTAGAGTATGAGACTCCAAATCGTCATTATGCACACGTTGACTGTCCTGGTCACGCCGACTATGTGAAAAACATGGTAACTGGTGCTGCTCAGATGGATGGTGCGATTTTGGTTGTTGCTGCGACGGATGGTCCTATGCCTCAAACTCGTGAGCACATCCTACTTGCTCGTCAGGTTGGTGTACCTCAGCTAGTTGTATTCATGAACAAAGTTGACCTGGTAGATGATGAGGAATTGTTGGAGCTGGTTGAACTTGAAATTCGTGATTTGTTGAGTGCTTATGATTTCGCAGGTGATGATATTCCTGTAATCCAGGGTTCTGCTTTGGGTGGCCTTGATGGACAGCCTGAGTGGGAAGCTAAAATTCTGGAGCTGATGGAAAATGTTGATAGCTTCATCCCAACTCCTGTTAGGGATACTGATAAAGATTTCTTGATGCCTGTAGAGGACGTATTCTCTATCACAGGTCGTGGTACTGTTGCTACTGGTCGTATTGAGACTGGAGTAATCAACAGTGGTGATCCTGTAGATATCATCGGTCTTGACGCTGAGAAGCTTTCTTCTACTGTTACGGGTGTGGAAATGTTCCGTAAAATTCTTGATAGAGGAGAAGCTGGTGATAACGTAGGCCTTCTTCTTCGTGGTATCGACAAAAAAGATATCAAGCGTGGAATGGTAATCATCAAGCCTGGTTCTGTAACTCCTCATAGCAAATTCAAAGCTGAGGTTTACGTACTGAGCAAAGACGAAGGTGGTCGCCACACTCCATTCTTCACCAACTACCGTCCTCAGTTCTACTTCCGTACAACTGACGTAACTGGAGTTGTATCTCTAGGAGATGGTGTTGATATGGTAATGCCTGGTGATAACACTACAGTAACTGTAGAACTCATCTACCCAGTTGCAATGACAAAAGGTCTTCGTTTCGCGATTCGTGAAGGTGGTCGTACCATCGGGGCGGGTCAGGTTACTGAGATCCTAGAATAAGATAAATTTATTTCCGGACTCCCTTTTGGGAGTTCGGAAAATACTTTGTACTATCAACACATTATTTCGCAAAATCATTTGCGAAAATATGTGTTTAAAAACGGGTGTAGCTCAATTGGTAGAGCGACGGTCTCCAAAACCGTAGGCTGAGGGTTCAAGTCCTTCCGCCCGTGCAAATAAACTGTTATGGAAAGATTAAGGGAAGGGTTTAAAGAGTATTTAGATGAACTACTGTACAAAGTGCAGTGGCCTTCTTTAGAAGAATTGCAAAGTAGTACAGTTACCGTACTCATAACCTCTCTTCTGATTGCACTGGCGATCTTTATCATGGATTTGGCCTTTCAAAATGGCATGTCCATCGTTTATAGTTTTTCTAACTAAAAAACCAAAGAAGAGATGGCAAAAGAGTGGTATGTACTGCGCGCAATAAGCGGTAAAGAAAAAAAGGTAAAGCAATACCTCGAAAGTGAAATTGATCGCCTCGAATTAGGGGAGATCATTCCGCAGGTGCTTATACCTACAGAAAAAGTTTTTGAGATGCGCAACGGAAAGAAAAAGCTCCGTGAGCGCACTTTTTTGCCAGGATATATTCTTTTGGAATGTGATCTTTCCGCTGAGATCATTTCTATGATGAAGGATATACCCAATGTAATTGGCTTCCTTGGAGGTAGAAAAGGGGGGGATCCTGAACCATTGAGGGTCGAAGAAGTGAACAAGATCCTGGGTAAAGTGGATGAGATGAATGAGAAAGGTGAGGTGCCTGAGGAACCATTCATCAAAGGTGAACCTGTAAAAGTAATGGCGGGGCCATTCAATGGATTTACGGGAGTCATCGATGAGATATACGAGGATAAAAAGAAACTGAAAGTAGTTGTAAAAATCTTTGGTCGTAACACACCTATAGAGTTGAACTACTTCCAGGTTGAAAAAGAATATTAATGGTTGAATTCTTGAATTCTTGAATGACCGTAAGGTTGCTTCCCATTCTTATACAATTCCTGAATTCGATAAACTCAACTTTCAATCATTTAATTAGATGGCTAAGCAGATAGAGACCTATGTTAAGCTGCAGGTAAAGGGTGGTCAAGCCAGCCCGGCCCCTCCCATTGGTCCAGCACTTGGTTCTAAAGGGTTGAACATCATGGAGTTCTGTAAGCGTTTCAACGCTGTATCGCAGGACAAAATGGGTCAGGTCCTTCCAGTGGTTATCACTGTTTACGTTGATAAGTCATTTGATTTTGTAGTAAAAACACCTCCAGCCGCAGTATTGTTGTTGGAAGCTGCAAAACTCAAGAAAGGTTCTCCTGAGCCCAACCGTAACAAGGTGGGTAAGGTTACCTGGGATGACTGTAAACGTATTGCAGAAACCAAGATGCCGGATTTGAATGCCTTTACTATTGAATCAGGCATGAAAATGATAGCAGGAACAGCAAGAAGCATGGGGCTAACCGTCCAAGGTACACCCCCTTGGCAAGAAAATCAGGAATAATCATGGCGCTTACAAAAAATCATAAAAAAGCACTCGAGGCTGTAGATGCTGAAAAGCATTATACACTTGATGAAGCTTCCGCTCTCGTAAAGAAGGTTGCTTATGCTAAATTTGACGAGTCCGTCGAGCTGCACTGTCGTTTAGGGGTTGACCCCAGACAGGCAAATCAGATGGTTCGGGGCGTCGCGACCCTGCCACATGGAACCGGTAAGGAAGTAACTGTATTGGTACTTACTACCCCTGACAAAGAGGCGGAAGCCAAAGAAGCAGGAGCCGACCACGTAGGATTGGATGAGTATATCCAAAAAATACAAGGTGGCTGGACAGATGTGGATGTAATCATTTGTTCTCCGGACGTAATGGCCAAAGTTGGTCGTCTCGGTCGTGTTTTGGGACCTAGAGGCTTGATGCCTAACCCCAAAAGTGGTACCGTTACACCTAATGTTGGCAATGCAGTGAAAGAAGTGAAAGCTGGTAAAATCGACTTCAAAGTAGATAAGACCGGAATTATTCACGTGTCAGTAGGTAAAGTTTCCTTTACTCCTGAGCAGATCTCTCAAAATACCCTGGAAATGCTCCAGACTCTTGAGCGTCTGAAACCATCAGGAATCAAAGGAATTTACTTCAAATCCATTAGCATGGCTTCTACTATGGGGCCAGGTGTGAAAATTGATAAGTCTAGTGTGCCCGGAATTTAATGTATCATGACGAAAGAACAGAAAATTCAATTAGTTAAAGACCTCACGGAGAAGTTTCAGGAGTATCCTAACTTCTACATCACTGAGGCAGGCGGGCTCACGGTATCTGAGACTAATCAACTAAGAGCCTTGTGCTATGAGAAGGGGATTCCCCTTCAGATGGTAAAGAATACCTTGGTGAAGAAAGCACTCGAAAACCTTGAAGGAGACTATTCTGAAGTCTATGATGTACTGAAAGAACCTTCTTCTATCTTTTTCGCAGGAGCTGAAAATCCAAGTGTTCCAGCAAAACTGATCAATCAGTTCAGAAAGAATAAAGAGAAACCTCTCCTAAAAGCAGCAGTTATCGAAACCTCTGTTTTCAAAGGAGATGATCAACTCAAAGCACTTGCTGAACTTAAGTCTAAGGACGAACTGGTCGGAGAAGTTATCGGATTGCTACAAAGCCCAGCGAAAAATGTTATCTCTGCGCTTAAGTCTAGCGGCGGTACTCTTGCAGGACTCCTAAAGACCCTTTCCGAAAGGGAAGAGTAAAATTTTTACGCCGTGGCTAAGCTTCCATCGGATTTCCGAATTGCCCGGCACTTTATTTTGAAGTTATTTTTTTGACATAAGACATTTACACTAAACGGCATTTTTAAAATGGCAGATTTAAAAGCATTCGCAGAGCAGCTGGTTAACCTGACGGTAAAAGAAGTTAACGAACTAGCTGACATATTAAAAGAAGAATACGGCATTGAGCCAGCAGCAGCTGCAGTTGCAGTAGCTGGACCCGCAGCTGGTGGAGAAGGTGGAGAAGAAGGCGGTGGCCAAACTGAGTTTGATGTAATGCTCATCAGCCCAGGTGGAGCTAAGCTCAACGTTGTTAAAGCAGTAAAAGCAATCACAGGTCAAGGCCTGAAAGATGCTAAGGGAATGGTTGATTCCGCTCCTGTTGCAATTAAGGAGAAAGTTTCTAAAGAAGAAGCTGAATCCGTTAAAGCTCAATTAGAAGAAGCTGGTGCTGAGGTAGAGCTGAAGTAAATAAACCATTTGATGGGTTATTTAAGTTCTACCCATAGAATAGACCTGATTCTCGTAGTCAGGTCTATTTCTCCATGTTTTATACGATATGACCATGATTCGCAATATCCAAGCAGTAAAATTTGTGTCTTCAACCCACTAAACCGATAGCAATTTGAGTAGCACAAAGCAGCCGAAACGGATTTCCTTCTCCCAGATAAACAAGGTGATCGACTATCCGGATTTTCTTGAAGTACAACTCCGTTCATTTCAAGAATTTTTGCAAGTTGATACCCCACCAGACAAAAGAAGAGAAGAAGGACTGTTCAAGGTATTTAAAGAAAATTTCCCGATTACCGATGCGCGGGAAAACTTTGTTCTTGAGTTTCTGGACTATTACATCGACCCCCCGCGTTATTCTTTATCAGAATGTAAAGCGAGAGGTCTTACTCACTCAGTAGCTCTCAAAGCAAAGCTCTTTCTCTATTGTACAGACCCTGAAAATGAAGATTTTGAGCCGGTTACCCAGGAGGTTTACTTAGGTAATATCCCCTACATGACTGGAAAAGGAACCTTCATTATCAATGGGGCTGAAAGAGTAGTAGTAAGTCAGTTGCATCGTTCCCCCGGTGTGTTCTTTGGCCAGTCATTCCATGCAAATGGTACAAAGTTGTACTCTGCCCGTATCATCCCTTTCAAAGGATCATGGGTAGAATTCTCAACTGATGTAAACAATGTAATGTATGCATACATCGACCGTAAGAAGAAATTCCCGGTCACAACTTTGATGCGTGCAATCGGATATAGCTCCGATAAAGACATCCTTGAGATCTTCGGCCTCGCAGAAGAGGTGAAAATCAATAAGGCAAGCGTAAAGAAAAGTATCGGAAGAAAGTTAGCCGCTAGGATTCTTAGAACCTGGACGGAAGACTTTGTTGACGAAGATACAGGTGAAGTAGTATCTATTACCAGAAATGAAGTTCTCTTCGAGAGGGATCATGTGATCGCTAAAGAAGATTTTGAAGATATCCTTGATTCTGGAGTACCTACTATGATCCTGGTTGCAAGTGATGCTAGTGCCGCTGAGTACTCCATCATTTACAACACCCTACAAAAAGATAATTCCAACTCCATGTCTGAAGCAGTAGACCTCATCTACCGCCAGCTGAGAAATGCTGAGCCGCCAGATGAAGAGACTGCACGCGGAGTTATAGATAAATTGTTCTTTAGCGATAAGCGTTATGACCTCGGAGAAGTAGGTCGATATCGTTTGAACAAAAAATTGCACGGAGTATTTGAAGAAGACAGTCAGGTACTAACCAAGCAGGACATCATCAAAATCGTTGAATTCCTGGTTGAGCTTCAAAACAGTAAAATGAATGTGGACGACATTGACCACTTGAGTAATCGTCGTATCCGTACTGTTGGGGAGCAATTGTACTCTCAGTTTAGTGTGGGGCTCGCTCGTATGGCGCGTACCATTCGTGAAAGAATGAACATTCGCGACAATGAGATTTTTACTCCTGCAGACTTGATCAATGCACGGACACTCTCCAGTGTGATCAACTCTTTCTTTGGAACCAACCAGTTGAGCCAGTTCCTGGATCAAACCAACCCGCTCTCAGAGCTTACTCACAAAAGAAGGGTATCAGCTTTGGGACCAGGTGGTCTTTCTCGTGAAAGAGCCGGTTTCGAGGTAAGGGATGTGCACTATACTCACTATGGACGTCTTTGTCCGATTGAGACTCCGGAAGGTCCAAACATTGGATTGATCTCTTCCCTTTGTACATATGCGAAAATCAACGATATGGGATTCATTGAGACTCCCTATAGAAAAGTTGAAGAAGGGGTAGTTTCTCCGAATGCTACTTACCTCAGTGCAGAAGAAGAAGATCAAATAATCATCGCACAGTCAAATGCGCCGATTACCGAGGAGGGGAAATTTATGAATCCCAAGGTTAAAGCCCGTAGAATGGGTGATTTTCCGGTAGTTGAGCCTAATGACGTTGCATACATGGACGTTGCGCCAAACCAAATTGTAAGTGTGGCTGCATCTCTGATTCCTTTCCTGGAAAATGACGATGCAAACCGTGCCTTGATGGGGTCAAACATGCAACGCCAGGCAGTACCTCTCCTTAAGCCAGAAGCGCCTATTGTAGGAACAGGTATTGAGGAAAAAGTTGCCCTGGACTCTCGCTCAATGATGAAAGCAGAGGGTAAAGGTGTAATCGAGTATGTGGATGGAAGCAAAATTGTCATCAACTATGAGCGTTCTGCTATAGATGATCTTGTAAATTTCCAGTCTAATGTAGTTACCTACATGTTGCCTAAGTTCTCCAGAACTAACCAAAATACCTGTATCAACCTCCGTCCGGTGGTCAAAGTAGGAGATAAGGTTGAAGCTGGTGATGTAGTGGCTGACGGATACGCAACAGAAGATGGCGAATTGGCACTTGGTAAAAACCTTTTGGTTGCCTTCATGCCCTGGCAGGGTTACAACTTTGAGGATGCTATCGTAATCTCTGAGCGAGTAGTTGCTGAGGATGTGTATACTTCTCTTCACATTGAGGAGTTTGAACTTCAGGTTAGGGATACGAAACGTGGAGAAGAAGAACTTACCCGTGAGATTCCTAACGTAAGTGAGGATGCGATCAAACATTTGGACGAAAATGGATTGATCCGTGTAGGTGCTGAAGTAAATCCTGGCGACATCCTGATCGGTAAGATTACTCCTAAAGGAGAATCAGATCCTACTCCGGAAGAAAAACTGCTTCGCGCAATCTTTGGAGATAAAGCAGGAGATGTAAAAGACGCATCTCTTCGTGTACCTCCTTCTATTGCAGGGGTAGTAATTGATAAAAAGCTTTTCTCCAAAGAAAAGAAAGAAAGCAAGGCGAAAGCTCGTGATAAAAAACTCCTTCAGGGACTGGAAGAGCGCTACAACAATGAGCTCATTGAGTTGAACAACACCATGGTGTCCAAGCTTCTCGGTCTTTTGGGAGATCAGAAATCAAAAGGAGTTAAAAATAAGTTCAACGAAGAAGTTATCCCGAGTGGAAAGAAATTCACTGAAAAAGGGCTTTCTTCTCTCATCTTCCTGGATATTGTCCCAACCGGATGGACAGGTGATGAGGAGCTTAACAAGAATATCGAGCAACTCTTCAGAAATCATAAGCGTCGTTACGACCTGATTGAAGGTAGCTTCAGAAGAGAAGAGTATCAGATTCGCGTAGGAGATGAACTTCCTTCCGGTATTCTAAAATTGGCTAAAGTTTATGTTGCTAAAAAACGTAAACTAAAAGTAGGTGATAAAATGGCGGGACGCCACGGTAACAAAGGGGTAGTATCCCGCATCGTTCCTGTGGAAGATATGCCATTCCTGCCAGATGGAACGCCAGTTGATATCGTCCTTAACCCACTGGGGGTACCTTCCCGTATGAACCTCGGACAGGTTTATGAAACCATTTTGGGATGGGCCGGAAGAAAACTAGGCGTAAAATTTGCTACACCTATCTTTGATGGTGCGAGTGTCGAAGACGTTAACAAGTATATCAAGAAGGCAAAATTACCCGATTATGGGGTTGCTCAGCTGATCAATGGTCAGACTGGAGAGAATTTCAGTGAGAAAACCACCGTGGGTATTATTTACATGCTGAAACTGATTCACCTTGTTGATGATAAGATGCACTCCCGTTCCATCGGACCTTACTCGCTTATTACGCAGCAGCCTCTGGGTGGTAAAGCTCAGTTTGGTGGACAGCGTTTTGGTGAGATGGAGGTTTGGGCCCTTGAGGCCTTTGGTGCAGCTCACATCTTGAGAGAGATGCTGACTGTAAAGTCGGATGATGTGATAGGTCGTGCAAAAGTGTACGAATCTATCGTAAAAGGTGACGTATTGCCTTACCCGGGTATCCCTGAGTCATTCAACGTATTGATTCATGAGCTTCGTGGTCTGGCTCTAGAGGTAACATTAGACTAATTGTTTGAAAATTAATTATTGGAGGTAACATATGCCCATAGCTAAGAATACCAAAATAAGCAGTGATTTCAAGCGTATCACCGTGAGTCTCGCTTCGCCGGAGGCTATCCTTAACCGCTCCAATGGTGAGGTCTTAAAACCTGAGACCATCAACTATCGGACTTATAAACCGGAAAAGGATGGATTATTCTGCGAGCGTATATTCGGTCCTGTAAAGGATTACGAATGTCATTGTGGTAAGTATAAGCGTATTCGATATAAAGGTATCATTTGTGATCGTTGTGGTGTAGAGGTAACTGAGAAGAAGGTACGACGTGAAAGAATGGGCCATATCCAATTGGTAGTACCGGTAGCTCATATCTGGTACTTCCGTACACTTCCTTCTAAGATTGGCTACTTGCTCGGTCTGACAGGGAAGAAACTCGACCAGATTATTTATTACGAGCGCTATG
The DNA here is from genome assembly GCA_039819665.1 of Bacteroidota bacterium. GTDB lineage: Bacteria > Bacteroidota > Bacteroidia > J057 > J057 > JAWPMV01. Next base: position 188,246 of record JBCBRM010000003.1, read on the forward strand.
TCGTAATTAATCCTGGTATCATGGAGAAAGAAGGCATTGCAAGAATGGACTTCCTTACGGAGGAAGAATATCTGAATATGCTGGAAACAGTTCCCAAAGAAAACCAGATGCTTCCGGATGAAGATCCGGAAAAGTTCCTGGCTAAAATGGGAGCAGAAGCGCTAGAAGCGATTCTTTCTACCATTGATCTGGATGATCTTTCTTATACATTACGTCAAAAAGCCGCTACAGAAACTTCTCAGCAAAGAAAAAATGATGCCCTTAAGCGTCTGAAAATTGTTGAGGCCTTCCGTGCTGCCAACCGTCGTATTGAGAACCGCCCTGAGTGGATGGTTGTCAGAATTGTACCCGTCATTCCTCCCGAACTGAGACCTTTGGTTCCATTGGAAGGTGGACGTTTTGCAACTTCTGACTTGAATGATCTTTATCGTAGGGTAATCATTCGTAACAACAGACTTAAGCGTCTGATTGAGATCAAAGCTCCTGAGGTAATCCTTCGAAATGAGAAAAGGATGTTGCAGGAAGCAGTTGACTCACTCTTTGACAATACCAGAAAAGTAAATGCAGTTCGCTCTGACTCAAATAGAGCCCTGAAATCTTTGAGTGATATGCTCAAAGGTAAGCAAGGTCGTTTCCGTCAGAACCTGCTTGGAAAACGTGTAGATTACTCCGGTCGTTCTGTGATCGTGGTTGGTCCTACTTTGAAGCTTCACGAATGTGGACTTCCCAAGTCTATGGCAGCTGAGCTTTTCAAACCTTTCGTTATCAGAAAGCTGATCGAAAGGGGAATTGTTAAGACCGTAAAAAGTGCGAAAAAACTCGTAGATCGCCGTGACCCGGTGATCTGGGATATACTTGAGAATATTCTTAAAGGACACCCTGTTCTGCTTAACCGTGCTCCAACTCTTCACCGTTTGGGTATTCAGGCATTTATGCCTCGCCTGGTGGAAGGTAAAGCAATCAACCTGCACCCACTAGTTTGTACAGGTTTCAACGCTGACTTTGATGGGGACCAAATGGCGGTTCACGTTCCTTTGAGTAATGAAGCTTGTCTGGAAGCAATCGTTCTGATGCTTGCCAGTCATAACATTCTTCACCCTGCAAACGGTTCTCCGATTACCCTGCCTACCCAGGATATGGTATTGGGAGTTTATTACCTGACCAAAGGTAGACCCAAGCAAAAAGGCGAAGGACTTCTTTTTGGTAGTCCTGAAGAAGTTGAGATTGCATACAATGAAAGAGTTGTAGCAAAGCACGCCATCATTAAAGTTCGCTTGAAAAAGCAGGACGAGAATGGGGAGTATATCCTCAATGAAAATGGTGAGGAAGAGACAGAATACGTAGAAACCACGGTAGGTAGAGTTTTATTCAACAAGATTGTACCGAAAAAAGCAGGTTATGTAAATATTCTGCTTTCCAAGAAAACTATGCGTACCGTTATCGGCGATATCTTCCGCAAGGCTGGATTGGTTGATACGGTTAAGTTCCTGGATGATCTCAAAGACCTAGGGTTTAGAGAAGCATTCACTGGCGGACTTTCATTCGCATTGGATGAGGTGATTATTCCAAAAGCAAAAGATTCTTTGATCAAAGATGCAGAAGCCAAGATCGAAGAAGTTTCGATGAACTATGGAATGGGTCTCATCACAGAAAACGAACGTTACAACCAGGTAATTGATATCTGGACACATACCAATACTTCTCTTACGGAGACGCTGATGAAGCAGCTTGCTACCGATAAGGATGGATTCAATAACATCTACATGATGTTCCACTCCGGAGCAAGGGGTTCTAAAGAGCAGATTCGTCAGCTCGGAGGGATGAGGGGATTGATGGCCAAACCGCAAAAGACCCTCAAGGGATCTGCCGGTGAGATCATTGAGAACCCGATTTTGGCAAACTTTAAGGAAGGACTGTCAGTACTTGAGTACTTCATTTCTACACACGGTGCACGTAAAGGTCTTGCAGATACCGCCCTTAAAACCGCAGATGCAGGTTACCTGACTCGTCGTCTCGTGGACGTAGCACAGGATGTAATCATTACAGAGCACGACTGTGGTACCTTGAGAGGATTGACCATCTCTGCCTTGAAAGAGAATGAGGATGTGATTCAACCTTTGGGTGACCGTATTCTGGGTCGTGTATCCCTGGATGATGTATTTGATCCATTAGATGAAGAAAGATTGATCGTAGCTGCTGGTGATGAAATCAATGAAGCTATTGCAGCTGAGATTGAAAACTCCACCATTGAAAGTGTAGAGATTCGTTCGGTACTGACTTGTGAATCTCGTCAGGGAGTTTGTGCCAAATGTTACGGACGTAACCTCGCTACAGGTAAACTGGTTGAAACCGGTGAGGCTGTAGGAGTTGTAGCTGCACAATCTATTGGTGAGCCTGGAACACAGCTGACACTGCGTACCTTCCACGTGGGTGGTATTGCACAGCGTGTAGCTTCTGGTAGCCAGTTGATCTCTAAATTTGAAGGTAAAGTCGCGCTTGAAAATGTAAAAGTTGTTGAGCGTGAAGAAGATGGAGATACCATAAAAGTTGTTATCAGTAGGGCTGGAAAACTGAAAATCCTGGATGATCAGTCTCGCATACTCTTTTCTAATAAAGTTCCTTATGGATCGAGAGTGTATGTAAAAGACAAGCAAAAGGTTAAGAAAGGGGTTCTCATGTGTAACTGGGATCCATACAACTCCGTGATCATCTCTGAGTTTGAAGGAAAAGTAGAGATGGAAGATGTGAAAGATGGAGTAACCTTCCTCGAGGATACAGATGATCAAACTGGACACAAAGAGAAGGTGATCATCGATAGCCGTGATAAAACCATTAACCCAACCATCCACGTTGTAAACGACAAGGGTGAAGAACTTCGTTCATACAACCTGCCTGTAGGTGCTCACCTTGTGGTAGATGATAATGAGAAAGTTACTGCGGGTAAAGTAATGGTGAAGATTCCTCGCTCCGGTGGTGGAACTGCAGATATTACTGGTGGTCTTCCTCGTGTTACCGAGCTTTTCGAAGCCCGTAACCCCTCTAACCCTGCGGTAGTAACAGCTATCGAAGGTATCGTTAGGCTAGGTGGTATCAAACGTGGTAACAGAGAGGTATTCATCACCGCTCCGGATGAGTCTGATGAGAAGAAATATATGGTTTCGCTGAAGAAACACATCCTCGTTCACGATGGGGACTATGTGATGTCAGGAGAATTACTATCTGATGGTGCGACTGCTCCCAAAGATATCCTGGCAATCAAAGGTCCAAGTGCTGTACAGGCATACATCGTAAATGAAATCCAGGAAGTATACCGTATGCAGGGGGTGCCGATCAACGATAAACATATCGAGGTGATCGTACGTCAGATGATGCAGAAAGTAGAAATCGTGGATGCTGGTGATACCATCTTCCTTGAGAAAGAAGTTGTAAACCGACTAGACTTCCAGGAAGAGAATGACTGGATCTTCGACAAACTCGTTGTTGATGACGCTGGTGATTCCAACGTACTGAAAACAGGACAAATCATTTCTCAGCGTAAGCTGCGCGATGAGAACTCTTACCTCCGCAGAAATGACATGAAATTGGTTGTGGCTCGTGAAGTAAGACCTGCTGTATGTAAGCCAGTATTAATGGGTATTACCCGTTCTTCTCTCGGAACGAAGAGCTGGTTGTCAGCCGCTTCTTTCCAGGAAACTACCAAAGTACTCAGCGAAGCTTCAATCACAGCGAAGATCGACCACCTGCTCGGTCTGAAAGAAAACGTGATTGTTGGACACCTTGTACCAGCCGGTACAGGTCTGCGCAAGTACCAGGACATCATCGTAGGTTCCAAAGAAGAGCACGAAGCTCGGATGGAGCGGAACTCAGGTCCCCGCTACCGTGCCTATGCAGACTAAAGCATAAATTAGTATACAAAAGAAAGGGGCTTCGGTCCCTTTCTTTGTTTTATCAGCTATCTATTTCGTTAATTGCATTTCTTATTTCAGCGCTATGACGGCAGATAAAGTACAAATCCTGGATGAGGCCGCTATCCTTGCGAGATTGAAGCGAATGGCTTATGAGATCTATGAAGCTAATTTTAGTGCTAAAAAACTGGTTCTCATAGGAATAGATGAAAGGGGAGGATACCTTGCCGGCCTGTTGGAAGGCTTTCTAAATGAGATTTGTCCACATAAAATCGAACTCCTTGATGCCCAATTGGATAGGGAAGTTGAAGAAGGACTCGGGATTACCTTGTCAGGAGATCTTGATAAACTCGCAAACCAACATGTCATTGTAGTAGACGACGTACTGTATAGTGGTACAACCATGCTTAATGTCGTGGCAATCCTTCTACAAGTCAGGCCCCAAAGTATTCAGACTGCTGTTTTGATTGATCGGGGGCATAGAGCTATGCCAGTGTCGTCTGATTTTGTAGGGATGGAACTGGCTACCACCATTCAACAACATGTGTACTTTGAGAAGGGAAAAGGCAAAAAGAAGATGAATGCCTACATCATGTAAGTAAAGTATGTTGATAATATGGGGATATTCTTCGAGGAATAAGCCTTAAATTTGTGATCTGTTAAAAACGAAAATTCAGCAAATATATGTCTCAGATTCCTAATACACCTTTAATCAAAACTGTGGATCCTATATTCGAGATCATTTCAAGAGAAGAAACGCGTCAGAAAGAAGGAATAGAACTCATCGCCTCAGAAAACTTTGTGAGTCCCGAGGTTATGACTGCTGCCGGAAGCTGTCTGACCAATAAATATGCAGAAGGTCTTCCAGGAAAAAGATATTATGGAGGATGTGAAGTAGTGGATGAGGCAGAAGAGCTTGCCAGAGAAAGAATCAAAGAACTCTTCGGAGCCGAATGGGTCAATGTACAGCCACATTCAGGTGCTCAGGCCAATGCAGCCGTTTTCCTCGCAGTTCTAAAAGCGGGTGATACCATTTTAGGTTTCAACCTTGCGCACGGTGGACACTTGACTCACGGTTCTCCTGTAAATTTCTCCGGAAAACTATATAGACCTACGTTCTATGGAGTGGAAAGAGAGAGTGGCCTCGTAGATCTTAATGAAGTTAGAGACACCGCCAGAAAAGAAAAGCCCAAAATGATCATTATGGGTGCCAGTAGTTATTCCAGAGACTGGGACTACAAGGCTTTCCGTGAGATTGCGGATGAAGTAGGAGCGGTCTTAATGGCTGATATCTCCCATCCAGCTGGTTTGATTGCTAAAGGTCTGTTGGCTAATCCCCTGGACTACTGCGACATCGTTACAACCACTACCCATAAGACCTTGAGAGGAACAAGGGGCGGCTTGATCATGGTAGGAAAGAACGGTCCCAATCCTATGGGAATCACCACTAAAAAGGGAACCGTAAGAAGAATCGGTTCCGTACTGGATAGTGCTGTCTTCCCCGGAACACAGGGAGGACCTTTGATGCACATTATTGCTGCAAAAGCAGTTGCCTTTGGAGAAGCCTTGAGGCCAGAGTTCAAAACCTACGGAGAACAGGTGATCCGCAATGCGCAGGCGCTTGCTAAAGCAATGGTAGAGAAAGGATATGGAGTGATTTCAGGAGGGACTGACAATCATTCTATGCTGATTGATTTGAGAAATAAAGGAGTTACAGGTAAAGTGGCTGAAGAGTCTCTGGTGAAAGCTGATATAACCATCAATAAAAATATGGTGCCTTTTGATACAGAAAGCCCTATGGTAACCAGTGGAATGCGTTTAGGTACTCCTGCACTGACGACTAGAGGATTGAAAGAGGCTGATATGGAAAAAGTAGCGGGTCTAATAGATAGAGTACTTACCGATCCAGACAATGAAAATACCCTGAAAGAGGTAAAAGCAGAAGTAAACGCCTTTATGGAAGCTTTCCCGATGTTTCAGTGGTAAACAGCTTATAAAAAATTTTTATCATCCCGGTCTTTTTATGAAAGGCTGGGATTTTGCTTTTGGGGAAATTAAAAGGAATTTTTTAGCTTGATTTTCAAAGATCAACCAATCCAAACCATGAAAAAGCTACTTCTAATTCTCTTTTTATTCTTCAGCTTTTACCCAGCATTTTCTCAATTCATTGAGGGGGAAGGATTAATGCCCCAAGACAGTTGTTTTCTGGATACCACTTGCCACTTGATTGTCTTAGACAGTGCCAACCAGAGCGTTTGGCATATAGGTAAACCTAATAAAACCTTTTTCAATCAATCCTATAGCCCAACAAATAGCATCCTAACAGATAGCCTGAATCCATATCCTCCCAATACAAATGCCTATTTTGATGTCCTTATTCCACCTTTTAATGGATTGAGTAGTGTCATAAGCTTCTGGCATAAATATGATACGGATTCTATGAAAGATGGCGGATACCTGGAAGTATCCCATGATAAAGGCCTTAGTTGGATAAACCTCGCTTATGAAGCACAGCAAACGCCCTATGTACATGTGGGAGGAGAAAATCTATATGATCAGAAAGATACCCTTCTGGGAGGCATTCCGGGTTTCAGTGGAAAAAGTGATTGGATAGAAACACGCTACCAATGGGTTTTTAACATCCCGGTAAAGACTGAGTTCGATACTACGATTCTTCGTTTTCATTTTATTAGCGACTCTAGCGATAGTGGGAAAGAGGGTTGGATGGTCGATGATATACGGATATTTTTTGAGGATTTTGCAGGCTCTGTCTCTCCCGGCATCGATAAAGTCAATATTGAAATTGCCCCGCATCCTATTCATACGGAAACCCAAATTACCTTTGACAATTACACCCGAAAAGCGCTCCGACTGGAATTGCTTGATCTTCAGGGGAAAGCTGTCTATGTAAAGGAAGGAATTCGAGAATCTCACTATCATTTTCAAAGAGGAAATCTCTCTGCTGGCATCTATCTGTTGAGGCTTCGCGACAAATCAGAAATCCTTGCTACGCAGAAGTTACTACTCATGGACCCATGAGCCCAAATTTTTGCGTAATTACCTAACGCAATTCTACCCGCATAATCTTCTAATTCGGTATATTTGTATATAAATTTTCGATTAGCTCATTAAAGGAAGAAGATTGTGGGACTAGTTTCTAAATTCAAAGAGTTCAGACAAGGCAACAAGAAAAAGGAGGCAGAGGAACCGGTTGACGAAAGTGAAATGTCGTTTCTGGACCACCTGGAAGAATTGCGATGGCATTTGATGCGCTCTTTGATTGCCATTTTAGCCTTCGGGGTTTACTTTTTCATCTACAGAAAATGGTTTGTAGAGGAAATCATCATGGTTCCTTTTACCAGTGATGCCCCCATCAATCAGTTTCTTTGTCAAATTGGATTTTGTGGCGAGGAGGTTGTCATAGACTACCAGGTCTTGCATCCAACAGAGCTATTTTTGAAATCTATCATGATTTCTTTTGTAGGAGGTCTGGTGCTTTCTTTCCCGTACATCTTGTGGGAAATGTGGCGATTTATCAAACCCGGCCTGCATGATCATGAAAGAAAAGGCACCCGCTGGATTGTATTCGTAATGAGCTTGCTATTCTTCGCAGGTATAGCCTTCTCCTACTTTATCATATTACCCTTCTCCATACGATTCCTGGCTACCTTTGAGTTATTTGGAGAAATAAGCATTGCCTGGCGAATAGGCTATGTGCTTTCATTCTTCGCACAGATTATCCTGGCAGGAGGTATTCTCTTTGAGATGCCCATTCTGGCCTACTTCCTGGCTAAGATAGGGGTGATAACTCCAGAGTTTCTGGTACGATACAGGCGACATGCCATCGTAGTCTTATTGCTAATCTCTGCCATTATTACCCCTCCGGATGTACTCTCTCAGGTATTGATCTTTATTCCGCTCTTATTGCTTTACCAAGTCAGTATTCGGGTGGTGAAGGTAGTTCATAGAAATAAAGAAAGAGCCCTGGCAAAAGAAAAGGAGGAAGAGGCTAAAATGAGAGAAGCAGCCCTTACGCAGCAACCCCCTTCTAATGGCTCAGAGTCTTGATCAGCTTATAGAGGAAATTAAAGGCTGTACGGCCTGTAAGGATTTACCTCTGGGACCTCGACCTGTTTTGACAGGGAAGGCGTCTGCAAGAATTGTATTGGCAGGACAGGCTCCCGGTACCAAAGTACATGCAAGCGGTATTCCCTGGAATGACCCGAGTGGGGACCGTCTTCGGATGTGGCTGGATATGGAAAAAGATATTTTCTATAATGAAGAGTACTTGGCCGTCATACCTATGGGCTTTTGTTATCCAGGTAAGGGCGAAAGAGGCGATCTTCCACCTCGCCCTCTCTGTGCAGAACTTTGGCAGGATAAACTCAAGGCCAAACTTCCCCATGTAAAGCTTAAACTCCTCATAGGACAATATGCCATCAAATACCATTTGGGCAAAAGAAGAAAAAAGACCCTCACCGAAACTGTAAAGCACTGGAGAGAATACCTCGATGATGGCTTTATCCCTTTGGTACATCCCTCACCCCGCAACATCATGTGGCGCCGTCGCAATCCCTGGTTTGAAGCTGAAATTGTCCCTCAGATTAGGCAGGAGGTTTGGAAAGTAATAGGAGAGTAGTGTAAAACGTGTTTTCTTTTAATTAATGTCCTCTTCTTCTTTTCCTTAGATGAAAAGAAGTAAAAATCAAGCTGCTGCAAATCCAGCGCTCAGTCCGACCCCCGCACCCGATGCAGCAGCCTGGCCCCGTCGCGCATGGAGGTAGACGTGTTAGCGTGTTTGGGTATTGGGGTGCTGGTGTCAACTGCCAAATGGTTTTCCCTATTGGATTCAGAATGCTGTAGCCGTCGATTGCTATCAACGGCAAGACGTCCCGAGTCTACGACTACCCAGGCGCGCAGGCCCTGCAGCGCCCATCGGGAGCCGGGGCGGCAGGTGTAGCTGGTTCTTGGCTCTGCGATTTTTGGCTCCACCTCTATTAAAAAAGGTGGAAAAGAATCCCCAAAAAGGAAAAACTCCTTAAAAGGAGCCCATTTTTCAATACAAAAGCTATTGATTCAAAAATTATTTCCCTACCTTTGCAATCCAATTTTTTAATCAATAGAACACTATCATGCCAAAGATGAAGTCTAATTCAGGGGCCTCTAAGCGTTTTAAAAGAACCGCCTCTGGGAAGCTTAAGAGAAAGCATGCTTTCAAAAACCACATTCTGACCAAGAAGTCAAAGAAGCGTAAGCTGAAATTGAGACATTTTGCCGTTGTAGATGCATCAGACGAAAAGCGTATTAATGCAATGCTCAACGACTAGGGTCAAACCTATTTTTAATTTATCCATTAACAATTAAAAGAAAAGCAAAATGCCACGTTCAGTAAATGTAGTAGCAGCAAGGGCCCGTCGCAAAAAAATGATGAAACATGCGAAAGGCTACTTCGGTCGTAAAAAGAATGTTTGGACCGTTGCAAAAAACCAAATCGAAAAAAGCTGGCTATACGCCTACAGAGACCGTAAGAATCGCAAACGCGAATTCCGTAAGCTCTGGATTCAGCGTATCAATGCAGGAGTACGCCTCCACGGTATGAACTATTCTACCTTTATGGGAAAAGTTCTGAAAGCTGATGTAGCGCTCAACCGCAAAGTACTCGCTGATTTGGCTATGAATCATCCGGAAGCTTTCAAAGCTGTGGTTGATACGGTAAAAAAATAAATCGGCTTACAAGCTTAAAAAAGGCCCTTCGAAAGAAGGGCCTTTTTTGTTTTTCTGCTTTTCATGTAGGAAGGGGATATAAGCAATCAATTAATAATTATGTCATTCTGAGCTCCGTAGAGGAACCTACATTCTTCTGTCATTTCTTTTCCTCAGCTCAAAAGGAGTTTGGCAAAGCGGTTTGAGTCCTTCACTTTCGATAAGATTGTTTAATACCTATATCGCAGCCTATAATGCAAAAGCCTCCACCAGCAGGCAGAGACTTTCCTATATCTTTATAGATTTTCTCCTAATTTACTCGTTTTACTCCATCAGCTGTATATTGACCAATATTCACCGACTGATTGCTTTGGGTAGAACCAAAGTGATAATCGATGTGTAAGCCTTTCACAACTGGAGTAACTCGTAGGAAAGTTTCTAGGCCAACTCCCATACTAGGATCGTAACTATCCATCAGGCTGATCAGAAATTTTGCCAAATCATAGCCTTGAATGGAATTGTCCGAGGGAGGCATTTTATATCGTTTCAGATACTCTATGTACACCCTTTTATAATCCTCGTCTTCTTTCGTCTCTAAATGAGTAGTACTAAACAGAATCTGGAAATCTTCTTTTACGTCAATCGGAAGAGTAGTATATCTTGATCGAAAATGTGGCGATCCCATCACCTGAACTTCTTTTTCATCTTTCTTCAATAGATTTACTATTAAGGAGGCAGCTTCTTCATTTCCCATCAGGGGTATATAAACTCCTGTACTATCTTTCACCTGCCCGATCAAATCCGGAATTTCCTCTAAAGCCTCTTCTTTAAAATCACGACCAAAGTAGAGCGTGTCAACTGTTCCTCCCAGCATATTAAATCTCTCTGTAAAGCCATCGGCCAGTTCCTGAGTACCATTAGATTTATCTGAGAAAATGCTTACATAGTTTAGATTAAGGTTATTGTAGGCATAATCTGCCATGCGAGCCCCATGTGTCCGTACAGCTGGATGAGCCAGGAAAGTGAAGCTTTTGTTTTCTACCAAATCCTCAGCTGGACTCATCGGTACAATCTGTGGGATCCCTCTTTTTTCAGCATACTCAGATATAATTCGGGAGGTAGCATTATAAATCCCGCCAATTATCAATTGAGGTTGCAGATAATCCAGCTCCTGTAATTGGGTTCGAGTCGTTAGCGTGTCTCTAAAGGTATCAAATACCCTGAGGTATATCTTTTTTCGTGTTGCATCGCCCAATTCGTTTAAGGCTAGTTGCATGCCTTCATAGAACTCCAGCCCTCTCACACTTCTATCTGGAATTTTGCCCCCATATCCCATGCTCTCACTACTGGCATATACCGGGAGGAATAGAGCAATACGCAAAATCTCTGGTTCAAATATTTCTATTGGTTCGTTTTCTGGTTCTTCTGGGAAAAGTTTTTGGAAGAAAGGGCTGTCCTTGCCTTTATTTTGTAGATACAAAGAGTAGCGTTTTTTCGCAGCATCTCTATCTCCTGCCATCAATTCCCGATAAAGTAAGGCCTCCATGACCATTTGTTCAATACTGGAGGGAGCGTTATTGAAGTATTTCTTAAGAAGATTGAGGTCAGCATTTTCGAAAAGCTCTCTCTGAAGTGCAGCTTTTGAATCTCTCGCCAGGCGATTATCTCTGGATGATCCCAATTCAGCTAATAAATCCATGCCCCTCATACGATCTGTATCTGTATTGAAGGTTCGGGCTTTTAAAATGCCTGTGTGATATTTAGCATTATCGGCATATCGGGATTGGGGATAGTTCTGGATAATATCATCAAACCTCTGTAAAGCGATATCATCATAATTGAGATAATAGGCAGAAAGGCCAGAGAGGAAGATGGCCGTTGTGCTGGCCTGGTTAAATTCTCTTTCACGGGCCAATTCAAAGGCATCCCATGCTTTGCTGTAATTCTTACTGGCCAGATACCTTTTGCCTTGCTGTACCAATTGCTCGGAGCGCTGGTCTTGCTTTAAGGTGGTCTGTTTTAAGAGGTTACAGGAAGAGAGGGTAAATAATAGAATAAGTATAAATAGCCTATACATATATAGTTTCCAATTTGCTTGTAAGTTCCCAAAAATTCCTGAAAGATTCAGCTAATTAACGGGCTTTCCTATAGATCTGTATGTTTATGCGCAAGTTTAACGCGTTTGATCCAAAAATTCTCAATTGCCAGGAGAATTTTGGGCAGATCATCGTAGTCAAGCGGTTTCTTTATATAGGCGTTTGCAAATGACTGATATGCTAAGTTTATGATCTCTGGATCGTCATGGCTGGAAAAGATTACTACAGGTATATTCTTTAAGTTTTCACTCTGTTTCAGGATTTCAAGCGTCTCTAATCCTGACTTTACCGGCATTTGCCAATCTAACAGAATAAGAGAAGGAAGAGGATATTTCTCTTCTTCACTCTCTGATTTTGTCAGATAGTTTAATAAGCTTTCGCCATGATTGAAAAACCTCACCTCAAACGAGAAATCATGCTCCTTCAAAGCTTGCTTGAACAATTCTTGTTCGATCTGAGAATCTTCTGCGTAGAGGATTAGATTCTCATACGTATTAATACCCATACCCGTGGAATGTATCCCTGTTATAGCATTCTTAGTAGTATTCGTTATGGCGTTTTGGCTGAAAGTATTGAGCGTGCATCCTTTTAAATACACGGTCAATCTAAAGGTAGCGAAATTCCTGAGAAAAGAACAAAAATATGGAATTAATTTGATTCCTGTTTAAACCGATTCCGAAATATTTGCAATTTCGAATTTTTTTCGATCAGCTCAATATAACCCTCGTATTCCAATAAGTCGAGATATCCAACCATCATAGCCCAGCCTATGACGTTTTTTCCATACATCTGAGTAAATATTTCATGTGGGTCCCGTATTCCTTTGTCTATAAGTGATAAACATTCCAGTTTTCTCCTGTGGATTCGCTTTTCTTGTTGACGAATGGTTTCATGGGCATTATCAAATGCTTCATAATGTCCCGGAAAAACTTTCTGGATTTCGAGTTTATTCAGACGTTTGTATGAGTCCAACATCTGAAGCAATCCCTTAACCCGCTCATTTGGATTTTCAAGGCTAGGGTCAATAACGGGACTGGGGGTGATGGATAGCAGCATATCAGATGAGATCAGATGTTGGGCCTCTTGCTGATAAAAACAACACTGATTGATACAGTGACCTGGTGTATAAAGTACCTCCCATTTATTCCCGCCAAGTTCCAGAAAATCTCCTTCTTCATAACTCATGAGGTATTCTTCCGGAATAGCTTCCCATGCAGTTCCAAAGGCCTGAAAGATACGAGCAAAGGTTTGCTGAACTACCGTTTCTGGACCTGCACCATAAAGATTGAGGTTTTCTTTTATAAGCCTGATCCGATTTTCCCTCATATTCGGTAAATCTACAGCCCAGGGCCAGGCATAGCTTGGGAGATATACCTTTGCTCTACTTTCCTTTGCCAAGCTCGCGGCTGCTCCCATATGATCAACATGGGCATGCGTGATAATAATTTTCTGCAAATCTGTAATCTCAAGCCCCTCTTTGGCTAGGCTCTCTCGGATTGCTTGGATATTTTGTGGAGTCTTTTCCCCACAATCAATAAGAACAGGTTCCGGTTCTACGAATAAGTAAGCATTGACTGTCTTCATCCCGAAGAGAGTAGGAAGCTCAAGGCGAATGGGAGGGGTATAAGACATCTAATATGCTTAAAATGCGAGTTTGTCTATGAGTTTAAGTAGTTTTTTAGGTTTGCTAAAGTCCTTGATCACGGGTAAACCCATATCTTTAAAAGGCCTGGAAATGCCTGGTAAAACTACCCCAATAAAATGTACATCTGCTTTTTTCGCTGCTTCATAATCAGGCATAGTGTCCCCCCAGAATATCACTTCCGCATCAAATTTTCTCTTTAGCATACTCAAAACCTCTGCCTTATTGGTCGTACTATACCAATCTTGGAGAAAAGGAGTTAGGTTATGTCCGTATAAATGATCTTCAACTTCGCTAAGGTGGGCTGCGGAGCAAACAAATTTGAGATTGGAAGTATTCTGGAAAAATTCGCGGATACCTGCAACCAATTCTGCTTCTGCGAGTATCGGTTTATAAATCTCCAGAGATTTTTCGACATAAGCTTCTGCTTCTTTTACAGAAGTTTCCTTGTCCATCCCAATTATTTGCTCAAATATGTAGGCAAACTTCTGCTTTCTTGGCATGCCTACCGTACCATGTGCATACTCTCTAACTTCCTCTACTTTATCCGGGAAATCCTTCGCTATCATCTCCTCATAGATGCGAAGTTTGATAGACTCCGTATCCACAATTACACCATCCTTATCAAAAACGAAAATGGGATCAGACATGTCATTTTTAAATTAGGGCAGGAAAATAAGACAGGATCAGGAGAATACAAAAAGGAAGTCGGTATCAATTTTTTAGGATTTCGTGCATCCCCGAGCCACCCTTATCCGTCTATTTAGTAGTTTAAGCTAAAAAACACTATTTTCGTTAATTGAAACATTTACTTTTGAGAATAACACAATACTATGGTAAAAGCCGTTATCGTTGAAGATGAAAAGAATAGCCAGGAGTTGCTGAAAGAGCTGATCAGTGAATATTGTGAAGGTGTAGAAGTAGTTGCGATTGCTGGTAATGTAGCTGAAGGACTAGCCGCGCTAAAAGAACATAAACCGAACTTACTTTTCCTAGATATAGAACTGCCGGATGGTGATGGATTTCAGATTCTCGAGAATGCTGAAAAACTCGACTTTGATGTCATTTTTACCACTGCATATGACCAGTATGCGATGAAGGCATTCAAATTTGCTGCAACGGATTATCTATTGAAACCAGTGGATATTGATGAATTGCAGAGTGCAGTTGAAAGAGTTACTGAGAAACAAAAAGAAGAAGATACCTCGGATAAAAGTGAACAGCTAAGTGCATTGATCGCCAATGTCCGCAACATGGGCAAGCCGTTCAAGCGTATTGTACTTCCTACTTCCAATGGTTTTACCGTTGTGAACCCAGAAGACATCATCCGATGCGAATCAGACAGAAACTATACTTTTATTTTTCTCAATGATAAGAGACGTATTCTGGTTTCCCGTACCATCAAAGAGTACGATGAAATGCTAAGGGATTTCAATTTTTTTCGTATCCATCAATCTCACCTGATAAATCTGGCTTATTTGAAAAACTATACCCGGGGTAGGGGAGGCTATGTAGAATTGACTGACGGTACTACTTTGGACGTTTCTGCCAGAAGAAAATCAGAATTCCTCAAGCGAATGGCATACGACAGTTGATTCGCGAACATATAAACAAGAAATTCGTTCATCCATATAGGGAAAGCCCAAAAGCTTTCCCTACATTTTTTTAATTTGCGACAAGATTTACTCGAAAAATATAAATGCTAGATTCACTTACACCCGCCCGGATCGTACAGGAGCTTGACAAATTTATCATTGGTCAGGCAGAAGCAAAGAAATCCGTAGCTATTGCTCTTAGGAACCGTTGGAGGAGGCTGAAGGCTACTGAGGAGATGCGTAAAGAAATTATCCCCAACAACATTATGATGATCGGTCCTACGGGGGTAGGTAAAACAGAAATTGCCAGAAGGTTGGCGCAATTGGCTCAGGCGCCTTTTGTAAAGGTAGAAGCTTCGAAATTCACGGAAGTGGGCTATGTAGGCCGGGACGTAGAAAGTATGGTAAGAGACCTCGTAGAGCAATCTGTAAATCTGGTAAGAGCTGAACAGAAGGAAAAAGTAAAAGAAGCAGCCTTGGAAAATGCCAATGAAGCCATCCTGGATATATTGATTCCTCCTATTCGTAAGAAAAGTAAGAATCCTATTATCCTTTCGGATGATGTGAAGGAAGGGATTGGCTTTAATACGAGTTCTGCATCTGAAGAAGAACTCAATGAGCGGACCCGTGATAAATTTCGCGAGAAGCTTTTGAAGGGAGAGTTAGAGGAAAGAAAAATCGAACTGGAAGTAACCGTTCCTTCTCATAATGTCCAGATTGTAGGACCTATGGGCATGGACGGTATGGATGGTTTGCAGGATATGCTCAGTGGGATGATGCCCAAGAAGCAGAAGAAGCGTAAAATGACCGTTGCAGAGGCTCGTGAGCATCTGATCGAAGAAGAAGCTGCCCGCCTGATTGACATGGATAGCGTAACCCGCGAAGCCATCGAAAGAGCAGGTAATAGCGGAATCATATTTATAGATGAAATAGATAAAGTCGCTGTTTCCAGTGAAGGAGGTCGTGGAGGAGCCGATGTTTCCCGTCAGGGCGTACAAAGGGACCTTCTGCCGATCGTTGAGGGTTCTACAGTAAATACCAAGCATGGCGTGATCAAAACCGATCACGTACTCTTCATTGCTGCAGGTGCATTTCACATTGCCAAGCCTTCGGATATGATTCCAGAATTGCAGGGTCGTTTCCCCATACGCGTTGAACTCAATTCTCTCACTGAGAATGATTTCGTTCGCATCCTCTCTGAACCTCAAAACGCACTGACCAAACAATACAGTGCTTTGCTGGAAAGTGAGAATGTCAAACTAAGCTTTGAAGACAAAGCGATTGCGGTTATGGCTCGTATGGCTTTTCAGGTAAATCAGGAGGTGGAGAATATTGGTGCTCGTCGTCTGCATACCATCATGAGCAATCTGCTGGATGATATTCTTTTCGAAGTACCGGATTTAAACCCTGAAAGTTCTTTTACCATTACCGCTGATTTTGTAGAGGAAAAGTTGGGGGAAATGGTCGACAAAAAAGATCTGAGTCAGTATATCCTGTAAAAAACCTATCTTGTTAGCTTCTCAAAACCATGATTATGGAAAAGAAGCAACTCAAGATTTCTTACCAGCTATTTTCTGAGAACTCACAACTCCCACAGGACGAACAAGAACTCCTCGTACATGCGCGTAAAGCCTGTGACTATGCCTATGCACCCTTTAGTCGTTTTAAGGTAGGTGCGGCGGTTTTACTGGAAGGGGGAGAAATAGTCTTAGGAAGCAATCAGGAAAATAAGGCCTTCCCTTCTGGTCTTTGTGCCGAACGAGTAGCCCTCTTTGCCATAGGAGCGGCAGGGAAAGGAGCTAAGATTCGCAAACTGGCCATACGTGCAACTAGTGAGCTGACAAAGGTCGACGCTCCAGCCATGCCCTGTGGAGCTTGCAGGCAGGTTATGTTGGAGTATGAGCAGATGACAGATCACAATATGGTCGTACTCATGCAAGGGGAAGAAGGAGAAATCCTGCGAGTCGAAGGCGTAGCTAATTCTTTGCTTCCTTTTCACTTCGACACAAAATTCACCTAAATAAAAACATTAACCCAAATAAGGCGTGTTGGTGATGGAACGAAAACGTAGCGGATGGAAATGTGGGTAGGCCTTGGTTTTTTCGTTCCGATTTTGTTCAACTTTTCTAAAATGTTACACAAAGAACCCTAGAATATTTATCAAAAAAATGATCGCAAATATACCAGAACCTCCCTATTATGCAGTAATCTTCAGCTCCACCAGAACAGAAGGAGACAATGGCTACATAGACATGGCCATTCGCATGGAAGAACTGGCCCGTGAGCAAGAGGGATTTTTAGGCATAGAAAGCGCCAGAAGTGAAGTAGGTGTAACGGTTTCCTATTGGAAAGACCTGGAGTCTATCAAAAAGTGGAAACAGAATTCTGAACATTTGGTCGCTCAGCGAAAGGGCCGCTCAGATTGGTACAAAAGCTATAAGACCCGTATTGCGAAGGTAGAAAGAGACTATGGTTTTGAAACGTAGTCTAATGACCAGCTAATTGCTTATTATGAACGAGCCTCAGCGAAAGGCCATGGATTTGGTCTCCTATCTAACAGAAAGAAAAGATTTCGACGCAATCAGTAAAGAACAGATTACTGATGCATATGAACTCATTATTCATTATGAATGGGGAATAGCAGTAGAAAATTTGATGGAAGTCTTATATGAGCAGGATTTTATATGGGATGAAAAAGGGCTTCGTATAGCTCGAGATGCCTGGCAAGCTGCAGGTCTGGATGGGCACACATGGAAATCTTTCATAATAACGGAAAGCTAGAGGCATATGGGCATAGTTTGGGACAAGGGAAAACGGAAACTCAAGATATCTGAATTTATTCGGGGGCTAATCGAATCCTTCAAGAACCAAGGCTTAGACGTACAATGCATTTAGATGAGTTTGATTGTATTGGCCTGGGAAAACACCGGAGCCTGGATGATTGCTTGGAAGAAAATCCATAACTTATATGTAAATCCGACGACTTAGTCGTTTTTTACTATAAACAAGCACTCAAGCTCTAAGACCGATGAAAACGAAAACCCTGCTCATTCCCATTCTCCTGGCCCTGTTTTTACTCAACTTCCATTCCTGTTCCAAACCTAAAAGTCCTTCTCCGGATGATTACAACTCCCAAATCCTTCTTTCCTGGAATGAACTTGTTTTCAAAACAGCAATTGCAGAAGACGGACTCATGACCCTTAAGGGAGTCCGCACAGCTGCCATGATGCATACCGCGGTTCATGATGCCCTTAATAGCATCTATCCTCTTTATGAGAGATATGGTTTCAAGGAAAACGCACATTGGTTAAATCCTGAAATCATCGCCAGTCAAGCGGCCTATCAGGTAGCACGCGCTCAATACCCGGATCAGGGTCCTGTATTTAAGCAGGAATTGGATAAGGTGCTGTCACAAGTCGAAGATAGTCAGGAGAAAATAGATGCCATTTATATTGCAGAAGCAGTGGCAAGGGCTGTTTTAAATAAAAGAAGTAACGATAAATGGAATGGAGAAGCCAGCTATGACTTTCATCCCATGGCGCCCGGAGTTTATGCAGAATTCAATGAGCATAGCGGAACCCCCGAAGGCTTTATTTTCGGAGCTGGTTGGGCACAGTCCGAACCTTTCCTCCTCGATAGCCCAGATCATTTTCGTTCACCGCCTCCACCTGATATCAAGAGTGAAGCTTATACCAAAGCCTTTGAGGAAGTAAAAAGCTTTGGATCACACCAAAGTGAAGTTCGAACAGTTGATCAGGCACATTTAGCGATGTGGTGGAAAGATTTCGTAGAAAATTCGCATAATCGACTGGCCCGTGATCTGGTCGCGAAAGAAAAGCTGAACCTTTGGGAAGGCGCCCGTCTCTTTGCCTTGCTAAACATGACAGTATACGATGCCTATGTGAATGTATTCGACAACAAATTCCACTACAATCATTGGCGACCCTATACGGCCATTCGCTGGGCAGCAAATGATGAAAATCCAGATACAGAAGCCGATACTCAGTGGAACAATCTGCATAAACATACCTATGCCTTTCCTTCCTATCCTTCCGCTCATGGGACCGCCAGTTCTGCGGCCATGACCGTATTGGCGTATACCCTAGGGAAGGGGAATGAATACAGCTTTAGCATGCGAACAGATTCTGTAGATAAGGCCGGACCCTTTTCCGGAAAAGTAGCCATGAATCCTCCTGCGAGATCGTTTGAGAAGTTTACAGATGCCGGTTTAGAAGCTTCTATGTCTCGCGTTTACCTGGGCATCCATTTTCGTTACGATTCGGAAGAAGGCCATGCACTAGGGAATAAGATCGGGACCTATGCCTGCGATAATTTCCTGCTCAAAATAGAGTAAGGGCTGGCTGAGAATTTGGAAAATATTGTTCCCTGGCCCTGTCTTAGCTTGATATCAAGGAATCGACATTTGTGCTTATCTTCTAGTTCATCGAGTTTAAGCATCTTAGATAAGATATATGGACCGTTCTGCAAAGCTGGAAATTTCTTCCGGTCATCGAAATTCAGCTATCCTTTCGCCCGAAGAATTCATCCGTATCTCCCAGGCCAATGGATGGGGCCTGCATAGGGAATACAACTTGGGAAAAGTTGAGAAAGCCTTATCTCAAACTCAACTCATCGTATGCATACGAAATGAAGCTGGTAATCTCCTCGGATGTGCTCGTGCTCTGACTGATGAGCTATTCTTTACAACTATCCCTGACATCTTTGTCCATCCCGATTATCAGGGCAGGGGATATGGGCGAATGCTGATGGAAGTCATCAAGGAAAAACTTGGCCACACGAGTATCTTCTTCGGTGCTCAACCTGGGAATGAAGCCTTTTTTGAGAAAATGGGTTTTGAAAAAGGATTACAATCTTATCAATTCAAGAAAAGAGGCTAAAGTTGTCAATTCCCATCCAGGACGGAATTATAACGGGCGATATTAGAGGGATCAATGTCGTTCATGATATTGATAAACTCTTGCTTATCGTTTGAGAAAGCTTTTCCAAAGACACCCACCAATTCGTTTTGCTTGGCATCGAGGAAAGTTTTGATTAGGATCAAAAGGGGATTTTGCTGATTGAGTCTTTGCAGCTCTTTCAAAGATTCCATGATCGCTCTTCTTCCCTGTGCAGGCTTGGATTCCATGATGTCTAATCCCTGACGATGGTATTTGTAAACGATGTCATGGAAAGACTTATAGCGACTGTTACTGAGGTTTTCCATCAACCAGTAACGATTCCGGTTATTCTCATTGGCTCTCCAACCCCCTTCGTTAGAAGCAGAGGAAGCGAGGTTGACGATTTCCTGGCATTTTTGGAAGAAGGGACTTCCTCCATTTAATCCAAAGCTGTCATAATCAAAAGCCAGAATGAGGTAGGCGTAAAAATTCAGGAGGGCAGTGAGGTTATCGGTATAGGTGTTATCAGTAAATACCATATTTTGATAAGCCACATAATTGAAATTGAAAGACTGATCGGCAACCTTCAGCAATACTGTTTCATAGGTAGAGTTATAGGTTGGGCGAAAAACTTGCAAGTTCATATTGCAGACGAAATAGTCTGGCGCAGGTCTTTGTATAACTACGATCTGGAGATTGCAGCGAATCCTTTCCTGTGATTCAAATTTGTCACCTCCCCATTGGGTGAAGTTCATGTATTCGGAGATGTTTTTCTGCATGTCTTCGAATACCGTACGATCACTTTGAATCCTTCCAGCATCAACAGAGACTGAACAAAGCAATTCCTGGGAAAATCCCGTTTGGAAAGCGAGGAGGAAAATGAGGAAAAAGAAATGCTGTGTGATCCGACTCATGTTTAGGTTTTTCTTGCGGCGAAGAGTTTAATGACTTTCTGCAAAATATCTCCCGCCAGTTCTTCTTTACTTTTCAGGGGAAGGGCCTCTACATTTCCTGCCTGATCCATGATGGTCACTTTATTAGTATCATGTTTAAATCCTGCACCCTTATCCCGCAATGAGTTTAAAACTACAAAATCCATCTTTTTCTTAAAGAGCTTTTTTTGTGCATTGTCTAACTCATTTTCGGTTTCCATCGCAAAACCTACCAATATCTGTCCTTCAGGCTTCTTTTCCCCCAAAGATTTGAGGATGTCTTTGGTCCTTTTAAGTGGGATTTGCATGTCATCTCCACTTTTTTTGATCTTTTGGTCTGCTTTTGTCAAGGGAGTGTAGTCCGCAACAGCAGCTGCCATGATGATACAATCCTGCTCGTCTGCCTCAGCAGTTACAGCTTCAAACATATCCTGAGCCGAAATGACGTTTGTAAATGTTACGCCTTTGGGAGGGCTTAATTGGGTGGGCCCGGAAACCAGGCTTACGTCTGCACCCATATACCAGGCAGCTTTGGCCAGTGCATATCCCATCTTGCCGGAAGAGTGATTGCTGATAAACCTTACTGGATCCAGAGATTCCTGTGTTGGGCCTGCACTGATGAGTATTTTTTTGCCGCTGAGTTCCGATCCGCGGAAATGAGATTCTATGATCTCGTATAATTCTTCCGGTTCTAACATGCGGCCTACCCCTTCCAGGCCACTAGCGAGAAATCCTTCTCCTGTTTCCAATACAATACATCCATCTGACTCCAACTCTTTGAGATTTTTCTGGGTACGGCTATGCTTATACATATCCACATCCATAGCGGGTGCCAGCATTACAGGACAACGAGCTGCCAGGTAAACCGCCGTCAAGGCATTATCACATAAGCCATGGGAAAATTTTGCGAGGGTATTGGCTGTGGCTGGAGCCACGATCATGAGATCCGCCCACAATCCCAGTTCTACATGCTCTGACCAGTTCTCCTCCCAGATACCGCTAAATACACTTTTGCCAGAAAGGCTACTCAAGGTGAGCTCTCCCAGAAAGGCATTTACTGAGGGGGTGCAAACGACTTTCACTTCTGCACCGGCTTTGATGAGGAGTCTGAGGAGCAAGACGGACTTATAGGCAGCGATACTACCTGTGATGCCGAGGACGATCTTTTTTCCGCTTAACATAGGATTAAATGTTCATGCAAAATGATTTGTCATTCTGACCGGAGTGGAAGAATCTCATTTTTTCCAAAGTTTCAGTCAGGAAAAGACTTAGACCCTTCGATTCCGCGCAAGGTGACACAAGCAGTTGGGTCTTAGAGCTAATTTAAGCCTCTGTTTTGAATCTAAAGAAAAATCTTAGGACAAGACTGATATTCATTATACAAAAAAAGCGGGCATTGCCCGCTTTTTTATGCTTTTCGATACTAGAGGAGAAATAAATCACCTCCGCAGCTATTAATTTTCAAAATCGTGAGGATCTCTGTAATAGATCTCTTCGGCCAGAAACTCTTCCAGAGCTATCTGAGTCGGCTTAGGTTTGCGCTCATAGAAGCGGCTGATCTCAATCTGCTCCTTGTTTTCCATCACCTCTTCCAGGTTGTCATAAGCAGGAGCAAACTCAGCAAGTTTTTGGGTCAGCTCATCCTTGATGTCGAGGGTAATCTGGTTGGCTCTTTTACCAACAATGATCAGGGACTTGTAAAGGTTTCCTGAAAACTCACCTACCTTCGGTACATCAACTGGGATAAAATCTTTCATATCAGCTTAAATAATTTAGATCGCAAATATCGTAAAAGATAACGAGATTTCTATCAGGGTGTTGCAAAAAAAACAAATTAACTCCCATTTGCTTCATCGGCCAGTACTTTCCCATAGCCTTTCTTAGCTTTTACAAAGGCAGCTTCGGCATCTTTGATGAAAACACTGTTGGGATATTTGTCAATAAATCGCTCATACAAATCAAGAGCATCGAGGTAGCGATTTTTCTTTTTGTTAAAAATACTGTTGTCTGCGAGGTCAGCAGCAGATTTGAACCAAAGATACTGGGCCTCTTCACGATAGCGGGAATCCGGAAATTCCTGAATCATGACTTCGAAGGCTTTAGTTGCTGCACGGAAGTTCTGAATCTTATAATAGACATTGGCATTTTCAAATGCTTTTTTCGCCAGCCGCTCCCTCAACTCAGTCATCAGTGTGTTGGCTTTTTCCGCTTTTTCATCTGCTGGATAATTGTTGATGAATAGCTGGAATTGATTGATGGCTTTTAAAGTAGCCGCTTGGTCGAGATAATAAGGCGCAGATTCCAGATAGGCACAATATCCCACCATATACATACATTCAGGTGTCAAGGGATCATTGGGATACAGTTTTGAGTACTGCTCAAAGTTGAAAGCAGCTGTTGTGTAGTATCCACTTCCGTATTTGGAATAGGCATATGCATATAGCACTTCCTTTGCACGTGGCTGACCGCGGTAAGCAGTTTGAAGTTCCTCCAGCAGGAAGGAAGCCTTGTCATAATCCTTTCTTTCGTAGAAAAAGAAAGCTGCGGAGTCCTTCTGTGCTACGGTTCCTTTGCGGGACCATTTACTAAACTTTTTATATTCTTTGCCACAGCCCACCGTCATCAGGGCAATCAATAGGGCCAGGCCAATTATTCTTATATTTTTTTGCATAGGGCGCAAAATTACAAAATTGTTATGTTTCAAAGAAGTCTAATGCCAATCGAAGCTTGTATGGCTGATAGATCTTTTCTTTTATGACTGAGATATGAAGGAAAAGGTTGTCTGCTGTTTCAGCTCTACGCACTGTTTCTTAATTTTACGCAGATTTTGAAGAAATAAATAAATTGCTGACAACCAATTGAGGCTTTGTCGGCACTTTAACAAAAATTGTAGATTGAGGAATGAATATCCTGGATAGATACATCATCAAACAATACCTTACAGCTAGTCTGTTCATCCTCGGGATGATCATTGCCATAGCCGTAATGATTGATTTGGTGGAAAGGATAGATTTCTTTCTCGATCGAAAACCTCCGTTTAAGGAGATCATATTTGATTACTATCTCAATTTTATACCATTTTGGGCTGACCTACTTAGTCCGGTATGTATATTTCTGGGGGTTATTTTTTTTACTTCTCGCATGGCGGGGCGCTCAGAGGTAATTCCCATGTTGGGAGCAGGTGTAAGTTTTTATAGGATTTTTGTCCCCTATTTGATCTGTGCGATAGCCCTGGCAGGAGTTTCCTTCTACTTTAAAGGCTATCTTATCCCCCGTGCCACTGAAGAAAGGGTTGCATTTGAATATAAATACTTTAAAAAGAAGACCATACACAGAAAGCGGGATATCCATAAAAAGGTAGCTCCAGATACCTATGTATATATTGGCTTTTATAATGAAAAGCGGAAAGAGGGACATACTTTTAATCTGGAGCAAACAAAAGATGGAGATATCATCGCCAAAATTGAAGCCAAACGGATTTTGTGGGTGGACTCTACGGAAAACTGGAGATTGATTAATGCGCGACTTCGAAGAATGAATGGGAAAAAGGAACGAATGTGGACCACTACAGAATTGGATACCAGCTTCCTTTTGTACCCGGATGACATCTTTATTCGGGAGGAAGCTGAGAAGACCAAAACCTCGAAGGAACTTGTAGAGTATATTAAGCTGGAGGAAATGCGGGGCTCAGATATTCTGAAGGCTTTAAATATTGAAAGGCATCGACGCTTGTCGGATCCATTGGCTATGATTATCCTGACCATCATTGGATATGCAATGGCCTCAAGAAAATCGCGGGGCGGCATTGCTTTACAAATTGGTCTGGGCTTATTTCTCTGCCTGCTATATGTGGGGCTGCTTTTTGGCAGCCAGGCGATGGTCAGTCAGACTTTTCCGGCTCAGCGGGCGGTTTGGGTTCCCAATGCTATTTTCCTTCCTATCGCACTATTCTTAATGCGTGTAGTACCGAAGTAATGTCTGAATTAACAGAAACTTCCTATCCCAATGAAGTGCCGGAGGGGCATCCTTACCGACTGCTGGGGATTGGTTTTTTGATGGCTGTACTCTATTTCCTGGCCTATGGCTTTCATGGAATGAGTGATACGGATCAGGGATTTATTGCGGCTTTGTCCTATCGGGTTTTACAGGGAGAAATTCCTTATCTGGATTTCATTTATATCCGGCCTCCCCTGAGTTTGTACCTCCACGCTCTGGTTCAATCTCTTTTACCGGCCTCTTTGGAAGTTTTGGGAGAACGCTTTCTCTTTTACCTGTTTATGGCCTTGAGCGTATTCTGGACTATTAGAGGATTACAACACTTTTTCGATTTTAGAAAAATTGGGATTTCTACTGAGCTTTTCCTGATTATGGCCTTTGCATGTAGCGTTCATAACTTTCCTCCCATGGCCTGGCATACTATAGACGGAATATTCTTTTCCTCTCTGGGCGTTTACATGGTGGCTCGTAGGCAAAAAATCTATTGGCATGTCTTTGCGTTGATCTGTTTCGTTGCCGCTGCTTTATGCAAACAGGCCTTTTATCCCATGTTGTTATTCGGGCCAGCCTTACTCTTCCTTCAGTTTGGGGCAAAATATGCCTGGAAGCCCGCTGCTATTTTCGGAGGAATCATAGTTTTACTCTTAGGAGGAATTTACATCAGCTATCCAGCATATTGTGAGGCTTTCTTAGCCCAAAGCAATGGCGAAAGCAGATTGGCTGATCTTGTTGACGTGGCTATAGTCGAATATGCAAAACCATTTTTGCTCATCGTTTTACCTCTCCTGATCGTCTGGAGGGCGCATGCAATCTATACCTGGAGATATTTACCGGCTGGGATATTTGGCCTGGCTTTTTGGGGATTGTTGGGGATGCATGTCTATCAGAGTTTAAAACTAGATGCTTATGTGGCTCCCTCCTTTGGGTTTTCTCAGGCTTTTTGGCTGATCGCAGTTGGTGTTGCAGTAAAGAGTTTCTGGCTAAATAGGGCTGCTTTTTCCTTTCTCTTGAGTTTGTTGAGTATTGGATGGTGTGCGGGTATTAGCTGGGGATATGCTAATCCTATGCTCTTTTTTACACCTATTCTCTTTGCATTTATATATGGCTTAAATGAAGAGTTGGAACTCAGTGTACCCCGCTATTTTTATGGGGTTGCTTGTATCTTGCTGATCTGGGTTTTCGCTTTCCTCTACCAATATCCCTACAGAGACCAGGAAAGAGATGGGTTGACGGCTAAACCCGGCATGTATATCGAGAAACTCTCCGGATTAAGAACCGGTGAGCCTTTCGAAGAGAAACTCTTAGAGCTTAAGGATTATTTTAAGAAATACGACCCAAATAAAACAGCAGTATTACCGGGTTATCCCATGGCCCATTATCTTTTTGATGCTCAAAATCCCCTAGTTGTTGATTGGGCGCACAATGCGGAAATGAATTATGGGCGTTTGGAAGATCAGTTGAAGTTGCAGATCATTGAGGATGTTGAATGGGTTCTGCTAGAGAAAGAAGAACTGGATATGTTCACAGAAGAAGATCGCTATGGTTCTCTTTTGAGCGGATATGTAAAGGAAAGTTGGATACCTGCTGATACGAGTGCATATTTTTGGCTGATGAAAAACCCGAAATTGGAGCCGAATTCGGATCAATAGGAGAAGACCTGATTTTTTACCTACAATACAATTGTCATTGCAAACCGAAAATTTAGGCGAAGCAATCCCCTTGATTTAGAAAAACTGCTTGTATCCAAGGGTATTGATTCGGCTATCATACATACTCGCAATGAAAGGACTGTTTAAGCTTGTCTCCCTACCAAGCCTTCTGATAGATCGCTCGAAAATCCGCTCTACCCACAGGCTTGGGATTATTCGGATGCGCAAAATCGGCTATGGCCAAATCACTCAAAGCTTCCAAATGTGCTTCCTCCACACCTTTTTCTCTGAGTTTGGTTGGCAATCCCAGTCGTTTATTCAAGTCAAATAGCTCTTCAATCAGACCTGCTGCAGAAGGAGATTCCATAGAAGTCAATCGAGCCATTTCCTCAAATTTATCTTCCATTCCCGGCATATTGAATTCCATGCCATAAGGAAGGTTGATGGCATTGGCGAGTCCGTGGTGCATGTCCAATAGGGTAGAGAGGGGATGGGCCAGAGAATGGACTACGCCCAAACCTTTTTGAAAAGCTACTGCTCCCATCAAAGAACCCAACATCATTTTTGCGCGTGCTTTTGGAGTAGGATTGAGTGTGGCAGTTTCAAGGGAGTCAAATATCAGCTTCATGCCTTGCAAAGCTATTCCATCCGCCATAGGATGGTAATTCTTGGCCAGGTAAGCTTCCATATTGTGGGTGAGGGCATCCATGCCTGTTGCAGCTGTAATATGTGCAGGCAGCTCATAGGTCAATGCCGGATCAGCAAATACCTGTTTCGCCAATAAACTTGGGGCAAAAAGGATACGTTTTCGTTTACTTTCATCTTCAGAAATGATTGCGGAACGTCCCACTTCACTTCCTGTACCCGAGGTGGTTGGAACGGTTACAAAGTGAGGTACAGGCTCTGTGACATATTTGTCGCCTCCAATCAAATCATCGTAGACAAATAAATCCTGATGATGATTGATCCGAAGAGCAATGGCTCTTGCCACATCCATAGCCGCTCCTCCACCGATACCCAGAATAGAATCCCGATCAGTGCTTTTATAGGCTTCGCCTCCTGCAATCACATCAGACTTGATGGGATTTGCATGCATATCAGAAAATACCTCCACACCTAGGCCTTTGGAACTCAGATCACCCAGGATCTTCTTGAAGAATCCTAACTGGGCTACATTGGGATCCGTAACCACAAGCGGTCGTGCAAGTCCGTGTTTTTTGAGGTAATCGGGCAATTCTTTGATTACTCCCTCACCAAATCTGATATCTGTGGGGAAGCTAAAGGAGGTAGGAGAAGTGATGTCCATAGTTTGTAATTGAAGAAATACAAAATAGTATACCCAAATGAATCGGTCAAGGCTTTCATTTTTTTCCCTAGTTAAAGAGCAGAAAAAAGAAAAAATCTGTAACTAGGGAAGGATTTTTATCTTCAATTTCCTTCCCAAATATAACGGCTATGTATACGACTTTCATCAGTACCTCCGATCTAGCAAGCAACCTGGAGAATCCTCAATGGCAAGTCTTTGATTGCAGGCATGAATTGAAGGATACGGAAGTTGGTCGAAACGCCTACAAAGCAGGTCATATCCCCGGAGCCCTATTTGCCCATTTGGATGAAGACCTTTCTGGTCCTATTGATGCGCCTGTAACCGGCCGACATCCTCTGCCTCATCCCGATAATTTTCTGAAGACTTTGAGAAATTGGGGCCTGAATGCTGATACGCAGGTAGTGGTGTATGATGATAAGGGTGGAGGAATTGCTGCCCGACTTTGGTGGATGCTGAAGGCGATGGGGCATGAAGCTGTAGCGGTTTTAGATGGGGGAATTCAAGCCTGGGAAGCTTCGGGCGGTCAATTGTCTACCGATATTCCTCAGCCATCAGAGGGAAGTATTGAAATTAAGATGCAGGAAGGAGTAGCCGTAAATGTGAAAGAGGTGGAGGAACGTTCCCAATCCGGTCAGGGCCTATTGATTGATGCTCGGGCAAATGTTCGATATAGAGGAGAGCAGGAACCTATCGATCCCATTGCGGGTCATATCCCTTCAGCAGTATCTGCTCCCTGGATGGAGAATTTGGGCGAAGATAAAAAGGTGAAATCCAAGGAAGCGATAGCTGCACGTTTTCAGACTATTCTTAAAGATACGCCTGTTGAAGAAAGTATTGTGTATTGTGGATCGGGAGTTACTGCCTGTCATAACCTTCTGGCAATGGAGTATGCCGGTTTAAGGGGAGCCAGATTGTACCCGGGTTCCTGGAGCCACTGGATTACAGATAAAGATCGTGCAATTGCAAAAGAATAAATAAGCTAACTACGTGGCTAACTTTGATGCTATAGAACTAAAGGCAGGGAAAGCTGCCTATGAGGCCATCATGGATGGAGGCCTCAAACAGGATATGATCAAATTGATGGCAGGTGCCGCGGGGGGACCCAAGTGGATTGTCCTGGGCCATTTGGATCGCTACTTATTTGGCGAGTGGTTCAAAGATCGGAAGGAAGCCTTGCCGATGATAGGTTCTTCCATTGGTGCCTGGCGATTCGCTTCTGCGATGGCTTTCCCTGATCCCCTCAAAGGATTGGGGCTATTTAAGGAAGGCTACTTTGGTCAGGCATATTCCGATAAACCTTCACGTGAAGAGATTACGGCGGTCATCCCACAAGTAATCCAGGAATACATAAACCCGGAGACCATTCCTTATATTCTGAATCATCCTTTCGCCCGTCTATTTGTGATCTCAGTAATAAGTAAAGGCCTGCTTGCAAGTGAAAATAAGCTTCTTCAGGGAACAGGTTTAATTGCGACTGTATTAGGAAACCTGATGAGTCGCAAGAACCTCAACGTCTTTTTTCATCGGGTACTTTTTCACGACTCCAGAGGAGAGAGTAGTTTTCTGGGGAAAGATGCTTTCCCTACCACAGAGGTCAAACTCCATAAAGACAATTTTGAAGCAGCCCTTTTGGCGACTGGAGCTATCCCCATGGTTATGGAGGGCATTCCCAATGTGCCCGATGCTCCGAAAGGTATGTACCGCGATGGTGGTTTGATTGATTACCATCTGACGCTGCCTTATCAATTGGGGGAAGGAGATATCGTATTTCAACCCCATTTTTTTGAGCAGGTGAAGCCCAGTTGGTTTGACAAGAAGCTCAAAAATCGCAAGCCATCGGCCGTAGAGAAAAATCATGTATTATTGCTTCATCCTTCCCAAAAACTAATCAATCAACTTCCCGGAGGCTATGTGCCGGATCGAAAAGACTTCGAAAATTTCCCAACCAAAGAGCGGCGGGATCGCTGGGAAAAGGCCTTTGAAATCAGTAAAGCTGTGGGGGATGACTTCGCAGAATTAGTTCAAAGTGGAAAAATTCGGGAAAAGCTGAAATTATGGGATTGATGCGTGACTTATCAAATTATTTTCTATCTTATAATTGAAGCCATTTCGAAAACTCCCTAGAAAGTATTAAAAAACGCACATTTTACTAACTATTAATACTTTTATTATGGGAAGCTTACTTCCACTTATTATTCAACTAATTTCTGGTGCCGCAGGAGGAAATCTTGCAGGATCACTCATGAAGAATCTTTCATTGGGAACACTAGGTAATTCTATTGCTGGTATCCTTGGTGGAGGACTTGGTGGTCAGGTATTGAACATGTTTATGGACATGCCTGCTGGTACTATGGACATCGCTGGAATTTTGGGTAGTGTAGCCGGTGGTGGAGTAGGAGGAGGAATCGTAATGGCTGTTATCGGCCTGATCAAAAAAGCGATGGCAGGAGGAAATAGCTAAATCAAGGCATCACACACACAAAAATGACCTTGAGAGGATATATTCCTTGCTCAAAAAAAATGCGGAGTCGAATGACTCCGCTTATTTTTTGCCTTTCGAACAACGAAAGTTGTCATTGGAGCTCTAATGTTGAGCGAAGCAATCCCCTTAACTTCAAATAGTGATTAGGTTTGAAGGAGATTGCTTTGTCGGAATCTCCAAATCGCAATGACAAGTGTTTTGTAAAGGGAGCATAATCTGGCAGATAAGAGAAAGTTCAAGTACAAATCCAAAGTTCAAGCTCATAGGAAAGATGCTCCCTTTTTGCATGTGAACTTGATACATGCATTTGAAGTTTCATGTAGATCAATCTCCAAAGCTAATCCCAATTCCCCGAGCTACCTTCACCAGATAAGAATTGGGATCTACGAAATTGTAGGTGGAGGTCGCTTCTTCCAGGCTTACGTCTATGATGCTATTGTTGCGGTAGGCAGCCATTCGCCCGAATTTGCCTTCCAGGACCATTTCAAAAGCTTTAACTCCATATTGAGTTGCCAGTATGCGGTCAAAAGCTGTTGGGGTACCTCCTCTTTGTAAATGCCCAAGGACCGTTACACGGAAGTCCCCTGCGCAATCTGAAGCTTTCAATTCCTCTACTAAACGATAGCCTGCACCTCCCAATCTCTTATGGCCGTATCCCGCTTGCCCCATATCTGTCGAAACTACAGAGCCTCCCTTGGGCTTGGCACCTTCTGAAATCACGATATTGGCAAATCCTCGCCGCTGTTTATAACGTGCATTTATGCGTTCGGAGATTTTCTGGATATCGTATTCAATTTCCGG
This sequence comes from Bacteroidota bacterium, assembly GCA_039819665.1. Classification (GTDB taxonomy): domain Bacteria; phylum Bacteroidota; class Bacteroidia; order J057; family J057; genus JAWPMV01. Next base: position 219,272 of record JBCBRM010000003.1, read on the forward strand.
GATCAAGCATACTTCGGCACCTCCTGCAATAGCGGAATGCAATGCAATCCAGCCCGCATCTCGTCCCATAGTTTCCATGATGATTACACGGGAATGACTTTCAGCTGTAGTGACCAGTTTGTCGAAACTTTCCGTAGCAACCTGAACAGCTGTTTGAAATCCAAAGGTATAATCGGTTGCTGAGAGGTCATTGTCGATGGTCTTGGGTACGCCGACGATATTGAGACCTTTATCGCAAAACTTTTTAGCTATCTTCTGGGAACCGTCTCCGCCTATGCTGATGATGGCATCAAACCCCAGTTGTTGGCATTTTTCTACCAGTTCGTCCGACCGATCGACTTCGGACCAACTTCCATCCTCATTTTCCACCGGCCAACTAAAAGGATTTCCCCTATTTGTAGTGCCGATAATTGTCCCTCCTTTTACATGAATACCGCTGACAGCTTTTTCATCCAGGCGAACGATTTCATTTGGATCGAGCAAGAGACCATTATAAGCCTCAATACATCCATATACTTCCCAGTCTTTTTCTTGCAAGGCGCGTTTTACAGCAGCTCTAATTACTGCATTCAGACCGGGACAGTCGCCACCGCCGGTCATGATCAGAAGTTTCTTCATATAAAATATGCATCACCTGTGAGTACAGGTATTTTTCTCAGGGGCAAAGATAGAAGTTTGTAACTATTTTATTCGCTTGCCTGACCAAGTTCCCGAACTTTTGGCTCCCTTGGGTACTTTATCGGTATATGCCCATTCTCCCTTGAAATAGGATTTCCCATCGTAATTCATACTAAACTTGACACTTGTCTTATTTTTTTTGTCTACTAAAACGCCCGTAAGCAGCTTCCTTTTTACATCATAAGCTGCATTACTAAAATAGATATAATCTCCTTTACCGCTCACCTTATTACCTTTCTGATACATTTGTATCTGTCCCCAGACTTTGGTGTCCCAGATTCCTTCCCAGGGAAAGTTTTGGAGAGTTGGACTGCGACTGGAAGTCTTTTCTCCTGTCCATCGAGCGGACGTTTTACTATCATTGAAAGACCAGATACCCCCCATTTTTTCTCCGGAAATTACCCACTTAAAACTGCCTTCACGCAAGCCATTTACAAATTCACCTTTTAAGGTTTGAGAAGCAGGATCATAGTATCCTTCGATAGTTCCAATCATTCCATAATCTCCATAGACGCGATTGCCTGATGTTTTGAGGCGAAGTACGTTATAATTTGTGCTCCAGCTTCCCTGCCAGGCAGAAGCAACGGATTTTATTAATCTATCAACCGGGATCTTTCCCGATTCAACCAATTCTGGCAGTTTCTCAAGTATCTCCGGATTGACTTTGCTGGGTTCCAAAGTCAAGGTGCCTCCGGGATTTCTAGAATTCTCAGGTTCTTTGGTGTCCGGATCTGTTTGGGTCTTTCCGGGATCGCGAGGATTGGAATTCTCTGTCTCCTTTGTCTCCTCTACTTCTGTAATCGCAACTTCTGCGCGAGTTCTTTCGGTTTTTGTATCCTGAGACTTTGTGATTAAAACATATCCCAAGGCTATAGCTGCAAGCAAGCCTACTCCCATGAGATAGTATCTTAGGTTACTGGTGCGCGTTTTGGGTTGAGGTTTGGGGTGAACACTTTGCCTGCGTTTCTTTTCTGCCTCTGCCTTTTTTCGAAATTCTGCCTTTCGCTTGGCTTCGATGGCTTGAAGTTCCCGAATCAGTCTTTGGGTTTCTTCTTTATATTTTCCGTTGGGGTACTTTTGAAAGTAATCCTGATAGGATTCAATGTCGTTGGCAGCGGATGCGATGGCCCAGGCTTTTTCTTCCGTTCGTTCGTTGAAATAGGCTTCCAGCAAAGGATATTCCTCCTCCAGACTATTCAGGGTATCAACCAGGCTTTTGTTCACCCGAGCCATACGCGTACTAAAATCATCATAGTCTATCAGATCCTGATCGCGCTCGCTGATGATTCTTGATAAATTACCAGAAAAAACAATGATCTTTCCCTGTAGAGGAGTGATCTCTTCTTTCAGCTCGCTGCTGTATTTGGCGGCCTCATCCAGGGTCTCAATGAGGCTATTCATCACCTCTTTTACTTCATTATTGGCAAGTAACTTCTTTAATTCCAGGGTATATGCATCCATGTCTGAGAGGTTTCCTTGGAAAATATAAGGATTTATTTAGTCTTGGCAAGACTTGAGGCGATACCATAAATAAAGCTCGCCTCTTTCAAAGGAACGAGGCGAGCTAATCTTTTACATAAAATCTCTACTGAGGAATTGCCGTTTTGATTCCTTCCTCTTTAACGGTTACTCTACCTTTTCTTGGCATGGTTCCAAAAATCCAGTCCCAAAGCGGAGAGGAAACTCCATAGGCCACGGTGTCATCTTTATAGTGATGGATCGCGTGATGTACCCATAGTTTTTTCAACTTGTTTTTGGGGGGCTGAAATACATGGGTAGCATAATGGATGGACAAATAGCTGGCATATCCGGAAAGGAAGCCTGCTCCAAATCCATATCCAAAGTCTCCCAGGCTTACCCTGAATAACCAAATGAAGAAAAGGGCTAGCGTAGCACTCATAAGAGGCGGCATAATCAGGCGCTTTTTATCACGAGGATATTCATGGTGGATACCATGAATCAGGTACTGAAACTTTTCAGCAGAAGGAAGGTGCTCAACAATATGAAACACATGCTTGTGCATCATATATTCGAAGAAAGTCCAGAAAAACAGGCCAAACCAGAATAAGCCGGCAATCAACCAGCCAGACATATGGGTTGTGGTAAGTCCGAAGGTAATAAGTCCGATTGAGGCACCGTAAAACAGAATCAGGGGAACCGAAATGTGTGTTACGGTGAGTTTTTCGAGAATCGGGTTATTAAATACAGCTTTGCTTTCTCCTTTTTTGATGCTGAATTTATTTTTCATAGCTAGGTATAAGATTAAAGGAAAATTGTATTTCTAATTGTTAGTCATTTCTACTTCAAAAATCCGGATTATTTCTAACCGGTAATGTTGTTATGGGGACAATATCCCTAAAAAAATAGTAGAAGGACGAAGACTTGAGGAAAGGACAGGATGTGTGAATCTCTTTGAGTTATTATAGTGTAAGTATCAATAAACTTGTAATGCGTAGTGAACAGAACTTGATTTGATCAGTCATGTTAGTGAAAACAAATCTACCCTATATACTCCAATAGTTTGAAAAAGTTGCTTTAAATTTTTATTAATTAACTCAGGTTAATAGTTTCTTCAGAACCTCCCCTGCAGCCTCTGGAACGGGAGTTCCCGGGCCAAAAATTCCCCCGACTCCAGCCTCATATAGATAGTCATAATCCTGCTTGGGAATCACTCCTCCGGCGATGACCATGATGTCTTCCCTGCCCAGTTTTTTCAATTCTTCGATGAGTTGGGGAACGAGGGTCTTATGACCCGCAGCCAGACTTGAAACGCCGACCACATGCACGTCATTTTCAGCGGCTTGCATAGCTACTTCACTGGGTACTTGGAAAAGCGGACCAATGTCTACATCAAAGCCCAAGTCGGCAAAGCTGGTAGCGATCACTTTGGCACCACGATCATGTCCGTCCTGTCCCATTTTTGCTACTAAAATTCGGGGACGTCTACCTTCGAGCCTGGCAAACTCATCAGCGAGTTTGCGAGTCTCTTCAAAAGATGCATTATCCATAGCTACTTTGGCATAAACGCCACTTACTGATTGAATAGGTGCCTGGTATCTGCCGAAGTGTTCTTCCATCGCATCGGAAATCTCTCCGAGGGTAGCTCTGGCACGTGCGGCATCAACTGCAAGGGAAAGTAAATTGCCAGCTCCGCTTTTGGCACTTTCCCGAATTGCCTCCAGGCAAGCGCTGACTTCCGCCTGATCCCTATTAGCCTTAGTCTCATTAATACGTTTGATCTGAGCCTCTCTTACAGTGGTATTATCAACTTCCAGAATGTCAAAATCCTGCTCGTCATCTGTCTGGTACTGATTAAGTCCTACAATGATGTCCTTACCAGAATCAATACGTGCTTGTTTGCGGGTAGCCGCTTCTTCTATCCTCAATTTTGGAATACCCGCCTCAATCGCTTTTGCCATGCCTCCGTGGGCCTCCACCTCTTTGATTAATTTCCAGGCTTTATCAACCAAATCTCTAGTCAACCTCTCCACATAATAAGAACCGGCCCAGGGATCGACAGCTTTGGTGATCTGGGTTTCTTCCTGAAGGTAGATTTGTGTGTCTCTGGCAATTCCTGCAGAGAAATCTGTGGGTAAGGCAATTGCTTCGTCAAAAGAATTGGTATGGAGAGATTGTGTATGGCCGAAAGCAGCCGCGAGGGCTTCTATACAAGTTCTGGCGACATTATTCAAGGGGTCCTGCTCGGTAAGGCTCCAGCCGGAAGTCTGACAATGGGTTCTTAAAGATAAAGACTTGGGATTTTGGGGATTAAACTGATTGATCAATTTCGCCCACAATAATCTACCTGCCCGCATCTTGGCGATCTCCATAAAAAAGTTCATCCCAATTGCCCAGAAAAATGAAATGCGCGGAGCAAAAGCATCTATATCCAGCCCGGCCTTTAAGCCAGTCCGTACATACTCTAATCCATCAGCCAGGGTATAGGCCAATTCCAAGTCTGCACTGGCTCCAGCCTCTTGCATGTGGTAGCCACTCACAGAAATAGAATTGAAGCGTGGCATATTCCGGGAAGTATATTCAAAGATATCACCAATGATGCGCATGCTGGGCTCAGGAGGATAGATATAGGTATTCCGAACCATAAATTCCTTGAGAACATCATTCTGGATAGTGCCACTGAGTTGATCGGGTTCAATTCCCTGCTCCTCGGCTGCCACTATATAAAAGGCCATGATGGGGATAACAGCTCCATTCATGGTCATAGAAACAGACATTTTATCCAGCGGAATCTGATCAAAAAGAATCTTCATGTCCTCTACACTATCAATAGCAACCCCAGCTTTCCCAACATCGCCCTCCACACGGGAATGATCCGAATCATAGCCTCTATGGGTAGCAAGATCAAAGGCTACGGAAAGCCCTTTTTGTCCAGCAGCCAGATTTCGTCTATAAAAAGCGTTGGATTCTTCCGCAGTAGAAAAACCTGCATACTGACGGATGGTCCAGGGGCGAACGGCATACATACTCGAATAAGGACCTCGCAAGAAAGGAGGAAGTCCGGCCGCAAATTCCAAATGATCCAGACTTTCTACATCATCGTCTTTATATAAAGACTTGATCTCTATATCTTCCGGAGTTTCCCAGTTCAACTGACTTTCCCCAAAAAGATCCTCTTCTGAAAAATGAGCTTTCTGAACAAAAGTATCCCCTTGAAAGTCTTTCCAAACCTTATCAATGAGGCGATCTGTCAATTCTTCTATATAATAGGCACCACCAGCCGGGTCCAACACCTGATCAAGGTAGGATTCTTCTCTCAGCAAGTGATGGATATTTCTGCTTAAACGTTGGTTGAGTTTGAGATCTCTTTCTTTACTTGGATCAAAATCAGACAAGATTAAGCCATGAACCCCTCCTAAAATAGAGGCAATGGCCGAAGTACATAATCTAAGCAGGTTGCTGTGCTTTTTATTGGGCTCCGCATGCCATAGAGGCGCATGGGCCATGACAAAAGGAGATTGCAGTTCTTTATCGTGAATACCCAGGACTTCCAGCATACGAGCAAATAGCACTCGGAAAGCTCTGAATTTTGCCAGCTCCGGAAAGAAAGCAGTATCTATGGGGAAATTGAACGCAAGATTTCCGATTATTTCTTTGGTCTCAATTCCTTTCCCCTGCATACTCTCAATCAAATTCAGGCTGCGAATGAGGGCGAAAGTAAGCTGCGCACTGATTTTAACAGGAGGATCCCAAAGTTCTACACTCAGGGTACGAAAATAGGGCGAAGCTTCACTTGCTTTTACCAATTGGATGAGTTCTTCGGTAGAAGTCTCGCGAGGAGTAGCATAGGTACCTGTCAAAAAGCTAAGGTCCTGGGATTTGCTGGCCAGGTGTTGTTGTAGCTTTTGGATTAAAGTGGGATCAGCATCCCTGGAGGAAAAGTGAAGGGCTATATCTTTTAAGGAAAAGAAAGGGAGTAATTCGAGAAATTTCTGTGGGGCATCTATATAAAAGGCATGAGCATCTGCATCTTCAGCAGTCCGCATTTGGTCTAGGGGATCGCCATAGCGGAAACTCAGTTTCTGGATCAACTGCCAGGGCATGCCCGGAAGGTTGAATAGATTGCCGCGTCTAAAGGAGGAGAGTCGATCTTTGATTTTTTGAAGATCTCCGTATCTGTAATAGGGAGAAAGGCTAATGCCTTTTTCAAACTCCCAATCCAGCTCTTCTAATCTTCTCCCCTTGAGATCTTTGACAATTTTTTCTTCCCATTCCTGATCGCTTACTGCAGGAAATTCGGAAAATAATGATTGCTCGCGCGTATTATCCATAAATGCCGTTTGCGTGCCTAAACCTATCGAATAGATAGTGTCCTATTTTTTCCAACTAAATGCGTAAATTTACGTTTACATAGATTGATTAGCAATTTTCATTTAATGACAGAATTAACTCCAACACAAGAATCATCCGTTTCCTTGACTCCAAGTGCCATCGAAGCTTTGAAGGAAATTCAGCGTACAGATAATCTGCCTGCTGATAAACCTTTGCGAGTAGGAGTGAAAGGGGGAGGATGCTCTGGCTTAACTTATGTGCTCAGTTTTGATGAAAAACAAGAGCTGGATGATGAATGGATGGTAGATGGAATCCGTGTAATCATGGACAAGCGTCATTCTCTTTACGTTTACGGAATGGAGGTAGACTACCAAAGTGGGCTTAATGACAGGGGATTTATTTTTAATAATCCCAATGCGAAAGACAGCTGCGGATGTGGGACCTCTTTCTCAACCTGATCAGAATCATGTTTTAATATACACGAAAAGGGCCACCGTATTGGTGGCCCTTCGTTGTTTGTTTGGATTTGGATAATTATCTCAGGTACACGAGAAATCCTGCCTGTGTACCCGTAGCCGCTCTATATTGTTTCTGAAAGGCTCTCGCCTCTGGTTCTGTTGTAAAAGGACCTACCTGAACTTTATATAAGGTCTTTCCATTTTCGTCTTCCTTGTTGATGTAGATATTGTTGCCAAATGTAAGTTGAAGATATTCAACATGGCTCCTCATGAAATAACTTTGCTCAAACGCCCCTGTCTGGATTCCATATCCCTCAAAACTATTTCCATTTTCTTTTTTTATGTCAGGAATTACGTCATAGCTACTTAGCTCATCTTTGTCTTTCCAATCGGCATCTACTAAAGGTAATTCCGATAAGCGTGTTTTTTCTGTATTAAATTCCTGGATGATATCTTTTCTTTGGTGAGAGACTCCTCCATCTAGTTCTTCTTCAAAGTCGAATTTCTGATTTACTACCGGATCGAAATTCAAATAGCTCGCTTGCTTAACAAAATGAGAAGAAGTAGGCTGGTCGGAGAAAGTCTCGGGATTTGCTTCTTCTTTTGGGGCTTTCAAATCTTCTATAATTAAATGATCTGTTTGATTCCCTGTATTTGCTTGTCTGGATGGCTTGGACAGGCTCTCACTGTTTTCTAATGCTTCTCCATCGAAAAAACTATCCCCTAATTCTCTACGAGAGGTAGTGGATTCACTTTCTTCCTGCGTCATAGCAAGCCTTCTGCTAGCTCCTCTTTCTGGCAGGTAATTTTGCAGGAGTCCATGGAGTGTCTCTGGACTCACAAATCCACTGATCTCTCCTTGTTTTTTACTGTACTCATCAAAAATAAGGAAAGTAGGTTCATCTATCTCAAAGCTTACTGGCTTGTATCTATCACTTTGATGCTTCCAGCTTTCGTTGATTTCAAAAATCAAGAAATGTTGTTGAATTAGCTCTCCGAGCTTTCCATCCTGAAAGGTATAGTTTTCTATCCCTTTGCAGTCATCATTTCCTGTAAAGGAGAAGTAAAGAATATAGGGTCTGGATTCTTCAAAAGCTTCTTTACGAAGTTGGTCGAAACTACCTTCATAAAAGGAGAAACTTCTGTAATTTAGGGCATGCGCCGAAATGCATAGTGATAAGAGCGTAGGAAGAACGATTGCTGCGTATCTCATATCTGAGCGTGCTTGAGTTCCGACAGACGGAAAGCTCGATGAAAGGGCGAGTCTTTGTCTATCTGCTAAAACAAGTAGTGGAAAAATATTCCATAAACCAAATAATCAAATCTGTGTATCATTTTTATGTTGTAAGATTTGAAAAGGGGAATAACAATTCTGTGTATTAGCTTCCGTGAGATAAATTTATCTGTATCTTTGCTGCTGATGAGACCTTTGTTTGCCTTAAACACCTACATCTGGAAATACAAGTGGCACTTCTTGCTCGGTATTTTCTTCGTTACCCTATCCAACCTTTTTGCGATCTATCCGGCACAAATTATGCGCCGTGCCATTGACATGGTGGGAGACGTTTTGGGATTCTACGATCAATTTAAAGGCTTTAAAATTACTGAGCATCTGGACGGAATGTTGGGAAGAAGTCTCCTGCTATTCGCGGGTCTGGTAATTTCAGCGGCTCTCATTCGGGGACTGTTTCTTTTTCTCACCAGACAAACCCTAATCGTTATGTCACGGCTTATAGAGTATGATTTGCGCAATGATATCTATGAGCATTTTCAATCTCTCTCACTTTCTTTTTATCGAAAAAACAGGACGGGGGATTTAATGGCAAGGATTACAGAGGATGTTTCACGTGTGCGGATGTATCTGGGACCGGGAATTATGTATTCCATCAATACTATTACCCTCTTCGTAGTAGTCACCACAACGATGATTACCGTAAACCCGGAACTGACCTTTTATGCTTTTATACCTCTTCCCTTTTTGAGTTACCTGATTTACTATGTGACTTCCATTATTCAAAAAAGAAGTGAACGTATTCAGGAACAACTTTCGAGATTGACCACGATTTCCCAGGAAATATTTTCTGGGATACGTGTAGTTAAAGCTTATGTACAGGAGTTAGATTCTGCTAAAAAATTCTCTGACGAATCTGAGGTCTACAAGAAAAGATCTATGCATTTGGCGCGACTGGATGCCTTGTTCATGCCACTGGTAAGTTTTCTGGTGGGTATGAGTGTGGTGCTTACCATTTGGGTAGGAGGAGGAAAAGTGATCTCCGGCACCCTGACCCTGGGCAATATTGCTGAGTTTATTATGTATATCAACCTCATTACCTGGCCTATTATTGCTATCGGTTGGGTAACGACTTTGGTACAAAGAGCTGCCGCCAGTCAAAAGCGACTCAATGAATTGCTGGAACAGCGTTCAGAAATTCTTTTCCCCAAAGAAAGTAAGGGCGTAGAAAAAGCAGAGCTGGAATTTGAGGAAGTATCCTTCACCTATAAAGATACCGGTATTCACGCTCTTAATGAGATCAGCTTTAAATTGGAGCCGGGACAGAAACTAGGAATTGTAGGGCCTACGGGATCAGGCAAGTCAACTCTTTGCGCCATGATTCCGCGTCTCTTTGATATCGACTATGGAAAAATCATCCTGGATGGCCAAGAGCTTCAGAAGTACGAGAAGGACAAATTACGCTCCGCTATTGGCTATGCACCTCAGGATGTATTCCTTTTCTCAGATGATATAAGTAATAATGTTGCCTTTGGTAAGCCTGATGCCAGTGAGGAAGAGATCGAGCAGGCTACCCAATGGTCCTCTGTCTATGACAATATCAAAGGCTTCCCCGAAGGATTCAAAACCTTGGTTGGTGAAAGAGGAGTAACGCTTTCCGGAGGACAAAAACAAAGGATATCTATTGCACGGGCATGGATCAGGTTGCCAAAACTTCTCATTATGGACGATGTCCTTTCTGCAGTAGATACCCGCACGGAAGAAACGGTGCTACGGCATCTCAAAAACTTCCGAAAGGAACATCCTGAAGTGGCAGTTATTATGGTGGCTCATAGAATTTCCTGTATTCAGGATGCCGATCAAATTTTGGTGCTTGAAGATGGGAAGATCACCGAATCGGGGACTCATGATCAATTGCTGGAAAAAGATGGCTATTATGCACGCATCTTCGAAAAGCAGTTGTTGGAATCAGAAACCCAGCCGAAAGAAAATTAGCGTAGATTTATAGAATAAATTCAACATATTTTGAAGAATTTACGTTCTAAAAGAGACAAATACGTTTGGAAAGGAAACAAAGAAGCCAATCAAAATCCAACCTGCACAGAAACCAGGAAATCGATTAGCAATGAAAAATCTTAGCATCTCCTTTCTTCTGATCTCCCTAATGCTGCTTGCAGAGGCTTCTTTTGGCCAAAATATGCGCAAGCTGGCTAATAATACTTTTCGTCCCGGAGAATTTCTAAAATACAGGGTTCATTATGGCCTGATTACTGCCGGTTATGCTACTGTTAAGGTAGGCAACAGGATGGTGCATGAGAGAGAGCGGCCTTGTTATCATATAGTGGTGGAAAACTATACTACCTCCACCTTTGATGTCTTTTACAAGGTCCGAGATAAATATGAATCCTATTTTGATAAGGATGCCTTACTTTCCTTAAGATTTAACCGATACATAGAAGAAGGTAAATTCATCAGCTATACCGAGACGCATTTTGACCACCATTCTCATAAGGCTCGTTATATCAACCATAAAAAGCAGGTTACCTATTACTCAATCCCGCAGAACATACAGGATGTGATATCAGCTTTTTATTATGCCCGTACCCGCTATGATCATCAAAATTTGAAAATTGGAGATCGGATCTCCCTACAAAATTTTATCGATCGCAAGACAGTGGCCCTACAGGCAGAATTGAAAAAGCGGGAAGAAATAAAAGTAGAGGGAGTAAAATATAAGGCGATGAAATTTAGTCTCCTAATAGAAGAAGCCGGGATGGTGACGGATAATAGTAAGATTGAATTCTGGATTACAGATGATCCCAATAAAATTCCCATCCGAATCAAAAGCGATCTCCCTATAGGCTCTCTTAAAGCCGACCTGGTTGAAAGCAAAAATCTGCTTCATCCTTTGAGCACCGCCAAAGATTAATCATCTTTGCCTTCCCACATTTGGAAGCCTTTTACATGCCCCAACTCAGAAGTCAGGTAGATCTTAGCTCATACAATACCTTTGGAATAAAGGCTCATGCCCGCTATTGGATAGAAATATCCACTGAGGTGGAGGCCCGTGAATTCCTGATCGATAATATGCGCAATCCATCTGAGCTCTTTATTTTGGGAGGAGGGAGCAATATTTTATTACGTGGGGATTTAGACAAGGTAGTCATCAAAAATAGTATTTTGGGTAAAGAAGTCCTCAAAAAAGAAGGAGATGATATTTTTATCCGTTTTGGGGCAGGAGAAAATTGGCATGAATGTGTCATGTATTGCGTCGAAAAAGGCTGGGCCGGAATTGAGAATCTTAGCTTGATACCCGGTACAATAGGTGCTGCTCCCATTCAAAATATTGGAGCTTATGGGGTAGAACTAAAAGATGTATTCATCTCTCTGGAAGCCATGGATATCAGAACAGGTATTGTCCATAGCTTTAGCAAAGAAGCATGCAAGTTTGGCTATCGGGACAGTATCTTTAAGGGTCCTGCTAAAGGCAAATATCTTATCACCCGGGTAATCCTCAAACTTTCTCATACTGCCCACTTAAATAGCTCCTATGGGGCTCTGGAGTCTGAATTATCAAAAATGGGCGTAAAAGATCCCGGCATAAAAGAGCTGAGTCAGGCAGTGATCAACATTCGCAAATCCAAACTCCCCGATCCTCAGGAGATCGGAAATGCAGGTAGTTTCTTCAAGAATCCAGTAATCAGCAAAGAAGCATTTACCCAGATTCAAAAGATCTATCCCGAAGCCCCTCATTATCTTCAGGAAGATGGTGTAAAGGTTCCGGCCGGATGGCTGATTCAAATGTGCGGCTGGAAAGGTAAGCGCTTTGGCAGTTATGGGGTACACGAAAAGCAGGCACTTGTCCTTGTCAATTTTGGGGGGGCGGATGGAAATGAAGTGTTTGAACTCTCCGAAAAAATTCTTCAATCTGTGCAGGAAAAATTTGGTATTAGCCTTGTTCGGGAAGTACACGTGATTTAGTCAGGGAAATATCAAGTACAAGAATTATGCTTTAGTAGCCATAACTTTTTTATTCCTATATCCATATATCATAATTTTTTTATATCAAAGGCTAGCATCGGAAGATGCCTTTTGACCAGAAGCGAAACGGTAAGCGCTAAATCAAAAATGTGGATAAGAAATTTTGACACATAGAGGTCAAAGCTTACGGCCTGAAAATCTTTGGTAGAACAGAAAAGAAGGCAGATTTTATCCCAAAAGATTTTTTTCGAAAAATTGGAATGCCTCACATGGGAAATCGATTACTGTGCTAAGTACTTGGTTTTCTGCATTTTTTTCCAGACATTATAAGGTAATAATCGCATTTCGGGACCAATTAAAAATCATTCAGAGCTCTTTGTTTTGATGAGGGTATGCACGTATTCTTACGTGGACCCGGGACGCTACTAACTCAATTATCCATTCCAAGTCATTATTAAAAAAAATTATGTAGTTATGACATTAACCTTCAATGAACTTCGCCGCATCAAAGACCGTCTGCCTGACGGAAGTATGAAGAAGATTGCAAAAGAACTGAACATGTCAGTAGAAACTGTGCGCAACTACTTTGGCGGCACTCATTACTCTCAAGGAAGACCAACCGGTTTTCACCTTGAGCCCGGACCCGACGGGGGAGTAGTTCTATTAGATGACACCCAGATTTTAGAAATGGCACAGGCAATGCTAGGAGAGACTCCGGCTACTGCTAGTGCCAGCAGTTAAGGACGCTTTAAAGAAAATTTTAGACTAACAGGTATGAACAGCTGAATTCATACCTGTTTTTTTATGTGCTTTTTTGACGTGTTCAGGTGTTCTTGTGTTCAGGTTTTCTGGAGGGGGAGGTGTTATGGTGTTGTTGTGCGGCAGTTAGCAATCAACCACAACACCAAAACACTACAACACTTTTAGAATTCAGAACAAGGAATGGAGATTTAAGAAAGGATTCGTGATTTACTTAGGTTCCTTAAACCCTTTCGCGCAAGCCAATTTCCCTTAATGCTCGATTAATGGAAATGCGCCGCAGTCCTTTCTCCCACAGGCTGCGCGGGTCGTTTCCCTTTTTTGCGAAAAAAGGGAAAAGAGCCAGGAGCGGAAGGGTTCACAAATCAGTACAGCGCAGCTGTCATTGCGAGTCCTTACAAAGGGCGAAGCAATCCCCTTAGGTCAAAAATTTATTTGTATTCAAGGAGATTGCTTCGCCGAAGTTTTCGGCTCCAATGACACCATTTGTGTTTGTTGGTTCTATTTCCTCCCTGTAATTTGCAATCCCGCCCATTATTTTTCTTTTTCCCACATGCAAATCCTGCTGCTCATATGTAGTATCTGTTTGTTGCTTTACCTCTGCTTTGTCTTGTGGAGCAGTTGGAACTTTTCTCGCGCAACTGAAGCGGAGAAGCCTCCACACAGTTCGGAGCCATTACTCAGCGTACTTATTCCTGCTAGAAATGAAGAGACACATATTGAAGCCTGCCTCCAAAGTATCTTGGAACAGAAATGTTCGGCTCCTACTGAAGTTTTGTTGATTGATGATCACTCTACGGATCGAACCCGAGAGCTTGCTGAAAAATTGGAGGAAAGCTACCCTCAATTAAGGATTCTGACTTCAGAAGGAAGTGGAAAGAAAGCAGCTTTGGCAAGAGGGATAAAAGCAGCTAGAGGCAGTATTATATTTCAGACTGATGCTGATTGCAGGATGGGGAAGAAATGGCTGGAAAGTATGTGGGCCTATTTTGAATCGGGGGCTGATTTTGTCTCGGGCCCTGTTGCATTAGAATCCCAAACCCCTTTTCAAGCGATACAGGCATTAGAGTCAATGGGCCTGGTCCTTTTTGGAGCAGGTTTCCTTATAGGAGGGCGACCCAATATGGCCAATGGTGCAAATATGGCCTATCGGAAAAAAGTATTTGAAGAAGTACAAGGATTTGCTGGGATTGACCATGTAGCCTCGGGTGATGATGAACTCCTTTTGCAAAAAATTAGACTTGCAGGAAAGTACAAGATGAGTTTTTGTAAAACCCCCAAAGCCATTGTACGAACCTCTGCTCCGAAAAGCTGGAAAAACTTTAAGGCTCAACGCATTCGATGGGTCAGTAAGTCAAGGGCATATCTGCATAAGGGGCCTAATTTAATCCAGGCCATTTCCTACTTAGGCTTTCTTACATTCCCTCTCTTACTCATCGCCTCCTTTCAGGATATTTGCTATTTATACGTAGCGATATTTTACTTTCTGATAAAGCTTTGCATTGATCTTATAATCATGCTTCAGGCTGCTCGATTTTTTCATAACTTGCAAGTGTTACGCTGGTTTCTGCCCTTACAATTCCTCTACATACCCTATGTGATCTGGATTGGAATGGCAGGTTTACTGGCCAAAAGCTATAGCTGGAAAGGAAGGAACGTATCATGAACAACGAACTCACAGAGCTGCAATTTCAAATTCTGGATTCCGTTTATTTTGTTGAAAGCTTTGAACACATTGTGGAAGAAGCCATGGAACCCCCTGCGGTGGTCAAGGATGAATTGAGGACTATGATTGACCGTGGCCTTATACAGGTCATGATGTTTGATGAGGGGAAAGGTGATTTTATCCGAACGACTATTTTTGATGCCGATAATATGCAGGACTATTCCTTTTTGGCGACCAAAGACGGATTGTTGAAACACAATGGCTTTCGCTAAAGCAAGCAGGAGATAATTAAAATTATGGATAGTCCCCGCCAGCTAGCCTGGAAAAAGTACAAAAAGAATCCTACGGCCCTTTTTGGTCTGGGTTACTTTTTCCTGTGCCTAATACTGGCGATTTTCGGCTATCTCCTGAGTCCTGATTCTACGCCCTATGCCAATCGACAAATCCTGGAACTTGCCAAGAAACCACCTGGTACAAAAGGATGGATCCTGAAGTTGCCACAGGAAGATGTGGATGAAAGCGGCTTCTCTTCTCGCATGTTTTTCGGTGCAAAGGCAAACTACCGACCCATTGCTATCAAGGGCCCTGAAAGTATTGCTTTAAATGGAAATCGACTGATCTATAACAATTATGGGGGAGGAGAATTCGATCTGGCACTTTCGGAATTTGGGATTGATGCCAATGATTTCAACAGAGAGGACTTTCTACATCACTATACTGAGGAGCTTTCTTTTTTTCTGGGGACAGATAGCTTTGGTCGTGATCTGTGGAGTCGTATACTTCTGGGTACCCGAATCAGTTTAAGTGTAGGGCTTTTAGCTGTGAGCTTAAGCTTATTGATCGGAATTGTGTTGGGAAGTTTCGCTGGATACTTTGGAGGCTGGGTAGATAGAATCATTATGTGGTTGATTTCTGTCATGTGGTCTTTGCCGACTTTGCTTCTTGCCCTTTTGATCAGCTTTTTGCTAGGGAAAGGCTTTTGGCAAGTATGTATAGCGATCGGGATTTCGATGTGGGTGGAAGTGGCTCGAATCGTTCGGGGCCAAATTCTCAGCGTACGTGAACTTCTGTATACAGAAGCAGCGAGAGCACTTGGATTTAAGGACATGCGGGTTATGTTTCGCCATGTCCTCCCCAATGTAATTAGCCCAATTATCGTAGTGGCTGTAGCCAATTTTGGTTCGGCTGTACTGATCGAATCTGGATTGAGCTTTTTAGGAATAGGGGTTGAGGTTCCAATTCCTACCTGGGGAAGTATGATTGCCGAAGGATATACCTATATTGTTTTTTCTACCGGTAAATGGTTAGCTTTCTTCCCGGGAATCGCACTAATATTGCTGGTGGTAAGTATTAATCTGATTGGAATAGGGTTGAGAGATGCTTTAGATGTAAATATATAAGACAATTTTCTTCCAGAAATGTACATGGAGAACGCATACAATACCAATGATCCGAAGAAGCTGCTTGAATTGAAGCGGATGGAATCGGATGCTTTATTGGATGTGTTGAGGAGTATCAATAATGATAACCTCAACATAAAACAGTTATGCATGATCGTTAGGAATGTTTTGCGTGCACAGATCGGCGTGAGAAAAATGGTCTTCTTTTATGAATATGAAGGGACCTGGAAAGAAGGCATGCGTCTAGGCTTTGATAAGTTTGATCAAGGAGCCGTGGATGAGCTGATGGATATTCAAAAAGTAACGCCTATAGATGAGACTTCCTTTCCTGAATTAAGTAAGCATAAAGTTGAATATATCATCCCGTTTATCAACCGGGGAGATTCACATGCCTTTTTTGCAATAGCGGATTTTGCGGATACAGAAGTAGAAGCAGAAGGGGATTTGATCTTTATTGAATCTATGGGTACGATCCTTTCAGTAGCCATTCGAAATAAAGAGCTTTTCAAGGAAAAGATGGAGCAGGAGTTTATCCGAAAAGAGTTAGAGGTAGCCGAGACTATCCAGCGTCAATTATTGATTTCGGATTTTCATCGCTTTAAAGAAATAGATGTTTTTGGATTAAATATACCGCATCACGGTATTGGAGGGGACTATTATGATGTGATCAAAAAGCAGAAAGGGACCACTTTTGTATGTATTGCG
The DNA here is from genome assembly GCA_039819665.1 of Bacteroidota bacterium. Classification (GTDB taxonomy): domain Bacteria; phylum Bacteroidota; class Bacteroidia; order J057; family J057; genus JAWPMV01. The sequence continues at coordinate 235,940 of JBCBRM010000003.1, forward strand.
GATGTTTCGGGTAAAGGAATCGGCGCTGCTTTATTGATGTCAAACTTGCAGGCCAACCTACGTGCGCTTTGTGCCCAAACTAATGATATAAAGGAGATTGTAGTAGAATTGAATAAGGTCCTTTTCAATGTGACTACGGGGGAGAAATTTGTAACTCTTTTCCTCGGAAAGATCAATAGCTTTGAAAAGACTTTTACCTACATAAATGCCGGCCATAATTATCCCATTTTTATAGGAGAACAAGAAAATCAACGACTGGATAAGGGCTGTACAATTTTGGGGATCATGCCCGAACTTGAACCTGAAAGCCATAACTTCTCTTATAAGGAAGAAGACATTTTATTTATGTTCACGGATGGGGTAACCGAACAACATAATCCCGAAGAAGAAATGTTTGGGAGTGAACGCGCAAAAGAGCTTGTAAGAAAACATAAGAATAATTCCGCCCGGGAGATAATAGAATCTATGCTAGAGACGCTAGAAGAGTTTGCAGAGACACAGGTTACTACTGATGACCTTACCATGTTATGTGTTAAATTTTTGTAAGAATCGTAAATTATTTACAAGCAAAACATGTTTATTTAGCGTTAGTTCTTTCGTAATCCCAGACAAAACTGAATTTATTCCTATTAACCTTTCATCCCACCCATGAGATTATTCCGCGAAGATATATTATCAGGCGTACAAGGCCTGGGTACAGAACTCATTGAAAAAATCGCTACAAAAAAAGCCAAAATTGGTATTGTAGGTTTGGGCTATGTAGGTATGCCTATAGCCCTCGAATTTTGTAAAAAAGGCTTTGTTTGCAAAGGAGTAGATATTTCAAAAACAAAAGTCGACAGCCTGAATGATGGCATCAATTTTATCGAAGATCTCGATGATCAGGAAGTGGCAGAAATGGTGGGAATTGGTTTGTTAAGTGCCTCTACAGATTATGGTTTCCTGGAAGATACAGATGTGATTTTTATCGCTGTACCCACCCCTTTCAACCTGAATAAGGAACCGGACATTAGCTATATAATTTCTGCGGGAGAAGGCGTTTCCCAAATTCTTAGTCAGGGACAATTGGTGATTTTGAAAAGTACGACCTTTCCGGGTACTACTGAAGATTACCTCTTGCCCGAACTAAAAAAATCAGGCTTGAATCCCGGTTCGGATTTTTTCCTTGCTTTCAGTCCTGAGCGGGTGGATCCCGGTAATAAAGTATTCCATACCGGTAATACGCCTATTGTAGTGGGAGGGATGGAGGAAACCAGCTCTGTTCTGGCTGGCTATGTCAATAATCAAATCATTGAAAAAGTATACCTGGTTGATAATCCCAAAGTTGCCGAGCTGGAAAAGTTGCTGGAGAATATTTTCAGAAGTGTAAATATTGCCCTGGTAAATGAGTTGGCTTTGCTTTGTGAAAGAATGGGAGGTATCAATGTATGGGAAGTTATCGAATCCGCCAGTACGAAGCCTTTTGGTTTCATGAAGTTTACCCCTGGGCCTGGAGTAGGAGGGCATTGTATCCCCATTGATCCCTATTATCTGTCCTGGTTGGCAAGAGAGTACGATTTTGAAACGAAATTCATCACCCTTGCAGCCAATGTAAATGAGAGTATGCCCTATCATGTGGCCCAGCAAGTAATCAGGGAAGTCGCTCGTCAACCTATTTCCCTAGACGAAGCGAAAGTACTTGTTTTAGGAGTTTCCTTTAAGAAAAACGTAAAAGACCTTAGACATTCACCTTCAGAAGCCATCATTTACCGATTGATAGAAGAAGGTATTCAAAATATAGACATAAGTGATCCCTGGGCGCCTGAATATGAAGTTTCTGGCAGAACCTTTTATTCGGTTGATCTGGATCCCGAAACTCTGGCCTCTTATTCTGTAGTGGTGATGGTAACAGATCATGATGATTTTGATATACCCTATATCGTCAAACATTCACAATCAGTCATAGATACTCGAAATATGACCCGTGATGTAGTAGAAGGAAGAGAAAAAATAAAACTCCTGGGGCATACCCCTCCACGCCCAAAGTTGATCCCCCAGCATTAGAGTGAGTGGGGGCAAGATTAGGAGTATGTAAAAGAGGCCGATGTTCTGGATAGGGCATCGGCCTCTTTCCTTTAAACAGAAGAGCTATTTTGTTAAAAAAAGAACAAAATCTTCACTTAGAGGTTAAGAGATTTTCTATATTTGCCAGCCACTATGAAGAAATCCACCTTCCTGATGCATTCACACGAATCTCTTAAGAATCTGATTGAAACTCATTTCGAAAATTTTCCCTTTGATTCTCTCAATCCCAAAAATTTGTATGAACCTATGTCCTATATCCTCAAGATGAAGGGGAAACGGATTAGGCCCATTCTTACCCTTATGGCTTATAAAGCTGTATCCGGGGAGGAGATTGAACGTGCACTGAATTTGGCGAGTGGCGTAGAGCTCTTTCACAACTTTACCTTGATGCACGATGACATCATGGACAAGGCACCTGTACGTAGAGGGAAACCTACTGTTCATAAAGTTTGGAATACAGATATTGCGATCCTGAGTGGAGACGCTATGTTTGCCTATTCTATGGGATTGGTTATGCAGGGATTTGAGCAAAGAGCTGCTCAATTAGGATTAGAGTTTTCTAAAGTAGCTATGGAGGTTTGTGAGGGACAAATGGAAGATATGGATTTTGAGGAAAGGAATGACGTAACTATTCCGGAGTATCTGGAGATGATCCGAAAAAAGACTGCGGCTTTGTTAGGGGGGTGTATGAGTTTGGGGGCTATTGCTGGTGGGGCTGATGATCGGATTGTTAAACTCTTCAGGGCTTTTGGAGAAAGTCTGGGTATTGGATTTCAATTGCAGGATGATCTTATGGATGCTTTTCCACCCGAAGGATTTGGTAAACAAGTAGGGGGGGATATCCTGGTAAATAAGAAAACCTTTCTGGTTCTAAAAGCTCTTGAACTAGCTGTCGGCGAAGAGAAGTCTGAGCTGGAGTTTTTACTTTCTACCCCAGAAGATCATCCAGATAAAGTAGAAAAAGTCCTGAATATCTTCCGTAAGCTGGATATAGAAAATCATACGGCTATCCTGATTAAGAAATACTTTGATGAAGCTCGAGCTATGAGCAAAGAGTTGGGCGAATTGACTGATTTTGAAGCCCTAAAAGAATATTTGCAGAGTATTTTCAAACGGAAACTCTAGCTTTACGGTTGGCTCTCGGGCCATTATTTATCCCTGATTTTTTGTGATAGGTTTAAATATTTATTGATTTCGGTAATATTACTGGAATGTTTTATTTAACAATTAAAATATTCCAGTAGCTTATGCCATATGAATACATTCTCTATGCTCCAGTTGCCTTAGTTATTTTTTTACTGACGATAGGGCTAAGTATTTGGGCATTATTGAATGAAGATTTTAAGGACAAACTTTTGCTCATTCCCTATGACATGATCATGTATAAAGAGTACTGGAGGTTGTTGTCCAGTGGATTTATTCACGGCAATCCCCTTCACTTGAGCATGAATATTGTCAGCTTTTATTTCTTTGCTTTCATTTTGGAACACAGGATCGGACATTGGCAGTTTTTGGTTCTCTATATTCTGGGGATGCTGATCAGCAATGTAGCCACAACGATCCGATACAAAAATGATACTTCTTTTGAAGGTAGCCTGGGAGCTTCAGGGGCTATTAGCGCCATCATCCTGAGTGCAGTTATCGTTAATCCCTATCTCAATTTTGGTTTACCGATTCTGACTGATTTATTTCCAATTCTACAACTTCCGGGTTACATCATTGCCATTATATTCCTTATATATAGTTTGATCAATAGTTTCAGAACCACCCAGATGCAAATCAATCATGTTGCACATTTCTGGGGAGCTTTTAGTGGTATTTTGCTGACCTTTATGATTAAGCCAAAAGTCGTGGACATCATTCACGGATTTATAACCATGATGTAAAAAAAAAGCGCGGCCGCATCAGAAGATGCAGCCGCTTTATATAATAAAACTGGGTAGAATTATTACTCAAGGAATAGTCGCTGAGCAGTCATGACCTCTCCGCTGAATAGGTGTACATAGTACAAGCCTCTTCCCCATTTCTCCACATTCAACCGCAGCATACCAGAACGCTCGTCAGATCCTGGTTTGTGAACATAAATAAGCTGTCCTACATGGTTCAGGATTCGGATCTCATCAACCTGAGAGCCGGATGTCCAGTCAAGATTCAATTCATTAACAACGGGGTTTGGATAGGCATTGAGGAATACCGCATCCGTATCTTCCACCTTCAATTCTGCTACCTGGCTGAATGCATGACTTCCATCTATATCTACCATTTTGATTCGGTAGTAGATCGTACTGTATTCGAGTAGCGTAACATTCTCATCCAGGTACTGATAAGCTCTTGGAGTAAGGCTGTTTCCTGCCGAGGCACTGATTCCTACTTGCTCAAAGGTGCCACCATCAGCTGAACGCTCTATTTCGAAGTACTTACTATTTACCTCCTGGCTAGTTGTCCAGATAAGTTTCGCGTCGGGTCCTGTTTGTTCAACAGACAGACTACTTACCAGATCAGCTGGGCGATCAATTGGGTTGGTGAATACCGTGATATATACAGTTGCTCTGGAGCATCCTTGTGGATCGCAGGCTTCGTATACGAACTTATCCATACCTGTAAATCCAGGTGCAGGTGTATAGGAGAATAAACCATTCTTTACATTGAAAGAATTCATCATTCCATTGAGGGGTGGCTCAACGAGGTTGTAGATGGCATTTCCTCCCTGCGTATTCACATCGTTTATCGCTACACTCCAGCGTACTTCCTGAGTCATTCCTGTTACCACAGCATCATCCATTGCAATTGGTTGTCCATTGAGTCCTGTATTTCCAGATCTCACATGAAGGATCACTCTGCCGATATCGTATTTGGCAGGATTTCCGTTGTCGAGGATTTTATAGGTGAATTCATCCCTCCCAATAAATCCTCTGGCGGGTGTATAGGTTACACTTCCATTATCATTATAAACTACGCTACCATGAAGTGGAGCTTGATTTGGCTCAGGATTGCTAAGAGGATTGCCATTTACATCGAAATCATTGTTCGCTACAAAGAGATCAACGGGCTTGTTTTCCTCTATTGCCATCACATCAACATTGGCAATTGGAGCGGCATTCTCAGTAAGATTACCTTCTGCCAATACCTCTATGAAAACAATTGCTTCTGAACAGATGGGAGGACAGAGGTTTATATTGCAAACCCTGTAGGTAAACTCATCTTCTCCAATGAAGCCTGGGTTAGGAGTATAGGTGTATGAACCATCAGCAGCGATTGTAACAGTTCCATCAGATGGTCCGTTAACAAGTATCGTATCTACTTCAAGGGTTCCTCCAAATGGATCTGTATCATTGGTAAGTACATTTCCGTTTACGCTGCTGTCCTGAACGACATTGTTGAAGTCATCGAGTGCCAGAGGTCCTGGACACTGGGTAACCTGTGCCTGTACACCATTGGTATTAAGATCTCCACATACATTCAGGCCAATCAGAGTATTTATATCTGAGATCGTATTTGTTCCAAATATGATATTGCTTAGGTCTACAAAATCGGGGCTTGAAGGATTGGTATCAACCACCATAGAATGCATAGTATAAACTCCGATTTGAGGAACCTGGAAGCTTGGATTCAAGCTGCTATCAATAACTACGTTGCCGGGTAGGCTAGTCAGGAAGTACACGACCGTGAATCCGGGAGGTACTACTTCTGTTCCATCCAACTCAGCTGTAATTGTCGCAGATGCGCCTACGATACAAATTTCAAGACAAGTATCTCTTAGAACCAGATTCCCAGAATTTGCACTACAGTTAAATAAGTAAGCACCCGCATCCCAGCTTAAATCAGATACTCCGGAAGTAAAGGTATTTAAAATGGTTTCTCCAGTTGCCGGATCAGGATCAGAATCGATATTATCATCGGTTCCCAAATCCTGACGAGAAATTACAAATCCACTCGGGAGGCTGGAAGAAACGAATCTAATGCTATAGTCGCCTCCACGAGTTGCGAATTCGTAGAGACCGTTAGGATCAGTAACATCGCTATCGACTACTGTACCGCTAGCGTCAAGCAACTCAACCGTTACCCCTGAGATTCCATTTTCTCCGGTATCCTGGATCCCGTTTCTATTTGCATCATCAAATACATAATCTCCAATGATGGCACAAGCCTGAAAATTGACCTGAGCCGTATCAGAACTGCTACATCCATTTGTGATATCTGTTACGATGAGGGTATATACTCCATTTGCAGTAACAAATGGGCTTTGTGCGCTTGAAGTAAATCCATTGGGGCCCGTCCATGAGAAGCTTACGCTATCTGTAGTGGTCGCTCCAATCAATTGAACGGAGTCAGCACATACTACATTTACTACACTAGCTTCTACATCTTCTGGTACGGATATATCTTCCAGTACATTGGTAGTTGCTACGGAAGAACATCCAGTCGCAGGATTGGTAACTGTCAGGATATAGGTGCCAGCTTGTGAAGCGGTTGGATTCTGAGCGGTTGAAGTAAACCCATTCGGTCCGGCCCAGGAATAAGCAGCATTTGGGGTTGAAGAAGATCCCATGAGCTGTAGGCTTTGTACTGTGCATGTTAAAGTGCCTCCAGTCGCAGCAGCATCAGGAAGGGTGATATCTTCAGTTACTTGTGCAGTATCGATTGAAATACAACCATTCGCAGGATTTACAATGGTTAGAATATAAGTTCCTGCAGTATTTACAGTTGGGTTTTGAGCTCTGGAGGTAAATCCATTAGGCCCTGCCCAAAAATAGTTTACACCGTTTGTAGACGAGCTTCCCTGAAGCTGAACCGTATTTTGAGTACAAGTGAGAACGCCTCCATTTGCTTGTGCACCCGGTGCTGTAATATCTTCAATAACGGTTACGTCCTGACTAGACGTACATCCATTTGCAGGATTTGTCACTGTTAGGGTATAGGTCCCAGCCTGAGAAACAATAGGATTTTGATCTGTAGAGCTAAACCCATTTGGTCCTGTCCAACTATAACTTACCCCAGCCGTATTTGAGCTTCCACCCAATTGTGCTGTTGTATTTATACAGGTGATTGTATCAGTGCTTGTGCTAATACTTGGAGCTGTAATATCTTCTGTTACGCTTGCTGTTGCAGAAGAGCTACATCCAGTAGCTGGGTTGGTAACGGTAACTATATAAGCACCGGCTGTATTTACTACAGGGTTTTGATCTGTAGAAGTAAAGCCATTAGGTCCAGTCCAGCTAAAGGTAACACCACTCGTTCCTGAGTTAGCTCCAATTTGAGCACTTGTCTGAACGCAAGTAAGTTGTCCTCCGCTGACTTGTACGCCTGGAGCTGCTGTGCTATCCAGAACTGTAGCAGTTGCAGAAGCCGTACATCCACTAGTTGGATTCGTTACTGTCAAAACATATGAACCTGCAGTATTTACTGTTGGGTTTTGCTGAGTTGATGTAAATCCATTTGGACCTGTCCAGCTATACGTTACGCCAGTTGTGGTAGAATTGCCTCCTAGCTGTACGCTAGGATTGTCGCAAGTGATAGCACCTCCAGTCGCACTTACATCTGGTACATCAGAATCCTGAAGTACTTGTGCCGTTGCAACAGACTCACATCCATTATTAGGATCAATAACTGTCAGAGTGTATGTCCCAGGTGCATTCACATTTGGATTTTGTTGTGAAGAAGTAAATCCGTTAGGACCAGTCCATCTATATAAGACCCCTGCGGTAGCAGAGTTTCCGTTGATCTGAATGCTAGGATTGTTACAGGTTAGGCTTCCACCTGTAGCTGTTGCTCCGGGAGGAGTCAGATCTTCATCTACAATAGCTGTATCTGATGAGGTACAACCACTTATCGTATTTGTAACGACTAAGATGTAACTACCGGGCACGCTGACTTGAGGATCTTCATCAGTTGAAGTGAATCCATTTGGGCCGGTCCATGCATAACTTACCCCAAAAACTCCTGCAGAACCATTTAAGGTAATGCTCGGGAAATCACAATTAATCGTGCCTCCTACTGCAAGAGCACCTGGCTCTGCCGTATCCTCGATCACAGAAGCAGAAGCTGTAGAAGTACAGCCGTTTACCGGATTTGTAACTGTCAGTACATAGGTTCCTGAATCTACAACCAGGGGATTTTGCTGTGTAGAAATAAATCCATTCGGGCCAGTCCAGCTAAACTGAACTCCAGCAGTTGGTGAACTGCCATTTACCTGAACCGCACGATTGATACAAGATGTGATAACATTTCCAGTAGCAGTTGCTCCGGGAGCTGTAGTATCCGTAGTTACGGTAGTTGAAGCAGATGAACTACATCCATTGGCAGGATTCGTAGCTGTAACTGTATAGGTTCCTGCTACACTTACTACTGGGTTTGATATACTGGAAGTAAATCCATTCGGACCAGTCCAGCTAACAGTAATTCCTGAAGTCTGCGAATTGGCTACTAATTGGACCGTGTTATTAATACAGGTGATATTCCCGCCAGATACTGTAACTCCGGGGAGATTTGCATCCTCATTTACCAAGGCTGTATCTGAGGCAGTGCAAATTCCTGTAGCATCTGTTACAGTCAAGGTATAAACTCCAGCTGTTGATACCGTTGGATTTTGCTGAGTTGAAGTGAAGCCACCAGGTCCAGTCCAACTGTACGTTACACCAGTTGTTGTGCTGGAACCACTAAGTTGAACATTGCTCACTGTACAAGTGATCGTTCCCCCACTAGCTAATGCATCCACATTTCCACCGGACCCCTGTACTCTTGCTGTATCTGTAGAAGTACATCCCGTTTGAGGATTGGTAACAGTAAGCCAATACGTTCCTGCCTGGCTGACAGTAGGATTTTGCTGACTGGAGCTAAATCCATTAGGTCCAATCCATGCATAACTTACTCCAGCAGTAGTAGAACTTCCGTTGAGCTGCAAATTGCCGGTTCCACAATTTAGGTTACCGCCCCTTGCTGCTGCGCCAGGAAGGGTATTGTCTTCGCTAACCAGGGCTGTGTCGGAACCCGTACATGCACCTCCAGCAGCCGATACCGTCAGGGTATATATTCCTGCTACACTGACACTGGGATTCTGTTGAGTGGAAGTAAATCCATTTGGTCCCGTCCAACTATAGCTCACTCCAGTAGAAGTACTACTTCCTGAGAGCTGGACAGTTGGATTTATACAAGTGATCGTTCCTCCATCTGCAATTGCATCCACATTTCCACCTGTACCACTTACCAAAGCAGTATCAGTAGAAGTACATCCATTTTGAGGGTTACTTACGGTAAGGGTATAAACCCCACTAGCTGAAACACTTGGGTTTTGTTGGTTAGAAGTAAACCCATTTGGTCCTGTCCATGAATAACTAACACCTGATATATTGGAGGAGCCCGTAAGCTGGGCGGTGCCTGCATTACAACTCAGGCTGCCTCCACTTGCAGTAGCGCCCGGAGGATTTGTATCTTCTGAAACCAGGGCTGTATCTGAAGCACTACAAATACCGCTAGCGTCTGTAACGCTTAGGGTATATACTCCAGCGGTAGAAACGCTAGGATTTTGCTGAGTAGAGCTGAATCCATTAGGTCCACTCCAACTAAATCTAAGTCCTGTTCCCGTAGCTATTCCATTTAACTGAACATTAGGATTGCTACAGCTGATTGTACCGCCATTTGCCATGGCCGTGATATTATTTCCACTTCCACTTACTAAAGCTGTATCTGATGCGGTACATCCATTGGTTGTGTCTGTGATCACCAGGGTATAGATACCTGGATCTGTTGCTGAAGGACCGGGCAAAGTAGAAGAGAATCCATTTGGACCTGTCCAGTGGTATAGAACTGAAGCAGGTGTAACTACAGCTGAAAGATGTGCAGGGCCTGAAGCACAAGATACATGACCTCCATGAGCTTCGACCGTTGGGTCTTTCTTTAATTCTAATACCCCGATTTGATCACTGGACTGGCAACCCGTGCGAGGGTCAGTTACCGTGAGCACAAAAGTGCCTTCGTGCCAGGTGTAGGGGTTTTGCTGATTTGAAGAATAGTTCCAGGGACCTGTCCATGAATAGGTAACACCTGCAGTAGGAGAACTACCCATGAGTTGCACACTGTCCACAATACATGTGATAATTCCTCCTCCTGATGCTGTGGCGCCGGGATAAGGATTGACAGTTTTAGTAATCACGTTACTAGAATACCAGCTAGTACAGGTAGATCTTTTTGCTCTCCTTCTATACTCAGTGGTTTCGAGAATGGTTCCGGGATTGTATCCCCGGTTTGTGGCTCCGCTTATGTTGGTCCACGAACCTCCAGAAGTTCTGGATTGCCATTGGTATATGATATTTCCTCCTGAGCCTCCATAGGCGCTATTGGAATTGGAAATCCAGGTAGGATTATAGCTTCCACATTTCGCTTGATTCCCGGATATATATCCTGCATTGCTAATATTATTGCATTGGGAATAAGACGCGTTTGGAAACATAAACCCAAATAAACCCAGAAATATAAGGCTTAGCTTGAGGCTGGACCTTATTGGAACGGAACTGGAAATTTGGAGCTTGGTTCTGAATAAACTAGGTAGAGTATAAAAGGTCATGTAAGAACTATTTTAACGCCAAATGATCCGGCTGATAAAACCGGAAACAAGTAAGCCTGGAGGCACATATGCCTTCAAGTCATATCAATCGTGTTTGAATGGATTTGGGTTAAAACAAAGGTGATCAAATACCCCTTCACAAATATTGTTAGATATTTTAGATATATCAAATATTTGAAAGAATTTAATTTCCCTATTATTCCCATACACAAAACATGCCTAAATTGCCTCAAAATCAATAAATTTCTACCTTTTTACATGCATAGCTAAAATTCCTGTTTGAGCAGTGTGGGAAATTTTTTCAAACCAGAAAAGCGAAGTATTAGTTAAGCTTAATAAATACCATACAATTGTGAATCTTGAAGTACAAAAGTCTTAAATCATGCGTCAATGATCTGGAAAAAAATGGTCACTTGGTGCGAATAAAAGAGGAAATTGATCCCTATCTGGAAATGGCAGAAATACAGCGTAGGCTGTATGAAGTTCGTGGACCTGCTGTACTTTTCGAGAATGTAAAAGGAAGCCCATTCCCGGCGGCCTGTAATCTTTTTGGTACGGTAGAAAGGTCTAACTTCATCTTCAGGTCCACGATTAAGCAGGTGAAAAAAATTGTTGCTGCAAAAGCTGATCCTAAAAGCCTGCTAGCCTACCCCTGGGCCTTACCGGGAATTGGACTGGCTGCCAGCAAAGCACTCCCCATGAAATCCTGGTTTAAAGCTCCTGTTTTATATGGGCAAACCCAGCTGGATAAATTACCCCAATTGCATTCCTGGCCCATGGATGGAGGTGCTTATATAACCTTACCTCAGGTATATACGGAGGATCCTGAGGCTCCAGGTGTGATGAAGTCGAATGTGGGGATGTACAGGATCCAGATTTCCGGAAATGAGTTTATCCCGAATGAAGAGCTAGGCCTACATTATCAGATTCATCGTGGAATAGGGGTTCATCATAGTCGAGCTGCTAACAAAGGAGAAAGACTGAAAGTGAGCATATTTGTTGGAGGACCTCCTGCCCACACATTTGGTGCTGTGATGCCGCTTCCTGAAGGTCTGTCAGAACTCATGTTTTCCGGTATGTTTGCCGGCAGGAATTTCCGTTATACCCGCAAGAATGGGCATACCCTTTCCTCCGATGCAGACTTCTGTATAGTGGGGAGTATTGATCCCTCTGAAACCAAAGGGGAAGGACCTTTTGGAGACCACCTGGGATACTATAGCCTTAAGCATGACTTTCCCTTGATGAAAGTAGATGCCGTTTATCATAGGAAAGATGCTATTTGGCCTTTTACGGTAGTAGGGAGACCTCCACAGGAAGATACCAGTTTTGGTGCCTTAATTCATGAGGTTACTGAGGCTATGGTGCCGGTTTCTGTGCCGGGCCTTTCAGCAATGCATGCGGTTGATGCCGCAGGAGTTCATCCCCTTCTTTTGGCAATAGGACATGAAAGATATGTACCTTATAAAAAGCGTCAACCTCAGGAAATCCTAACGGTAGCAAATGCTGTCCTTGGGTTTGGACAGGCCTCTTTGGCAAAATATTTATTGATAGCTGCTAAAGAAGATAAACCTGAACTGGACATTCATGATATTCCTGCTTTTCTCCAGCATATACTCGAAAGAATTGATCTTCGGAGAGACCTTCACTTTCAAACCCAAACTACCATGGATACCCTTGATTATTCCGGGACGGGTTTAAATCAGGGATCTAAACTGGTGATAGCAGCTGCAGGGGAAAAATCAAGAGAACTGGCGAAAGAGCTCCCGCAGAACTTTAGTTTGCCTGCCTCTTTTTCCGATCCACGGATTGTAATGCCAGGTATACTTGCGGTTAAATCTCCGGTATTCAGTAATTATGAAGATGCAGAAAAGGAAATGAAAAATCTGGAAAATCACTTGGCTAATACGGGAGAAATGGAAGGAGTACCTCTGCTAATAGTCGTAGATGATAGTGAGTTTACGGCTGCAAAGCTCAATAACTTCCTTTGGGTTTGTTTTACTCGTTCCAATCCTTCTCACGATATTTATGGTGTAAATCAATCCTTTATACATAAACATTGGGGCTGCGATCATACGCTTATTATTGATGCCCGGATTAAGCCTCATCATGCTCCACCCTTGGTCGAAGATCCCAAAATCAGCCGTAAAGTAGATCAATTAGCAGCCAAAGGAGGACCTTTTGACGGTATTTTTTAGGTGAAATACCGGTTTTCCATGATTTTTTTTGTGGAAAGGCAAAATTTGTAAAAAAGCCTTAAACAGAGTTCCAAAAAATAGGCCACTCGTTTTTTAATCTTAATTGGGTCTGTAAGATGGGCTATCCGGCTTTTTCAAGATTTATATTAAGCCTTCAGAGTAAATGAGGCTATATTTTTTCTCTCATTTTCATTTTTCTTCAATTCTTCGAAAAGAATTTTTCTTGCGAATTATCTGGATTTTGTCTTTTTGTTTTATCCTTAGTTTTAACAAAACAGCCTTCCAAAATAGTTCATTTTTTTTACTTCATTTTTGATAGGATCTATCGGCGCCTTTCCTGCTCTCCGGAATGTATATGTATGTGTATAATATTATAAATTGAAATATACGAATACGGAAGGTATGATTAGCTTTATTCCCGTAAATATGCTGTATTTATCATTGCAAAATAGAATTAAAATATTGATGATGAGTTGATTATATATGAGTGCCTTGCTTGGGGAAATCGGGTTTTGATTTGATGGAATTAGGTGAGGAATGAACTGGAATATTCAATTTTGGAAATAATTATAGCTATTTATGTCAGGGTGGTCTGATTTCTTTCGGTAAGGAGACTATTTGAAAATATATGGCGTAAATCGTAATATTGTGTATATCACATTATATAATTTTCGAACCAAATCATTTACTCCTGACTATGGAAAGGCAGGTCAATAATCCGGCGTGGGATGCTCCTTCATTTGAGGAAAGTTTGCTTAGACTTAGAACTGTTCATTGGCATCAACAGGACTTTGTACGTAAGAGGTATAAACTCAAGCCTGATGAGTTTAATATTATCCTGCATTTGTTGAAAAACAAAGATCAGAGAATGAGAGATCTGGGAGACAGATTTCAAATTAAACTAAGTACCCTGACCAGTATGGTGGATAAAATAGAGCAAGCGCGTTACGTCAAGAGACAAAACTCTACCCAGGACCGACGGGTGGTATACCTTCAGCTGACCGAGAAAGGTAAAAGACTTTGTGATAACTATTTTACCTATTTAAAAGAAATCTCATCTCAAATGAGAAAGGTATTGAATGAAGATCAACTCAGCGTTTTTATAGAAGGTACCAAGCGCCTTGAAGAATCAATAAAATTATCTGGAGGCTTCTAGTCCTGATAAGCCTACAATCCTTTGAATTAAAAAGCCGTGAACAATCATACGCTCGAAAGCAGTTTAAGTCTACTTCATCAAATTTTTAGAAATCGCAAATCCTTCATTGAAAAGAAATATAAGATCAATGCATTCGAAATGGATCTTATTATATTTCTGGAGATTGTGGGGGTAGAGAAAATGAAAGAAATCGCTGAGTATTTCAGAATGAAACTCTCCACCCTCACAAATGCAATAGACAAATCTGAGCAAAAAGGAATCCTAAAGAGAAATTATTCAAGAACAGATCGTCGGATTGTAAAGTTAAAAGTGACTGCTAAAGGCAAGCGGCTTTATCAACAATATCAGGAAGATTTGAAATTGATTGCTTCCCGTATGACTGAAAATTGGAGTGATAAGAATATTGCTGATTTTGAAACTTGCTTGAAAAGTATGCAAGACTTGAAGTACGAACTGGAGTAATATCTTTTATAGATCAACCTTCTATTTCTTTTAGCTGCAAATTACTATTTCCCACCTATATATTCTTCCTCACCCTTATCGCATATAGGCCAGAGAAGCTATGTTTTGCGTATTTTCATGGCCAATAATGCGTTCCTTTTAAGTGTGGATAATATTCGGCAATGTATATTTAGAAGAATTTTGGTATATTTATGACGTTGAATTGAATAATTTATTCTTTTTTGAATAAAATATATTACGAAAATATGTAGTATATGAAAATGCGTTAAATATTTTAGATTAAATTATTATTCAATTATTTAGTTCATTGATAGACAACTATTTAGAGGAAGGCACAAGGTATCTACTCAAATTTTATCCCAATAATGACTGGCTTGAATAAGCTGGTTTTTTGCGTTGTAGTTATTTTTCATAACATAAATAAGAATATTGTAATTGTATAGTTTGTAAGGAAGAACATGTTACGCTATTTGGGAATTGAAAATAAACAAAATAATCCATCAATTGGTATATTATATAAATATAAATTTACAATTATTTTGGCAATTAGGAATTTTTGAACGATATTTGTTTTGATAATAGAAAATTCGGCAAACAATTATATCCTACGTACGGATAAATCAACCTAAGTAAAACAACCTAAGAATATCAACCAGGAAAGCACATGTCGTTGGAAACATAAGCTGTAATTGAATAAGTTTAATCCTAATGAATACTGTGAGTAAATTGTTTTCAGAGCCGAGCGCAATCCGTTTGGAGCGCACGCTGAAAGAGCTGGTCCTAGCCTTTAACAACCAGCGCCTTGACATTCTTAACCGTTATAAGGTTGGTGAACTCGAAGTCGATATCATTCGTTTTCTGGAGGAACACGAACAAAAGAAAATGAAAGAGGTCGGAGATTACTTTAAGATCAAACTGAGTACACTGACTAGTACCATCGATAAACTCGAAAAAAATCGACTGGTTAAAAGAAAAAGTTCCAAGGAGGATAGAAGGGTGATTTATATTAAACCTACTCCTAAAGGGCAAGCATTGCTAAATGACTTGGTCAACTCCACGCATGATGTTGCAGAGCAAGTACTTCGTGGTATCAAAGGACCAGAGTATGATGCAGCAATCAAAGTGCTTGACAAAACCCTTGATCTAATGAAAAACTAGGGTACTCCTCGGAGGAGATGATTCCCCCTTGAGATTTTTAAAAATTTATGATTTATGCTTGAATGTCTGATCCCATTACGGATCAGGCATTTTTATTTATCCTTTATTTCTTCAAAACGAAACATTTAAGGAGTTGCTTGAGAATACCCTTAATAGGGAGTGTAATTATATTTCGGACTTTCCCTTTAATAGAAAAAAAATCTGTAATTTGTTGAAAATTAAGGATAATGGACATTTTGTTATTAAATACAACTACCAACATCCTCTGGGGGCTAGCTATTATAGCTGGAATTGCCTTATTAGCCCTCTTATATTTCGTTCCTGTGGGGCTATGGATAACTGCGCAATTCTCTGGGGTACGGATAGGGATTTCTCAGTTGATAGGGATGAGACTGCGTAGGGTTCAACCGAAAGCAATCGTTGATGAACTGATAAAAGCGAATAAAGCAAACCTAAGTGACGTTCGCTTCAACTCTCTGGAGGCCCACTACCTGGCCAAAGGAAATATTAATCTCGTTATTGATGCCTTGATATCTGCAAAGTTTGCAGGTATCCCCCTTACCTTTGAGCAGGCAACTGCCATCGACCTTGCAGGTCGTGACGTTTTGGAAGCTGTAAAGGATTCTGTAAACCCTAAGGTAATTGATTCTCCTGCTGTAGAAGCTGTAGCAAAAGATGGGATTCAGCTAATTGTGAAAAGCCGGATTACTGTTAGAGCTCAGCTCAACAAACTGGTGGGTGGTGCTGGAGAAGAAACGGTGGTGGCGCGTGTTGGTCAGGGAATTGTTGCAGCTATTGGTTCTGCGGAATCTCATGAGGATATCCTGGAAGATCCTACAGTTATTTCTGAATATATCATGAATCAGGGATTTACAGCCGGTACAGCTTATCAGGTTCTGTCTATTGATATAGCAGATATTGATATTGGTCGTAGTATTGGTGCAAAACTGAAGGCAGAAGAGGCGGATGCGGATCTCCAGGTTGCAAGAGCTAAAGCGGAGGAGAAACGTGCAGATGCTGTGGCAGAGGAGCAATACTACAAAGCACGTGTTCAGGAGATGAGAGCGAAACTCATAGAAGCTGAGTCCCAGGTGCCTTTGGCAATTGCTGAAGCTTTTAGGATGGGTAATCTGGGGGTGATGGACTACTACAAGCTCGAAAATATGGATGCAGATACTAAAATGAGGAGATCATTCTCTGACCTTGAATCCGAATCTCAAGCAGATCCAAATGATGCGCCGGAAACTCCAAAATCCTAGCTTTCTCTACGGATTGATATTCCCCTTGTTATTCTTGGTACAACCGATAGAGCTAAAGGCTCAGGAAATCGGCTACAATGAAGCCAAAATTGTCTTTGGAGATCAGAAGATTCTGAAATTTAGAAAATACTCACTTGAACTCCTCGATGAAAGTAAAGAGGAGTTGCGGCTTCTTGCTAAGATGATAAACACTACCCCTGGATTAGTGAAGGATAATTTGCTGGTTATACAAATCTTCAGCTGTGAAAAAGAGCTAAAAGTAAAACCTTATTTAGGAGTATGTAGGGGGCAGGTCATCGTTGATTACCTGCAACAGCAAATCGGAATGCCTCGTAAGAAGTGTCTTATCCAGGATGGAGGGGCAAATAGCTATGACAAGGAATGTTTGGCTGGAAGTGGGGTGAATATATATTTAAAACCTGGATGGCAAGGCTAGCAGAGTCCGGGTGATCTCAACTAAATATTCCTAAATACCTTTTGGCTCCATCTATATTTTAAGTTTCTCATTTACCTAAACTTTAGGCTTAATGTACTTTGCTTAATTTTCTAAAAGTAAAGGGGAAGGTAGAGTTCCTAAGTCTGTTAGAGGATTTGAGAAAAAGATTGGACTATGGGAAATAAGTATGATTAAATGACTTAGAATTTTCGCATTAAATCCATATAAAAAACATGAGCCACCTCAAATAAACGAAATGACTCATGTTTAAATATCAAATAAATTCGGATTATATACTTATCCAAAATTAGCTTGTACTCCTGCAGCGCTGATCTTTCAACTCATAAGTTCAAATTCAACCCTATCAAATATCATTAGGAGCCAGCTTCAGCTTCTTTCTTTTTGGAAGCTTTTTTCTTTGGTGTATCTTCTCTAAGACCTTTAGCAACTAATACCTTGTGCTTGATCTCTTCCATAAGTTCTGGATTATCACCGAGAATATCTTTTACCTTATCTCTACCTTGTCCGAGCTTACTTCCATCGTAGCTAAACCAGGAGCCTGCTTTTCCTACAATGTCGAGCTCAACAGCAAGGTCAAGTACTTCTCCTTCATGTGAAACTCCTTTGCCAAACATGATGTCAAATTCAGCTATACGGAAAGGAGGAGAAACTTTGTTCTTGACAACCTTTACTTTTACCCGGTTTCCGATGCTGTCTGTACCATCTTTGATTTGGGCGATTCTTCTGATGTCAAGTCTTACAGATGAGTAGAATTTAAGTGCATTACCGCCGGTAGTGGTTTCAGGGTTTCCAAACATAACCCCGATTTTCTCCCTCAGCTGGTTGATGAAAATACATACACAGTTGGTTTTAGAGATAGCTGCAGTCAATTTTCTCAATGCCTGAGACATCAAACGAGCCTGAAGTCCCATTTTTGACTCTCCCATTTCTCCTTCAATCTCTGCTTTTGGAGTAAGAGCAGCTACTGAGTCGATAACGATGATGTCAATTGCGCTGGAGCGAATAAGGTATTCGGTAATTTCAAGCGCTTGCTCTCCATAATCAGGCTGAGAAACGTAGAGGTTTTCTGTATCAATTCCGAGCTTTTCTGCATAGGAACGATCAAAGGCATGCTCAGCATCTATAAATGCGGCAAGACCCCCATTCTTTTGGGCCTCAGCAATCATATGCATAGCCAAAGTTGTCTTACCGGAAGATTCTGGTCCATAAATTTCTACGATCCGTCCACGGGGTATCCCGCCTATACCGAGAGCGATATCCAGGTTGAGAGAACCTGTAGAGAGTGCAGCGACATCCACGATGGGATCATCGCTAAGTTTCATTACTACTCCTTTGCCGTAAGTTTTTTCTAGCTTATCTACGGTCATCTGGAGCGATTTCAGCTTATCTGACATTGCATTTTGCGCCATTGCTTTGCTGTTAAAAGGGTTGAAAACTGATTAGGTTGAAAATGGTTGAAATTTCATTTAGATCTGAATCTTATCAGATCTTTGTGTTTTCTGGTAGCAAGGATTCATATAAAATCCTCTCAGGTGCTTCATATAATTACTGCCTTATTATAATACTTCAGCAGATAATATTCTGATTGTATCCTTAGGTACATTATAAGAATTGGTGGGCATCTTTGAGATATCCATAACTATGTCCATTCCCTCAAGTACTTTCCCAAAAAGGGTGTAGGTGAAATCCAAATGAGGTGCTCCTCCCAATTGCATGTACAATTGCTTTTGTTTGATGGGGTAGGAGAAATCCGTAAAATCCTCCTTTTGGAGAAAGTCCTGAAAACTTCCTGAGAAACTGCTGTCCGCAAGACTTTGCTGGAATTTAGTATAAAGGTTTCCTCTTCTAAATCCTGTTCCCACTGTCTCCATCGTATCTAGTACCGCAGCCTTCACTGTTTTTCCCGTAACGATGTAAAACTGACTGCCTGCAGATTTTCGTTCTTCATTCTCCTCATCAGGTTTCCTTGCTGCACCGATCATGCCTCGGGTGTGTACAAACTCTTCTCTGAATTCAGCTTCGAGCTCATACCCGGGACCTGCCTCCTGTGAGGTGTCTATTCCTCCATTTCGGTACCTGGGATCACCACTTTGGATCATAAAATCATAGATGATTCTATTAAAACTAAGACTATCAAAGAACCCTCTCCTTGCCAATTTCAAAAAATTGGCTTTATGCCTGGGAGTTTCGTCAAATAGTTTCACATGGATATCCCCAAGATCGGTATGAAGAATTACATCCGCCTTTTCCGTGGGAACTTTTGTCTCGGGGCTCTTTTCCTCACAGGCAATGAGGCTAACCCCTATAAATAAATAACAAAAGTAGCGGGGACATTTACCCAAAATGCTAACTACTTGTGCAAATAAAGAAATAAAATCCATAATTCCTAGCAAAAATCTGCAATTATGTTATTTTTATTAGTATGTGTTGCGTATTTTTTAGCTAAACGCAATTTTTTTTAGGAAAAGAGAGATTCGTCGCGCTCTAGCATCAATATTGAGTTCTGGGATACTATATAGTACTTTTCCCCTTCATAGACGACCTCATAAGCTCCTTTTTGTAAGAAGATAGCCAGATCACCTTCTTTTGCCTGAAGCGGTATATACTTGGTGGGGTCCTCAATGGCTTTCCAGGCTTCGTCTTCTGTGGGAACTGGAATAGGGTAGCCAGGGCCAACCTTCATTACGTATCCGCTACGAACTTTCTCCTTTTCCAACACGCCCGGAGGAAGGTATAGACCAGTTTCTGTTTTTTCCTGAGCAGAACGAGGTTTTATAAGAATGCGATCTCCTATGATCACAAGTTTATCGAGTCCTTTTGATTCTTTGTTATTCATTTCTTCCAAACCAAAGAAAATATAATCCTTTGCCAAAGATAAGAAAGCTGAGGACAAGGATGAAGAAATCAAATGTTTGAAATTCCTAAAAATATGGGACTCATCAGCTCTTTATATATGCTAAAATCTATAAGTATGCTAAAGTAAAATATTATGCTTGCAGCATATATTTCGCGAAATGCAAAGAAATGAGCATGAAAATAATGCGCGAGATTAATTTGTTGAATATCAATTGCTTATGGTAGGTGTTTAGGCGGGTTTTTCGTTTGCTAAATTTGTCCGGCTACCGACAAAGTGGTTTTTTTTAGATTTTTTTTAAACCAATGACTTATGCATTCGTTCTTATAAGTAGATAGGAAAATGGAAAATATTTTGAATAATTATTCAAAATCTATAAAAACTTAGGTTTTTCTATTGCATTATGACTAATAGTTAATATCTTTAGTCATCGGAAGTTCTTAAACGATACTTTTTAGCTACTTGTTTAAATAACTTGAATAAAGTTCTGGCATTTTTAAATACTTGTATTAAATTTGCGTTATAACACAGAGTTTTATTAAATTCGTGGTTAATATAAGTCTTCGGACTTCACCAAAATAAGAAAATACATCCTTCGGGATTTTAAGATATTGTGTTTTCATGGTTGTGCTGTAGGGACGGCTCTTTTTGAGCCGCTCCCTATTCTTTTTTGGGGAAAATCTTACCTTTTAAGCCATATATAATTTTATTAGATCAATTACGTTTTCTTTGGAAAATACGGCCCGATTTTTGATCTTGTGGCTTCTGCCTTTTCAACCTTTCGTATTTCGTACAGAATGCTTTTGTAATCCTGGACCATTTCTATAGTTGAAATGTACACCAGGATGATTGATCGTAAAAAATTTAGGAAATTCCCTATGATTGGTTTTCTCAGAACACTATATGTTCTGGCCATCTTCTGTATGTCCTGGCAGACTTCTCTCCTTGCTCAAGATGCTGACTTGAATGATATTCATACGCGTCGGTATCTTGAGGATATATCTTACCAACAGCGTGTCGACCAGATAGAGGCTTATATCTATCGTAAGAAGTTGAGCGGAATGGATGGTGAGAATATTTCCGGACGTGGTGTCTTAACCATACCTGTCGTCGTGCATATTATGCATAAACCTAGCGACACCGCACCCAATAATTCCAGTTCCAACATTACAGACGACAGGGTAGTTCAGGCCATTGCGGACCTGAATGAGCTCTTTTCAAACTCTTCGACTTTTGGGGGTTCTCCCCAATATACCAATGCAGGTATCCCCAGTGTAGATACAGAAATTCAATTCTGTCTGGCGGAATTTGATCCCCAGGGAAATCCTACTACTGGAATTACCCGCACACCTACAGATCTGAGTGACCTGAAACGGGATGATGCCTGTCCTGGACAGATTATTAATCAGGATGAATGTCTGAAATCTTTGAGTTTTTGGAATTCAAATGATTACCTCAATCTGTGGATCGTAAATAGTATTTGTACAAGCGCAAGTGGGCTTAATGCCGAATGTGGTCTCACAGGATATTCCTATAGTGCAGCGGCACATGGGGAAACCTATGATGGACCAGTCGTGATTTCCAGTGTAGTCGGAGGAGCGTCTGAAGATGCCGCTTATGTTGCGCATGAAATTGGGCATTACCTCAACCTGCTTGATACCTACTATGATCCTCCAGGTCCCAAGCCTCCCTGTACCAATAACAATTGCTTATTGGACGGAGATAAAATCTGTGATACCCCTCCAGATTCAGATCCACATGCGGCTTCCTGTTTTGCAAATGAAAGGATGAACTCTTGTACGACCGATCTTGATGATCAGAGTGCAAACAATCCCTTTTCTACCGATGTCCAGGATATGTATGAAAACTACATGGACAATGCCGAATCAGGATGTCGCAATACATTCACAGCCGGGCAAAAAGATCGGATGCGGATTACCTTATTAGGGGTTCGTTCCAGCCTTCTTAGTTCCAATGGATGCGACCTGAGTATAACAAATGCAGCATTGATTGGAGTTGAAAATCCCGGAGATATCTCTTGTGAAGTAAATTTAAGCCCACGGGTCAAAGTAGCTAATACAGGAAGCAATGTGATAGGTTCTATCGTATTCAATGCTTTTCTAAATAATGTTAGTATTGGTTCTTATACATGGACCGGAAATTTGCCAGCGGGTGATACCCTGGGCGTAACCCTCAATCCTTCTAGTCCCATAGTGGGAAGAAATGATCTGAGAATTGTAATTGAGGAGGTAAATGGAAGTGCAGATCAGGATGAGCGGGATAACTTCTGGATTATGAATTTTATAAATGCCAACCATGGTCCAGTAATAAGCGATTTCCCATATTGTATGGATTTTGAGGACCCAACAGTTATTGAAGATTGGTTGCCGGGCGATTTGGATGGGATCATTGGTTTTGACTCTTTTGATGGATCTGCTTGTTCAAATGCTGGTGGCAATAGTTTAAGATACAATACCAATGGATTATGGAATAACGGTTCAGGTCCAGTAGCATCGGTAAGTGGAACCCGTGATTTTTTCATTGGTCCCCAATTTGATTTGACCGGATATGAAGCTGCATTTCTGAATTTTGATGTTGCCTTTAAAGAATATCGGAGAGAAAAACCTCTGGCACTCAGGGTATGGGCTATTGATGACTGTGGGAATGCATATAATTTGATGTATTTCAAAAATCAGGTTGCCCTTCAGACCTCTTCCTCACCTTATGATCCTTTTATTTTGGCATGGGAACCTTCTTCCTGTGGAGATTGGAGGACCGAAAATATCAATTTGGATGATTTTGCAGGGAAGGTGATCAGAATTGTATTCGATGTCGTTCTAGAATCTGATTTTAGCCAGAATTTCTATCTGGATAATATTTGCATGGATGCTATCAAATCTCAGCGTTTATGTATTCTTCCAGAAAATATTCCTGATGAACCCGGTAGTTACGTTGCTAGCGATGTTTGCGCATCCTCAGACGGATGGGCGCATTTTATAAAAAGGGCAGCTGATCAACCGCAGACATCTGAAGATCTTTTATTGCTTTCCATCAAAAATCCAGAAGCCGTCGGAGTAGAACTTATTCCAGAACAGGTTAGAGTTACGATAGCTCCTGATCATGGTACTAAAGCATACGACATGACTGAGGTAGATTATGCAGAGAATATGCACGGCTGGTTTGTAGGGAGTAGATATTTCCATATTGATACCAAGCATGTTCCTACGAGTCCTTTGGAAGTTAGAAGTTATTATTCGGCTAAGGATTTCGAAGATCTCAATTTGAGTCTTGAGGATGAGCGTAAAATGGAGGATGACCGTAGTTTATCCATTTTTACAATTAGACCTGGCGCGAATGCAAATCCTGAGGAAGGACACACTTCTGTTGGTGCTGATGATTTCAAAGCCTATCGAAAAGGTCCTGAAGCTTCTGAGGAAAATTGGAAGTGGGTCGATCATGGTACCTACAGATCTGCTAGTTTCTTGGTTGAAGAACTTGGCTATGGAGGCATCGGAAGTGGGGGGGAAGGCCTGGGATATGGCGCTGCTTATCCGGTTGCTTTCAAGAGCTTCCTTTACACCCAAAATCTCGGGAGTGTAGAATTGAATTGGACCTTAAGCAAAGAGGTAAATACCAAACTAATTGAAATCTATCGCGTGGATGTGAATGGAAATGAAGAGAAGCTGGAGGAACTTCCTGCTGCGGGCGAAAGCGAAACCGAAACTAGCTATAACTATACGGATATACCCAATACAGACGATCCTGTGAGATACTACGTAAAAGTAGTTCACAATGACGAACTCGAGATTTTTTCTGAAACGATTACAGCTGGCCTGAATATCGGTGAGTTTGTGAAAGTTTATCCCAACCCTTCTAACGGCAAATTTAGGCTGGATGTGGTTGCGGAGGAAAATGATAAAATAGAGTTTATCGTATTAAATGCCTCCTGGCAGAGGTTATATCACATAGCCTGGCCCTTCAACGGATCTAACCCGGAGATGGATATTTCTCACCTGCCCCCTGGAGTGTATTTTTATGATGTTTTGATTAGGGAAGAACGGTACATGGGAAAAATAGTATTGATGCCAGGAAAATAGAAAAATGTTGCTTTAATAATTGTTCGAGTTTCTTTCTTGACAATCCTTCTTGCATTCTTACATTCCAGGGATACCATTAGCTCTTCATTTTTCATGTGGTACGTTATTTCTTATTAATTTAAAAGTCGTTTATTTTCTTTTTGAGGAAATTATCCATTCAAAGAAGAAAATTACATGTAATTAAATAAGAAATAGGTCTGCGCAGCTAATAAATTAATCTATGCACGGTAACTCTACAGTTCTGTATCGTATCATCCGTACCCTCTCTTTAGGTCTGATTATTCTCTTGATCACGTCCAATAAGGCACGTGCTACGCACGCAATGGGCTCTGATCTTACATACCGCTGTTTGGGTGGAGATACGTATGAAATTACCTTGACTATCTATAGGGACTGTGTGGGGTCTGCCTTAACACCGACTCAAAATATTGAAATTCAGTCGGCCAGTTGTGGGGTCCCAAATTTTATCTCCAGAGCTAACCGAGTAAGTATTGTAGAACTTTCTCCACTTTGTCCGGCTCAGCAACCTTTGAGTACTTGTAATGGCGGTCCACTTCCCGGGGTGGAAGAACATAAATATTCTTTTATTTATACTTTCCCTCAGCAGTGTACAGACTGGCAGATTAGCTGGCAATTATGTTGTAGAAACTTTGCGATCACAAACTCTGTGATCAATACCAATACAAGGATGTACATCGAGTCCTTCCTTGACAACTCTAGCGTTACCTGCAATAGTTCTCCTACGTTCACTGTACCTCCAGTGCCTTATCTGTGTGATGGTGAGCTATTCTTTTACAACAATGGTGCAGTAGATCCAGATGGCGATTCGCTGGCTTTCGAATTGATCGACCCCTATGACTATATTTTTGGGGTTCCGACAATTATTCCTTATCAGCCCGGTTTTAGTGCGACAGTACCCATGGCGACCGCCCCTGTTAATAATTTCAACTTCAATACCCAATCGGGCCAAATTTCCTTTACCCCTAATGGATTACAGCAAGGAATTGTGGCGCTATTGGTGAAAGAATACCGAAAAGGAATTTTGATTGGTACAACGATGCGCGACCTTCAGATGGTTGTGATCAATTGTTTCAATCAGGCACCAACCATTACTCCTCCTTTCAATATTAGTGGAGGACAATACAATGGAAATACCTTCTCTGTTTGCGCAGGTAGTACCCTTGAATTTGACCTGGTTGCTACTGACCCGGACCAGTTCAATATCCTGACGTTCACCTCTTCGATCGCTCAGGCTATACCTGGAGCTACTATAACAGTTGCAGGAACAAATCCTCTTCGGATCAATTTCAGTTGGCCGACAACAATTGCGGACTTGGGCAACTACTTCTTTACATCCACGGTAGAAGATGATGGATGTCCCTTAACAGCTAAATTGGTCATTGGTGCAAATATCATTGTTCAGGAGGGCGAAGTACTTCCCACACAGGAAAGAAAGATTTGTCCGGTCACTACACAAAATATTCAGCTGACCAGTTCTATTCCTAATACGGGAGGAACCTATAGTTGGTCGCCTACTACCGGCCTTTCAAATCCCAATATCAGAAATCCTATTGCATCAGTAGATAGCTCAGCTACTTATACAGTTACTTATACACCTGCATTTGGATGTCCAATTATTGAGCCTTTCGAAATTACCTCTGAGGGTACGCTGGAGGTTGACACAGATTCCCTGAGATTATGTTTAGGGGATTCAGCTCAATTACAGGCAACTTTCCGTTTGAATGGCCCTCCCGTACCTGTAACTTTCTCCTGGGAACCTCTGGGTGCTATCAATGATCCAACCTTGAGAAACCCAACCGTTTCTCCAACACAGACAACCATGTATTTTGTCACAGCCTCTACCCTGACCTGTGATTTTACAGACTCTGTCTTGGTAATTGTGGATTCATTGCCACAATTGGCGCCTATTGCCGATGAAAGCATTTGCGAAGGTGATTCTGTCCAACTTCAGGCTACAGGCTCAAATGTTGGGCAAGCTATTTATCGATGGAATCCTGTCATCGGGCTTAGCGATCCTAATATCGCAAATCCTATTGCAAGTCCAGTTGCAACAACTACCTATAGAGTAATAGCAGATAATACCTGTTCTTCTGATACCCAGTTTGTCACGGTTACTGTATTTGATCCTTTATTTGCGACTACTTCTGTGGTTGATGTGAGTTGTACAGGTGGATCAGATGGAGCCGTAACGGCAGTATTGAGTGGAGGCGGCGGAAACCCAAGCTATACCTGGCAACCCGGTGGAGCCACTTCCCAAAGAATAGATAATCTGCCTGCTGGTACGTATACCTTATTTGTATCTGATCAGGCTAATTGTAGAGATACTATTGTTACTACTGTTGCTGAACCGGCACCTGTAGTTATATCACTGATAGATTCCATGGATATCGCCTGTACAGGAGATTTTAGTGGGATGATCGAAATTGCAGCAAGCGGAGGAACTCCTGATTATGAGTATAGCCTTGACGGAACCACCTGGTTTTCTTCTGGTGTATTTATGAATCTGGGAGCAGGTTCCTATACTTTCCAGGCCAGAGATGCCAATGATTGTATTGCCAACTTCGGTCCGGTTGTGCTTACAGAGCCTGCCTTTCCTGTACTGGGTGTTCTGGTCAATCGGATCAATACAGATTGTATTACTTCAGCCGGAGAAATTACGCTGGGAGGTAGTGGAGGAGTAGGTCCATATACTTTCTCTTTGGATGGCATGATCTATACAGCTGATAGTACCTTTATCGGTTTACCTCCGGGCGCTTATTTAGGTTGGGTCCAGGATAGTCGCGGATGTACTGATACGATTTCTGCTATCATTCAGGACATCGCAGATCCATTCCTACAAGTTGACTCTTTGAGGCAAGTAAGTTGTTTTGGTGGAAATGATGGATTCATCAGTGTAGTTGCTGGTGGAGGTATTCCTGGATATCAATATGCAATCAATGGAGGACCTCTGGGAACAGCTACAAGCTTCCCTAATCTGGTAGCGGGTATTTATACGATTCGCTTAGTTGATGCCAACAATTGTGAGTTTACCATCTCTGTAGAAATATCAGAACCGGATTCCCTGATTCTTGACCTGGGACTAAAAGAAGATATAGACTGTAATGGAAATAATAATGGCTCCATCAGACTGAATGCCAGTGGTGGAACAAGTCCTTATGAGTATAATATCAATGGAGGAACCTTGGGTACAAGTGAACTCTTTGAAAACCTCAATGCAGGAACATATACTCTGATGGTAAGAGATAATAATGCTTGTACAGCTGACCTTTCGGTTGACATCCTTGAGCCCTTACCACTTCAATTTGGGGGACAGGGAAGAGATGTCTTATGTTTTGGAGAAAGTTCAGGAGAAGTAGATTTAAATGCAAGTGGAGGAACTCAGCCTTACGAATTCTCTTTTGATAACATCAACTTCATTCAGCAGGATAGTTTTAGAAACCTCCCTGCGGGATCTTATGACTATTACCTCCGGGATGATAATGGGTGTATAGATAGCTTGAACATTATACTCACAGAACCTACTGAAGTCGTAGCTTCTTTGGTGGAGGCTATAGATCTATTGTGTTTTGATGTTCCTTCTGGAAGCATCGAGATTGCAGCAAGTGGGGGGACTGCTCCTTATACTTATTCAAGAAATGGAGGACAAACTTTCGTAGCTTCTCCGCTATTTTCAGAATTGGGAGTTGGAAACTATACCCTGTTGGCAATGGATAATAACGGCTGTATGGCAGAAGTTACAGCTGATTTACAGCAGCCACCGGATTTGGCAGGAGATGTAATGAAACAGGATATCACCTGTTTTGGAGATAGCAATGGAATTGCGGAGGCATTAGTTCAAGGAGGTACCCTCGGATACTCTTTCGAGTGGTCAACCGGGGCGACCGGACCTCGGGTTCAAAACCTTGGACCCGGTAACTACATCGTTGCAGTAACAGATGCCAATGGTTGTCAAATATCGCTGAGTACAGAAATCTTTGAGCCTCCTCTGCTGGAATTTGATACGGCTATGATCGAAGATGTTACCTGTTTTGGTGGGACAGACGGCAGGTTGGAAGTAAGCGTGACAGGGGGGCTTCCTCCTTATAATTTTGACTGGTCAAATGGAGGGACAGATTCAATCCAAATGAATATTCCCGGAGGAGATTATACCTTGATGGTTTCGGATTCAAATAACTGTACCATAGATACCCTCCTGGTTGTTGCCCAGCCTGAACCAATTGAAATCAATTTGGTAGATGCAGAAAATTCTTTCTGTGATTTGCCCAATGGTTCGATTACCGTCCTTGCAGAAGGAGGAACCCCCGAATATCAATATACCTGGTTGACCTCTCCTCCGATTCAAGGCAATATGCTGGTTGATGTATATGGAAGTCCAGTAGGAGGGCCTTATACCATGTTGGTCGTAGACAATAATGGATGTAGAGATTCAGCAAGCTTTGAGATAGATGCTCTTCCTACACCAATTGCTGACTTTACTACAGATTTTGCTCCTTTGGATAGCATTATCATTCCCGGTAATATGGGAGTTAATTTCATCAACCTCTCCCAATTTGCAAGCTCTTATTTGTGGGACTTTGGCGATGGGGGAGGATCTACAGAAGAAAATCCTAACCATGTCTATGATTCAGAAGGAACCTATACGGTAACTCTGATTGCCTACGATGATAATCTGGCTTGTCCTGATACTGCCAGTCTTACCTTTACCCTTTTACCTCCGGGTGCGATTTATGTACCCAATGCCTTCTCTCCTAATGACGATGGAATAAATGATAACTTTTTTCCTAAAGGTGTTGGAGTAGTTCGGATGAAAATGGATATTTTTGACCGCTGGGGGAAACACCTGACAACCCTAAACAGCCTGGGAGACAGATGGCCGGGTACCAATGCAAACGGAAATCCTGTACAGGAAGGCGTGTATGTTTGGTATATTGAAGCTACCTTGAACGATGGGACTGTTTTCCGAAGGGCAGGTACAGTGACCCTCTTCAGGTAAGCTGATTTTATGAAAAAAGGCGTAGAGACCTTCAAAAGGCATTATTCATCTAAAGAAGAGTTCGAGAACTTTGATCGAGACGCAGATCATGGAGAAGATAATCTTCATGAACACTATACTCTTATAGCTCGAAGTGGGCAAAAACCTGTTCGTGTAGATAAATTTTTAGCGAATCTTTTACCCTTTACCACCCGCTCCCGCATCAAAAACGCCTCTCGCACGGGATCTATTAGCGTCAATGATCAGGAAGTAAAGGTTTCTTATAAAGTAAAGCCCGGAGATACGGTAAAATTGATGCTGCCTTATCCTCCCAATCCCAAACTGGAACCAGAGAATATCCCTTTGGATATCCGCTTCGAGGATGATTCTTTTATCATCCTACACAAACCACCTAATATGGTTTGTCATCCCAGTTTTGGTCATCGGACCGGTACTTTGGTACACGGACTTATTTTCTATTTTAAGAATCTGCCCGTTTCGCCGAAAGAAAAAGAGCATACCCGTCCCGGACTGGTCCATAGGCTTGATCGAGATACTAGCGGAATCATGGTAATTGCTAAAGAAGAATATGCCATGGCGCATCTTTCCAAACAATTCTTTGACCGCACTTCAGATCGAACTTATCAAGCCCTCGTTTGGGGAGATGTAAAAGAAGACGAGGGGAGGATAGAGGCTCATATTGGCCGCCACCCTAAACAAAGGAAGCTCTGGTTCGCTTTTCCTGATGGAAGTGAGGGTAAACATGCCGTTACCCATTACAAGGTCTTAGAACGTTTTGGAATAGCTACATGGGTAGAGTGTAAACTGGAAACTGGCCGCACCCACCAGATTCGAGTGCACATGAAATATCTGGGCCATACCCTCTTTATGGATAAAGAATATGGGGGAGATAAAATTCTCAAAGGACCCCAAACAAAAAAGTACCAGCAATTTATCCGAAACTGTTTCGAAATACTCCCCAGACAAGGACTTCATGCAAAGACCCTCAGCATAGATCATCCCTATAAAAAAGAGCGTATGCACTTCGAAAGTGAGCTTCCTGAAGATATGCAGGGAGTGATCAATAAACTACGTTCATGGAGCCAACATTCAACTTTCTAGGTGGATATTCGCTGTTTCAACATAAAACATTAATTTTTTTTGCTACTATTTTTCTACTCGAAATGGTTTACGTAATCGATTTCGCTTTGTATGGCTTGATTTACAGCGATATAGCTGCTTGACATGCATTAAAAAATAAGCGACCTTTAGGACTGTAGTTAGTATTTATATAGCAATTTTTGAGGAAAGTAGAGGTGCACGTGGTATTTTGCCTGTGTACCTCACCTTTTTTTTATTATGAATGTTTTTGCAAGCAAGAAGAGACCCAAGCTTCTCAAAAAATTAGCGAATACTACTTATGACCTTCTGGTAATAGGAGGAGGCGCTACTGGGTCCGGAATCGCTCTGGATGCTGCTTCAAGAGGTCTGAGCACAGCCCTGATCGACAAACAAGATTTTGCCGCAGGTACAAGCAGCCGTTCCACTAAATTAATCCATGGAGGTTTACGCTATCTCAAGCAATTTGAGATTGCCCTGGTCCGCGAAGTTGGTCGGGAAAGGGCTATTGTGCATAAACTGGCTCCTCATCTTGTGGTTTCTGAAAAGATGCTTTTGCCACTGATCAAAGGAGGCACCTATGGGAAGTTGGCAACCTCTCTGGGCCTGATGGTCTATGATGTATTGGCAGGAGTTGAAAGCGCTGACCAGAGAGTTATGCTCAGCAAGGAAAAGACACAGGAACTGGAACCCCTGTTAAACGAAGAATTATTGGAAGGCTCTGGATTCTATGCAGAGTACAGAACCGATGATGCGCGTTTGAGTCTTGAGGTCTTAAAGACAGCTGCTTTATATGGTGCTCATTCAATCAACTATGTGGAGGCCAAAGATTTTATCTATGAAGATAAAATGGTGTGCGGAGCAAATTGTACGGACCTGCTTTCCGGAAATAGCTTTGAAATTAAGGCAAAGCAGGTGGTTAATGCTGCAGGTCCTTGGGTTGATGAACTAAGAGAGAAGAACAATTCTTTGGAGGGTAAGCATTTGTTCCTGTCAAAAGGAGTACATATCGTTTTACCTCATGAAAAATTTCCTATAAAGAATTCTATTTATTTCGATGTACCAGACGGAAGGATGCTTTTTGCTATTCCTCGTGGAAAAATCACCTATTTGGGCACAACGGATACGCCTTATAAAGGCAATAAGGAAAATCCCCGGACCAACAAGGAGGATGTAGAATACCTGATCAATGGACTTACCCATGTTTTTCCCTCTATCCAACTAAAGGTGGAAGATGTGATTTCCAGTTGGGCAGGTTTACGACCATTGATACATGAAGAGGGAAAATCTGCTTCTGAGATTTCACGTAAAGATGAGATCTTCATCTCGGATTCAAATCTGGTTTCTATAGCAGGTGGAAAACTCACCGGTTATCGTAAAATGGCTGAGCGAGTGGTAGATGAAGTAGCTGATAGATTGAAGCGGAAATATGAGATAAAGAGTAAAAAATGTAAAACCCACAAAATCATCATTTCAGGTGGAGGCTATTCCAGTGATGAAGAAGTGAAATCTTATATCAAGAAAATCAGTGATCGTCTGGAATCCTATAATTTTGATAACTATGTTGCAGATTATCTGGTTCACAATTATGGAAAACAAACTGATCGCATAATTGATCACTTTGTCGATCAGGAAGATCATAGTGAGTATGGCCTTATTTCTGCAGAGTTATGGTATGGATTGAATTTTGAAATGGTAAATGCTGCTATGGATTTCTTTAGCAGAAGGACTGGAAGACTTTATTTTAATATACAAAGCGTAAAAGATCATAAAGAAGCACTTCTTGCAATAATGAAAGATCACCTGGGCTGGTCAGATGAAAGATACCAGCAAGAACTAACATGGGTAGATCAGTCTGTTGAGGAAGCTTCTCATTTCCCCCCCGAACCCCAAACAACCTAAAATTCGCCCTAAATAGTCTTGTCAATTATCACGAATAATTGCTGAGTGATTTTTAGATAGGATTTATAATTTAGCCCCGAGAATAAAGAAAAAACCGATTCGGTCTTTTTCTCGTTTGGGCATTTTTTTTGTGAGTTAAAAAGAATTCTAGCATACAATCCAAATATGAGTGGTAAATCGGTCGTAAAAAAACCTTCCTATTCTCCCGGAAAGCTTCTTTCATGGAGCCGTGATCAACAAATCTTCAATTTTACCTGTGACAAAGGGGTTATTCTTCAGGTATATGTTCTGGCAGAAGATATGATACGTTTTCGTTTTCATACCCAGGGCTACATAGAAAAGGATTTCTCCTATGCCATTGATCCCGCTTTTGAACAAAAGCCAACAGAGATCTTAGTAGAGGAAAAGACGAACTATATTGAATTGAAAACTCCATTGCTGAAAGTTCAGATTCACAAATCCGGGCTCAGGCATACGGTAAAAGATAAAAAGGGAAACATCCTCATGGATGATGATAAAGGCTTTCACTGGGAGGAAGATCCTTATGGAAGTGATATCGTGATGATGAGTAAGGTTTCAAGCGAAGATGAGTATTATTTTGGCTTAGGGGATAAAAGCTGTGCCCTAAATCTTAGAGGAGAACGTCTGAATAATTGGGCAACTGATAGCTTTGGTTATGGCCCGGAAACAGATCCCTTATACAGAGCGATCCCTTTCTATTATAGCCTCTTTGATGGCAGGGCCTATGGTATCTTTTTTGATAATAGTTTTAGGTCCTACTTTGATTTTGCTGCCGAAAGGGAGGACGCGACCAGTTTCTGGGCGCATGGAGGTGAGATGAATTACTATTTCATCTATGGGCCTGAAATGATGCGAGTGGCTGAAAGATATACTGACCTTACCGGTAGACCAGAATTGCCCCCGCTTTGGGCTTTGGGCTTTCACCAGTGTAAGTGGAGTTATTATCCGGAAGCTGAGGTTAAGGCCATCGCAGAAGGATTCCGAAGTCGAAATATTCCCTGTGATGCCATCTACCTCGACATTGATTATATGGATGGGTATCGTTGCTTCACCTGGAACCTGGAGCACTTCCCCGATCCTCCTCGCATGATTTCCGAATTGAAAGAGCAGGGCTTTGAAACTGTGGTTATGATCGATCCGGGTATCAAGGTTGATCCTGATTACTTTGTGTATATGGAGGGAATTGAAAATGACTATTTCGCAAGAAGAGCTGACGGACCTTACCTCAAAGGAAAAGTTTGGCCCGGAGACTGTTATTTCCCGGATTACACCCGGCCCGAAGTGCGTGAGTGGTGGGGAGGACTTTACAAAGATTTAATTCGCAAAGTAGGTATCAGCGGATTCTGGAATGATATGAATGAGCCTGCTTTCTTTGGAGTCGAAAGTAAAACCGCTCCCATGGATGCTCGTTTTGATTATGATGGCCATCCTGGTAGCCATAGAAAGGCACACAATATTTATGGAATGCAGATGTCTCGTGCTTCTTATGATGGCATCAAAGAACTCAGCTATCCCAGGCGTCCCTTTCTGATAACCCGAGCTACCTATTCCGGTGGTCAACGTTTCGCTTCTGTTTGGACGGGCGATAATAATGCCACCTGGGAGCACCTTCAATTGGCCAATACACAAAGCCAGCGAATGAGTGTATCCGGTTTCTCTTTTATCGGTTCGGATATTGGTGGCTTTAATGGTATTCCTGATGGAGAATTATTTACCCGCTGGGTACAGGTGGGATTGTTCCATCCCTTATTCCGTGTCCACTCTATAGGATTTAATGATGTGGGTGATGATGAAATAGATGAAGAAGTATTGGAGAAAAATAAAGCCAGTGAGGTAAATCGGGATCAGGAACCCTGGTCATTTGGAGAGCCCTATACTGCTGCGGTCAAAAAGGCAATCGAGCTCCGCTATAAATTGCTTCCCTATCTCTACACAGCATTTTATCAATATAGCAGCAAAGGAACTCCCATCCTGAGACCAGGTTCATTTATAGACCAGCATGATCCAGAAACCCTTGACCGTATGGAAGAGTTTTGTTTTGGAGATCATATTCTGGCTTGTCCGATTTCAGAGCAGGGAGCTGAAGGTCGTTATCTCTATTTGCCGAAAGGGCAGTGGTATTGCTACCGTTCAGAAAAACCCATCTTAGGAGAACAGGAAATTTGGACAGACACTGCTTTGGATGAAATTCCGATGTACATCCGTGCAGGTGCTGTCATTCCAACTGCTCCAGTCATGCAGTATAGCAGTGAGAAAAAAATAGACGTACTTTCTTTACATGTCTATTATAAAAATGGAAAAGAAAGTAGTCAGTTATATGCAGATGCAAATGAAGGCTATGACTATCAGGAAGGAGCCTATACTATCAGAAATTTTGAGACCAAGGGAGGAACTCTTTCCTTTAGTCTAAAACAAGAAATCGAAGGAAACTTCAAGCCTGACTACGATAAATTCAAAGTAGTTTTCCATGGGCTTCCTTTCAAAGCAGATAAGTGTATGGTGGATGGGAAACCAGCGGACATCACTTTCACTCCATTTACAACAGAAGTGATCGTTGATCGAGACTTTACACAAATTGAAATTGCATAAAATATGTAGGGACAGATTGTAATCTGTCCCTACATTTCATTATTCATATTTCAAGGCCTTTACTGGGTCAGATACCGCAGCGAGATAAGCTTGATGACTGACCGTGAATAGAGCAATAAGGAGGGCGATCATGGCAGCCAGGATAAAGGGCATCCAGGGCATATCGATTTGATAAGAAAACCCAGATAACCAATTCCTCGCCAAAAGGAGAGAGGCAGGCCATGCAATGATATTTGCCAACAGTACCAATTTGAGGAAATCACTGGAAAGCATTTGCATCAATTGTGGGATAGAAGCTCCCAGCACTTTTCGTATCCCAATTTCCTTGGTCCTTTGCTCCGCCGTAAATGCAGCCAAACCATAAAGCCCCATACAGGAAATGATAATAGCGAGAATAGTCAGGTAAAGGAACATGGTCCCAAAGTTTTTCTGTTGTTCGAAAAGCTCCCCAAAATCTGCATTCAGGAAGGAATACCGGAAAGGATGCGAAGGCTCAAATTTATTCCAGGCGCTTTCAATATTCGCAATGGTCTCGGACATATTTTCCGGGGCAATCTTCATAGATGCCCAAAACAGGCGATTACGAGTTGAAAGTACCATGGGCTTGATTTCCATATTGAATCCTTCAATATGAAAATCTTTGACGACGCCTATGATCGGACCGTAATTATTTTCTCCGGGAAACCCCAGTCGTTTATTAAGTGGATCAGTAAGTCCATATTTTTCAACCGCTGTCTCATTCAGGATATATCGATTGGTTGAGTCTGAATCCAGCCCTTCCTGAAAGGCTTCTCCTTCAACTATCTCCAGCCCTAGCGTTTCGATAAAATTATTATCTACCTCAAGGTTCCAAAGGGGTAAATGGTCTTCCGTATTCTCCACATTATACATATTCTGGTTAGGACTTTGACCGGGTAAATAGGTAGACCTGGCTACCTTCAGAACATTGGGAATTTTCTCAAATTCAGTACGAAAATCCTCAAAATTTTCTGCCATCTTATCCGTCTGGATAGGAGCAACCAGCACCTGATCTCCTTTAAATCCCAAATCCTTATTTTGCATAAAGGAGATTTGGAGAAAGATAATGCTCATCCCGATGATCAGAATGATAGAAGCCGCAAATTGAATAACCACCAACGTCTTTCTAAAAAGGGCTCCCTCTTTTGTTTTACTCATATCTCCTTTCAGAATTTTGATAGGTTGGAAGCCGGAAAGGAAAAGAGCTGGATAGCTACCTGAGAAGAGACCATACAGGACAGTCACCAAAAGTGCAAATCCCAGGGTTGTCATAAAGCCCCCTCCCAACAATTCCAAATCCGTGTTCATTACCTGGTTGAAACCGGGTAGGAAAAATTCAACCATGATAAAGGCAATGAAAAGAGCCATAATGCTTTGAATGACTGACTCAATCAGAAATTGTGAAATGAGCATAGTTCTGCTTGCCCCTGATACTTTTCGAATGCCTACTTCCTTAGCTCTTTTTGAGGACCGGGCAGTGGAAAGATTCATGAAATTGATCCCGGCAATTAAAAGGACAAGAAAAGCAATGGCGATAAAAGCATATACGTAGGTAGCATCCCCATTTTGTCTGATTTCCCATTCTCTGGCTGAGTGGAGGTGGATACTTTCTATTGAATGCATTTCGTATTCAAAGCTGTTTCCATCGGCCATAAAATCTTCTATAGGCATTTGGATAAACTGCTCAACCTCCGGACCCATATAGCCCATAAAGGTTTCAGCAGCTTTAGCGAGAAATTCATCCGGATTAGTTCCCTCACGCAATAGCACATAGGTATAATTGTTATTGCTGGACCATTGATTTCGAATACCGTTATTGGAAATAAAGAAGTTGAAATGGAAATGCGATTTTCCTTTAGGCTCCTTTACCACACCTCTGACAATATAATCTGTACGGTCATCATAGCGTATCACTTTTCCCATAGGATTCTCGGACCCAAAGAAATTCTGAGCAGTTTCTTCCGTAAGCACCATTCCATTGTCTTCTTTTAGTGCTGTTTCTGGATCTCCATGGACAAATTCATAATTGAAAAGGGTGAAGAATAAAGAATCTGCCCGCGTACCTTCTTCTACATAGATCTTCTTTTCCTGTTCGTATGCCAGTAATATTTCCTGGTCGATGGGGCGAATACGAGTCGCTGTAATTACTTCCGGAAATTCTGTTCTAAGGGAATTTGCCATGGGGCTACAGCTTACCGGAGCATCTATATTCATACCCATCATATTGGCCTTTATTCCAAAGCGATAGATCCTTTCATAATCATTTATATGTTTTTCGTAGCTGGTTTCATCTTTCACATAGAGGAATACTACGATACTAACCATCAATCCCAATGAGAGGCCTATAATATTTATAGCGGAGTAGGCTTTATTTTTTAGAAGGGTTCTTAGGGCGACCTTCACATAATTCTTAAACATGGCGAATTATTTAGGGTGGAAGTACAGGGACAGATAAGCATCTGTCCCTGATAAAGAAGTGTGGTGTAATAATTATTCGTATTTCAGGGCTTTGACTGGATCAGAAACCGCAGCCAGATAAGCTTGATGACTTACGGTTACCATAGCGATCAGTAAAGCTGCGAGGGCTGCAAGAATAAAGGGCAGCCAGGGCATATCAATTTGGTAGGAAAAGCCGGACAACCAGTTCCGAGCCAATATAAGAGATGCTGGCCAGGCGATGATGTTTGCTAGCAAAACCAATTTCAGGAAATCACTGGAAAGCATCTGCATGAGTTGAGGAATAGAAGCGCCCAGGACTTTTCGAATGCCGATTTCCTTGGTTTTTTGCTCTGCCGTAAAAGCTGCCAATCCATACAATCCCATACAGGAAATGATGATGGCCAATATAGTTAAATAGAGGAACATGGTCCCAAAATTTTCCTGTTGTTCGAAGAGAGAGCCAAAGCTTGCATCCAGAAAAGTGTAGCGAAAAGGATGAGAAGGCTCTACTCGATTCCATGCTTTTTCTACTGAGGCAATGGTTTCACTCATATTTTCACTTTCCAACTTAAAAGAGGTCCACCAGAGGTTGGATCGTGTTGACAGGATCATAGGTTTGATATCCGAGGTAAATCCTTCGATGTGGAAATCCTTTACTATACCTATGACTTTTCCGTACTTTTTCCGACTATTATCAAAATGATCGACGATACGTTTTCCGATGGGGTTTTCCAGATTAAAACTCTTAACGGCTGCCTCATTGATGATATAAGTAGTAGTAGAGTCATCTTCCAATTCTTTTCTAAAGGGTTCCCCTTCTGCCATTTCCAGTCCCAGAGTCTTAAAGAAATCAAAATCTACCTCCATGTTCCACAATGGCAATTGTTCTTTTCTGCCTTCCAGTTCAAACATATTCTGATTAGGGGTGTCTCCTGGAAGGTAAGATGACCTTCCGACTCCCAGGACACCCGGTATTTTTTCAAATTGTCCCTTATAGTCATCAAAGTTATTTGCCATCTTATCCGTTTGTATCGGTACTACCATTACCTGATCGCCCTTGAATCCCAGATTTTTATTATGCATAAATGAGATTTGGAGGAAAATGACACTCATTCCGATGATGAGAATAATAGAAGCAGCAAACTGGACTACGACTAATGCCTTTCTGAAAAAAGCACCTTCTTTCGTTTTGGTCATATCTCCTTTCAGGATTTTAATGGGTTGAAATCCTGATAAGAATAGTGCCGGATAACTACCTGAGAATAACCCATAGATCATAGTCACAATCAAAGCGAAGCCCAGAGTAGTCGCAAAGCTTTCATTGAGCAGCACCAGATCCGTTTTCATCACCTGATTGAAACCTGGTAAAAAGAATTCAACCATAATAAATGCGATGAACAAGGCAATTACACTTTGCAGAATAGACTCAATCAGGAACTGGGAAATTAGCATAGCACGACTGGCACCTGAAACCTTTCGAATGCCCACTTCTTTTGCACGCTTGGAGGAACGAGCTGTGGAGAGATTCATAAAGTTGATGCCGGCAATGAGCAAAACAAGGATAGCAACAGCAATAAATATATATATGTACATGATATCGCTATTTTGCTTTAGCTCCCAGTCTCGGTGGGAATAGAGATGGATGCTGGCAATGCTGTGCATATCATATTCAAAGCTATTGCCTGCTTCCATGAATTCCTCCATAGTAATCTGTAGAAATTGCTCAACATTAGGTTTTATATAGCCAGTGAATTTCTCGGACATTTTATCCCTAAAGGCAATCGGATCTGTTTCGGGTCTCAGCTTAACGTAGGTGTAGAAATTATTGCTGATCCAAACGGGTTGAAGATCATTTTGCGGGATGAAAAAATCGAAGTGGAAATGACTTTTTCCATTAGGTTCTGCCACTACGCCCTGCACAATGTAATCCTGACGGTCATCGTAGCGAATGATCTTACCCATGGGATTTTCTTCTCCGAAGAATTTTCGTGCTGTCTCTTCGGTAAGGACCATGGAGTTGTCATCCTTCAGTGCTTCATGGGGATCACCGTGGACAAAGGTGTAGTTAAAGACCTGGAAAAAAAAGCTGTCAGCCCGTGTCCCATCCTGAATGTAAATCTTCTTTTCTTCATGAGCCAGCATGATTTCCTGGCGCATAGAACGGATTCTTGTAGCAGT
The DNA here is from genome assembly GCA_039819665.1 of Bacteroidota bacterium. Lineage (GTDB taxonomy): Bacteria > Bacteroidota > Bacteroidia > J057 > J057 > JAWPMV01. The sequence continues at coordinate 275,461 of JBCBRM010000003.1, forward strand.
AATAACTTCCGGAAATTCGGTACGCAAAGAATTGGCCATCGGATTGCAGGATACCGGAGCATCCATATCCAGGCCCATCAGGCTTGCTTTGATCCCTATGCGGTAGATCTGGTCATAATCCTTGACATGTTTCTCATAGCTGGTTTCATCTTTCACATACAGAAAAACGATGATACTTACCATGAGTCCCAGAGCTAACCCCAGGATATTAATCGCGGAATATGCTTTATTCTTGATGAGGTTACGTATCGCAACCTTGAGATAATTTTTAAGCATGTTTGACTGTTGGTATTGCTAAATCAAATGTGAGATGTGAGGCCTCATCTAAGGTGTAAGTTCAAGTGCATATATCAGGTTCAGTAGGGTTTTCCTGTATTCTTAGTTTGAACCTTCGCTTGAAATTTAATTTGCTCTTTATATCGCCTTCGCCTTAGTCGCAGTTCTTTCAGACACAATTTGCCCGTCCAGCAAATTCACGATACGGCTCGAATAGCTTGCGTCATTGGCAGAGTGTGTTACCATGATGATGGTTGTTCCTGCTTCGTTCAATTCGCATAGTAATTCCATAACTTCATTACCATTGGAGCTATCCAGGTTACCGGTAGGCTCATCCGCTAAGATCACTTCAGGATTGGTTACCAAAGCTCGGGCTACAGCGACTCTTTGTTGCTGACCACCGGAAAGCTGCTGCGGGAAGTGATTGGAACGATGAGCGATGCCGATTCTTTCCAGGATTTCATTTACCTTTTCCTTTCTCTCTTTTGCCGAAATATTGTTGTAGATCAAAGGAAGTTCTACATTTTCAAATACTGTCAGCTCGTCAATGAGGTTGAAATTCTGAAAGACAAAGCCGAAATGCTTCTTACGAACTTTAGATCTCTCTCTTTCATTGAGATTTGCCATTTCTTCTCCGAGGAAACTATAGGAGCCTTGTTCAGGCTTGTCCAGGAGTCCGAGGATGTTGAGCATGGTGGACTTTCCACAACCGGAAGGTCCCATGACCGATACAAATTCTCCTTTCTGGATATCGATGCTGATCTCATTGAGGGCAGTAGTTTCGATTTCGTCGGTTCTGTAGATTTTGCTCAGGGCTTTTAAAGTAATCATATCAATCTTGATTTATTGGCTAAGGATAATCTTTTCATAATCTTTATAGGCTTCGTAGGAGGAAGTGATGATGGATTCACCTTCTTCAAGTCCTTCAAGTACCTCGTAGTAACTGGGGTTCATGCGTCCGATACGTATGGTTCTTTTGTAAGCTTCTTTCTTTTCTGGGCCGACTACGTAAACAAATTGACCGCCAGAACTGTGAAAGTAGGCTCCACGAGGAATTTTAACTGCCATGCTGGCTTCTGACAATTCGAGTCGAACCTGTACCGAAAGACCCGTTCTAATCGCCTCGGGAGCTTTTTCCACAAATATCAGATCGATCTCAAAGTTTCCGGCAATCACTTCCGGTAAGACTTTCTTGACCTCCAACTCTACCAAATCTCCATCAAAGGAAAAGCGGGCCCTTTGACCAGGCTTGACCTGGCTGAGGTAAAATTCGTTTACCTGACCTTTAACTTTGTAGCCTTTGAGAACATCTATTTTGGCTATGGTCTGGTTCGGAGAAAAAGATTCTCCGATTACTGGATCAAAGGAGGATAATCTTCCAGTAACTGGAGCTTTTACCTGAAGGCGTTCCATATTTTCATGAATCACTTCCAGGTTCCTTTCCATGAGTTCCAAAGAGCGATTGATGCGTCTTAGCTGTACCTCATTGTTTTTTCCCGTTACGTTTACATTATCCTGGAGAAAGTCCTTCTTCTTCACTCGATACTTGTAATCATCCTGGCTATCGAGGAAATCATTTTCAGGAATTACTCCCCCTTCGAATAAGAGCGTATCTACCTTAAAATCTCGCTCGTCATTTTGGAGTTGGTACTGGATGTCGATTAAAGATTCTTGTAAGGTCCTCTGATCTTTGTCCAGCGCGAGTTTCAGATTTTGAAGGTTGTTCATTTGCTCCACGATGGCTGTCTCCTGCGTCATATAACCTAGCATTACGGAGGGATTGGCGAGTTTCAGAAGGGGAGTACCGGCCTTCACGACGACACCGTCCTCAATGAAGACCTTTTCTACGGTACCCCCTTCGGGTGTATTGACCAGGACGGAACTGATCGGTTCCAGCGTTCCGTCAATTAAAATGATGTCTTGAAATTCTGCACGTTCAGCTGTGCGAATAGAGATGCCGGATGAATCAAGGCTGAGTTTATAAACCTTCTCACTCATGGCTGAGTATCCCCAGGCGGAAAGAGCCAGAACCATAAGGCCTCCCATGAGATAGAAAGTCTTACGCTGACTCCATTTTTTCTTTTCGATCTTTTTATCCATGTATCAGGTTTGTTTGTCTGCTGGCATGTGCCAACTGCCAAATAGAGATACCAAGGACATACCAAAAGATTTTTTTTCGCTAAACGATTGAAATGCAACCATCTGGCGTTTGTGTCGTCTTTCCTTTGTGTCCACTATCGGACAATCGGGTGACCGATAGTGGACAGAATCACATTTTTTGCGCGCTAGTTAGATACGTCAAATGAAGAAAACTACGGCTACCATTTTAGTCATCGACGATGACGAAGATGTTTTGTTTTCAGCCGAATTATTGCTGAAACGAAACTACACCCGTATCCTTACGGACACGCATCCGCGTGACCTTAATCAATTGATTTCCAAAGAGAAACCAGACTTGGTTTTGCTCGATATGAATTATCGGGTAGGCTTCAATGATGGAGAAGAAGGTCTCTATTGGTTGAGTCATATTCAGGATATAAATCCCGAGATTCCCGTTATTTTGATGACTGCATACGGTGAGGTTGAGCTTGCCGTTCAGGCTTTGAAAATGGGGGCAAATGACTTCATTTTAAAGCCCTGGAAAAATGAGCAATTGCTTGAGAAAATTGAGAAGGCTTTGGAACAATCAGGCTCAAAAAATGCTCGGCTGAAGAAAAAAAATAAAAATATTCAGGAGCAGAGTCAGGAAGAATTTCGCTTTGTGATCGGAGAATCTGATGCCATGAAGGAGGTGATGCAAGTGGTTGAAAAAGTAAGTGCAACTACAGCCAATGTTCTACTCTTGGGTGAGAGCGGAACGGGCAAGCAGCATATTGCTCGTAAGATTCACGCCATGTCAGATCGTAAGGATAAAGCCTTTATTCATGTGGACCTGGGTTCCCTTTCTGAAAACCTATTTGAGAGCGAATTATTTGGTCATCGAAGGGGTGCTTTCACAGATGCAAAAGAAGACAAAAAGGGCCGTTTCGAAATGGCTGCCGGAGGAACTATATTTCTCGATGAAATCGGCAATTTACCCCTCAATCTTCAAGCGAAGTTGTTGATGGTTTTGCAGGATCGGAAGGTGAGCCGGATAGGTGAGGGGGAAGTCCGAAGAGTCGATGCTCGATTTATTTTTGCCACCAATGCCCCTCTGGCTCAATGGGTGGAGGAAGGCAAGTTTCGCGAAGACCTGATGTATAGAATCAATACGATTGAGGTATCTTTACCTCCTTTGCGCGAGCGGAAAGAAGATATACGTGAGTTCATCAAATACTATGTTCGCTTTTATGCCGGTAAATATGATAAGGAAGGGCTAAAGGTGGAAAGAGGAGCCTGTAAAATGCTAAAAACCCATAATTGGCCCGGAAATATCCGTGAGCTCCAACATGCAATCGAAAGGGCGGTCATTATGTCTGAGGGGGATGAGATCAAGGTTTCTGATTTTAAACTGAAGAAGACTACAGCCGGAAATAGTAGTTCAGATTTGGAAAACCTAAATATTCAGGATATCGAAAAGCTCCTAATTGAAAAAGCCCTTTCCAAGCATACTGGAAATATAAGTAAGGCTGCTAAAGATCTTGGCCTGACCCGTGCAGCACTTTACAGACGCATGGAAAAATACAATCTCTAATTCGCTTTTTGTGATAAAACGATTCTCTATCCAAATCATTATTCGGGTACTGCTACTATTAGCAAGTTGTTTGGTACTGGCTTATTTCTATTCGAGTGGGTACTGGTTTAGTCTGGTCGGATTGATGATTTTGATTGCAATTCAGGTTTATACCCTCAATGATTATGTCAATGATACCAATCATTCTTTATCTAAATTCTTGGATGCTTTGAAAAGCGAGGACTATTCGGTCTATTTTTCTCCTTCCTCTAAAGGAAGTTCTTTCACCGAACTCTACCGAGATTTCAATACGATCATTTCTATCTACAAGAAAAACAAGGTGGAAAAGGATGCCCAGCACAAGCATTTTCAGCAAATCCTGGAATACATACGACTGGGAGTAATCTCGATCAATCAGGAGGATCTGGAGGAAGAACATAGCATACATGAAATTCTCTTTTTCAATACCGCTGCGGGCGAAATTTTAGGCCAACCCAAACATAAATACTGGCACAGACTGGAGCGACAGGTGCCCTGGTTTGGAAAAGAAATCCGTCAATTGAAAGAAGGAGGAAAGAAATTGCTGGATTTGGAAATGGGGGGTGAAAGGAAGCAACTTTCCCTCAATGTGATCAAAGTTCGCTTTATGGATAAGGCCAATTTGATCATCAGCTTTCAAGACATCAATTCAGAAATCGAGCAAAAAGAGATCGAAGCCTGGCATAATGTGATACGTGTTTTGGCGCATGAGATGATGAACTCCTTTACTCCAGTAAGCTCATTAGCTTCTACCATCAAATCCATGACCGAAAATGGGAACGGCACACTAATCGGGATGGACCATATCAATGAAGAGGCCATTAAAGATATCAATCGGGCAGCAAGCACCATCAACAAGCGCTCTGAAGGCCTGATGGAGTTTGTCAATGATTATCGAACCATTTCTCAGGTTCCCGTTCCTCGTATAGAAGCAGTCAATGTTAAGGAATTTCTGGAGGGTATATATTTCCTGATGAAGCCTAGCCTTAATGAACATTCGATCAGCCTGATTCCTGCTAAGGTTCCTCCAAAGGCAACTTTGTACTTAGATGAAAAAATGATTGAGCAGGTCTTAATCAACTTGATTGGGAATAGTATACATGCACTTTCACATAAGGCAGACCGCTGGATCAAGTTCGGTTATGAATTGAAACCGGGGCAGAGTATCCTCACGATAGAAGACAATGGGAAAGGTATACCTGATGAGATTTTGAAGCAAGTGTTTATTCCATTTTTTACTACTCGAAAAGATGGATCAGGTATTGGCCTGAGTTTATCCAAAACCATCATGCGCCAACATAAGGGGCATTTGCTGATCAATTCTGAGGAAGGCCAATACACCCAAATCTCACTAGTCTTTAACAATCCGGATTTTGTCTAATTGATCACCCACTATCCATTTCAAAAAATCGCTCCGCCTATGCTTGGAAACCGGGATAGAGCTGCCATCATTCATCAATAGGTATCCCCCATCTCCTTTGATAAATCTTTGTAAATACTGTCGATTGATCAGGTGGGATTGATGCGGGCGGTAAAAACTATGTTCATGCAGGAGGCCTTCATAGACTTTGATGTGTTTGCTGACTAGAATTTGCCTGCCATCTTGAATAAAAAAGAGGGTATAAGCTCCTTCTGCTTTGCATCTGACAATCTCAGAAATGCGGATGAATTCAAGGCTTTCGGCTGTAGGGAGGGTGATGAGGGGATCATCGTTGGTCTCCTGCTGATTTTGAACCAGATGCTTCAATTGGGGATTTTCTCCTTTTTGGGCGAGCTGTTTTTCCGCTTTTTCCACTGCAATTTTTAGTTCATCTACATCTATCGGTTTGAGGAGGTAGTCCAGCGCATTGAATTTGATGGCTTTGATGGCATACTGGGAAAAGGCTGTGATGAAAATGACTTGAAAATTGAGTTCTTCCAACTGCTTGAGGATTTCAAAACCCGTTCCTCCGCTTAGCTGGACATCCAGAAAAACAAGCTCTGGTTGCACTTCCCGAATCAACTTACTCCCATTTTCCACATCCATAGCTGTGCCACAGATTTTTACCTGCGGACAGTACCTTTCTAATAAAGAACTTAGGCTTTTTATACCGAGTATTTCATCTTCAATGATGATCGCTTTCATATCAATAATAACTGTAAGGTAGAAGAAGATTTACCTGTGTCCCCAATGCTGCTCCTTGTGGATCATAGAGATCCTGTATCTCAAATTTGCTTGCCTGCTCCATTTGCTCTGCCGCCAACTTTATCCTTTCTTCAACCAATTTCGTTCCTTTGGAGGCATCCAGTTTTTTACCTCTGTTTGCTGCAGCCTTTCGTCCAATCCCATTATCCCTAACACTAATCGCAAGCAACTGATCGTCCTGCTTTTGAATGGAAATGGATAAAAGCGGCTTTCTATCTTTCAGGGGCAAAAGTCCATGATTGATGGCATTTTCGATGATGGGTTGCAAAAGCATGGGGGGAAGCGAAATGAGTCCTGCTTCTATGCCTTCACCCAATATAATTTCCTGATCCAGCTGTTTGGCAAATCTCATTTCTTCAAGAGAAATGTAGTTCCTGAGTAGCTGCAATTCCTCCTCCAGAGGAATGAAAGGCTCATGCGAATAGTCCAGTACTTTTCGGATCATTCTACTCAGTTTTGACAAATATTTTAGGGCTGTAGTTTCGTCTCCTTCGCTGATGAAATGCTGGATGCCGTTCATCGCATTAAAGATGAAATGGGGATTCATTTGTGCCCGGAGCGCAGATCTTTCCAAATCATAAATTTTGCTTTGAAGGCTATGTTCCTTTTCCAGTCTTTGCTCACGTTTCCTGAAAATCAACCAAAAAATCAGGGCCGCAAGTGCTGCTAAGGAAAACAGGAAATAACTGCTTTCCCAAAAAGGCTTCTGCACTCGGATTCCTACCTCCAAAGGCTCTTTCATCCAGCGTCCATCCGCATTAGCTGCACGAATCTGAAGCTTATAGTCGCCACTGCTTAAGCCGCTATAAAAAAGCCTTCTTTCCTTGATGGGAATCCAATTAGTATGATTGGGAAGTAGGCGATATTCATACTGAATGTCCTGAGGACTACTCAGATGGATACCTGTGAAGGTGATCTCAAAATATTTGTCCTGCCAGTCGATTTCTATTCCTTTTCCCAGGTCTGGAGAATATTCGATGGCCTTATTGTCCACTTTGACCGAATCCAGGTAGAGATAGGGGAGGTGTAGGTCTTCCTTAATTTCCTCCGGATAAAAGTGTACCACACCCTTTCGTCCGCCAAAAAAGAGTCGGCCTTCCTCATTCTCAAAAAAAGCTCGTTCGTAGAAATAAGCATTTAGGATGCCCTGGCGTTCATTGTAATGGGTCCATGTACCTTCTGCAAGCTTATATACACTGATTCCCTGATTGTTGCTTACCCAGACCTCCCGATCTCTATAGACCCTAATGGCATTGGCGCGAATCCCTGCAAGTGCCGCTTCTTCTTTATAATAAGTCCAGCTTTCAGTTTGTGGGTCAAAAGCTTCGACTCCCGCTCCGGTAGCTAACCAAATATGCCCCCGAGCATCTATATCTAAGTGCTCAACCCGATTGCTTTGGATGGATTGGATCACATCTGGATTATAGCTAAAGGCTGTGAGGCTATCTGCTTGAGGGCTCCAACGCAAAAGGCCTTTATCCAGACTCGCCAACCAAAAGGTGCCGGAAGCATCTCTTTCCACATGCTTGATAGAGACATCCTTCAGGAGATTTTTTGGCTTTTGTCCGGGAAGCCAGCTCCACAGTCCTTTTCTTCCCCCCAATAGAAACCGGCCTTCCCATTTTTTAGCAAAACTGACTCCTCCTTTTATACCAATAAATTCTTGCAGACTTTCTGTTTCTGGAGAAAAAAATTGAACTCCATTGGGACCTGCCAGCAGAATTTTATCCTTGTCCCAGGATGCGATTGCATAGACCTGTCCGGTTTTTAGGCCCTGTTCTTTTTTGAGGTGAACGAACTCATTGCTGTTCTTTTTCCATAAAATGATCCCCTGTCCATATATGGCAGTAATTCGATAATCGGAATCGTCATAGATGGCAGCAGTTGATTGGTAATTGGAGAGCGGGTGGGTGTATTGAGTAAATCTTTTGTTGGTATAGGAAAGTTTGTGGAGGCCGCCCCCACAAAACCACATATTGCCGCCATGATCGAGTAGGGGAGAATGGGTGAAATTGCTGAAGTTGCCGGGATTCTGTTCGTAGTCCTTTCCCTCAAAGAATTTCTGGCTTTTATCCCGAAGGTCATGTCGAAATACGCCGGATCTCCCTGCAAGGACCCAAAGGAGGTGCTCATTTTCAAAGGCCAGGTGCACCCGATTGCTTTCAGAGAAATCTCCAATATGGGGATAGGCTTCGATGCGCTTTTTTAAGGGATCGTAGAGATAAATGCCCACTTGATCCCTAACGCCAATCCAAACGCGTCCATCTTTAGCATGCGTAATGCTGCTGATTTTGGCATCTCGAATCAGGCTCATTCCTGTAATTTCCAGGTACTCTTTTCGGTCAATGTCATATACAAAAAGGCCGGATTTTGTTCCGATCCAGAGCCTTCCCTGAGAATCGCCAAAAAGACAATTGATGTTTTTGTGCTGTAGGCCCGCTTGTTCGATGATATAAGTGGGATTGATTTCCAGCCCTTCTCCTTTTTTCAACTGAAATAGGCCACTGGAGCCATGTACCCAAATGCCTCCATAACTGTCTTCGGCAATGCGATGAATAAATCGGGAGGATATACCTTCATCATTGGTCAGGAAGTCTTCTGAAAATCTTTGGACGTTTGGGGAATTTGGTAAGATACGGCAGAGCCCTTTTTGAGAACTTCCCACCCAGACATATTCTTCTGAATCGATAAATAGACTTGGGCAAAGATTGGAAGAGATGGATTGGGAGTCAGCGGGATTGTGTTGGAAAGGAAGAAATTGGTAGCCGTCATAGCGATAGACGCCATTATAGGTCGCTATCCAGATTCTCCCAAGCTTGTCCTCATCGATATCCTGTACCAAATGATAGGGAAGGCCTTCTCTTTCTCGGAGATTTTCGAAAAAAATCTCTCTATCCTGCCCCTGTACATGAAAGGCAGAAATCAGATAGAGCAAGAAAAAGAGCGGGGACTTCCGGGGAAGGCTCATTACTTTAAAGGTACGGAATAATTCTTTTTGTGCCCTTTCTTTATCTGAATCTTGATCTTTTTGTAGGGGGGAGAATCCGGTCTATCCATTTTACCTTTCCAGCCCACACTGATTTCATAGTTGCCGAAGGGAACCTGGCTAAATTTTCCCAAACCATTATTGTCGGGAATGGCTGTTTTCTGGTAGTCTTCATTTTGGAGGTGGATGACGTACTGCTGGCAAGGTTTACAGGAAGGGAGCTTTATGTCGAAAGAGGATTTTTGTGGTGGCTTGGGTTTATCAAGCTCAACTTCTCCAATCTGCATGACTTGAGGCTCTTCTTTTTCTTTTTCATCCAGTAGTGCTGCAGGAAGCAATACTTTATTTCTGTTGAATAGGAGCTTCAGGCTTTGTCGAATGCCTGTCTCGCTCCTCCTGAGTTTTCCATAGATCTGAAGCTGTTTTCCACTTTCATCTAAAGACATCCGCATCGACCAATTATCTCCATCATCCTCTACACCTGCCGCCAAAGTAAGCCCATTTTCTGAATTCCAACTTCCCAACGTCCTCTTCCAAAGCTGTTCATCCTTGTAAAAAAGAAGCATGGGCTTTTCATCCGAAATACTTGAAGCCTGTATGCGAATATGATTAAAGGGTGTTTTAGTGGAAGGCGTGTACCACTTTCCCATATAATCTGCTTGTTTCTGAGCTTGGAGAAATGTAGTTGAGATGAGGAGCAGGAGCCCCAAAATACTAGCTTTCATATTGACTGAAATGTGGGGTGAATTAACAGGGGAGAAGGGGTACTTTTTAAAGCACCCCTTTCTGTGTTGTTTTATTTTATTTGATAATCTATGATGGCTTCCAATACGACATAGCTACTCTTGCCTTTCTTGAGAAGGATTTTATCCTCCGCAGTAGCTGACCACTTGGTTTCTCCCTCATCATTTTTCGACTTGAGGCGAGTACTGCTTTTAATCCAATCAAAACCTGCAAGGGGCCGTAGATTCAGAAACTCTCTCTTGGGTTTTTTATCTGAGCTAGAGGGATTGTGAATAATGAGCAGGTTTTTGTCAAGCTTTCCTTTGTCGTCAATTCCATAGCCTACGAGGGTTACGAAATGGCCTCCGGTCCGGATGAGCTCTTTTCCTTCCTTTTTGTATTTCCCCCAAAGCAGGATGTGCATTGATTTGGGATTGATAAGGCCTTTTTTGAAATAATCGAGCCTAATGGATTTCTGGAATTTTTTCAGGTCGACATAGGAAAGTCTGTCTTCGATATCATCTGCTCTGCTGGGCTTGCCAATGTGTTGAATATAGGCCTTCTTGAGTTGTGAACCATTTTCTTTAAGGTAGGTATGGAGGGCCTTGCTCATCTTATAAAGATTCGTCCCGCCATTGAAGGCATTCATGTATTCTTCGCTTCCCAGAACCTTGACCATCTCGACCTGAGATTTTTTGGGATTCAGTTTAGGATAGCCATTTTTTACCCAGTACATGATTCCGTTTGATACAGATGTAGGGCCACAAAAGGAATCACTATTGAATTCCTTTCCGTCTTTTTTCGCGCTCATTCGGCTCATCTTCGAACGGCTGTATTTTTCGATTTTGGGCATGTGCTGCCAGATATCAGGCGTTTGTTTGCTTTTGCTATCGTAGAATTCTGGCGCGACTATTTTTCCTTTAGGCGAAAAAACTTCGATATCAACCAGGTTGAGGTTCCTACTTTGCTTTAGGGTATTCCTATGGGCTTTTAAGCTATTCCAGTTTAGGCTTCTCCAGAAGGATTCATCCGGTTTTTTGTTGCTGGAAGGCGTACCAAAAATGGCCATGAAATAGGTTTTGTTTCCTTCCTTATAGCTTTCAAAATCCTTCATTCGTAAGCCCTCTTTTTTCATGTTTTTTCTGTTACTGTTGAAGCTTGAAATTTTATCATGAGAGCTAAAACGAGTTTTTTTATCAGAGCCCTGGGTATAGACTGCAAGGAATTGGTATTTCCCATCCTTGGTTCTGATAGGATCGAAATCGATAATATAGGCTTTACGTTTCTTTTTGAAATTCTCTGTGGAGGAAAAGAGTTCTGATCGACTTCTGTACTTCTGAACAAACTGGGCCCGTTCACCCGTCTTGACAAACAAGCCTAGATAAATTCTTTTTCCATTTCTATTGAGCATAGATTCAATATCCTGTAAAGAATAGCCTTCCTTACGTCGGTCAGAAACCAGCTTGAGGAAGTCTTCCCAGGAAGTTCGGCTTTGAAGGCGAGATTGTTTATTGGTTTTGCTCCAGATACCCCAAAAGCGGCCGGATTTACCTTTGCCAACATGTACTCCTTCGAAGTCGATCATTTGATAGCCTTTTTCACGGAGTTCTTTGTGTTTGTTGATAAAGCTGTCCCAGGAAGCATTGTTCCAGTAGACTTGTGCGGCATTGCTTTCCTGAAATACACCTGCGAAAGAGTTTTGTGCTTGAGAATTGTGGAAAATGAGCAAGAAAGGGAGAATGAGAAATAGGTAGTTTCTAGTCATTGATAATTGCGTTTTATTATTCGCATAATAAGCTCTCTTAATTAGAGTATTAGGTGAGAATTGATATCTGGGCAGGGGAAATTGATATTTGGTAGAATTAGCTTCCGACTTTTCAATTCATGGAAATCGCCTTAACTTGTTTCTGGAAATTGAAAGATGTAAGGGATGAAAAAACTACTGCGCGAACCACTACTACACTTCCTGCTTATAGGGGCTTTTCTGTTTTTACTGTATGAATGGCGTAAGACAAATGATACTTCAACACGAGGACAGATTACGGTAACGGATTCAGATATCCGACAACTGATTTCGACTTATGAAAATAACTGGAGGAAGAAGCCTGATACCTTGACTTTGCGAGATTTGGTTGCGGAGCATATACGAGGAGAGCTCATGTACCAGGAAGCCCTGAATCTTGGCCTGGAAAATAACGATGAGATCATAAAAAGGCGTCTCAGACAGAAATACGAATTTCTGGTTAAAGATTTATCCAGTGTAAAGAAACCGGAAGAGGAGGATTTACAAAGCTTTTATCAAGATCATACAGACAATTACCAGTCGGAACGAAAAATGAGTTTTTCCCATATCTACTTTAGCCCGGATAAAAGAAAAGAGCCGCTACATGCTGCCCATAAACTATTGAAAGAAATTTCTGATAAAGAGGTGAAGCCAGAAGCCTATGGGGATGACTTTCATTTACAGCAATTTTATGCTTCTCGTGATTACCGGGAAATCGTTCAGAATTATGGAAAGCAATTTTCAGATACGCTTTTTTCCAAAACAACTAGCGGTTGGCAAAAACCTATGGTCTCCGGCTATGGAGTTCATTTGGTTCATATCTCTTCTTTCGAAGAACCTGAGCCTTTGCCATTTTCTGAGGTTAGAAGTCTGGTTTTGCAAGATTGGAAAGCAGATCAGTTAACCGCTTTTAATGAGGAATTGTATCAAAACTTGCTAAGTAATTATGAGGTGGTTCATGAGCATGATTTTTTTCAATGAGTTTATTTGAGAATATATATGGGTTTTTCTGCCACTTTTTAGAAAAGTGGCGCAAAATCGAAACGGCTAAACCCAGACCAACGCACAGTCCGTCCGCAAGTAGCCGTTTCATCCCCGGCGCGCATTTTAGGAAACATGTTTTTGTAATTGTGGGCTTGCTATTACCTTTTTTACTTCAAGCCCATGAAATCAGGCCGGCTTATTTGCGTATTGATCAGAAAACGGATTCTACTTATGAGTTGACGTGGAAAGTGCCGACCCTGGGGAACAGGGTGCCGATTATTGTACCGGTTTTTGGGGAGGGATTTATATTGGAAGAGAAGGGGGCTGAGCGATTGTCTGATGCGGCTATTAGGAGCTATGTGCTAAGGGGAAAGGAGGAACTCGCGGGGAAAAGTATTCGCATCGATCGCCTGGAGATGACCTTAATCGAGGCGCTGGTTCAAATCCAGTTACTCAATGGGAATAGTTATAGTTTTTTGTTGCAACCAGATCAGCCTGAGAAAATAATTCCTACAGAACCGAGCAAGGCAGAAGTGGTACGCGTGTATTTAATGTTGGGGGTGGAGCATATTCTGGAAGGCTATGATCACCTACTTTTTGTATTAGGCTTGCTGCTTATTTTATCAGGATTTGGAACCTTACTGAAGACCATTACTTCTTTTACTATTGCGCACAGTATTACCCTGGCAATTGCCGCTATGGGTTGGTTTAGCTTACCTCAGGCGCCGGTCGAAGCTGTGGTAGCATTGAGTATTCTCTTTCTGGCAAAGGAATATCTGCGTTTGCTAGAGGGAGAACCTAGCCTGAGTGCTCAATATCCCTGGCTGATAGCCTTTGCTTTTGGGCTATTGCATGGGTTTGGATTTGCAGGGGCTTTGCAGGAAATCGGCTTTCCACAGCAGGATGTTCCTTTGGCACTTTTTACCTTTAATGTTGGTGTAGAATTGGGGCAGATACTATTTGTGGCTTTTGTTTATCTCCTCCTTTTCCTCCTCAAAAAAATGAAGATTGTTTTTGCCAAATGGACTTATAAAGTGCCCCCTTATGTTATGGGTTCTCTTGCAGCTTTTTGGCTGATCCAGCGGGTGCTGGAGTTTTAGGGGGGACTCTTCCACACAGCCCCATTTCTCTTACAAGAGAAACAACCCACCAGCCGGCTTTCTGTAGGAAAGAAGAGTAATCAATAGATTATTGGGCCATGCGGGGATTCCTCTTCCTAAGGGGAATGGGGATTGAGGCGAAGGGGTTCCCCTAATGACTCACCAATAACTTCTGCCTAAAGGTCGCATCACCCACTTTCGCAATTACAATATAAAGGCCGGAGGCCAATTGAGCGGTAGGAATGCCTGCCGAAGGATCATAGCTGTTTTGTGTATGTACCAAGTTTCCATTTAGGTCAAACAATTGTACTCGGGTAAAGCTTTCCACTATCTGATCCAGAAAAACGCCTTCGTTTGCTGGATTGGGATATACCTTCAGGGGGAATTCACCGCAAATGCGGCGAGGCTGAGGGAGGAGCTCTGGCACCTCGCAATTGTAGAGTTTTTCCCAAACCTTGTCTACCCTTACGGATTGCTCTCCTTCTGCAAAAAATCCTTTAAACTTATTGCCCACTTTTTTCAAGGGAAGATTGCTGAAGTCATAGTTGGAAATCTTTACATAGGGACTTCTGTATTCACCGGCTTCTTCCCAGGAAGTTTCTGCAGTCTCAATCTGAGTGGCATGAAATAGAATCACATCGCCCACATTCCCCATAAATTCAATCTCGTAATCAAAAGGAATCCCCGTACAGTTCCAGTCTTCGCGCTCAAATACCTTAATCTCACATCTTTCTTCTGATCCTCGATAGACTTCGTGAACTTCAATGATATAGCCTCGATCTATCTTTTTCGTAATCTTCCCACTGGCTATCATAAAGCCTTTATACTCGCTTGCTTCACAAAAGGAAACCTCCCGGACCGCAATCGAACAGCTAAAGGCTTCGATGCTATACATAAAGATGAGTATGCTGAAAAGTAAAGATTTCTTCATGGGTAGGGTATTTCTCAAGAGACGGTGCTTGCCCTGGATTTGCTGCATGAAGTTTTATTGCTACTTCGGCGAATACCAAATCGGACTGGACCAGGCCCTTTCCTGAACTGTCAGGTCTTCTGTATCTGGATAAACTGTCCCGAAGCGAACTCTATCCCAAAGGGTGTAGCGAGCGGTCGGATTTTCTAAGACCCGTAAGTAGTAGAAAGACTTTTGCTCAGGATTAAATTCAGGATCTGTCCAGACGATCTTTAACTCGACAGCCCCTTTGTCTTTATCCCATTCCCCTGTCTCCATATTTACGCCTGCAGTATTGGGTTGAGTGCTACCATCCGCATTCATGGTCCTGCCATCAGACATAACTACATTGAAAATTTTCTCCTGAACCTGCTCTCCATCATACCAGGCTTTTATCACCTGTATTCGATCCAGATTGGCACCCTCGGGATCTTTGCTGGCCCAAATGATGAACTTCGGAGAACTTCCTTCTCTGGGAGCAATATCACTGCCCATGGCAACCCCTTTCGCATAACCATCTTCTACCAATTGATGATAAGAATCATAGCTGTCAGCAAAATCATAACCAGCAAAAAAGCGAACTTTTATCCTGCCCCCACTGGTCGCATAAGTTTCTCTCCGCTTCATGGCATCATAAATATCTCCTCTGGTGTTGGCTTCTGCCCAAACAGCTACCAGTCCTCCCGGATTGACGGCATCATAGACCTTTTTGCCTGATCCATTTTCCAAAATCCAATCTCTGGTCCTTCGAGTCTCATTGCTAAAGTCCAGCAAGGCATGGTTTCCGATAAATTCGCCCCATTCTTCTGTATTTCCGGCTGTTCCATTGTGGGTATCCGTGCTTCCAATCATGCCAAACTTGAAAGGATTTACGCCAAACTCAGCTTCGTAGGCCAGCCCTCTTTTGAGGGCATCCCTGACATAACTTCTTTCCACTGCCGGATCAAAGGCATAATTCTCAAAATTGGCGAATTCATCATTTTGCCAAAATTTCGCATGTACCTCCGAATTTCCTTTAGCTTGATGTACCTCAACCAGAGGTTCGTATTTATTTTGAAGTTTAGCTGATTCGGCTGTTTTATCAAGGAAAGTATAGCCCAGAGACAAATTTGAATTGTGAGGGATCGCCATGACGGTAGCGCCCCCCGCACTGAAATTCTCCATAGCTCCCCAAAGTGCATTCTCATCACCAGCTTCTATGGCACTGACCGGATAATCCGGAACCATCATGTCTCGAAAGTAAACGTTGCGGTGAATGTGTTTTGCTGCAGCACCCAAGGTCCACTCATAGGCAGCTAGAGTCGTAAACTTGCCGGGTTTATAGTATTTCTCAGCGGACTCGAGGATGACGGACCAGGCACCCTTGGTGGTTTCAAATCCCTTAAAGAAAGGGAGATGGGTTCGCTTTCCTTCTTTTACACTGGCCGCTGCTCGATTGAACATGTGTCGCATTTTTACGGTATCAAGGCCTATGGAACGAAAGTACATAGCCATGGCCGCATAGTATCCGGGTGTATCTGAGTTTTGGACAGAATAAAGCTCCCCCATAAATTCGGAATGATCCGTAACAGCTGCAAAGTCTAGCGGACGAGCAATCTTTACATTTACCCCATAAATTTCAATTTCCTTTCCCTGAGCAAATTCATAGGCCTCATCAGGTGTTGTACTTGCACCTCCGATATAGGCATCAAATGACATATTGGTGTGGACGTGAATGTCTCCCCAATAAAGGTTGCGCTGAGGGTTTCTTTCTATGCTGGATTCATCCAGGTCTTTGGACAGGGTAGCGCGATCTCTGACCGGATTATCTACCGGATCAAGCACAGGACCTGCAGGTACCAATACACGATAAATGAAAAAACCGAGTATACCAATGATTGATAGGAGGATAAGTCCGATAATTGCTTTCCGGGACATGAGTGTAGGCTTTAATAGATGTGGTTTCTAAGGTAAGGAAAAAAATTAAGCCTTGAGAATGGAGCTGTGAATTGTGTAAGACTCTTCTACGAATGTTAGATCACCATCTATCTGGATTCCCTGTCTTTACATTTGGATTTTTGGGCTAAAAACTCTGTAACTAAAATCTCGAACGCCCATCTTTTTAATAGGAAATCGCTTCCATGTTTCGATCTGTCAAAAAATATAGAAGCACTCCTCTATTCCTCCCCAGAAAGACTTCCTGATAAAAAATAAGCTATGAAACCAAAAACTAAATACACCAAAAGTGGAAGCATCAATATTGCTTATCAGGTTTTCGGATCAGGTCCTATTGATCTGGTCTATGTCCCTGGCTGGGTTTCGAACATAGATTGGATGTGGGCCTGTCCTGAATTGGTGGACTTCTTGCTGGAATTGGGGAAAATGGCGAGGGTTATCTTGTTTGATAAACGAGGTACAGGGCTTTCTGATAGAATCGTAGAACTCTCAACCATAGAAGAAAGAATGGATGATATCCGCGCGGTTATGGATGCTGTAGGCTCTGAGAAAGCCATCCTTTTTGGGCATTCTGAAGGCGGCTCGGTTTCCGCCCTTTTTGCCGCTACCTATCCCAGCCGCTGTATTAGTCTTATCAGCTTTGGAATCTTTGCCCGCCGCCGCTATTGCCCTGAATATCCCTGGGCACCTACAGATGAGGAGCGGCAAGAGGTCTATGATATGATAGAAAATAATTGGGGGAGTGGGGAAATGAACCTGGCTTCTCTTGCTCCTTCAAAGGCTCATGATAAAACTTTCATGGACTGGTTGGCAAACTATTTTCGCTCGGGTGCTAGTCCCAGTGCAGCTATGGTTCTCACAAAAATGAATACACAGGTCGATATCATCGATATTCTGGATTCTATAAAC
Organism: Bacteroidota bacterium; assembly: GCA_039819665.1. Taxonomy (GTDB): domain Bacteria; phylum Bacteroidota; class Bacteroidia; order J057; family J057; genus JAWPMV01. Next base: position 292,982 of record JBCBRM010000003.1, read on the forward strand.
GTGCCCTGCCTGATATTACAGCGAACAGACGATATCGATGTAAAAATTGAAGAAGGTCGATTTATAGCAGAGCGTATTCCGGAAGCAAAATTTGTGGAACTTGAGGGTGAGGACCATTTATTTTGGGTAGGAGATTCAGCGCGGGTTTTGGAAGAAATCCGCAATTTCATACAGCAAAAGAGAAAGAATCAAATTGGGAGTAAAAGCCTTTTTACCTTCCTCGCTGCCCGATATCAAAAAACTAAGCAAAATAGTGAACGGCTCAAAGAAAATATTGAGGCATACATTGAACAATATCGAGGGAAAATGTTGAGCCATGAGAGCGAGGCTTTTATTGCAGTATTTGAAGGTCCCAGCAAAGCAATTAACAGTAGCCAGGACTTACTTCGGGGCTTGAGTAAAGCTTATTCACAAATTTCCTTTGCCGTCCATATTAAAGAAGCCATGTTGGAAGAAGTCCTTGAGCCTGGAAATAAGGTCAAGGCTTCTCTGGAAGCGATCCTTGCGCAGAGTTCGGCCCAACAAATTTTAACCACTCAGACTGTTAAGCATTTACTCTCAGGCTCAGGTCTGTGTTTTCAAGCACATAAATCGATTGAAATCTCCGCTATTGAGCCTTCTACTCAGCTTTTCAGGGTTATTGATCCTAGCATACATAATTTGCCCAATCAGCATGTAAAACCTCATCAAGCCCAGAAACATGATTCCTTTTTGGAAAATGTGCTTCAATGCATAGAAACCCATCTAGGTGATGAGCTGTTTGGAGTTGAAATGCTTTGTAGAGAAATAGGAGTTAGTGAAAGACAGTTACAAAGGAAACTCAAGGCAATTACAAATAAATCCCCCATCAAATTGATTTGCTCAGTCAGGCTGCATAAGGCAAAAGAGCTAATTCTCAAGCAAAGCCATAATATTGCGGAAATATCCTATATGACGGGTTTCCTCAGTCCCTCCTATTTTTCAAAATGCTTCAAAAAAGAGTTTGGATTAAGCCCTTCTTCCTTGTTAAAAAGAGATGAAACTCCTGCTTTGTCGGAAACCTTATAGTTAATGCCTAACCCAAAATTTTCCTGTCGGAAAAATGGGAATAAATGGCGGATAATTACTATCAGTGAAGCCCCTTTTCTGCCGAACTTTATCCTATTAATTCAATTAAGGAAAAGCAATTTTTCCAGGTGATCAAGCTTTCTGCCTTATCCTTTGATTTTAATCAGGGATAAGGATCAGAGAGCAAATTTTACGACAAACAAAGCCAAAGGATCTACACATCCTTTAAGGGGAATTCTTTGCCCATAACCTTCCAGTCAAGCTCAAGATGAAGAATGAGGTACAGCCTTGAAAATCTCCTATTTCTACAAAATCTAAGATTCATTAACAATCCTTTTATGAGAAACATCACAAAACTGCTCATTAGCAGTTTATTACTTGCCCTTTTTGCGGTAAACCAGGCCTATGCCCAAAGCCCCGAAGCCTTTAAATATCAGGCTGTTTTACGAGATGCAAACTATGCGCCCATTACGGGACAGAATGTAAGTATTCGGATTAGTATTTTGGAAAGTACTCCAGACGGGACCATCGTTTATCAGGAAGCCCATTCAAACCAAACTTCGGCCATTGGGCTGGTGGTATTGAATATAGGGGAAGGAAATGTACTATCAGGCATATTCGCTGATATTCAATGGGGAAGTAGCGACCACTTCTTGCAAGTAGAAGTAGATCAGGCGGGCGGAACCAATTATTCCATCCTCGGGACCAGTCAGTTATTATCCGTTCCTTATGCCCTCTATGCAAAGGAAGCGGGTAAGGTAGAACTGATTGGAGGAGAAGGCATTCAGGTTGAAGAAAATGTGATTAACAACCTCAAGCCTTCTCTCTGGGAACTAGACAGCAATATCGTCTTTGTAGATACCAGCTTTGTTGCGATTGGGATTACTGATACTACTTTTAATGATTCGACCTCCCTCTTTCCAACCGATGCTCCTTTGTATGTCAATGGAAATATTCGCCTGGCAGAAGACTCAGCTCTACTGGGGCTTGGGGAAATCGTAGGAAGTTCTGGGATCAGCTTTTCTGCCAATCCCGATCGAGAAGGAGATATGGTAATAGCGAGTAATGGAAGGGTTACTTTCGAAGAAGAAGTGGGCATCAATCAGTCCTTCTCTTTTGTCGACCTGAATGTGAGAAATCAGTTGGGGAATTCTACCGTCTTTCAGGTGGAGGATACGGCCGGACAGGACATTTTCGAAGTGGGAAGAGGAAGAAATGTAGGGATCAATCGTATTACTAATAATGTTACCCTGCAAGTTAGGTCTAAAGATGCCTTGAATACGCCCAGTTCAATCATTGCGAATTTTGAAAAGATCAATGGGGATAATGTGTTTCAGGTTCAAAACGACAATGATGTAGTGGTTACGGGGGACTTTTCTGTCAATAGTGGTAATAAAAACTTTATCCTGGATCATCCCCTCGACCCTGCCAATATGATACTCGCCCACAATGCAGTTGAGTCACCGGATCACGTTACTTACTACCATGGCACCATCAAACTGGATGCAAATGGACAGGCAGTGGTAGAACTCCCTGATTATTTCGAGGCACTCAATACAGATTTTCACTACCAGTTGACCTGCGTAGGGGGATTTGCTCAGGTATATATCGCGGAGGAGATTAAGGACAATCAATTTCGCATTGCGGGAGGAAAGGATGGGATGAAAGTTTCCTGGCAGGTAAGTGCAAGGAGAGATGATCCCTGGGCGCATGATCATCCCTATCAAGCCGAAATAGAAAAGGAAGCCGGAGAGAAAGGATTGTATTACTATCCGGAAGGATATGGGAAAGGACGTGCATTCAAAATCGGGAGTCAGGAATCAAAAGAGGAAAAATGAAAAAACTGATTAATTATCTGCTATTGATTTTGCTCCCTCTGAGTCTAAGTGCCCAAAATCCGGAACTTAGTCCTGAGGTCGTAGCTTCAGCTGGTGATAGTTTCTCTTCCAATAACCTGCTCATAGAATGGACGTTGGGAGAGATCATGACTGAATCTTTTGAGGGAGGTCTGATCTGGAATCAAGGCTTTCAGCAGCCGATCGGGAATATCACCTCAATTGACAATCCTTTTTCAAATCTGGGACCCATCAAGGTCTATCCCAATCCTGCAAGCAATAGCCTTTTCATTGAGAAAGAGAAAGCCGGAGAACTAAAGCTAAGCTTACGAGATATACAAGGAAGGATCCTACTGGAAAAACTAAGTATCCAGCTCACGGATCAATTGGATATTTCTGCTTTGCCTCCGGGCATATACATCCTGAGTATGCGTGATGAAAATCAGGCAAGTCTAAACATTCGAATTCAAAAGTTATAAGCTTTATTAATATTTGACAGTTAAGTTGATTAAGGAGTCGTTGAAAGATGACTCCTTTTTCTATTTAAGCCAGATAGAATAAAGGCTAGAGTTTTCCGGCTAAGGGATATGCTTCCCAGCTTCTCTTGCAATCAAATTCAGCTGAAAATGACCCAAAAAGACAGAATTGAGGTACGTATACCGTATGTGTACCCTTCTCCCTTCTGAATATTTGGCTGCTTTTTGAAGGCCTGCTTACTTGCTGGCAAAACGACAAATACATTTTTTATGAAACGAAAAAGTCTTTTGATTTTATGCTTTATCCTTCCCTGTTTTCCCATCAAGGCTCAGGATCAGGCGAAAACATTTAGCTTCAAAAAAGGGGAAGTGATGGACCTCATTTACCTAAGTGCCCAGCCGAATACAGATGAGTTGTTTGATCACTACAAAAAAACGGCTTTTCCCGTAGCCTTTGAGTATAGCTACCAACCCCAGCGTGGATTTGCGGTAAAGGAATTGACCCTCGGAATGAATGTGTCCACAAGTTTGATCGTAGGGAAATGGGGCAGCAAAGAAAAACGAGAAGGATTCCTGGAAAATATCGTAAAAAGGGTCCCTGACTTTCACCAACAAAGAAGAAAACTCTTTGAAGAATTTGCCCTGACCTGGTATGTAATGCCCAAAGATGTGGAGTTCTCGGTGGAGGCTTCAAAAGTACATGTGGCAACCTCATTTTGGCAGAATGATCCCAAGAGTTTTGGTCCTTTTGTCCGGAAATGGAAAAAGGAGATAGAAAAAGCGGGAGGAAAAATTTTATTAGAATTAACAGAAGGCTATTCTCCCACCGGCTATTATTTCAATCCTGACGTATTCCTACTCATTGAGTGGCAGGATCAGGCAGCTTTTGATGCTTTTGCCGAGAAGCATCCTTTGCCAACGTATGAGGACTTGAAAGATGTACATCAGGTAGTCATTCAGTAATTTTCCGTCAAAATCCTTTTTATGCAAGTCATCCTGGATCAATTGGTTTATTTCGGTTTCTTTCAAAGCCTACTTTTGCTGGGGATCTACCTTTTTTCTCCGGGAAAAAGGCGAAACATCCACGGAACCATGGCCTTGCTGATTTTGGTACTCTTTGTAGGACTTTGTGGAAAGGTCTTGCATACAGCAGGCGTTTGGGATCGTAATTTTCGGCTCATTCTTTTATCCGAACTTTCTGCCTTGCTCTTTGGCCCCTGCATTTTCCTTTTTTCCCGCTTTGTCATTAGTCGAAAGGATTTTGAGCAAAAGGACATCGTTCATTATATCCCGGGCATTGCCTATTCTATTTTTATCATCATTTATTTCATGCTGCCGGGGACTGAGGTGCTCAAAGCCCGGATAGCTACAGGGGAAACGATGCGGGTGGTTTATATCTGCCATGCTTTGGGATTGATCGTGAATATTACCTATTGGTTTTTGAGTTGGCAGTTGTTGCGAGAGTTTATGCTTAAAATGAAAGATGAACTTTCCTATGAGTTGCATGCTCGCTTTCTCCGAAACTTCCTGTTGCTGATCGGAGCTGTTCTGTTCATTTGGGCGATTTTATTCCTGACCAGCTTTTTGGGATATGAGATGTTGGAAAGAAATGCCCGACCTTATATCTGGACCCTACTAACCCTGATCATATTATTCATCACCTATTTTGGGATGGTTTCTCCTCAGGTATTGCGCATGCTGCCAGAAGCTGCTTTGCCCAAATACAGCCAATCCAAACTGAGCATAGCTGACCTTGATCGTCTGAAATTGGAATTGGATGAATTGATGCTAAAGAAGAAACCTTATCTGAATAGCAAACTCCTCAAGGCTGAGTTGGCAGAAATGCTCGGACTCAGCAATCCCGAACTCGCTCGCCTTCTCAATGAAAACATCGGCATGAATTTCTTTGAATACGTCAATTACTACCGCATCAAAGAATTCGTCGAGCTCGCAAAAAAAGAAGGATCTGAGCAGTTCACCTTTTTCGGTCTCGCTCAGGAGGCCGGCTTTAATTCAAAAAGCACCTTTAACAAATCTTTTAAAAAACTCATGGGAGTCTCTCCCTCGGTTTATTTCAATCAAGTCGATATCTAATGAAAACGTATATTTCTCTTTTTATCCTGTGCTTGCTTTCACTTATCGCAAGCGCCCAGCTACGCACGCCCAGTCTCAGTCCTACATCCACCTTAACACAGAAGATCGGACTGACAGAAATCGAAATTGAATATTCTCGACCCAGCGCAAGAGATCGAAGTATTTTTGCTGAAGAAGGATTGATTCCTTTCGGTGAATTTTGGCGAGCAGGAGCCAATAGTGCTACGAAAATCAGCTTTTCTTCAGGAGTGAGTCTAGCCGGGGAAAATCTGGAAGCGGGAAGCTACAGCATACTTATTAAGCCTTATCCCACTTACTGGGAGCTTCATTTCTATCCCTTCGAAAGCACGGATTGGACCAAATATGTGGAAAAGGAAGCAAGCTTTGTCTTAAAGCCTGAGGTTTCGAAAAGTTCTGCTTTCATCGAAAGCTTTGAAATCCAAATTCAGGACCTGGACCTGCATACAGCTTCTCTGGTTTTTGAATGGGAAAATAGTCGGGTGAAAGTTCCTGTGGAGTTGAATGATGAGGAAAGAGTCATGGCTTCCATTAAAAGGACCCTTTCCGGACCGGGGATGTTCGACTACTACAATGCTGCGGTTTATCTACATGCCTCAAATACAGATTTGGAGAAAGCCCTGGAATATATTCAGGAAGTTACCCGCTCGGATAAGGCCTTGTTTTTTCAGGTGAGTCGAGAAGCTCAAATCCTGTATGACCTGAATCGTAAGGATGAAGCTTTGCTTTCTGCAAAACGTGCCTTACGTCTAGCCCAGAAAGCCAATAATCAGGATTTCATCAGATTCAATACAAAATTGATCCAAAAGCTAGAGTAAGATGTACTAACATAAGAAGTTCTTAATGTCTCTTTTAATGGGAAAATCCCTATCCGGCAAATGCTAGATAGGGCTTCCTTCTTTTCAATCATCAAGACAAAAGCTTGTATTGGTAAGCCAAATCTTGTGTTGGAAGACAAATGCTTGTATTGTTTAATAAGCCTTCGCAAACAAAACCCTCTGCGTACTAGGTTTTCCACTATAGACACAAAGGCCTTCTTCCAAAGGATTGTCTACTGGAATACAGCGAATGGTCGCCTTGGTTTCTTCCTGAATCTTTTCCTCCGTTTCTGTAGTTCCATCCCAATGTGCGTAGATGAATCCAGGAATGTCATCATTGATGGCGGATTTAAACTCATCCCAGCTATCGACATTGCGGGTTTTCTCTTCGCGGAAGTCTTTGGCTTTGTTGTAAATGCTTTCCTGAACGGTATCCAGCAAAGAGTTAATTTCTTCTGGGAAATTTTCGGTGAGGTCGACCACTTCTTTGGTCTGGGTATCACGACGAGCCACTTCAATTTTATTATTGGCTAAATCGCGAGGTCCGATAGCTAGACGAACCGGTACTCCTTTAAGCTCCCATTCGGCAAACTTCCATCCGGGTTTTTTGGTATCATCATCATCCACTTTTACACGAATGCCCAAAGATTTCAGAGAAGCATGGATTTCATCCGCTTTCGTCAGTACCATCTCTTTCTCCTCATCCTTTCTGTAAATAGGAACAATCACTACCTGAATTGGAGCTAGTACGGGAGGCAGTACCAAACCCGCATCATCTGAGTGCGTCATGATCAAGGCTCCCATCAAACGGGTACTTACGCCCCAACTAGTCGCCCAAACATATTCTTCTTTATTGTCGCGGGTAGCAAATTTTACGTCAAAAGCTTTGGCGAAATTTTGTCCCAAAAAGTGAGAAGTTCCAGATTGCAGGGCTTTGCCATCCTGCATCAAGGCTTCGATGGTAAAGGTCTCCAAAGCACCCGCGAATCTTTCTCTTTCAGTCTTGGCTCCTCTAACGACCGGAATGGCCAGGGTTTGCTCTGCGAAATCTCCATATACATTGAGCATTTGACGAGCTTCTGCCATGGCTTCTTCTTCCGTAGCATGAGCGGTATGTCCTTCCTGCCAGAGAAATTCGGCCGTACGCAGGAACATACGTGTTCTCAATTCCCAGCGAACGACATTGGCCCATTGATTTACAAGAATCGGTAAGTCTCTATAAGATTGAATCCAGTTTCTATAGGTGCTCCAGATAATGGTTTCTGAGGTTGGGCGAACGATCAGCTCCTCTTCCAGTTTTGCCTCGGGATCGACTACCACACCTTTACCATCTGGATCATTTTTGAGGCGATAGTGAGTAACGACCGCACATTCCTTGGCAAATCCTTCTACATGATCTGCCTCTTTACTCAAAAAGCTTTTCGGGATAAATAGCGGGAAATAAGCGTTAACGTGTCCGGTCTCCTTGAACATATCATCCAGGATACGCTGCATGCGTTCCCAAATGGCATAACCATAGGGTTTGATTACCATACATCCTCTCACATCTGAATTTTCTGCAAGGTCCGCCTTCTTTACCAGGTCATTGTACCACTCAGAATAATTTTCTGCTCTGCTGGTCAGCTTGTTTCCTTTAGCCATTTTTTTTATTGATTAAGGCACAGATCACTACATGACCTGTGATGATTTGAGGGGCAAAAATAATGGGAGTGCTCAGCAAAACAAAATTGAGCTGTAATTCCTTAAGTACAGGTTGGCAGACAAGAAAACTTATTAATGGTTTATCACGTTTGCTAAGTAAAGCGACACGCTTTTATATTATGTTAGGGTGTTTTTTGATTTATGCAGTATATTAGGTAAGGATTAATGCATGACCTGCAGGAAAAAATCCGTCCTAAATGTGTATATTTGAAAACACTGATAGAATGAATAGAAATAATTACCTTAATATGAAGCCGATAAAATTCACATTATTTGCAGCTTTCGCCATGTTGGTTGCAAGTTGTGCCGGGCCTCGTTATGCTTCTACAACTGAGTATGATGATGTCTACTACTCGAAAAGTGATAAGACGGAAGCGGTAGTTAAGGAATCTGCACAACCCGCAGAGGACTATACTTATCAAAGAACTACAAGAGTTGATGATTATGCAGACGCTTACTATGACGAAGATGACTTTTACTTCTCTCGTCGCCTGAGAAGGTTCAACCAGCCAGCGACAGGAAACTGGCGTTATTATGATCCTTTCTACTCAAATGATCTATATTTTGTACTAGGTACTCCTGCCTGGAATACCTGGAATTCTTATGGATGGTATAACTGGAACAACCCAAGATTTGGAGCATTTTCTCCTTACAATTCGGTTGCTTTTGGGTACGACCCATTTTTCAGATCCAATCCTTTCTATAGAAACTCCTTTAACTATTATAATCCATGGGTAGGTAGCTATTATGGTTACGGCGCAGGATTCGGTGGTTTCTACGGACGTTCCTTTGGGGGATTTGGTGGCGGATTCGGAAGATTTGGTGGAGCCGGATTTGGTTCCAGTGCCTATTATTGCCCTCCTATTGCTGGTGGAGGATTCTTCAACAGACTAGCTGGTAACAATAGAAACAACAATACAATCTTTAATAGTCGTCGTAGAGGAAGTACTTCTTCAAGCACTTCTAATACTTCTTATACTCCTCGTACAAGCAGAAATGCTTCTACAAGAACTACTTCCAGCAATGGTACGGTTCGTCGTCCTGGTCGTAGCACCAGCAGAACGACTGCGAGCTCCAGAACCTCTGGAAACACTGATTACCTCTCTCCACGCTCAAATACTGCTACTAGCAGAACCAGTGGACGTAGCGTAAACAGAAACAGAACAACGACAGGAACAAGAACTTATACCAGTCCTTCTTCCAGAAATGGTGTTAATAACGGTAGAAGAAGCCGTGTTAATACAAACAGAAGCACTAATTCTCGCGACTTCAACCGTTCTACTAGAACTAACAGAACCTACAATCCTGGTAGCAGATCTACAACAAGGACTTCAAGACCTTCTTACTCTGCGCCTAGAAGTGGTTCAAGATCAGGTTCTATGAACAGAAGTACGAGCAGACCTTCTTCAAGCAGAAGTGTAAGTCGTCCTTCTTCTAGCAGCAGATCTTCTGGATCTTCAAGCAGCCGCAGAAGGAACAATTAATAAATGAAAAGACACTAATTTTCATTAGGGCGGGTATTTACCTGCCCTATTTTTTATCTTAAACTTATATTTTAAGCGGCAAAAGTGGATTCCGACACGAATCCTTAAAACATCGACCCTAGATGATATGAAGATACTCCGAGTCTTGTTTCTAAGCCTTTTAACTACAGCTGGCTTTCTCTCTCTATATGGACAAAATGAAATGGATGCCCTTAGGCATTCCTATTATGGAATCACCGGTACAGCTCGTGCTCAGGGCATGGCAGGCGCTTATTCTGCTGTCGGAGCTGATATGACCTCTGCAACCTTAAATCCTGCGGGTTTAGGGCTTTACAGGCGTTCCAGTTTCACTATCTCGCCTGGATTTGCCAGTACACGTACAGAAAGTAATTTCTTCAATCAAACGGCTGACGAAACATTGACTAGCTTCTATGCACCTAATATGGGGGTCGTCTTTCATGGAAAAACCTATTATGATAACGGGCGAAGAAGAGAGGAAAAAACCTATGGCCTAAAATCCTTCGCCTTTGGGTTTGGCTTCAATCAATTGGAGCGCTATGATCGTCGCATAAATGTTCAGGCTTTTAATACCGAAAGTTCTATTACTGATATGTTTGCAGAAAGAGCAAATAATAGAAATGTAGAACCGGACTTCCTTCCAGCAGATTCCTATGAAGCGCTAGCCTATGACGCTTTTGCGATCGACCTTCTGGCCAATTCAGCGACTCAATATTTCCCGGCAGTTAATGGTGGAGATGTACAGCAGACCCTGAACTTTCGTGAAGAAGGATACCGCAATGAATGGTTCGTTTCTCTGGCTGGAAATATAGATGACTTTATTTATCTGGGCTTTACACTGGGATTTCAGACAGTCAGGTATGAGCAGAATCTTTATTTTGAAGAAAATGATGTTGATAATCTACATGAGTTCTTCGAAAATGATCCCAATTCCAATTTCCCACTTGAGACTCCTATGAATCAAATTCGATTTGATGATGAATTTTCTACTCGTGGATCAGGTGTAAATGGACAATTGGGGATAATAATAAGACCAGCGGATCCTTTACGTATAGGGATTTCGGTGAAAAGTCCTACCTACTTTAACTTAAGAGATCAGTTCAGCACCACGATTGGTCAGAACTTTACCATAGAGCTTGATAACGGGCAATTAGCTGAGCAGGACGAGTCCTTTTCTTCCACGCCGGGTGAGTTCCGGTATTCCCTCAATACTCCTTTTCGTGCTACGGCAGGCCTTATGTACCTCTTTGGAAAGAATGGCTTCATCAGCGCGGATGTGGACTTCACGGATTATAGTGCGGCTCAGCTAGATTCAGATGTAGATGATTTTTTTGTGGAAAATAACCGCATAGAGAATCTATTTAAGCAAACAATCAGCTACCGGGTAGGAGGGGAGTATAGAATTGGGATATTGCGTGTAAGGGCAGGAGCAGCTCTCTATGGAGACCCTTTGGAGGATGAGGCAAAGCAGTATCTATCAGCTGAAGATTTTACTACCATAGAGCAGATTTCAGCCGAAAGAAAAATATTTACGTTGGGTTTAGGGATCAGGCAACCGAATTATTTCTTCGACGTTTCTTTTATAAATCAGCTACAAGAGGATAAACTAAGCCCATATACGGTGGCCGCTACAGAAATTTTTTCTCCTACTGCAGCGAATTCCTTAAATAGATCGTCTGTATTAATGACCTTGGGTTTTAACTTCTAAAGATAATACATGGAGCACGGATACCTTTTTTAGTATTAGTAAGAATGCAATAAAAGAGGAAGCTATGACCAATCCGATTCATCAGATCATTTCTGACGAGCTGTATACCACACTCGTCGAACTAAATCTGTTAAACCAAAAAGTGCTCCGTGATTTTCAAATTAAACGTGCATATCAAAAATTAAGGGACGACGGCATGCGTTCGGCAGATGCCATAGACGCTATTCTGGAAGAATATCCCTATCTGCAGTTTGATACCATTCGTAAAATCATCTACAGTGTTAAACTACCTGAAGAACTTCAGGCAAGTTTTTGCGCTTGATGAGCCATCTGTATGATTTTCTGCATTTCACTAATTTCCTCCAAATAGCTGGAGGTCAGGGAACTATTTTCCCCTAAGTTTTTGTATCCCCAAAAAATTGAAAAATATTCCCAAAAAGCTTAATGGTAAATTAGGCTAGGGAATATTTTTTTATTAATTTTGATGCCCTTTTGGGAGTTCTTACATGTATATATTCAAGTCAGAAAAAATAAATCAAAGTTTTTTTAAATTTTTTTCACTCAGGATTTGGATAAGAAAAATAAGAGCTCGATATTTGCACTCGCTTTCGGAAAAACGATGAGAAAAAGAGGTAAAAAAGAGGGTTGAAAGCGAACAAAAAAAGACCATTATCTAAGGAGCAGCGGGGTTTGATCAGTGGTGATTTATAGATAAAGAGTTATTTGACATGATGTAAAATATAGGACCGCATATAAGCAATTGGGCTTATATACGGTTGGTTTCTTGAATCAGAAGATTTAACTATGGAGAGTTTGATCCTGGCTCAGGACGAACGCTAGCGGCAGGCCTAATACATGCAAGTCGAACGGTAAGGCTTCTTCGGAAGTACACGAGTGGCGCACGGGTGCGTAACACGTATGCAACCTACCCTTTAGCGGAGGATAGTCATTGGAAACGATGAATAATACTCCATGTTATCATAGTACCGCATGGTATAATGATCAAAGCTCCGGCGCTAAAGGATGGGCATGCGCCCCATTAGCTAGTTGGTGAAGTAATGGTTCACCAAGGCAACGATGGGTAGCTGGTCTGAGAGGATGATCAGCCACACGGGCACTGAGACACGGGCCCGACTCCTACGGGAGGCAGCAGTAAGGAATATTGGTCAATGGGGGCAACCCTGAACCAGCCATGCCGCGTGCAGGACGACGGCCCTCTGGGTTGTAAACTGCTTTTATCTGGGAATAATTCGCTCCTATACGGGGTTTTGTAGGTACCAGAAGAATAAGCACCGGCTAACTACGTGCCAGCAGCCGCGGTAATACGTAGGGTGCAAGCGTTGTCCGGATTTATTGGGTTTAAAGGGTGCGCAGGCGGCCTTTTAAGTTAGTGGTGAAAGCGTCCAGCTTAACTGGATACCCGCCATTGATACTGGAAGGCTTGAGTCCGTCTGAGGAGATTAGAATGCGTGGTGTAGCGGTGAAATGCATAGATATCACGCAGAATACCGATTGCGAAGGCAGATCTCTAAGGCGGAACTGACGCTGAGGCACGAAAGCGTGGGTAGCGAACAGGATTAGATACCCTGGTAGTCCACGCTGTAAACGATGATCACTAGATGTTCGGACTTCGGTCTGAGTGTCCAAGCGAAAGCGATAAGTGATCCACCTGGGGAGTACGTTCGCAAGAATGAAACTCAAAGGAATTGACGGGGGCCCGCACAAGCGGTGGAGCATGTGGTTTAATTCGATGATACGCGAGGAACCTTACCTGGGCTACAATGCCTCTGACAGACTGTGAAAGCAGTTTTTCCTTCGGGACAGAGTGCAAGGTGCTGCATGGTTGTCGTCAGCTCGTGCCGTGAGGTGTTGGGTTAAGTCCCGCAACGAGCGCAACCCCTATCGTTAGTTGCCAGCAGGTTAAGCTGGGGACTCTAACGAGACTGCCTCCGCAAGGAGTGAGGAAGGCGGGGATGACGTCAAATCATCATGGCCCTTACGCCCAGGGCGACACACGTGCTACAATGGACGGTACAACGGGTAGCGAACTTGCGAAAGCCAGCCAATCCCAAAAAGCCGTTCTCAGTTCGGATTGGAGTCTGCAACTCGACTCCATGAAGTCGGAATCGCTAGTAATCGCGGATCAGCCATGCCGCGGTGAATACGTTCCCGGGCCTTGTACACACCGCCCGTCAAGCCATGGAAGCCGGGGGTACCTGAAGTCGACATTAACACTCGCCTAGGGTAAAACTGGTAACTGGGGCTAAGTCGTAACAAGGTAGCCGTACCGGAAGGTGCGGCTGGATTACCTCCTTTCTAGAGAGTTTGCATCGAGAGATGCAGATCAAACAAAACGTCAGCGTGTGCTGACACATAAAATTACCTGGTTTAGTTTCTGACCGAGGTTCTATATTTTACTTATGTTATTAAGAGTCAAAGGACAAGGATAACACGGGCTTGTAGCTCAGGTGGTTAGAGCGCTACACTGATAATGTAGAGGTCCGTGGTTCGAGTCCACGCAGGCCCACGAAGCAACCGCGGGGTGAAGAGAGGAGATCAGATTTAGAGGTAAAAGAGGAGCGGTATGTTATTCGAGGGGGATTAGCTCAGTTGGCTAGAGCACCTGCTTTGCAAGCAGGGGGTCGCCGGTTCGAATCCGGCATTCTCCACAGAAAGACTCTTAATAGAAGTATCAGCCTATAAGCAAGAGACGACCGGATTTTTGTGTCCCGGCCCTTTTGTAGATGATGCTTACGCTAATTAAGAGCGCAAAGATATTTGACATGTTGAAAGGAAGACACAGTAGCGAGAAAAGTAAAAGACCGAATATATACGTGCGTATGTAGGAAGTCAAAAACAATTTTACTTGCAGCAATTCTTAGGAAGAAAAAAAAGAAGGATACACGGGGAATGCCTAGGCATCTAAAGGCGAAGAAGGACGTGGCAAGCTGCGATAAGCTCCGGGTAGAGGCAAGCACTCCAAGATCCGGAGATTTCCGAATGGGGCAACCCAATAATCCCGCAAGGGAGGCTAACCCAGGGAACTGAAACATCTAAGTACCTGGAGGAAGAGAAAACAATAGTGATTCCGTAAGTAGTGGCGAGCGAACGCGGAACAGCCCAAACCATAATTGTTAAGGCAGTTATGGGGTTGTAGGACCACAAAAGTAAAGCTAAGAGAAGTCGAAGACTGTTGGAAAGCAGCACCGTAGCGGGTGATAGTCCCGTAGGCGTAATCGAAGTGGCGCTAGTGGTATCCTGAGTAGGGCGAGGCCGGTGAAACCTTGTCTGAATCTGGCGGCACCATCCGCCAAGGCTAAATACTCTTAGATGACCGATAGTGAACAAGTACCGTGAGGGAAAGGTGAAAAGTACCCTGCATAAGGGAGTGAAAAAGTACCTGAAACCGTGTATCTACAAACGGTCGGAGCCCTTTCGTGGGGTGACGGCGTGCCTTTTGCATAATGAGCCTACGAGTTGCTCCTCAGTAGCAAGGTTAAGGTGTTCAGCACCGAAGCCGCAGCGAAAGCGAGTGCGAATAGCGCGTATAGTTACTGGGGGCAGACGCGAAACCCGGTGATCTACCCATGGGCAGGATGAAGTCCCTGTAACAGGGGATGGAGGTCCGAACCAGTTGACGTTGAAAAGTCTTTGGATGACCTGTGGGTAGGGGTGAAAGGCCAATCAAACCGGGAGATAGCTCGTACTCCCCGAAATGTTTTTTGGAACAGCGTTGCGGTGAGTCTTATGGAGGTAGAGCTACTGATAGGGCTAGGGGGAGTCACATCCTACCAAACTCTGATAAACTCCGAATGCCATAAGATATACGCAGCAGTGAGGGCTAGGGTGCTAAGGTCCTGGTCCGAGAGGGAAAGAACCCAGACCATCAGCTAAGGTCCCTAAATGTATGTTAAGTTGAACTAACGAGGTTTGAGCGCTAAGACAGCTAGGATGTTGGCTTGGAAGCAGCCATTCATTTAAAGAGTGCGTAACAGCTCACTAGTCGAGCGCTTGAGCGTGGATAATAATCGGGCATCAAACATACTACCGAAGCTATGGGATCGAAAGATCGGTAGGGGAGCATTCTATGTGCGCGGAAGCTGGGGCGTGAGCTCTGGTGGAGCGCATAGAAAAGCAAATGTAGGCATAAGTAACGATAAAAGAGGTGAGAAACCTCTTCACCGAAAGACTAAGGTTTCCTATTCAATGCTAATCAGAATAGGGTTAGTCGGGACCTAAGGCGAACCCGAAAGGGGTAGTCGATGGCAAATCGGTTAATATTCCGATACTCATTTACACTGCGATGGGGTGACGCAGGCTTGAAACCACCGCGTGCTGACGGAATAGCACGTTAAAGGGTGTAGATATAGGGACGGTAGGCAAATCCGCCGACCCTGTCGAACCTGACAGTACTACAAGGCTACGGCTGCGTAGAAAGTGTGGGTAAAGACTGCCGAGAAAATCCTCTAAGCTTCAGGTGTAAAAGACCCGTACCGTAAACCGACACAGGTAGTCGGGGTGAGAATCCTAAGGTGCTCGAGTGATCCGTGGCTAAGGAACTAGGCAAATTAGTCCTGTAACTTCGGGAGAAGGGACGCCCCTTTCGGGGGGCCGCAGAGAAATGGCCCAGGCGACTGTTTATCAAAAACACAGGGCTTTGCAAAGTCGACTGGGCCATTTCTCTGCGGCCCCCCGAAAGGGGCGTCCCTTCTCC
>JBCBRM010000004.1:0-282148 GCA_039819665.1 Bacteroidota bacterium
TGCTATTGAAAAATTCTCATTTCATGTCGAACTTTCAATAGCTTGACGTAGTACGGCATTCCTGGGAGATAAAAAATAAAGGCCGCCCGCGTGCACGAAGCAAGCAAATAATAAATTTTCATTAAATATGTAATTTATGATGATTATTATGCGTGGTTTTTTGTAACTTCTTGAAGCTCCGCTAAACAAGTTTCTCTCGCAAGAGAAGTTACAAAAAATGCTTCGTGCACGCGGGCGGCCTTTATTTTTTATCTCCCAGGAATGCCGTACTACATTAGTGTATACGAAGTTATTTCGTTTAGCCCTTATTATACCGCTTTCCCAAACTCTCAGAGCCGATTTATTCTGCTAACCCGAAACTCAAGTAGGTGCCGTTTAGACGAAAATGAAGGATGATTTTTCTCAAGGCAGGCATTGCGTTTCTGGTTTTCTTAAATATACAAAATTCTCTTTTACCCAAATGAAAAAAGCCAGATCCTAAGACCTGGCTTTTAATGTATTTCTACAAAAGCTGATTATGCATCTACTTCAGACGCAACCGTCGAACGGAGATAATCGGCATTGAGTTTTGCGATATTGGTAACGGAAATACCTTTGGGGCATTCTACTTCACAGGCACTGGTATTAGTACAGTTTCCAAAGCCAGCTTCGTCCATGGTTTGCACCATTTTCTGCACACGCTTCATACGTTCAGGCTGTCCCTGGGGTAGGGTACCCATATGAGAAACCTTGGCAGAAACGAAGAGCATGGCAGAAGCATTTTTACAACTTGCCACACAAGCCCCGCAACCGATACATTCAGCTGCATTCATGGCCTCATTGGAAACATCCGTACTGATCGGAATTTCATTGGCATCAGGAGCACTTCCGGTATTCACAGAAATGAATCCTCCTGACTGAATGATGGCATCGAAAGACCCTCTGTCAACCATGAGGTCTTTGATGATGGGGAAGGCATGCGCTCTCCAGGGTTCTACGAAGATGGTATCTCCATCCTTGAAGCTTCTCATGTGAAGCTGACAAGTCGTAGTCTTTCTGTGAGGTCCATGAGCCTGGCCATTGATCATCAAACCGCAAGATCCGCAGATTCCTTCACGGCAGTCATGATCGAAGGCAACGGGCTCCTCGTCCTTGCCTACCAGCTGCTCGTTCAATACATCCAGCATTTCGAGGAAAGACATATCCGGAGAAACATTGTCCAGGGAATAGTCTACGATTTTACCTGCATCCTTAGGACCGTTTTGTCTCCAGACTTTGAGATTTATTTTCATCTTAGTATCTGACATTCTTTTCTTTTTAGAGTTAAAGCAAGGAATTAAACGTAGCTACGGGTTTTAAGCTCAACATTGTTGAAGATGAGTTCTTCTTTGTGCATGATGGATTGCTTGTCTCTACCTGCATATTCCCAGGCTGCTACAAAGGCAAATTTTTCATCATCTCTCAATGCTTCACCTCCCTCGGTTTGATACTCCTCGCGGAAGTGGCCTCCGCAAGACTCTTGTCTTTGAAGGGCATCATCAATCATCAGCTCACCCAATTCCATAAAGTCAGCTACTCTCCAGGCTTTCTGCAATTCAGGATTGTAGTTGCCGTCTTTACCCGGCACCTTCACATCCTGCCAGAACTCAGCTCTGAGGTTTCTCACCAGCTCTTTGGCTTTGGTCAGACCTTCTTTCGTTCTTGCCATTCCACAGTATTCCCAGATGATCTTTCCAAGCTCTCTGTGGAAAGAATCCACCGAGCGAGATCCATTATTGGTGATGAAGAAATTACTTTCTTCTTTCACAGTAGCTACTGCCTCTTCAAAGGCCGGATGCTCAGTAGTTGGGTGATCATTCAGAGGTTGTCTTGCCAGATAATCTCCGATAGTAAATGGAATCACAAAGTATCCATCTGCCAATCCTTGCATCAGGGCACTTGCACCCAGACGGTTAGCACCGTGGTCAGAGAAGTTAGCTTCTCCCAGTGCGTATAAGCCTGGTACGCTGGTCATGAGATTGTAATCTACCCAAAGACCTCCCATGGTATAGTGTACCGCTGGGAAAATACGCATAGGCTGTTCATAAGGATTGTCATCCGTGATTCGCTGGTACATTTCGAAGAGGTTTCCGTAGCGCGATTCAACGGCATCTTTACCCAAACGATTGATCGCATCCCCAAAATCGAGGTAAACCGCAGCACTGTCCGCATTTACACTCTTTCCTTCGTCGATCATATACTTAGCATTTCTGGATGCTACATCACGAGGAACGAGGTTGCCGAAGGAAGGATATTTACGTTCGAGATAGTAATCTCTTTCGCTTTCCGGAATTTGATTGGGATGACGGAAGTCCCCAGTTTGTTTAGGTACCCAAACCCTTCCATCGTTACGGAGAGATTCACTCATCAGCGTAAGCTTGGATTGATAGTCTCCATGAACCGGGATACAGGTAGGATGAATTTGTACATAGCAAGGGTTGGCAAATGCTGCCCCTCTTTTATGCGCTCTCCAGGCTGCTGATACATTGGAGTTCATGGCATTGGTCGAAAGGAAATATACATTTCCATAACCACCACTCGCCAACACAACTGCATCTGCTGCATGTTTTTCAATTTCTCCTGTCAGCAGGTTTTTAGCAATCACTCCTTTGGCCTCTCCATCAATCAGCACTATATCCAGCACTTCACGACGAGCGAGAGATTCTACTTTTCCGATTCCGATTTGACGGCTCAAGGCACTGTAGGCTCCGAGTAGCAATTGTTGTCCGGTTTGGCCCCTTGCATAAAAAGTACGAGATACCTGAGCTCCTCCAAAGGAACGGTTGGCCAGATAGCCTCCATATTCACGGGCGAAAGGTACACCCTGTGCTACTGCCTGGTCAATGATGTTCACACTGACCTGTGCGAGGCGATATACATTTTCTTCGCGAGAGCGGTAGTCTCCCCCTTTAATTGTATCATAAAAAAGACGATAAACGCTATCGCCATCATTTTGGTAATTTTTTGCTGCATTTATTCCACCCTGGGCCGCAATACTGTGGGCACGCCTTGGACTATCCTGAAAACAGAAAGTCGTTACGTTATAGCCCAGTTCTGCGAGGGTAGCTGCAGCTGATGCACCCGCCAGACCGGTACCAACCACGATAACTTTGAATTTCCGTTTGTTAGCAGGGTTTACAAGCTTGATGTTAAACTTGTGTTCGTCCCACATGTCTGCGAGAGAGGAACCCTTGGGTACTTTAGAATCTAAATTCATGTTTCGGTATTAGAGGGTATTATGATAAAGTTCTTATGAAATAAACCACGGGCATTGCAGCAAAGATCAACGGAATCACAATAGACAGAGCGGTTCCGGCTTTGCTGATGAGTGGTGTGTATTTTTTATGCATAAGGCCCAGGGTTCGAAATGAACTCTGGAATCCATGATTGAGGTGAAAGCCAATGAGCACCATTGATAAGACATAAAATAGGACAATATACCATTCCCCGAAAGAAGCTTGAACTACTTCTGTCATCGAGATGCCACGAACTTTCTCGTCTGCTCGGCCTGCTTCTTTTAGTAAAAGATATTCTTCCAAATCCACATAAGTCCCTGATTTAACCATGGCCTGATCTGCTCCATAAGAAATGTCTTCTTTGACTTTCCAAGCCATGGTATATGCTTCCTCTATAGTTACTTCAGCAGTCGCCCCGCCAAATTTGTACTTGCCCCAGAACATGACGAGGTGTATGATGAGAAAGGCGAGAATGATACTACCACTCAATCCCATATTGCGGGAAAACCAGCTACTGCTTCCGGAACCGGATTTATAGGCATAGGCAACCGGGCGAGCTTTGCGATTCTGGCGAGTGAGAATGGCCGCGTAGATGATATGAAAAATGAATCCTGCAAACAGGACCCACTCCATTACCCGGATCACCGGATTGGTGGTCATAAATCGGGTGTATTCGTTAAATGAAACTCCTCCATCTGATTTAAATAGCAGCAAGTTGCCGCTCAGGTGAACAAATAGAAAGGATACCAGAAAAAGTCCGGTTAATCCCATTACCACTTTTCTACCTACAGAGAGAGAAAACATGGAAGAAATTGATGTCATAGTTTAGATTTTTTAAGCAAAAGCGCTCAAAATTAGCCCCACTGTGATCGAATGTCAAGGCAAGCTTTATCTTTCGGCTTTTTTAGAATCATTCTATTTCTGCAAGTTTAGAAAATCTCCGAAAGGGAAAGTCGCCCAGTTTCCATTTAACCTAACTTTTACAGCTGTGATTATCTGCCCCTTTGCTTTTGAAAATCTAGTATGCATCTTTTTCTTTCTAAGTTTATTGATAGAGAATATACATATATTATTTTCTCTATATCATAACCCCTTTGGAACTTCTTTTGTTAAGTAATTGAAATTTTTTTTATTCGCGGCAAAACTATTTACGGTTGATGCCGTTAAGGTGTATATCAATGTTTGAACATTGATATAAAAATGAAAACAATTTATTCAAATCAAAACATCAAAAAACAAAGAAGAATCATGAGAAGTAATCTTTTCATCCTCGTTTTGGGTCTTTCTTTTTTCCTTGCTGCTTGTGGTGGGAAGAAAGATGCAACTGTAGCTACTGGAGAAGAAGCTACTAAAGCTGAAGCAACTGCTGCGGCTCAGGATTATACGGTAGACGTAGACGCCAGTACACTTGCCTGGATTGGTAAAAAAGTTACCGGACAACATGACGGTACGATCAAAATCTCTAATGGAGTATTTAGTGTAGAAAACGGAAATATCACTGCTGGAAACTTCGCAATCGATATGACCACAATCGCTAACAATGACCTTGCTGAAGATGCTGAAACTCAGGCAAAGCTTTTGGGACACCTTAGCTCTCCTGATTTCTTTAATGTAGCTGAGCATCCAAGCGCTACCTTCGAAATCACTTCTGTAGCTGCTACTGAAGGTGATGCTAGCGGAGCTACTCATAACATTAGCGGAAACCTGACTATCAAAGGTATTACCAAAGAGATCACTTTCCCTGCAACTGTATCTATGGATGGAGGAAACTTCAAAGCTGAAGCAGACTTTAACATAGACAGAACTGAGTGGGATATTCGTTATGGTTCTGGTAAATTCTTCGAAGATCTCGGAGACAAGACTATCTATGATGATATCAACTTGAAGCTTGCTTTGAACGCTAGTGCAGCTAGCGCATAAGGAGAAAAAAATAGTAGTTTAAATAATCCTCTGCCAACAGGCAGGGGATTTTCTTTAGGTATAAGTGCGGCTATAAAATTCAAACGCAAATCTGAAATAAGAAGTAATTCTGAACTTGAACTTGAACTTGTTATTCTTTCAACTTAGCCCGAATTCCCTCTTTAGGTAAATCATCCACCTTCAAAATCATCAAACCATCTAAGGCATTGCTAAACTTGGGATCTATGTTGAAGCCAATGATGCGGGCATTTTGTTTGATGTATTTTTTAAGGAGAATAGGTAAGTGGCTATGATGCCTATCCATTTCGTCTATCAGCCGATCTGCCATTTTTAGATTGTTTTGGGGACCATCCAATAAATCACTTACATCTACCTGTTTGATCTTTGTTAAGAAGCGTTTACGTGCTTTTATATAAACAGCCAACTCTGGATCAAAGTAATATTTTTTAATTAGCGAAACGATAAATTGCTTGGAGAGCTCAGAATAAGCATTGCTGATGCTCACAGGGCCGATCACGTATTTATAATTAGGATTGTTTTCGAGATAGGTTGAAATGCCTTTCCACAAAAGGAAAAGGGGAAGTCGTTTTTTCTGGTAGGCAGGAAGAATAAAAGAGCGTCCAAGTTCTAAAGATTGTTCCAGAACATCTTTCATCCCATTTTTCATCCGAAATAAGCTGTGAGTATAAAAGCCTTTTTTGCCATAGCGCTCCATGATCACCGGGCCAGGCCCCATCCTGTAAGCCCCGACAATTTGTTGCTCCTCTTTATCCCAAAGAAAAAGATGGCGATAGTAAAGATCATATTCATCCAGGTCTATACTGTCTCCCGTACCTTCACCTACTGCCCGGAAAGTTATTTCCCTCAATCTCCCTAATTCCTGAAGGATATTCGGAATTTCTCTTGGACTCGCTTCAAAAACCTCAAATTCTTGCTGAGCACAAACCAGAGATTGTTTCCGTAGCTTTTTAATTTCCTTTTCAATCAGATGAACAGAAATGGGACTATTAACTGCCTTCTGCTTTTTGAGTGAAAAATTCCTCCTTTTAAAGAAGGGATTTACTTTAAGTTCAGATCCCAATGCGTAGGTTCTGGCTCTCAAATATCTACTCAGTCGATCTGTATTATTGATATGTGCATATTCTTTGGGTAAAATGGGTTTCCCGATATGCAAAACAATTTTGGAGCGCTTCCTTCTAAGCATTTCTGTCGGGAGGGCCGCTGTTCGTAAGCTAGGATGGATGAGGCCCATCAGATGAAATAAATTGCTGTTGCTTCCTTCAAAGTATATTGGAACAACAGGAACTCTAGTTTTAGCCACCAATTTTATGACTTGTTTTTGCCAGGCTCTGTCAGAGACTCTTCGGTTTCGGGTTTGAAAACTTGAAACTTCCCCAGCAGGAAAAATCCCCAAAGGATGCCCCTCTTTTATATGTTTTAGGGATTGTTTCATCCCTGAAAAGCTGGAGCGTTCCAGGCCCTCGAATGGATTTACCGCCAGCACATAATCTCTGATAGGAGTGATTTGCTGCAAAAGAAAATTGCCCATGACTTTAAAATCTTTCCTTTGCTCCAGCAACAACTTCATCAGAATCAGTCCGTCCCATATTCCGAAAGGATGATTAGATAAAGTGATGAATGATCCCTCAGAAGGAAGAAGGTCCAATCCATTTCCTTTGATTTCGAGGTCAATTTCAAAGAATTCTAATACCCTCCTCAAAAAAATCTCGCCTGGCTGGACTCCGATTTTGTCATAGATGCGGTTCATGCGAGAGATGCCTGTTACCCGCATAAGGGGGCCGGCTGCAGAACTCATAAAATACTGATCCAGGCCAATGGCATGAATAAAATCTTCTTTACTTACTAGTTGAGGCATTTTTATCTCTGGCTTATTGTACAATTATTCATAAAAAGAGATTGCCCGAGTATAAGCCCGAAATGAAGTATTCGTGAAGAGTAATAGAAACGAAAGAATCAGGAAAGCCACCAATCACCCTATAGAAGCGTTAAAGCAACAAACAGAATTTCTTATTGTCCTTTATGGGGGCCATAAAATTAATCTGAGCTTAAAAGTCTTTGGGTAGGATTCGTTTGTCTGATCGATATATTTAGAGGAGGAAAATTATTCTTTTGTTGGAGTAAAAAATCAAACTCAAAAAAATGAATAAAAACTTTTTTACGGCGGAGGGGAACATTATTCTAATTATGTTGTTTTTATGGAATAATACTTTATGATTTTTGAGATTTATGGAATAATAATCTATGATTTAAAGAAATTTGTGTAATTAGGGATTAGTAATTTTATATATATAAATTTTCAATTGATCGATTAAAAAGCTTCAAGGAAATTATGCTTTTTCTAAATGAATAATCTATTTTTAATTAGGTTCAAACTAAGCTAATAAATATTTAACCTGGACATAACTCATTTAGCATCTCCTACAAAATATATAAGCATCGACCTTTATAGTAATTCTTCAGGCTCCGAAATGTCGGATTCCCGGTTGTGTCCCCACCTATAAACTATTTCAATACCTCTAACATCTATATATACATTTTGGCTACAGTTATTATTTATATACTAACATAATCTATCTATGAGCAAGCTAATCTATCAAGTCTGGTTTAGCTGCTTACTCCTATGCTTCAGCCAATTGGCTATGGCGCAGCTTACAGTAAGCGGTAGCGTATCAGATGACAACGGCACCCCATTGATTGGGGTGAGAATCGTGGAGGAAGGAACAGTGAGAGGAACTACTACAGATGGAGAAGGTAATTTCAGTATTACCATTCCCGGAAGTTCTGCTACACTTGTTTTCTCTTACATTGGCTATTCTTCTAAATCAGTTGAAGTAAATACCAACAATTCAAGTCTGAAAATTCAATTGCTTGAGGACATTGCCCGTTTGGACGAGGTCGTAATTACCGGTCTTGCAGGTGGGGTAAAGAGGTCGAACTCAGGTAATGCTGTATCGAGTGTTACAGCAGAAGAATTGAGAGGAAAAACTTCTCAGCAAACACTGGACAATGCACTTTTTGGTAAAGTTACCGGCGTCCACATGACTTCCAACAGTGGAGCGCCAGGAGGTGGGGTGAATATGCAGTTACGGGGTATTTCAACCCTGGGTGCAGGTTCTTCTCAGCCGCTCTTTATCATTGATGGGGTGTATGTGGACAACTCCGTAATTCGTACCGGACGTACACAGGTAAATGGCGCAAGTGGCGGACAGAATGCTGCAACCCAGGATGATGCTGCTAACCGTATTGCAGACATCAACCCGGATGAAATCGAAAAGATTGAAATCCTGAAAGGACCTTCTGCTGCAGCTATTTACGGAACTCGTGCGAATGCAGGAGTTGTAATCATCCAGACAAAAAGAGGACAGGCGGGAAAGACTCAGGTCAACTTTAGTCAGGATATTGGTATCGCACAAGCTCAGAACCTCCAGGGATTTGGAATCTGGGATGAGCAACGTACCAATGATTTTACCGGTGGAAATGCGGATGAGTTGGCTGCCCTAAGAGAAGCTAATGCACAAGGGAGAAATACCGACTGGGAAGATTTCTTCTACGGAAGGGACGCTTTCTTGTCAAATACTACCATTAGTGTAAGTGGGGGAACGCAGAAAACTCAGTTTAGAATTTCTGGTTCTCTTCGTTCTGAAGATGGAATCATTGAAAATACCGGCTTTGAGCGTTATTCAGTTCGAGCAAACATCGACCATCGCCTATCAAACCGTCTGAAAGTATCTCTCAATACTTCTTACAACAAGACTGATAATGATCGAGGATTTACTGGTAACCAGAACAATACTGGAGGTAGTTTGGGATATGCATTGGCTTATACGCCTTCTTATGCAAATCTTTTCCCGGATGCAAATGGAAACTATCCAATCAATCCTTATTTCAATGATAACCCTGTTGCGATTCGTGATTTAGGGGTAAATAACCAGGCAGTTGATCGTTTTATTACAGCTGCAAGTGTTGATCTCGACATTTTTACTAACAACAATACCTTCCTGAAATTGAAAGTGAATGGAGGAGTTGATTACCTAAGTGGGAACTCACTGGTTTACTTCCCTGAAATTCTTCAGCACCAGGTGGCTTCAGCAAATCCTGGTGATGTAATGTGGGGACGTCAGGACAACCTGAATGCCAATGTTCAGGCCTTCCTGGTATTGAATACCAACCTGACTTCTTCTATCAACTCCAATACTTCTGTTGGGGTAGTGAGACTGGATCAGGAATCTGAATTCCTGCTGACTCGTGGTCGTGGTCTTTCTGGTGGTCAAACCAACCTTCAGTGGGCAACCGTACAATCCGTTCAGGCGCAAACCAATCAGGATGTAACTGACCTAGGTATTGTTGCTCAGGAAGACATCAACTTCGATGATAAACTGATTGCTTCTTTGGGTATTCGTTTGGATAAGTCTACCTTGAATGCTGATCAAAAAGAATTTTATGCGTTCCCTAAGGCATCTTTGGCTGCTAACCTGCACAATTTTGATTTTTGGAGTGCATCGAGTGTAAATCAGTTCAAATTGAGAGCTGCATATGGAGAAACAGGAGGGCTGCCAAATTTTGGTGTAACCTTTGAATCTCTTTCACCTCAGTTGATCGGAGGAAACCTTGGGGGGCAGGTGGGTACTCGTGGTGTTGATCCTAATTTGGTACCTGAGACTGCTCAGGAATTAGAGTTTGGATTGGACTTGGGGATGTTCAACAACCGTCTTACTTTCACGGCGACTTATTATAATAAGGAAGTGAAGAACCTGATCCTTGATCAGCAGCCTCCTGAGTCTACCGGTGTATTGGCCATTGCAACTAATGCAGGAGACCTGGAAAACAGAGGATTTGAATTGGCTTTGGGGGTAACTTCTGTTCGCTCTCGCAACTTGAATATTTACTCCAGAATTCAGTACTGGCAAAACAGATCTGAGATCACTCGTCTTGCGATCGATCCTCAGACAATCGGTGGATTTGGTCCTTCTTTGGGAACCTATCTTTTCGCTACCGGATTCTCTCCAACGACCATCGTAGGTAATCCTTCCGGAACGGATGATCCACTAGGATTTACTGTATATGGAGACCGTCAGCCTGACTTCCATATGACTTTGGGAACAGAGATCAATTTCTTCCAAAACTTTGATTTCTCATTCTTGCTTCATTGGCAACAAGGAGGAGAAGCGATCAACCTTTCAGCCCTGCTTTGGGACGATGGGGGTACGACTCCAAACTGGAATGCAGATGCAGATGGTAATGACCAATTTGACGGCCTTGACAGATTGCTTGACTGGGCAGCTAATGGAAATACCGGTGCGTATATCGAAGAAACTTCTTACCTGAAGTTGAGAGAAGCTGCTCTGTACTATACCCTTCCGGCCAACATCTTCGGAGGTGCATTTGACAGACTGAGAGTTGGTTTATCTATCAACAACATGCTGCTTTGGACTACCTATGGTAGCTACGATCCAGAAGTATCTAACTTCGGTACTCAGCCAATCTCGGGTAACATTGAGGTAACTCCTTATCCAAGCTCACGCAGATTGTTCTTCACCATCAAAGCAGACCTTTAGGCCATTAGATCTTTAAGAAAATTACAATGAGAAATTTATCATATAAATTCGCTATTCTTTCGATGATCTTTGGGCTGCTGACATTCAGCTCCTGTGAAATCGAAGAAGTAGTTGACCCCAACAACCCTTCATTGGGTAGTGTAACCAATGATGCTTCCAAAGCGGAGCTCCAGACCCTGATAACCGGACTGGAAGCTCGTCATCGTGGATACTTTGGAAGTGCTACGCAAATGTTCGGAAGTTTTGGACGTGAAGTATGGGCCTACTTTGGTTCTGACCCACGCTTCCTTTCTGACTGGTTAGGAATAGGAATCTCAGCAACTTATCCAGATTTCTTTGCTTCTGCCGGAACCTTTACCACTCCTTATTTGGCGGTAAAACAATCCAATGTACTCATCGAAGCGGCCAATGCGAGTAGCTCACTTACTGCTCAGGAAGCTTCTGCTTATGCGGGTTTTGCTAATACAGTTAAAGGACATCAGTTGCTATATCCTTTGCTTCAGCAATTCAACAATGGTATCAGAACAGATGTTGCTGACCCCTTGAAGCCAGGACCTATCCAAAGCTTTGGAGAAGCGCTGACTTCTATCAGAGGTATTCTGGACACAGGTTTAGGTGAATTGAATGGAGCCGGAAGCAGTCTTCCCTTTAGCTTAACTGCAGGTTATGATGGTTTTGACACACCTGCAGCTTTGGCCCAGGTAAACCGCGCTATTGCTGCAAGGGCTGCACTTTATGCGGGTGATTACTCAGGAGCTCTTACTGCCCTGAATGCATCTTTCTTTGATCTCAATGGAGATCTGAATATGGGACCTGCTCATGTATATGGAGAAGCTCCTGACGTAAACAATCCTTTGTTCTATGTATTTGATCAGGCTACCAATACTATCCTGATTGCACATCCTGCTTTGATTGAAGATGCAATACCTGGGGATGCTCGTTTGGCCAAATTTGCCCAGCGTGTGAACAATCCTGCTTCAAACTCAGGATTGACAGATACAAATGGACAAAACATCCCCGGTGAATACCAGGATGCTCGTTGGGCCAGCAATACGGCACCCATCAAATACATCAGAAATGAGGAATTGGTGCTTATCTATGCAGAAGCTCATGCTATGACCAATAATCCAACAGAAGCTGTAAACGCAATCAACGTGATTCGTAATGCTGCTGGAATTGGTGATTATACAGGAGGAACAAGCACTGATGAGCTGATCGATGAGATTTTGTTCCAAAGAAGATATTCTCTCTGGGCTGAGGCTGGACACCGTTGGGTGGACCTGCGCAGAACCGGTAGATTGAATGCTGATAATGTAGATTTGAGAGATCAGGGTACTTTGTTTGAACAAGTCGCAAGACGCGTAAACGAAGGAAACTAAAACTCTCTTTAATATAAGATTGTAAGCCTGTAAGGATAATCCTTACAGGCTTAATTTTTCACCAGACTCCTTAAGCTTTCCTACTAAAGACAAAAAGTGCTTTTCCTTTGCCTAATCTATTAGGAAGAGATACCTTTGCTCCAAGAGAAAATTCTAATCTGATAAAATGGCAGAAAAGACCTATGATGTCGTTGTGATCGGTTCAGGCCCCGGGGGGTATGTAGCGGCTATCCGTTGCGCCCAATTGGGGATGAAAGTAGCGATCATTGAGAAATATTCTACCCTTGGAGGTACTTGTTTAAATGTGGGATGTATTCCCTCCAAAGCTTTACTAGATTCAACTGAGCATTATTTTCAGGCCACTCATCAATTTGCTGAACATGGGATCAAAGTAGGTAAGGTGGAATTGGACCTTCCTCAAATGATTAAGAGAAAGCAGGGAGTAGTAGAGCAAACAACTGGAGGAGTAGCTTTTCTCATGAAGAAAAACAAAATCGATGTCTATGAAGGACATGGAAGCTTTGTTGATAAGACTACCATCAAGGTGGCGAAGGCAGATGGCTCTGAAGAGAACTTGAAAACTTCTAAAACCATCATCGCTACGGGTTCTAAACCTGCTTCTTTGCCTGGCATAGAAATCGACAAAAAGAAAATTATCAGTTCTACGGAAGCTTTGGAACTTACCAAGTTACCGAAAGAAATGATTGTTATTGGAGGGGGAGTAATTGGAGTTGAGATGGCTTCTGTATTTGGGAGAATGGGAACGAAAATCACCATTCTGGAATATGCAGATCGGCTGATTGCGGGTATGGATGCCGCTTTGGGGAAAGAACTTGCCAAAGTGATGAAGCGCGAGTTAGGATGTGATTTGCAACTCAGTACCAAGGTAACCGGAGCAAAAGTGAGCAGAGGAAAAGTTACCGTTACCGCCGAAAATAAAGCTGGAGAAGAAGTTAGCTTCAAAGGAGATATTTGTTTAATGGCTGTCGGCCGTCGGCCCTATACGGATAAGCTTGGTCTGGAAAATATTGGGATCGAAACCGATCGGGGTCGCATTCCGGTAAATGATCATCTGGAAACTTCAGTTCCTGGGATTTATGCTATTGGAGATGTGGTTCGTGGGGCTATGCTCGCACACAAAGCTTCTGAAGAAGGGGTCTTCGTAGCTGAGGCTATCGCTGGGCAGCATCCACACATCAACTACCGCGCAATTCCAGGAGTTGTATATACCTGGCCGGAGGTTGCTGGAGTAGGATATACCGAAGAAGAATTGAAAGCAGATGGAGTTCCTTACAAAACTGGAAATTTCCCTTTCAGAGCTTCAGGTAGAGCCAGAGCCAGTATGGATGAAAAGTTTGGCTTCGTGAAAGTCCTTTCCCACAAAGAAACTGACGAATTACTAGGCATGCATATCATTGGACCGAGAGCTGCTGATATGATCATGGAAGGAGTCATGGGTATGGAGTACAAAGCTTCAGCCGAAGACATCGCCATCTTCTCACATCCACACCCGACTTTCTCAGAATCTGTGAAAGAGGCGGCAATGGGAGCCACCGGGAATCGTATGATACATTTGTAAAAAACGAAACGGGCGATTCATATCTTCCGCTCTTTTATATCCTATTGCATTAGGCAAAACATTCACCAAAAGAAAAATATGTCAAACCCCAAGGTCAGTGGCAAGGTATATGACTCCAAATTATTGAGGAGGTTATTCAGCTATGTGAAGCCTTACCGCTTTCGTTTTGCACAAGCCCTGGGATTGACAATTTTGGTCGCTCTATTGGTTCCCATCAGACCTTTGTTGGTTCAGATGGCACTCGATGTATATATCGCAATTAGAGATGTTGAAGGTTTGCGAATGATTGTCCTTCTGATTCTGGGTTTACTAGTTATCCAGGGTGTCATCATGTATGGCAATACGTATCTCACCAATTGGCTGGGGCAAAGTATTATCCGAGACATCCGTAAGCAGGTGTTTGAGCACATCATGCACTTGCAACTCAAATACTTTGATAGAACGCCTATCGGGATGCTACAGACCCGAACCATCAATGATGTCGAAGTACTCAATGATGTATTCACTTCAGGCCTGGTAAGGATTTTGGGCGAATTACTACAATTGATTGCTATCCTCGGCTTCATGCTGTGGCTCAATTGGAAATTGACCCTGGCAGTGCTGACGACCTTGCCTTTGATGATCTTGGCTACCTATATTTTCAAAAATAAAGTGAAAGGAGCATTCACTCGGGTAAGACAGGCAGTGAGTGATATGAATGCCTTTTTACAAGAACACCTAACTGGAATGCAAATCGTCCACATCTTCAATCGGGAAGAGGTGGAAATGGATAAATATAAAGCCGTCAATTCCAAGTTGCGGAAAGCCAATGTAAACTCCGTCCTTTACTATGCGATCTATTTTCCAGTCATGGAAATTATCATCGCCCTGAGTTTGGGAGTTTTGGTCTGGTTTGGGGCAGGGAATGTAGTCGCAGGGGAAGTCCGTATTGGAGAATTGGTTGCCTTCATCATGTACACTCAGATGTTTTTCCGCCCGCTTCGTCAATTGGCAGATCAGTTCAATATGCTGCAGTTGGGAATGGTGAGTGGAGAAAGAATTTTTAAAGTGCTGGATACCCAGGAATTTATCCCTGATGAAGGTAAGTTGGAAAGCCTGTCTGGAAATGAAAAAGAGATTAGCATCGAATTTGAAGATGTGACTTTTGCTTATATCGATGAAGATTGGGTATTACAGGATATCAATTTTGAAGTTGAGCCGGGCAAAAAAGTGGCATTGGTTGGATCAACGGGTTCGGGTAAATCTACCATCATTAACCTGCTGAGCCGTTTCTACGAGATTCAGAAAGGTAGCATCAAAATCAATGGCACCGATATAAAAGAATACAAGCTATCCTATTTGAGAAGCCTGACAGGAGTTGTCTTGCAGGATGTATTTCTTTTTTCCGGCAGCATTTACCACAACATTACCCTCAATAGCGATGAAATTCCACTGGAGCGTGTGATCGAAGCAGCCAAAAGGGTAGGAGCCCATGATTTCATTAGCCAGCTCCCAGGTGGCTATGAGTATGAAGTGCAGGAAAGAGGAGCTACCCTTTCTTTGGGCCAAAGACAACTCATTGCTTTCGCCCGTGTAATGGTCTACGATCCCCGTATCCTCGTTATGGACGAAGCAACAGCCAATATTGACACAGAGTCTGAAGAAGTCATACAGCATGCCGTAGACACCGTTATGGCCGGTCGTACGTCCATCATCATTGCCCACCGACTCTCCACTATCCAAAAAGCCGATCAGATCATCGTCCTCAGCGCAGGCCGAATCATCGAATCCGGCACCCACGATTCCCTCATGCAGGAAAAAGGTTCCTATTTCGAATTGCATCAAATGCAGTTTGGGGAGGTGATGTAAGACCTTAGAACGTATTGGAGTGTTGGTGTGCTGGTGTTATTGCAATATCTAGCAATAGCAGCACCAATACGCCAACACCCCAACACGTTTTCTTTTCCCCCAACACGTTTATACTTCCACCAACACACTTATCCAAAAAACCTACACGAATAATCAAAACAGGGCCCAAAAGCACAACCTGAGGGCCTGTTTTACGCTATACTAAGTGTGCAGCGAAACAAACACAGACAACATAAACAAGACAAACAAACAGCACAGCAGACAAACAAACACAGAAAGAAAAGATTAGATTAGAATATCAAAAAAGACAGTAGTAGTTTTCGTTAGTGTGTATAGCCGAACTGGTCGCCTCTCAAGCGGCCAGTTTTCTTTTACACCAGTTTTTCTTTATACAGATTAAATATAGCGTTGATCAAAACGCCAAAGCCTACTGCAGCCAGTATGAGTACACGGTTCCCTAATCCCTCAACCCCAAAAGAAAGCCGGATGAGTATGGTAGAAATGATAAATCCGGAATTTCTGATAACGACCTCAAACTGGTCCGTATATAAAAGTGAGATAAGTAGAAGAAGAAGGTCCGTCAAAATAAGGACCGTAAAGAATTCGTCAAAGAATATATTGTTCACATCCTTGATCGACTCCAGCATTTGGCTGAAGGAAAATATACTTTCATACATCCAGCGAGCGAAACTATAAAGTGCCAGTGCAAAAAAGATGGGGAGGAGTACCTTGGCAATAAGGTATTTTCGCTGGATAAAGTTATGTAGAGATTCACGATCTCTTATGCCTTCCTCATCAGGGCGTTTTTTATTAAGCCGGTAAAAAAGGAAAATCAGGAGAAATAATAAAAGAGTCGTAAGGACATCATAGGTAAAGGCAAGGTCGTATTTATTTTCAAACCATTCACTCCCAAAATCCAGCAAGCTAATGTCTTTGAAAATTCTGCGGATAAGGATGAGGCTTATGATTTCATACTGTTTCCCGATATAGGTGCTGATAGATTTGGGAAGGTAGTAGATCAACAAATAGACCTCATATATGAGGATGAAAGAAAAGGGGGTATAAATAGCTGAGATAGGACTCTTTAAGAGTTGATTACTCTCAGCTACCTCAATGAGTTGGAAATAGGAGAGGAGAACGAGCCCAAGGTGTACAGCAAAGCTAAGGATAGCTATGTATACAATGATTTTCTCAGCTTTATGGCGGAAAGGTTCACTGAAAAAGGTGTCGAGCCAGTAAGAGATAGATTTCAATACACAAAAAAAAAAGCTCCTGAGAAATCAGGAGCTTTCAAACCTTAATTATTCTTTGGATTATGGCGCCAGAGTTTCTTTTGCAATTCTTTTCTGGCTACATGAATACGATTTTTTACCGTACCCATAGGAATATTCAATTCCTCAGCAATTTCATAGTACTTCCAACCATTATAATGCATCATGAATGGAGTACGGAGATCAATAGATATGCTTTCGACTGCTCTTAGGATTTGATCCATGTTTATAGCTGACTCACCTGTATTTTCGATTGAATAATTGGTAGAGTTGATATAATGGAGGTTGTCAGTGGTATCTATGAATGTTTTTCTTCTTACCGTCCGGTTGTACTTCGTAATGAAAGTGTTTCTCATTATGGTGTACATCCAGGCATTGAGGTTGGTGCCTTCACGAAACTTTTCCCGATTGGAGATGGCTTTCACCATGGTTTCCTGGATCAGGTCTTCGGCTTCGTTGATATCTCTTGTGAGATTGTAAGCTGCTGGTTTCAGCGAGCTGTGGATATTAACCAATTTTGTATCGAACTCGAGATGACTCATAAGTTTCTGTATTTTCTGAAAGTTCTGATACAAATATAGGAAACTTTTCTGATATCCCAAGCTTTTGTTTAACTTATTTTATTTAATATTAAACAAAATATTTCATCTGCCCAAGGCGCATTAGAGGAAATTCATGCAAAAATCTATGTAATTAATTGATTTATAGGCAAAAAGACTATCTGAATAGGGTGATGCTGCCTCCATGTTCTAGTTTTGTGCCATCATTTAGTTTAGCTTTTAAGGCAAAAGTATAAACACCTTCTGCAGCTGGTCTACCATCTGGACCTCTTCCATCCCATCCGTCCGCGATATTTTCCAGGCGAATCACCAGTTTTCCAAAGCGATCAAAGATCAACATTTCAAATTCCTGGATGCCTTCCCCGTAGGCATAGAACATATCATTATTGCCATCATCATTGGGGCTGAAAGCGGATGCAGTAAAGATCATACCGTCTTCAATCACAATTACTGTGATATTCATGGTGTCTGGACATTGGGTAGCTGCATCCATAGCAACCAGACTTACCAGATATTCGCCCGCTTTTTCATAGCTATGCTCAGGATGAATCTCATTAGAAAAAGCACCATCTTCCCCAAAGTCCCAGAAATAGGCATTGCTATTTTCGGATTGGTTGATAAACTGAATCTGAGCCTCGCTTCTAAATATCGGCTGACTGAGATCAGGTACCGTTAGAAAGTAAGCTTCCGGTCGATCACGACTTTCGATCTGAACTTCCAAAGAATCTGTACATCCTAACTCATCAATGGCCTCCACCCAGTAAGTTCTCCCAGTACTTACACCATACAAATTGATGGCTGCCGGACCTGATTGAATGGGATTGCTGTCCCACACATAGCTGAGCGTCCCACTACCTCCATTTGCCAAAACCCTTGCACTGCCATTTGGCATGCCACAGGAAGCTGCTATTTGAGAAATCAATTCTATTTGAATCGAATCTCCCTCAATGAGGCTTATTGAATCCTCGGCTACACAGCCATTCGCATCTTCTACAGAAACTCGATAGCTTCCCATAGAAAGTTGAGAAATAGCGGCCAAGCTTTCTCCATTAGACCACAGGTATTGATAGGGACTTCTGCCTCCACTTACAAGCACGGATGCACGTCCACTTTCTCCGCCATAACAAGCAACATCCTCTTTGCTCATATCCAGCAACAACTGAGTAGGCTCACTTATCGTAAAGCTTGAATCTATATTACATCCATTCGCATCGGAAATCACAACTTGATAAGTTCCGGCAGGCTGTCCTTGCAAGCTATCTCCATTCGTCCCCGTACTCCAATTATATTGATAAGGAGCCGTACCTCCACTAGCATTTGCCACTGCACCGCCATTACTTTCTCCAAAACACAATACTTCCTGAATATCTAACTGCATAGCTAAAGGCACCGGATCGGGTAAAAAGGCATTGAGTGTGTCTCTACAATTATTCTGATCACGTACATAAACCTCATAAAAACCCGTAGCCAATCCTGTGAGTCCGGAAGTGGTAAAACTCGGATCGATGGCCCACTCATAAAAATAAGGCGCACTTCCTCCACTGACTCCGATAAATATACTTCCATCATCCTCGCCTGGACAACCTGGACGAATCAAGGAATCTATTTGGGTAAACAAAGCCTCAGGTTCTTCCACAAGCACGTCCAGGCTACCCTGACAAGTTCCATCATCCACGCTCACTTTATAGCTTCCCGCAGAAAGATTCGCCACCGCAGGCGTAGTTTCCCCCGAATGCTGCCAGAGAAAATTATATCTTCCACTTCCATTTACCCGAACTTCCGCCTGCCCATCCGAAGCTCCATGACAAGTCGGTTCTATAAGACTTATCACATCGAGTTGAGGGGAAGCTTGATTATTTAGGGAAAAGCTCAGGTTCTCTTCGCAGGTATTGCCATCTACTATCCGTAGGCTAAAGTTCCCGGCCGACTGATTATATAGGGTATCGGTATTCAGGCTGGGATCATTGTTCCATATAAAGGTATAGGGTGTGGAACCTCCGCTGAGTTCTACCCATATCACTCCATTGGCATTTGAGCAGGTCTCATCAAATGCCTGTATGCGTGCCTGTATAGGCTGAGGCTGGCTAATCTGAACACTTGCCGTATCCTGACAGCCATTAGCATCTGTTACTTCGATCTCATAATTCCCGGCCAATCGATTCAATAGGGTCGGCGTATTGAGGCCCGGATTTTTATTCCATACATAGCTGTAGGGAGGAGTACCTCCACTTACCAGGGCACTTACTTGCCCATCATTCAAGCCAAAGCAACTCACATCCTGCCCACTTGCTGAAACGTCCAGACTTGGAGGTTCATTGATTAATAGACTGTCTTCCTTGATACAGCCATTATTATCACTCACTTCCAGATAAAGCATCCCTGCCGGAATATTACTCGCTATATTGCTACTGGATGCACCTGCTGACCAGGTAAAGATATAGCCCGGTATCCCGCCACTGATCAGAGCTTCGACTTCTGCATCTGCCAAGCCCTGACAACTAATCGGATTGATGAGGTTGAGGCTACTGAAAATTTCCGGTGCATCATTAAGACTGATACTATCCACCGTAACACATCCCAGAGAATCCTGAATTTCCACTACATAATCTCCTGCCACCAATCCACTGATGCTATTTCCTGCATTGCCGATTCCCTGCCAGTTGTAGGTAATGGAGCCAATCCCTCCTGATATAGCCACAGATAGGGCACCATCACTTTCCCCAAAACAAGAAATCTCCTGATCAATCTGCATGAGGCTTAATAAAGGACTGTTTTCATTTAGGGAAATCTGAGTGGAATCTTCGCATCCCTGGCTATCTCTCACTTTTAGCATATGAAGGCCTGCTCCTACCTGAAAGAAAGAAGCTGTATTTCCATAACTGCCTCCATCCAGGGCAAATTGATAAGGAGCACTTCCTCCGCTCGCTGATACATGAATTTCTCCGCTAGAATCGCCCGAGCAATCTATATCCAATAAACTATCGACGGAAATCATCAGTTGGGTTGGTTGAATTAGGCTAACACTTATGCTATCGACACAACCTATGCTGTCTCGTGCATAAAAGAGATAGATTCCTGCACTTAGTCCATTGAAGGTGCTTTGCGAAGTAAAAGTTCCACCATTAAGGGAATAATTATAAGGACTTGGGCCTCCACTTGCCAAAAGTTGTATTTCTCCATTATTTGCTCCAAAGCAAAGAGGATCAATTACGCTTATGGTATCTACTTGTATGTAGGGGAAAGCGGGATCAACGATCAATAACAGCGTATCATGTTCGCAGCTGATAGCAGTCGGATCCATCGGATAAGCATCACAATTATATCCATACAATAGCAGAAGTGTATCTGGGCCACAAAAGGAAACGAGTGCATCTAAATTCAGAGATACGTTTTCCCCTATTTGGAGACTATCCAATCGCCAAAATCCATTGGAAGAAGGAATAAGGTTTCCTCCCGTAACATATTCCAAAGAAATTTCCTGAGAATTACCGGATACTGAGACAAATCTCATCCAGGGATAGGCGATGGGATAATTCCCACTCTGATGGATAAGGTTTAGGTTCCACCTCTGACTATCCTGACTTACACTTCTGGGATTTAGTCCTCCATAGCTCAAAGAAAGCTGTGGAACGAAACTATTGGAGATGGGAATAGAGATGCTGTCGAGTCCGGTGCTTCCATTAAAATTACCACCCCCTGTCTGGCAATTGCCGGGATATTGATAGGTGCTCCTTAGTATGAGAGAAATATCGGTTCCCGAAGGACAAGTAGAAACACTGCTTTTCTGCAGCCCAAAAATAAATACGATTGAGTCTCCGCTTATTAGGGTGGAATCAAGGGGCCATTTGTACCAGCTTCCTCCTGTTGCTGATTCTATGGAGGGCATTGTATCTGGAAGCGGATTGTGAATGGTATTAAATAGACCTGCTACATAGCTCAGCGTATCAGGGATAAAAATCTCCAGAGAATCTGTTCCGCCTATTGTATCAGTAGCGCTAAAGCTGAATCTCATTTCATAGAGGTCGCAGGAATACACCTGATTGAGGTTGCTGGAAAGATTTGCCTGATAGGGGGCCAATCCTCCATCTATATAGATAGGTTCCATGATCCGCTGAATCAACAAGGGATCGCCACAGGGTAGTGCCGCTTGCAAATTCATCAACCAGGTATCTCCTGAAGCAAAGTTACAATTGGGAGCCAGATCAAACCGGATATTGAACTGACGATAGGGAGCTGTAGAACTTGATAAGCCAGCAAGGCCTTCAGCAGCCAGGGTAGAATCATAATTAGCCATGGTAAATCGATAGCCACCAGCAATAGCTACTGGATCAGCGATTGGCCGGAATCCCGACCCAATCGGGTATTCCAATTCTGCACTTCCTGTGATAAAGTCTAATCCACTATTCGCATGAAAAATTTCTAATAGTAATTCATCCAGGTTGGCAATTTGGGTACTCAGGATTGCGAGATTATAAGTAATGGGTTCAAATAGAGAGACCGTATCACTCACTGTGGTATTCAAACTAATCTGTCCATCTGCTGGCTTTGGATCAATGGCCAAATAGAAACTGTCTGTTTGACAAGCAGTAGCTAGACTAGCTGGATAGCCGGCACATTCCCAGCCCGTGTAAACAATCAAGGTATCCAGACTACATAGGTCATAAGTCGCATTGATCCTATAATCCTTGCTTGCAGAAGTATTGATGAGCCCCAACTCGTAAATCCCATTATTTTGGCTAACAGGATTGCCATTATTGTCCTCCAAATCGACCACCTGTATCTCTCCGGAAGGTGAATAAAATGCCATCCAGGTATAAGGGCTATTTGAACTGATGGAATTATTACTTACCTGCATATCCCAACTCACTTCCCTGCGCAATCCATCTTGTGTCGCTGCACTTTGGTTATTGAGGCTAATATCCGGGGTATTATGGCGGATGGTCGGGAGGTAATTTTTTGGCGTATCATAAGCTTCCAGCCCATTCGCCCAATGAAACCTCCCCTCTACCGGAACGTTTACCTGCTGATTGGAAACTGCATCGCATTCCGGAAGCCAGGTAGTAAAAAATTGAAGCTCATAGCCGTCATCCGGATAGATCAGACTTCCATTATTTACCAATGCCTTTAAGTCAAAAACCAGGGGATTGGCTGTAGGATCAACTGGATCGACATTCATCACCTGTATATAAGGTGTGAAACGGAGTAGAATATTCGCCCCAACATAATTATAATTAGCTGGAGGGGTAACGATCAAACTATCCGGAAAGGACCAAACCCTATATTCAAAAGGAAACATATCGGTATAGCTTCCTCCAGTAAACATATTTATGTATGTCCTCGCCTGCGTTTGCTGACAGGATTGGGCAGAGATTTGGGTAACAAAAGAAGTATCTACCATAGGAACCAATTGCATCAGTTCTGAGAATTTGGTTCCCTGGCAGGTAAACTTATCTGCATCAGTTGGATTGAGGACATTGCTTAGATACATCTCAACTGGAAAAATCGCTCCTACTTCTATATTCTGAGGATCTGTGGAGGAAACTACAAAACTTAAATCCAGGCTGATAGAATCTCCCGTTTCCAAACTCAACCCCCCAAAGGCGGCACAAGTTCCTGCAATAGTCCCTGGAGAATAGTCTATTCGAAATATATCAGTCCCCCCTACAAGGGTTGGAAGAACATTGGTACATGTCAAAGTATTCCCTGTACTTTGGTCATACATATTGACTGTGCCAGAAATAGGAGTGAGGTACTGAGAGAAAGCCACGGTCATATCCGTATAACCATAGGTGAAGGTTCCGGCTCCATTTACAAAGCCCTTCATTTGGGCCTGTATGGTATCCCCTAGTCGGGCTCTGTTACTTCTTACGTCTGGACTAAGGACGGTTCCGCCATCTGGAATTCTATTTAAGTCGCTATCGGGTAGATCGAAATTGGAGCGCTGGAAATCGAACTCCAGAATCTGCATTCCATTACAAGTAGTCACTATACAAGGATCCACGATGACACTTATGGTATCGCAAAAAATGGGAATCTCTACCAGAGGACTACATCCTGGGGTAGGTAAGTAGAATATCTCTTTTTGCAAAAACTGGATACTATCTGTAGAAGGACAGCTACAATTTCCACTCAGGTCCAGCTTTATTTCAGAACCATTGATAGAGAAATTTGTAGGGATGCTATCCAATTGGAAAATAGCCTCTACCTGTGTTGGTGAACTGCTAAAGTTCTCAAGGGGCCAACTGAGATCACCCCCGATATTGGTCCATGCAAAATCAGAACTATTACCGGAAAAGCTTGCTCCACAAGTGGGCAAGGTATAACGAACCAAATAAGCTCCTCCCTCCGGGAAAATGACTTCTGACTGCTCCATGGTTG
Organism: Bacteroidota bacterium; assembly: GCA_039819665.1. Taxonomy (GTDB): domain Bacteria; phylum Bacteroidota; class Bacteroidia; order J057; family J057; genus JAWPMV01. The sequence continues at coordinate 23,766 of JBCBRM010000004.1, forward strand.
TGGTAAAACTCACTTCCTTTCCATCAACCAGGGTAGGGGGATCAAAATTGCTAACTTGATGCCTTAAAATTCCCGGAAAGCCACCGGTTTGATTGGCGATCACGGTACTACTTCCCACACAGGGTAAATCATAACGGGCATTATATCCCCAGGAGCCTTGTCTTATCTCACTTTCTCCACAAATATCCGGTACACAATTGATCATGTCGAAAGCTAGGGTTATACTATCTCCCGGTAAGAGGAAAGCCACATCTATATAAAAACGATAGGCCAAAGGAAGGCTACATGCATTCCCATAGATATTCATCTCCACATTTCGGGGGCTGATGGGCTGAAAATTGCCATCGTTGTATCTGATCTCTACAGAAGAACTATCCAGACCATCGTATTTGGTTTCAGGAAATTGACCCGCATAGTAGTTCTTTTTGAGCTCGACTTCCAGGTTGCTGAGTGAACCGACTCCTGTGTTGCGGATAACCAGCTCCTTGCGATTGGGCTGATTGTAAAAACAACCAGAAAGGGTATCAGGCCGCGGTTCAAATTCCAGGCTGGGCTGAAGGTTGCTAACAACTACATCAGCACTCAAACTAAAATCGCTACAATAGACCCCATTACAGCCCCAGCCTGCGCTGACATTGGAATTCTTATCTGTACAACCTAAAATTTGAATGTATTCTGTAAGAATTATTGCCCCATCTGAGCTACAAAATTCATCATCACCATCTCCAATTAGGCTAAAATCAATACCGGTGAAATCATAAAATATAGTATCTCCATTGGTCCAGGTATTTAGTTTTTGTCCTTGGAAATAGACACTATCAATGCTTACATCTGCTCCATGGGCATCATACCAGTTCAATAGTTTTATACAACCGGAACCAGTACTAAATATGCTGATTTCGCGAGTAACTACTTCACCAGCCACTCCTGAAGGAGTCGCTCCAGCTGACATACTCAACTGACCATAATCTATGGCTGGGTTGTAGATGGGACTTGCATAGCTTTCGTAGAGCGTTCCATTTTCGAAAACTTCTACTGTATTGCTAAAAGATTGACCACTGAGAAAATCCGGTAAGGCGTCACAGCCTGCAAATAGCTGAATTTCAAATTCATAGCTTTCCCTACTATTGATTGCACTCCCATCCAAACTTAAAACTTGACCGAGATAAGAATTCTCAACCAGATTGACTGTAGTAGCCGGAAGGTTATTGAGAGAATTTTGGACATAATAAATCCCATCAGGAAAAGTCAGGCGAACTTCTACCCCTGTAAGATTTGCTGTAAAAGGTCCGATAGAAAAGCTGAAAGTTGCTGAATCGACGCAAACTTCCATATCACCCAGGCCAGGCTGAGTACTGGAAATAGCTACTTGTCCATAGGCGGAGGTAGCTCCAAAAAAGAACAATAAAAGGTATAAAAGGGGATAGTGTATCCGGGAAATACCCATTGGGATATATTTTTTTGTTTGTACTTTATGTCTGTAAAAACAAAAAACCAGCTATAAATACCTACCCCAATCCCTTGGATAGCTTACCGGGAAAAATTTGAGGCTTTTTTGTCTTGACTAGAGGTTTCTGTTAACCTCCCACCAGGTGCCATCGCCAAGCGACAGTAAGCTAAGGGAACTTCTTTCTTTTGAACTGAAGGGAGCCTTTAGTTTTAGGTATGCGTTTGAAGGCAGACCGATATATGGATTCTCAAATAATAAGGTGATAACCGTTCCTTTAGGGAATTTATCGTCTCCATTCGGGTTGATGCGTGTAATCCCATTATTTCCTTTGATAATAAAAGTGTTTGCTTCTTTGGGTAGAACCAGAATATTATTGTCAGGGACATAGACTTCTGCAAGACTTGTAGTCAGGGTTCCATAGACCTGACCTCCGGTAACCGGAAAAGGAGCAGCTTCTGCAGCAGGAAGGGTAAGCCCCCAACTAAAAGTCGGGCAACTCAGGTAAACAATAGCACTATCGCTCCCGCTACGATTATCAAACATAAATTTTGGTCGGATGTGGTTCTCCGGACTTTCCCCGCGTAATCCTATAAAATGCCATTCATTATGAGCAGGATGAGGGAGAGAGGTGATCACCCCACTTTTTGCCAGAAAAGTAGTGTATGCGAAATTTGACTGTTCGGTTTTCATGTAGGCCCCGAAATTTGCAAAGGATTCTCGCGACAATACCTTCCTTCTTGGCGCATCCGTATCATTTGGGCTCAAGCTAAGCATTTCGCCTGCGGGAATAGAAATTTTGAGGACACGATGAGCATCGACTACTTCTGGTTCCAGCACCTCTATATGGAAATTACTATGAGAAAACTGCCAATTGGGAATCTCTTGCCCATGTATCCCCAATAAAGCAGAATTCTTTATAATATTGGTTCCCGGATTTCTGGTGTTGATAGAGTTGCTGGAGGAAAGGTCGAGATGATTATCTCCTTTATCCAGAATCAATCCCCCCGCAAAGGTTCCATCCACAATAGACTCATGGGTACCGGGAGCAAAATAAAACAAGGGTCGATCTGAAGGCTGTTCGGCTCCCTCTACTCTAATTCCTCTTGCCACAAATTGCCCTTTTGAAACATATATGTGTGCTGTGGAGGTTTGGTAAGGTTCAATTACCTGCCCCAGAAATTCATTATTGTTGCCTCCCTCCAAAAAGATGGCTTTATCATATCCTCCCCCTGATATGATACCTCTCATAAAGGAATTGGAGTTTACAAATCCACGATCCTGTGTTTTGATGTGTATCCCGATTTTGCAATGCCTGATTCTCACATCATAAAAGGAGCCGTAAGCAATTCCCTTATCATTTTCTGCATAAAAATATAAACCGGTACCAGAAGTAAATCCGTAAACTACAACTCGGTTGAAGGTTAAACTTTCCACCAAATCGGTACTTGCGGTTATAGAAATTCCTCCACTTCCATTTCCAAAAGCATCTCTTATTGAAAGATCTCGCATTCCCGCAGCATGTCCACTGAAATTCACGGCCCATTCATTTCCCAGATACTGCAAAACAGTCCCTTCGAAAGGGGCGATCAGAGGGTTTTTACCTATACCACTTCCGATTACCAATACCCCTGGTGGTATATTGATCGTCGTGTCCAGATTATAAATACCTGGAGGAAAGTAAAGATTCATGCCCTTTTCCGAAGCAAAATTGAGGGCAGCCTGTATGCTATCCGAATCATGGGTATTATCATTGGGGATAACCCCATAGTCAGTTACCCATAAGATTTGATTTCTTTGCAGAGAAGAAGGAGGTACCCATCTCATTACCCCAAGACTATCAGCTAATAAGATATATCCAGCCTGTGCTCCATCGCGCATCCTGATTTTCCCATTTACATCAAGCATTTCTGTGGGGGCATCTGTACCGACTCCCAGGCCTTGCGCATATCCTCCTATTGAGACGAGCACAAGCATAGAAAAGACGGTCAAATGAATAATAAAGAGACAAGGTTTTTTCATAGCATCCGTTTGAGGTCTATAAAGGTAGGACTCATTTTGTGATATAATCCGAATTTTCGTATTAAATTCTTGCCAGGATGAATTTGCTCTTACAATAGGGGATAGTAGTTATTTTATTGAATTTGCATTCAATTTTTAAAGCATAGGTCTTAGCTGGGTGATTTAGTTTTAAGATATTGATTTTCAGTCGAATATATGCATTTCCTGGAATGCTACTAATGAATAAAGTAAATAAATGTTCAATCTATTTTAAGGAATAATCCCTTGTAATAAATTATCACTTTTGTTAGCGTGAATTTGAAAAGAGGATCAAATCGCTGAATCTCCTACACAGCTTAGTATTTAGAGCAGGATTCCCCTAATTTTATTAGTACGAAAAATCGGATAAATGAAATCTTCTATATATATATTATGCTATTTCTTCCTGCTTTTGTTTGCTTTTAAGACAGGTAAGGCCCAGGATGTACCTCAGGTATATATAGGAGAAGGAACTGAAGTATCTGCCCAAAAACTACATCTCAGTCTCAAGGGACTCAGCCTGATGGATCATGGAAACTTTATTCAGGATTCCTCTACGATAAGATTCCATGCTGGCGAAGGGAAGGAACATCAGGTGATTCATAGTAAAGCGACCTTTTACAAGATAGATTTGGATTTGGCAGGTAAGGTATTGTCTTTAGATACTGATCTTCGTGTAGAAGAACGAATTCTTCTAGCATCTGGCTCACTAAACCTTAATACCCATACCTTAATGCTTGAAAGTACTCAATCAAACATTAGTGGAGAAAATGATAATCGTAGGGTCCTGGGAGAAGGAGTGGTTGAAAAAATCACAAATCTTTCCTTTCCAGCATCTGTGGATCCCGGAAATATTGGAATGGAAATTAGTGCGGATGCTGATCTTGGATTAAGTAAGATTCGAAGAATCCACAGAATTACCCAGACGGATAGCTTCCCTTTGGTCCATCGACAATATGAATTATTACCCTCCATAAAGGCAGAGGTACCCATTTCTATTAGGATAGATTACCACAGGATTGAGAATCCTTTCAACTGGAATCAAGAATTGATGCCCATATTTGAAAAGCAGGAGCAATGGGGTCCTCTGAGCTATTTTACGAACCAAAGCCAGGATAATAGCATGAATATCATTCTCCCTCCGGTTCAGAAAGATTGGCATATCGGCCTTACAACTTCTGGAGCCAAGTCTCAAAGAGGCCCTTCAATTTTGGATTTAGGCCCCAATCCTTTTAGTGACCGACTCAAAATAAATTGGAAAGGGAGAGAAGATCGAGCAGTTTCTGCAAAAATTTATGGAAGTGGAGGAGCGTTGGTTTATTCAAAAAGTCTGGTAGGATATGGAAGCTCTATTAGTTTGAATCAACTGGAAGATCTGGCTGTGGGCATGTATATCCTTAAAATAGAAACTGACTCCGGCATGATCCTTTCCCAGACTCTCCTCAAAGGTCCTCACGAATAAAATATTTCTTAAAGCGGAAGAAAGCCCTTACTTTTATTCTGCAAAAACTTACCAGATGCCAAATAAAATCAACCTGGAAACCGAACGCTTATGGCTCCGCGAATTTAAATGGAAAGACGTAAGCAATATTCATAAACTCCATTCAATTCCTGCAGTTGCCCGGTTTAATACGCTGGGGATTCCGACTGAAATACGAGAAACCCGGGATCATATAAGTTTTGCCATAGAGGATCAGGAAAAAGCAGAAAGAAGGATCTATTCCTGGTGTATTTTACATCTGGATAGTCAGGAATTTATGGGAGAAGCAGGGATGAATCTTGCTCCTCAACGCTACAGAAAAGGAGAAATTCATTATAGTTTATTGCCGGAATTCTGGGGAAAAGGCTATGCAACAGAACTACTAAAAGGCATTATTAGTTTTGGTTTTGAAGGCTTAAACTTGCACAGAATAGAAGCAGGGGTCGCTGTAAATAATGAGCGATCCATTAAAGTCCTTGAAAAAGCTGGTATGCAGAAAGAAGGACGTTCCCGAAAAATCCTACCGCTTAGTTCTGGCTGGTCTGATAATTTCACATATGCGATTCTGGAAGATGATCCCAGAGAATATTGAATATTAGTAAATGAGCCTTTACAAAAAGTTTAAGTACCGAGCAGAAGAAAAATCCCTACGTGCAGGTTATGGTGAACTAAGCGATTTTGATGACCCCATAGGATTAATCACAGATTGGACGCCTCTACTAAGAGGAGGAACCAATATCAAGTCTCATAAATTGGTCTGGGAAGGGCAGGATAAGCTCCGCTTCAAAGCTAGTTGGGGCCATATTATGATTGCAGGATTTGTTTTTCTGCTTGGTCTAAGTTTACCCCTTCTTTTCTTTCTCGGAAATAATTCGGGAAGTTTTGTGGAAGCTTCGGTAGCTATAATTGCAGGCCTCTTATTTGCAGCAATCGGTGCCTACCTCTATTATAATGGAACCCAGCCGATAGTCTTTGATAAAAAACAGGGATTTTTCTACAAAGGCAGAAAGAATACAGATAAAAACTCGGAGAAAGCAAAAGTGAAATATATGGTCCGCCTCGAGGATATCTATGCACTTCAGCTCCTTTCAGAATATATCAGCAGTGAAGGCAAAGAGACCTATAGTTACGAAATCAATTTGGTGCTTAAAGATGCCACTCGCGTAAATGTCATCGATCATGGCAAGCTTTCCACTATTCGTCAGGATGCTTCTACGCTGGCAGATTTTTTAGATGTTCCCGTATGGGATGTGATAAAAAATATTACCGCTCGCTAAGAATGCGAAGGAGGATAAAGCTATTTAATGTATTTTAGCCCGATGTTCGAAAAGCTAAAAAAATGGGCCGAAAAGATGAAGGCCATACAGCCAAAGCTTGACACAAGTATTTTTGATGATCCTATTGCCAGTCAAACCGAATGGGGACCCCTGAAAGGAGGTGGTTCCAATTTCAAAACCCATAAACTGAAAGATGAAGGTCCTATGAAAATGGCTTTTCGAGCCACGACAGGTATGATATTATTCTCTGCAGTTTTCTTTTGTGTGGGTGCAGGTTTGTTGATTGGATTCGGGGGATACAAGTTTTACACTCAAGCTCCTTTTGAATGGATGGATCTCTTCTTAGGCCTTTTTGGATTGGTCTTTGCCGCTGTAGGTGCCTTTTTGTACTTCAGTAGCACCCAACCCATTATTTTTGACAAAGGGCATGGATATTTTTACAAGGGACGGAAAAATACGGATCGCAAATCTGCCAAACCCAAAGTCAGGCATTTGGTAAAGTTGGAAGATATCCACGCCCTTCAATTGATAGAAGAATACAATTCAGGCTCTGATAGCTCCTATTACAGCTACGAGATCAACCTTATCCTGAAAGACGCCAAGCGTATCAACCTTATCGACCACGGCAATCTCTTCCAAGTTCGGGAAGATGCCAATACCCTCGCGGTATTTTTAAAGGTACCAGTTTGGGACGCTATAATGAGATAGCTTCGAAGGCCTATTTGATCACGAGCTTTTTGCTAACTCTTTTTCCATCTCCAAATTCCACTTCCAGCAGATAAAGACCACCGCCAAAATCTTCATTGATAAAGGCGAGAGGACTTCCATTGAGGAAGAGTTCTTTTTCCCAGATCAGTTTCCCCTGTAAATCTCTTAAGCTGAGTTTTATTTCCGTAAAAGACTCTTTAAACTTCAGGCTAAAACTTCTGCCTGCGGGATTGGGGTAGAGAAGTACATCCTCTACATCCGCCTGAGGTACGGAGGGGCCATGGTAATCCGGATTGCGCAGCATAATCATTTTATCATCATCAGGCTTTACAACTGCATCTCCATTTCCGTTTAGTTCTTTATTGGAGGTAGTGATCAAAATCCTTCCATCAGGAAGAACCAGAACATCTCTGAGCCTGCCAAAGGTTTGTTTAAAGTAATCGGTAACAGATTCGACTTCTCTACCATCAGAGCTGAGTTTAAGAAGTTGTAGTCTTTGTCCCAGTCTTGAGCCATCACTTGCTTTCAGAGAGGTTTGAAGGAGGGAATTTCTCCATTCAGGTATGGCCTCATGATCGTAATAGTCCATACCCGAGACAGCATAAGTCGGAGACCAGGTCTTAAGGGGTAAAATGACCTCATTCGCAGCACAATATTCAGCTTCCTCTCTCCACTGGCAAAATCCGGCTACTTCCGGCCAGCCATAGTTTTTTCCCTTTTCAATGATATTCAATTCATCATCTTCTCCACCCCCATGTTCTGAGCTGTAAAGAATACCATTAGGAGCTAAAACAAGGCCCTGAGGATTTCTGTGTCCATAACTCCAGACCAGGCTATTAGGAAAGGGATTTCCGTCCGGCACACTTCCGTCAAGATTCATCCGCAGAATTTTCCCAGCATATTCCTCTAATTCCAAAGCCCTGCCACTCATAAAGGCATCACCCAAACAGAGAAATAGTTTGTTCTTATCCGGGGTGAAAACAATCCTTGAACCATTGTGAGAAGTATTTCCTTCCAATTCATCCAGAATGATATAGGGGTCTTTCAGGAGAAGATTATCTTCATCGAAGGTATAGCGCACAAAACGAGACCTCCATCGGGTGTAAGTATAGTGAGCATACACATAGGGCACTGCCGGAAAATCTGGATGCAAGGCCAATGCATGGAGACCGGAATTATCAGAAGATTGATAGGTGTCCTCTATGAAATGGATAAATTGTAAGGTGCCGGTTTCTATCTGGAATCGACTGATTTTTCCTTCTCTTTCGGAAAACCATACCCAGCCACCCGGATCCCAGTGCATATCCCAGGGAATTACCAGATTATCTAATAAGATGCTCACCTCCAATTCAGTCGAGTCTAATTGTAGGCTACTGATTTGGGCTCTATTGAGTTGTGCGAGAAATAGGAGGAAAAGTAGGGTAAATAGTTTTTTCATAGGTCAATCTGGCTCTTGAAAGAAATGGACTACAATCCAGGGCCCAAATTACAGGAAAAAAAATTAAGCAAATGTGATTTATTTATACACTATCTCAAATTCTACTCTTCGATTGAATTCTTTTCCTCTTTCTTCATCTCCAGGTCCTTCAACTTCACCCAGGGCACGGATGTATAAGCGTATGGAGTTAATACCTTGAGAGCGGAAAAAGTTCTTTACAGATTCTGCTCTTGCCATAGATAAGCTCAGGTTGGAAGGATCGGTGCCTTCATCGCTAGCAAATCCTTTGATGATAACCTCAAAGTCTTCTTTCTCTTTCATTTGCTCAACCAAAACAGCCAGATATTCTTTTTCCTCCGTCCGAATAATAGAAGAACCCAAATCAAAGAAGATTTGTCGTGCGAAAAAGACTTCCAACTGAGGAGAGGATAAATCTTCCATTTCTGTTGGGGTTTCCAGACGGTTCAGGGTAGTACTTTCTGCTCGGATGGCATTCATTTCCCATTTCATCATTTCAATCCGATCCAATTCTCGTTCTGGGGTCTCTGTATCCTGATTGGGGGCTTCAACCACACTTACATCATCAATGTAGGCGAAATGGTGTCCATAATTGTTGGATTCTAGTTCAGTTTCATCATTGCGAAAAAAATTGCCAATGATAAAGGTGTTGAAGGGCTTATATGCGATAAATGAGTCCTGAACCACGTTCCATTCGCTTTGATTGTAAGGAGAAACTTTTCTCTGATAGCTGGCAGGTTGCATTCTGATCAATCCCGGAGATTCTAATTGGGTTTTCTCAGGTAGAAAGGCTATCCCTATTTTATTACTACCCTCACAATGGTAATGCACCCAAAATGAGAAATAGTACTTTTTACCTACTTCCAATGCTTGTGATAAGGAGCCTTGAATATATCCTCTCTGAGTAGAATAGTCCATATTACTTCCTCCATAAACATAGATTCCTGCAACATGCTTTCCACTTCGTGCCTTGAAGTTCCAGCTTGATCCATATTCATCGTGAACAAAGCCTTCTTTGGAGCTACCATATACTTTGGGTTCACCTTTATTGGGGGAATTCCAATTGCTAGCAGTAGAAACCGGATTGATGAGAGATATAGCACCTCTACTAGCTTGAACTTCTTCAAAACTTGGATTTACTACCAGGTTCTGGGCATAGGTGGAAAAACATAAAAAGCAGATAAAAATAGCACTTAGAGCAAGCTTGGTTTTCATTTCATGAGCGTTTGGTGGAGTATAGATAGATACTCCACAACCTAGTGATTTCCCACGCAAATATCAATTTCCTAAATCAGGCTCACATCAGACATAACTTCCAAAAGACCTGGTCCTTCCAGGGTAAATAGTTCTTGCATTGCTGCTCCTATTTCTTCTGGTTTGCTAATCCTTTTTCCCCAGGCTCCACAAGAAACCGCAAAGTCTGCAAAAACCGGATTTGTCAATTTCGTTTTCCATACCTCAAAGTCTCCTGCCCTTTGTTCTTTAGATATTTTTCCTAATTCAGAATTGTTGATTACAATCAGTTTCACCGACATATTGTACTTTACGAGGGTGGTAAAGTCAGCCAGGTATTGTCCTAAACCTCCATCTCCAGCAACTGCAACAATAGGCCGTTTGTCTCCTACAGCAGCCCATGCACCCATTGAAGCGGGTAAAGCAAAGCCTATGGAACCTAAATAGCCAGACATCAGAAAGTTGTTTTGCTTGCTTTCGTAATATCGGCCGAAAGAATAGGCATTATTCCCAACATCCACGCACATCACTGCAGTTTCAGGTGCGTATTTATTCATGGCATCAAAGACATGGATAGCCCCAAGTCCCTGTTCTCTGTATTCATTCATTCGTCTTTCCTTTTCAGCACGCCAAATTGCCCAGCGTTCGGCAATTTCAGTCAGCTGGTCAGTAGTGTGAGATACATCGGTGAGACTTTCTTTGAGCAGCCCCACTGTCTGAGAGATCTCCCCCCAAAGTGGAACATCAATCTTGTGAAACTTGGCCAGAGCCAAGGGATCAAAGTCGATCTGAATGGTCGGCTTTTTATCTGTAATTCCAGTATGCTTGGAGAAAGAAGCACCAAATACCAGAATTGCATCACATTCATTCATGAACCAGGAAGCGATAGGGGTGCCACTTCTTCCCAGTACGCCTCCGGCATTTGGATGAGCATCAGAGATTTGCCCTTTACCTTTGAAAGTCGTAACGACTGGGCACTTGAGTTTTTCCGCCAATTCTATAATTACTGGCATATCAAAGCGTGCTCCATGACCCGTAATGATCAGGGGCCTTGTGCTATCTTTCAGAATCTTCAATGCTGCATCAAGGCTTTCCTGCGAAGGATTGATGCGAAAATCTGCTATCCTGCCCTCAGGTGTTTGAGCGTTAAGTCCTTCGGGGGCAGGTAGTTCTTGTATTTCATCGGGAAAAGTAAGATGAGCTACATCTCTTTTGATTAAGGCATGCTTGATCGCCAGGCTCATCAATTCTGTATGCTTGCTGCCATGATCTACCCGATGGTTAAAGGCTGCAACAGAATCAAAGGCCTGTACTAAATCAAGCTCCTGAAAATTGCCTGTACCCAAAACCTGGGTAGCAACCTGGCCGGTCAGGGCTAAAATAGGGGCTCGATCTACCTTTGCATCCCAAAGACCTGTATAAAGATTGGTGGCGCCGGGTCCTGCAATGCTAAAGCAGGCAGCAGGTTTCCCTAGTAATTTCCCATAAGCAGAAGCCGCAAATGAAGCAGCTCCTTCATGACGGATTCCAAAATAACGGAGTCTTCCTTTTTCTTCTTGCCTCCTGAGCGCATCAGCCAGACCCAGATTGGAGTGTCCAACCATTCCAAAAACAACCTCCACTCCCCAATTGGTCATAGTTTCAGCCATCAAATCTGTAATTGTCGGCTCATGCACCTCTTCAACTTCCATTTGCACATAAACAGATCCTTCTCGTACTTCTGTTGGGAAGGTTTCTACTCCATCGTCAAAACCCGGAGCCTTACCCGTACAAGGATGATAATCCCATCCATGCCAGGGACAGCGAAGAAGTCCATTTTCAATACTTCCTTCTCCTAAGGGGCCTCCCTGATGAGGACATTTATTATCGAGGGCACAAAATTTTCCTTCGAAATGGACCAGGCATAAATCTTTGTGTTGGGCAGTTACGGTACGGACACGACCTTCGGCTAGTTCAGCACTGTCATCCAATACTTTGAACCATGCTTGTTTTTTTGATTTGCTCATTTTTTTGTGGGCGGTGATTGTGTATAGAATTAAGGCTAATTAAGCCAAATTTTTGGGCTAAAGTGTAAAGGTCTTGACAAGCCTATACCTTTTCTCCTAAATCTCCGTAAAATTTTCCTAAGACTAGCTGACAAAATGGCAGGATGCGGATTTTTTTTCTGTATATTTGCAGCCTGATAGAGAAGCGCTAGAAACATGAGAGATAAAATTACGCAAAAAACCTTCGCTCCGGGAGCTTTGACCCGAGACATAGACGAAAGCAAACAGGGCGTCGCTTATCAAAGCGATGCAATAAACCCAGCTTCCGGGCGACTGGCTTATATAGAAACCTACGGTTGCCAGATGAACTTCTCGGATACAGAAATTATCGCTTCTGTATTGACCGATATGAAATACGGGTTTACTACAGAAATCGACGATGCCGATCTGGTTTTCATCAATACCTGTAGCATACGCGAAAATGCAGAAACCAAGGTGTGGAATCGCCTGAAAAACTTTCGCAAGAAAAAAGAAGTGAAGCCCCACCTCATGGTAGGGGTTATGGGATGTATGGCTGAGCGGATGAAGGAAAAACTACTAGATCAGGAGAAACTTGTAGACCTGGTAGTGGGGCCTGATGCATATAGAGATTTACCTCGTTTGGTAGGAGAGGTTGAAAGTGGTCAAAAGGCTGTCAATGTGCTGTTGTCTCGGGAGGAGACTTATGCAAATATTTCTCCCGTTCGTCTCAATACCAATGGTGTCTCAGCTTTTGTTACCATCATGCGCGGTTGCGACAATATGTGTACTTTCTGCGTAGTTCCTTTTACCAGAGGACGAGAAAGAAGCCGTGATCCGCAGTCTATCGTAGCAGAGGTACAGGAGTTATATGAAAATGGATATAAAGAGGTAACCCTACTTGGGCAGAATGTGGATTCCTATAAATGGTCTCCTGATAGCAGCCTTAAAGGGAAAGCCCAAATCAATAAAGCCATTAATAAAGGAACGGAGGTTGAAACCGTCAATTTCGCTCAATTGCTGGAGATGACTGCGCAGGTTGCTCCAGATATGCGAGTACGTTTTTCTACCTCACACCCGAAAGATATCACAGATGATGTGTTGCATACTATGGCGAAGTATGACAACATATGTAATTATATCCACTTACCGGTTCAATCAGGTTCGGATCGTATTCTTGAAATGATGAATCGTGGTTATACCTTTGACTGGTACATGGATAAAGTAAATCGAATTCGGGAAATCATTCCTGATTGTGCGATCTCTTCTGATATCATCACAGGCTTTTGTACCGAAACAGATGAGGATCACCAAAAGACCGTAGAGATCATCAAAACATCCCGCTATACCCATTCCTATATGTTTGCATATAGCGAAAGACCGGGAACTGCAGCCGCTAAAAAATTTGAAGATGATGTAGAGGAGTCAGTGAAAAAAGCCAGATTAGCTGAGATCATCAAATTGCAAAATGAAATTTCTGCCGAACTGAACCAGGCAGATATAGGCAAGACATTCACAGTCTTGATTGAAGGGAATTCCCGTCGCTCTGATGAAGATTGGTGTGGGAGAAATGACCAGAACAAAATGATGGTTTTCGGAAAAAAAGGGGACCACAAACCCGGTGATTATGTGAAGGTTCGTTGTACAGAAACTAGTAGCGCGACCTTAAAAGGTGAAATGATTTAATGACCATACAGCAGGTAAAACAGAGGTACGGGATCATCGGTAATAGCCGCGAAATAAATTCGGCGGTGGAGGTCGCTATGCAGGTAGCGCCTACGGAGGTATCTGTACTCGTTTATGGGGAGAATGGTAGCGGAAAGGATGTGTTCTCACGGATCATCCACCAATTTAGCAAAAGAAAACATAAGCGATTTCTTGCCGTTAATACGGGGGCGATTCCAGAAGGAACCCTGGATTCAGAACTTTTTGGCCATGAGAAAGGAGCTTTTACTTCAGCTTATGATACTCGCAAGGGCTATTTCGAAGAAGTGGAGGATGGAACGATCTTTCTGGATGAAATAGCAGAGATGCCCCTCAAGACCCAGGCGAGGCTCTTACGTCTACTGGAAAATGGAGAGTATCTCCGAGTAGGTTCCTCTAAAGTCCGAAAAGCTGATGTGAGAGTTATAGCTGCTACCAATAAGAATTTGGTGGAAATGATTCGCCAGGGGAAATTCAGAGAGGATCTTTACTTTCGCCTAAATACAGTATCTATAGTAGTCCCTGCACTGAGGGACAGAGGGCAGGATATTGAGCTACTATTCAATTATTTCGCCCTGGAATTTGCAGAAAAGTATAAGAGAGATCCTATCGTCCTTGAATCAGAGGCTGTGGAACTTTTGTATAAATATCGCTGGCCCGGCAATGTTCGTGAGCTTCGAAATCTGGTTGAGAAATTGACGGTATTGGTGAAAGGAGAAATGGTAGCTGCTGATGTACTCCAAAAAAACCTACTGATTCAGGAATCCTATCTTCCAAGTATCGTACATATGCCCGGGTCTAATGGAGGAGAGCAGGTCACTACAGAGGACCGTGATCTCTTATTTAAAATGATCCATGATTTGGGGAAAGAGGTTACAGATCTAAAGAAAATGCTCTTTATGGCTATGCAGCAAGGAAGAGATTTTGATCCTTCTGGGGGGATGAGTTTCAATACAGCACCTGCCTATGATGACAGTCGATATGGAGAAACCGAGATTATCCAGGCATCAGAACCCCAGGTACAACCCATTGCCAAGGAAGCCCCACTATTAGTAGAAGCCTCTCTTTCTTTGGAGAAAAATGAAAAAGACCTGATTACCAAGGCATTGCTCAAGCATAACAACAATCGCAAAAAAGCCGCCCTGGAACTAGGCATCTCGGAGAGGACTTTGTACCGAAAGATCAATAACTACAACATAGACTTGTGAAAAACATAAACTATCTTCTTTTAGTTTTTGCCTGCCTTATTCTGGTAGCTTGTAGAGTATCTTTCAATACTACAGGTGTACCCAAAATAGGAGGTACTGCGGGTGTGGTATTAGAAACCCTTTATGTAGATCAGTTTATCAATGAAGCACCTATAGTAGTCCCTTATCTCGCTCCTGAGATGACCATTCAATTACAGGATCGCTTTTTGAATCAAAGCAAATTGAGCCTGACCGATCCACCAGCAGATGTTGAGTTAGGGGGAAGCATCACCCGCTATGATGTCGCCCCTATTGCGATCACAGGGACAACTTCTGCTGAACAAAACCGCCTGAGTATTAGCATTCGTGTCAGCTTTAAGAATAACAAAGATGAAAACGCCAGTTGGGAGCAAACCTTTAGTGGCTTTGTAGACTTTGATGCCAGTGAGGACTTTTCTGCGGTTGAGGAGGAAAAGATCAATGAAATTCTTGAGCAGATTACGCAGGACATTTTTACCAAATCTTTAGGGAAGTGGTAAGAGGACGTGTTAGCGTATTGGGGTATTAGCGTGCGAAATTTCGCTAGAGAATTATAAGGCCAACACACGAAAACCCTAACACACCAACACCTTTTCCCCTTTGTAAGAAATCCAACATTCCGCTAGAAAAAATATCCGAAAATCCCTGTATCATTGAATCGTGAATATTTGGGAAATATATCACAAATCCTTTGAGCGAGAGCTCAATAGCGAAGAATTGGATTTTCTGGACACAATGATTCGGAAATATCCTTATTTTGCAATGGCAAGGTATTTAAAGGCCAAGGCTGTGCCTAGTACAGCTAATATTGGTCTTGCCTCTGCACATGCATCGAATCGCCCATTGTTTAAAGCCTTCATGGAGGGCAAGAAGAGTATTAGGGAAAAAATAAAGACTGAGACAATGGAGGAAAGCCCGGAAAAAACCGTTTCCATTCACCAAAAACACGAGCTCTTTAGCATCGTAGATACCTCTCCGGAAGAACATAGAGGTAGTTTGCATATCCCATTCTCAATAGGTGGGGTGGATTTTGGCGCTAATTTCCAAGGCTTTTTAGATACCCTCATAAAGGAAAAAACACAAAAGCATCTCTGGCTAGCAGAAAAAATCCGTACCGAAATTCTTCGAAAAGAATTTAAGCATACAGAAGAGGTGAAGTCCAATCCTGAAGCTGAAGATTTAATTCAGCGTTTCCTCAACAAAAACCCCAAGATCAGACGACCAAATCCTGAAAAGAATTACCAGAAAACAGAGGATTATGCTAGCATGAGCGTGAGTCTGGATGAGGAGATTGTATCGGAGACTTTGGCAAAACTTCATCTCCAGCAAAACAATACCAGAGAGGCAATCCGTATATATGAAAAGCTCAGTTTGCTATTCCCTGAAAAAAGTGCTTATTTTGACGCTCAAATTTTAGAAATAAACAAGAAATAATGGCTTTTTTTAGCTTTCTATGCATACTCATTTCTGTCGGCCTTACGCTGGTAGTAATTGTTCAAAACAGTAAGGGTGGAGGTCTCTCTTCTACTTTTGGAGGTGGTGCTCAGCAAATTATGGGTGCGAGAAGAAGTAATGAAGTAATTGAAAAGATCACCTGGTATCTCGCCGGTGGATTAGCGGTAATAGCTATTATTGCTAACCTTACCTTCGGTAACCCTGAGGCCGATCCAAATACTATCCGCACAGAAACTGCAATTGACGAGCTGGTAGTACCAAATGCTGGCCCTCTACAAGATCCTTCTAGCTTGCCAGATGCTCCAGCAGAGCCAGCTGCCGGAACTGAAGAGTAAGTCGAAAACATAAAAGAAAGACGCAAAGCAATCCTGAGATTGTTTTGCGTCTTTCTTTTTGGGCGATTTTGAAAATTAGGTAGGCTCCTTTTCGACAGCATCTTTCAATTTCTCCCAGGCTCCCTTTATACCATCCCAGTATTCAGGGCCTTTCTTATTGATGATGCATTTGCGGATTTCTTTTTGTTTGTTCTTGAGGCTAATCCGGAGTTCCTTTCTGACTAGCTCCCTATCCAGATCTATACTAGTCATTTCTGATGGACTCAGTCGGGAACTTAGATCTTTCTTAATCGGACCTACGATGCAAAGGCATTTGGTCTTATCTGCTTTTTCCCCTTCGCAATTGTTTTCTTCCAGTCTACTGATAGAGGATTGATCGAGCAAGGCTTCCATGCCTTTTCCTTTCAATTCGTTGATACTACCTCCCTGCCATAAATAAAAGGCAAGTGCTGCAATGGCTAGAACCAGGATCGCTTTCAAGACCTTTTGCGCGACCTTGAAAAGGATATAAATGATTGCTCCAGCTGATAAAATGAGAATAATGAGATTGCTGTTTTCCATAGAGATTTAAGGGTACGTTAATAGATGTCCCGTTTCTCAAGCATTTCAAAAGGCTAAATTCAAATTAGGTAGAATTACCCGAATTTTCAATTTAGGTAAATCTATTAAGAGCACGCAAAAAGTATGTATTCCTATCAAACCCGAAAGAAATAACGTTTATTTATTCGGATTTTCTAAAAATTTCAGTCTCATAGAAATACAGATCGGAAATTGTAAAAATTTGGCATCTGGGAAATGGATTTTTTTTTGTACTTTAGTCGGAGTCTAACAAGGACGAGTTAAAAGGTACTCGTATCTCAATATTCTATTTCTGGATAGTTAGTTCTTAAAAATTCGGAAAAACACAATTACTTCCCCTAGTATGATTAGAAACTCTACCTTTGTTTTCCTACTAACCTCGTTTTTCTTTACCTGTAATCTATACGCTCAAGATCCGATTCCGGGAGGCTGTGGAACCGTTGGCCCTAATATGGTCGTAAATCCAGAATTTGATGATGGAAATATTGGCTTCACAAATAGCTTCAGTTTCAACAATGGATATACGTGTTCTTTCGGCGATTATACCATTGCAAGTACCGTTGTAAACGATCCTGCAGTTACCTGTTACAATGCTCCAGGTTTCAACCTGCAGACCATTTGGAAAGTCACAGACCGTATCAATAGCAGTGGAGGACCTTATACCCCAGGTAATTTTATGATTGTCGATCCTTGCGATACGATCGGTACAGCCTGTAGTACCACTGATTTGAGTGGAATTATCTGGGAACAAACCCTGGATGTTTGCCCCAATAATACCTATACCTTTTCGGTATTTGTAAAAAATATTTACACACAGGAAGCTATCAATTATCCGGGCTCTGATACCCTACCTGATTTTGAACTTACAATCAATGGTGATACCATTTCGGGATATTACATTGATGGAGTTTTATCAAGTGATGGGAGTTTTCAACTTCCCAAAATGCCTGAAGCGGATTCGGCAGTCTGGTTTCAAATATCAGGAGCATGGGAGTCAGAAGGCAATACTTCAGCCAATCTGGTAATGAAGAATCTGGTTCCAGGTGCTCAAGGAAATGACCTTGCACTTGATGGGATTTTCTTTGGCCTTTGTGGTAAAGAAGTAGGTGTCGCAGTTAATGGGACCACTTGCCAGGACGATGCTAACCCAACAGCAATTGTTCTGGATCCAGATCCTGCAACTCAAAGCGCAGGATGGTTATACTATGAGTGGTTCAGAGACGGAGTATTGATGCAGGGTGATGCCAATGGTACTTTTGCCCCAAATCTTGATCCGGTAAATGGATACAAAGGCGAGTATGTAATGATCGCATATGAAGATCCTGCAGGAGCCACTTGCGGACATAGCAGTGAACCCCTTAACGTAATTTCAAGTACGTCAGCACAATGTCAGGGAATATTCCCCGTAGAAATGTTGAGTTTTGATGGAAAACAGCTTGGCCAAAGTATTGAGCTCAAATGGTCAACTGCTCAGGAAATCAATAATCTGGGCTTTGAGGTCCAAATGAGCCAGGATGGATTGGACTTTGAGATGCTTGGCTTTGTAGAAGGAATCGGAAATAGTGCAAATGTAAATCTGTATACTTTCCAAACCGGATCTCTGAATAGCGGAAGTTATATCTTTCGCCTAAGGCAAATAGACTACGACGGAAGCTTTAGCTACTCTGATAATCTGGAATTGAGTGTAGAGCTGAATAATACTTATCTTGTTTCCATTGCCCCCAACCCCATCAATGCAAATTCAAAATTGCGGGTTGAGGTAGAGGAGAAGCAAGAAGTCCGAGTAGAGCTTCTAAGTACAGATGGCAAACTTGTTCAAAGAGTAGGATCTGCCTTGGTTGAGAATGGGCAGGCTTTCGAATTGGAATTAAGAGGGGGAGATTTACCTGCAGGATTGTATGTATTAAGGGTGCAGGGCTGGAATTTCAATCATTTCGAAAAAATCATCATTACTGAATAAAGAATCTTCGCATAAGGATCTTAAAAAGGGCATAAATGAATCATTTATGCCCTTATTCTTTGGCCTGATTTTAGGGTAAATATGATGTTAGCACAATGAGATATCGGTGTCTTTTCCTAATTAGGGGCTTACCTGAAACAAATTTGTAGGAAAAACCCTTCTTTATTAGGCTTTTTTAGATACTTTTGCCCCGCTAAAACATTCAATCACATGGACAAACGAATCAATTCCTATTTCACCGAGCATAAAAGAGAATGGAAAAAAGCGCCAGGGAAAGATTCCTGGATCGTTTTTAAGATTATGTCTGAATTTGTGGAAGGATTTGAGAAAATGTCCGCCATTGGGCCCTGTATCTCAATCTTCGGTTCAGCCAGGACGAAACCCGAGACAAAGTATTATAAACTTGCGACAGAAATAGCCGCAAAACTAACCCAAAGTGGGTTTGGGATCATTACAGGAGGAGGTCCAGGCATCATGGAAGCTGGAAATAAGGGAGCTTTTGAAGCAGGCGGTACTTCTGTAGGACTAAATATCGAACTACCTTTTGAAACCCACTCCAATCCCTGGATTGACAAAGACAAAGATATTGACTTCAATTATTTCTTTGTTCGCAAGGTTATGTTTGTCAAATATGCCCAGGGCTTTGTAGTTCTTCCCGGAGGATTTGGTACCCTTGATGAACTATTCGAAGCACTTACCCTTATCCAAACCCTTAAAATTGACCGTTTCCCGGTGGTTTTGGTAGGTAGTGATTTCTGGGGAGGCTTGATTGATTGGATCAAAAAAGTGCTTCTGGAACAAGAAAACAACATTTCCCCTAAAGATATGGACCTGTTTAAAGTTGTGGATACAGCGGAAGAAGTAGTAGAGCATTTTACTAACTTTTATACCGATAACTTACTCAAACCCAACTTTTAAGACTGGAATTCGTACAAGTAAAGCGAGAAAAACCCCTATTCAAGCTATTCCTACCCTATAGAAGCAAATTTACCGTATACCTTTGAAGTGTTCAAGAGCTCCAAAATAACGGAGCCTTGAAAGAAATCGGGCGAAAGTGTCTCGAAATTTACCAGTAACGGTAGCACTTTTGCGCCTTCGGTACGTATAAGTACCCAACAAACACAGAAAGAAGAAAGCAACAAACAGACCTTTTTGCAAACACTATGAAACGAACACTCCTTATTATCCTTACTTTAGGATTTATTTCCGTGGGGCTCTTGTTCCCTGTATGGAAAGTGGAGGCAGAAACCCCCGGTCCCAAATCTGATGCTACCTTAAAAGCATTATCAGGTAAGGTATCTGCTTTCAACTACGGAGCCCCTCTAAGCCTGGAATTCGCAGGAGAAACTGTTGATATCCAGAATCCTCGCATAGAGAAAAAAATCAATAGAGAAATACGGAAAAGTCTCAATTATCCCGCTGCAACAAAATTGTTGTTGAAGAGGGCATATCGCTATCAGGACCGTTTTATGGATATCCTGGAAGCCAAAGGAATTCCTAGCGATTTTTTCTATTTGAGTATAGCCGAAAGTAAACTCTCCAATGCCACTTCTGCAGTAGGCGCCAAAGGCTTCTGGCAGTTTATGCCAGCCACTGCTAGGCAATATGGATTGGAAGTTTCGGATCAGGTGGACGAAAGACTCCACCCGGATAAAGCAACCTACGCAGCCGCTCGCTTCCTTAAGGCCGCTCACAAGCAATTGGGGGAATGGACTTTGGTAGCAGCAGCATATAATATGGGTCCCACCGGTGTTGAACGCGCAGTCAAGAACAATGGGACCCGTGATTACTTCCAAATGGACCTCAACCCTGAAACAGGGGCATATCTCTACAGGATCCTGGGATACAAAAGTGTCCTCGAAGGGGCTGAACGTTATGGCTTTGATTTGGATGAAATAGAATATTATCATCCAATCCCATATCGTACAACTCTGGTCAAGGAAAATATAGATGATCTTGCTACCTTTGCGCAGTCACACGGTTCCACCTATCGGGATTTGAAAATCATGAACCCATGGTTGCTGACTGATCGATTGACAGTGAGTGAAGGTGAGAGTTACGAAATTCGATTTCCCATCGTTTCCAACCCAACTGCATACGAGTTGAGAACCGACAGATAGGAGGGGCCTGCAAAGTCTTTTCCTGGAATGAGTGAGCCGCAAATTGAAGTTTACGGAGCCCGAGAGCACAATCTCAAAAACATTGACCTGAACATCCCCCGCAACAAGCTTGTGGTCATAACGGGTGTGAGTGGTTCTGGTAAAAGTTCCCTTGCCTTTGATACCCTGTACGCCGAGGGGCAAAGGCGATATTTGGAGAGCTTTTCCGCCTACGCACGTCAATTTCTCGGGAACCTTAAGAGTCCGGACGTAGATAAGGTTGAGGGCCTGAGTCCGGTCATCGCAATCGAACAAAAGACTACCTCCCGAAATCCCCGCTCTACTGTAGGTACAGTTACAGAAATCTATGACCTTTTTCGCCTGCTCTTTGCCAGAGCAGCAGATGCCTATTCCTATAAGAGTGGGAAGAAAATGGTGCAGATGTCCGACGAGCAGGTAATTGATACCATCGAAAATCAGTTTCAGGATGAAAAGATGCTGATTCTGGCTCCCCTGATTCGTTCCCGAAAAGGACATTACAGAGAACTCTTCCAAAATCTGGCGAAAAATGGCTTCACCAAAGTACGAGTGGATGGAGAGGTTCAGGAGATTGTCAAAGGCATGCAGTTGGATCGATACAAGATTCATGATATAGAATTGGTGGTAGACCGACTGCGTGTGGGAAAAGACAGCAATCGGCTGGGAGAAAGTGTGCGGCAGGCGATGAAGACTGGTGAAGGAATTGTTCTTTTGCTGCATGCCGATACAGGGGAAACCCACTGGTATAGTAGGAATCTCATGGATCCTGAATATGGGATCAGCTATGATATTCCTTCTCCTAATAGCTTTTCGTTTAACTCCCCGTATGGAGCTTGCCCTACCTGTAATGGCTTAGGACAAGTATTTGAGGTCGATAATGCTTTATTGGTTCCCGATCCTACAAAATCAATCAATAGAGGAGCAATTGAGCCTTTAGGAGAATACAGAGATATCTGGATCTTTCGTCAGCTAAGAAAAATTGCAGAGGCTTATGGCTTCTCATTGGCAACTCCCTTCAATGAGATTCCCCTTGAAGCTGTAGAGTTTATCTTAAAGGGAGATCGGATCAGTGCTACTGCGAAGAAAATACGTACTCGTTTTGATGGTATCAGAAACTTTGTACACGACCAGTATCACAGTTCTAATTCAGAAAAAATAAAGACCTGGGCGGAGCAGTTTATGAAAATTTCTGTTTGTCCAACTTGTAATGGAAGTCGCCTTAAAAAAGAAAGTCTTTATTTTAAAATTGCCGACCATAATATCTATGAGCTCTCCTCTATGGATATTGGTTCTTTGGCTAAATGGATGGAAGGTCTTGAAGACAGGCTGAGTAAAAGGCAAGTCCAGATAGGCCAGGAGGTAATCAAGGAGCTTCGTAAGCGCATTGGTTTTCTTATGCAGGTGGGGCTCGATTATCTGGCTTTGGATCGACCAGCTAAATCGCTCTCCGGGGGAGAGGCTCAACGAATTCGTTTGGCAACTCAGATTGGCTCTCAATTGGTCAATGTATTGTATATTCTGGATGAGCCCAGTATTGGTTTGCACCAGAGAGATAATGAAAAATTGATTCAATCTTTACTTGATTTACGGGATTTAGGTAATTCGGTGCTAGTGGTGGAGCATGATAAAGATACCATGCTGGCTTCGGATCATATTGTAGATTTTGGGCCTGGTGCAGGTTTGTATGGAGGAGAAATAGTAGCGCAGGGAACTCCTGAGGAAATTTTAAAAGTTGATTGCCCCACTTCAGACTATCTGGCAGGGAGAAGGGAAATAGAAGTTCCTGCAGAAAGAAGGCAGGCTCAACCCAATAAATTGGTGTTGAAAGGAGCTACTGGAAATAACCTCAAATCAGTTGATTTGACCCTTCCATTGGGAGTGTTTATTTGTGTTACAGGTGTTTCCGGTTCAGGAAAATCGACCCTCATCAATGAGACCCTTTTCCCCATCATCAGCCAATATCTCTACCGGTCCAAAAAGAAGCCCATGCCTTATGATTCTTTCGAAGGCCTGGACCATGTAAATAAAATCGTTAGAATAGATCAGTCTGCTATAGGTAGAACTCCCAGATCTAATCCGGCTACCTATACAGGGTTATTCACCTATATCCGGGAACTATTTGCAAATCTTCCAGAATCCAAAATTCGAGGCTATAAAATTGGGCGCTTTTCCTTCAATGTAAAAGGAGGAAGGTGTGAGGAGTGTCAGGGAGGGGGGATGCAAACCATAGAAATGAATTTCCTCCCGGATGTATATGTAACCTGTCCTAAGTGTCAGGGAAAAAGATATAATCGGGAAACCTTAGAAGTTCGCTTCAAGGGAAAGTCTATCTCGGATGTGTTGAACCTTAGTATTTCAGATGCCCTTGAATTTTTTGATGCCATGCCGAGGATTAAGCGTAAGCTGAAAACTTTGGCAGATGTTGGTTTGGGCTATCTTACCCTCGGACAACCTGCGACTACCCTTTCAGGAGGGGAGGCCCAACGGATCAAAATTTCTGCCGAGCTTTCTCGCAAGGATACGGGTAATACTTTTTACATTCTGGATGAGCCTACAACTGGTCTGCATTTTCAGGATATAGAAATGTTGTTGAAAGTATTGAATCAGTTGGTAGATAGAGGAAATACCGTTCTGGTAATTGAGCATAACCTGGATGTCATTAAAGTTGCTGATCATATCATAGACCTGGGACCAGAGGGAGGAGCTAAAGGTGGCCAAATTTTAGTAGAAGGAAGCCCCGAAGAAGTTGCCAATCACCCGGATTCACATACAGGTCGCTTTCTTAAGAAAGAATTGGAGGCTTCTAAAAAACCAAAAAAGCTTCAGAAGAGTTAGCATATAAATAAAAGTGGGCAAAGCCCAGGCAAATAGGATAGCGTGAACTTGGTTGCATGATAGAATCTTTACTAAGGCGTAGAAAGCTCATTTTCGGGATCATATTACTCCTTACCCTACTTCTCACCTGGGGCTTAAGCAGATTGCAGATCAGTTTTAGCTTTGAAAGTTTCTATCCCAAAGATGATCCGGAATACATTTTTTATAACCAATACCAGGGAAGATTTGGAGAGGACCAGAATTACATGGTCTATATCTCACTCAAAAGTCCCTCAAATGATGTATTTGAGAAGCCTTTTGTAGATAAGGCTCATGCACTTTTTGAGGAAATGGGCACCTATGCAGGCGTTGATTCATTTCTTACAGCTACCTCCTTTTCCTACATAGAAAGAAAATCCCTACAATTCAGTCAGCAGCCCTGGTTGGAAGGGGAGAGCCAGGAATCTCTGGATGCTTCGAAAGAAAGAATCCTTACAGATTCCAGTATGTTGGGGATATTCGCCACCCATGACCTCGACTACCTATGTGGCTACTATTTCATCGATCCTGCCATCTTTGATTCAGAGGCTCGTGATGAATTGAGCTACAAATTAGAAGATGTGCTCAATGCCTCTGGTTTAGAATACATCATCAGTGGTATTCCTTTCATTCGTACCAAGTACGTTGAGAAAATCGGAACAGAGTTGATCCTCTTTCTCTCCTTGGCCTTTGTACTGATCGTAACGGTCCTTTTTCTGACCTACAGAAATTGGATCGGAGTTCTGATCCCTCAATTAGCCGTCCTAACCGGACTCTTATGGGTACTGGGTTTTATGGGCTGGACCGGTCAGACCATTAATCTGATCAACAACCTCCTCATTCCCATTGTCTTTGTGGTAGGGATGTCGGATGTGATTCACCTGAATACGCAATATCTGGCTCAACTGCGTTTGGGCAAAGGGAAGTGGGAAGCAATGAAAAGTTCCCTAAAGGAAATAGGACTTTCCATTCTATTGACGAGCATCACAACTGCCATTGGCTTTGCTTCTCTTTATGTATCCCGTATTCCTCCTATCCGGGAATTTGGTTTGTATGCAGCAGTAGGAGTATTATTTACCTTTTTAGTTTCGGTAGTCATCCTGCCCAATCTAATGTTGGGCGTTTCCCCTGAAAAATTTCTTAAAGCTCCCTCGCTTGAAAATCAGCCCATTTGGATCAAGTTTTTTAACTGGGTTCATCGCATTACCAAAGAGAAAGATAAACTGGTTTTCAGTGCCTTCGTCTTTATAATCATCAGTAGTATCTTCCTCATTTTTCGTATTTCTCTGGATACCTATTTGATTGAGGATATTGGCAAAAATGATCCGGTGCGAAAGTCGATGGAGTTTTTTGAGGAAAAAGCTTATGGACTACGGCCATTTGAATTAGGCATAGAGGTAAAAGATAGCAGTATGCGGGTGAGTGATAGAGCTGTTTTAGTGGAAATGGAAAAGATTCAGGATTTCCTGAATGAGGAAGCCAAGTTCAGTCCTTTCCTCTCTCCTGTTTCTCTCGTAACAGAAGCAAATTATGTCTACCATTTTAATCGAGATCGATACAGGAGGATACCCAGAAAGCAAAAAGATATTGACGAATACTTGAGCATGGCTCAGCTAAATGGGGGAGAAGCCTTAGTGAATAAAGTGATGACACCTGATGGTCGCTTTGCAAGAATGAGTTCTCGCACAGCTGATATGGGTACCTATAAATTTGAAGAGCTGAGCCAAAAACTGGATGAATTCATTGCCACTGAAACCGATACAAGCCTTTACACCTATAAAATAACAGGGCATGCCTACCTCACGGAGCATAATCTGAATTACATTCGATCCAGTCTGTTATGGGGCCTGGGACTTGCCTTTATTGCGATCGGCTTTATTATGGGCTTTTTATTCCGCTCCTGGAAGATGCTCTTCATTAGCATGATCCCTAATGTAGTACCCCTTATCCTTACTGGCGGTTTAATGGGCTTATTTGGTATTACCCTAACTGCTTCAACCGCTCTTGTATTTGTTATAGCCTTTGGTATAGCCGTGGATGATACCATACATTTCCTTTCTCGATATCGTCTGGAAAGAAGTCTGGGGCATGATTTGGAAACCTCCATTATGAATACGCTCCAAGGTACAGGTAAGGCTATGTTATTGACCTCTTTTGTCTTATGTGGAGGATTTGTTTTGCTTCTCTTTTCTGACTTTGGAGGAACTTTTAGCACAGGTTTATTCACCGCTTTGACCATCCTTTTTGCCATGCTGGCAGATCTGTTTTTGCTCCCTGTTTTGATTCGCTGGGTCATGAGAGACTGATTATTGTCATATTCAAAAGTCCTTTTTTTGTTTTAAATTCCTGAACCTGGGAAATGTGCTTGCGTTCATTTGCCCAAAAGGCCTTCCTTTTTTAGGCGGCCTAAGGACTTAATTTAATCCCCATGTCAAATTCGAAACATGCACGTTGGCTGCTTGCTGAATTGCCAGGACTTTTGAAAGATAAAGTACTGGATCAGGAGTCGGCTCATAAGCTGGAGGCGCATTATAAGCCGCTGGCTTTGCAAAAGGGAAACAATCCAATTTTCATTATTACAGGCATATTGGGAGCCTTGCTGATAGGAGCAGGGATCATCTCAATTTTCGCCTATAATTGGGATAACTTTGGACGAGGTCTTCGGGCTTTTCTAAGTGTCGCACCCTTATTGATCGCACAGGGCTTCTATGCTTATGCTTATTTCAAGAAGAAAGATTCTGTTGCCTGGATAGAAAGTACCTCTGGCTTTTTGATGTTGATGCTGGCTTCCTCGATAGCCCTCATTAGCCAAACCTATAATATAGCCGGTAGTATGGAAGAATTTCTCTGGATTTGGATGCTACTGAGTATCCCGATCATGTATTTGCGAAATTCTACTCTGACGACGATGATGTTTCTGGCCGGAATCAGCGCATGGACTTTTCATGTACCTGAAAGTAGCAGCCACATCGTGAGATACTGGCTTTTACTGGGCGCAGCAATTCCACATCTATGGATGAATATTTCACATCGAGATCGCAGAATACGTGCTAATCTCTTGGGATGGACCTTAGGTATATCACTTTTATTCTCTATGATCCGCGTACCGGAGTGGCGAGTAGAAAGTGGGGGGATTATTGCTTATGCGATGGTGTTTGGTCTGCTATATCTACTGGGACGAAGATTCTTTGGTAAAGAAGAATATCCCTGGCAGCGCCCTTTCCAGTCAATTGCAATCGTCGGAACCTATGTGATGGCAATGTTCTTTGCTTTTGAGTCTATGGATTTCAATTTGGAATGGAAGGAAATCCTAGCTGGTGAAAAATATGCCTCCTGGGCCTCCTGGACGAATATAGGGATATTCATGAGTGCGCTGGCAGGAGTAGGCGGCCTGCTTATTTATCATTTGAGAAAAAAGAATTGGTTAAACTACTTCATTGTGGGCTTCCCTGTACTGGTAATTGCCTACCTCTTGCTCGGAGGAACCAATACCCTTTCTCCAAAAATCTTCATGATCTTATTTAATGTCTTCTTATTGGCCTTTGGTGCTTATTACCTAAGAGAGGGGATCAATAAAGAAAGATTGGGATTGGTCAATGCAGGTATGTTTATCATGTCCTCCCTATTTGTCATGAGGTTTTTTGATCCCGACTTTAGCTTCCTGGTGAAAGGCATCGCTTTTCTGCTCATTGGCTCCGCCTTCTTTGGGGTAAATATTTATTTGATGAAGAAAAAGAAATAGAATGTGTTAGTGTCTGAACGTGATAGGGTGTTAGTGATTCGGTTGCTTTAATACGCTAATACTCAAACACACCAACATCGTTAAAAACATAAATTATGTATAGAAACATCGCTTTCATCCTGACTATGATCCTCTATGCAGCTTTTCCTCTGCAAATGATCTCCGGCTACGAATCAGTACTGAGCGAGGGAGAAGTCTTCCGTTTTCAACCTCGTCCTATAGATCCCTATAATCCTTTTAAAGGAAGGTATGTCTTCCTCCAATATGAAAATCCCAAGATCGACTTTGAAAATGCAAGAGAAGAATTTGAATATGGGACTTCGGCCTATATTACACTTGCAAAGGACTCGAGTGGTCTGGCGATTCCCAATGAAATCTTTCCGACTGCTCCAGAAAACAGGAATTACCTACGAGTAGAAATCAATTATATCACAGACAAAGAAGTAGGCTTCCGATATCCCTTTGATGAGTATTATATGAATGAAGAGATGGCTCCAAAAGCGGAAGAGGCTGTTCGGAAGTTTTCTGAATGGGGGAAAGAAGAAGTATATGTTGATGTTCGTATCAAAGAAGGAATGGCAGTGATTGAGCAGCTCTATATACAGGACAAACCTATAGAAGAATTTTTGCGGGAAGTAGAGGATTGAGTAGTTTGCTGGCCAAAATAAGGATTATGAAACTACTACTACGCTCTCTTTTTATTGGATTGGCTTTACTCATTGCTTACCTCTGTTTTTGGCCAGTGGAAATCGACCCTGTAGCATGGAATCCTCCACAGGCCCCTTCGCTGGAAGAAGGCCCCTTTCAGAAGAATGATAAATTGGCTGCAATGGATAGGTATCTGGTAAGTGAATTTGGGGAAGGACCTGAAGATCTGGCCCTAGATAGTCTCGGAAATGTGTACACCGGTTTGACAAATGGCAAGATCATTCGCTTTAGTCCAGATCAATCCCGGGTTGAAGAGTTTGTAAATACCGGAGGTAGGCCACTTGGGATGCAATTTGATAGTTTTGGTAATCTCGTAGTAGCGGATGCTCCGCAGGGATTACTTTCGATTTCCCTAGATGGAAAAATTGAAGTGCTTACAAATAGCTATAAGGGGGAGAAGTTAGAGTTAGTGGATGATTTGGATATAGCCTCAGATGGAAAGATTTATTTCTCGGACGCCAGTTCAAAATTTGCCCTTCATGGCTTTCGTGAGGATTTAATGGAGCACGGCCCCTGGGGAAGGTTATTTAGTTACGATCCCCAAACCAAAGAAACGACTTTGCTCCTGGATAGCCTTCACTTTGCCAATGGAATCGCGTTGAATAAGGATGAGTCTTATCTTTTGGTAAATGAAACAGCTGCTTACCAAATTGTGAAGTATTGGTTAAAAGGTCCAAAGGCAGGGCAGCATGAGGTCTTTCTTGACAATCTCCCTGGTTTCCCTGATAACTTGAGTTTCAATGGTGAGGATATCTTTTGGGTGGCCTTTCCTAATCCTCGTAAACCGGAAATGGATGCCATCATGCCCAATCCTTTTCTTAGGAAAGTGGTTTGGCGTCTACCAGAATTTATGCAACCGGCTGTAGAACGCTATAGTATGGTAATGGCCTTTGATGTGCAGGGGAAACTCCTGCACAACCTACAGGACACAAAGGGAATTCTCGCACCAATTACCAGTGTTCATCAAGTGGGGGACAAGATTTATATGGGAAGTCTTTCAGATAATGCCTGGGGAAGTATAGAAATCCCTTAAGGCTTAAAGAAGATAGGTATCTCTTTAGACTCTTTAATGCCTACCATGGCATTTATGAGCTTGGCAGATTCAAACTCGGAAAGGTCCTCTTTCCTGATGGTAATGCTTTGTATTTTTTTTTCTGCTAATAATCTGGCCCTACAGGTTCCTTCTAATAAGGGAGTATCCGAAGTGTACCAGCTTTTGCCTGATCGAAAAATTAGGTTGCTGTAAGTACTGTCGGTAACAAAACCATTTTTGAGAATGATAACCTCTGTTTTCTTTTTCTTTCCTTCTAGGAGATTCTTCAGGGCTTTTCTATCCTGATACTTCAACGAATAGTCCAGCTCATTGGCCTCTACCAGCTTGAGTCTTTTTACCTTTTTGGGGGAATAAGGATGAAATTCCCAATAGTATTCCTGATCAGAGTAAACAAAACGAGCTTTAAATAATCCTTCTTTGACAGCTTCGGGAATTCTCAGGATTTCTTCTAAAAGGAAAGGATTTTTGCCACCAAATAATTGAGGATAGGACCGATTGACCCTTTCCTGGTGCCAGCTTAAATGGGGAGCTGTTCCCGCCTCTATTTTAATGCTTTCAAATAGCGGGTACATAGACTTTGTCCAAAAGTTCGCGATACTCGGCATCCACTTCACTATAAGCGGTGATTCCTCCCCCGCTTCTGAACTGCAGGCCGTTTTCATTTTGCTCTATATAACGAATATTAACGGCACTATCTAGTGAATTTCCATCAAAAATTCCAAAGACTCCGGTATACCATCCTCTTTTGCCTTCTTCAGCAGACTGTATGATCTCAACTGTTTTTTCCTTGGGGGCTCCACTTATGGAACCCGCAGGTAAAATCGACATAAGCATATCTCCTAATTGAGACTGCCAATTGTAGGGCAAGGTCCCTCTAATCTCGGAACTCACCTGAATAAGGTCCTTGTTATTGGTTTTGATATGATCGAGGTATCGGAATCTGAGGACCTTGACCTGAGAAGAGATCATTGATAGATCATTCCTTATTAGGTCCACGATGGTATTATGCTCCCAGGATTCCTTATCATTATTCAGGATCAGCTCCTCAGCACTGGGCAAAGAGGCATCTATGGTCCCTTTCATTGGATAGGAATAGACATGTCCATGCTTTATCCTAATAAAACATTCAGGAGAAAAGAGGACAAATCGGTCCTGAAAAAGCAATTTATACGGTGCTTGGCTAGCAAGAAAGGTTTCCTGCAAGTCTACCGATAGTTCAAGTGAAGTCGGGAAAGTTAGATTGGTGAGAAAGGAGTTACCCTGACGGATATTATCTCTCACATAATGGAAGGCTTTGTGGTATTTTTCCGGGCTTATAGGATGGGTCTTTAGGATATCAACCCTTGTTTTTGGGTCCTGCTTCAATTGTCCCAGATTATCTTTGCCTTTTACCTCAAAATAAACCCCTTTCTGCGCACATTCCCCCAATTTGCAGAGGAAAAAGGATTCCATCTCAAAGTCTATCAAAAAGAGATAGGGAATGCCAGATGATGTGAAGTGATTTATTTGAGAAATAAAAGTCTCTTTTGTCATAAAGGAGTTTGCTTGTCGAGTCTACTCCTTTATTCGCAGGTACCTCCAAATGGTTACATTTGGTGTATTAGGGTTTATGGGTGCTAGGGTATTAGAGTTAGAAAATTAAAACGCTCACACACTAATACTCAAACACACTAACACCATTTAAGCGGTCAGCATCTCCCTCAGCTTCTTCTTGGCTCTGCAGAATTGAGACTTGGAAGTAGCTTCACTTATGTCAAGAATATTGCTGATTTCACCATGATCGTATCCTTCCAATTGGTAAAGGGTAAATACTTTTTGGTACCCAACGGGAAGTTGCTGAATGGCCCATTTGATTTGGGTCATATCGATGCGTAGGGCTTCATCCTGATGATTTTCTTCGCTGTGATTGTGATGGTTTTCTTCCAGAGAGAAATATTCGAGTTTTTTCTTTTTCATGTGGTTGATAGCCGTATTGACTACAATCCTTTTTAACCAGGCACCAAAACTCGCATCTCCTTTATAGGTATGAAGTCTTCTAAATGCTTTGGTAAATGCAACCTGCACAACGTCTTCTGCCTCCATAGGATCACGAAGCATTTGTACAGCAACTTTGTACATCCCTTGAGCATAGCGCTGATAAAGTTCGGGTTCGGCACGGCGGTCTCCATTTTTACAACGGTCTACGAGAGCTTGTGAGAAAGAAAGAATTGTTGACATGATAATTTCGATTTGTTTCCTCCAAATACGGGGATAATTGCAGCATGGCGAAAAGAGATGGAGTGAACCCGAGAAGAGCTGGAGTGAATCGGAAAAAGAGAGGAGTGGAAGACGTGTTCTCGTGCACCCGTGTTCTTGTATTCTTGTTGGGGCAGGAGTTCGTTCCCCTTACGCCAATACACCAATTCATCAACACGTTTTCCCAGCTTTCAAAGTGCTAGGACTTATTTCCCAAAAAGTAAATGAAGAACAAGGAACAAGGAATGGAGAAGGAAAAATGGGAGTATTCTAGTGCTCTGGTGCGCCTGTGTTCTCTAATAGCAACAACACTCCCCCCAACACCAGAATACTAGAACACGTGAACACTTTTTTCCCCCTCCCACGCAACCCCCTCCTAATCCTCATGTCTATTCGTGACGTGAACTTTTAAACCCTTTAATCTTTATATGTAATGAAAACTTTACAACTAACACGCACGCTCTTTTTGACTCTACTGGCAGGTTTTTCCCTCACAGCCTGCGACGTTGATGGGGTCTTACCTTGCGAGAATGGAGATGGAACCAGAGTAACAGAACCACGCACAGAAACAGGATTTGACCAAATCTTATTGGATTTGCCTGGAGACGTGTACATCACTGAAGGTGAAGATTTCGTTATCGACATCACTGCCCAACAAAACATTATCGATCAAATTAAAACGGAAGTAACGGGATCTTTACTTGAGATTAGTAAGGACCGTTGTATTCGCTCTTATAAAACTATTCGTATCGACATCACTCTTCCAGATATTAGTTCACTGGAAGTTGACGGTTCAGGAGATATTTATGTATTGGATCGCTTTACTGGAAGCAATCTTGACCTCTTTGTAAAAGGATCTGGTAGTATTGATATGACAGGGGATTATCAGAAAACTTATCTCGAGGTCGATGGATCTGGGGATATCAGCCTGGCTACCCAGTCTTTAGAAATTGAAACCCGCATCAAAGGTGCCGGAGATGTTTTCCTCACAGGAAGTGCTGAACTGCACAATGTTGATATGGATGGATCTGGTAACCTAGAATCTTTTGAAATGATTTCCGAAGTATGTGATGTTAAAATCGATGGAAGCGGAGATGCTGATGTCCATGTTACTTCTGAACTAAATGTACGTATCCTCGGAAGTGGAGACGTACGCTATAAAGGTACTCCTGCAGTTGACGCTAGTATTACAGGTAGCGGAAAACTGGAAAGTGTTAACTAATTGCTTTTCATACACTATTTGCAATAACATTCTTACGCAGTCATCAAACACCCCAATGTGGGTTTTGATGGCTTCGTTAGACTGGAGCGAAAGCTCCGACAATTAGCGGATTTTGTGTGTACAGCACATCAAGGGGACTTTGGATCAGTCCCCTTTCTTTATTTATAAATTATAAATAAAGAAAGGCGTGTTAGGGTGTTAGTGTACAGGCGTGTTGATGTTTCCCAATGGGTAAAATCCGAAGAATCGCCAACACTCCAACACCCCAATACGTTCTTCCTCAAACACCCTAAAACCCTAGCACCCAAACACACTAATACGTCTCCTACTTCACGTTTATACATTTATTTTTAATTCCTTGGAAACATCCTGTATATTAAAGCATCTTTTCTTTAGCCACCTTCGTAATTACAGTGTGGCATCGTATTTATAAACATATATGCTCCTGGGGTTCCGTGCCATTTTTAATGTATATATGATATGCTTACAAGTTCTTATAGACCCAGTGCCGGTAGATTTCTTGTCTCTGAGCCTTTTATGCATGATGAAAACTTTCAGCGTTCCGTTGTCCTACTTGTAGAGCACAATGAAAACGGAAGCTTAGGCTTCGTGATGAACCGCCAGTTGAAAGTGAAAATCAATGAGGTCGTGGATGGGCTGCCAGAATTTAACGCTCCGGTCTTTGTAGGTGGACCTGTAGAAAGAAGTACCTTACACTTTGTTCATCGACTGGGGGAACAACTGGATGGAAGCCATCAAATTGCTGATGAGCTTTACTGGGCAGGAGATTTTTCCAAGCTTAAGGAAATGATCCTTATGGGGGAGGCTGAACCTAAGGATATACTCTTTTTTGTAGGCTACTCTGGCTGGGGACCCGGCCAACTTGATACAGAACTGGAAAGAAAATCGTGGATTGTTGCCCCTGAAAACTCCTCTTTCGTATTTCAGGAAGATTATACCGACCTTTGGAGGGAAGTATTACAGGGGATGGGAGATAAATATCGGATTATCTCTAATTATCCTGTAGATCCTCGTATGAATTAATCTCGCATTTTGATCTTATGAAAAAGATCCTCTCTTTTCTCCTTGTCCTGGCTTTATCATGTACCGCGCATCAATTATTTGCACAAAAAGAAGTATTGATTACAGGTAAGCTCACCTCTTGTAATGCTGATTCTCTGCGCCTATTTATTTTGGATGGAGTTTCTTTGCGTCAGGTAGCTGTTTTGCCTGTCATGCAGCAAGGAGAGGATAAAGTTTTCTCCATAAAAATCAGTGAGGTCCCTCTGGGATTTTACTTCCTGGGTTTGGGAAAACCTCAGAATACAGTACCCCTTATTCTGGGTTCTGAAGACCAGATTTATGTGGAAGGTGCTTGTGAAAGTTTTTCCAGAGCTATGGTCGGCAATTCCCCTATCCATGTAAAACTTCAAGAAGCCAATCAAAAAATAAAAGCCTGGCAAGGGCAAATGGGTAGATTGATAGGAGAGTATAGGGTAAACCAAAGAGCCAAGCGCGACCAGTCTGCTACAATTGCCAAGATGCAGAAGATTGATCAATTAAAAATTGGCTTTCTAAATGAACTAAAAGAAACCCATCCCTATCTCGCAAAGGTCATCGCTTTACAGCTGTATGTAAGCTATCAATCAGGGGGAGAAGGGTTTAGCAGCGAAGCAGAGTACTTTGCTTCCAAATATTTTCAATTCGTCGATTTCTCTGACCCAGTCTATAATCGAATTCCTCAATTTCATGATGCCTTCAAAAGCTACTCAAGTAATGTAGCCCAGGTAGGGCTCAAAACTTCTGATGTGATTGAGCATGCTGAAAAGCAATTGTCACTGATTCCCAAGCCCAGTTCGGCTCATAAAGCAGCTTTATTGGGACTAGTAGCAGGCTTTCAGCCTAAAGATGAAGATGCTTTTGCCAGATTCACTGCTGAATACCTCGAATATTACCCCAAAGATAATCCTGCAATTGCCCAACAGTTGAGCAAAAGTCTTATGAGCATGAAGCACAGGCTCATAGGAGTAACTGCTCCCGATATTCCGCTTCCTACCCCGGATGGAGAAACGGTTAGCCTGGAAGATTATAGAGGAAAATATTTACTGGTAGATTTCTGGGCCTCCTGGTGTGGACCATGTCGTCAGGAAAATCCCAATGTGAGACGCATGTATGCTGCCTATAAGGACAAAGGTTTTGAAATATTGGGGGTAAGTCTGGATCGAAATCGTGAACGCTGGTTACAAGCCATTGAAAAAGATCAATTGCCCTGGAAACATGTAAGTGACCTCAAACAATGGGGAAGTATTGCTGCGCAAACCTATGGGGTGCATTCGATTCCTTATACCGTTTTACTTGATCCCAATGGAAAGATTATTGCGAAGAAACTGAGAGGGGCCGAATTGGAAAAAGAATTGGAAAGGTTGTTGGGAGATAAAGAAAGTCGATAAAAGAAAAACTCAGAAAATAGAAAAGCCCATTTGAAAAAATGGGCTTTCGTTTTTTTGTCCAGCTTATGCCTAAGCTACATCAATCTTTTTAACTAATCTTCTGTTAGGCATCCTGATGTGTATAAAGTAAGGACCCTTTCTGAGTGTACGGGTATCCCAACTTAGTCTGTGTTTTCCTTTGGTGTGATGGTCGTCTAGCAGTACTTTCTTCATATTCCCCTCCTGATCATGGAGAGCAATGTAAATGTCGCTTGCACTGCCGAGGTGATAATCGAGGGTCGAGAGCGAAGGCGTAGTTTGGGTGCTAATATTATGAATCATGAGCTTATTCATGGGGACAACAGATCAAAGATTTGGGAGAATCTACTTTGTCGTCCTTTTCTGCATATTAAACATTTTGAGATTTCGGCAAATAAGGAAAGTGGATAAAATCTAACTTCTGCTAGATTTGATCTAATGCGAAAAAGTAGTCGGGGAGTTCTTGATATGTGAATAAAACTGCACCAATTGTCAAGTAAATAGGTGCCACTATTCAGCATTTCCCTTCAAAACTCGATTTTCTTACAGTCTGCTACATTTAGCTTTTCGTACTTGATCTGATCTTTCTTTAACAAATTGAAGTTTTATTATCCTCTTTTGCTCTAAATTTTCATTTAACTTAGGGGCGAATAAAGCATCATGAGAGTAAAACTATACCTAATCTACTACCTATGGGTCTCCTGTGCCCTCTTCTTTCTTTCTTCCTGTAATTCTTCAGATCTCATTCAACGTACTGAAAAGAAAGTCCTGCTAATTGCTGATGACTTTTCTCAGAACTATGCAGCTGAAGTATTGAAAAGACTGGAAACAAAAGAATCTTTTGTTAACGTCCATTCCCAAACCAAATTTCATAAGCTCCGAGATAAAGATGTTTGGTCATATAGTGCCTTAGTACTTGTAGGGAAGGATCTTAAATCAATGAGCCCTTATGAATTGAGTATGTTGGAAAGGTATGTGCAATCCGGGGGGGGAATTGTTTTACTCAATAGTCGGTTGGAGCAAAATCTGACATGGCCCTGGTATGAAGAATTCAAAACAAGCCAGACACCAACAACAAACTCTGTTAAAGTAAATGATGTAGCAGGGCCAAATGAAAAGGAAAAGCAAAGCTATGATGGGGGAAGGATAGCTCAATCAGAAAACCCTGGGGAAGAAGAATTGGAAGACTTGATTCGCTTTGCAATTGGGAATAATAGTTATTCGCTCTCTGCTATAAAATCTGAGTCAGCTCCTCAGGAAAATCGTTTTACTCGCAAGGTTTTGGACGATAAGTTGATAGAGCCTATGGAGCTATGTGTCTTTCCTGATGATAAAATCCTCTTTATTGAGAGGAGAGGAAAAATGAAGCTCTATGATCCGACTACTGAGAAAACCCGCTTGATCCATAATTTTGATGTCTGCACTTCGGGGAATTATGAAGACGGTTTGCTCGGCCTTACCATTGATCCAGACTTTGCTCGAAATAGGTATATCTATCTGTATTATTCTCCCGGTAAGGAATGCGAAAAAGCTCAGTATCTCTCTCGTTTTACCTTCCCCAATGGGGATAGCTTAAACCTGGCCTCGGAGAAAGTAATCCTTAAAGTGCCTGTCCAAAGAGAAACCTGCTGTCATTCCGGAGGATCCGTTACTTTTGGTCCTGATGGAAATCTATGGCTTTCTACGGGCGACAATACATCCTCTAAAGAATCCAATGGTTATTCTCCCCTGGACGAAAGGCCGGGTAGAGGTCCTTTTGATGCGCAAAAGTCTTCGGCTAATACGAATGATTTAAGAGGTAAAGTGATCAGAATCAAACCCAATAAATATGGCAGCTACGATATTCCTGAAGGTAACCTCTTTCCTAAAGATGGCTCCAAAGGTAGGCCGGAAATCTATGCTATGGGAGCAAGAAACCCTTTTAGAATAGCTGTAGATCATAAAACGGGATATGTGTATTGGGGAGATGTAGGCCCTGATGCTGGCTTGGATGGTGAGTTTGGGCCTCAAAGCTATGATGAGTTTAACCAGGCGAGAGAACCGGGATATTTTGGTTGGCCGTATTTCATGGCGGATAATAAAGCCTTCCCGGATCGGGATTTTACCAATGATAAATTAGGGGGTCTTTTCGACCCGGCAAAACCCTTCAATAATTCTCCGCATAATACAGGGGTACAGAACTTGCCTCCAGCTCAAGCCGCTTATATCTGGTATCCTAAACAGGCCTCCAAAGAATTTCCCATGTTGGGGAAGGGCTCCAATAGTGCAATGGCTGGCCCTATTTATCATCGGGATATGTATGCAGAAAATTCCAACAATGCCTTTCCTCCATATTATGAAGGAAAGTGGTTTATCTATGAGTGGGCGCGGAGCTGGATTAAAGCAGTTACATTTGATGAGCAAGGATATGTAAAGCGTATAGAGCCTTTTCTCACAGAAATGCCCCTTTCAAAGCCTATAGAAATGGAATTTGGTCCGGATGGATCTATGTATATCCTCGAATATGGCAAAAACTATTTTGCTGACAATCCCGATGCCCGATTGATAAAGCTGGAATATGCCGGTTCTAATAGGAAGCCAGTAGCTCTGGTCAAAGCAGATACCTATGCAGGTGCAGCTCCTTTAACCGTTACTTTTGACGCTTCGGATTCCTATGATTTTGATGAAGAGGATAGCATTAAGGTTGAGTGGTTTATTACTCAGCAAGCCGAAGCTGATGCGAAAGGGCTTGAGGTAACTCATACATTTGAAAGTCCAGGTATATATGTAGTTCAGGCAAAAGTAATCGATAGCCTTGGTGCTTTCGTTTTGGCACCCTTAACTATACAAGTAGGAAATGCTGCTCCCAAAGTTGAAATTGATTTTGCAGCAAATAAAAGCTTTTTCAAAAGTGGGGCATCCTTCCCTTACAAAATCAAGTTGGAAGACAGGGAAGATGCAGAGGAGGGCAAATTGATTCCTACAGATGCTGATATACGATTCTTATACCTCGAAGATGCTGAGATGCTAGAGCGAATGTCCCTAGAAGAGGTATTGGACAGGGGGACGATGAGCCATTTAGCCGGACAAAAACTGATTGCTAATAGTGATTGTGCTACGTGTCATGGGCTCAAAATCAAATCAGTAGGGCCTAGTTATTTTGCGATTGCAGACAGGTATCGTAACCAATATGATATGGTTGGTTATCTGGCTTCCAAAATCATAAGCGGAGGAAATGGAAACTGGGGAGAGAAAATTATGGCTGGGCATCCACAGCATACACTGGAAGAGTGTTCAGAAATGGTACGCTACATTTTGTCTTTGGATGAACGCTCCCGGCAATCTCTAAATCCCAATGGCAGACTCAATTTCAATAAGCACAGTGCCGGACAGGATAATGGTATATACATCCTTTCAGTCAGCTATACAGATAAAGGAAAAGAAGAATTCTCTCCTTTGAGTACTAGAAAGACCTATATTATGAGGAATAGTCGCATTCCCGCCAGGGAATTTGATGAGGGGAAAGGAGTTAGCATATTGGTAGATGGGCCAAATCGAGATATCGAACGGGTGAAGCAGATTAGAAATGGATCCTGGATTGCCTTTAAAGGAATTGACCTGACTTCGATCTCAGAGATTTCTGTTAATGCAAAAGGCTTAAGCGGCGGTAAAATAAGTATACGAATTGATAGCCCTGAAGGGGAAGAGATAGGTGCAGTTTTGGTTAGAGGAACTGATTGGTCAAATAATAGAGCTAACATAAAAGAGCTACAAGGATTTTATGACCTCTACTTAGTCTTCGAAAATAAAGAGGTTGGGAATAAGACGCTGATGGATCTTGATACAGTTGAGTTTATATTTTGACCCCTATTTTTTATGTGATTACCTGCTTTATTTAGAATCATTCTAAATGATTTCTATATTGCGTAGATATTGTGTCCGAGCATATACCTAAAATTAGGTAACCAAATTAGGTATTTCCCTTTGAGCAGGGTTCTCGGCGTACCATATTATCTATATTTGCGCATTATTGATTCCAGATATGAAGCAGACGATTGAAGAATTTACCCTGGCAGCTTTAAATCCAGGTGAAAAAGGAGTGATCTCCCGTATTAATTCCGAGGAAGTTGAATTAGCCCTACTCAAAATGGGAATTAGTATAGGTGCTACTTGTCAATTATCTGGTCGATCTCCTTTACGAGATCCTATTGCCTTTACCGCAAATCAGGTAAAAGTATTTTTGCGGAAAAAAGATGCTTCTGAAGTCTGGATGAGTCGATTATCGTGAAGGAAAACAGCCCTCTTATTGCCCTGGTCGGTACTCCTAATTCCGGCAAAACTTCACTGTTTAATGTATTGAGTGGATTAAACCAGAAAGTTGGAAACTTTCCGGGCATTACCATAGATCGGAAACTGGCAGAGATTAGTCTGACCAATAAGCAAAAGGTTAGGCTTATGGACCTTCCTGGTACTGATAGCCTTTATCCTTCTTCTCAAGACGAAAAGATTACTTGCAATGTCTTGAAAAATCCCGATCATCCGGATCATCCGGATAAGGTTGTTGTCGTAGCAGATGGAACCCAGCTATCGAGAGCTTTATTGTTGTGCAGTCAGGTAATGGACCTGAAAATTCCCGTTATCATGGTGCTCAATATGGCCGACCGCATGACAGAAGAGGAAATCTCGATCAATGAGGATAAGCTTTCCCAAATTCTTGGGGTACCGGTTATCTCTGTTTCTGCCTTGAAGAAGTCAGGTCTGAAAAAGCTGAAACAGGTCATGGGCAGTGATTTGGAAGTTTCTGATCGGCCATTTATGCGCATTCCTGCTCCTTTTCTATCAGTGCTTGAACCCATAAAAGAGAGCCTCAATACGGATTCTGATTATTTGGTTTATCAGGCCTTATTAGATCCTGAAAGCTTAGGGGCTAAGTATGAGGATTTGATTAATCAGGCTCGGGAAGAAGCAAAATTAACTGATGAAACAGCTCGTCGCCTTATCAGCAATGAGTTATTGGTAAGACTGGATAAAGTTGATGGCATTTTAACGGAGAGCAAATTCAGGATTGGAAGGGAAGAGCTTTCATTGAGTGATAAGATGGATGAAATCCTGGCGCATAAAATATGGGGCTATGTCATCTTTATTGCGATCTTGATGTTGGTCTTCCAGGCTATTTTTTCCTGGGCGGAAGGTCCTATGGGATTAATTGAGGGCTTGACAGAATCAATAAGTACTCTCTTAAAAAACATACTTCCCAAACATTGGACCCAGGAATTATTAACTGATGGGATTATAGCAGGTTTTGGTGGGATTATAGTTTTTATCCCTCAAATCGCTTTTCTTTTCTTTTTCATTACCGTAATGGAAGAATCTGGCTATATGGCGAGGGTAGTTTATCTGATGGATAGAATTATGCGGCCCTTTGGATTTAGTGGAAAGTCGGTAATTCCCTTAATGGGCGGTATGGCCTGCGCCATTCCTTCCATCATGATGACCCGAAATATCCCAAATCGTACTGAGCGTCTCATAACTGTAATGGTAACTCCCTTGATGAGCTGTTCTGCTCGTATTCCTGTTTACACCCTTTTGATTGCCATGTTCATTCCTTCGAAAAGCTTTCTGGGTTTTGATCAAAGGGGATTATATATGACGGGATTATATTTTTTAGGCTTTTTTGCTGCCTTATTGGTGGCCTTCGCTTTTAAGAAAGCCTTGAAATATAAATCTGATCGAGTATTTGTTATGGAATTGCCAACTTATCGTATGCCGCGCTGGAAAAATGTAGGCATCACCGTCTGGCAAAAATCCCTGGACTTTATCCTGGGAGTTTGGAAAGTTATGTTGGTCATCTCCATTGTACTTTGGTTCCTGGTAGCCTATGGACCCGGCGATCAAATGCAGCAAGTCGAACAGGAATACACAGAGTTGCTGAGTGCAGATAATCTGACAGAAGATGAAGTTGTCGAATTGGAGATGGAGAAAGGTTCCAAAATGTTAGAAGCTTCTTATGCAGCAATCATGGGGAAAACCCTTGAGCCAGTTATCAAACCTTTGGGATATGATTGGAAAATAGGAATTGCGCTTATTACATCCTTTGCAGCGCGAGAAGTTTTTGTCGGAACCATGAGTATCATCTATCAACAGGATGATCCGGATTCCCTGGATGGAGATGAGGCACAGGAAAAGGGCCGAATAGCCCTGATTGATCGAATGCGAGCAGAGAAAAAACCGGATGGATCCCCCTTGTATACCCCTGCAGTAGTCCTTTCTCTCATCATATTCTTCGCCATAGCCATGCAGTGCATGAGTACCTTGGCCGTTACCCAAAAAGAACTGGGCAATTTCTGGGCTGCTATTATGTTGACTTACTTGACCCTTTTGGCATATGTGGCTGCTTTTGTGGCTTACCAAGTCATGAGTTGAGGGCGTTTTAGAGTGTTTGTGTGCTAGCGTTAATTATTGGAGCGAATAAACCCTAACCCCCTAATACCCTAAAAGCACTGGCACACTTTCCCTTTACCAATTCTGAAAAACTTAATACGAGCATCCCAACATTCCGGGAAACTTATTAGTTTAGTCCTTATAGCAAAAGCTCATTTGCATAGTCCTGAATTCCCCCTTTAATACTTTCGCTCAAGATTTACTTCAATTAACCCTTGAAAACCTGTATGTATTTGCGACATTCTTTACTTACAATCCTCCTTTTTTGCCAGATTATCGCAGTTTTCGCTCAACTCCCTTCGATTTCTAATCATATTCATGTAGATCAGTTTGGTTATCTGCCCGAAGAAGAAAAAGTGGCAGTCATAAGTAATCCTCAAATTGGATTCAATTCTGCGGAATCCTTTAGTCCCGGAAATACCTATGAAGTTCGTTCCTATCCAGATCAGAACCTCATCATGTCAGGCTCGGTAAATGTCTGGAATGGGGGAGCAACCCATAGCCAAAGTGGCGACAAAGTCTGGTGGTTTGATTTTAGTTCCGTCAATGTACCGGGAGAGTACTATATCTATGATCCGACAAACGACCAAGCATCTTATCCTTTCAAAGTAGGAGAAGATGTATTTGCTGAGGTACTAAAACAAGCCGTAAGAACTTTCTTTTATCAAAGAAGTGGGTTTTCTAAGCAGCCTCCTTACACAGATGTAAA
This sequence comes from Bacteroidota bacterium, assembly GCA_039819665.1. GTDB lineage: Bacteria > Bacteroidota > Bacteroidia > J057 > J057 > JAWPMV01. Next base: position 66,218 of record JBCBRM010000004.1, read on the forward strand.
ATGGTCTGATGGAGCCAGTCATTTGGGAACAGAACAGGACCTCGATTGCCGACTGGTAACAAATCCCGTAGCCTCTACTTCCAAAAATTTGAGTGGCGGCTGGTATGATGCCGGAGATTACAATAAATATGTAAACTTTACTCATACCGTTGTTCACAATCTCCTTTCTGCTTACGAAAAGAATCCGGATATCTGGACCGATGACTTTAATATACCCGAATCAGGAAATGGAATCCCCGATTTACTGGATGAAGTTAAGTGGGAGCTCGATTGGCTTTTAAAAATGCAAGAAGCAGATGGGAGTGGTTTGATGAAAGTATCGGTAACCGATTTTGCAGCAGCTAGTCCCCCTACAGCTGATAATGCTTTTCGGAGGTATGGACCTCCACAGGCTTCTTCTACCTTAACCCTTTGCAGTAATTTCGCTAAAGCTTCTATAATATATGGATCACTATCTGATCCGGGAATGCAAACTTATGCTGATACCCTGTTAGTCAGAGCGGAAAAAGCATGGAACTGGATTCAAAATAATCCTGCGGCTTCCTTTTATGATAATAGCGGTTTTCAAAGTGCCAATCCAGAAGTCAGCGAATACGATCAGGAAGCTACTCAATTTGCAGCAGCTGTTTACCTGTATATAAAAACCGGAGAAGCACAGTATAAATCGTTTGTGGATGCAAATTATGCCAACATCCATGCTTTGCAGTGGAATTTCTGGTATCCCTATGAGAATGTTTATCAGGATGCGCTCTTATATTATGCCAATAATGGGAATGCTACACCTTCTGTAGCTAATACAATCAAAAACAATTTTATCAATTCCGCCAGTAATGGAAATTCGGGTTTGCTTCCCGCTTACCAGAATGGTAGTGATCCCTATAGAGCTTATTTGGCTGATCAGGATTATGTATGGGGGAGTAATCAGGTTAAATCTCATATGGGAGTGATTATGAGTAATATGGCCTACTATGATCTGGCAGCAAATGATGATCAAAAAGAAGATTTTAAAAATGGAGCGGCAGGCTATATTCATTTCATGCATGGAGTGAATCCTCTCAATCTTGTTTTTCTGAGTAATATGGGAGACTTCGGAGCCGAGAATTCAGTAAATGAAATCTATCACGCCTGGTTTGGAGACGGTACAGTATTTGACAATGCCCAGACTTCAAGCGCAGGACCAGTGCCTGGATATTTATCTGGAGGCCCTAACCCCAATTATGTGCCTTCTCAGGGGTATTTCTCCCCACCTCAGGATCAGCCGGCACAAAAGTCCTATTTAGATTGGAATACTTCTTGGCCACAGGATTCCTGGCAGATTACAGAGCCTGCGATTTATTATCAAGCTGCTTATATCCATCTCTTATCTCAATTTGTTGAGCAAAGTTCTTCAACACTTGCGGTAGAGTATGAGTCCTTTGTAGCTTATGAGAGAAATGCAAAGGTAGAGTTGCGCTGGAAAACAGCTGTAGAAACTGGAAGTGATTTCTTCCAGATAGAAAGAAGTATAGATGGGCAGATGTTTGAAAGAGTAGGGAGAGTATTGGCGAAAGGAAGTGAGGAGGAGTATGCATTCACCGATCAGAATCCACCTGTTGGCAAACTCTATTATAGATTAAAAGAAATAGAGGTGGATGGAAACTTCAGTTACTCTGAAGTACGAACAGTATTTGTCAATGGTATGTTTGGGCTAAAGGCAAGTCCTAATCCAATGAGAAACTTTTTTGAAGTCGAAGTTAAGATAGGAGCTAATGCTTCTTTTAAGCTGGAAGTATTGGATATGAAAGGAAGGCTAATTGAAAGCCGCGAGGGAGCTTCGGGCCCCCAAAACGTATATCTCTATCGGATGGATGCCGAAACGTTTAGTCAGGGAATTTATTTGATAAAATTGGAGAGTGAGGAGCAGATTTTATATAAAAAGCTGATAAAGAATTGATTGAGGAAATTGATAAATTGTTAAAAATAAAATCAATAATTATTAAATTTATAATTTATACATAAATAATTTGCATAATTAATAAATGTGACGTTGCTTTGCTCCCGAGTTAAACAATAAAGCAAAATTCATTTGTTATGAAATTATTCAAGTATGCAATGGTAGTACTTTTTGTTGTAAAAATGGCTACCGCACTGGCAAATGACTCAACTACGCGTGTAATTATTTCGGGATCTGACCCTATGATTAAGGTTCAGGCAGTCAAAGGAGATCGCTACAGAATTTTTTTCCAGGGCGAGCAAATGGAAAATGTTTGGTTGCGTATCTATGACAAGTACAGAGAGAAGCTTTATTCAGAGGAATTCAAAAGTACCCTTGAATTCGCCAAACTCTATGACTTCGCAAATTTGCCTGATGGTGAGTATTACATCGAATTTTCAGGTAAAGGCTGGAGAAAGACTGAGAAGCTTGAGATTCTTCGTATCAAGAATCAAAAAGACTTCACGGCCCAGTTGACCACTTTTGAAGGAAGTGGAAAGGTGCTTCTTCAAATCGACAATCCGGAGATCCAGGAGGTCTACGTTTATGTTGAGGATAAAAGAGGAGCAGTCATGTTCGACGATTCCATCGAATTGAACAAAGACGGTTCGAGAACCTTCCGCTTCGACGGCTTCGCCAAAGGAACATATACCTTCCGGGTATATGCTGGCGAAACTACTCAGACTGAGCAACTCAGCCTGAACTAGTAAACAAACATACATACAAGAAATCAGGAACGGCAGTCCGCAAGGGCTGCCGTATTTTTTTGCGGACCTCTGTACCCTTACGCGCGACCCCTATTTCCCTTAAAAAAGGAAATGAGCCCGCATAGCCCAATCATAGATTCGATCCTGTACTTATGTTTCATAAGGTCTGTAGGGTCGTTCCCTTTTTAAGGGGAACGGGCTTGTAGCGGAGGGGGCCGTAAGGGGCCCCCCATGCAATTTCCCATTTCACATTGTCTTAACACTGAATCATGCGGCATTGATCAAATAGACAGCTATTTGTGAAAGCGCAAAACAGATAAAACGTGCAAAGAAATGGGCAATTATTTCAAATCTTTACCAGGTTTGGACCAAAAGAGGTTCAAATTCTCCACTCTTCTCCACTTTTCGCCCCAGTATCCTAAACCAATTAGTAATAATATTTGCTAATTGGCCAAAGATGTTGGCATATTATGCTAATTAAGTTGGATAATCAAAAATAATTTCCATTATTGTTAGTATCGATGCATGAAGTGGAACATATTGTGTAAAAAATGTGTATAAAAGTGGGAAAAAGTGGGAAAAATGCTTTTCTTTATGACGTTGATTCCGAAAGTACATTGACGAATGAAATCATTAATCGGAGAATATCATTGCAAACTGGACGCTAAAGGCCGCTTCTTGATGCCTTCAGGTCTTCGTAAGCAATTGCCCGAAGATCAACAAAATGATTTCGTAATTAACCGCGGCTTGGACAAGTGCCTGGTTTTATGGCCCTTGTCTGTTTGGGAGAAAGAATCTGCCAAGATTCGTGCTTTAAATAGCTATGATCCTAAACGCAGGGCGTTTCAGCGGATGTTCTTTAGTGGAGCAAGAGAAGTGCAGCTGGATGGAAGCGGAAGAGTTTTACTGACTAGTTTTCTGATCGAGCATGCAGGCTTGGGAAAAGAGTTGGTATTAGAGGCTCAAAGCGACCGAGTGGAGATCTGGGACAAAACAGCCTTTGAAGGTTGGATGGAAGATCCTGGATATGATTTTGGTATGCTTGCTGAAGAAGTAATGAAAGACCTGGGTTCAGGGGAAGGAGGGTAATCATGATTCCTTACCATGTGCCGGTCATGCTGAAAGAGACCCTTGAGCTGCTTTCCATTGATCCCAATGGAATTTATGTCGATGTAACATACGGGGGAGGAGGCCACTCGAGAGAAATTCTCGCACGGCTCGGAGCAGGGGGCAAGCTGATCGCTTTTGATCAGGATGCAGATGCAAAACGGAATCTAGTGGAAGACGAGAGACTGGAATTTGTGGCGAGCAACTTTGCGTTCATTGAATCTGCGCTTGAAGCGCAGCAAATAGAAGGAGTAGATGGGATCATTGCGGATTTGGGAATTTCTTCTCATCAGATTGACACAGCGGAGCGGGGATTTAGCTATCGATTTGATGCACCCCTGGATATGAGGATGAATACAAGTGAAGGAATTACGGCCGCAGAGATTTTGAATACATACGAGGAGACGGAGCTCTACAGAATCTTTAGAGTATATGGCGAATTGCCCAATGCAAAAAAGGTTCAACATCTGGTCGTAGAGCGGAGGGCATCAGAGGAGATCAGGACTACGGGTCAATTGGAGAATATTCTTCAATCAGCCATTCCTTACAAAAGAAGGGCAAAATTTCTGGCACAAGTGTACCAGGCCCTTCGAATCGAGGTAAATCAGGAAATGGAGGCTTTGGAAAAGCTTTTACTCGCCTCCCTCAATATCCTGAAGCCCGGAGGAAGATTTGTAGTCATGTCATATCACTCTTTGGAAGACCGGATGGTCAAAAATTTTTTCAGGAGTGGAAATCTTGCTGGAAAAGTGGAGAAAGATTTCTACGGTAATGATTTGAGTCCCTGGAAGAAAATAACAAGAAAGGCGATTCAGGCTTCGCAGCTAGAGATAGACGAGAATAACAGGGCGAGGAGTGCGAGGCTGAGGGCAGTAGAAAGAATATAGAAACACAAAAACGTGAACTGAATATATCATGCAAGTGATCAGCAAAAACCGGAAAAAGCAGAATGGACCCCTGATAAATGGGGTTGCTGCCAAAGGCAAAAAAGGCCTTTCGGTTAAACGCGTAGATGATTACCTGAGGTTTATCGTCTTCCTTGCTCTGATTGGTATGCTCTATATCGGAAACACGCATTACGCAGAACGGCAAGTAAAGGAAATCGAAATGCTGGAGAAAGAAGTGAAGGACCTGAAATCCAAATACTTGCTTCGGAAATCTACCTTGAGTGCCGGGACCAGATTCTCCGAGTTAAAACCCGCAGCAGACACTTTAGGGTTACGGCCACTGGCTCAGCCCCCGTATAAATTGATCAAGACCAAATCGAATACTGAATAATTAAGCAACAAAAACAAACACAGCTCTTCCCTCTCATTCTTTACGCTTTAACCTGGATATGAAAATGATTCATATCCATAACCCTATAAAAAGATATCTGGCATGAAGAAAGTATCCGACAACATATTATCACGAGTGTACATGCTCTTCGGTCTTTTCCTACTGATGGGACTGATGATCATCTTTCGCGTGGTCGGATTGCAGTTCAATTCTACCTATTGGTCCGAGAAGGAATTGGAAGAAGGGCAGATTTCGATTAAAAAACTTGTGGCTGACCGTGGAAATATTCTGGATGAGAAAGGAACCATCATGGCGACTTCCATCCCTTTCTACAAAATTGCCCTGGACCCCTCAATTATTGATTCTACCAAGTGGGACAATTTTGATGACTCTTTGAAACATTTATCCAGTCTGATGGCGGATCAATTCTTTGACTTGAAAGAAGATTCGCTGGCTCATACCCGCGTTTACCAAAAGGTACGCACTGCTATGGCTGAGGGAGATCGCCACGTCTATCTCCTTCGTAAAAAGATCAATTTTCAGGAATTGCAGACGGTTAAAAACTGGCCCATCCTTCGCCGGGGACGCTGGGAAGCAGGTTTAGTCGTTGAAAAATTCAGAAACGAGCGTTTTTATCCTTTCAATGATATGGCGCGGATTACATTAGGAAAACTAGCGGATGATACCTTAGGTATTCGCGGTATCGAGCATTCTTTTAATAAAGAATTGCGCGGACGTGATGGGTATGTCCTTGCTCAAAAGGTAGTCGGAGATTCTTATTTGCCTCTCGATCAGTTTGGTGAAATAAGAGCACATGATGGCTATGATATTACCACCACCCTGGATGTCGACTTACAAGATGTAGTCGAATCAGCATTAAAAGACGGAGTGACCCGTCATTATGCCAAGTCCGGGACTGCTATTTTAATTGAGGTAGAAACGGGTAAAGTAAAGGCACTTGCTAATTACCCTGAAACCTACAACCAGGCCCTTGCAACACGATATGAGCCAGGATCGACTTTCAAAATCGCCTCTGCAACAGCTCTCCTTCAAGACGAACTCTTCGATGTTTGCGATTCCGTAGATACCGGAAATGGCAAAATGATGCTTGACGATAAAGAGATTTCAGATAATGGTCATGCATTTGGAGTCATTACCCTTGAAGAGGTGATCAAGCATTCTTCCAACATCGGTATATCTAAGGTGGTGCAAGAATATTTTGGAGAAAATCCAGAGCGCTTTTATGAGCACCTGAAAAACTTTGGTTTCTACCAAAAACCTAATCAGCAAATCAAGGGGGAACCCAATCCGCTGATAATCGAGCCCGGGCATGAAGATTACACCATCTATACCTTGCCCAACCTTGCATATGGTTATTCCATTGGAGTCACCGCCATGCAGATGGCTGCCTTCTACAACGGTATGGCAAATAAGGGAAAGCTGATGCGTCCCTGGATCGTTAAGCAGATCTCTGATAATGGGAATGTAATTCAACAATATGGGCCAGAGGTTATTAGTGAGCAGATGTGTAGCCCAGAGGTGGCAGTAGCGGTGAGAGAAATGATGAAGCTGGTGGTGAAAGATGGTACCGCAAAGAGACAATTTAGAAATATGCCTTTTGAGGTAGCGGGTAAAACCGGTACCGCTAAAAAGACGGGAAAATACGGATATATCAGAAAATACCGGGCTTCATTCGGTGGGTTTTTCCCCGCCAATGAGCCGAGATATACGCTCTTTATCATGGTTGATGAGCCGGATGCTGGAGTTAGTTCAGGTGCAAGTGTAGCAGCTCCAATCTTCCGACGTATTGCGCAGGAAGTATATCGGATGGATAATGGAATCGAAGCGGAACCATTGGATACGGAAAATTCAAATCCTTTCCCCAATGCGCCCAAAATTGAAGTGAATAGTGCAAAAGAAGTGTTTGCCTCTCTTCAGATTCCGGTCCGCAACATAGAAGACGAACCATGGATACAGGCTTTTGTTGATAGTGCTAGATATCGCACCCAAAAGCTTGAAATGGAAGAAAACATAATCCCTGATCTCAAAGGAATGACCAGCAGAGATGCAATCAACCTCCTCGAAAATATGGGAGTTGAGGTAATTCTGAGAGGAATCGGCCGTGTACGCAGGCAGTCTTTACTGCCCGGATACAAGGTTACAGATCAGGCAAGAATAACCCTGTTTCTTAGCTGAATATGAAACTGCAAGATTTACTCAGTAATGTTCAGGTAAAGCAGATACAGGGAGACGCGGGAATTGAAATCGGAGATTTTCATTTCGATTCCAGAAAAGTGGAAGAGGGCAACTTGTTTATAGCCATTAGAGGCACACAAGTAGACGGGCATGCGTTCATTGACAAGGCGATAGCAAAGGGAGCCTCAGCCGTAGTGCTGGAGCAGCTTCCTGATCATCCTGCACCCGGGATCACTTGGGTAGTGGTGGAAAAAAGTTCGCGGGCTTTAGCCTATATCTCGGCAAATTTCTTCGGAAACCCAGCCCAACAGCTCTCCCTGATTGGTATCACAGGTACCAACGGAAAATCAACTTCGGTTACGCTCTTGTATCAGTTGTTTACCGCCCTGGGGATAAAGACCGGACTTGTTTCTACCATAGAGAACCGCATCGGAAACGAAGTAGTTCACGCTACCCACACTACGCCCGACCCCAAGTCTTTGCATCAATTGTTTGCAAAGATGCTGGATGCAGGTTGTGAGTACTGTTTCATGGAAGTGAGCAGTCATGCACTGGATCAGGATAGAGTAGCAGGAATACCTTTTCGAGTGGGTATGTTTACCAATATAACCCACGACCATCTGGATTATCACAGCACCTTCAAAGCCTATATCCAGGCCAAGAAAATGCTCTTTGATTCGATGGGAAAAAAAAGTGTGGCCATCATCAATGCAGATGATAAAAATGGCAAGGTCATGGTACAGAATACATCAGCTGTTGTGAAGTATTTCGCACTAAAGCGAGCAGTTGAGTATCACGCCAGAATTCTTGAAAACGCACTGGAAGGATTGAACCTGCAGATTGGAAAATCGGAAGTATGGTTTCGACTGAGGGGAAGTTTCAATGCCTATAATTTGCTGATGGTTTACGCCTGTGCTGTAGAGCTGGGTTTTGAACCTCAGGAGGTATTGACGGAAATGAGTATGCTGGAAGGAGCCGCTGGAAGGTTTGAAGTGCTGAGGCAAAATAAACTTACTGCCATCGTGGATTATGCACATACCCCGGATGCACTGGAAAATGTCTTAAAGACAATGAAGGACATCCATAAAGGGCAAGGCAGGATCCTGACAGTAGTAGGATGTGGGGGAAATCGGGACAAAGGCAAGAGACCGAAAATGGCCAAAATTGCTACCGATTATTCAGAGCAGATCATTTTGACCTCGGATAATCCCCGCAATGAGGATCCGGATCAAATCATCGAAGATATGTATGCCGGTGTACCCCTCCCTTTGCAAAGAAAAGTACTGAGGATCAGCAACCGCAAAGAAGCGATTCGACTCGCTTGTCAATTGGCAAGACCGGAAGACATCGTGCTGGTAGCTGGCAAAGGTCATGAGACCTATCAGGAAATCAAAGGAGTGCGACATCCATTCGATGATCGCGAAGTGTTGATGGAAGCTATGAACGAATAATCAAAAGATGATGGCGCTTAGGCGATATGCAACAAAATACAGACAGCAGGAAGCTTAATTAGAAGCACGTTCTTATTTAATCACTCAACCAAATGTACAACGAAACATGCTTTACTATTTTCTAGACTGGCTGAACGAACTCTATGATATTCCCGGCTTTGGTGTTTTTCGATTTATCACCTTCAGAGCGATACTATCAATCATTTTTTCATTGATAATATCCTTGCTTATCGGCAAGAAGATCATTGACTTATTGAGAAAGAACCTGATCGGAGAAGTAGTCCGGGATTCGGCTACAGGACCCGATCATGCGGCGAAAGCAGGTACCCCAACTATGGGAGGTGTAATCATCATTGCTGCGATTGTTATTCCTACTCTTTTATGGGCAGATATAAAGAATAGCTATGTATGGTTAATCCTTTTAGGTACAGTCTGGATGGGGGCAATTGGATTTGTAGATGACTATATCAAAGTTTTTAAAAAGGATAAGAAGGGATTGAAAGGGAAATTCAAGATTGTAGGACAGGTAGGTTTAGGAATTGTAGTGGGGCTCGTTATGCTCAATCATCCTGATTTTATGGGAAGTAGAGCAAACCTGACTCAACTCAATGTCATTAAGACTAATAAACTGCTAACCGATGTAGGATTTAGACCCGGGGATGTACTGGTAAAAATAAATGGAGAAAGATACGAGGAGGCGCCCGATGGTGAAACCTATCCTGGTATCGCGACCTATACGGTCATGAGAGATTTTCACGATCTGGCAGGAAATCTGATGAATACGGAGTTCGAAGTTGATGTGGAGCCCAATAATCGAAAGCTGGTTGCCAGTGAGCTTTTCGGACCCAAAGATAAAAGCTTCATCTATATTACAGACTTTCCTTTTTTCAAAACCCTGGTCTTTGATTATTCTAAAGTACCCGTACTACAGAATTTTATTGACCCGGAAATCCTGGGAAGAATAGTTTATCTGCTGGTTGTGATTTTCATCATCACTTTTGTTTCCAATGCGGTGAACCTGACAGATGGAATTGATGGTTTGGCCTCTAGTGTTACAGCCATCGTTGGAGCAGGATTAGGATTATTTGCCTATGTATCAGGAAACTTTGTTTTTTCTACTTACCTGAATATCAGTTATATCCCACTTTCGGCGGAATTGCTGGTTTATTCCACTGCTTTGATCGGTGGATGTCTGGGATTCCTCTGGTACAATGCTTATCCGGCACAGGTATTCATGGGAGATACAGGAAGTTTGGCCCTTGGAGGTGCTTTGGGAATACTGGCATTAATGGTGAAAAAAGAATTACTGATTCCGATTCTATGTGGAATCTTTATAGCTGAAGCATTTTCTGTGATTATACAAGTCAGCTATTTCAAGTACACCAAAAAACGGACTGGAGAGGGGAAAAGAGTCTTTTTAATGGCTCCTCTTCACCACCACTACGAAAAGAAAGGTTTACACGAAGCCAAGATTGTAGCTCGCTTCCTTATCGTAGCAGTACTGCTCGTTTTGGTAGCCTTTGCAACCTTGAAACTGAGATAGATGAGTAAGAAAGTATCCATACTGGGAGCTGGAGAAAGCGGAATTGGGGCAGCCATTTTGGCCCAAAAGGAAGGTTATGAGGTATGGGTATCAGATGCGGGAAACATCGCCGAAAGGTTCAAAAAGATATTACTGGAGAATGAGATCCCTTTCGAAGAGGGAAAACATACAAAAGAAAAGTTCTTTAAAGCAGATATGATCGTGAAAAGCCCCGGGATACCGGAGCATGCAGGGATTATACAGGAAATAAGAGGAGTAGGAAGCAAGATCATTTCCGAGATCGAATTTGCCAGCTTACATACCGATTCAAGATTAATTGCCATTACTGGAAGCAATGGAAAAACCACTACAACTTCCTTGATTTGGCACCTCCTGAATGCAGCCGGTATTCAAGTAGGATTGGCAGGAAATATCGGAAAAAGTTTTGCCTGGCAAGTCGCAGAAGCTGCTTACGATGCCTATGTATTGGAAATCAGCTCTTTCCAACTGGATGATGTCGAGACCTTTAAGCCTGAAATCGCGCTTTTGCTCAACATCACCCCTGACCACCTCGATCGCTATAATTACAGCCTTAAGAAATACGGAGCTGCAAAAATGCGAATCGCGGAGATGCAGGAAGAAAGCGACAAGTTGATCTATTGGATGGAAGACATGGAGATTGCAAAGCAATTATTTGATGCAAAGCCTAAATCTCAACGAATTCCTTTCAGTCTGAAAGAACTCAAAGGGTCTAAAGCATGGGTCGCCAATAATCACCTGCAGATCGGAGGGACTGAATTTCTGGACTTTACCCATCTCAAACTTATTGGCAGACATAATCAACTCAATGCCTTAGCAGCATTATTAGCGGTAGAGGCCTTTGGAGTGGAAGTAGAGAAAATCAAAGAGGCGCTCTGCGAATTCAAACCCGTCGAACACCGACTTGAATGGGTAGCAGAAATCGAGGGAGTCCGCTACATCAACGATTCTAAAGCTACTAATATAGATGCAGTTGCTTTTGCGTTGGAAGCCATGGAAAGGCCCTTGGTCTGGATGGCAGGAGGAGTGGACAAAGGAAATGATTATAGTGAATTGACAGAGGAGGTTGAGAAGAAGGTAAAAGAAATAGTGGTTTTGGGGGAGGATAAGGAAAAGTTTGAAGCAAGCTTTAACAAGCCCCTGCATCAAGCTATGAGTATGAAAGAAGGAATAGCCCTCGCGGCTGAAATAGCAGAGGTAGGAGATACGGTTCTACTTTCTCCAGCATGTGCCAGTTTCGACCTCTTTAAAAACTATGAAGATCGAGGCAGGCAGTTTAAAGAAGAAGTTTTATCAAGAGTAAAGAAAAAGGAAGACTAAGATTCAACAACAAAAAAATTAAAAGAAAAAAGACATGCGTTGGATTTTAACAAGACTGAAAGGCGACAAAATGATCTGGATAACGGTATTCATGATCGTTTTGGTGAGTGTTCTTGCACTATACAGTGCGGGAAGCGCCCAGGCTTACCGTATCTACGGAGGAGATAATGAAGGAATGATTATGCGTCATGCTTTTCTTCTGGGAGCGGGACTTTTGATCATGTTTGCAGTGCACCTGCTGAACTACAGAATCTTTGCCAAGCTTTCCAATGTTCTGCTCCTGATTACGATTCCTCTACTGATATATACGATAGCAGCAGGAAGTGAAACCAATGAAACCGCACGATGGATTTCGATTTTTGGTACATCATTTCAGCCTTCTGATTTGGCGAAACTGACTTTGATGATCTACCTGGCAAAACTTCTGACTATGAGACAGGACGTGATCAAAGACTTTACTGAGGGATTTTTACCAGCCTTATTCTGGGTAACAGTCATTTGCGGATTGATTGCCCCTTCAGATTTAAGTACTGCTATCCTGATGTTCATTGCAAGTATTATGGTGATGTTCATTGCTGGGGTAGATGTGAAATATATTGGACTGTTAATGCTAGTTGCTGTGATGGGATTGGGAATTCTGGTAAGTACAGCTAAACGTTCTGCAACCTGGAAAGCTCGTTGGGATGATTATGTGATGAGGATAGTTGATTCTGAATATTCACCTAATGTTCAAACCACACAAGCAAACATAGCCATTTCGACCAGTGGACTCTTTGGCAAAGGAGTAGGAAAAAGTGCTCAGCGTAATTATTTGCCGGAAGCACATGCTGACTACATCTATGCTATCATCATTGAAGAATACGGACTCATGGGAGGGATATTCATCATTCTTCTCTACCTACTCCTGCTATTTCGAAGTGTGAGTATCGTAACGGTCAGTAAAACTTTTGGGGCCTTAATGGCATCGGGTCTGGCATTCATACTGGTCTTACAAGCCATGATGAATATGGGCGTAACAGTGGGAATATTACCTGTTACCGGATTTACCCTGCCACTGATAAGTAAAGGAGGAACCTCCATCCTGATCACCTGTATCTCTTTAGGGATCATTTTAAGTGTGAGTAGGGATGCGATTGAAAGTAAAGGAAAGAAAAGAGGAGAGGGACTAAGAACACAATTAAGATTCACATAATAATTAACCAAAACACTATAATACCACAACACTAAATCCTAGCACACCAACACGTTAACACGCAAATAAAAATGAGTAAAAGAATCATCATATCAGGAGGCGGAACAGGCGGGCATATTTTTCCGGCCGTTTCCATCGCGAACGAGATCAAACGTCGCGATCCCGATGCTGATATCTTGTTCGTAGGTGCCAAAGGAGGAATGGAAACTCGTGTCGTTCCACGCTACAACTATCCAATCGAGACAGTTTGGATCAGCGGAATCCATAGACAGCTCAACCTGAAAAACATCTGGAGGAATCTTTCATTCCCCATCAAACTCATCAGTAGTCTTATGCAATCCAGCAAGATTGTAAAAAGGTTTAAGCCGGAAGCTGTTGTAGGAGTTGGAGGATATGCAAGTGGACCTCTGGGAAGAGTCGCTGCCGGGAAAAATGTACCGCTCTTTATCTGTGAGCAGAATGCATATCCCGGACTGGTAAACAAATGGCTCGCACCTAAAGCAGAGAAAATTCTGCTCGGTAACGGAGATGCAGCCAAGTACTTTGACAAAAGCAAGATCGTCGTAACTGGCAATCCCATCCGCGAATTCGAACTGATCGACAAAGTGGAAGCTGCAAAGAAGTTTGATCTCGACCCCAATAAGCCCATCCTGCTGAGTCTGGGAGGTTCTTTGGGAGCAATGAAGATCAATGAAGCGATTGAAGGAGGATTGCAGCAGATCATCGATGCGGATGTTCAGATCATCTGGCAGTGTGGTAAGCGTTATTTCGAAGCCCTGGACGCCAGAATTCAGAAGCATCCCAATGTTAAGCTCATGGCCTTTATCAATGATATGGCCGCAGCTTATTCGGCAGCTGATCTGATTGTCAGCAGAGCAGGAGGAAGCACGATCTCAGAACTGATTGCTTTATCAAAACCGGCCATCCTGGTTCCTTCCCCCAATGTAGCGGAGGATCACCAAACTAAAAATGCTTTATCCCTTTCTGAAAAGGATGCAGCAGTATTGGTAAAGGATGTAGAAGCCAAAGAAAAACTGATCCCGGAAGCCTTGAGCATTTTGGGAGATGCAAATAAACTAAAAACCCTGACTGGGAAGATTGAGGGGATGGAGAAACATAATGCAGCTGCAGAAATCGTAGATGAAATTTACAAACAAGCATATCAATGACATCTACTTTCTGGGAATCGGAGGCATAGGTATGAGCGCCCTCGCACGCTATTTCCACTTAAAAGGAGCGCGTGTTTCGGGCTACGATCGGACAAAGTCAGTGGTAACGGAGGGGCTGGAAGAAGCTGGGATGGAGATCTTTTACGTAATGGACAAAGCTCATGTGCAGGATAAGGACCTGATGGTTTATACTCCTGCCATAGCCAAAAGCAGCGAAGAGTATCAGGCAGCAAAGGAAAAGGGCATTCCCATTTATAAACGTTCGCAAATACTGGGAATGATCAGCGAAGACTACCGATGTCTGGCAGTAGCGGGAACCCATGGCAAGACGACTACTTCTTCCATGTTGACCCATCTGCTGGTAGAAACGGAAAAAGAGCCTACTGCTTTTCTGGGAGGTATTGCTAATAACCTGAAAGGAAATTTCAGATTTGGATCATCTGATCTCCTGGTCGTCGAAGCGGACGAATTTGATCGTTCTTTTCTGACGCTCCACCCGTCAACAGCCATCATTACTTCTCTGGATGCAGATCATCTGGACATTTATGGAGAAGTCGAAACGATGCGAGCAGGATTCAGGGCCTTTGCCGATCAGACAAAGGAATTGCTGGTACATGATTCGATTCGGGAGTTTGACTGGGGGAAAGCAGTGAAAAGCTACGGTATAGCGAGTGGCGATTTCCAGGCTTCCCATCTAAGAGCAGAAGATTTAGGAATGCGTTTCGACTTTCATTCCCCTTATGGGGACTTGAAAGATGTCAAAACCCATTTTCCAGGCGAGCATAATGTGCTCAACATGACTGCTGCCATGGCTATGAGCCTTGAATTAGGTGTGGAATTGGAGAAACTTAGAGAAGCTGTCTCAACTTTCTCTGGAATATACAGAAGATTCCAGGTCCATCATCATTCAGAGGTGCTGACCTACATCGATGATTATGCCCATCATCCCACCGAATTGGAGGCTGCAATTAGTACAGGTAGAGCTTTGTTTCCGGACAGACAACTGCTGGTAATTTTTCAACCGCATCTGTTTACGAGAACCCGCGATTTCATGGATGAATTCGCAGCGGCACTCTCAAAAGTAGATCAGCTCTTTTTGATGGAAATTTATCCGGCACGCGAAATCGCCATTCCCGGCATCACTTCATCCGCTCTTTTGGAAAAGATGAGTCTTGAAAAAGCCGAAATGGTCGCCCGAGCCGATCTGTCCGACAAAATTGAAGAATGCATTCAGGCCCCTACGCTTGTCATGAGTTTAGGAGCCGGTGATATAGATAAGGAAGTGAAGAAAATTAAAGAAAGGATAAAGAAAATATGAACGTGCTGGAGTGTTGACGTATTGGCGTAGAAAATCGAACACCAACACTCTCAAACTCCAACACACAAAAACGTTTAAAAATGTTTCTCTTGGTAAAGACATATAAGCAAAAAGCGCCTCGGCAAAATCGTCCCTTTGTAGAAGTTGAAGCTACAAAGAAAAAAGGAGCCAAAAAGGCAAGCAAGCATTTACCTTTTAGAATGAAAGGTATCTGGTTTTACCCCCTTGTTGCTCTTACTACGATGGCCTTGCTTGCGATGGTTAATACCTACCAGGAGAATCAGGAGCTGCAGGACATCCAGGTAACATTTGTTGATCAGGACAATAACTCCTTCCTGGATGCCGATGCAGTAGAAGCTTTGATCACAGTCGATCAGGATAGGGAATTGATGGGAGAAAAAATGGGAGAGATTGGCCTTAGAGGAATTGAGCAAGAGTTAATTGCTAATCCTACTATTAAAGAAGCGGAGGTTTACAAAAGCAATAGTGGAGTATTGAATGTGGATGTGGCATTAAGGAAACCGATCGCGAGGTTGATCAACAATAGCGGGAATTACCTCTATCTGGATGAAGAAGGACACAAATTTCCCGATTCCAGATTGTATTCTGCCAGAGTGCCTTTAATAAGAGGTGATTTTGAAGAAACGGTAGCGGATACTTTTGTCTGTGAAACCCTGGAAAATGCGTTACCTGTGCTCAAATACATCCAGCACAATAAATTCTGGAATGCACAGGTATCTGAAATTGCAATCAAAACCAGTGGAGAAATGATCATTTATCCTCAGGTAGGAGATATGACCATAGAGTTCGGCTTCCCCGAGAGAATTGCAGAGAAGTTTGACAATGCCTTGCTTTTCTATAAACAGGTGGTAAGTAAAGTAGGATGGGATAAATACAAATCACTGAATGTAAATGTAAATGGCCAGGTAGTGGCTAAAAAGAAAAGGAAATAAACCAATAACCAATAGACACGTGAAGGCTAGCAGCAACACCAAAGTCCATAACACACCGGCTTTACGCTCAGTCTAAACAGTTCAAAAATTAATATAATAGCTATGTCTTCAGAGAAAATTTCAGCAAGCGAAAAAATTGTAGTCGGATTAGATATCGGCACTACAAAAATTTGCGCCATCGTTGGTAAACGCAACGAGTATGGCAAAATCAACATTCTTGGAGTGGGTAAATCTCATTCTGCCGGAGTTAGCCGTGGAGTAGTCGTCAATATCGAAAAAACGGTACAGGCGATCCGTGAGGCTATCGAAGAAGCAGAAAAGCATTCCGGGATCAAGATCGAAGTGGTACATGTAGGGATTGCCGGTGAGCATGTGCGTAGCATGCAGCACAAAGGTATCATTACCCTGAACAATCCTGATTTTGAAATCACACAATCAGATGTGAACCGTCTTCATGAGGATATGTTCAAAATCGCTACCCAACCAGGAACAGAGATCATTCATGTACTACCTCAGGAGTACACAGTTGACAACCAGAGTGGAATCATCGACCCGATCGGAATGTCAGGGGTTCGCCTGGAAGGAAACTTCCATTGCGTTACCGGACAGACCACTGCCGCTAACAATATTTACAAATGCGTAGTTCGCGCAGGACTCGAAGTTGCTGAGCTGATCCTTGAGCCTCTGGCGTCTAGTGCAGCCGTTCTGACCGAAGAAGAAAAAGAAGCAGGTGTTTGCCTGGTAGACATAGGAGGAGGAACTACCGACATCGCAGTTTTTGAAAACAACATCATTCGCCATACCGCAGTCATTCCTTTCGGAGGAAACATTGTTACCGATGACATCAAACACGGATGCAAGGTGATGAAGAAGCATGCCGAATTGCTGAAGATTCAGTACGGAAGTGCTTTAGCCGAAGCCGTTTACGAAGATGTCGTAATCAGCATCCCCGGACCAAGAGATCGCTCTGCCAAAGAGATCCACAAGAGCATGCTTGCTCAGGTGATTCAGTCTCGCATGGAAGAGATTATGGAGTTTGTAGTAGCTGAAATCAAAAACTCTGGATACGAAGACAAACTCGTTGCAGGCATCGTGGTAACCGGTGGTGGTTCTCAGCTCCAGAACATGAAGGAGTGTGTAGAATACGTAACTGGAATTGACACCCGTATCGGTCTTCCAGGAGAGCACTTGGCGAGTGGATTGGTAGATGAAGTTAACTTCCCCATGTACGCAACCGGAACAGGTTTGGTCATCATGGGACTGGAAGCACAGGAACTTGCTCCTGTACGCGCAAGCGGAAGAGGAGAATCGACTATGCAGTACCAGAGAGTAGGTGCAGGAGCAGCAGGCCCACGCATCAGCTTCATCGACAAAGTGAAAACCTGGTTTGAAAGTACCCTAACTAACACAGGCGATTTTATTGAATAGACATAATTATGAATGAGGTAAGGCCCAGATCTAAATAAGTGGAGCTTTTACCGAAAATCTCAACCTATAAGCGAAAGTATCATGCAATTTGAATTTCCATCTAAAGAAAATGCCATCATCAAGGTTATTGGTGTAGGTGGCGGCGGCGGAAATGCCGTAAATAATATGCACGAAAAAGGCATAGAAGGCGTAGAATTCATGGTTTGTAACACAGACCTACAGGCCTTAAATAATAGCGACGTTCCCACGCAGATCCGTTTGGGAGCTAATCAGACCGAAGGATTAGGTGCAGGTGCCAATCCTGAGGTTGGTAAAAAAGCAGCCATAGAAAGCCTTGAAGAAGTTCGTCATTCTCTCATGGACGGTACAAAGATGCTCTTTGTAACTGCCGGAATGGGAGGAGGAACAGGTACAGGAGCCGCTCCAGTAATTGCCGCGATGGCAAAAGAAATGGGCATCCTGACCGTAGGTATCGTTACGACCCCTTTCAAATTTGAAGGGCCGCGTCGTACTCAACAAGCAATTGCGGGTATCAAAGACTTACAAAGTCAGGTAGATACCCTGATTGTTATCGACAACAATAACCTGCACAAGATTCTCGGAACCAGCGTTACCATGCGCAAAGCTTTCGAAGAAGCAGATCAGGTACTCTGTAATGCTGCCAAAGGCATCGCCGAGATCATTACAACTGAAGGTTACATCAACGTGGACTTTGCAGACGTTTGTACCATCATGCGTGATGGAGGTAAAGCCCTCATGGGTACAGCCACTGCCGAAGGCGAAGGGCGTTCTATGAAAGCGGTTGAAGAAGCGATTAATTCTCCATTATTGGATGATTTGGGGGTACACGGAGCGAGAGGTATTGTGGTTAATATCACTGCTTCTGAAGATTCTCTTCGTATGGACGAGACTACCGATATCGTTGAGCACGTACAGGCGGAAGCTGGAAACGAAGCCAACATCATCTACGGTATTGTGTATGATGAGTCTATGGGCGAAAGAATCCGTGTTACAGTTATCGCAACACGTTACGATGACAATGCTACAAGCAATTTTACCGAAGAAGTAGAAGAGCAAGTCGTAGAGCAGGTAACCCCTCCTGTAAGGGAGCAAGCGCCGATCCGTCGTGAGCACCTTCGCAGATTGGATCATAAGGAAAGAGAAGAGCGCATCAAAAAGCTCAACTCCAAAGTTTATGACATCCATGATCCAGAGAGCCTTTCCGGTTTGGAAAAAGTGCCCGCTTATGTTCGTAAGCAGCAAGTACTTTTCGACGCGGATTCGGTTCCTACCAGCCCAAAGCTGTCCAGAATTAGTGTAGAGGAAGATGAGGTGAATAAGTACAGACTGAGGGAGAACAACGGATTCTTACATGACAATGTAGATTAATTCTGTTCCGATTCACAAATCTCAGCAATCGTTCTTTTCAGCTAAAATGAAGATATAGCTATCACAAGTCTGAGATTGTGATTTGGAATTTTTGAATATCATGTACTTTCGGAGCTTCCAGTCTTATCCTATAGGGATAAGCTGGAAGTTTTTTTTCGTAAATGGTTAAAGAATAAATAATACTTCAACTGAAGATTATTTTTCGTCTTTCGTATATTTGAACTCCTTCCAAACCCTCACAATTCCTCCCAGAGTATCGGGTCAATTCTTTAATCTGTCATCAAAATGAATAGTAAAAAGTTTACTTTTTGCTTTGCTCTATTGATATTTTTCCTTTCCCCTGCTTATTCCACCATTTATGTTGTTACAAATACGAATGACAACGGGCCTGGAAGCCTTAGGGAGTCCATAATTCAGGCAAACACAAATATTGGGGCCGATACTATACAATTTAACATAGGAGGGCCTGGGGTAAATACGATTACACTTACTGGTACAGTAATGCAAGTCCAGGATACCCTCTTTATTGATGGGAGTTCAGAACCGGGCTATGCAGGTTTACCTTTGATTGAGGTCAATGCAAATGGAATTACCAACGGCTTGTTTCTCACTGCTGCTGCTGCCCATTCAAAGATACATGCACTGATTGTGACCCGATCGAGTTATGCAGGGATTCAATCTTTTGCTGACCGACTGACTATTACAGCCTGCCACATTGGGGTAGATGGTACAGGAACGGTAGCTTCTGCCAATGATTTTATGGGCATCGGTATCTATAATTCATCTCATGTGCAGATAGGAGGAACGGGGCTCAATGAAGGCAATTTGATTGCCGGAAATGGAGGGGTAGGTGTATTCTTCAATAATTGTGATTCCAGCTTTGTTTTGGGGAATAAACTCGGGGTAGATATCACGGGGACAATTGCTATCGGGAATGCACAGGGAACTTCTGCTAATTCAAGCAGAGAAATGACCATTGGAGGCAATACCGCTGCCCACAGAAATTTGATTTCCGGAAATGGAATTGGAATTCAACTTTACATCTCGAGCAAATCTTATATCCACGGAAATTATATTGGAACAGATATTAGCGGAACATTTGCCATTCCCAATAGCTCAAATGGGATCTATGCAAGAGGAGACAGCAATGAAATAGGAGGAATATTGCCGGGAGAAGGAAACATAATTTCAGGAAATGGAAATGGCGGAATTACCCTCTTTGGATCTTCCTTTGAAAACGACACTTCTACAGACAATAAAATATGGGGAAATCTGATCGGCACAGACATTACTGGAATAGCTGCTATACCTAACAGAATAGGAATTTCTGTCTCAAACCTGGTGAATAAATTAGAGATAGGAGGAAATACTGCTAATCACAGAAATATCATATCCGGAAACACTACCCAGGGAATCCAGGTCAATTTTTCAGACTCGACCCATATATATGGCAATTTCATAGGGACGGATATTAGTGGAACCCTTGCCCTCGGAAATGGAACCAATGGGATTCATATAAACAATTGTGACTATACGCAAATAGGAAATGGGACACTTGCTGGGGCTAATATTATTTCCAGCAATACCGAAAATGGGATCATTCTCTCCAATGGCAATGACAGCACCTTTATTCAGCATAATTACATTGGGACAGATTTTTCCGGCCTTCAATATTTGCCTAATAATTTAAATGGTATTTACATTCGCTTAAATAATACCAATAGCCTACTAGGAGGGACAAATGCAGGAGAAGGAAACTTTATAGCGAATAACCTCCTGAGAGGAATAGAGGTGAACTCCGCTTCCGCCCTCAATCATCGAATACTGGGCAATAGTATTTATGGTCATCCCAATCCTGGTATCCAACTGAGTGGGGGAAATAATAATCAGGCAGCACCTGATATCACAGGTTTTTCAGGAACGATAAATACCACCATAAACGGAACTTTTACCAGTGCACCCAATACAACCTATCGCCTGGAGTTTTTCAGTAGCCCAACTTCAGCCCAGGGAAAGACTTTTCTGGGCTTTAGCATCATCACCACAGATGCAGTCGGAAACTACCTACTCAATGAGACATTCCCGCTTACGATCACAGCTGCCGAACCTATTCTTACCGCTACCGCTACAGACCCCAATGGAAATACATCAGCCTTTGGGGTAGAAGCGGTATTAGAAGTTGAAGAAAGGCAGGGACATTTAGCTATAAATACAAAGGAGATCATTCGCTATGAAAATCCCCTAAGCAGCCTTTCCCAAATTGAAATCCAACTTCCTGCGGACCGTTTTTTATCTGTCAGTTTGCTAAACCTGGATGGAAGGGAAGTAATAAGTCTTTACCGAGGGCGCTATGAAACGAATCAGCCCCTAATTCTGAGCTGTGAAGCATTAGATAATATCAGCTCGGGGGTATATCTTTTGCAGATTTCAGGAGAAAGTATTCGTCTTACGGAAAAAGTCATACTAAACTGAGTTTGGAGAAAATAAACGCTTTCTGGACTCAACTCATTCGATAATTTTGTACCTTAATATGCCATTCCTATGGATATAAGGCCTATATTTTATTGCCGGAAAAGATGCTCAGCGTTTATGGAAAAGTCCACCCCCAAAGAGTACATCGCCCGCGTAAACAAAGCCCTTCAATTTATCGATGACAACCTCGAAAAGTCCTTAACCCTTGATCAGGTGGCCAAAGAAGCCAATTATTCTCCATTCCATTTTCATCGCATCTTTTCGACCATAATCAATGAACCTCTCAATGCATACCTCAGCCGGAAAAAGCTGGAGAAGGCCGCTGCGAGATTAATAGAGGAGAAAGAGAAAAGCATGTTTGAGATAGGCCTCGAATTTGGCTGGAGTAATAATGCCACTTTCAGTAAGGCTTTTAAAAAGTATTTCGGGCTTAGTCCTTCCGAGTTTAGAAAACGAAGTAAGAACTTTAGCAAGATTGGAAAAACGAAAAGCAAGGATGGACAAATAGAAACCTCCTTTGATACCTACATTCGTAACATCGAAGCCCACAAAGAATGGCTGAGTGTGCATGGAGAAGTTGAAGTCAAGCAAATGCCAGAAATACCCATCGCTTTCATTACCCATATCGGGGATTTTGGTGAGGCAGGTAAAGCCTTTAATAGACTAAAGCGTTGGGCAGAACCACGAGGCTTGTTTTCCGATACGCAAGGCAGGTCTTTAACGGTCTACCACGATGATCCCAATATAACGGACATTTCTAAGGTTAGGTCGAGTGTTGCCATAATGTTGGAAGAGGAAGTAGAAGCTGAGGGAGAAATTGCTTGTCGGATATTGCCGGCTTCAAGATGTGTATGCGGCAGCTTCGAAATGGGATTTGATGAATTTAAAACAGCCTGGCAAAGTATGTTTGTCTGGTTGTATGAGCACGGCTATCACAATCCTCAGAAGGATTGTTTCGAAATCTATTATCCGCGCGATGTAACGCAAAAACAGAACAAAATAAAAGTAGAAATCTACTTACCTATCGATTAAATAACATGAAAAAAATGTACTGGATTATCGGGGCCATACTTCTGGTATTGGCCATAGGAATCTATTTTCTTATTTCAGGCTTTCTTTCCGGTCCCCTTTATGTGCCGGGTAGCTTGAAAAGTGAAACGGCATATGCACACTTATTAAAAGAAACACCGAATCAGGACAAAGAAAATTACTTTCTGCTCAATGATGAGGTCTCGCTTTATTATAATACACAAGGGGTGGGAAAGCCAATCCTGATTGTCCATGGAGGCCCAGGGATACCTTATGCTCAAAACTGGGCGGGTTTGGATAATCTGGCAAATGATCATTGCTTTTATTATTACCACCAGCGAGGGTGCGGAAATTCCAGCCGCCCTTTCGACAAATTCTCTTCCTCCAATTTTTACAAGAATATGAAAGCCCTTGATGAAAACCTGGGTTTGCCTGCACAGATTGCAGACATTGAGCAGATCAGACGTAAACTCAAACAAGACAAATTGGTGCTTATCGGACATTCTTTTGGAGGCTTTCTGGCGAGTTTGTATGCCCTGGAATTTCCGGAGCAAGTAGAAGCTTTGGTATTGATTACACCGGCGGATGTTCTGAAAATGCCAACTGTTGGAGAGGGTTTATACGGAGTAGTGGAAAAGAAACTACCTGAGGAATATTTGGCAGAGTACAAGGACTACATGAAAAGAGTATTTGACTATTCAACACTTTTTGAGATGTCTGAAAAAGAACTGGTTGCACAAAATAAAGAGTTCATTCGCTACTACAATTTGGCAACGGATAATGCTACCAGTGGAGAGGTGAAAGGCATAGGAGGCTGGATACAAAATGCCTGTTTTTTAAGTATGGGAAAAAAGCATGATTATTCTGGGGCATTAAGAAACATCAAAGTGCCGACTTTACTTATACATGGAAAAGAAGATTTGATTCCTTTGAGCAGTCTGGACCTGTACATAGCAAATATTCCGCATGCAGAACTAGTCGAAATTGAAGGGGCAGGGCATTTTCCATTTGATGAAAAACCCGGATGTTTTTCAGATAAAATAGCTCATTTTTTTGAAAAGCACGGAATTTGAACGACATCGAGACAGCTTTCGAGATTACATATTTTAATATAATAGGTACTAATGGCTAAAGGGGAATCTTTTGTAAAAACATGAACCATAATCTCCCCCATCCATACTATCATTAATCTCAGTATCATGAAATCTATTCCAGCTATTGCCTTCAGTCTCCTAATTAGCCTTAACCTCTCAGCCCAAACTTCGCTGATTGGCACATGGAAAGGCAAAACGGTGAAAAATGGCCAAGCGATGAGTTTTATCTTAAAAATGTATAAAGATGGTAGTTTCACGATGGCCTATGACCTCAATCCTAATGTCATATCTGTAAAGGGGAAATGGTCTCAAACAGATCGAGTTCTGAGCTTTAAAAACTCTGACGGAATTTTACAGTTAAAACCTTTTACGGGAAATTTGCGAGCAGGAGATGAATATGTACTTACTTTTCAAAAGAAAGGTAAAACTCAAAAATATGCCCTCATAAAAGGCCCATTCACTTTGATGGGCTGGGATGAAGGAGTCGCTGCAGTGCTTATCAACCATGAAGAGCAATACAGTTTGAAAAAATAGATTTGATTTATTCCCGGGGAGTAATCCTTAAAATAGCGTCGGGTTTATTTACGAGTGCATACAGTGCTCCATCGGCACCGAATTTCAAGCCACGTATCCTGCCGTAGTTTTTAAGTATTATCTCTTGGGAAATCACTGCTCCGTCTCCAATTCGAAGTCTCCTGATTTCTTCGAAAGCCAGTGCGCCCACAAAGAGATCATTTTTCCATTTAGGAAAGCGATCGCCTGAAGAGAAATCAATGGGACAAACGGCGATTGAGGGTGTCCAATGCAAAACAGGTTGTTCCATGCCTTCTTTCTCCGTCAAATTAGACACGAGATTCCCATCATAGTTTTTTCCATACGTGATAATGGGCCAACCATAGTTTGCTCCTTTGCGAATGATGTTCAATTCATCTCCGCCCATAGGACCATGTTCGCTGGCCCAGATTTCTCCTGTTTCTGGATGTAGGGCCAAGCCCTGTGCATTTCTGCTCCCGAGCGCATAAATACCAGGCAATGCTCCTTTTACCTCCACAAAAGGATTGTCCTCCGGAATACGCCCATCAGGATGTATGCGAAAAATCTTTCCATTTGCCCTACTCAAATCCTGACAATCTTCTCCAAAATCCAGATCGCCTATACTAAAGAATAGGTAGCCCTCATTATCAAATAGCATCCTCCCTCCCCATCTCGTAGCCTTTCTTACCCGGATATTTTTTGGGGCACTGAAGAGTTCTTCTGTTTCGGTCCACTGATAATCCTTGATTTTCCCGCGAATAATCTTTGTCATGGCAGCCGATGTTCGATCTCCTGCTTTTCCATCTGTTTGACTAAAGGCTAGATATACCCAGCCATTATCTGCATAATTGGGATCAAGGGCGATATCCATAAGACCTCCAAGTGTTCCTGTGAATATGTGGACTTCCGGTAATCCTGTGATGGGCTTGGGATCTAACTTGCCCTTTCTCATCCACCTCAATTGGCCCTTTTGCTCACTGATCAATGCCAGGTCCTTGTTAATAAATTCTATGCCCCAGGGAGTTTCTATTTTTCCTTTACCAATAACTTCAACTGCTAACTCATAATCTTCGGTTTGGAGGCTTTTGGGAAAATTTCTCTTTTCAGAGGGAGACGTATTTTGCGCCCGCATGATAAAATCTACGATAGATCGGACTCCCGAATTTCCCAGTGCTTCTTTCCAGCCAATCATTTCTGTACCAGGAATGCCATATCGAATATTGCGTGTTATTAGGCCTCGACTCCTTCCATATTGCCAATCATCTTTTATCAAAGCAGTGGCAATTCCTCCTTCCATTTTTGCTCCATGGCATCCACTACAATAGGTCTTATACAAACTTGCTCCATCCTGACTTTGGCTCGAGCAATAGAATAGACAGGATAAAATCAGGAGGGAGAAGAAATGTTTTAGCATGAGAATTAATGTTTGAACACACTTCGATTTTATCATAAGGTAGAAGAAAAGGAAAGAAGCAAAATCAATTTGGTCGGTGATTTTATACTGTTTGCCGTAAATGCAGGCATTCTGATCTAAATGCTAAACTTTTCGGGAATAAAGCGGTTCAAAATTTAGCCTAATACACAAATTAAATACACGTTGAGTACTAGAATCTAACGAAAGCTGGGAAATGAATTTTAAATCATATTTACTTCTTGCAACTATCACTTTAAGCACCTTTTTATTGTCCTATTCTCAAGGAGGAAGACAAGGCCAAGGAGGTTGGAACCGTGAAGCTATGAACATTGGTAGACTTTACGGAAAGGTAGTTGATGATGCGGGCAAAGGTATCGGTTACGCATCGGTCCAATTGATTGGGATGAAATTTGATCCAAAGACTAAAAGTCGTACTGAAGCGGTCCTCGCTGGACAAATCACCAAAGAAAACGGAGACTTTGATCTTACTAAATTACCCGTGATGGGAGAATTTACCCTTAAGATCAGTGTACTCGGATATGCGACCACAGAACAAAAAGTTGATTTCGGATTGAAGCGCCCTCAAGGTGGAGGAAAACCGGGAGCAGCAGCAGGTGGGCAAAGACCTACGGGAAGACCAGGCTCTGGCGGATGGGGAGGCATGTCAGGTGGTAATTTTGATAAGGACCTTGGAAACATCAAGCTGGCAAGTAAAACCACGACTCTTGATGAAGTAGTAATTGAAAGTGAAGCGACCCTGGTTAAGCTTGAGCTGGATAAGAAAATATTTAAAGTTGATCAGAACTCTGTGGCGGTAGGTGGAACTGCAGAAGATGCTTTGAGGAATGTGCCCTCGCTTTCCGTAGATATAGATGGGAACCTAACCCTAAGAAATGCAGCGCCGCAGCTTTTTGTGGACGGTCGCCCAACTACTTTGACACTGGACCAAATTGCTTCTGATGAAATTGAATCAGTAGAAGTAATCACCAATCCATCTGCTAAATACGATGCATCCGGAGGGCAGGCAGGAATTGTAAATATCGTACTGAAAAAAGAAAGAAAAATCGGTTACAACGGAAGTATTAGGGCAGGCATAGATACACGTGGCGGATTTAATGGAGGTGGCAATATCAATGCACGTGAAGGTAAAGTCAATGTCTTTCTGAGTGCCAATCTGAACCAAAGAGTAAGTAAAGGAGAAGGAGAAACCGATCGATTCAACCTTATCGGAGCTCCGCTAACCAACGTTTTGCAGGACACGGAAAATGAGTTCACCGGAACCTTTACCAGCTTCCGTGGGGGAATTGATATTTTCCTGGATAATAGAAATACCCTGACCTTTTCCGGTTCCTTTACACGTGGTAGTTTCGATTCCTTCAACAACATTGACATTACCAATGATACCCTGAGCGGAGAAACGGTAGTCGCTAGTGGACTGAATCAAAGACTTTCAAATTCTGAGCGAATGTTTAGAAATATGGGAGGATCGGTTCTCTTTAAGCACCTTTTCCCCAAGAAAGGTAGAGAATGGACAGCAGACGTAAATATCAATGAAGTGCGTACGGAAGGAATCGGGGGTTTCACCAATATTTTCCCAGGATTTACCAGCGTAGAAGAGCAGGAAAATGACGGAGGTTCTCGCTTCTTTACCGTTCAAACGGATTACGTAGAACCCATTGGCAAGACAGGTAAAATGGAAGTGGGAGTGAGAGCTGCCTTGAGAGATTACGACAGTCAGAATGCTTCTTACCTTTTCGATAGAGACAGTGGAGAGCGCTTCAGGGTTCCAAACTTTGCAGATGAATACCAATTTCAGGATGCCGTCTATGCAGGTTATGCAACCTTCAGTCAGCAGTTTACTTCCGGTTGGAGCTATCAGTTGGGATTGAGAGCGGAAAGTAGTCAGTATACAGGAGAGCTCCCAGAAACAGGAGATGTTTTCGAAAACGACTTTCCTTTCAGCTTCTTCCCAAGCTTGTTCCTGACCAAAGAAATCAATAAGCAGGACAACATCCAGCTTTCTTACAGCCGCCGAATCAATCGTCCCAGCTTCTTTAGACTGCTTCCTTTTACTGACTTCTCTGACTCCCTGAACCTGAGAAGAGGTAATCCGGATTTGCTTCCAGAGTTTACCAACTCCTTGGAACTTACCTATCAGAATATTATCACCAAAGGACATGATTTCCTCCTTTCAGTTTACTATAAGCAGGCCAATAACCTGATCACCAATTATCAGTTCCTTGAAACTATCGGAGACAGAGAAGTGATCATGACCAGCTATGCTAACTCAAACAACAGTGAAGCATACGGTACTGAGTTTACCATGCGAAATACTTTTAGCCCACAAGTTGAATTGACCACCAATGTCAATCTCTATCAATCACGGGTGGATGCGAGTAATGTGGAAGATGGGCTGATTAATGAGCAGTTTACCTGGTTTTTTAAAGAAAACCTGGTGATCAAATTACCCGCTCAATTCCGTTTACAGATAACGGGTGAATATCAGAGTCCTGCTGCCTTTATTCCAAGTAGCGGAGGCCGTAGATTTCAGTGGAGAGGCGTAAGTAATACTGCACAAGGATTTAGAAAAGAATATTGGTTTGTCGATGCTGCCTTGCGTAAAGACCTATTTAAGCGCAAAGCTAGCCTGACAGTTAGTATAAGAGATATATTCAGAAGTCGCAGAACCGGAACCTATACCGAATCTGAGTTCTTCATCCAGGACAGCTGGAGAATCAGAAACCCACAAGTAGTGAGAGTGAACTTCTCCTACCGCTTTGGTAAGCCGGACATTTCCCTATTCAAACGGAAGAATAACAACTTCAATACGAATGGGAGCGATATGATGAATTAAGAGCTATTCTATTGATACACGCTAACAGGAGTCATCCACGAGGGGCTCCTGTTTTTTTTATGTTATGTTGTCATTGCTGAGATTATTGGGGTCTAACTGATTAAACACTAACTCTCAATAATTTTTACATGACCAAAAACACAATACTTTTTAGCATGCTCATACCTTTCCTTAGTATGAGTTCGAAGACTTATGGGCAGATTCTCTATGAAGAAAACTTCGACCTTCCTGGCGAAGGAGTCATTGGCCCACAGCCCACTACTTTCTCTATTCCGACCGGTGCATGGTCTCTTTCCGGAGATTTCTCCGGATTAACCGCCAGTTCAGACTATGTATTGACGATGACGGATGCAGGCGAAAGTTTTTTGGAGGCCCAGGATACGGATGAAATCATCTGTTTTGAGTCGGATCCCATTGACATCTCTTCCTATGATTCCGTTGGGATTTCTGCTTTGCTTTCGGAAGAAGGAGATTTAGAAACCAGTGATTTCTTTGATGTATTTCTCTGGGTAGATGGAACTGAAACTCTACTTGCCAACTATCAGAATTTAGGCTCGTCTACTCATACCCTCACGGGCGATAAACCAAATGATGATGACTTCGGCGAAGTTGAGATTCAAGAAACCCTTACTGGAAATATCCTTATCCTTAAGATTTGTTTTAAAAATAATGCCGGTACAGAACAATTGAGAATAAAACAGGTAAAGGTGGAAGCCTTTTCGACCCCAGAACCAGTCCCTCTACCAGATACAAGTCAGGCAAGCTTTAGCCTCATCAATGCCATAAGTGATCAGCCTTTTGCAGGATTTGATCCTATTTCAGATGGGGCTAGTATAGACTTATTAAATCTTCATACTCCTATCATAAACTTTCGCTACAACGCAAGTCCAGATGCTGATGAAGTTAAAATAGGCATCAGCCGAGGAGGCCAAACAATTGAAAGGATCGATAAAGATCTACCTTTTTCTTTATTTGGAGATTACATGGGTAATTATCGGTATCCCTCCTGGTCCTTTTTTAAACTACTCTGGCTTTCTCAGACAGGGTCTTTGCATCTATATGCATTTGAATATGCAGATGGAAATAAGCTACCTATAAAAGAGACCAAGATTCATATTGATTTATTCATTGGACCTAATCAATTAAAAGAAGCCATTTCGATTGCTGAACTTCAATTCGAACTGTATCCAAATCCAGCTAGTACTCAGACTTTGTTGCAGCTTGATCCGAGAGTACATGGTGAACAGATAGAAATGCTCGTTTTCGATCAATTAGGGAAACTTTACTACACAGAATCATTGAAGGGCAGACATACCTTGAAACTTGATCTTCAAGAGTGGCCAAAAGGACTTTATTTAGTAAAACTGAAATCAGGCTCAACAGAACAATTGAAAAGACTGATTGTACAATAAAGAAAGGGAGAATCGATTTAGCTAAATCGATTCTCCTGTTTTACAGGCTTCCTGAAGGATTTCCTTTCAAAGCATTTTCGAACTTGTACTTCAATTTCTCTCCATTTTGGCCAAAGTCAAAAAAAGGAAGGCCCAAAGACCTTCCTGCGAAAAACATGATTATAATCCTTTACTCTTATTATATCTTTAATTCTTTATCAACTTTTTTCTTGCCCAATTCCCCTCTTTATCCCTGAAACTAATCAGGTAGATTCCGGAATTGAGGTTTCCAAGAGAGAGTGAGATTATATTTCCGTTGTTTCGCATTTCTTTTTTAAGGAATAGTTTCCTCTGTAAATTCAGAATCTCAAGTTTTATTTCTTCATTCAAGGAGAAATCAGTCAATTTTTCATGTCTCGAAATTTTAGATAAAAATGGCTAATAGGAGAGAGGCTAAGGACTGCTAAAAAGGTCATAAAAAAGGCAAGGAAACTTACTTTGTCAGGATTGGTACTTATCCTGAACATTAAAAGGACTTATTTTGTCCGTATTAGGAAATACGTTTATTCAAATAGGAACACTATTGATATCAAGAAACCTGTAGATAAATAGCCTTCAAGCTTTTAATTCAGCCAAAACCTCCATAGCCCAGGGATCTTTTGATTTTTTAAGGTTCCTAAGCGCATGTTTGATGATCCATTTTCTTTCTTTAGACTCAACTGGCATCCATCTCGATATAAAGGCTTTCCCCAGGCCATAATTATCTTTGAGGATATCATTGAGGCAATTGGCCACGGATTTCTGAACGTATTTTTTAGGATCGTCTTTGAGTTTGTCCAGGATAGGAAAGAGTGGCGCTGGATCATCGATAAATTGCTGGAGTTTGGATGCCCAGGGGAGTTTAGGTCTGCCTCCTTCGCTAGCTAATCTGCGCAGATGAAAATTTTTTTCCTCCGCCCATTTTTCCATAACTGCAAGGGTTCGACTAGGATATTTTTTAAGGAAAGGACGAATGCAGTATTCACCGGTATTGCGTCTTGTGATTTCTGAAATAGCTTCCATGGATATCTCGAAATGATCCAGACCGTATTTCTCTACATATTTGGCAATAGGCATGATCCAGTAGAAACGCTTAAACATATCTACTTCCTTTTCGTTTTCCGGCCCCAGGATTTGAATGAGAAGCTTGATATTTGTTTCATAGCCTTTTCCCAAATGCCTTCCCAATTCATCTGCAAATACTTCTATGCGATCTTTGAGTTCAAGGGGAGTGATATGCAGGGAGATGCTTTTGATGAATGAAGCCTTGTTGAAAGTTGGTTCAAAAGGCAGAATTTTATCTGCAAGCATTTCAGCAAGTTCTTCCTCAAACCACAGTTTAAGTTGTTTATAGGCCATAAAAATCTAGTAGTTTACATTGTCTTGAAGATTGTTGTTCAATTGAAATAAACTGCCTTTTGCAGATTCCGGATCTCCCTCTAAATGATATTCCTTGGCATTCACCCAAACTTTGATTCCGATTTTTTCAAAATTGCTATCTGGGCCTTTTTGATAAATCTCGTATTTGGCATTCGCGTTTGAAAAGTTAAGCGTTGCTTCATCCTTAAAATCAGTAAAGTTGAAATGTTTATCTCCGCTCCATTTATCTTTCTCAGCCGGAAAATTGAACTCCAGTTCTTTATTGGGCTTTTCAAGGGCATAGCCTAGGACTGCATTGTTGTAGCTATAGACTAAGACTTCCTTTCCATTTTTCTTGAGTTTGAAGCTTAGGATGATCTTTAGTTCTCCTGCATCCCTGATTAATCGAGTAGTGTTGCTTTCCTTCCAACTACCATTTACCCAGCTCTTTTCCTGAACAATGGCCAATGGATGAGCCGTTCCGTCCTCAACTTTTTGATAGCGGAGTAGTGCCTTATCATTTTGCAAAATATATTCAGACTTTTCATGATAGCAACAGCCACTTTTCGCATAGGTAATCAGGCGAGAGCGTGCTTTATCAATTTGAAACATCCCACAATGATAATGGGCAAGTTCTGTTAGGCTTTCATTAAACTCGAGCCTATCTCCTTTATCCAAATAAATATCATAGGAGCTTTGATGATAGCAAGATTCCTGCCCATCCTGTAAGGCCAAATCCTTTACGCCATCAAAATTGAAGTCCTCGTATATGATAATACTTTGTTTTGAATAGGGAATATTTAAGCTCGAAGAGGAATTATCTGTTAATTCAAGGACAATTTCCTCTGCATCGATTTTGATAAGCTCCCTATTTGTTCGAGCTTCTATCAAATGGACACTGGCTGGTTTGAAAATTTCGCCTTTGTCAACCTCCTTGATAAGGACAATCGCATAATAGGAGTCCGAAAAGTCATCAATCTTGACTTCAATTTGAGCGGGAAGGATAAGGGGGAATAAGAGGAAAGTAAAAAAGAAGCGTTTCATAGGGTGCGTATTGCTGATGTTTCTTGCTGTTTTACGCGATCACTGGATAAACGTTAAATAATTATCTGCAAAGCAAAAAACTAATTTAATTTATAGGGCGTAGGTAAATTAAATCCACCTAAGCACTTCACCTAATGAGAAAATTACTCTTTCTTTCCCTTTCCCTCATTTGGACAGTACAAATATCGGCTCAAGACAAAATCTCGAGCATAGACTTTGTCCAGATCCAAAATGATAACAAAGCTGAAGCACTCTACTATTACCAGAATAATTGGAAAGTATTACGAGAGGCAGCCATCGAGAAAGGTTATATTCACTCCTTTCAATTTCTGGAAGTTGAACCCACTGATGAGGCTCCTTTCCACATAATCCTCATCACCAATTATGGCAATGAAGCCCAATACGTGAAAAGGGAAGAACACTTTTCTGAACTCATAGAAGCCTGGGGAGACCTTAGGCTTTTGAATGAGAAAAAGCCCGGGGAATTCAGAAAGATTCTATTTGGAAAGGAAAGAGCTACTAATCTAAAGTGATTAGCGACTTTCCACCAAAACTCCTCGCTCATCTCTAACTAAATCCTTAGCATAAACAGGAAGTGGGGCGCCGGCCTCCTCCAAAACAGAACTACCGTACTCCCAGTCCGGAGGACAGACGGCTATGTATCGGGCAAAACCTCCTGTTCCCCCTTCAGGCTTGGCAAAACCGATCATTAATAAGGCGCCTGATTCCGGGACTTTATCGAGGGCACGTACGCCTTCTGCCTGGCAGTAGTTATTATGGAGTAGCCAATATTCGCCTTCGAGATTTGCGGTTGTGTCTGTATCGAGGGCCTCATGTCCGTGAAAGAGGATATTCCTTTCCTCATGCAAAAACTTTAGCGCATCCAGGCCAACTCCGGGAAAGGGTTTCTGATTGTAACGATCGGGTTGATCCCATTTTTTGTACCAATCACTTCGAACCATAACTACACTGCCTGTGGGGATTTTCCCATGCTTGCTTTCCCAGGCCTCGATGTCCGAAATATCTGCATGATAGCCAGGATTTTTCGCTACCTTCTCATGGATATCTAAGACTACTAGGGGCCTTACTGCATAGGTAGGAGGTAAGTCAGAAATGGTAGCTCCTTTTGGGTTCCAATGTGCCGGTGGATCGAGCTGAGTTCCATATTGATCCGTCGGAAGGAAATAAGAAGTTGCAATAAAGCCATGTTTTTCAAGTGTAAAGATCTCACCTGTACTAACATAGCCTTCAATGTCTTTTCCTGCAGCTGTTGGCATAAATTCAGCATTTCCAAAGCCGGGCCAAACAGGGATATCTGGAGCAAAGGAATTGGTAAGATCCACATATTTGGCTTGTTGCAGGTATTGGTCATAGACCTCCCAGAGGTTGAGTTTTTTTTCTTCTTTGACTTCCCCGCAGGAGTAGATAATGCTTGTGAAAGATATGAGTAGGCAGAAATAAAGACTAGCTTTCATGTGAAGGTTCTTTTTGGATTTCCTTCAAAATACAGAATTATCCTAAAAAAGCTTTCCATCCCACAAGCCAGGCCGGGGATGGAATTGCAAACACACAAGGGAAAATAATTTTTAGGTATAAGGCCGTTTTATCGCTTGAATTTCCTCTGGAACTAAATCGAAGAAAAGCATGCACCCTACCCTCCAGAAAGAAGGAATGTCCGTATTTCGCCTCTTGCCCAAATCTATTGAGCAGAAACTTGCTTGATAGCTGTCGCCCAATCTTCTGTACGATAGGAGCGGACCATTTTCCCATTTTTGGACAAGGAGCTATTGCTTTGCCAGAAAAAAGCACATAAGAATTTCTCACCCTGACCTCTATGTAAAGGTGCTCGCAATCGATATTATTCTAAATTACCTTTTGATAAAATGCTTGACGTTTTGATAAGCATTTCGAAAAGCGGAAGGACTTTGGTTTTCGTGAGTTTGGAAAAATCTGATCAGACTTGAGGCTTCGGAGAAGTTGAGTTCATAGGCAATTTCAGAAATGCTTTGTTCGGTGAATAATAATTCCCGTTTAACCTCAGTCAAGAGGCGCTTTTTGATAAACTGAGTCGCGGTGACACCAAATTGGGATTTGACGAATTTATTCAGGGTAATGCGGCTAATTCGAAGTTCTCGGGCATAGTCTTCTACTTTTTGATAAATCCGAATTTTATCTTCTACCAGTTTTTTGAATAGGTAAGCTTCCTGACTACTACGCCTTTCGGGAGCAAGGCCATACAATTCGTAATACCTGCGATTATTCCCCGCCAGAATCAACAAAAGAAAAGCCCTCAGAAAATCCTCGCTATCATCTCGTAAATGTTTCAATTCCCACATCATACTGGAAAGTGCATGACTATGGTATTCCCTCGAATGCTTATCTTCTGGCATATACAGGGGGGTTTGGTTATTGTAAAAGAATTGTAAGCGAAAGACAAAGAGGGGATCTGTGAAGAAAAGTTCGAGAAATTGATTGGCAAAGATCATAAAATGCCCCTTGATTGAAGATCTTTTGACTTTCCAACTTCTTCTTTGGTAGGGCGAAGCAAAAACAATAAGGTTATCGCTTAAAGGGATTAGTTGATCATCTAATTGAAAACTGCCATTAGCCTTTTCAAAAAAGAAAATTTCGTAAAAATCTACTGAATGAGGGGTTTCTTCAAAAAAGAAATTGGGAGTTTCTTCAAACCTGCCAACATCCATGAGCAGTTCTTTCCCGTGTTTTAATTTGTCAAACTGGAATAGCTTCATCTGTATTCGGAATAAAATAAACCCTATCGCTCATTTCAAATCGAAAGTCGCGATTATCTATTTTCCCGAATGTGATTGCTTCTGCTAAAGATAGGGCTTTATACAAGGATTTAAAATTCT
The DNA here is from genome assembly GCA_039819665.1 of Bacteroidota bacterium. Lineage (GTDB taxonomy): Bacteria > Bacteroidota > Bacteroidia > J057 > J057 > JAWPMV01. Next base: position 101,359 of record JBCBRM010000004.1, read on the forward strand.
CTTTACCGCTTAGAAATCTTATTTCTACTAATACTCTTCTGCCTCGAACAGCGGAATCTGTCGATCTCCGGATTTCTCTTTTTCAAATGTTTCTGACTGATGCCTTGCGAAACCCGCTTTCTCCACAAGTTGAAACTACTTCTTTTCAACTCTCTTCTCATCAATCTAATCACGTCCTTCTCTGCTAGGCCAAATTGAAATTTAATGGCTTCGAAAGGGGTTCTGTCCTCCCAGGCCATTTCGATGATTCTGTCAAGGTCTCTGTCATTCAACTCCATACCCTAGTTTTTGATGCTTGACATACCTCCATCTACTGAAAGTATCTGCCCTGATACCCAGGAAGATTTATCTGAAAGCAAAAATGCGCCCATATGTGCGATATCCTGAGCTTCTCCGATTTTCTTTAGTGGATGACGATCAGCATTGGCTTGAATTTTTTCTTCTGAAGAAAGAAGTTTGGCTGCTAAGGGAGTATTGGTTAAGGAAGGAGCTATAGCATTCACTCTTACTTTAGGAGCTAATTCAGCCGCTAGGGAGCGCGTAAGGCCTTCTATGGCTCCTTTCGAAGCTGCTACCTGACTATGAAAAGAAAAACCTGTCTGAACAGCTACAGTAGAAAACAGGAGAACAGAAGCCTGTTCACTCTTTTTTAACATAGGTAGAACTGCCTGTATCACTTTTATCGCCCCAACTACTTGTAATTCAAAGTCTGAAACGAATGCCTCAGCCTTAATTCTTACAAATGGCCTGAGGTTTATACTCCCCGGACAATAGGCTATCCCATCTAAAACCTCTGGTAAATCCTCTAAGGGTAATTCATCTTCTAAGGCATTAAATGAAAAGAAATTCACATCGCTATTGTCGGGACCTGTTTGATGATAGCTCCCAAAGACCTGGGCCCCTTCATCAATTAATGTTTCCGCAAGAGCTTTCCCTATGCCCGATGAGGCACCAATGATGAGATAATTTTTCATACTAGAGCAACCCCGAGGGGGGAGGAAATGTTTGGGGAGACGTGTTGGAGTTTTGGCCAGCCAAAGTTTTTCTCCAAAATTCATTTAACCCCAACACGCTAACACGCTAACACCCGAACACGTTTCTCCCAAAAAGCAACCTCAGCATGATTCTTGAGTCTAAAGGGTATGCGTATCATAATTATTCTTAGCGTAATATCCCTCTTGTTTCTCGAAAGCCTTTCTGGCCAGACCTATATGACGGCACTTGGAGTTAGGACCGGCAATTCTTTTGGTCTGACCATCAATCAAAGAATTCTAAAAAGAACAACGGTAGAGGGGATTCTACAGAATCATTTTCAAACACAGACCACGTATTTTCATGTACTTGCCAAGCAACATAAGCCGATCGTATCACGGAGATTGAATGTATATGCAGGTGCAGGTGTGCATATGGGGGTTCAAAACGAAGGCAGTGGAGTAGCCGGTCTTGATGGAGTCCTGGGACTTGAATTTACTGCACTTCGACTAAATATTTCTGCAGATTTCAAACCTCAATGGACCTATGGACAAGGATTGATCCTGAATCCAGGGGTTTCGGTTCGCTATGTTCTCTTGAAGGATGACGTATTTCGCCGCTGGGATAAAAAGCGTAAGCGGTCGAAAAGGAAAAAGAGTGGAACCAGTATTTGGGACAAGATCAAAATTTGATAGTTAGTCAGTAAGCCAATAAATAAAAAAGCCCCGGCCATAAGGTCGGGGCTTTTGGGTCTTTAAGGTTTGCCTTAACGATTTAGGCTAATATTTAGAATAGCTTCTCCTGAAACATAGGCGCCACTATCCAGGAATCCTTCTACCCGAATTAGGTAAAGACCAGTTTGGTCGCCTACAGAAAATTGCAATTCCGTTTCGCTTCCTCCATTAAGAGGTACCAAAGGATTCCAGTAAATCATTGGGCGAAAATCAGGAATTTTACTATTCATATACGTTCTGCTACTATAGTCCATGCTGTTTACCAGGCGTGGACGATAAAAACCGGGAATCATCAGATTGTTACCGGTAGCTGTGATATTATCAGGCGTTTTTCCATCACGGGTATTGAAAGCGATTACTCCGAATTCCCCAATTGGACCAAACTGCATAGGAAGATTATCTACAGAGTTGAAAACTTCTATAGTCTCAATATTGCTCCAGTCTAGCCCCAATACAGCATCTGAATCATAGGTGAAATAATCATTTACCAATAATAGAGGACGTTTTTTGACTACTTTATTATTGGTATTAACCTCTTTGTGAGGAATGTAAAGTTTGAAACCCGGCTTTTTTACTTTGGTTCCTTTTATCTTAAAGTCTTTAACATTCACGGGAGGTACGGCTTGCTTGATAAATTCCTCCATACCTGAAAGACTGATAAAGTCATCTACTCTATAGGTATTTGTTGGACGAAATTGACGTTCTGCCAATTCCACCTGTTTGGCTCTAATGAGATCCAGGTTTCCAAATAGTTTACCGATCTGGAAGCGTTTTTGGTACTCCTGAATATAGAATCTAACTGCATCCGTAATAGGAGGAGTCTTGCTATTTACAGCAGGAGGGGTGATTGCTAGTTCCTTATTGACGGGAGCAACAAGGGGAATATAACTGGCCTGGAAAGGGTTTGCATCGAAAATCTGCACTACGGTAGAGTCATAGTAAGCATCGAGGGGAAAATCAACAATGCCATTTTCCGCTACCCGTATAAGTTTCTGCTGAGTTTGTTTTACAAAACCCATCACGAAATTGGAGTTGACATATTCCTCTGTATCCGGATGCCTGAGCATAAAGGTTTTTTCCAGAGACTTTTCAGGTTCTACTACCTGCTGTCCACTACTGAGTGAAGGTGCTGTTTGACTATTAATCTCATTCAGGTATCTTTTCAAAGATGACTTACTATCATCAGTCAGGTAACGTAAATCAGTGATGGAGATAGATGCATTTCCCATACCCTGAGCGAGAGCAGAGACTTTAATGCTAATCTTCTCTCTAGGCTTCACGCTACTTTTGGCTAATGTAATCCGTAAGTTCTCAGAATTTGCAGGACTATATTCTGGGGTAGGTAATTCTGCCAGGCGGCTAGAGCTGGCTTCTGCATTATAAATAGCGATTTCTTTAGTAAATACCTGTTGAGGACTAAAATTAAGATTCCAGCGTGTATATGCACGAAAGGTATAATAGCCGGTTTTTATATTAGCCGGTAGAATAAAATCTCCATAGGCACGATTCCCTTCTACTTTTAGCATGTGACGGGAAATCTCTTTTGAATCAGGAGAATATAGTTCGGCATAGACAATCTCGCTTTGACGTACTCCAGGATTGGCAAAATAAACCGAGAACCACATATCCTCTCCTGCAACATAGAATTCCTTGTCAAACTGCGCATAGAGGTACTCCGGTGTACTCAAGTAGTTCTGAGCTGGGAGTGAAATGCCGACTAAGAGGACGATTGATAGTAGGTAATACCTTAAAATGTTCGTATTCATTCGATTTTATTTCTTATTCTTACTCATCCCAGAAAAATGGAGGGAAGAGACTTGAATTGGGTAAAGCGAGATCGCAATCCCAACACTTACAATATATTGGATCTATCACCCCGCCCGGAGCAGGAGGTCTGGTAGGACAGGGGGTAGGTGTTTCACATACATTACTTATGGGCACTTTCAAAATGCCTTTGCTCAGGCTAATTCTCATTGTATCTACCAAAGAGAAGTCGATTTGTCCCAGCACGATCTCAGGTTCACCCGCTATTTTTTTTACATTTCCTTGCACAGGTGCAGGTACCTCGTCAAATAGGGTTCCTGCGCTTTGGGTAAGCCTGATGGCCCGATCATAATACTCAAAAGTAGACTTGTCAATTGCATGCATATAAACATTAATAACATGCCTGAACAGGAAGCTTTCATCTGCAATCCGGCTATTCACAAGTTTTTTTACATCTCCGGCAGCTAATCCATCTGCACTCAAGACCGTCGTAGGATTTTCTGAGACGAAATGACTCAGGTAGCAGGTACTGGGTATATTATTTGGATTTTGTGGCTGAGTAGATTCTACGAAAGAAAAGGTGCCATCTACTTGCCAGCGATAATATCGCTCTTCAGGCGGTCCCGGAGTTCTCACATGTGCAAATATATCCACAAATTGGTCAAAGCGTGGTAAGCCACTAAAGGTAGTTCCGGCCAATCTCCTTTCCACTCCGAAAGAAAGAGAATCCATCTTTAGTTTTGGCTGTACAATTTGCGGCTGTGAGCGAAATACATCTCCACTAGATGTTGTAATTTCTATCTCATAACTCCTTCCCTCTTCCAGTTTCAAAGTAAAGGGAACGTATAGTTTTCCTACACCCTGTACCGCTAAAATATCCCATAGCTGTCCATCCCGATAAATATTTCCTCTGGCGTTGACAGGTTTAAATTCCCGCTGATTAAATCCAGCGCCTCTGGAAATGCTTATTGTCCGCTCATCGGGACTATTGCTGACAACCCCATCGATCAATACATATTCTACCTCTGAGTTGAGATCAAATTCAAGCGGCTCTACACAAGCACTCATAAAGAGTCCTATGAAGAGGAAGTTGAGAATATGTAGGCGAATGAATGTCATCAGACTTATTTTTTCATATACAAAAAGCCAATTCAGTCATCTAAAAAATTAATCTTCCCAGTAGAAGGGAGGATTGAGTGCATCCTCTCCCAGGACATCCTGGCAATCTAAACATTGACAGGGGGGAGGAAGTCCACCTCCGGGAGGAGTGATCTGAGGAGGGCAGGGACCGGGCTCTCCGGTTTGGTTACATTGAGTGGATACGAAGAAGTTTTGAGCCCTGAAATCATCTCCTGATAAACGAGCACGAAGCGTATCTGCCAAAAAGAATTCAACCCATCCAAGTACAACTTCTTCCGGATCATCAACATTGGAAATATTTCCCCGAAATGGCCCTGGCACTTCATCATATATGGTTCCTGTTCCACTGGTTAGACGCTCCGACTTTGCATAGAACTCATACGTTCTGGCATCCAAAGAGTGGAGGTATACATTAAAATAATGAGTTTCTGCGAAAGAGTTATCAAAATCTCGAATTGCAACTGATTTTCTGGCTTCGCCTACCTGAAGCAAATTGCTGGCATTGGTAAGCAGAGAGGCACTGTAATCAGAGACCGATTTAGAAAGATAGCAGATCGTATCTGAGATGGGGGACTCATGAAAATCCCAACTTTCATCCACTACCCATCTATAATAGCGCTGGTCTACTTCAGCATCAGGTAGATTTACATGGGCGAAAAATTCTATGGTAGACCTCACAATAGGATCTCCTCTAAAAAAAGGTCTGTCTACATCTTCGACTACTTCCCAGGTGATTTCTTCGGTTTCATATTTGGGGGTAACGACCTGAGGGAGGGAACGATATACTTTATTCCCGTTTGTCACCAATTCAATGAAATATTCAGCACCTGCTTCAATCATATATCCTTCTGGCAGTTCCAAGTCCCCATTTCCAGTTGCGATAAGGTCTGCGGATAGTTGACCGTCTTTATAAATGGAACCTGTAGCATCAAGTTTTTGGCCATTTCCATCCAGGTCATTAACTAGCAGGACACTTACCTGTCTTTGGCCAGCACTATTATTAAAAACACCATTGATAACGAGCTGAGGTTGCAACTCTAAGGGATTCTCCAATTGAGTGACACAAGCACTCAATCCCAAAAAGGATACTCCCAGTATCAGTAAGAATCTATTCATATATCGATTTGTCATATTTTCTTTTTCAATCTTCCCAGTAAAAGGGTTTAATTCTTGTACTTTGACCATAGGTCCCTGCGCAATCCAAACAACGGTTAGGGGGAGTTGCTCCCGGAGGAACATTACATTGCTGTGGAATAGGAGCATTTATTTGAACTCCTTTTAGGTTTAACCTCAAGGTATCAGCCTGAAAAAACTCTACCCAGCCACTTACTTTTTCGTCTGGCTTGTCAACATTAATAATATTGCTTTCAATTTCTCCGGGAATCTCATCATAGATAGTCCCATCTATGCCTACCAGCCGCAAATTCTTCTCGTAATAGTCAAATGTTGCTGCGTCAATACTATGTAAATAAACATTGACATAATGCTGATGTTCAAAACTGAAATCCAGACTTTGATCTAACACCGGTACTCCGACCAGACCTACTTTTGCTCCCGGAACGGTGTTGCTTGCTACCTGGTAGGCATTAGTAGAAATATCTTCCTGAACATAGCATCTATTTCCCAGGCTCAAACCAATGAATAACCAGGCTTCGTCAACTACCCACCGATAGTAGGCGGTCCGCTCATTTACATCAGGCAGATCAACAAAAGCGGAGAATTTAATCTTACGAAAAAGGATTGGTTCTCCGGGTCTTCTATCATCATTTCTTTCATCCCTAACCTCAAAACTAATAGAGTCCGTACGAAGAATCGGTTGTACTATTTGTGGCTGTGAACGGTAAGTTTGTCCTTCAAGCTCAATTTCCACGAAATATTCTCTTCCTTCTTCAAAGACATATCCCAGTGGCGGACGCATTCTACCCGGCTCAACTTCAAGTAGTTCCAATGGGTCTGTACCATCACGCAATATACGGGCAGTAACTGGCAGGGGAGTTCCACTTCCTGTGATGCTATTTATTCTTTGAATAGTAATTTCTCGGAGGTCATCACTATTACTGAATTGTCCATTGATCACCAATTGGCCGGAAACGGGTACCTGATTTTCCAATTCTTCGATACAGGAAGTGGTTCCCAATCCTAGAAGGATCAGTATACTTAGCAGGATGCTTGATATGTGAGTAATATGTTTCATATCAATTCTTGTTCATGGTATGTGCTAGCTTAATCCACCCAATAATCAGGAGGGATTAAGGTTTCAAATCCACAGACTGTATCACAATCCAGACATTTGCAAGGTGTCCTCGGGTCTGGAGGGCAAGGGCCTCCTCCCGGGATATCCCAGCATTGTTCTGGCACATTTGCAGGTATATTTGATCTATTTAATCCATAATAAAAGGTATCTGCCAGGAAAAACTCCACAAAACCAGAAGGATGTACATTTGGATCATCCTGATTTCTCACATTGCCTTCAATAGGTCCGGGGATCTGATCATAAATAGTTCCATCCAGACTTGTCAGATTCTTAACCTTTGAATAATATTCGTAGGTACTTTTATCTATACTATGCAAATAAGCATTGATATAGTGTTTGTAGGCGAAAGATTTATCCAGCCCTTGTAATAGGATTGGGGCTTTTAATTCTCCGAACAGGATGTCAGGATCAGTATTTGAAATCAAACTAAAGGTGTTTTCCTCAATAGCTTCGCGGATATAGCACGTATCAGTTTTATTAGATTCTACAAAACTATAGACCTCATTCACCACCCATCTGTAATATGCCTCTCCATCTGCCAAATCCTGCAAGTCTAGATGGGCTGAGAATTCAATGCCTTGCAGAACGACAGGTTCGGCAAATCCCCTTTCTTGTGTGAATTGATCTGAAGTAAGTATGCGAAAGCTTATGCTATCTGTCTTTGCTATTTGGGCGACCGTTTGTTCCTGACTCCTGTAAAGCTTGCCTTCCAATTGGATTTCAGTATAATAGCTTGAACTTTCTTCAATTTCGACATCTACTGGAAGACGATATGTTCCAGGAGCGACCTTATTCAAATCAGTCAAAAATTGTCCGTTTTTGTATAGGCTTACTACTGCATCGAGAGAGTCGCCGGTTCCTAATCGATTATTTACCCTAAGGACTTTGACATTCCTGAACTTGGGACTATTACTTAGTTGGCCACTTATGACCAAGGTCTCTTGTAACTCCTGTGTATTAGTCAACTCCTGAACACAAGCGGATGCCAAAACCACCCAGGCACAAATACCTGCGAAAATCCCTCTGTGTATCGACTGGAAGTTGAACATGTATAAAAGCGTTTAAATTGATTTAATCAACCCAATAATCCGGTGGACTCAATGCATCCTGTCCCAATACGGCGGCACATGCATTACATTGGCAGGGGGGAGGCAGTCCACCTCCGGGTGGTGGGATCTGGGGCGGGCAAGGCCCACCTCCGGGAATATCATCACACTGTGTAGGAACGGTAGTATTTATCCCATCCCTTCTTAACTTATATCGTAAGGTATCTACCAAAAAGAATTCTACCCAGCCCAGGACTACTTCTTCTGGATCATCCACATTGCTGAGATTTCCTCTGAAAGGACCTGGTACCTCATCATAAATAGTACCTGTACCGCTGGTTAAACGTTCAGACTTTTCGTAAAACTCAAAAGTCTTGGCATCCAGGGAGTGTAGATAGACATTGATGAAGTGGGTATGAGCAAAAGTATTGTCAAGGCGCTTATCCAGAATGGAAACCCTCGCTTCTCCCGATTGCAGCAAACCGCTGGCATTGGTCACCAAAGAAGAAGTATTATCAAAAATGGTATTAGAAAGATAACAGGTGTCATCCTGATTTGATTCAATATAATTCCAGGCTTCATCAACTACCCATCTATAATATCTTTTCTCTACCTGGGGATCGGGAAGGTCTACATGGGCGAAAAACTCAATTCGAGATCTATTTACCGTAAGCCCCAGAAAACGCGAGCTTTCAATATCTTCCTCAACCTCAAATGAAACAGTCATGGTTTCCAGTTTAGGCTGAACGATTTGAGGTTCAGATCTATACACCTTGTTCCCATTTGTGATTACTTCGGCGAAATATTCTGCACCTTCTTCAAGCACTAAGCTGGGGGGGAGTTCCAGCTCTCCTTCTGCATTCACGACCATTTCTGCGAATACCTGTCCATCTTTGTAAATAGAACCTGTTGCCTCCAATTGAGTTCCTTTTCCATCCAGGCCTTCTACTGAGAGTACCCGGATTGCACGAGAGCCGGGACTATTACTAAACTGCCCACTGATTACCAGTTGAGGCTCTAGCTCCAGAGGGTTTTCCAATTGAGTCACACAGGAAAGCTGAACAGCCAGTAAAAGACTCAAGGAAATTTTGCCGATTATACGTATCCTTTTCATAAGAATAAGCCCTTAGATTAGAATCGGAAATTGTAGCTGACAAATGGGAGAATAGTTCCCAAAACTGATAGCGTAAATGCACGATACTCAAGTCCCTCTCTTCTGAAGAATACAGAGAATGGATTCTTGCGGCCATAGGCATTATATACACTAAAGGTCAAATCAGTCTTAAACTTCCTTTTGTTGACCAGTCCATCATCAAAGGTATAAGAGAAGTCCAGACGATGATAGTCAGGAATTCTCAAGGTATTTCTTTCGGTGAAAGTAGGCACAAGCAGGGACGGATAAAGCGGGAATACTCCTTCAGGCGCACTTACCGGTCTTCCTGATCTGAAGAGGAAGTTGATCCCAAAAGTACGGGTAGAGCGTTGTTGCCATTTTGCACTGAAGTTGATGTTAATCGGGCTATCAAAATCAGCGGGGAAGAATTCTCCATTATTTACCGTTACTCCTTCTGGGTTTCCATCTGCTTTTCTGAAGGTTCTTGCATAGGTGAAAGAAAGCTCCAGGTCTAGATCTCCAAAACTTCTGTTTATGCTAAACTCACTACCGTAAGCATATCCTACAGCATTGAGTACTTCGGTTTCTATAGCAGGTTTTCCGAGCAAACTGGCGAAGTCTTTGGTTACTACCAGTCCTGTCATATCTCTGTAGAAGAATTCAAGAGAGGTCTTCCAGGTCTTTACGCCAAAATCTTTAAAGAATCCCAAAGAGTAGTTATCCGCTCTTTGTGCAGGGAAGTAATTGTTGCTCACCTGCCAGATATCGATAGGCGTGGTTGATGCTGTATTCGAAATCAGGTGGAGATACTGATTGACGCGGTTGTAACTGGCTTTCATCGAGCTGGTCTCGTCGAAGCGAATCCGCAAAGAAATACGAGGCTCAATGTTGGCGAAGGTCTCGATCTGCTCACCGCTACCGTAACTGATGGTATTGATACGAGTATCATCTGTTCTTATTCTGTTTTCCTCGTAGATACTCACATCAAAAGGCCCTACATTCGCAAAACTGGAGAAACGCAGACCTGCTGAAAAACGAATGAAATCGTTGAGGTCAAAATCATCATTTACATAAAGTCCCAGTTCCAATCCCTGGTCTTTAGGAGCTGTACGTGGAATTACTACTGAATTATCTCCGAATGGACGGGTTTCGTTGTCGAGGATGTCGTAGTAGTTTCCTTCTATACCGAAGTTGAAGTTATGCTTACGGTTAGGAACAAACTGCACATTGGCGCGGAAACCGTAATTATTGACTCCTGCATCATTGGTGGTTCCTTCTACGCCGGTCGCATTGAAGAAATTACTAAAGTATCTACCGGCTTTGGCTTCTATCTTGGAAGAAAGCTGGCTGTTGTAGATTTGCGTCCAGGTCAAACTCCCTGCATAATTGTCCCAGCTAAATCCAAAGTCTTCAGAGAAGCGGAAGAAGTCTTTACTGCCGTATCCAAAGAGGGCAATCTTACCGTTGTCTCCAAGCTTTTGAGTAAGCTTAATGGTCGCATCTCCATAGTACGAACTACTCTGGGATACCTCAGGGACATTATCGATGTAGCCAGTCAGTACATTTGGATAGGCTCCACGAAGGGCAATCACAAAGGAACTTTGCTCTTTAACGATCGGTCCGTTTAGGGAGAATTTACTGGAGAATAAACCAATGCTTCCTGTTCCCTTAACTGTTCGGAAACTACCGTCTTTAACTTCTACATCCAGGACAGAAGAAACACGGCCCCCATATTGAGCCGGGATGTGCCCTTTATATAAACTCACATTTTGTACTACATCTGGATTAAATACCGAGAAGAATCCAAAGAGGTGGGAAGAGTTGAAAATGATGTTACCCGCCTGCATGATCAGGTTTTGGTCCACATTTCCCCCACGCACATTGAAACCCGAAGCTGATTCTCCCACGGTACTTACACCCGGAAGGAGTAATACAGTATTTACGATATCAACTTCTCCTAAAAGAGCCGGGCGCTTTTTAATATCCACGATAGAGATATTCACACGGCCTGCTTCGGCAGAGGTTTTATTTTGTCCGGCAGACTCAGCTTGAAGCAATACTTCATTGAGCTGATAAGCGGTATAGTAAAGAGGAATGTCCCAATCAGCATCTGAATATGCCTGGAGGAAAGTGCTTACTTTCTCATGTCCCGGTGCTTCTATACTCACCTCATGCTTGCCTGTTGGAATTTCAATCTCAAAGTTTCCTTCTGAATCGGCAAAGGTCTGTTTCTTTAATTCCGGAAAGATGATCTGAGCACCTGGAAGTACATCCTCACTTTCTACATCATAAATGGTTCCGGAGATTTTTGCACGGGTAGGAAGTGGGCGAAGGGTAGAGTCTCCGACTATACTTAATTTGTTGATAATGCTCTTCTCCTGATTGTTTACTGCATCCACATCAGCGAGATAATCAGCATAAGAAAAGGACTCTAGGGTAACAATATCGGACATTCGACCAACGATAAGGGCATTGGGGCCGAATTGAACATATTTCAGTCCAGCATCGTCCATGAGTTTTTCCAAAACAGCACCTAAAGGCTCCGCACTGAAATTGGCATTTATCCCTGTCCTGGGGATCCATTCTTCTTTATAAAAAAACTGGACCGGATAGCGTTGCTCCAGGTCATAAAAAACCTGCAGTAAATTTTGACCGGAAAAGTTGGCAGTAATCTTAGTATTTAGCAGGGCCTCATCCTGACCTTGGGCAGAAATGGGAGTGGCAAAGAGAACTGTAAGAAAAAAGAAAAACAGTAGAAGTATTCGTTGCATTCGATAGGGTTTTTGATAACCAGTTGTAATTCCAATTGGCGAAAATACAAAAAACTACCAATTAGAAAATATCTAATTTTTTACATAGGTATCTCTGGTAAACTCGCTATTGGACAGCGTTTTAACCCTATTTATTCCCAAGCTTGACATCAGAGATGAAAAAGTGAGCGTGTATTGACTGACAAAAAGTGAGGAAAAGGTAGTGATAGCAGCTTCCATTAGGCAGAATCCAGGGGTTTCTCATTCATTTACAGGTAAGCGTTAGTTTACCCTATCCCTATAACGGATAAAATCCGCAAGGGTGGGCAGGAATGAAAATTTCTCCTTGTCTAGGGCAGGTAACTAATTTCAAATATTGATTCGACGGTTACAAACTCTCCGCTTGCCGTAATCCCTTTTACCCGAATCAAATAAGAACCATGCTGATCTCCAGCAGGAAAGCTCAATTCAGATTTTTCATTAGGGGAAATTGGTACTTGAGGATTCCAATAAATAAGAGGTCGAAAATCCGGAATTTTGCTAAGGCGATGGTCAATGCTCCCATAATCAATCGTTTTCAATTGACGGGGACTATAGAAACCTGAGATTTTTATATTGTTTCCTGTTTCAGTAATTTCTGGAGGAGTTGTACCGTCTTTTGTGATTACAGCTATGGCTCCAAAATCTCCAATCGGTCCAAACTGAGTGGGTAACTCTACGACAGTATTATAAATCTCAACTTGTTCGACATTACTGAGGGGAATATTTAATATTGCCTCAGTATCGTAGGTGAAATAATCATTGACCAGCATTACTGCTGGCTTCTTGATGATCCGTTTGTTGTAGATGGGCTCTTTATGTGGGACATAAAGTTTCAATCGAGGTTTAATGTATCTGTCTCCTTTATATTTACCCGCTTTAAATGTGACAGGAGGAATGGCCTGTTTAAAAAATTCAGACATATTCTCCAGGTCAATGAAATCATTGGTCCGGTACACATTGGTGGGTTTGAATTGAGAAGGGATCACCTGTTGAGCGCGTGCCCGAATGAGGTCCATGTTTCCGAAGAGCTTGCTCACCTGAAAGCGGTGTTGGTATTTCAGGATGTAGTGCTTGACCGCTTCGGTCAAAGGAGGCGTTTCCGTATTCAAACTGGGTGATGGGAGTTCGAAGGAATCCTTGACCGTTTCAATCAGCGGTATATAGGTATCCTGAAAAGGACTGGCATCAAAAATCTGGATAACCGTACTGTCATAAAAGTTATCTAGTGGGAAATCCACATATCCATTTTCAGCTGTACGAATCAGTTTCTGATGATTAAGCTTCACAAATCCCATGATGAAGTTGGAATTGACAGGCTCACCTGTATCGGGATGACGTAATCGAAATACCTTCTTTAGTTTAAATTCTGCGTCCAGTTTATCCTCATTCGTTTTGAATTCACCTTTTATGAAATTACTCGCAAGGTCTTCTCTGATCAATTCTTCCTCATACTTCAAATCTGTGACAGAAACTGAAACATGAATCAATTTGCCATGCTTTCCATTGATGTTCAATTTTACATCTTCACGAGGCTTGTAGATGTTCTTTTCCAGATTTATGCTCAGGTCTTCAGAATTGCTTACAGAAAAAGTCTTGTCCTCCAGATTAGGAAGAGAACTGATTCCTCGTACGGCATTGTAAACTGGGATTTGCGCCTCCAGCATCACTGGAGGATCATAATTGAGGTTCCATCGAGTATAGGCTCTGAATGTGTAATATCCTTCTGCCAGATTAGCCGGTAAGATAAAGTCTCCGGAAACCTGCTCATTTTCTACCTTCAAGGTATGACGGATCAATTGCTCTCCTTCTGGTGAGAATAGTTCCGCATAAACTACTTCACTTTTGCGGTTTTCAGGAGAAAGGAAATGCAAGGAGAACCATACGTCTTCTCCTGCTATGTAGAAACTCTTGTCAAAGTGAATCTTCATGTACTCTGCCTGAGGAAGTTGGGCAGAAAGGTAAAGTCCTTTTAATAGGAAGAGTGTGGAGAGGAAGAAAATGGAATATATCTTTTGCATCAGAGACAGAATTAAAATCTCACATTATAACTAACAAAAGGAATAGCAGTACCGAGGACGGATAGGGTAAAGGTTCGGAGACGGTTGTTTTGCTCGCGGAAGAAAACAGAGAACGGATTCCTGCGGGAGTAAACATTGTACACTGAAAACGTAAGATCACTCTTCACTTTACTCTTATTAATCAAGCCGTCATCAAAAGTATAGGAAAGGTCCAGACGGTGATAATCCGGGATGCGAAAGCTGTTCCTTTCTGTAAAGTCTGGAAGTAATATTCCCGGGAATACCGGGATAACTCCTGCTGGCACACTTACGGGGCGTCCGGTTCTGAATAAGAAGTTCAGGCCGAAGGTTCTTGTACTTCTTTGCTGCCATTTCGCACTCAGGTTGATATTGATGGGCGAATCAAAGTCTGCCGGGAAGTATTCGTTATCATTGATGCCGATTCCTTCCGGATTGCCTTCTGTGCGTCTGAGGGTACGGGCATAGGTAAAGGAGAATTCGAGATCCAAATCTCCGAAACTCCGGTTGATGCTAAACTCACCCCCATAGGCATATCCTGTAGCATTGAGTATTTCTGTTTCGATATTGGGATTGCCGAGGAGCTGGCCGAAATTTTTGGTTACGACCAGACCACTCATGTCGCGGTAAAAGAATTCGAGGGAAGTTTCCCATTCCTTTGCTCCGAAATCCTTGAAAAAGCCAATGGAATAGTTGTCTCCACGCTGGGCTGGAATATGGGTGTTACTTGTTTGCCAAATGTCGATGGGGGTGGCAGAGGCTGTATTGGAAACCAGGTGTAAATATTGATTGACTCGATTGTAACTGGCCTTAATTGAAGCAGTCTCATCAAATCTGACTCGCAACGAAATACGAGGCTCCAGATTATTGAAACTGCGTATGGCTTCACCGCTACCATAACTGATCGTTCCTGTTCTATTTCCAATGGTGCGATCTTTTCCCTCAGCATATACATTAACATCATAAGGTCCATAAGCCGTAAAGCGGCTAAATCTAAGCCCTGCTGAAATTCTCACAAAGTCATTGAGGTCAAAATTATCATTTGCATAGAGAGCAAACTCTAAACCCTGATCCTTAGCGAAGGTATTGGCTTCCAGAATAGAATTAGGGCCCAAAGGTTCCAGTTCATTATCCAGGATGTCATAGTAATTCAACTCCATCCCAAAATTGAAGTTGTGACTGTAATTGGGCACGTACTGAACATTGGCTTTAAAGCTGTGGTTATCGATTCCTGTACTATTGATGGAACCATCCTTGCCATTTTCATTGCTAAAGCGACTCAGGTAATGGCTGGTTTTAGCGGAAACTTCTGAAGAAAGCTGGCTGCTGTAAATCTGGTTCCAGGTCAGGCTGGAAACGAAATTATCCCAACTAAAACCAAAGCCTTCAGCAAAGGAGAATGCATCTTTACTCCCATAGGCAAAGAGGGATAGCTTTCCATTTTCGCCAAACTTCTGCGTGGCCTTTCCGGAAACGTCCCAATAATAGGTACTACTCTGGAAGACATCCGGGATTTGCTCTACATAGCCCGTAAACAGATCAGGATAGGCACCTCTCACTCCCAGGACAAAGGAACTTTCGCCTTTTTTTATAGGGCCATTGACCATGAGTTTACTGGAAAGCAATCCAACATTCCCCCGCCCCCTTAATTTCCTATAACTCCCTTCCATCACTTTGACATCCAACACGGAAGAAATACGCCCCCCAAATTGAGCTGGGATGTGTCCTTTGTATAAGGTAGCATTTTGTACGATATCCGGATTGAAAACGGAGAAGAGTCCAAATAGGTGAGAAGAATTAAATATGGGATTTCCTCCTAACATCAGTAGATTCTGATCTACATTTCCTCCGCGTACGTTGAAACCTGTAGCTGCTTCTCCTACTGAACTTACTCCCGGCAGAAGTAAGACGGTATTAACAATATCAACTTCGCCCAATAAAGCCGGTCTTTTCCGAATATCTACTATCGATATATTTACCTTTCCTGCTTCCGGGCTGTCTTTGCTTTGTCCAACTGATTCTGCCTCAAGAAGGACTTCTGTCAATTGATAGGCGGTATAGTAAAGCGGAATTTCCCATTCCCCATCTGAATACACCCACACATCAATAACCAGCTTTTCATGTCCGGGGGCTTCAATTTCTGCCACATATTTTCCCGTAGGCATTTCCAGGGAAAACTCTCCTTTTTCATCCGAAATGGCTCCTTTTTGTAATTGGGGAAAGGCAATTTGAGCACCCGCTAATACAGTTTCTGTTTCCTCATCATAAATCACTCCCTCAATACTAGCAGTCTGGGGTAATGGCCGGATCGTTGAGTCTCCAAGGACTTCTATAAAGCCGGAGGTAATTGCTTTCTTTTTCTTCCCATCAATATCATCCAAATACTGCTCGTAAGAAAACTCCTCCAGTATCTGAAGGTCAGCTCTTCTTCCAATGATCACAGCTTTTTCTCCATACTGCGAAAAAGCCAATCCTCTCGATTCCAGCAATTGACGGAGTACCTGACGGAGGCTTTGATCATTGATAATGACAGAAATGCCTTGACGAGGAATCCATTCTTCTTTATAAAAAAAGCGGACTTCGTATTTCTTTTCTAATTGGGTGAAGATATCTAGTAAACTTTGGTTGGCAAAGCTGGCAGATATGGGCATGTCGAGGAGTTGGGATCCTGTTTGTTGTGACAGACTTAATAGCGGACTAAGTAGTATAACTAGTAGTACTGATAGTAGTTTTCGGCGCATTTCTTTTTGTTGTGCTTCCTGCATCTTCAGGGAAACGAGTGATACAAGGGAAAGTCTTGCTTCAAGGCTATAACGAAGAAAATTATCTTGTGGAGGGCAAATGAACAGAATTATCTACCCAAATGTCCTGAATTTCAACAATTATCAGTCCTCCTCTACATTTGGTGGGCAATTTCTAAGCAAGTACTGGGTCAATAAGGTATACAAATGCCTGCGGGTATTTGGGCCCTCATAGATGCCATGAGAACGGTTAGGATAGGGCATCACTTGAAATTGCTTATTATGCTTGATCAATTCATTGATCAGGACTTCACTGTTCTGGTAGTGGACATTGTCATCGCCCGTTCCGTGAACCAATAGAAGATTGTCTTCCAGGTTCTTCGCATAGGTCAAAGGTGAACCTTCGACAAAGTCTTCCATGTTTTCCTGAGGAAGTCCCATGTAGCGCTCCTGGTAGATGTTGTCGTAAAGGAGTTGGTTGGCAACGGGAGCTACGGACATGCCGGTACTAAATAGGCCCGGATAGCGGAACAATAAATTGAGGGTCATGGTTCCGCCGCCGCTCCAACCCCATACAGCCATGCGATCCTTGTCTACGAAGGGCCATTCTGCAATCTTTTTGGCAGCCATAGCCTGATCATGAGAATTCAGGATCCCAATCTTTCTGTAAATGCTTTTTCTCCATTCACGGCCTTTGAGACTGGGAGTTCCTCGATTATCGAGGGTCAAAACTATATAACCTTTTTGAGCTAACATTGCATGCCAGAGATTACCGTTCCATCTATCCACTGCTGTTTGACCTGCTGGTTCTCCATAGAGGTTGAAAAGTACCGGATATTTATTCCCAGGATTAAAGACCGTCGGCTTCATCATTTTTCCTTCCATGATAACTCCATCTTCCGTTTCCACAGAAAAGAATTCATAGCTTGGTAAATCCAGACTTGCCAACTTTTCCTTGTAAGCGGCATTATCTTGAAGACTTCGAATAATATTATGATCTGGCAAAGAGATCAAATGGTAACTATTGGGAGTATTGGCATTGGAGTGTGTGTGGATGGCAAATGCTCCACTAGGGGAAATATTGTACTGGTTAATACCTGAATATTTTTCCGGAGTCAACCTTTTACTTTTTCCTTTCCCTTTCAAAGAGAGTTCATACAGATATCTTTGGGTAGGATTATCGGGTGAAGCAATGGTGTAAATGGAGGAAGCATCCCCAGAAAGCTCATAGGTTCGCGCTAAATCATAATCGGCGGGACTCATATCTTTTACTCCTGAGCCATCCAGGGCAATCTTGTATAAATGCCTCCAGGTGTCTTTATCAGCAAGACGTAAAACAGCATCCCCATCATCCACCAACTGATAATCTCTCATTCCGCGAGGGCTACTGGCATCCATGTGGAAAATGTCCACCCATGCCTTATCTTTTTCCTCATAAACCAATTCTGCTTCTCCGCTTTCCGTATCACACATCCATAGTTTGAGGTGGTTTTGCTTACGATTTAATTGTTGGACCAATACCTTTTCACCAATCCATTGAAGCCGGGGTAGATAATTATCTCTGGCTTCTCCGGGAATTTTGAGCCATAGGGTCCTTTGGGTCTTTATATCCAATATGCCAATGCGAGCGCCTGAAGGTTTGTCACCTACTTTGGGATACTCGATCGGAATAGGTCGTGAATAAACGGAATCCGTATTATTGATCATGTAGAAAATACCGGTTCCTGCGGCATCCAATTGCCAGTACGCTATCTTGCGGGAATCAGGACTCCACCTAAATCCGTCCTGACAGAAAAACTCTTCCTCATAAACCCAATCGAAGGTTCCGTTGATGATGTTGCGTGAGCCATCTTTCGTAAGTGCATTAACCTCTTTGTTTTCCCAGGATTCTAAATAAAGATTATTTCCACTCACATAAGCTACACTTTTCCCATCAGGTGCAAATTTGCTAAACATCAGCGAAGATTCAGGAAGGTCTCCCCCCAGTTTCCTAAGTTCCTTGCTCTCTCTATTAAACACCCAATAATCTCCCCGGGTATTGGTTCGCCAAACTCTTCGGGTATTGGTAAAAATCAATACCTGAGACTCATTTGCCAAACCTTTATATGCTGCGATGCGAAGAGGACGGTCGCTACCAGCAGGAATGAGGTCTTTGGCGGAAACCCAGGTTTCTGCGTCGCCGCTTTGGGTGTCGTATTTTATGATATCCTCTGCCCCACGAATTTCAGATGAGGCTACTACTTGGGTATAGGCTTCTCCTCCTTTATACCATTGGATTTGACCGATACCTCTTTGGATAAATTCTCCATGTAGGAAAATCCGATCAAGACTCAGCAATGCCGGATCATTTTCCTGTGCTTTGCTTAAGGGGAAGATGAGTAAAATCAGGATAAGGGAAAGTAGGAGTTTTTTCATGTGATTGGAATGATTGGGCTAAAAATGTCCTGATAGGTTCTATAATAGAATAATTGATCATTTCGATCAAGTCTTCTTTGTTCAAAATTCAGATGTGCGGGGATTTTAGGTCCGGGAATTCCTCTTTCAAGGATCTTTTCAGCTTCAACTCGCCAGATTTCGTCATACGCTTCTTGGTCGATGTATTGTTGTAATAGATTACTTCCTCCTTCAACCAATATGCTACAAATACCTAATCTTGTATATAATTCTGCAGAAAGGGCGTTCAAGTCATGAAGATTTTCGGTCTTTACCCACCTAACTGTCCCTTCAGTTTTATCTTGCTTTTCATTCAGAATAAGGGTTTCTGAACCGTCCTGAAAAATACCGAGACTTTTGGGGAGTTCCATTCTACGATCAAGGACAATACGAATAGGAGTTTTGCCAGGAAAAAGACGTGTATTTAAGCGTGGATTATCAATCAAAGCCGTATTCTTCCCGACCATAATTGCATGGTGCTTGGCTCTGAGTTTGTGCGCCAGTCGTAGACTTTGGGAACCGCTAATAGGAGTAGGGATAGCTTTTCCTGCTTCATCAAAAGTCGCGATAAAATTATCGGCGGATGCAGCCCATTTTAATAGAATAAATGCCCTTTTCTTGAGTTGGTTGGTGAAAAATACCTTGTTAAGGTCATGGTATTCTAAAGGGTCCTGTGCAACCTCTACCCTTACCCCATGTTTTCTTAATCTTTTTACTCCCCCACCTGCGACCTTGGGGTTCGGATCAAAACTACCGATTACTACCTCTGGGATTTTATTATCCAAAATAAGCAGGGTACAAGGAGGCGTTTTTCCATAGTGATTGCAAGGTTCCAGATTTACATACATGGTCGAGGAGGAAAGCAGCGATTTATCCTTTACCGAAGCTACGGCAAGAACTTCTGCATGAGCAGTTCCTGGCTTACGGTGAAAGCCTTCTCCAATGATCTTTCCATTATGTACAATAACAGCTCCTACCCTCGGATTTGGATAGACTCCGGAGTCGGACATCTCTGCCAGTTCTTTGCAACGATTTAGAAAAAGGGCATCTGCTTTTTCCAATAGCATTTAAGTTATTTCATTGTTTGATTTTTCAGCCATCGCTAAATCTGTATTCAGACTACTAGCTGCTTTGTAAAATAACCACATAGCTGCGAGGTCTGCAACCACAGAAATAGCCAATGCATATCGTACAGATTCGTTCCCAAAGCTAGGCTCTAGCAAATCACTGAAAATACCGGTTACCAGAGGTCCCATCCCGATACCAATCAGGTTTAATACGAAAAAGAGAACGGCACTTGCCATCGCTCGGAAATGGGCAGGAACCAGGCTATGAGAAACCGCAATGGATGGCCCGAGATACATGCCAAATAGTACATTGGATATGAAGAACATCAGTACCAGCAGGGTCATATTTCCAGTAAAGATTACGGCATATCCAAAAGGAAGGGAAATCAGAATACTTAAAGCAGATATCCAGCAATACCAACGATTGTCTCTTTTTGATAGTTTGTCGGAGAGATAGCCTCCCAGGAAGGTACCTAAACCTCCTCCAACACCCACTGAAAAGGCGAACATTAGTCCGACTACAGTAAGGTTTATGGTAACAGCTTCAGATGCGAATGGAGGTATCCATTCCAGACCTCCATGTATTCTTAGCATCAGCGAAGGCATCCATGAGGTATTTGCATAGCCCACAAAAGCATGTAATCCGGTTGCAAATGCCAGATAGGAAAAAGTCTTTTTGCTGAAAAGGAACTTGATACTTTCGAAAAAAGGTGGTGTTGCTATTTTCTTGCTGGAATCATCATCATAAAAACCTCTGATGGGTTCCTTTACAGTTAGGCGCATGAGGATCGCCAGAATGATACCTGGGATACCTACTATCAGAAAAGCTTGCCGCCAACCGTATTTACTGGCCAACCAGCCTCCCATTCCAAAGGCGATCATCAAGCCAAAATATACTCCCATCGAATAAATCGACAGAGCTGTAGCTCTTCTTTTGGGGGGGAAGTAATCGGAGATCATGGAGTGTGCGGGAGGACTACCACCTGCTTCCCCTATCCCTACTCCCATTCTTGCCAGAAGTATTTGGATAAAGTTTTGGGTATAACCCGTGAGGGCAGTCATGCCACTCCATAGGGTGAGGGAGATGGCAACGATATTTCTTCTGTTGGCTTTGTCGGCATATCGTGCAATGGGAATTCCCAGAAAGGTGTAAAATAAAGCGAAAGAAAGACCACTAAGCAATCCCAACTGCCAGTCCAAGAGTCCCAGGTCAGCTTTGATGGGTTCTTGGAGGATGGTTACGATTTGCCGGTCAAAAAAGTTGAAGGTGTAAACGAGGGTAAGTAGGGCGAGAACGTAGTTTTGGTAGTTTTTACTAAACTGCGATTCTTTCAGGCCAGTAGTAGTTTTTTCCATAGATCGGAATTAGGTAGAAGGGAAATTAACATAAATTGCCGGTTTTCCCCCAATGATTTTCATTTCTTAATTCATACATACATTTCCTATTTAGCTTTCATCCCTTTACATTTGAGAGATCATAAAAGAAGTACAATACTATGCCAAACGCCAAAATAGCCGGTCTGGGATATTATGTTCCAGAAAATGTTGTTGATAATCACGAGTTATCCAAAATCGTAAATACAAATGATGAGTGGATACAGGAACGCTCAGGAATTGTGGAAAGAAGGTATTTCACAGAAGGCAAAGATACCGTTGCAAACATGGGAGCAAATGCTGCCCGTATGGCCATCGAAAGAGCAGGTATCACTCCAGAGGACATAGATTTCATCATCTTCGCGACCTTGAGCCCGGATTATTATTTCCCAGGTAGTGGCGTGTTGCTGCAGCGAGAATTGGGAATTTCACATTTAGAAATACCAGCACTTGATATCAGAAATCAGTGCTCTGGTTTTATTTATGGAGTTTCAATAGCGGATCAGTTTATTAAATCCGGAACCTATAAAAATATTTTGCTGGTTGGATCAGAGATTCAATCACCATTGTTTGATTACTCAGATGCAGGAAGGCATGTAACGGTTCTTTTTGGAGACGGTGCAGGCGCTGCCGTCATTCAACCAACCGAGAAAGAAGGACAAGGCGTATTGACTACCAAACTCCATGCTGATGGGACCTATGCGGAAAAATTGGCGGTATTGGCTCCTACCACTCGCAAAGCTCCTTTCATCAGCAATGAAATGATCGAAAATGGAGATATCTATACGGTCATGGAGGGGCGTTTTGTCTTTAAACTGGCGGTAACCAAATTTCCGGAAGTTGTAAACGAAGCTTTGGACGCTACAAATCTAGGCCTGGAAGACATCGACCTTTTCATTCCCCACCAAGCGAACCTAAGAATCGCTGAAGCAGTAAGAAAAAGCCTCGGACTTGCCGAGGAAAAAGTTTACAATAATATCATGCGCTACGGTAATACTACGGCGGCTTCTATCCCTATCGCTCTGACTGAAGCCTGGGAACACGGTAAACTGAAAGAAGGCGATCTTTTGTGCCTTGCGGCTTTTGGGAGTGGATTTACCTGGGGGAGTACCTTGATCAGGTGGTAGGGAAGGAAAAGTGTTGTAGTTGTAATCTAAACAACAACACTAAAACAATTCAGCACTTCCGCATCCCAAAAAAAGAAAAGGGTAAGAACTATATCGCACCGATCAACTTTCTACCGTTGCTGCCTTTCGGCCCTGGCGGAGTTCAAAAGGATCTGGTCGTACAGCCTTACCCACCGCAATATTAGGTCAGGATTATCTATTTATCAAGCTAATTTGAAATTCTTTTTGGGAATTTTCTGAAAACGTATTGGCGTGCTGGAGTGTTGGTGTCAAATCTTTGATAAACCCGAACACGCCAACACGCTAAAACTCAAACACCTTTACTTCGCAAGTACATTGATCAGGTCAAACTTGGTGAGGATATCCAGCTCGCCTTCAGGGCTTTGTACAATCACCGCAGGATTATCTTTATGGATAAGTTTGGAGATCACATCTACTCGAGTAGAAGAAAGCACAAAGGGAAGAGGATCACTCATAGCTTTGGTTACGGGAGCATTTTTGAGGCTGGGATCATCCAGAATGGTATTCAATACCCGATTCTCATTTAAACTACCAATGATCTCTGTGTCCTTCATAACCGGGATTTGAGAAATATTTTGCTCACGCATAATGTTAACTGCGTCGGCGAGAGTCTTCTCAGAACCTAAAGTTACCAATCCGTTTCCATTGCTTTTGTCCTTTAGAATTTGCTCCGCAGTCAGCATATTTCCTTCATCAATAAAGTCATGGGTAGACATCCAGGTATCGCTATAAACTTTACCTAGATAACGGGTTCCGTGGTCCGGTAGAATGATAACCATCATATCATCTTTCTTGAGCGTTTTTGCATATTCCAATGCACCAAATACAGCTGATCCACAAGACCATCCCACAAATAATCCTTCCATTTTAGCGAGTTTTCGGGTCATGAGGGCTGCATCCTTATCGCTTACCTTGATGATCGTATCAATCAGGTCCATGTTGCAATTCTCTGGAAGAATATCTTCACCAATTCCCTCAGTCAGGTAAGGATAAATTTCTTTGGGATCTATTTCGCCTGTTTCGTGAAGCTTTTTAAAGATAGACCCATACGTGTCTAATCCGATGGTTTTGATATCTGGATTCTTATCCTTTAGGTATTCTGAAATTCCACTGATGGTTCCGCATGTTCCCATACCTGCGGCAAAATGTGTGATTTTCCCTTCAGTTTGTTCCCAAATCTCTGGTCCTGTACTGAGGATATGTGCTTTTCTGTTGCTGGGATTATCGTATTGATTCATCCAGATCGAGTTAGGAATCTCTTTATCCAATCTTCCTGCAACGGAATAGTAAGATCTGGGATCTTCGGGTTCAACATTGGTAGGGCATACCACTACTTCGGCTCCTACAGCTCTCAGAATATCAATCTTTTCCTGTGACTGCTTATCTGCCATAGTAAAAATACACCTGTAACCTTTCACTATAGCTGCCAGGGCGAGGCCCATTCCGGTATTTCCTGAAGTACTTTCAATTATAGTACCTCCAGGCTTGATTTTGCCTTCTCTTTCGGCATCTTCTATCATCTGTATTGCAATCCGGTCTTTGATACTATGACCCGGATTGAAATATTCCACCTTTACCAGAACTGTGGCCTTGATATTTTCAGTTACCGAATTTAGCCTGACAAGAGGAGTATTTCCGATTGTTTCGATGATATTGTTGTAGATCATACGTATATAGAATGGTTTTTTATTACGAACACAAAAAAGGGGGAATGCGTTGGCACATCCTTAAACAAAACAGCCACAAATATAGGAAATCCTAGAGGAAGAGGAAGTACCAAAAGTTATAGAAAACATGCGTCCAAACGGCCACAGGTAATTTTCGATTGGCGAATACAAAATACATAATTATCGCGAAGAAAACCCGATAAAATGCATTGTAAATGGTGAAATCATCCCCATAATAATAGGTGAAATGGGAAAGGGAATAAATAACGGCTGCCATGAGGACGATGGGGAAACGTTCTGCAAAGGATTTTTTCCTTTTTTTGAATCCCTGCATGTCCATGATATAGTTATTAAACTTACCTATGCTTCCTTTAGGGATTTTAACAAATTTACCAACATCCGCTTTTTTCAAATCTCCCATTGACCAGCTGCCGAGCTCTTTATTAAACACCCGAAAGAGGAATGCCAGTAGAAGCCCTCTGAAAATCCATTCGTCATAAAATCCTCCCCCAAAAGTCAGGGAAAGGTCCTGGAAAGCATTGGTATGGAAAGATTTTAGGGATCTGACAGCATCCAGTTGAGCAGGAATCAATACCTCGGGATCTATAACAGCTACAATTGCATAGTTGAAATATGGCAGTAACATGCGAATGAAAGAGCCATAGACAAAACCTTCCAGAATGATAAAAAACCAATAGTACCAATTGATGGCTCCATCCTTTAAAGGCTTCTTACGAAACTCGGAGATCTTCTTCTTTTTCGATTTAGCATCATCTCGTGCTTTTTTATATTCTCTGCTCGTCCATAGGCCAAACCAGTCGTGATAGACATAATAACCTAGATAAGCGATGATCGTTAGAGATACGAGTAGTGTTCCTCCCGGTAAATGACTTTGGGCCAGTTTAAACCACGCATCTATCCCATTGTATTTGACTACTTGTGCTTCGGAAGAAAAGAAGAAGAGAATCTCGTAAATCAGGAGTACGAGAACCAGGTGAGAATTATGGTAGAACCGGCCGCTTACAGCGGATTTGTAAGCTTCAATCGCCTTACCCGTAGCCGTTTCTACAAATACAACCATTTTTTCGTTAGGGAAGTGTAGTCTTAAAGAGAAAGTATTTTCACAAAGGTTTAAAACTAAAAATTCAGCGAAACTATTCCAATCCTCTGCAAATTTAGTGTAAAAAAACAGGAAGCAAGGCGAATTTCCTGCTTCCTGAATTTTCTCTGGTTTATAATTTATTCTGCAATAATGGTTACCTCGTCCAAGCTCGCACCTGCACCTTCCAGTACAGCTACACAAGCGGGTGATAAACCAATCATGACACGTTCGTAAGTGGGAAGGCGGTCAATTACCTCAACTTCGATGAAGCCAGCATTATTAGGAATTTCCATTTTTACTCTACTGCCGAGAGGTAGAGAATCGTGGAATGCATAAAAACGATTCCTTCCAGCTTTATTTGATTTAAGCTCCGTAAAATCGCCAGTAATACGACCTTTATCGCGATTTCTTTTATTGTAGGATTCTGTATAAGATGGGCGATTATCTTCCTCATAATCTCTGGAGGCGACTCTTCTACCGCTTGAAACTTCTTCATAAGGCTCATAAATGGCGGCTACACGGCTTCCATAGGTAATGTCAGAGGCGCGAGGCATCCTGCCATTGTCATATTCATCCTCATATTGATCATCGCTATACCTTTTATTGTAGTAACTATCCTTATAACGATCATCTTCATATTGCTCGTCATCGTATCTTTCGTCATCATATCGATCTTTATAGGAAGATGAACTTTGGCGACTGCTGTAATTCCTGTCATTTTCCTCGGAGCGACGGTAATTATTTCTCCTGCGATCATTCACATCATCCTCATAACTATCTCTGCTATATCGCCGGCTACTACTTTCACGCTTATCCCTTTCTCGATAATTACTCATTCTACTTCGACTATTTCTGCTGTTGCTATCGTAACTTCTTCTATAGGTATCATTGCGATTTGTTCTATAGCTATCGTTTCTATCCTGACTATTTTTTCTAACTAAAGTAGTTGAAGGCCCACTTCTCCGATAGATGTCAGAATCCTCGTATCGGTCATTTTTGGGAGTCATACCAAAAGCAGGAACTCTGGCCACATCATTTTTTCCAACAACGATGGTTTGTCCATATCTTACCTCTGAGATTCCATTCCATTCGCGAATTTCATCAACTAAAACCCCGAACTCTGAAGCAATAGAATATATATTGTCTCCTCTCCGGACCTTATAGTATGTCCGAGGTCCTTCTGATATATCTTCTCCAACTTCAAGCCCTCTGCTGCTGATTCTTTGATTATTGATTGAAGAACTTACATTTAATTTCTGGCCAACTACGATATTGCTGCCACGGAGGTTGTTAAGTCTTTTCAACTCTTCAATGCTCATTCCATACTTTTTGGAAATGCGGAAGAGATTGTCTCCTCTTTTGACTGTGTAGGTTTCAGGTGTTTGTGCATAGGCACATGCAAGGATAAAAGTAAAGATTAGGATTGCCGTTTTGTGTAACATAATTTTTCAACCTTAGAGGTTAGGCAAATTTTCGGTCGTGAGCTTAATGAGTTTAGCTTTTGTTTGTCTGATAAAATAATGGAAGAGTAATGAGGAAGGTACATACGAAACTTATCCCTACTACTCGCTCAAGTATCGATTCGAACATCATTGCTGTCATCCACATACTGACGAATGCATAAAAAACAGCAATCCCCGGCCTGATATACAGGAGGGGAAAGATGCAGTTACACAATAATAGCAAAAATCCAACCAATCCGTATGCTGCGAGGTATTCTAAATACTGATTATGAGGTGATTTCAACAGAAATTCCTGATTTATTCGGCTTTGATCCTGTTCTGCCCGCTTTTTTAACTCGTCTTCTACATCTGAGAGCCCAATCCCGATAAGAGGAGAAGATTGAAAAATATTCCAACTTGATCTCCAGACAAGGAGCCTTTGGGAAAAGGATTTTTCGCTTAAGTCACGATCTTCGATAAAGTATTGTTGGAGATCCCATCGAGTCACATCCACCCGATTTTTGAAAGAGGGTACCGTATTATAGCTGATTATGGGTAGGGTAAGCATCCCCAACAAAATGAGAACCGCAAGTTTTTTATTGGAGGAGGTAAATAGGTTGAAAATGAGGTAGGCGAAAGTTCCCACATAAAGACATGCAAGTCCTGTTCGGCTGGCAAAAAGATGTATTGTTAGGAAATTGATGGCTGCGAAAAGGTAAAGAAGTTTAGGTTCTGCTGCCGAAAAAATCTGAACTTTTTGTCTTCCTAAATCAACGGCCAGCATAATACTGAAGGCTTGCAATAATCCGAAATAGGAGTGATGCATATTTCCGACTATGTCTACGGTCTTGTTTTGCTCAATCGACTGTGTGACGGTTTCGTAGTCAAGTATATAGAAATACAAGCTCAAAAGAGCTGTAAGACTTATCGTCAGGATAAAACAATAGTAAACCAGGAGATACTCTTTTCGGGACAAAGCTGGGAGAATGGCTATTGCAAGCGGTAAGCCCCCCAGAATTACTTTCTCTTTGAGGTCCTTAACCCAGACCTCCAAATTTTCTGTATAAAGCCCCGATAGGATCAGGATAATGAATAGACTCGCCAGCAACCAGGCATAAGGTTGGCCTTTTAGGTTATTTTTCCCTTTATGCTGAATAAGCTGCCATAAAGCGGCAGCTCCAATTATTCCGGGACTGATGGATAAAAGAAATTTCGATAAAGGCATGCCTACGACCAGACACAGCAAACCCAGAACCAAGGCTGATTCAGGTTTTAGGTATTTGCTTAGGGCTTTGTCTTTCATGCCAGATACAGGAGAGGCTATACCTCCAGAAGCTATACATTCCCTGGAAGGGAGGTTTTACTTCAAAACAATAGAAGTATTGAGCGCATCTTTATCGTTCAGGAGACTTCTCAGATCTGTTTCGACCTGTAAATCCTTGCTCTTTTTCCCAATGATCGAAGTCTCCGACATACTATACGCAACTCTCACAGACTGCTTAAAACTGTACCGAATTCTATAATCCATTTTCTGTAGGAAGGCAGAAGCTGCTTCGGAATCGTCTACTTTTTCCAAAAACTCTCCCCCCACATTATTTTTACTCATTTTGTGCTGACGAGTAATGATATTGCCATCCATGCGGAAGTAGGTAAAAGCAGGGCTATTTTCATCCATCATGATATGGTTCAAAGCCTTATTAAGAGCATTGAGGCTCTTGAATTTAAAACTGACTCCATATTCATTGTTTTCAGGAGAATCCACCAGGTCAATAGCAGATAAGCCCTCTATTTTCTCCAAACCCGGTACAAGATTACGCATGGATAGTTTTTCTGCATCAAAACCGGAAGAGGATTCTTCGTCTGTATCGAACTTATCCATTAATTCGGCAAGGTCAGCTGTCTCAATCTTGTATTGCATCCAGCCTGAACCATTTTTATTGAATTTATAGGATTCTTCAATGGTAAGGCAGGAGGTGAAAAAAGTGCAAGTAAGGATTGTGATCAGTAGAAAAGATACTTTGTTCATTATTTAGAAATCGAATCTTTAGATGTGGCAAAATATACATAATTGGCCGGAGTACATCCTAATTTCAGAAAAATATTCCCCGCAAAGAAGATTGTGAGATCAGGATACAAGATGTACTTTTGGGCATGCTAAAAATCTATCACCTCTCCAGCTGTACTACCTGCCAAAGAATCATCAAAGAACTCCAACCAGGAGGGGAAGTTGTTATGCAGGATATCAAAACAGAGTCCATTACCCCTGAGCAAATTGATGAAATGAAAAAGATGTCGGGTTCTTTTGAAAGCCTTTTCAGTAGAAGAGCCATGAAATATCGCAGCATGGGATTGCACGAAATGGACTTGAATGAAGAAGATTATAGAAAATATATCCTGGAAGAATACACTTTTCTGAAAAGGCCGGTCATGATTTTTGGAGACGAAATATTTGTTGGAAATACAAAAAAGACGGTGGCAGCAGCAGCAGAGAAACTCGCCCAACTTTCCTAACCTTTTTAGATTAAAATCCCGAAGGTCCTTCTTCATCCATCTGAAGCCGATTTTGTAAATCGAATATTTGGATATCAGAATACTTATGTTCGGAATTTTAGATGTTGTCGAAAGTACCCGATTTTAGTCAATTTATCTTTCCCAATTTTACCAGTCCAGATAGATAAAAGGAAAAGTATATATTCTTTCCTGAATTCCTACCTAAATTTTGCAGTGTAAGTAAGGGCCCAAATAACAACTGCTACTTACTATCCCACTAAATACATTAGCAAATCTTCCAGTTCTTTCTAATAAATCAAGAGATAAATATTTGGTTTTCCAATACTTAAAGAGGCTAATAAATTTTATAGCTGCTTTATTTTCCCATTGACGAAGATTTCCTAACCGTTTATCCCAAACGGATGGGCTGGAAGACATTTTCTTTGAACATTTGTATAAAGTGATTTAGAACAGCGACAATCTAATACAGGTTTTACTTAATCAATGATAAATTTCGGACGCCTACGTAAGCATGCCCTGCAGCGAAGGAAAATTACTGCGCCTACCGAGTTCGAGCTTTTAGGAATAAGGTTTATGATCGTTCTTGGCCTCATCGCCATGACGGTTTTCCTGGTGTGGTTCATTGATCCTGACCATATAGGTTATTTCCCGCTATACGTTCTCCTGACATTAGCCCTTGGTTTTCGTTTAATAAAAATGCTGCACGAATGGTATCACTATAGCAGTATTAGCGTTCCTGAAATGCCGGAAACCGACAAAGAGTGGACCGTAGATATGGTTACTACCTTTTGTCCTGGGGAGCCCTATGATATGATCATCAATACCCTCAAGGCCATGAAAGCGGTTAAATATCCGCACAAAACCTATTTATGTGATGAGGGGAATGATCCATATATGATTCAAATCTGCGAAGAGTTGGGGGTTATTCATTCTTACAGAGGAGAAGATAAAACCCATGCGAAAGCAGGAAATGTCAATTATTGCCTCAGAAATCACTGCGATGGAGAGATTGTTGTTATTCTCGACCCAGACCATGAACCTACAGAAGATTTTCTGGATCGGGTAATCCCATATTTCGAAAACGAAGAAATAGGCTATGTACAGTGTGTGCAGGCTTATGGAAACCAAAATGAAAGTTTTGTAGCCAAAGGTGCTGCTGAGCAGACTTATCACTTCTATGGCCCGATGATGATGTCCATGAACTCCTACGGGACTGTTCAGGCAATTGGCGCAAATTGTACCTTCCGGAGATCTGCACTGGATTCTATTGGAGGACATGCGGCAGGATTATCAGAAGACATGCATACAGCCATGCAATTGCATGCGAAAGGATGGAAATCCATCTATGTGCCGGAACAATTGACCCGTGGACTTGTACCGGCTTCTGCTGGTGCTTATTGGAAACAACAATTGAAATGGTCTAGAGGAACCTTTGAACTCCTTTTTAGAGTATATCCTAAACTATTTAAAAAGTTGAGTTGGCCGCAAAGACTTCATTATGCGACTATCCCGCTTTTCTTTTTGCATGGATTGATAGGGCTTATCGATATCCTTGTCCCTATCTTTTCTCTCTTTTTGGCACGAGTACCCTGGCATATGGATTTGATCTTGTTTGGAAAGATCGTTATTCCGCTTTTGGTACTCAATATGCTGATCCGTCAATTCGCCCAACGCTGGATGCTAGAGGAACATGAAAGAGGCTTCCATGTACTGGGTGGGATTCTATTGGCCTCAACCTGGTGGATTCATCTGGTGGGCTTTATTTATGCGATCTTTAAAATTAAAGTTCCCTATATACCTACTCCCAAAGACGATGAACCTCAGAATGCATGGAAATTGTCCATCCCTAACATTCTCATGATCATACTGAGTATTGCAGCCATAGTTTATGGACTTTCTATTGACTGGAATCCCTACAGCTTTGCGATGGCTTTCTTTGCAGGTATAAATGTGGTTATCCTAAGCGCCGGAGTCTGGATAGCACAGCAAAAAGCGATGCTTAAGCTATATTCCTGGATTGGGATGGATGATTTTATCACTGGAATCAGGAGTTTTTGGTGGAACCTTAGGCATTATGTCCTGTATAGATTGATCCGCAATGGTTCGTTCATTCTCACCATCTTGTTGATAGGTGCTTTAACAGGCTATACTTTTTATGAAAAGCAGCAAACCGAACTCATGCGCAATCGTGCCTTGCAAGGGATAGAGCAAGTCCGTTGGTTCTACAGCGGGATAGGGACGAGCAATGAAGGAGATGAGCTAGACCTCAATATGTTTCATCGCATGCAGGATGAGCTTCAGGTAAGTTTTGATATAGTTAACTTCCCGATGGTTTGGGATGGCAATAAGCAATTGCCTATAGATCAGCTGGAAAGTCTGTTAAAGAATGGGAACCTGCCGATGATCAATTTCCAACCAAAGGGAATAGATATTGAACCAAACAAAGAAGAAATATATCCGGTTTTCACCCACATCCTGGAAGGCAAGTTTGATGCATACATCCATGATTTTGCTGTGAAATTGAGGGAGTTGAATCAACCCGTTTTCCTTTCATTTGCCGGCCAACCGGATTTGGAGGGAAATCCCTGGTATTCAGAGCATCCAGAAGCAGCTGAGGTTTATAAGGAAACCTGGAAATATATGGTTCAGCGCTTTGTGGAGAAAGGAGCATCCAATGTTGTATGGCTCTGGGAACCGGGATCTTCAGAAAAATTCTCCTCCTATTATCCCGGCAACAACTATGTGCAATGGCTCGGGATTACGGTAAGAAATGAAGGACATCCCAAGGATAAAGAAAACTGGGATAGCTTTGATGATGTATATGAAGACTATCATACGCTGCTTCAAAGCGAATATGCTCTATCTCAGAAGCCAGTCATGATCTCCCGTCTAGAAGCAAAAACCAATTCCGGAGAACAGGAAATTTGGCTAAACGATGCTTTCTTGAGTATCGGCACCAAGTATCCGGAGATTCGTTCTGTCCTTTTCTTTAGAGATGGAAAGAAAAAAACTCAATACGATTATACGGAAAAGACCAAGCTGGTCATTCATAAACATCTGACTTCCTCAGAACCCTTCATCGATAAACCTCCATATCTGCTAAACCAGGAGATTCGAGAAGAGGCTTATGTTGCTCGTCAGGATAGAAGTACACTTGCCGCTTCCATTCAAAAAGTAAGAAATGGAGGTAAGAAAAATGATGAGCCTTTAAAGATTCAGGTAGTACGAGAAGGTAAAAACTTCCAATTATTGATTGATGATCAGCCTTTCTACATAAAAGGGATCGCTTACAATCCTACACATGGTTGGAGAGATGGTTTTCTTCCCCTGACGCGCAGACAATTGGAAATGGATTTCTCTCGGGTCAAAGCCATGGGAGCAAATACCATCCGAAGATTTGGAGCTGCTGGTATTTACGATTGGAATATCCTGAGACTCGCAGAAGAACAGGACCTAAAAGTACTGTACGGAGCCTGGTTTGATCCAGCTATTGATTATTATTTTGATACAGCTGCAGTACGGAAATATGAGCAAGAGACTCTTGATTTGGTCTACAGATACAAGGATTCTCCTGCTATTCTGGGTTGGGTATTAGGAGATGAAACCTGGAGTTCTCAGGAGTTTCGATTTCAACAGCCATATCTAACCAAAACAAGATGGGCGTATGTAAGAATGATTGAGCGCCTGGCAAAAAAGATCCATGAGATTGACCCTAACCGTCCAGTCATGACTGCTCTGGAGCATGGAAAAAACCTTGCGGGGACCCTGCAGGATTTCCGTACCCTGGCTCCTTCTTTGGATATGATCGGGGTGAATAGTTATTACGGAGAAAGAATTGAAGAGCTGGATTCTGTATTCCAGCAATTCGATCCAGAAAGACCCTATTTCCTGTCAGCATTTGGTCCTCAGAAATATTGGGATCCTGGAAATAAAGATTTTGATCCCAACTCCATCCCACATGAAAATTCCAGTTATGAAAAAGCAAAACTCTATAGCCAAAACTGGAAAAAGCATATAGAAAGTAAGCGAGGAAATAATGTGGGAGGGATAGCATTCTGCTGGCAAGATAGGATGGAAGGGACAGCTACCTGGTTTGGTATAACAGACTTTAAAGGGCGTCTGAAACCTTCCTATTATGCCTTGAAAAATGCCTGGATGAAGCAGCATGACAAAGCTCCTTTATATGAGGCGTATATCGCTCCTCCGGATACCCGTATGTATCGGGGAGGTATTTATACTTTCAAAGCAATCACCGAGAATAACCACACAGACAAAGATCTCAAATATGAGTGGTATCTATTGAGGGAGAAATACCTGGATGATTCAGGGGATATTTCTGTGGTTGATGGTGGAAAACAAGTCAGAATTCAAATACCCAATGACTATTACGATTATCGGGTATACCTATATATCAGTGATAAAGATGGCAATGTTGTTACTTCTTCTCAGGGAGTCGAATTAAACAACTGATTAGAAAAGAATGGTTGATCAGAAGCAGAATAGTTTGATGAAATATTTATTGGGAAATTGGAAGCGCTTCCTTTTCCTGGGTATGCTTGCATCCGCAATCACTTGCCTGGCAATCTTTTTGTATCTCCGTCCCTGGGCCTGGAAGACATTTGATCATCTCCAAGATGAAAATGCCCCTTTCACCAAAACGGTAGAACTCCGCAAAACGCAAGAGGGATTCCAGCTATATAGAGAAGGAAAGCCTTTTTATGTAAAAGGTGCTGGGGGTAATCAGTTTATGAATAAACTGGCTTCTAGTGGAGGAAATACCATCAGGACCTGGTCAACAATCAAACTGGATTCTATATTGGATGAAGCCCATAAAAACGGTCTTTATGTAATTGCGGGCCTCAACATGATTCCTGCACGTTTTGGATTTGATTATAAGGATCAGCATATCGTTGAGACTCAGTTGCAAAGACTACGTAGGGACGTAATCCGCTACAAAGATCATCCTGCTTTGCTGATGTGGGGAGTAGGGAATGAATTAGAACTGGATGCTACAGAAGATAATGTATATATATGGCGTGCAGTAAATAGTGTCTGTAAAATGATCCACGAGGTCGATCCCAATCATCCGACCACTACTATGATTATGCCTGATGCAGCACGTACTCGAGCTATAGCTGAAGAAGCACCTGAGATAGACGTACTCTCCTTCAATGTATTTGGAGGACTCAAGGGCTTCCCCGAAAAAATGCGTCAGTTCTGGTGGGGATGGAATGGTCCCTATATCATTTCAGAATGGGGCCCTCTCGGTTGGTGGGAAGTCCGTTATACGCAGTGGAATGTTCCCCTCGATATGCATAGTAAAATGAAGATGAATAAGATGTCTGATCTCTATGACTCTTCTATTGCACTGGATGAAGAGTATTGCTTGGGTTCCTGTGTCTTCTTTTGGGGAAATAAACAGGAAAGAACGCATTTTTGGTTCAGTATGTTTACGGAAAGCGGGGAGAAGACGCCCATGGTTGACCTCATGCAACACAAATGGACGGGCAAATGGCCGGAAAATAGAGCTCCCTTGTTGGATTCTATGATGATTAATCAGGATTTGGGAGAAAGGAATGATACCTATCTACATATAGGAGATACCTATGAAGCAAGTGTGAGTGGATATGATTTTGAAGGAGATACCTTAAAATATGTATGGGAAATCATGCCCGAAGGCGATTATCAATATTCAACGGGAGGAGATATGGAATATCGTCCTGAACCCATAAAAGGGTTGATTTCGAAAATGGATGGTAATAGCATTAGCTTTAGACCTCCTGAAAAACCTGGAGCTTATAGATTATTTGTTTATGCATTTGATCAGGTGGAATCTGTGGCCGTAGCTGATCGCGTATTCTTTGTTACAGAAAATACCATTAACTAAATTTCTGCGAGCCGGGAGAATAAATCTCTCCCTATATTTTTCTCCACTGGCATCTTCCAGCAATTTCCTACTATATTCGTTATTGCAATTTACAGGCAATGAGGGAGATGATTTTTATCCCCAATTTTGATGATTCACACTTCCCGAACTAAGCTGGCAGGGAATTGGCTCGAAAGACGAGATGCGCAAATTATTTATTGTACTGGTTGGAATATTGTTGGCACTGCTTCTGATTTGGCCCGCACGATATAATACGCCTGATATAGAGCAGGAAGTAGGATATCATGTTTATCATCCAGATACTTATGGAGACTATTGCCTTAGGATCATCCGTGATACCAGTTTGCATGCAGAAGGTTGGGATTCCTTGGTGCAGCCTAATTTTTGGCGGAAGGCGATGAAAATGGGGCCGGATTCTTTGATTGTAAATATTGCCAAAAGTCGCCAGGTTCTTACCCATTTGAAAACCTCTGAATGGCGAAGCAGAAGTGACAAGGATCAAAAAGCCTATGAAGATTCAATCCGTAAGGTTCATGGCCTGAGGAAAAAAGATGAAATCTACTTTACTACTGGCAGAAATCACTTCTACAAATACGAAGCCCTCATGACGCATATTGATAAAGCAGTGGGAGCTTTTATGAAAGAAGAAACCGATCCCTGGTATGCACAAAGTATTCTATTAATAGAAAGCCCGGATCGTTTACAATTTTCTACTGATGGAGCTTATGGGGCTTTTCAATTGATGGAAGGAGTAGCTCGTGAAGTGGGATTGGTGGTGAATGATAGTTTGGACGAAAGGGAGGATTTTTACAAATCTGCTCAGGGAGCTGCCAGATTGATCCGTCGGGTTTGTCTTCCCAATACCCGGAAACTCTGTAGAGAGTATGGACTGGAATACAAGGAAACCGATCTTTGGTTTCGCTTACTGGTTATGCATGTATATCACGCCGGAAATAGAAATGTTCGCAGGGTGATTCGAAAGATCAGACCTAAAGAAGGGGGCATCGAACTCATCCAGAAAATTTGGCAAACCAAGGCTCGACGCTTTGGCAATGCTTCTCAAAATTATTCGCAGATCACCCTGGCTTCACTTTTAGAGATGGATGATTTGATTCGCAAGAAAGGTATCATTTGTCCGGAAGACCATACCCTTATTCCTTAACCTCTCCCCATCTCGGTGGACTTTTTGCATTCATATTTTCTGCTGACTTTATCTCTGCCAGTTTTTTCGATGAAAATTCCGGCCAGCTCGAAGGGGGCTTCATACTTTGATCAGGTTTGAGTACTTCCAGATTGTCGTATTTACCTTTGATTTCTTCCCAGCTAGTCTGAGACCACATGCTTTCGTCCAAAACTTTCAAAGGCATGTCCTTCATTTCCCCCGAAACACCTTTCCCAATCAAAGGCCACCAGGTACTTTCGGTTTCTCTGTCCCACCAAACAAATCCATCTAATCCCTCCCATACCTCTGGATCAAAATAAGTGTATCCACTCAGGGCAAAGGTGAGACTGGTGTCCCCATATTCCCTCGAATAAACTGCTCCCAAATCCGCTAGTATACAATAAGCCGCCAAAATAGGTTTCCCATCTACTACATCATTGACTATTTCATGATGGGTCAACAAATCTATTCCATAAGCCTTTATCTCATTTCCCATTTTTAACAAGAGAAAACGCGCACTATCTTCATAGATTTCATCTGCCTCAGCTTCCGAAAAATATTGGGGATCGGTGAGTGCATGAAAGCGCTCTCTTCCAATTCCAAAATGATATTGTTCATCTTTCAACTCACTGCCTGTAATATCGAAATGCCAATCAGGATTTTCTCCTCCATATAAAAGCTTCCTACCCTCTTCTTCCATAAATTTGCCATGCTCAATAGCGACAGGAAATTTTCTTTTTTCGGGTTTGCTTTCTTCTCTTTGACTAGTACTTTCCTGCGTAGACTCCTTCATCTTGCATCCGAAAATAAAGACAAAGGAGAGCAGGAGGATGGATAACTTTTTCATAGGAGTTTTTGAAGAGCCAATTTATAAAACGCACAATTTTGAGGGTAATTTTTTAAATTAATCCTTAGAGTTCGTGAATAAAAATTTTCCCATGAATAGAGCTACACTTTTTTTGGGCCTTATGATATTGGCAATTCCCCTTTCAGCCCAAACGGCCGGTAAGCATGCTGCCAATGCTTTTTCTTTGGCTACACAAGGCAAATATGCGGAAGCTGTGGAGGAATACGACAAAGCCATCCGCATCAATCGCCATAATGCTCGCTTTCATTATTACAGAGGGATTTGCCTATTTGAATTGGGGGAATATGGGGAATCAGTCAAATCCTACTCCTACGCTATTTTAATTGAAACCGGCAATCATTTATACTACTGGAACCGCGGGAAAAGCTACGCAGCTATGGAGTTTCATGAAGATGCTATCGATGATTTTACGGATGCAATTCGGTTGAAAGATGATACAGGTGAGTATTTTTATTATAGGGGAATCAGTAAAGCAGCATTAGGAGATCATGTCTGGGCTATTGAGGATTTTGACAAGGCTATAGAACGAGAAAATCGGGTAGGGGATTATTATAGAAGTCGAGGAGAATGTCTAGTCGCATTGGGAAAGGTAAATCAGGCTTGTCAGGATTTTCAACTAGCAGCTGATCGTAGTGCCTTCAATGCGAGCTACTTCCTGAAAAAGTATTGTCAGGGGAATCCAAAATAATGAATGAAAATTTCTTCCTCTCATTCCAACTTCATGATTTGAGTGTGCTCTTTAGAGAAAAGATGACCCTTGTCTTCTGTATCTACTATTGTTTAAACCTAAAGAATCATGAAAAAGTGTAGCTCAATTTTCATAGCTCTGCTCCTTGTTTTATGCTCGATTCCTGAACTAAATGCCCAAATAGCCAAGTTCTCGGATGATCTTTACATGGTACAAATTGATGGGAAATTTGGTTTGAGGAATTATCAAGGTAAAGAAGTACTGCCTATAGAATATGATGCCATTCGTCTGGAAGAAGAATTAGGGTTTACCCTGAAGGAAGGGAAATTGGGGATGATCGATCTGGAGGGAAAAGTATTATTAGAAAATGAATATGAGGCGATAAACTTTGAAGGAGGAAGAGGTTGGACCATGAAAAATGGGAAGATCGGGCTAGTGGATCGACATGGGAAAACCATAATAGAGAATAAATTTGATGCTTTACGTTTTGAGGCGGGATTAGGCTACACGGTGATCGATGGAAAATTGGGATTAATTGATTTTCATGGAAAGGAAATTCTGCCAAATGTATATGATGCCCTGGAAGTGAAAGGAAGAAAAGTTCACACCATCAGAAAAGGGAAAAGAAAGATTATTGACCTTTGAGTATGTTTTAATTTATAGTGCCATGATAAGTAGTAAATGCCATAATTGCTCCGGGAGGGGAAAAATCTATTATTACGAAAACAAGATTTGTAAAAAATGTGGAGGCTCTGGAAAAATAGGAGGAAAGACTTGTTCCAATTGTAAAGGAGCGGGGATTTTTATGAGTCGTAAAAGTAAAACCTGCAATGTTTGCCATGGATCTGGAAAGAGCAAATCGTCTGCTCCTAAAAACCCTCCTAGAGGGAGAAAGCCATCTCGCAAAATATTTACTCATTTGGGTTAAATAAGAACAGCCGGACAAAAGCACTGAGGCTTCATCCGGCTGTGATCAAACTTTACACAGGAAGTAATTTGAAATTATTTCTTTATAGCCTTTTCGAGCTGTTCAACTCTTTTACTTAAAGACTCCAATAAGTCTCTTTGTTCTTTTATCAGTTCCTGTTGACCAATTATCAACTTTTCCTGATCCTTTATGCGTATTTCTTGCTCCTGCATCCCTTTGATCAGAACAGGAAGTAAATCCGCATAAAATACTCCATAACGGTCCAATTCTTCCTGTACCATCTCACCGGTCTCAGGATCGAAGGAAGTCTTATGGGTAACGACAACTTCCTCAATAACTTTATCTACCTCCTGAGCGATCAAACCCAGTTTTCGGCCTCCATACCGCTTATCTTTCCATTCAAATGAGACAGGTCTTAGTTTCATGATTTCCTTCATTCCATAGGATAAATCTTCAATTTCTTCCTTCTCACGGAGGTCTGAAGTATTAATTGTTCCAACTGTTGCAAAGACTGTACTGAACCGCAGAGTAGCACTTCCTAAGTTGTAGGTATCATCAGCACTTGGGAGAATGTCGCTTTCTACTTTGATATTGAGTGCGCTCAGGGTGTCGGGCTTCCACTCCGTACCATCAAATAGCAAGACCTGCCCTTCTACAGGAGCAACTGCGGAAATGTCTACCCCTTTAAGTTTATCAACCGCTAAAGTAGAAAAGGTACCACTAATATCTCCTCCTGCATTTGTCCCGTTCAGGATTCCTGTATTGCTGATTACATTGGCACCACTAATATTGATGCCGGCTCCTGCTGTATACGTCGGTCCGCCACCGCCGCCACCTGTCACGGCTACTGTACTGATACTACTTATTCTACCCTGGGCATCTACATCAATGATGGGTACCTGGGTAGCAGAACCATAGCTTCCGGCGCTTACGCCTGTATTGCTCATGTCAAAAGTAGTTCCATTTAACTCTAGTCCTGTTCCTGCAGTATAGGTGGTATTATTGTCGGTGAAAGTAACTTCACTTACATTGCTGATTCTACCTTGAGCATCTACTGTAAAGCTGGGGATTAGGGTACTACTTCCATAATTCCCTGCACTTATCCCGGTATTGTCCAATTGAAAGGTAGTTCCTAATAATTCAAGCCCATTTCCAGCTGTATAGGTGGTATTTTCATCGGTAATAGGAATTTCTGATACTCCTGTAATACGTCCTTTGTTATCAACGGTAAGGCCGGGTACTGAACTAGCTGAGCCATAGGTTCCGGGAGTAACCGTCGTATTGGTTAGGCGGATGTTATTATTGCTAATGGCCAGGCCTGCGCTAGCTGTAAGTTCTAATGTATCGTCTGGAGCAGGAGTCCATTCTGAGTTCGATGAATTCCATTTCAAGACAAGCCCATCCTGGGTAGGAGTCGCAGCAGAGACGGCATTCCCCTGAATCTGCTCTACCTGAAGATTATTGAAGGTTCCGCTTACATCTCCTCCTGCATTGTCATTAGTATTTACATCGTCATTGGGGTTTAGGTCTCCAGTATTGATAATTTGTGCACCTGAAAGCTGGATTCCATTTCCAGCAAAATAGGGAAGGCCTACCGTATTTCCATTGGAAAGAGTAAGGTCAGTTCCTGAGATGCTCAGATTTTGCAATTCATTATTGGGATCATCGTCTGCATCCATAGCAGAATCAGGAGAGGCTTCCCATTGAAGTCCATTCCATTTTAACACTTCTCCCCGCTGAGGAGCCGTATTAGCCAATTCATATCCGCGAAGATGTGTAACGGATAAGTTATTGAAGGTTCCAGTTATATCCCCTCCAGCATTATCATTTGTATTTACATCATCATTAGGATTGGTGTCTCCGGTATTTACCAATACATTTGCACCGGTAATATTGATCCCATTTCCTGCGGTATAAACTGTACCCTGATCCTGACCTGCTTCCCATGCCAAACCTGTCCACTTCAATACTTGTCCGGGAGTTGTGGGAGGTTGGCTCGAAACTTCTGATCCCCTGAGAGAAACAACGGTCATATTGTTGAAGTTGCCAGATAAATCCCCTCCGGCATTATCTGTTTTCAAGACATCATCATTAGGATTTGTATCCCCCTCATTTTCGATGATATTTCCACTCAGAATATTGATACCCGAACCTGCCGAATAAACTTCTCCTTCATCAAAACCCAACACCCATTGGCTTTGGGCTTGATCCCATTTCAGAATTTGTCCTGCAAAACTGGGTGTCGAATTGGTAACAGGAGCGCCCTGAATTCCGGTAACCGTCAGGCTATTGAAGGTGCCACTTACATCTCCCTGTGCAGATGACGTGATTTTAACATCATCATTTCCATTGGTATCACCCGTATTGATGATGACATTGTTGATTACATCTATACCATTGCCTGCAGTATATTCAGGAAGGCTTATGGTATTTCCACTGGGACCTATGCTGAGATCATTCCCGCTTAAGCTGAGGCTTTGATACTCATTGTTGGGATCATCATCATAATTGCTACTTGGCGCCCAGATATTTCCGGTCCATTTAAGGATTTGGTTGGGTGAAGGTGGGAGGTCAGATACTTTATATCCCTGAATTTTTTCTACTACAGGTCCCGGGTAAAAGCCAGAAAGATCACCACTGGCAGCTGTATTGATGGTTATATCATCTGCTTCATTTCTATCACCTGTATTGGTAATTACATTTCCCTGGATACTGATTCCCTGACCTCCGGTATAAATAGGAGGATCGGGGAGCGTGACAGTACCTCCTCCCTGTGAGAGAAATAATTGGTTTCCTACGATATTGAGGGTTTGCAATTCATTCGAAGGGTTGGCATCTGCATCATTGTTGGTCCCTGGGACCCATCCTGCTGAAGTAAATTTCAGGACATCGCCCGGGTTGGGGGAATCCGCAGAGAGGATGTTCCCTTGTAAAAAGCTAAGTCGGGTATTGAAAAAAGTACCACTAATATCTCCTTGTGCTAAACTGATATTGGTAATATCATCCTGAGCATTATCGTCACCAGAATTCACTATTCGAGTCACATTGGGATTGCCAGTAGCTGCCAGGGTGATGCCAGGACCCGCTAAATATCCTTGCAAGGTTAAAGTACCTCCTCCATTGGAGAGAATGAGGTCATTGCCATTTCGGCTAAGGGTTTGGATTTCATTGGTTGGGTCTGCGTCCGCATCATTTACTTCATCAGGAGCAGGTTTCCACTGACCATTATTGAATTTCAGGATTTCAAAATTGCTCGGTTGAGTGGGGTCAAGGCTATTA
Organism: Bacteroidota bacterium; assembly: GCA_039819665.1. GTDB lineage: Bacteria > Bacteroidota > Bacteroidia > J057 > J057 > JAWPMV01. Next base: position 143,508 of record JBCBRM010000004.1, read on the forward strand.
CCATTCAACCTGACTACTTTAAGGTTGGGGAAAAAGCCACTCAGGTCTCCTTGTGCCTGATCCAGGGTTGTAATATCGTCATTCGGATTAGTGTCTCCCGTGTTTTCTATTATGCTGCCAACAATGCGAATACCTGAACCGGGTATATAACTTACGAATGGCAAGTTTACGGAACCTCCTCCATTAGAGAGCGTAAGAATCGTTCCTGCTATGGATAATTGTTGGGTATTGATGGAATCATTGGCTGGACTCCAGCTAAAGCCGTCCCATTTCAATACCTGCTCTATAGCGGCATTTTGTTTCGCTAGTTCTAAGGGGCTACCGACGCTTCCATCGCCACTAAAACGGGGGCTTACATTTACCCCACTTCCACTTCCTCCATCATCAGGAGCTGGATCCCATTCACTTCCGTTCCACTTGAGTACATATCCTATTGTAGGAGGGTCAGAGGAAATATCTCTTCCCCAAAGTCCGGTCACCTGAGGATTGGGGTAGGTCCCATCCAGATCTCCATTCGCCGGGCTTCCTATCAGAATATCATCATCTGCAAGCGTATCTCCGGTATTATAAATAGTGTCAGCCGAAATCCTGATTCCACTTCCTGCAGATGCGGAACCGGCACTACCACTTTGCGCGACCCATTTAGATTGATCAGCGTCCCATTTTAAAATGTCTCCATCAAAGGGAGCGGGTGCAACGACATCAAAGATGTTGTCCATGCCTCCGGAAAGGCTATGAGCTTCTCCAGAGAAAAGACTATAGGGTACACTTTCCAATGGGTTTGTTCCGATAACTTCCCAGATACCATTGAAAAATATTTCAACCTTTAGAAAATGTGCCTGATTTCCCCAATTAATGTCATCGAAGTCGAGAGAGGTGATTTTTTGACCTTTTCCGACTATCGCGGTAAAGAGTCCGTATTGGTTGGTTTGGACTCCGTGGGTTTCCTTGTAGACTTCATTGCCGCCTTCAAGAATCGTAAATCTTATATCCAGGCTTTGGCTGCTCAGGAGGGTTTGGTTGTTCCTGGCTACTGCCTGAAAAGGAATTCCTTGAGGTACTTGGGCCTTTAACTCCGGAATAATTAGAGCAAAAAGGAGTATTAAGGCTATTAAGTTTGATGTTTTCATACTTCCTGCGATTAAGTAATGGAATGAGTTAGAAGAATTGCCATGGGGGAGTTTGGGATTGGGTTGCGAGTGCAGGCGCTGTGACTGTATGCAGGTATTGTGAGTTTCTTGACTACGATAAGTAGCAAGAGCTGTTAGAGGTGTAAATCGTCTGCATGTCAAAGAACAGGATAGCGAGCAAGGCAAATGCTTTGCTTTTTAATATCCGTGATGTTTAGGCAAGGGATTGCACGCTATTCTGTGCGGCATTCTTCACGAGACTTTGGTGAGGACTCAAATTTATTAATAATCTTTTACTTTTTTCTCTGATTTATTTTTCTCTTTGGACCATTCGCGAAAAATTCAACCATTTTTTATGTGAACTACATAAAAAGTTTGAATAAGGATAGGCTGGAAAGCTTTCTGATTGGCTGAGTAGGAGGAATTTCGGGGAAGGCTTTCCCAAAAAGTACTCCTTTTTCTCAATATGAAAATGGCATTCTCAAAATGAGAAAAATTTGATAAAGGTAAAGTTTGTAAATGATTGATTTTCAGCGATTTGATTTTCTGGTATGTCGCTTGCCAACTATTGGTACAACAACACAAAGAGACAAAAAGAAATTTATCTAAAAATGAAAATTATGAAAATCACACAGCGTGTAATTTTAATGCTAGTAGCGGGGACTCTATTGTTCTCTTGTAATCAGGCAAAACTTGACCAATTAGAAAAAGAGAATAAAGAGCTTTCTGAGCAAAACCAAATGCAAGACTCATTGATGAATGATTTCATCTCAACTTTCAATGAGTTTGAAGAGAACCTTGCAGTAATCAAGGAAAAAGAGCAGATGATCGAAATGAGTGCTGAAGATCCAGAATTGAGAAAGTCTTCTAAAGATCAGATCGTATCAGATATTCAGATGATCAACGACCTGCTTGACAGAAACCGCACCTTAATCGATGATTTGACAGCTAAAGTTGAAAAATCAGAGCGTAACAACCGCAGATACCTGGCTTCTATTTCTCGCTTGAAGAAGCAATTGGAAGAAAGAGATACAGAAGTATCTACCTTAAAAGACGAATTGGCCACTATGAGCTTTACCGTAGAAAGCCTTAATGGTAAAGTAGATACGCTTAATCAGGTAACTCGCACCCTTACTGAGGAAACTAACCTACAGACTGCAAGAATTGCAGAGCAGGAAACTCAGATCGGTGAGCAACTTGATCAGATCGAAAATCAGACTTCTGCTCTTAACACTGCCTTCTTCGTAATGGGAAGTAGCAAAGAGTTGAAAGAGAAAGCGGTAATGAACAGCAAGAGACTGAACAATAACTTTGATGAAGGTGCTTTCACCAAAATCAACATCACCGAAGTTCAGACGATTCCTTTGAATACGAAAAAAGCGAAACTATTGACCAGCCATCCTTCTGACTCTTATGTACTAAATGAAGAAGGAAAAGAAATTGCAAGTCTTGAAATTACGAATCCTGAGAGATTCTGGAAGACTTCCAAGTACCTGGTAGTAGTTACTAACTAAGATATTTAAGACACTTCTTTAGGTTTGTAAGTACGATTGTAGTGTAAGCCCTCCTTTTATAGGAGGGTTTTTCTTTATATTTGTATATTAGTTAAAAGCGATAAGCGTAGCTGTATGAAAACCCGGGACAAAATACTAGAAACCGCTAGAGAGTTGTTTAACAACGATGGTGTGAGTACAGTATCCAGTCGAAATATTAGCGATGCAATGAACATCAGTTACGGGAACCTATGCTATCATTTTCCTAAAAAGGACGATATCATTATGCAGCTCTATGCCAGTATGCAAACAGAACTGGACACAGAGGTTGCAAAGCTACGTGCGGAGATTTTTAGTTTTGACTTTTTTATAAGGAGTTTGAGGGGAATGCTTGAAGTTTTGTACAAGTATAAATTTGTATTTCTTGATCTGAATTTGCTGGCACGTAAATCTGAACATATCCGCAGACATGCCCGCAAGCAGTATCAATTCCGCCTGGCAATCTGTAGAGAAATTTATGATTTTCTGATTCGTGAGGGATACCTCAAAGTAGAGGATTGGGAAGGACACTATGATATGCTGGCCCATAGTGTATTGGTAGTCTTGAATAGTTGGATCATGGATGCAGAGATTTATTATAAAGGGGATGAGGATCAAAAGATTGACTATTATCTTCAGATGATTTACCGGATTGTAAGTGCTTCCCTTACAAAAAAAGGAGAAGATGCCTTTATCCGGGTTTACCTGCATTCTGAATGGAGAAGAAGAGATCAAAAGCGTCAGGAAAATAAGGCTGATCAAGAGGAAACACCTGCTTCTGCTTAGCTAAAAGACTACATACTTTAATTCTACGTATTAAAATTAGCAATCTGCTAGCATGGCAAAAAATGTATTTGGGGAAGAATTGATCCCTTGTAGTATGGATCCCTTGACGGGTTTTTATCGAGACGGCTGTTGCGAAACTGGCCCTGAAGATCGAGGTGTGCATACAGTTTGTGCGGTTATGACGGATGAATTTCTTGCATTTAGTAAGAGTAGGGGGAATGATCTTTCTACTCCCAGACCGGAATTTCGATTCAAGGGATTAAAAGCAGGAGATAAATGGTGTTTGTGTGCGCCAAGATGGGCAGAAGCTTATGAAGCTGGTTGCGCTCCGCAGCTGGTATTGGAGGCTACCCATGAAAAGACTCTGGATTATGCAGAGCTTTCAGAATTGGTGAAATTCGCTTTCAAAACTGCTTGATTTACGGAGCCAACCAATTCACTTTCCAGGTTTCTCCTTCTTTTTTTATTCCTAACCTGAGATGCTCCAAACGATTTAACTGGAGGATATCATAGGAGTTTGGGCTAAATTCTAATACAGAAAAGTATTCATCTCTCATTTCCACAGGCCACTCATGAGCTTGCTGCGGGCTCTCTATGACTTCCCCGGGCTGTATAAGGGGCGTATAAGCTCTCTGAGCGATTCCCTGTACTTTTTTCCATTGGTCTGCACAGATAGAATCCTGATGATGGACCCCTACCTTCCCCTCGACCCTTATCTGTACACCTTTTTGAGGATGGTAGAACAGTAAACTGGAATTGGGCCTTTCCTCTAACTCCTTAACTTTTGGTGAACGGTAATCGGTGTAAAAGAGGAAGTGTTGATTAGCCGTGATTTCTCTTAGGACTACATAACGTAAACCTACACCTTCATCCGTTTGGCTTCCTAAGGTAACAAAGCGAAAGGGATGTTTTTTATCCTGACAAGCACGTCTAAATTCTGTATGAATTTTATCCCAAAGCTCCTCCAATTGCGTATCAAAATCGATGAATAAGGGTTTCTTATTGTTCGATGGATCGGGCTTCGAATTGGATGAGCTCATTATCTTCAAATTGATAGGTGATTTCTATAGGATTGCAACAAACTTCGCAGTCTTCGATATAGGTTTGAGAGTTAACAGAAGGATCAAGGAGCATGGAAATATCTGCCAGGCAATAGGGACAATTGAAAAAATGTTCTAGCATCTGAGGATGTTTGCTATGTTAACCAGAAAATGCTTGAATAAGTTCTTCTAAAAAGAAAAACCCTTGCAAATTATGATTTCTGCAAGGGTTTCAGGCATTTATTTATTGAGATTAGCCGTCTCCTAAAACTTTGATCTCCATACCATCAAGAGCATCTGTCAAAGGAAGCTGGCAAGACAAGCGACTTCCTTCTTGAAAGTTGGGAAGGCTATCGAGCATAAATTCCTCATCATCATCAGGAGTGTGAAGTTTGTCAGCATTTGTGAGGACCGCAACGTGGCAGGTTCCACATCCAGCCATACCCCCACAAATTGCAGGGACATCAAATTTTTCTTCTGTTAATACTTCCATCAGATTACTGGAAGGATTGGCTTCAAAACTAATTTCTCTTTTAGTACCGTCTGTATCCTCTACTTGAATTTTTATCATAATCGTTTCGTTCAAAATGCAGAAAATAGAAATCTGCGGGTAAATATATGCTAAATACTGATTCGGTGAATTTTTGTTTATTCAAATCCTGAAATTCCACTTACGGTAGTGTATTTAAGGGTGGCCGCTTTCTTGTCTGGATTCATGTAGGCATAGGCGCTATGGGCCATCAATGCCGCTTCATGAAAACCACAAAGGATCAATTTCAATTTGCCTGGATAAGTATTGATATCTCCAATGGCATAGACGCCTTCTACATTGGTGGAATAGTCGCGGGTATCCACTTCAACTGCTCTTTTGTCTACATTCAATCCCCAGTCAGCAATGGGCCCGAGTTTCGGACTTAAGCCAAATAATGGAATCAAATAATCACAGGCAATTTCTTTATCCTCTTCTCCTTTGCTACTTACAATGACAGATTCGAGCTGATCGCCGCCCTGCAAAGATTTCAACTGACTATTGAGGACGAGATTGATTTTACCTTCTTTCGCCAATTCCTGAACTTTTGCCGCAGAATCGGGAGCTCCTCTAAAAGCTTCTCTTCTATGTACCAGAGTAAGTTCTGCTGCCATTTCAGCTAAAAACATGGTCCAGTCTAAGGCTGAATCACCTCCGCCTGCTAAAACCAGCTTTTTTCCTCTAAAATGCTCAGGATCCTTTACCATGTAGTGGACCCCCTTACTTTTTTCGAATTTTTCCAGATTTTCCAAAGCTGGTTTACGAGGTTCAAAACTTCCCAATCCTCCGGCAATAACGACAGCCTTACACTCGATTTGAGTTCCCTCATCCGTTTCCAATAAAAAATCCCTGTCTCCTCTTTTATCCAGCTTCATCAATTTTTCTCCCAGGGTATAAGTAGGCTTGAAGGGCTCGATTTGCTTTTCCAATTCTGTTACAAGATCTCCCGCAAGGATAGAAGGATAGCCGGGAATATCGTAAATGGGCTTCTTGGGATAGATTTCTGAAAGTTGTCCGCCTGTCTGGGGCAAAACGTCCACGAGGTGGCAACGCATATTGAGTAGACCGGCTTCAAAAACTGCGAACAGACCTACCGGGCCTGCTCCGATTATACATATATCCGTTTGTATCATAATGAGATTTTCGGGCCTTAATTTTATTAATGGGCAAAAATACGCTTTAATCTTAAAAATTACAGCTTTTCACTTAGGAAGAGACTGTACTTGAACTAGCGCCCATTCTTATAACTACATCTTCGCTTTTCGGTTGGGATTGGCAAACTAAAACTTTTCCGGCTTCTATTTCAAAATCTAGCAAAGTCTCGTTATTGAGCATATTCACTGCGCCATGTTCCAGTTTGCCCATGCAGGAAGCACAAATTCCTCTTAAACAAGAATGAGGAAGTTCAACGCTCTGGTCTATCGCAGCTCGTAGGACTGTAGAACCCGGGGGAACTTTTATAAAGTATTGCTTTTCTCCCAGCCATACTTCAACCTCAATAGAAGGAGCACTATAATCAATCTGACTTTCTATGTCTTCTTCTGTAGCGTAAAACTTTTCCTGTTTTATAGATTCTGAATTGATTCCTTTAGTTAGTAAATGAGCCTTTACCACCTCCATCAACTCTATAGGTCCACAGAGGAAAAAATCCCTGGGTAGACCGGTATCGATTCCCTCAAGTATCTCATCCAGCAATTCTGTGTTAAGGCGACCTTTGTGATAGGGGAAAGTTAGCATTTTGCTTTCCTGACTTAGTATATGTTGCACCTCCAGCCTTTTGGGAAATTTGACTGTTAAATCTTCCAGTTTATCTTTGAAAATGATATTCTCTTCATTTCTGCTGGAATAGATAAGGCTAATCCTGCTTTTGGGCTCATTGAATAGGGTAGAACGAAGAATGGACATAATCGGAGTGATGCCGCTTCCGGCAGCGATCAGGATTAGTCTTCTTTCATTTTTGATAGAATTTTCAACGATGAATCGGCCCTTAGGAGCGAGAAACTCTACCAACTGACCGACTTTGAAGTTGTCCAGAATATAATTGGAGACAAGGCCTCCCGCAACTCTTTTGATCGTAATAGAAAGTACATCATCCAGACGCGGTGCACTGCTGATCGAATAGGAACGAAAATAAACCTTTCCTTCAATCTCTACTTTCAGCGTAATAAATTGACCGGGTAAAAAATGAATGCGATCTACTTTTGCCTGTTGAAAGTGGAGGCTTACTGCATCCGGGCTTTCTGGACTAATTTCATGTAATCTGAGTATATGAATGGCCATAATTATTCATCAGAATCTTCCTCCAACTCTGCTCTTGCTGCTGCAGGATATAGCACAGATTCTGGTAGTACCCGCAGGAGGAGGGGCAAAGTTAAGAAACTACCGGGCAAAAAGAGGTAAGCGAAAGCAGGAATTACTTTCAAAGCATCCAATAGGTGGGTACGCATTTTTTCTTTTTCCCTTTTAGTTAGTTCTGTTCGGCTATTTTTAGCGAGTAGTTTTGCCAACTCTCTACTACCTTGTACCTCTTGGGCAAGGAGGCGCTGGTTGTCTTTGACTACTCTTCGAAGTTGCCTCAGGAGTTGTTGAGAGACAATACGATAATTTTGCTTGATCTGGAGGAAATGTACATTTTCCCAGTAGTTAAGGACAAAAGTCTGAACCGATTCCATGCTGGCATCCCGTTCTTCCTCACTTAGGTCAAGGTAAAGTCCCAGCTTCCGAAGAAAGTCCTGTTCCATTTGATTGAGGTCCCGGTTAGCCCAGGTGGTAAGCATTGCCAATTCCAGAAAATACTTTCGCAAAATCCAATCATCCAACTGCTCAAAATCCAGTTCTTCTATTTTAATCCCGTTTTTGAGGTAAGATTCAGCCTGTATTTTTTTATGTGCAGGGAGTCGGGCGGATTGGAGGAAATAGTTGAATAGCTCTCGTTCTTCTTTTTCGACTTTGGCATCTGCATTGGCTGCTGCTGCGATAACCTTGAGGATATCGAGTCGCAGGTCCAATCGTCTTTGTTTGAGGGTTTGGCGGAGGATGTCGTCTCTACTCTCCAACCATTGTACAAAGAATATAAGGTCAAAAAAGAGAAGGCTATTGTGGAAAAAGCTGTTCCAGAAGTTGCGCCAGTCGTATTTGATGTTGATCCGCTTATCGATTAGGTATTCGATCTGATCTACGGGCTTTTTTCTCCTACCAAAAGGGTTGACGGGCTTTTCAGAATAGAGCTGATAATTTTCCAGGTAGAAATCTCTAATATCTTTTACGATACCATCTAGGGCATCCGCCATATTTTCGGACTTTTCTTTGTGGAAAAAAAGGCCAGCATAGAGAAGACCCTCAACGAAAAGAATCTTGATCTTGTCTTTTTCGGACCAGTATTTTGCCCTGCGGTGAGCTTTACTAATAAATTCTGTAGGATAACCATACATGAATCCGGTTGGCTGGAGAAGGGCATAGAGGTACTGCTGGACACCCGAATATTGTTTGAGTCGTTCAGTCCAAAGGGCATCGTCGCCTTTCCTTAGAGCTCGTTTTTGAAATGATACAAATCTGCTGAGCCAGCCTCTTTCTCCAGGATTCATCTGACAAAGAAGGTATTGACCGGCAAGTTATGAAATTAGCCAGCAGAAAGAGAATAAATTGCAGGAATTAACAAGGAAATTTTCAGGATTTTTTGGAGCTGTCTTCCTTTTTATCTGATTGATCTTCAAGGAAAAAGTATTCTCCCACAGATTTACCCAGATTCGCTCCTCCAGAAGCTCCCAGAGCTCCAGCCATATAGCCTAAAGCGGCTCCGGCACCTGTACCCAGTCCAGGTACAATAGATCCCAGCATAGCTCCAATGGCAGCACCACCAATGGCTCCTGAGGTACTACCTATATTTTCAGAGGTCTTGATCTTAAATTCTGCATCGGTCATTTGTCCCTGACTGAACTTATAAGCATCAGTTCCCTGATCTACCAGTCCAAAACAGATGGCGGTCATGGCATTAGACTTTGCAAAGCGCTTCAGGCTTTCTTTACCAACTTTTTTTGCAACCACTTTGGCCCCTTCTTTAACGCCAAGTGCAACAACTGTTTTGCTGCCGTTTCTAATAGCTGATTGGGTACCTTTAACAAAAACCCGGTAGGTATATTGATTTTGGTCAATTTTACCGTTGCTATAGTCTGTGTAGGACTCGACTCCTTCTTGCATCATGGCCTGCATACCTCCTAAAATCGCATTGGTAGCAGCACTAAAGGCTAGTTCCATTGCAGGTGGAAATGGCATTTCAGGCACTTCATCCTCACCTTCCCAAATAATGGGGATAGAAAATGATTTTAGATCCAGGGCTTTTTTGCTTTGTGGTTTATTCACCATAGAAATAGATTTCTACATGTATTTACGAATATAAGGATTTTGGGTTCACTTTACAATGAAGATTCGGTCAAAGGTCTTACGTTTTACGTAAATGGTTATTGGGGGTTTTAGGGTTGTTTTTTCCACCTTTTTAGAAAAGGTGGAGCCAAAATCGCAGAGCCCAAAGCCTGCCCTGCATGCCGCCCCTTCTCCCTATGGGCTCTGCAGGGCCAGCGCTCAATAGGAGGGGAGCACTCCAAGTCCTGTATGCAGCATACAAAATGGATGGCTGACGAAAGCTTGGTTTTCTATAAATTCGGGCGTGAAAATTGACCAATTGTTCAGAAAATGAGGCACTTAGGTCAAAAATTGGGAGGAAATCTGATTGGGAGGCAATTAGTTCGGAACAGGGAAATAAACCAACCATCCATGTCAGTTGGCTTGTCAAGTATTGGGGCAAATTTTACCTTGTGGGTTGAATGGTTAAATAGATAAATGAAAACGAATTTACCCTTAATTTTTTATGCAGACGATGATGCGGCTTTTCTACATTTATTTCAATTGGGTAATGGTGAACACGGACCTACATATCAGATAAAGTGCTTTAAGAATGGCGATGCTTTAATAGAAAGCATGCAGAAACTGCATCAGAGCTTTTCCCTACTTCCTCATTTAATCCTGTTAGATTTGAACATGCCTGGTAAAGATGGTAAAGAAACTTTAATTGAGTTGAAGGCTCATGAAGACTTTGGACATATACCGGTTGCGATCATTTCAGATATTGAAGATGTCGAATTACAAAAAGAAGTCCTTGATTTGGGGGCAGAGGTGTTTATCCCAAAACCGATGGCTTACACAGGTATTGCTGACATTATTAATGAAATAGATGAACATTTGCTTAAAGAAGAGCGCAAAAGTAACTAAACAGGAAAAATTTTCCCTACTTATTTAGAATCATTATAAATAAGTATATATTTGCCAGTACTAATGCCTGGCACATGCGCAATTTTATCTTGGCAACTTTTCTGGTAACCAGCCTTGGGGCTGGAGCCGAACTATTCCTATTAGAACATATGGAGGATTTTTGGCAATGGGTACCTTTGGTACTTATCCTTATTTCTTCTGCTCTGATCGGATGGCTTCATCTTTTCCCCAACAAAACTTTGGAGCAAATTTTTTATGGACTGATGCTATTATCTATCCTTAGTGCAGCTTTAGGCATTTACTTTCACCTCAAAGGAAATATTGAGTTTGAACTGGAAATGTATCCCAACATGTCGGGATTGAAGCTTGTCTGGGAAAGTTTGAAAGGAGCTACACCCGCTTTGGCACCCGGCACCATGCTGGCCAGTGGGATGATAGGATTATTATACCTTCGCGTGTCTAAAACAGATAATTAACCAAATTTATATACATCACCTTATGCTTAAGAACATAGCAATTATCAGCTTATTGGCTTTGGCCTTGATCTTTAGTGCTTGTGGAGAAACATCTACAACCAAAGAGAAAGAAGCTGAAAACATGGAAATGGAAACTCCTGAGGCAGAAGAAACTATGGAAACCGCTGCTGCCGTATTGAATCCAAATCAAGCCAGCGAAGAAGAATTAGCCTCACTGGGTCTTAGTGATGAAATGGTAGCTGCGGTTGTAGATGCCAGACCAATCATGTCTCAATCAGACCTCAATGCAATGCTTGATGAAATGGATGCAGAAGCATTGAAAAAACTGGCAGTGAAACTTTTCGTTCCGATGAACCTGAACACGGCTAGTGAAGATGAGTTTAAAATGGTTCCCGGAGTAGGAGATAAAATGGCCCATGAATTTGAAGAATATCGTCCCTATTCAAAGGTGGAGCAATTCAGAAGAGAAATGGGAAAATATGTAGATGATGAGGAAATTGCTCGATATGAGCAATACGTTTTCGTCCCTGTTGATTTGAATAATGCTACCGAAGCTGAGATAAAGGCAATACCCGGAGTAGGAGACAAAATGGCTCATGAATTTGAAGAATATCGTCCCTACAAGAATATAGAGCAATTTCGTAGAGAGATTGGTAAATATGTAGACGAAAAAGAAGTTGCGAGACTTGAAAGATATGTGCAGTTGATTCTTGATGAGAAATAATATCTCTTAGATAAAAATAAAAGCCCGAATGAAACCTTCATTCGGGCTTTTATTTTTATGCGAGCAAAGTTGAGAAAGGGATTGATTTTTAGTGGAAATACAGCTTAGGATAGCGATTTGGGACAACTTGTAGTCTACGGTTTCCTTCAATTTAATTTACCAGGGAAATGGGAAAAGAAAGATTCTGGAAAATCATTCCTTCTTGCTTTACCCTTTTCAATAATTTCCCTGGGGTTTTATCTGATTTGAGTATTTATGCCTATTTCCACATTTCTGGTAGGGTAAATGGGAGAATAGTGTTATTTTCAATAAACACTTAAAAAGACAGAAACCTATGAAAATCAATCGTTTGGGGCTGATCCTTGTTTTCTGCCTCCTCACATTACCTTTTTCTCTCACACACGCACAATCCACGAACGAACAGGTTAAGACACAGGTCAATAAAGGCCTGCAGACTTACCTTAAGAAGCTTTATCCCAATAAAAACTGCGAGCATAACGGTTTTTCTCACTTTTATACCAATAAGCTGAAGTTTACTAAGAATATGACGGTAAATGGAACACTGAGGCTTTGGGGAAAGGCGGGAGTGACCTACAGAAATGCAAGAACAGGGGGGAACAAGAGCGTGGAGTTTTATGCCGAAGTCGTAAAAGTAGACGGACAAGTAGAACTCAGTAAACTAAAATGGAGAGCTGGTTCATGTATGAAGTTTGAAACGCTATATGAACGGTAAAGATGCTGCGGTCTAAGTGGGCATCTCAAACTTCAATTCAACATAAGTAACTCACACGCTTTGTATCCGACCCTAGTTTGAATGGTGTTTATTTATATGGGTACGCACAGCGTTCCGCTTGGCCTGAATCTTCCGCTGAATGCGGATGGCCTGTTCGGTTAATTCGGGCTGGTCAAGCTTCTGACCTAGCATCAGTCGTTCCTTCATAGGAACGGTTCTAAAAAATCTATAAAAGGCGCTCCTGGATTCGGGATCGTCTTTTTGTTTATCCATTACTCCGCAACTTCCCAGAGCAGCTACCAATTGTAAAAAGTTTCCACCGTAAAAGGGATAAAGCCAATAGTAAACTTTGCCTGGTAGATTTTCTGCTTCGGCTTTGATGCTTTCAAGTAAAGCTTTTTTAGCAGTAAAAATATCGTCTGCGGAGAATTGGGAACTTTCGTTTTCTAATTCTTCTTTATGCTTATTCTCAAACTCCTGAAGTTGAGTAAATCTTCGTTCGATTCTTTGTAGAAGGGGTTCGGCTTGTCTGAATTCCTGCCAGCTTTTCATAAATAGCTTCCTTATCGGTAAATGGTTGATTAGGAATTCGGGAGGTGGTTAAGGTGTTCCTTGTGATTATTGTACAATTTAGTATTTAAATATTACATGAACAAAAATAAATTACTTTTAAAAATCTAACAAGCAGTATTTCTGTACCACTGGTCGTCTATGCGCTGTGAATGGCCTTAATGTATTAGTACCGAGCCAGGCATATTACTGAAAGGAGAAAAAAAATGAAAACCTTACAATATTCAGAATTGGGTCGCGTTGTATAATCAGAATTGGTTTAACGCATACAATTCTTAAATTGGGTAGATTCATTGAGGGAGAGCTTTGCTTTCCCTCTTCTTTTTACAAAAATGAAACCCTCGGATTTTTCCATCCGAAATAAATTTTCAATAAATAAATAGGAATTAACTCATCGCGGTCAGGAGCTCCTGTACGTAATCCATTGAATACGAACTAGGTGCCTGTCCGGGAGCAGCTGTTGCATCCGGAGAAAGGAATACCAATCCTGAACCAGAGTATGACAAAGCGTGAATACTTACTCCTTTATGACTCACCTTATGATTCAGGGATTTGGAGAAAGTCATCAGCATTCGCTCTGTACTTTTGTAGTGGTCCAATGCCCAGTCATGCATATTCTCAGGTCCCGTGAGGACATTAAGAATTTCTCCCTGCCCATTTCTTAACATTTCTGTGGCGAAAAGTTCTGTCAATTCAGAAAGGGTAAGGAAATCGAGATGTTTTCCAAAATCTTCCTCCTGAAAGTCTGCTATATCTTCAAAGGGCAATTGGAACTCAAGGATATTGATCAACATGCCAATGCTTTCCACATTTTCAGAGAAAGCCTGGGTGAAAAGAACAGATTCAAAAATATTATCTGCACTATCAAATCCACTCAAATCCTCCGCGATGATTTTGAAGCTTGTGTCGGGAAATGTAGGCATAAGCAATTGCCTGGACTCTATCAGACTGTTTTCATCCGAGTCCACCATTATCAAATGCTTTCCTTTTAGAGCGGCCATCCTCGCAAAATCCTGACCTATTCCATCGAAAGCCCCGACAATTAAGGCTTGCATACTAGTGTGTTTGGCATTGAACATGGAGGGTAATGTCTTATTTTCCTTCATGTCATTAAATTTCAGTTCTATTCCTCAAGCCAATATTCAGAGATCGTGATGTAATTAAGACAGTCTTCTCTGTAAAGGGTCACTCAGATCCTGCCAAAATTATATATTTTTTTTCGGCAAAAAACCAGCCAGAAATTTCGCTGTAGCTACTTTGTAACATTCGAGGATCATGGGTGTTGTATTTGTCCCTAAAGCCTCTAATTTTGCCGATATCAAAGATAGATATATTCAACAACCCATCAAATTATTTAGCAGTAAATGAAAAAAGATTGCAAATGGGAACACCCTTACACCTACCCAAAAAAATATAGCAAAAAAGTAGCCTACTTTTCTATGGAATTTGGAGTGGACACTGCTCTGAAAATCTATTCCGGAGGACTGGGATACCTGGCTGGATCACATATGCGAAGCGGCTATGAGCTCAAGCAAAATATGATCGGGGTGGGCATGCTTTGGAAACTTGGTTATTATGACCAGGTAAGAGACCATAATAGCGCCATGAAAGTTCTTTCTCGTGAGCGCTATTATTCATTTCTGGAGGAAACAGACCTGATTTTTCCTGTAGAAATAAACGGACATACCGTAAATGTACAAGCTTTCTATCTTGCTCCAGAAGTATTTGGCACTGTACCTATGTACTTGCTGAGTACGGACCGTGAAAACCTCAACGATTACCTTTCATGCAGCATTACCCATCATCTGTATGATCCCAACCTGGCTGCTCGTATTGCACAGAGTATTGTATTGGGTATCGGTGGAGCAAAAGTTGTTCAAGCCCTTGGGGGAGCAGATGTTTACCATATGAATGAGGCTCACGCCCTTCCTATGGCATTTCATCTATACAAGCAATCCAAAGACCTGAAGAAACTTTCCGATCAACTGGTATTCACGACCCATACCCCGGTGAAAGCTGGTAATGAAGAGCATGACATCAACCTGCTGGATAAAATGGGATTCTTTGATGGTCTGGATCTGGATACGGTACGTAAGATCACCGATACAGAAGGAGATAATTTTGGCTATACACCTGCTGCCCTAACTATGGCTGGTAAGTCAAATGCGGTATCTCAATTACACGCAAAGGTTTCAAATGAAATGTGGTCGGGTGTAAAGAAAAAGCCAGAGATTATTGGGATTACCAATTCTCAAAATCAAAAGTACTGGCAGGATAAAGAATTGAAAGCTGCTCTGGACGCCGATGATAAGGATGCTTTGAAGGCTCGTAAACGTGAAATGAAAGAAGAGCTTTTTAAAATCGTAGCTGATCAAACGGGTAAAATATTTGACCCGGACCTTCTTACCATTGTTTGGGCAAGAAGATTTGCAGGATATAAGCGTGCAGACTTGATTCTGAGAGATCATACCCGTTTTTATGAACTACTGATGCGTGCCAAAGACCCTATTCAGGTAATCTGGGCAGGTAAACCTTATCCACATGATGAGTCAGCCAAGGACACCTTCAATCGTTTGGTTCAATTAACACGCCTTAGTGATAAAGCGACCATCCTCACAGGTTATGAAATGAACCTTTCCGCCGCCCTTAAAAAAGGATCAGATATATGGTTGAATACGCCACGTAGACCGATGGAAGCCTCAGGAACAAGCGGAATGACGGCAGCTATGAATGGCTCAGTAAACTTATCCGTAAACGATGGATGGATTCCAGAATTTGCCAAGCATGGAGAAAACTGCTACATCATCCCTGAAGCGGACGTAACTCAATCTATCGAGATACAGGATGAGCATGACTATCATCACTTGATGCGTGTGTTGACCAGCGAGATCATTCCTACCTATTATTCTGAAGATGGAAAGTGGTGGGAGGTTGTGAAAAATGGGATGAAGGATGTAGTTCCATTTTTTGATTCTGACCGTATGGCTGATGAGTATTATGCAAGACTTTTTGCCTAATTTTAGGCATGCTCTCAAATAAAGACTTCTCATCGAAAATTTATATTCACAGTCTCGTCATCCTGATGGGACTGTGCTTTTTTTTATCCTGTAAACAAGCTCCTCCGATAGAAAGCAGTACTGAGGGAAATTCGGTAATATATGCTCGTGGCTTTGACATAGAAGAAAAAGGTGACTACCAGCTCCTTCATTTCTTTAGGCATTATGAAAAGGCAGTAGATACCCTGACTTATCAGTTAGTTCCCAAATCTGTATCCATAGAAAAGGATGAGCATGCTCTTGAAGTAATAGAAATTCCCGTTGACAAAATAATTTCGTTGGCAAGTCCTTATGCAGCCATGCTTGAAAGGCTAAATGCTCTGGATAAACTTGTAGCAATAGATCAGGGCGATTTTGTTTACAGTACTGCTATAAGGGATAAATTGAATCAAAATGAGCTGATAGAATTGGGAGGAGGCCCTAATCTGGATGTAGAAAAAGCCTTAAAAATCGAGGCGGAGATCCTTCTTTATTCAGCTTTCCCCGGCTCTCAATCTGCAAAATTAGAACAAGTTGCCTCTCTTGGAACTAAAACCTTACCATTAGCAGAATGGCAGGAGTACAATATCCTCGGAAGAGCAGAATGGATAAAAGTATTTGGGGCACTTCTAGGGAAAGGGGCAAAAGCAGATAGTATTTTCGCCGAAATAGATCAGATTTATCAGGAGGTAGTTTCTCAGGTTAAACCTATGTCGAAGAAGCCTATGATTATAAGTAGCTTGCCTTTTAAAGCTATTTGGTCAGTTCCAGGAGGAGATAGCTATATGGCTAAATTATATCAGGATGCCGGAGCTGACTATTATTGGAAGGATCAAGAGGGAACCGCAAGTATTCCCCTTTCTTTTGAAGCGGTGTATCCTGCAGGGCTGGAAGCAGTAATTTGGATCAGTCCTGGAGCTATAAGGTCCTACAAATCCCTCATTGTCCAGGATGAAAGATTTTCAGATTTTTCGTCCGTCCAAAACAAGAAAGTTTATCATAATTATAAACGAGCCTTGCCAACTGGGGGAAATGATTATTGGGAATCAGGCGTTATCAATCCTCATCTTATCCTGAAAGATCTTGTGAGTATCTTTCATCCAGACCTACTTCCAGATCATAAGAGGGTTTATTTTGATGAACTGGAAAAGTGAAAAAAATCAATTTAGCTAAAGGTCGTTTTGACCATAAGTGTTTTTTGTATAATTTGCTCAGCGAAACTGATCCTGAACAGAAGAGGATGATCGGCTATTTAAGGTCCTTTGTGAAAAGATGAAAAAGTGTCTGATAAAGGATAGCAATTCGTGAAATTCCTTTGTTATTTTGCGCCAAATAAATAACACAACTCTATGTCAGAGCAAATTACCTATCCCACGCTAGATACAGCAATTTCCAACAAAGCTGCCGACAACATTCGTATCCTCTCTGCTGCTATGGTAGAGAAAGCCAAATCGGGTCATCCCGGAGGAGCTATGGGAGGAGCTGATTTCGTAAATATCTTGTTCTCTGAGTTTCTCAATTTTGATCCCGATGATAATCACTGGCCATTCAGGGACAGATTTTACATGGATCCCGGGCATATGTCGCCTATGCTGTACTCTGTTTTAGGGCTTTTGGGCAATTACTCCATAGAGGACATCAAAAATTTCCGCCAGTGGGGATCTCCTACTCCCGGACACCCAGAAGTAGATATAGCCAGAGGCGTTGAAAATACATCTGGACCCTTGGGACAGGGACATACCTTTGCGGTAGGTGCTGCTATCGCAGAACGTTTCCTTGCAGATCGTTTTGGAGAGTGGACTGCTCATAGAACTTTTGCTTTCATTTCTGATGGAGGTATTCAGGAGGAGATTTCTCAAGGAGCCGGAAGAATTGCCGGATTCTTGGGATTGGGGAATCTCATCATGTTTTATGATTCCAATGATATCCAGTTGTCTTCTGTAGTAGCTGATGCCATGGATGAAGATACGGGTAAAAAATACGAAGCCTGGGGTTGGCATGTGATCACTATTGAAGGAAATGATCCAGAAGCTATTCGCAGCGCATTAAGAGATTCTATAGCAGAAACAGATCGTCCTTCTCTGATTATCGGTAAAACGATCATGGGAAAGGGAGCTGTTACCGAAGAAGGAGAAAGCTTTGAAAGAGAAGTGGAAACTCATGGACAACCCTTGAGTAAAGCGGGAGCATCTTTCGCAAAAACCATTGCAAATCTTGGAGGAAATCCTGAAGATCCTTTTATAATCTTCCCGGAAGTAGCTGATATGTATGCTGCTGTAAAAGAAAGCCGTCGTAAAGAAGTAGCTGTAAAAAGAGCTGCTCAGGCAGAATGGGAAGCATCAAATGCAGAAGCAGCAGCAAAACTAAATAGCTATTTGAAAGGAGAGGTTCCAGCGATAGATTATGCTGCTATCGAGCAAAAAGCCAATAGCGCTTCACGTAATGCGTCTGGTACAGTGCTGGCCCACTTTGCAGAGCAGGTAGGCAATATGATTGTTTCTTCTGCCGACCTCTCCAATAGTGATAAAACCAACGCTTTCCTCAATAAAACTACAACCTTCAAAAAAGGAGATTTCAGCGGAGCATTTTTGCAGTCTGGAGTGTCAGAATTGACTATGGCGGCAATTGCAAATGGAATGGCATTGCACGGGGGAGTAATTCCTGTAGTAGCAACCTTCTTTGTATTTTCCGACTATATGAAGCCTGCCATTCGTCTGGCCTCTCTTATGGAATTACCTGTGAAGTATGTCTGGACGCATGATGCTTTCCGTGTTGGAGAAGATGGACCTACTCACCAACCGGTTGAGCAAGAGGCACAGATTCGCTTGTTGGAGCAATTGAAAAATCACTCTGGCAAAAGCAGTTTCCTCGCTTTGAGGCCTGCAGATGCTCATGAGACGACGGTAGCCTGGAAAATGGCCATGGAAAATACCTCTACGCCGACAGGCCTTATTCTTTCTCGTCAAAATATTAAGGATCTTCCGGTAGAAGGAGATGCGTATACTTCTGCGCTCCAAGCCGAAAAAGGAGCTTATGTAGTTCAGGATACAGAAGAAACTCCAGATATCATCTTTGTAGCGAATGGATCAGAAGTTGCGACTTTGATAGATGGAGCCGATAAATTGAGGGCGGAAAAAGGATTGAAAGTGCGAGTAGTTTCGGCTATTTCTGAAGGACGTTTTCGTGAGCAATCCGCTGACTACCAAGCAAGCGTAATTCCTTCAGGTATACCTGTAATGGGAATGACTGCGGGACTTCCTGTTACCCTCCAGGGGCTGGTAGGTCCGTTTGGAAAGGTTATCGGCTTGGATCACTATGGTCATTCTGCACCTTATACAGTATTGGATGAAAAGCTGGGCTATACCGGCGAAAATGTATACAATCAGGCGGTCGCCTACCTGGCTGACTATGCCGGATAAGCAAATATGAACTTATGCTACTACTAGGATTGGATATAGGTAGTTCCTCAGTAAAGGGAGCTGTTTTGGATGGAAATTCAGGTAAAGTACTTTCAAGCGGCTTTTACCCTCAGAAAGAATTACAGATCCATGCCCCACAGGCAGGCTGGGCCGAACAGGACCCGGAAACCTGGTGGAGCTGTATCCAGGAAGTATGCAAAGAATTATTTCAAACCGATGGACTCGATACCTCTCAAATCGGGGCCATCGGTATTTCTTATCAAATGCATGGCCTTGTAGTCGTTGATAAGGATCAGCAAGTATTACGTCCTTCTATCATTTGGTGTGATAGTAGAGCAGTAGAAATTGGAAAGCGGGCGTTTACGAGTATTGGGGTAGGAAAAACTTTGGTCAATCTCCTCAACTCTCCCGGCAATTTTACTGCATCCAAATTAAAGTGGGTAAAGGAAAATCAGCCGGAGATTTATGAAAAGATTCATAAAATCATGCTTCCGGGAGACTTTATCGCCATGAAGCTCAGTGGAGATATTCGAACTACAGTTTCTGGCTTGTCGGAAGGGATTTTCTGGAACTTTAAAGAGAATGCACTTGCGCAAATGCTACTGGACCACTATGGCATTGATGAATCCCTCATTCCAGAGACGGTAGATACTTTTTCCAGACAGGGTGAATTGAGTGCAGAGGCAGCAGATGTATTGGGATTAAAGCCGGGAATTCCTATTACTTACCGGGCCGGTGATCAACCCAATAATGCCATGTCCCTAAATGTGCTGCGTCCGGGGGAAATTGCGGCTACCGCTGGTACTTCTGGAGTAGTTTATGGGGTGAGTGATACCGTACGTTATGATTCTCAGTCTCGGGTAAATACTTTCGCTCATGTAAATCATGGCGATGAAACTCGATTGGGAGTGCTTCTATGTATAAATGGTACCGGTATTCTCAATAGCTGGCTAAAACATAACCTGGCTTCTCATTTGACTTATGAGCAAATGAATCAGGAAGCA
Source organism: Bacteroidota bacterium (assembly GCA_039819665.1). Classification (GTDB taxonomy): domain Bacteria; phylum Bacteroidota; class Bacteroidia; order J057; family J057; genus JAWPMV01. Next base: position 163,751 of record JBCBRM010000004.1, read on the forward strand.
GAAGAAATACCCATTGGTTCAGAAGGGGTAATTATCCTTCCTTTTGGAAATGGTGCTGAACGGGTACTCTGTAATGAAAATCCTGGGAGCCAGTTCTTCGGGATTGAATTCAATCGCCACAAGCGCGCTCATCTCATCCGAGCGGCTCAAGAAGGTATTGTATTCTCCTTTAAATATGGTATGGACATCATGCGAGAAATGGGAATCAATCCTTCCGTCATTCGTGCCGGCAAAGCCAATATGTTTCTCAGCCCGATATTCAGAGAAACCCTGGCAGGTATTACCCAAACTCCCATCGAATTGTATAATACTGATGGTGCACAGGGGGCCGCTCGTGCCGCTGGAATAGGAGTAGGACATTACAGCTCCTTTGATGATGCTTTTGAAGGCCTAAGCCTACTAGAAGAATGCAATCCTGACTCTTCAAAATCGGCTGAATACCAGGAAGCTTATGACAAATGGCTGGAAGCGCTGAAACAGCATAGTTCCGCTGTGGAATAAATATTTTTATATTCCTTCCAATTAGGGTAAATTTTAGGAAAAGAAATCGCTAAATTTAATTAGCAATTAACTCTCTATGTGTTCAAATTCAAGAGGATCTCTATCCTTTTATGTCATCACGCTACTTCTACTCATGGGTAATTTTTTTATTGCTTGTGATCAGAAACAGGCAAATGCTCAGATAGTCGATCAAACGCCTCCCGAATCGGTAGCTCCTCCGAATCCCATGCAGGCCCATATGGCTGCGGTAGAAGCGGATATAAAAAAGATTATACCCGAGTCTTTTGATAATCCTTATGAAGGAATGATTAAAATTCCTGCAGGTGAGATTGAATTAGGCTCCATTGAAGGCTTGCCCAGAGAAAAGCCTACCAGTTTTCACAAGCTGAATTCCTTTTATATGGACAAAAGCCCGGTTACCGTTGGGCAATACCGCAAATTTGTAGAAGCGACAAGCTATAAAACGGAAGCTGAAAGATTTGGCAATAGTATAGTCCATGATATGCGCGGTCAGAAGGAGTGGCATTTGGTAAATGGGGCAAACTGGCAATTTCCCAGAGGCCCTGAAGGAGGCAAAGCAGCAGATAATCATCCGGTTACCCAAGTCTCTTATAATGATGCACGTGCCTATTGCAAATGGGCCGGAAAAAGACTTCCCAAAGAAGTAGAGTGGGAGCATGCCGCCAGAAATGGAGATAATTCACGCCAACAATACAGTTGGGGAGAAGAAATAAAAGTCAAAGGGGTTTATAAGGCAAATTATTGGCAGGGGTCTTTTCCTTTTGTAAATGAAGAAAAAGATGGATTCCTTTATACTTCTCCTGTAGGTAAATTTGGTACTACTCCTCTGGGACTTACAGACATGGCTGGCAATGTATGGGAATGGTGTGAGGATTGGTATAAAATGTATGGCAAAGATGGTAAATATATTGAGACAACTCCGGGCCAGAGAGAACGCGTTATGCGAGGGGGATCCTTCATGTGTGAGCCCGGTTTTTGTCATGGATACAGGGTTTCTGGAAGATCTGGAACCTCTCCAGAATCGGCCTTGTTTCATCTCGGTTTCAGATGTGTGAAAGATATTGAAACATAAAGACTGATTTATTACTGGAACTTTGGCCATTCGGCTTTATTTTTGCAGACGAATTTTCAAAACACACTCTATGTTCACAGACGCCGATCTCCGTCAAATAGAAGAAAGAGGTAGTAGCCTTGCCGCAATAGAAAAGCAAATAGAGAACTTCAAACACGGATTTCCTTTCCTGAGAGTTGTAAAAGCTGCAACAATTGGAGATGGTATCATTCGTTTAAGTGAGAATGGAATTGCTCCTTATATTGCGAAATACGAAGAAGAACTCTCCCGAAAAAAAGTAGTTAAATTCGTTCCTGCCTCAGGAGCTGCAAGTAGGATGTTTAAAGCTTTGTTTGCTTTTGCCGCTGCATATGAAGGGAAAAATGGCGTTTTAGAGGCATTGATGGATGAAAATAATGCCGCACTGAGAAGCTTTTTCAATAGAATTCGTGATTTCGCTTTTGCCACTGATTTAGACGCTAGCTTCAATGGAAGTAGCCTGGAATCATTGATAGAAGAAAATCGTCATGTAGAAATTCTAAATAAACTTCTCAAAGAAGATGGCCTATCATATGGTAGCCTACCCAAAGGCCTTTTAAAGTTCCATTCCTATGGAGATGGTGCACGAACGCCAGTAGAAGAGCATTTGGTAGAAGCCGCAAATTATGGAGCTGCAGAAGGAGGGACCGCCTACCTTCATTTTACGGTTTCACCTGAACATCTGCCAAAATTTGAAGCTTTGGTGAGACAGGTGAAAGCAGTCTATGAGGAAAAATTCAATCTGCATTTTGACATCTCTTACTCTATTCAGAAGCCTTCTACAGATACCATAGCCGTCGACCTGGAAAACAATCCATTCCGCGAAGAAGATGGAAGGATCTTATTTAGACCTGGGGGCCATGGAGCGTTGATCGAAAACCTCAATGAAATTGATGCTGATATTATTTTCATTAAGAATGTAGATAATGTAGTTCCAGATTTGATCAAGACCCAGACCTACTTTTATAAGAAAGCTTTGGCTGGAGTCATCCTGAATTACCAGAAGCGCATCTTCACCTATCTGGAGCGCATAGAGAATGGAGAAGAGAAAATCCTTAAAGAAATTGAAAGTTTCCTCCAAAACGAACTTTGTGTCAGGCCTCCCAAAGGCTATGAAGACTGGGGAGTTGAGGAAAAGAAAAATTACTTTGTCCAAAAGCTGAATCGCCCCATCCGTGTTTGTGGTATGGTAAAAAATGAAGGTGAGCCCGGTGGCGGACCTTTCTGGGCCTGGAATCCAGATGGCAGCGTTTCTCTTCAAATAGCAGAGTCTGCGCAGATCGATAAAAATGATCAGGCTCAATTGAGTCAAATGCAGCATGCCACCCACTTCAACCCTGTGGATCTGGTCTGCGCTACCCGAGATCGTCATGGCAAGGCTTTCGACCTTAACCAATTTACCGATCCACAAACAGGATTTATCTCTAGCAAGTCCAAATACGGACGCGACCTCAAAGCCCAGGAACTTCCCGGCCTTTGGAATGGTGCTATGTCCAACTGGATCACCCTTTTCGTAGAGGTTCCTATCATTACCTTCAATCCGGTCAAGACTGTAAATGATTTGTTGCGCGAGCAACATCAAGGGTAAGACTAAGACGTGTTTATGTGTTCTAGTGTTCACGTATTCTGGTAGTGTTTTAGTGTTGGCTTGCGGTAGTTGGAGCTATCGGATACTAATAACGACACTACAACACTTACCCCCCAACCCACGAGAACACCAGAACACGTCTCTACTTTCTTTATATTTGCCCCATGATTCATCATGAGGACAGCATTGTCGCTATCAGTACGCCGCAAGGCTCCGGAGCCTTAGGAGTAATTCGGGTATCTGGTACCGATGCGATATCGATTGTAGATGGGGTTTTTAGCAAAGACCTTTCTAAGGCAGAGGGCTATAGCATTCACTTTGGGCAGATAAAAAGGGAAGAACAAATCCTGGACGAAGTACTGGTAACGGTTTTTCGCGCACCTCGATCTTTTACCAAAGAAGAAGTAGTAGAAATTTCATGTCATGGGAGTCCCTTCATTTTACGGGAAGTATTAGGCTTGATGTTGGAGAAGGGAGCTCGACTGGCGAAAGCGGGTGAATTTACCCAAAGGGCCTACCTGAATGGAGCTATGGATTTGGCGCAGGCGGAAGCAGTAGCGGACCTCATTGCTTCTCAGTCTGCGGGCGCACATAAGCTGGCGATGAATCAGATGCGAGGGGGCGTTTCTTCTGAACTAAAAGCATTGCGTGAGCAATTACTCAATTTTACTTCCCTGATTGAATTAGAACTCGATTTTGGGGAAGAGGATGTCGAATTTGCAGATCGGACCCAACTAGAGATATTAGTTGAGGAGATGTTGAGAAAAGTACAGGTTTTGATCGAAAGCTTCCGTTTGGGGAATGCCATCAAACAAGGAGTTCCAACCGTCATCATAGGAAAGCCCAATGCCGGCAAATCTACCTTGCTCAATACGCTCTTAAATGACAATAGAGCCATTGTTTCAGATATCCCGGGTACTACGCGGGATGTAATTGAAGACCGCGTTGTGATCGATGGTATCGAATTTCGCCTCATGGATACAGCCGGAGTTAGAGAAACAGAGGATGTAATTGAAGCTGAGGGAGTAAAACGAACCTTAAAATTGGCGCGAAGTGCCTCTTTACTTATCTACCTTTTCGACTGCCAATCAGAAAATCCTGAGCAGGCAGCGATTTTCATCAATAGTCTCGAGCTCTCAGATGACATACAGGTACTTTCCATTGGAAATAAGCTGGATACCCTAGCTGATCCTAAAGCCTATGCACAGCAATATGATAATGATACTGCTGGCCAATATCCCTGGATCATCATTTCGGCCAAAGACAAGCTACATATGGATACCTTCCGTTCCCTCATGGTCGATGCTGTCAACAATTTCTCCAACATCAGTGAGGGCCAAACCCTGATCTCCAATGCTCGTCATCTTTCTGCCTTACAAAAAGCAGAAACGGCCTTGTATGATGTTCAGCGAGCGATGGAAATGGGGGTTTCCGGAGATTTGTTGTCCATTGATATCCGTACCGTATTGCATCACATCGGTGAGATAACCGGAGAGATCAGTACGGATGAGGTATTGGGGAATATCTTCTCGAAGTTTTGTATTGGGAAGTAGAAGCCCGAAAGATAAATCTTTCTCCTCTTTCAAATCCCTTAATTACAAAAATCGTATATTTGTATTATGAGACATGAAATTCCACATATTGATCCTTCATTACTTCTTCGCCTGAAAATTGAGGCGAGGCATCGTGGATTGGATGTTTCTGACCTTCTTAAAGAGGCATTATTACAATTTTTAGGACTCCCGCCTAGAAAAACACAATTTGCAAAATCTTCGAAACTTGCTGCATTGGCTGGAACCTGGTCTTCCGATGATTTATCGGAATTCAAGGAAAGTACCAAGGCTTTTGGGGAAATTGATCCAGACCTGTGGAAGTAAACCGATCCTTTGTTATTGATACCAATGCATACTCAGCGTTTAAGCGAGGAGATGAAGAAGCAGTAGAAGTAATTATCAAGGCTGAGAGCATTATTTTTTCTTCTATCGTATTAGGTGAACTACTTGCAGGTTTCAGTTTAGGAAGTAGGTATAAAAAAAACTTAGAAGAGCTGCGTGAATTTTTGGATGAAAGCAAAGTCTTATTTCTAAGTGTGAATGCGCAGACTTCCGAGGCTTATGCAAATATCTATAAAATGCTTCGAGAAAATGGAACACCTATTCCTACGAATGATATGTGGATAGCAGCTATGGCCATGCAATTGGATTTGCCAGTTTTCACCTATGATGCCCACTTCGAGAAGGTAAATGGATTAGAGATTGTTCGATCTGTTCAGGACTTTTAGTTTGTGCTTATTTGTACCTTGCATAAATTAAATTCCTGATAATCAATTAAAATCACTTTTTTTATTGGCAAGTAGATTTCTGGAGAGGGCGCTGTTTCTTACAAGTACAAATAAGCTTTATAGAAATAGCCCTAGTGTAATTTAAAAATATCAGGCAATTGCTATCTCTTCCACCTCATACAAATACATCAACATATTGTGAGCTGCAAAGGCCCCGAAGGCATGCCAGAGAAAGTGAGTACCCATAGGTAATAATCCCCAGCCATCTGAAATGCGGAAAAAAAGTGCGAGTGCAAAGGCTATAAGGGCATAGAGTACCCATTTAGCTGCTTTAAAGTGAGTTTTGTTTAATAATAAGTATGTTGGGACCAGGATGGTCAGGGCCATAAGGAAATATCCAAAATTAATGGAAAATTGCTCAGGAAGGGAAGCCAGATTGCGGGACAAGGTATAATTGGCTCCCATGATTAAAAAAGCCCCACTTAGCCAAATAAAGGGTCCCCACCACTTTCTTTGATAGAGGTAAAAAAAATATCCACTACCGGCAAGGCAGAGAATTAAAATTGGAACCCAGTCCATAAGTAGAAAAACCTGGGAAACCCGAAAAGCATGATATAAGGTCCCACCAATACCTCCGATGGTAAGTATTCCTACGCAGGCGCTCAGGAACCAGCGTTCCTTCCAGTGACCCTTAAGCTTCGTGATCCAATAAATAACTATGAGGAGAAAAAGTGCCGCAGAAACTCCATTCCAGGGTTCAACAACAAAGCGGCTAAAATCAGTTTCTGTATATATCGGTCCCCCATCAGAGCCCCTGACCAATTGGTGCAAAATTATCATTGAGACATTAATTTCCGGGAAATTAAATATCTATAAATGATTCGTAGTTTGCGGCTGAGTTATGATTTTGTGATATTAAAAGCAATTAATGACTTGCCGTTTCTCGTTAAGATAGTAGGCGCCAATTCCTAGGCTCCTTCATTCTGCTTTTTAAGCTTGTATCTTGCCTTTGCCACTTCTTCTCTACGTCTGGTAGATGGTTTTACAAACTCACGGCGCTTTCTGATCTCCCGCATCATCTGGGTATCCTTGTGCTTTTTGCGATACCTTCTGATCAGTCTATCTACCGTTTCATTTACTCCTTTTCTTACGATTAGCATATAGTTTTTATTTGTGGACTTGTAGCCGGTGAATGGAATTTAGTGGTTTATCTTTTTTGCCCCAATATTTTTTGAAGCCTCTGTTGAAACCACAAGGTCATCATGGGAAGACCTTTTAATGTATATAAAGCTCTCTGAATCAGTACTCTGTCTATTCTAAGGCAAGATGGTGTTCAAAAAACCCCTATAGCTACGAGTGATCAAAGATGGCTTCATAAGCATCTTTGCTTGCAATTACGTGAAATAATTCCTGAGAAAAAATTATTAACCGATGAGTCGGTGTACTTTTGCATTTAGCTGGTGATCTTCTACCATCTTATCTGCAAAACTTTTATGGCCAGTTGGAGCAAGCAGGATGAATTGTCCATTTTTAACCTTGGCAAGGGTACTCAGCAACTTATATTTGGAAACTAGAAACTCTTTGTCCATGGTCTTGGTTATGACTTCAACATAATTCTTTCTACCCAGAAAGATACCAGTAAGGTCAGGAGTATAGGTTTTGTCCTGATCCTTCATGGTGTATTGGGTAGGGGTTTCATACCCCTCAGAATTTGCTTTTATCTGATCAAAACCCTGGCTTTTTGCCCAAGCTGCAGCTTTTTCAATAAGTGTTACATCTGTCATAATTCAGTTTTTGGGGTATACGTTGCACTCGATTTATAATTCCCGTCATTACCAGGGAATTTGTTTAGATAAGCTGCTACAAAGGCGAGAGATTTTTGTAGAATGGAAAACAAAGCTAACTCGTGCAACACCTTTACTTAAATCTGGCCAGGAGAAAAAGCGTGCGATTATAAATCTTGATATTTGCTCAGCTCTCCTAAATCATTTGCAAGATAATGCATATGTACAAACTATGGAATTTTCTAGGAGAATTTGGTTCGAAATTTTTTAATATTTTCTTAATTCAGGAGTAATCAATGGAAATTTTTGTCTGTGTTAGTCAATTTCTTGCTAAGGATTCCCTCAAAATTATTTGAGCACCGAAGCGGAATTACTTCGGTGCTACAGCTTTATACATCAACATTCATGATTGTGTCGAATAAGAAGATCAGTCGGATTCTCTAAAGGCGTTTTCTCCACACATCCTTACGATCTTGGGTTGAAATTGTGCAACCACTTCAACCAAGTCTTTTTGATGATCCATGACTTGATGGATGTCTTTATAAGCCATTGGAGCTTCATCCAGTCCTGAACCGATTACTTCAACGCCTGCTTTTTGGAGGAAAGTCGCTACTTCAGCTTTATCCAACAAGTTTTTGGCTTTGGTTCTGGACATCAATCTACCAGCTCCATGCGAAGCAGAATTGATTGATTCCGGGTTTCCTTTTCCTCTGACAATAAAGCCTGGGGCGGTCATAGATCCTGGGATTACTCCCAGTACTCCTTTGCCAGCTGGAGTTGCTCCCTTACGGTGGACAATGATATCATTACCCTTGGCATCCAGTTCTTTCCAGGCGAAGTTGTGGTGGTTTTCAATGGTTGCCAATGGTGTTGCTCTTAAACCAACCGCCATGCGCTCATGGATTTGCTGGTGGCAGGCAGAAGCATAATCTCCAGCTAGATTCATGGCCATCCAGTATTCTTGTCCGGCCTCTGTATCCAGGTCCAACCAGGCCAAATGCTTGGCCTCTTGTGGAAGTTTGCAGATATCACGAGCCAGCTTTGTATAGTAGTTGGCCAAAGTTCCACCAAACCCTCTGGAACCAGAGTGGGAGAGAACAGCTAGGTATTTACCCAAGGGCAATCCAAATTCGTTTTCTTCATCCAAAATCTCTGTGATTCCAAATTCCACGAAATGGTTTCCACCTCCAGACGTACCTAATTGGCTATAGGCCTTATCTTTCAAATCCTTGATGACTTTCACCTCCTTGAACAAAGGGTTTTCCATCACCTCATGACCTATTTTCTTCTTGAAAGTCTTTCTCCCAAATCGAGTGTTGTTTATCAACATTTTTCTCAGATTCGCTTTCTTATCCTCGAGGATGCTTTCTGGGAAATCATATAAGGTCATACACATTCTGCATCCAATGTCGACTCCAACTGCATAGGGGATCACAGCATTCTTAGTAGCTAGAACGCCTCCAATCGGCAATCCATATCCCTGGTGGGCATCTGGCATCAAAGCGCCACCTACAGCAACCGGTAGCCTCATAGCTGTATCAATCTGCTTTAAAGCTCCTTCCTCTATCCCTTCCTTTCCGTAGATTTTGTATGATAAAACCTTTTTATTTAAAGAGAGGGTGGTATCTTTTGGCTTGGTCAATTCTTCCGCAATAGAAGCGAACTTCTCATCTTCCCAAAACTTCTCTGGTGCTTCAAGAATTTCAGCCAATTGAGCAAGAGCCTGGTCCTTTTCTTCTTCAGTGAAATAGGTTGACACGCATTCAAGGATGATTCCAATTACTTTTCCTTCTGGATATCCAAGTGTCAAAATTTCTGTTCCTGTGAGTTTCATGTCTTTTTTCTTTTGCTTACAATACAAAGCAAAAACAAAAGTGCGCAGTCTTTTTGCGCACTTTTGTTATAGATGAGATGTATTATTTAAAATGCTGATAGTCAGCGATTTATTTTTTGATTCTATTCTGCATCTATTCGCCTGCTTCTCGATACACCATAAATTACGCCTCCAATAAGGGCTGCTATGAGTACATAATACCAGGGGAAACTTCTTTTGGGTGTAGGTATTTCTTGAATTTTTACCAATTGATTTACTCCCTTCGGTTTTACTACCTGTACATTTCCTCCAGTCCATTTCACCACGATCGAGTCAATTTGCTCTGCCTTACCCAAACCGAAATGGGCAATCCTGGAATTTTGGGACATATGACTGGAACCTCCTCCGTCAATTTCTCTAAGCATGGTCTTCCCATCTACATATAGCTCTAATCTTGAGCCCAGACCATGACGTTCTGCATCTATTCCCTTAAGAGCTACTTTCATCCAATTCCCCTTAGTGGAGTCATTACGGTAGAGTCGGGTGGTGGTTGGTATGGGATAATGGCTGACCGCTTGTTGATTGACTACCAGTATATCCATATCTCCATCATTTTCAATATCAAAAATGACCGAACCTCTTCCGATCCCATAGTCTTTGACGCCTTTCGCCAAACCTTCCTCTGTAAACTGCCCTCCTTCATTGACGAAATAAAAATTTCCCATAGGCGTGCAATAGGGATTCAAATCACCATTGGAGACATAAAGATCCATATCTCCGTCCTGGTCAAAGTCAGCGAAATTGCTACCCCAACTGATGGCGAAATATTTCAGTCCTCTTTCCTTCAGTTTATTTCTATAAGGCTTTCCTTCTCCCTGACTCAACATGAACCAGTTAAATTTGATATTGGAGATGTAGTAGTCCAAAAGACCATCCTCATTGATATCCGCTATGGCAGTACCCATGGAATTGATCCTCAAATCCATATTGTACTCATCGGCTACATCTCTGAATTCTTTTTTGGGATAGAGGTTTTCGAGCAAAAGGTCAGGAGTTCTTTTGTAACCGAAATCATGATTGACAAAAAGATCCTGATCTCCATCATTGTCGAAATCCGTAAAGACTCCGCCAAATCCAAATCCCTTATGGCTTAGTCCATAGTCTTCATAGACGTTTTCAAAGCTTTTCCCGCCTTTGTTAAGGAGCAAATGCCCTTTAGCTGTCTGGTGTTCGTTGACAATGGTTGCGTCGCTAATGTGGTCTAATCCGCCTTCGTATTCGTGGAAGTAATTTCCTACGAACAGGTCCGGATATCCGTCAGCATTAAAATCCCCGAAGTTGGGTGCTGTACTGAAGGTGATGAGTTCGTCAAGGCCAAACTCTTCGGTAGCATTTCTGAAGGTATTATCTCCCTTATTAAGGAAGAGGAGATTCATGGCCCGTGGAATTTTGTTTGCGGTATCTTTGACCGTGATGGTAGTGATAAATAGGTCTGTCCATCCATCACGGTTCACATCTGCTCCAGCTACTCCCTGGGTTACAAAAGCTCTGCTATCTTCCAATCCTGAACCTTCATAGATATTGATAAAAGTTCCGTCACCATTATTGTGATAAAGGACATCATCATTCATCCCGCTGGTAATGAATAAATCCTCAAAGCCATCATTATTGTAATCAAAGACACATATTCCCCCACCAAACATCCCTTCATACACCTTAAACTGATGATTGATACCGGCAGTATCAGTGATATCTGTAAAGGCCATTGGGCCTTCAAATTTTTCGTATTGGGAAAAGCTACTCACAGGAATCAGAAAGAGAAGCATGATTCCCCAGTATTTTAGGCTCATTTTTTCCATTTCAAATCCGTTACGTGTTTGGCAATGCGAGTCCCTTCTGTTAATCCGACCTCATTGTCCTGCGGGGTATGTATACCTCCGAAAAATCTCGAATCAGCAGTTTCTATAGCTACTCCCCAAAAGGTTTCAAAAGGCCTTTCCACAAAGTCCACATCTCTCACTTCATCCCGTTCGCGACCCACATGCGAGCTATCGATAAAGGTGAATGAATTTCCATAGACCTCTTCCAGAACCCGGCTTGATGCAGCTGCTTGAATAGCATGCCCGGAAGGAAAAGCTGGAAAAGGAGGATCTGGCCAAAAGGACTCCCAATTTCGATCGATATATTCAGGAATAAAGGTATTAGGTCGTTCGGAGAAATAGTGGTATTTCCATTTCCAACAATTGATAAAGGCATCCGCTACTGCAATACCTACCTTGGCAAAAGTCTCTGCAGACTCAATCAGGGAGGGCTGCTTGGCCCTTACAACCAGATTCGCGATGTAAAAAGAGTGTCCAGGCGGGGTAAAAGTATCGTCTGGATCATCCCCCCACCATATGGCGATTTCTTTCTCCTTTTGTGTGAGTTCGAGCTCCTTTTCATAAACCGCGATGAATTGTTGGTAATATTCTGATCCCTCTGTGGTATCATACGGAATCATATAGGGAATCTCCAAATCCGCATTTTCTTTGAGGAAAGTTCGGTTCTCGCCCCAATAGGGATGGAGAGGATTGTGACTAAAAGACTGTGCATAAAGAGGCGGCTTCCATTGGCCGGGATGCTGGGGATGGACAAAGCTTTTGTCAAAATTTCGAAGATAAGCTCTATGTCCTCCATCTGTTTTAGACCATTCGAAAATGCGTTGTGCAATAGCTCTTCCATAAGCGACCGATGGCTCGGCCATGCTTTTATCTTCCAACTGAGCAAGGCGAAAATCGTAGATCAGTTTTTCCAAAGAATCTATTTTTGCCTTATTCTTGTCGGAAGTTTGATTGTACAAACTGCGAATGATTTCCGCTTGCCCACTGTTCAGAGCCATTTCCCAATCATATGCTTGACCCGGATCAGGCTGGGGGAGTTCTCCCAATTCATTAAGCTGAGGAGCAATGGATTGATAGGGGGGAAAACCATGAACGATGGATTCGTACATTGTCAATCCTATATAGCCTACTCCTCTGGAGGCATAGGTAGGTGAGTTCGCTGGAGTAAATTGGGTGATGTACAAAGTCATTTCACTCCAGGCCACAACAATTTCCTGTTCGCTGAAACTGCGTTTGGGCCCACAAGCCTGAAAAAAAAGGCCGAGCCCTAATACGATCGTTATGAATTTGCTTAGGTGTTTCTTTTGCATGATCCTCACTTATTCAATTGATAATACAAAAGGGAGCCGGAATTTCTTGCGAGGTAAATTCCATCTCCGATAATTTGACTGGCTCTGACATCGCCTGTGATGTTGAAGCCGGATTCGTTTTGTGGGACATAGGTAAAGTTCCCTTTTCCATTGCCGAGAAATAACTGGCCGTAATTGGCATCAAATTTCCCCAGCCTCAATTTTGCAAAGCTATTATTTCCAAAAAGCAGCAAGTCTTGATTGCCATCTTTATTTATGTCCCAGACTTCGATGCTGTAAATGGGAGAATATTGAGCTTCTTTAGGCAATTCGGTATACCTGAAACTTCCGTCCTCCTTTTGGAGGAAGAGACTGCTTGACAAATGATTCGCATCTAGAATGCTTACTTCCTTCAATTCATCAGGAGTAAAGATGTTGATCATTTGGTGGTTGGCATAGCTGGCGAAAGAGGTGTATTTGGACTTCAAATTTGCCAATTGCCCCAGCATTTCATCTCTTGTTACGAAGGGATAGGATTTGCCCTGGATGTAGTAGCAGAATATCGGATCTACCGATCCATTATTATCAAAATCACTATAGTATAATTGAGCTGGTTCTTCATCTGAAGCCTTAAACTGGATATTCAATCCTACATTCCCTGCCAAAATATCAAGTCTGCCATCTCCATTTATATCTGCGATCTTCAGGCTATTCCACCAACCTTTATAAGATTTGCCCAAGTATTTTGTGCTTTGATGGGTCCATTCATTTCCTGTTTTCTCATAAATCAGGATGGGCATCCATTCCCCTACAACAATCAACTCATCCACTCCATCGGCATTCAGGTCTGCAAATTGTGCATCGGTGATCATTCCCCCTTTTTCAAGCTCAGGTAGGAAGTCTGTTATTTTATTCTCAAATTTTCCATTGCCATCATTGACTAAGAGGTAAGATTGTGGTATTTCCGGATAGGCACCGGGTATTACTCTTCCTCCTACAAAAATGTCTGGATTTCCATCTCCATTGATATCTCCAATAGCTACTGCACCTGAACTACTGGAAATATCAGGGACCGCATTTATTGCTTTAGTAAAATTACCCTTACCGTCATTTAGGTAAAGTCGATCTTGTAAAGCCTTATCTGTAGGCATTAGATCATGGTATCCTCCACTTGCAATGTAGAGATCTATGTCACCATCACGGTCAACATCTAATAAATCCATAGCAGCATCTACAAAGGCCTTATCAGTTGCAAAAGCAGAAATTCTTTTCTCCTGAAATCGATCTCTTCCATTATTGATAAATAAGCGACTGGCTTGGTTTTGGTTTCCACCCAGGATAAGGTCATTTGCTCCATCTCCATTTACATCTCCTTGTATCATACAAGGGCCTTCATGCGATAGCTCACTGATGAGAAGGAGTTGTCGGTCGAAATCTCGATAGGTAAGAGCTTTGTCTGAGGAGCGAATAGAGGAGGTCTTTTCTGTGAAAAGGCTTTGTTTCTCTAGTTGAATTTCCTGATAGTTAGAGGCGTTTTTTTCTGACAGAATTATTTTTTGGTCTCCTTGTACAGACTTGATAATTTCCTCTTTTCCGCTGGGCCAAAAGATGTGAAGAGAATCTACGGATGTTTGATTTCCCAGGCCTATGTGTAAAATCTGACTTACCGAAGATAGATAACCTCTGGAAGGATATTGCTCCAGGGTCTGTATCCCTGCTTGGGTGTAAACAGAGATTCTTGCTCCTATGCCAGCAGTATTTTTCCCGTCTCCTGCTAATTCAATTCGAAGGTAATGAGCCTTTTCAAGCTGATCGCTAGTGTTTTCATAAAGGAATGCGGCTTTATTCACATTATTTACGACCAGATCCAGGTCTCCGTCATTGTCCAGGTCTGCATAGGCTGCTCCATTGCTATTACTGGGACGATTCATTCCCCAATCTTTGACCTTGTTAGAAAAACCTTGCCCTGCTTCATTTGAGAAGATATAATTGGTGACATTGGAGGAGGGCATATTTTTGATAATCTCCATTACGTCCTGGCGCATCAATCGCCCTTTCTTCTGGACGAAATCCTCCATGTATTTGATGAAATCCAGATTAGTGTAATCTCTTTTATAGCCATTGCTGATGAAAAGGTCTTTCCAGCCGTCATTATCAAAGTCCGAGAAAAGGGCAGACCAGCTCCAGTCGGTATTAGAGATACCTGCAATTTGCCCTATTTCACTATAGGTGTCATTCCCATTGTTCAATTGGAGCATATTTCGCATGTACTGGTAATGGAAACCGCTGCGAATGTTGAGGTCAAATTTTGCGTAATTATCAGGAGCCAGGAGGAGTTTCTGTCGATAATTATCTTCGGGCAGCATATCCAGGGTAAAAATGTCGGACCAGCCGTCATTGTTGATATCAGCCAGGTCATTTCCCATGGAGAAATGGCTGTTATGCCCCAGGCTTTCCTGGAGGGTGTTGGTAAACTTTCTGCCTTTTTGATTGAGGTAAAGGTAATCCGGGACAGTGTAGTCATTGGATACGTAGAAGTCCGGCCAGCCGTCTTTGTTGAGGTCCGCTATTCCCAGTCCCAATCCATAGCTGAGTGCTGAGCCGTTGATGCCTTTTTGCTCGGTAACATCCTGAAATTTATCTCCCTTATTTTCAAAGAAACGTAATCCTCTTAGGGGATCGGGAATTCTCAGGGATTCTTCGGTTTGGGCTTCTGTCAGGACGGGTAGGCTTTTAGGATTGTGATTGAGTAGAAGCATATCCAGGTCGCCGTCCCTATCGTAGTCAAAAAAGAAGGATTGGTTGCTAAAGGCGGGACTGTTTAATCCATATTTTGCGGCCTGGTCTTCAAATTTGGGTATCCCATTTTCATCATTTCCCAGATTGATAAAAAGTTGATTGGCTCTTTTGGGATCAGGCAATGCACCTGAATAACAAAGATAGATGTCCAGTTTTTTGTCTCCATTTATATCTACCATGTTGACTCCTGTTTTCCATGGACCTTCTCTGCCTGCCGCTCCTGAAAGAAGGCTGATGTCTTCAAAATGCATCTCGCCTTTATTCAGATAGATTTTATTGGGGGACATATTGGAGGTGAAATACAGATCTTCTTTTCCGTCCTGATTGAGGTCTCCTACAGCCACTCCTCCTCCATTGTAGAAGTACTCATACATGAGGACATTGGTATTGAGTCCTTCAGTCAGCTTGTTTTGAAAGTTGATCCCACTTTTATCCGGAGCTACTAATTGGAAAAGAGGTGCTTCTGTTGCAGAAGGAGGTGCTGCAACAGCTTCTTTTTTTTCTTCTCCGCAAGCCAGCAGGCCCCAAAGAAAAAAAATGCAGAGGATCCGATGTATCCGGCTATAGTAGGGTAGTAGCATAGGATGTAAAGATAAAGATCTATCTCCAAAGAACAGGAGATAGATCTTTATTTCTATAGATATATTGGCTTAGTAGCCAGGGTTCTGGATCAGTTGAGAATTACGATTGATTTCGTCGCGGGTGATCGGGCGGAAGTACATTTTGTCATTCCACACACGATTCTCATTTTCTGTATTGTCCACAACGGTATAGGTGTAATCGTAAACATCCTTGTCATGACGATAGGGGACATGTGGAGTAGCTCCTGGTTTTAGGGTAGCATCTATATCAATAGCTTTAATTCCCCTATGGAGCATTTCTCCCATCATCCATCTGCGACCATCAAAGTAACGATGCTCTTCGTATGCAAGTTCTACACGACGCTCGTTGATCAGCCTTGCAAGTAAGTCTGCTCCAGCATCTGCGATTTCTGGCATACCTACTCTGAAGCGAATCTGATTGAGCCAGTCTCTGGCTTCTGCTTCCTCTCCCAAAGCAATACTAGCTTCAGCATAGATAAGGGCAGCCTCGGTATAGCGGATGAACGGCCAGGGCACAACCTGTCCAGCTGAACGGCTATCAGGCAATCCTGGATCCGGATCGATAAACTTCCTCACATAATAGTGCGTCCGGCTACCATTCCAGTTTTCAATGGGTGATTCACGGGTGTCAATACCATTGATGAATCCACCGTTTCCGTCATCATAGGCTCCTGTCTGAATCTGGTCATTGGGATCCAGGCCAGCTACAGCAGCAGGTCTTGGCTTCCAGTTTGCACCATCATACATTACAGTTGCATAAAAACGTGGGTCTCTGTTGGCATAAGGATCAGCCGCATGTGTAGGATCGTTCCAGTCAAAGCTAGATCCATCCATCATTTCATAATCATCTACCAATTGTTGGATAGGCGTATTACCTCCCCAGTTGTTGTATCCATTAGGGCCATTGTTGACACCAAAGTGAATACCTCCCAATGGCCAGTTGTTTTCCTGGACAAAGAGGGTAGTGTGGGTACGTTGGAATAGCAATTCAGCGGAAGCAGCAGCATCAGCGACACTACTTACTCCACCCATGGCAATTGAAATGTAGTTGGCTTTTCCTTCTTCAGCTGAAACGGGAGCAGTCAATCCGTATTTGTATCCGGTGGTTGCATCCAATACAGCTTTTGCTGCAGATTGAGCTGCGCGCCATCTTGCATTTCTGTCTCCCCCTACATAAGCCAGTAATTCTATGTTAGAATATCCGGCCAGGGTAGAAGAATTAGCTTGAGCAGTAGCTGCATCATGAAGATCACTGGCAGCATAAAGCAACACACGTGCTTTTAATGCCATAGCAGCAATTTGATTAGCTCTTCCAGCTTCAGGGTTTTTACCTGTTAGCATCTGAGCTGCCATGTCTAAATCAGAGACGATAAACTCAACTACTTCCTGGAAAGTATTCCTGGCGATAGAGTAATCCTCGTTCAATTCGTACGGACGGTCAATAATAGGTACTCCCCCATAAAATCTCAATAGCTGATGATAATAATAAGCTCTCAAGAAGTGGGATTCTCCCAGGAGTTGCTCACGTAATTCATCATCATTGAAAGTAGCTATTGGCAGGTTTTGAATGGCAATATTTGCCTGACGAATTGCCAGGTACATTTGCCCCCACTCAAAGGTACTACTTTGATTACCGAGGTTTTCAGGACTAATGGTAGATTCGGTAAAGGTATTGATACCTCTACCTGCATGCGTAAACATGGCCTCATCAGTGAAAGAAGAAAGTCCTTCTTCTTCAAACCCTCCGTAACCCAGGAAGGAATACACATTGAAAACAAAGGCCTGAGAAAGCGGGCCATCCGCCCAGGTTGCGTCACTGGAGATTTTATCTAGTGGCTGCGTATTCAGAAAGTCATTGCTGCACGAATACGAGATAGCAGCGACAAAGAGTACCGAGAATAATATTCTGGTTATTTTCATTGTCTTTAAATTAGAAAGTTAAAGTGAATCCGACATTTAGCACCCTTGATTGCGGATAGTATCTTCCCCCATTTTCTGAAACTTCAGGGTCGAAAACGTCATGCTCGGCTAGCGTAAACAAGTTTAACCCATTAGCATAAACTCTCATACTACTGAAAAAGTTTATTCCATTTAGGACGCTGCCAGGAATATTGTAGCCGACCTCCATATTTTTTAGTCGAACATAATCTGTACTAAAGAGGAAATAAGTATTATTACCATAAGCTCCTCCTGTGTAATAGGTATCACCTCTACTGGCTAACCTTGGATGTTCACTACTTGGGTTATCAATTGTCCAGCGGTTGTCATGGCTCCACTTGGTATAGTTACCAATATCACCTGACTCAGTCTGGAAGCGACGAGAAGCACCAGTAGCACCTTGAAGCAGCAAGTTAAAATCAAAACCTTTATAAGTCAAGGTAAAGGTAGCACCAAAGTTGAAAGTCGGTACACCATTATCGTCAATACGTACCTGGTCATCTCCATTGATTACTCCATCTCCGTTTACATCTTCAAACTTCATATCTCCAGGAAGCAATTGAGCGGTTACCGTACTATAGTCGATATTGTTTGCCTCAATCTCCGCCTGATCTCTGAATACACCGTCAGACTGATATACCAGGTAAGCACCAATTGGCTTTCCTTCCATCAATTGATAATCAGGAGCACCAGGAACTTCATCCATGAAGATTACTGAGTTCTTGGCATATCCACCATTTACACTGGCTCTGAATTGAACACCATTGTTAGAAGAGTGGTTGTAGGCTACGAGGAATTCAAATCCTTCATTGTTTACTTCACCTGCATTTACTGGAGGTAGAAGGCTACTGATACCAGAAGAAGCAGGAGTAGAACCTGTTTCCTGAATCAGGATTTGATCTCTTCTGTTTCTAAAGTATTCAAACGTAAGGTCAATTCTATTGTTGAACAAAGCCGCATCTAACCCAATGTTGAGGTTGTTTGCTCTCTCCCAGGTAAAGCTTGGGTTTGCAAGCAAGGTCTCACGTAGGGTAGTAACAACCTGGCTATTGATTGGATACTCACCAAATCCGAAAGTAGAGAGGTAAGCAAACTCCTGAAGCTGGTTGTTAAAGAAAACCTGGTCATTACCCATCTGTCCGTATGATCCACGAATCTTTAGGTAGTTGATAGCATTTACGTCAAAGAAATCTTCGTTGGTAACATTCCATCCTAAAAGCAATCCAGGGAAGAATCCGAAACGGTCAGACTCTGGGAAGATGTAAGAACCATCATAGCGCCAGATGAACTCAGCAAGGTATTTTTCCTGGTAGTTATAAGCTACACGACCATAGTAACCCAAACGAGCACGCTCGTATGCACTACCGAAGGTGTTTTGCTGCAGAGAACCCCCTGCAAATAACTGGTCAACAGCTGCAGAGATGTAGTTTCTTCTAAACGCACCAAAGTTTTCTCCTGTAAATTCTTCACGAGTAACTCCAGCTAGCACGTTAAGGTTACTTCCACCGAAAGTCTTGTCATAGCTAAGAATAGCCGTCAAGTTGGTGTTTAGTACTGAACTACTGGACTGAGTCAAACGAGGATCAGAGAAAGGAGACCTAACAGCACCTTCCAATAATGGATCACCATTAGCATCGGTAGAAACGCGATCCCAGTAATAAAGCATCCAGGGAGTCTGCCATAGTTTACGGGTACCTCTGTTGATATCAACTGCACCGGAAAGAGATAGCTTCAAGCCATCAATCCATGGATTGGTAATATCGATGGTACCATTTGTCTGGATAAAGTCAGTAGGCTGACGATCATATCCAGTTGCATTGGTAGTTACTACATAGGGATTTTCTCCGTTTTCAATATCCGGACCTGGTAGACCATTGGGCCAAACTTCAGGTTCAACCGGACGACCCCTCATCAGCATACGGAAGATAGCACCTGCTCCAATGGTTGGATAGTTTCTGTCTTCTCTTCTGCCCATAAAACCAATACTGGTGCTGATGTAATCATTTACTTTAGCATCTACATTCAGACGCATATTGTATTGGTTATAGAAAGTGGCTGACTCACGATAAATCGCATCCTGGTGGATATATCCTAAAGAAGCCAGATATTTTACATTTTCTGTACCTCCGGAAATCTGCAGGTTGTGGCGATCCTGTGGCGCCCAAGTTTTGAAAGCGTCTCCAAACCAGTCTGTATCCGGGAATCCCCAAGGATCAGATTGATCTTCATGCTTACGTACAGCTTCAGGGCTATAATTTGCATTCAGGGTACTTACACCTGGAGTAGGAGAGTCATAGGTACCTGTGGTCTGAATACTGTTCCAGGCAGTTCCCCATTCTTCAACCGGGATCGTACGATAAATAGGTAGCTCATTCATGATGCGAGCATACTCAGGAGCATTAGCCATTTCAGGAACAACAGTTGGCTGAGACCAGCCTTTGTTGAAGTCATAGCGAACCTGAGGTTTACCTGATTTTCCTCTTTTAGTTGTAATCAGTATTGCTCCGTTTGCAGCACGAGCTCCGTAGATGGCAGCAGATGCGTCTTTCAAAACAGAAATAGACTCAATGTCCTGTGGACTCAATCTTCCCAGTCCACCATCCCTGTCAGGAATTCCATCAATTACGATCAGCGGGCTACTGTTTCCGAGGGTATTCTGACCCCTAATACGTACAATAGCTCCATCAGCACCTGGCTCACCACTAGGCTGGATAACAACCAGACCTGGCAAACGACCCGCAAGTGAGTTGGAAAGATCCACAGCTGGAGAAGGAACCAAATCAGCTCCATCAACTGCTACTACTGCACCTGTTACGGTAGCTTTTTTCTGAGTACCATAAGCTACTACAACTACTTCATCCAAAGAAGAAGCTTCTGCTTGCATAACAATGTCAACAACAGAACGACCTCCTATTTCGACTTCTTGTGTAGCATAACCGATATAAGAAACTAAAAGGGTAGTAACTGCATCAGGAACAGTCAAAGAGAACTTTCCATCCTGATCAGTCAGAGCTCCAATGGTTGTTCCTTTGGCACGTACCGAAGCACCTACCAGGGCATTTCCATCTTCTCCTGTAATAGTACCGCTTACCTTTTGCTCCATCATTTCTAATGTAGAATTGGTAATGGTTCGCATTCTGGCAGCTTTGTCCGCAACGGCAGGATGAAGACGTACGCTTCCATTTTCTTCAAGACTCTGGATTTGAAGAATTTTCTTTTCCAGCTTCTTGAGGGTTTTCATTCCTTTCCTATCGCGCTTATAAATCACGTAGTACTTGGATCCCAGGAATTTGTAGTTCAAACTGGTTGTGGTGAGCAAGCGATTGATAGCTTCCTCAAACTTTTCTTCCTGGTTAAATTTGTAGTCCACAGTAATTTCGCGGACCAATTTTGCATCGAAGGAGAAAAATACCTGATACTTTTCGCTGACCTCTTTTAGAACCTCCATCAAAGGTCGATCTTCAAGTACCGGATTTTCTTCAGCTCTCAAGAAAGAGCTGCTCATAATCAATATGCTAAAAAGCATTATGAGCCCCTTCTTTCGTAGTAGATTAAAACCCATAGTTAATGTGGTTAAAAAATGTGTAAATAATTATCTGAAGTGTTATTGTTTAATCTGATTTTAGGTTTTTTAGTCTATTAAATATTGATTTTCAGTAATCTGCATAATCTTTCTGCCCAGGACATTTTCAAGGGCCGATAAGGCAATCTTTCTATTTTCGATCGGTATTGCCAGCATTACTTCTTTATCTAAAATTTTCTTTTCTGTCAATTCTATGCTGATTCCATAGATACGCTCCATTTCGTCCAATACCTTTGAGACTGCAACCATTTCCAAGATGATAGCACCATCTTTCCAGGAAGTGAGCGTAGTGGAGGTATTTCTTCTTTTCTTTAAACTACCGGCTTTATTTGCGGAATAGGAGAGAAGGTCTCCAGGAATCAACTCTATTTTATCTTTCTTTTTGCCTTTGAGGTGCAACTTTACCTTGCCTTCCTCCAAAAAGACATCCGTTTTTTGCTTTAGACTATTTACATTAAAAGATGTGCCTAGAACCTCTACTTCCAGGTCAGTAGTCAATACCGTAAACTTCGCTCCGGTTTCAGGTTTTTTACTCACTAGGAAAAAAGCTTCTCCATCCAGCCAAACTTTGCGAGGATCAGCTTTATAGTGCCAAAGCCGTGAATTTGCATTCAGCGTGATTTCTGAATCATCAGGAAGGACGATTTCCATTTTCTCACCAAATGCGGTTTGGTAAATAATCCGGGAATTTTTTTCAGAGATGAAAAATACACTTAGTCCTAAGGCGATCAGAACACTGATACTTGCAGCGAGTGTCCAGCTTCTTCTGGAAAATAACGGCCTTGCCCGAAAAGGAGGCGTCTGTGATTCTGATGAATGAGTGTAGAGTTCTTTTTCTTTCTCTTGATACCTGTTCCAAATGTTTGATACCCTATTGTAATCAGACTTCTTACCCTGACTCCACGCATTAAGTAATTCTTTATATACGTGTTCGTTGTATTTGGAAGCATTAAGCCAGGCTTCCAATTGTTCCAATTCTTCTGTACTTGCTGAGTGATTTAGGGACTTAAGGATTATGTCATCTATATTATCCATTTCGTCAGTAGTAATAGTAGTAAAATTGAACTCGGCTCAATTTTTTGTAGTAGAGAGAGCTAGTCTCCTAATATAGAAGACTGAGGCCTCATCAAAATGGGTGACAAGGACAATGATTTTTTTACAAAAGGGTAAATTCGGAGAGGCGGATACTGATTTGCTGCCTGAGTTTTTTGGTGGCTCGTCTGAGGTGAGTCTTGAGGGTATTTACACTGATCCCCAGTTCATCCGCACTTTCCTGATAGGATCTGCCTTCTTCTCTGACCATTCTAAAAACTTCTTTTCCAAGAGGTGGTAACAGATTGACCACTTCCTTGATCACTTCTCTTAGTTCATGTGCCTCTAACTGTTTAAAGGGGTCAGGTTCCTGGCTGATTGGTTCAATGCTGAGCAGACTGTAATCCCCAATTCTTTTAAGGGAGTAATTTATACTACTTTCTTTCACAGAGTATGTATAGGCCTGATTTTTTATAGAGGTGAAGAGATAAGATTCAAACTGATTTATTTCGTCTAGTCTTTTGCGATTGTTCCAAAGTTTTAGCCATACATCCGAGACAGCCTCCTCTGCTAGTTCTTCATTTTTCAGTAAAACCATTGCATAGGTATACAGTCTTTCACTGTAAAGTTTGAGTAAACTTTCAAATGCTAGTTTATCATCGTAGATAGCAATCTGTTTTATGAGGTTCGTAGTCCTACGCATCAATCATGCAGAGCGATTAGTATAAGTCAGTAGTCCAAATTCTATATCCAGCAAGAGAATCTGGATACATAAATCAGTCCCTTTTTACCAATATAAGAAATAATATACGTTTTTGTCCATATGTTTTTTATTCATCTTTTATTTTACCTTCGTTTGAATATAAATCCTCAAAAATAGAATTATGTCTTTCAGCCTATCAAAAAGTACAAAAATCGGATGGATTGGTACAGGAGTTATGGGTATCTCCATGTTGAAACACCTTATGGACGATGGTTATAGTGCCTACGTTTACAATCGAACTAAAGCGAAAGCAGATAGCTCAATAGCAGCAGGTGCGATCTGGAAGGACAGTCCTATGGAAGTTGCAGAAGTATCAGATGTAATTTTTACCATTGTTGGTTTTCCGCAGGATGTGGAGGAAGTATACTTTGGAGAAAAGGGAATCCTGAAATCTGCACAGTCCGGAAGTATATTGGTTGATATGACGACTACTCGTCCTAGCCTGGCTGTGAAAATATATGAAGAAGGAGTTAAGAAAGGAGTTAAATCTATAGATGCACCGGTTTCTGGTGGAGACGTTGGGGCTCAAAAGGGGACTTTATCCATTATGATAGGTGGAGATAAAGAAGATGTAGATGCACTCATGCCTCTGTTTGAATTGATGGGAAAAAATATGGTATATGAGGGAAAGGCCGGTTCTGGGCAGCATACCAAAATGTGTAACCAGATTACCATTGCGGGAACGATGATAGGAGTTTGTGAAAGCCTTTTATATGGGTACAAAGCAGGCTTGGACCTTGAAGTGATGTTGGAAGCAATTAGTGGAGGAGCCGCCGGATGTTGGACTTTGAGTAATCTCGCCCCTCGGATTGTCAAAAGAAATTTTGATCCGGGTTTTTATGTGGAGCACTTTATCAAAGACATGGAAATTGCTCTGGAAGAGGCTAAAGCTATGAAACTCGCTTTACCAGGTTTGGCACTTGTTCATCAACTATACAAAGCAGTAGAAGCACAAGGACATGGACGTAAAGGTACTCATGCTTTAAGCTTGGCGCTGGAGCGAATTTCTAATGTAAGTGTCTGAATTTGAGGGGAAAAATTGTTTTCGAGGCTCAAAATTTCCTATTTTTTTTAATTTTTTTGTAACATGTAGTGAGAATGGGCCGTTACAAAAATAAGAGTACTATTGAATGAGAGCTCCCACTTCTCATTTTCTTCTAACGCCAATTAAACGCCTTTGAGTTAAACTTTACTTCTACGGTTACTGCTCACATGAGGATTTTTTTGCTCTTTGTGAACGCACGCAAATACAGTTTACCACTCTTTGGAAGGAGTGTACTTAACAAACCTGTTTTTCATTTTACATCCTGCAATAAGCCTTTTCAAATGAGACCCATTTGAGAAAAGGATATTTCCGCCTCTCTCTGTTTTTTCCTTATGACTTCATAAGGAGACCAACAATCGTACGCACACATTTTTTATCCCCAAAATACCTAATGCTATGTCTGATTCCACCCCAAACACACGCGCTATTGACCTTAGCTATTTGAAAAACCAAGATGTAGAAACCATCCTAAGAGACAACTATCTTTTTGTAATCGGTATCAATGAGTATCAAAATTGTACACCTTTAGGAAATGCCGTAAATGATGCACAAAGCTTTGCTAAGGTGCTCAATGAAAAATATCGATTCAAAAAAGAGCACACGTTTAGCCTGATAAATGAACAGGCAACCATTCACAATATCGATGATACCTTCAAAGAACTAAAATCTAAAATCCGCACAGAAACAGACAACTTGATTATATTTTTCTGTGGGCATGGGTATTATGATGAAGAATGGGATACGGCTTATTGGGTTCCGGTAGAAGCTAGAGCTGATCGGGCTTTGGGCGAATACTTTTCTCATGAGGATTTGATGAAGAGAATTAATCGAATCGAGACACATCATACGGTTGTGATAGCAGATTCTTGTTATTCCGGGGCAGCCTTCGTGAGCCAAAAACGCTCCCATGATCCCAATTCGCAGGTATTTGCTAAAGAGCCTTCTCGTTGGATGTTGGCTTCAGGTAGAAATGAACCTGTCAATGATGGGGCGATCAATCAAAACAGTCCATTTACGAAAGAGTTATTGGATATCCTTGAACGTGAATCAAATGCAGGCATCCGTATGGGGACCCTGGTAGAGAGACTGAAAACCCGGGTCAATCACAATTATGATCAAACCCCTATTGGACAACCTTTAAAGGATGTTGGAGATAAAGGAGGAGAGTTCATCTTTTTCCCCCGAGATAATGAAGAAGAAAGATGGAAAGAGGCAAAAATGAAAAATACCCAGGAAATTCTTGAGTTATTCATTTCTGATTTCAGGGGAGGAAAATTCGAAAAAGAAGCCCTGAAGAGTATTGGTGTTATTAAGGCTGCAGAACTTTTTTCCAAAATAAACATCGAACCGACTGAAGAGCTTTGTCAGGAGTACCTGGATAATTTTCCTGAGGGAGAAGACCTCTTAGAGGTTTCTAAAATCAAATTTGCCCTGGCAGAAAACCGGGTGTGGAGAGAAGCACTTGAAACCAACAGTCTGGAAGCATTTGAAAACTACCTTTCAAAGTATCCGGATGGCTCTTTTAAAGAGGAAGCTGATGAACGGAAACGTGAGCAAGCAAAAGGATTGAAGGCTTGGCAAGAAGCAGAGGCCTTTTACAACATACAGGCCTTTGAAAACTTTATAAAAGAATATCCCAATAGTGAATTTTTCGATAAAGCTACCCTGAAATTGAAGGAATTGAAAGCCTGGAAACATGCTAAGGCTTCTAGGAAGGCTGGGATGCTCGAAGCATTTATCCAAGACTTCCCGAATAGCCCTCATCTGGGAAAAGCGGAAGAATTACTCGTAAATACAGAAGAGAACAAAAAGAAAAAGAAGATTCAATTGCTAGTCGTAGGAGTTTCTGTTTTGGTTTTATTGATATCGGGAGGAGCCTGGTACAATTACAATCAAAATTTGGAAAAGACTTATATAGATAAGATGGGGAGTGCAAAAGGACAAGTGATGGCTGGTAATTTCACCTCAGTAATGGAGGATATTGAAGCTATTCCCGACAAGTTTCAAAATAAATCCAAAGTAGTAGCATTCAAAAATTTGACAAGGATTTTTAGGGAAATGGAAGGCTTTTGGAAGGATGCCTTAGAAAACTTAGCAACGGAAAACTGGCAGGAAGCGAAGAAGTTTTTTGCAGCCTATCGAAGCGACCTTATCCTTGGGACACAGGAATTAGAGTCAGTGGAACCTGATTTGAAACAAGCTTTTCAACCCCATTTTCAGAAAATACCTTTGGTCAAGATTGATTCTTTCATAAAAGTGGTCAATAATGGATTAACTCTGGAACGTATTGCAATACGGGTAAAAAATTTGAGTGATAAGGGAGATTCTCTTTACGTTGCGGGTATGTATGTTGAAGCTTTGGAGTTCTATGAATCAGCCCAAAAGACCGATTCGGTTAAGGCAGCTGATTACCTTACTAAAAAGATAAGTCTGGCTTCTCAAGGAGGTAATCTGCAAGAAATGATTTTGGTTCCAGGTGGAGAATATAGTTTGCGCTCAGCTGCTGGTTCGAATAAAACAAAGATCAATAGTTTTTATATCTCCAAGTATGAGGTGAAAAATAAAGAGTATGTTGCCTTCTTGAATGAACATAAGGGGAGTCCAGATGTAGAGAACTGGATCAGCATAAAAAAGTCAGACATCTCCTTTAGAAACGGAACATACCGGATCAGTTCTCTTTACAAAGATTATCCTGTAGTAGCTGTCAGTTTTAAGGGGGCTCAGGCTTATGCCAAATGGTCAGATAGTCAATTACCGACTGAACTTGAGTGGGAATTTGCTGCAAGCTCAGCTGGACAGGAGAATTTCAAGTATAGCGGCTCCGATAAAGCGAGAGATGTGGCTCATTTTTACTCTGGAAATGCTATCCGAGCTAAAAAAACAGGTCGTAGAAAGGCCAATAAGCTTGGGATTCATGATATGAGTGGTAATGTATGGGAATGGGTAGATACTGGAAATGGTTCCCACAAAGTTATAAAAGGAGGGTCTTTCAATCGAGGAGAAAATTTTGTGCAGATTGAGAGCCGATATGATCAGCCGGTAAGAAGGATTGGTGGACCCAAGTCAAATGGCGGCCACCACACAAACGACCTCGGTTTCCGAATTATCCGCAGAAAGAAATAAACATTTAGTATTAGGGATAAGCTAAGTGCGAGCCCTGTGTGCTAGTAATTTTTCTGGCATACAGGGAGTTTTTTCTCGCTTGTGAATACAATATGAACATTATGCTAAGGTAGAATTACTGATATTTCGGATTTTTGACAAAACGATATATTGTCATATCTTGAAAAGGAATTATGGTAATATTATTCCATACTCAAACACACAAAACCCTCATCCCATGTTCAGAAAACTTGTGATTCCATTCACTTTATGTTTCATGTTTTCTATCGGATTTATGCAGGCCCAGCTTACTAAAACTGAGTCTGGTCGTCTGATGCTAAGCGATGAAAAAAGAAGCATAGAGTTTGACTTTCAAGGAAAAAAGGAATATTCTATTCCCTGCCAAATGGTAAATGGAGTTCAGAAAAAAATCGGGGATGGCTTTATTTCCAATGCCATATTAGAACAGCTTAGGCAAGACTCCCGTCTCAGAAATGCAACCTACAAAGTCGCTAATGCAGTTATGCCAGAAGGTACTGCCAGAAATAGTTCTGGTCGTTTGATGTATGAAATCATTACGGGCGCAGGTTATTACTTAGAATGTGATGGTAAAGTTTGCGGGGATGTGAAGTTTGGTTGCCGAAGTATTCCCGTGGAATATAAACTTTGTGTAGATACACTTGGGAATAATCTGTATGTAGCAGAGATTGAAGCTGGCAAGGTTGTAGAAATTGTAGACGTTTTGCTGGGAGTAGATATTTTTGAATTTAAACCTCAAGCCGAAGAGCGATATGAAAACGCGGTTTATCCTGAAAGAGGGAATCAACCCTGTGATTGTGCAGAACAAGAAGCGAGCTTACCTCCGATAGCGATAATCAAAGCTTCAACTATGAGTGGAAAAATTGGCGTACAGATCCAATTTAATGGCGAGTCTTCAACTGATAGGGACGATAACGGGTTTAAAATTGTGGATTATAAGTGGGACTTCGGCGAAAGAGGTGCTGGTAAAGCTGAAAGTATAGTCTCTCATACCTTTTTTGAAGTAGGGCAATTTCCTGTAACCCTAGAGGTAACAGACAATGAAGGAGAGAAACATGATACAACCATTACTATCATGATTACCAAAGATCCTGAGACCTTACTGCCTCCGGAAGAGCCATCTCCTGATACGGTGTATGTATCCAAAACAGATACCCTGGTAATAGTTCAGGAAAGCTCTTGCTGTGATACCCTTATTAATATTGTCAACAATATCCCAACTCCAGAAAAAGCAGATACTGTCAGAGAATTCCAGTTGGCTGGAGGTCCAATATACATCCAAAACGATGGTCAACTACTCGAATATGCCTTAGGACTGGATATCCAGATTCGCTACCCGATCAAAAAGAAAGATTCCTGGCAGTTTTTGATTGATGGAACTTATTTCCCCAATCGCAGAGCCAATCCCCTAGATGACAGGCCTCACCTTTGGTCTGAACTGAGAAATAATATAGATCCCATTACAAATACTTTACCCTTACACTGGAGACGAGGAACACGTAGAGGAACTGCAAGTATAGCTGTAGGTCTGGATTATAAACCTAAAAAGCGCTTACTTCTCAAAGGTCTTTACTTCCAGGGCATGTTTGGCCTGGAAAGAACCTTTAATCAGATAGAAGCTTCTGATCCCTTGAAAGATCCCCAAAACGAATTTATTGGTTTTGATTTGGATGTGTTTTTTATTGAAAGTAGAATTGGGCTAAGGAAAAAACAGCTGGAAGTTTATCTGGGAGGAAGGTTCCTGGAAGAAAGCAGACCCTTTACTTTGATACTAGCCAATCCACTGGGAGGATCTCACCATCGCAGCTTTGATAATACCATACACGCCGGAATATCAGTTTGGTATTAGGGTAAACTGGATAAAAACAAAGAAGCCGATACTAAACAGTTAGTATCGGCTTCTTTGTACTATTTCTTTTGCTACTTTTCTGTGCTTTGCAGGTTGATTAACTCTTCATTGAGTAAGTGCTGAACCATAGCCATCAGGATTGAGCCGCGGTATTGATCATCTTCTGTAATTTCTTTTAAGGCGTCGATCTTGTCATCGAGCTTGCGAACGTTTTGAGCCTGATCAAACATATTGGCCAATTGGATATCTCTTTTTAAATAAGAGATCGGTTGTCCCTGATCCAATTTAATCCAACCTTTCTTGCGCTTCTCAGGACCGGAAACATGCAGCCATCCATCCTTTTCTTCCATTGTAACAACAATCTCTCCTGCCTGCATTTTGATCGGGCGAAGGGTCATTACATCTGGACGGCGATAAATATCGGATTCAATAACAACTACTCCTCTTCTGGCATTCTTTTCAAAGAGATATTCATCTGTCCAGCCCTCTTTACCATCTTGTAGTCGGACTTTCATGTAAACACGTTTGTCCTCTTTTACTACTGTATCAGTAATGCCAAGCATACGAACAGCTTCTCCATAAGTAATACCCGTGATGAAGTTCTTTTGGTCATCTTTTGTTTGTGCGTGTCTTCCCGGTTCTCTTCTGAGTCCTGCGCCTTCCCATACTGAAATTGCAATACTATCTTTATGGATATTTATAGTATCCTCTTCCAGGGTATCGAAACCACTGATAGTATTTTGAGAATCAGCTAAGCTCTGTTCTCCGCAAGATTGAGATATGAGTAAGATAGAAAAGAGACCCAAACAGAAGGTAAAACTAAATCTTAGGTTCCTCATAGCCTGAAAGATTAAGTCAGAATTACATTCAAATCTAAATGAAAGCAAGTCAATTGTTCTAAAGTAGAGACATTTAAATCAATCGTACCACAATGTACATATGATTTTTACGGTTTCCAGTTTAGAACTCTCTTTTTTAGCATTTTATGGTGCCGATGTAAGATAATTGAAGCTTTTGAGGAATTTTCATCAGGCCATTCACGCAAGCTTTTGAAAATTCTTCGCGAAAAATCAAAATGCCTCAGATTCAAGCTCTTCGACCATTTGCTTAACCTTATCCTTAAGGGCTTGTTTGTAGTCCGCTAGCTTTTTTGATAGCTCCTCTTCATGGGTTCCCAGGATTTGTACGGCCAGGATGCCTGCATTTTTTGCCCCATTTAATGCAACCGTTGCAACAGGTACTCCCGAAGGCATTTGGAGGATGGATAAGACAGAATCCCAACCATCAATAGAATTGGAAGATTTTACTGGAACACCAATTACTGGTAAGCTTGTTACAGATGCAACCATACCTGGCAAATGAGCGGCTCCTCCTGCTCCTGCAATGATTACCATCAGGCCACGATCGCGAGCTGTGGCTGCATACTCCATCATACGTTCCGGAGTTCTGTGGGCAGAAACTACGCTGACTTCAAAAGCGACATCAAAATCCTTAAGAATTTCAATGGCTCCAGACATAACTGGCAAATCTGATTTGCTACCCATGATGATTCCGACTTTTGCTTTCATATGATTTTATTTGGGGAAATGACTATCCTATCTATTTATAATACCTTGTTATTACTGCGATAAGCTGTCGTTGCGAACAAAGTGAGCCAATCTCTTTGATCATAGAAATTCTTAAAAGTTTTGGGGATTGCTTCGATCCCCTCAGAATGACAGCAAGTCTGATTTCTCCTAATTATTCACTTATCACTTCAACACTCTCTTTTACCTGCTTCACTTTTTCCTTCAATCGCTCTAAATCCTCCGCAATGATGGTAACATGGCCCATTTTTCGAAAAGGCTTGGTTTCGGCCTTTCCATAAATATGTGGATAAGCTCCACCAATCCGCAATAAATCTTCAATGCCTTTATAAATAGCTCTTCCTTTATGACCGTCTGCGCCTAGTAAATTTACCATAGCAGAAGGACTCAATATATCCGTCTCTCCTAATGGCAGTCCTAGAATTGCTCTAAGGTGTTGCTCATATTGTGAAGTCAGGTTTCCTCTGATGCTCTGATGCCCCGAATTATGAGGACGAGGGGCAATTTCATTTATCAAAATATCACCACTTTTATCTACAAACATCTCGATGGCCAATAAGCCAACAAAGTCTAATCCTTCAACCAGACGTTTGGCGATCTCTTCAGCTTTTTCAAATTGAGCCTGGCTAAGCTCTGCAGGGGAAAATAGATATTCTACCAGATTATGAACCGGATGAAAGACCATTTCAACTATGGGAAAAGTTTTTATTTCACCCGTCGAATTTCTCGCAATAATAATTGCAATCTCCTTTTCAAACGGGACAAAAGCTTCCAGCAGACCCGGAGCATCCATGGCCTTGGGGAGATCTTCTTCTGTTTTTAATACTTGAACTCCTCTGCCATCATATCCATCTCTATCCAGCTTTTGAACTGCGGGAAGCATATCAAGATGATTCTTGATAGCAGCTGCATTTTCAACCAAACGAAAAGGAGAGGTGGGTAAACCCTGATCCACATAGTACTGCTTTTGATCGCATTTGGATTGAATGAGTTTTATAATGGAAGGGTCAGGAAATACCTTTTTTCCTTGTTTTTGAAGTTCAGCCAGTGCGTCCGTATTTACTTTTTCAATTTCAATCGTCAGAATATCTACATCCTGCCCAAAAGCAACTACTGTGTCAAAATCCTGCAGTGAACCTTCTACAAATTCATGGGCATAGGCTTTGCAAGGTGCTTCGGCCGAAGGATCGAGCACTTTTATATATACATTCAGATCAATTGCAGCCTGAATGAGCATACGCCCTAATTGCCCCCCTCCTAAAACGCCTAACTTTAATCCACTATAAAACTCCTTATTCATGGGGCAAAATTAATGATTAAATTGCCTCGAAAAAATAAGGAAATGTTACGATCACTTGCTCCTATAATTTCTCTCCTTTTTCTACTAAGCTGTGCCCAGCTCTCAAATTCTGGTAAACTGATATTTAAAGAAGTACCCCTACCTGTAGGAGAAGGAACTGCCTTTCCGCAAATGATAGAGAAGGATGGAAAACTCTATTTGACTTGGACAGAAGAAGGCGAGGAAGTCAGTCGTTTGAAAATGTCTATGCTAGAGGGCGATACCTGGTCTCAACCTATTGAACTGGCGAGTGGAAAAGACTGGTTTGTTAACTGGGCCGATTTCCCCGAAATATATATAGGTGAGAATGGGGATATATTTGCTCATCATCTAGCCAAAACGGGGGAGGATACCTATGCTTATGGGGTAAATGTATCACGCAAAAAAGCGGGTGAAGATAGTTTCAAGCCATTGGGAACTCCTTATAAAGATACTTCTCAAACTGAACATGGATTTGTGAGTTTTTTCTCTCTTCCAAATGGGGAGCCAGCAGTTGTTTGGCTAGATGGTAGAAAGTATAGGACCGATCAGAAGGAGATGAGCCTTAGGACTGCCGAAATTGCTGCTGATGGTTCCTTTTATAATGAGACAGAAATAGATGGCCGTACCTGTGATTGCTGTCAAACAGATGCTGCTCGGACATCTTCAGGAGCAATCGTAGTCTATCGGGATCGATCGGAGGGAGAAGTCAGAGATATATATCGTAGCATTTATAAGGAAGGTAGATGGCAAAAAGGTGCTCCAGTATTTAAAGATGATTGGGTGATAAATGGTTGTCCGGTAAATGGTCCGGCTGTTGCTGCTGAAGGAGATCGAGTAGCAGTAGCCTGGTTTACTATGGCAAATGATAGCCCAATGGTAAAGCTTGCGATTTCTGAGAATGGAGGGGAAAGTTTTGGCGATCCTCTTCATATAGATAATGGAAATCCTATCGGACGGGTAGATCTTATTTGGGATAAAGGAGAAATATATGTGAGCTGGATGGAAAGAGATGAGCGTAATCAAGGAGAACTCTATCTCAGGATATACGATAGATATGGAGAATTACAAGAGCCTCAACTGGTAAGAGAAATGAGTAGTGCCAGAGCCAGTGGATTCCCTATCATGATCAAGAGAGGAAATCGACTGAATCTGGCCTATACGGAAGAAGGAGATATCCCTCGCATCCGCATGTGGGAAGCTACTTTATAAGCTATTCATCATTAGCAGGAAATACTGTAGGAATCTCAGGTCCATTCCCTTCCAGCTTGGCAAATAATTCCTTCGCCTGCTGAAGTAATTCGGAGGCCATATCCTGGCTTTCCAATTCCATTAAAACCATAGCCTTGAAATAATAAGGCTGGGGATCATTATCATCTATTTCTATCGCTGCCTGTATATTGTTAAAAGCGGCCTCAAAATCTCCCATTTTACTTTGGGCCAATCCCATATGACTCAAGGCTACCAATTTGAGGTTGGAGGGAGGATCCATTTCGCAAACCTTTTGAAAGTTTTCAATAGCCTCCTGATTTTTGTTTAGCTGAAGATAAACGAGTCCTCTTTGATACATTACCCAATCCTGCTCTTGTCTCCAGGGAAACGGGAAGATACCCTCTCCTTCTTTTGTCGAAAGTAACTGTTCTTCAAAATGACGGCTTACATGATTATAATCTGTAATCGATCGGAGGTATTTCTCTGCTTTAAGAAGACTATATGCCCTACCCAAATAAGCGCTGCATATATATTGATTTACAATTTCTGATGATTTGATTGCGCGAGAAAGGCCAATAGCTTCAGTATAATGTTTATCCGCTAATTCCCAGCTTTTTAGCTGAACATAGGCATGTGCAAGGTTCAAACGAGCCTGGAATAGTACTTGTTGACTTTTTCGCGACTTTTGATTGGGCATTCGTTGGATACACTCTTTAAAGTTTTTTCCCGCCATTTTATATTCGTGCTTTTTAAAGAGCACTAAACCTTCCTCCAGGAGCTGTTCTGCTTTGCTGCGATTCGATTTAAAAACTTTCTGAGCCAAAGTCCTGTAATTGTGCTTTTTGGGCGAACTTCTTAAGGTCTGTCTAAGGTAAAACTTGAATGGGATGTTGGTCCAGTAATTAACTGCTACCCCATCCTTATATGCAGGTTGGAAACGGAGAGACTCTATTTCCAGTTCTACCGCAGAAGCGAGTTCCGGATGATCGGTGCGTGTGAGGATATATTTTAATACTTCTCCCTCAGGACTTACCAGTATTCTTGTAAATACCTTTCCTTCGATTTTATTCTTTAAGGCTTTGACCGGATACCCAATTTTATCCTGTATTAGATATAGGTTGAGTGGAACGGGCTCTTTGTCTACGGTCACAAAGTCGTGTACATCCGGTAAATGTTTTTCTTCACTTTCCTGAGCGAATGTGAATGAGAGTGTGGAGAGCAAGAGAATGATCAGAACAGATGTCTTCATTTAGTTTCTGAATAATTTCCCTATTAATCCAAATTATGTATATTCCATTAGTAAAAATAATGAGAATGGATGCAAATATTACCAAAAGGTTCCAGAGAAATAAGAGGGAATTTCTTAGAAGTAAGTCCATATCGCTCTTCTACAATTAGCTATAGAATAGTATTTCCTTTCAGTGGCATAAAAATTTGGGTTCTCAAAATAAAGAGGGCTGGGAACTCCTCGATTTCTTGCAGTATTTTTTTCATCACAGGTGTAGGAATTTGACCAAAACCGCCTAAAACCGTTCAACATCGAAGAAAAACCCCCTGCGTATTTTATGTAACCATTTAGGTAAAAACTACCTTGTTGCACCAAAGAATCTTCCTATCATTGTATCACAACAGGACGGTAATCCTGGAATTACAAGAGCAAGGGCTAGGGTTGATTCTCCCAGAGGGATTGAATCCCCTAGTTTTTTCTTTCTCCCCTTTCTTATTCTTTCCTACACACGATTCAAGAAATTTATAGTAGAAAAAGGCCTCTCTGGGCTATATGAGCCAGCTAATACAGCCTGACTCATAGATGCAGAGCAGGGAGATAGGCCTGGTAAATGATAAATGAACCTTTGATTGGGGTTTGTATTCAGGGAGCAGATTTAGTTCTGCTCCCAATTTTTTTTGGGGTATGGGAATTTAAAATTCTGAAAGTATTTTGATTAAAAAGAAGATATTTCCATTTTTCGTATGAAAGGATTTGACCAAATGCGTAGGGAATAACAAGGACTCAGGGTATGTTACTAAAGGAGAGAAATTTGCCTTGTAGTCCTGAGCCACTCTACTAATTTTGAATCATAACAGGACGGTAATCCTGGAATTACAAGAGCAAGGGCTAGGGTTGATTCTCCCAAAGGGATTGAATCCCCTAGTTTTTTAAATAAAGAAACCTCCGACGTTTGATTACGTGGAGGTTTTATCTTTTAAAAAGGGACGAGGGAACATCCGGCCTTAAGCAATATTCTATTATCCCGTTATTCCCCCGTCCGTTCCCCAAAACTCAATGTATCTATGATATCCAACGCCTACATATATGTGGCGACCTGATCATGTACGATCAGCAAATGATTGCCGGATGTTGAATAGAAATTGCAGAAGGTGTGGAAAGAACGGAGAATCAAGCTGTACCTACTAAATGACTTAATTCTCTTTGTTATCCCTAAGAAATAAATTTCATCCCTTATTTACAGGGGGCTTTTTCTGAAGAGCTAGAAATTCCTCGTATTTGGTCTGATAAAGTGTCTTATTGGGGAAATTAGTCTTAGCCGAAAAAAACGAAAATCATAATGAATGGTTTTTCCGAACATTTAGTCTTTGATAAAGATAAAATTATACAGGAAGGCGGATCCGACGGTTAGGCTTACTCCCAAAGGATTTAGCCATAGATATTCGACCAGGGGTTTGAATTTAAAGGGTATCAGACCAATAGGAAAATGAAAACTCAGACTTCCATCCAGACGATTAACAAATATGCCGGCTATGAGGAAAACCCCTATCAAGCCAGTAAGCAGCCCTAGAACGGCTGCTTTTCCTTTAATATTTTTGAAAGCCAGCAAAATGAAGATTCCAAGAATAGGTCCATAAAAATAGCTACCCATTTGATTGACCAACTCAATAATTGACTCGGTTTCCCCAAAAAGAAAAGCAAAAGATGTGGCAATGGCTCCCCAAAAAGCTGTAAACCATCGAGTCAGTTTGAGGTCATGTTCATCACTGCGCTCCCTTTTCCGCAACCTTCTATACCAATCTATGACACTGACCGTAGCAAGGGCATTTAGGGCACTATCGATACTGGATAGAGCAGCTGCAAGTATAGCGGCGATGATTAAGCCAATAACTCCGGGAGGGAGTTCATGGAGAATAAAATAGGGCATGACGTAATTCAGGTCATTCCTAAGGTTATGTTCCTTATCAGCCAGTTGCATCATCTCTGTTTTGCGGAGCTTGTTGGCCTGATTGTCAAGTTTGATAAAATCTGCACGTGCAAACTTGTCTTCCAGATTAGAGGCGTAGGCCAGTGCTGCTTCTCTTCGAGCCTCGTGAATGCGCTGAAATTCTGCATCTCTAGGCGTAATGATCTCTGCAGGCTGTTCGGCATGTAAACGGTCTGGAAGGAACATAAAAGGGCGATCGGCAAAGAGGTAGAAGCAATAAAGAAAGGCACCCAGGAGAAGGATAAAAAACTGCATGGGTATCTTGAGGCCTGCCGACATCAGGAGAGAATTTCTTGCATCCTTTAAGCTGGCAGCACTTAAATAGCGTTGAACCTGGGATTGATCTGTGCCAAAATAGGAAAGCATCAAAAAGAATCCGGCCAAAATTCCGCTCCAAACGGAGTATTTATTACTTGAATCTAAGCTGAAATCTATACTTTTTAACTTGCCAGCGGCACCACTAAGACGTAAAGCCTTATCTATACTGATTTCATCCGGCAACTTTAAAATGATCCAACTAAAGCAAAATATGAGTCCAAAGACCAGCAGGGCCATTTGCTTTACATCTGTCCTAATAACCCCATCCAGCCCACCATATAGCGTATAAACAGTTGTACTGATCCCTATAATGAGAATGGTCCATCCCAAAGAAAGTTGAAGGATCCAGGCAAGGAGGTAAGCCGGAGCTGCTATAGACAATCCCAATGATATGCCTCTTGAAAGTAGAAATAAGAAACTGGTGGCGAGTCTGGCTTTTAACCCAAATCTTTTTTCTAAAGCTTCATATGCAGTAAAAGGTTTGAGACTCCTGTATAAAGGAACCAGGGTAACAGAGAGTACGATCATGGCTAGCGGTAAACCCAGATATACCTGGATAAATCGCATATCATAGAAAAAGGCCTGACCAGTGGTCCCAATAAAGGTGATGGCTGAAGCTTGAGTTGCCATAATAGATAGCCCAAGTGCCCAGCCTGGCATACTCCTTTTGGCCAATAGCATCCCTTCCAGATCATTATTTTTTCTATGGCTTTTGCTCCCGTCCCAAATCATATAGGCGAAAAACAGGAGTAAAACCAACCAGTCATAAAGACTCATATTGTTGGGCTATTCAAGATCGGATGCAAATATAGTAGATAGGACTTTAGGGTAAAACAAACAGGGCTTTAACCTGTTCCGGTTATAATTTGTACCAAACATGCAAGAAGTCCTACGAAGCTTCATAAAATCCAATAATTTTGTACTGATCAAAAGAGGCTTCTGCTTCTCTATGATTGAAAAATAAAATAGCCCTCATTAGGTATGAAATCGTTCTTTAATCATACACTTCTCATTCTAGCTGTGCTAGCTATTTGTAGCCTGGCCATATTATTTCGTAGTCAATTGCTGGCAGGATATGAAAGAACACAGCTAAGCGTACCAGCAGAAGAGATTCCCGTGAAAACGGTTCCTGTACCTGCAAGTATAAGATCGAACGTAAAAGAATCTGTCCCTGAGACGACCTTTCAATATCCTGCTCCACAAGAAAAAAATAGCTGGAAAGCCAGCAATCTCTCTGACTTTGCAGATGCCCCCGGTGAAATTCGCAAAAGAATAAAGTCCAATATCGAGCGATAAGTGGCACTGAGGATAAATAAAGGAAATTTTCTATATTTTCCTCTCGGTCTTAGGCTACACATAGGATATCTTTTGTTTGTTCTTTTTTACAAATGTTGAGTACCTTTCGCAAGTATAACAAGACTTCATAAGAGTCCACATATTTGGGGCGTGTAGCTATCACGATGGATACATCTAATTTTTGGGGAATGGATCCACTTCCAGATTTCAACTGATGTTTGATTTCTCCTGAAGTTTTTAGGATGGTTTTTTCTATCGCTTCATTTCTTAGAATAAGGAAAAGTTCTCCTGAATTGAGAAGGATGGAGCGAAAATTGTCGCCATATTTTATTCTGAAAACATCTGTTAGTCCGGATTCAAGAAGTTGGCGGTCAGGTTTGGAAAGCTCATTTTTCAATTCTTTCCAATTCTCGATTTGCATCAACAAATATGTGTAACCTTTGTTTGGTTCTTCCATTGAGATCTGATCTGGGATTAGGACAATAGGCGTCTCCATGTATATGACCTGACCGATTGTTGAATTTATTTTAACATCCGTATATTCCGAATTAGACTAAAATTGTACCGAAATAAAATTGACAGAAAGCAAAAATAATCCACTTTTTTGGAAGGCAGATAGATTAGAACCCATGACTAAATAGGCCTTGAAAGTGTGAAATCAAGTAATTCTACCTTAGATTTTTGGAATTTGTATACGAAATGATGCACAGAGAAAACCAAATTCAAAGTTCTTCTTATCCTAGAGCAGCTCTAATCGGGAATCCATCTGATGGATATTTCGGAAAAACCATTGCCTTTGTTTTTAGCAATTTTAAAGCAGAGGTATTTCTTTCTCCTTCAAACAAACTGGAAATTGTACCCCACATAAGGGACCGATTTGAGTTTGATAACATGGCTGAGTTGTGTAAAGACATTGATCAGTTTGGATATTATGGGGGTGTTCGCTTATTGAAAGCTTCCATCAAGAGATTTTTTGAGTATTGCCAAAGCTGCGGGAAAGATCTGGAGGAAAAGAATTTTAGACTTAGTTATCGAAGTTCTATACCGCTAAGGCTGGGGCTTGCGGGATCCAGTGCTATCATTACGGCTTGCATTAAGGCTCTCAAGACTTATTATAAAGTAGATATTCCTCCTCACTTGCAGGCAAATCTCGTGCTGGCTACAGAGAGGGAGGAGCTTGGGATAGAAGGAGGATTGCAGGATCGTGTAGCTCAATCCTTTGAGGTTCCGGTATTCATGGACTTCAATCGAGATTTGATGGAAAGGCGTGGTTATGGGGCTTATGAAGTCCTACCCGTAGACAAATTACCCCCATTATACATCGCCTATCGAAGAAGTCTTTCCAGCGGTTCGGAAATTGTCCACAATGACCTTAGAGCCAGGTACAATGCTGGGGATGAAAAGGTTCATGCAGCCATTCAGCAGTTTTCAGCTATATCCGATCATGTACGAGTAATGCTGATCCATGCGGCTTATGATGAATTGGGTACTTATATGGATCAGAATTTTGATTTGAGGCGCAGCATTATCAATATCAGCCAGGAAAATCTGCGTATGGTCGAATTGGCCAGAAGTACGGGAGCCAGTGCGAAATTTACCGGTTCAGGTGGCGCAATTATTGGTACATATAAAAATGAATCCATGTTCGAGGATCTAAAAAGAAGTCTGAGCAAGGAGGACATTGAAGTGATCAAACCGGAAATTATTTCCAAACATGAGGAAGTCTCACAAAGCTATTAGAAAAGCCGTTATCCCTGCTGCTGGATTTGGAACCAGGATGTTGCCTGCGACCAAAGCCATCCCAAAAGAAATGTTGCCCATTGTTGATATCCCAACCATCCAATATGTGGTTGAGGAAGCCATTGCATCTGGTTTGACAGATATTTTGATGGTGATTGGCAAAGGAAAGAGAGCCATAGAAGATCATTTTGATAGTCATCCTATTTTGGAGCAAAGGCTGGAAGAGCGTCAGAAGGTAGAGTTGCTGGATACTATTCGTTCGATTGGGAAGGGAGCTCAAATACATTTCGTCTGGCAGAGAGAACTCAATGGTCTGGGAGATGCAGTTAACCATGCTCGTAATCATGTAGGGAACGAGCCTTTTATGGTGCTGCTGGGAGATTGTATCCTTCGGTCAAATAAGAAAGCTCCTGTCAGCAAACAACTTATGCAAGTTTATGAGGAGCATGGATCTTCTGTAATAGGATTGGAAAGGGTAGATCCCAGCCTGGTATACAGATATGGGGTGGTAGGAGGGGCATCCATATCTGAAAGGGTTTTAAAAGTAGATCAATTTGTAGAAAAACCTCCGGTAGAAGAAGCTCCCTCTAATTTGGTCATCGCTGCCCGCTATCTCCTTACTCCGGAAATTTTTGATTACCTGGACGTAGTTCCCCGAGGCGTTGGGAATGAAATTCAGCTTACTGACGCAATGGCACTCATGCTTAAAGAGCATGATATGTATGCACTGGAGTTTGAGGGCAAGCGATACGACATTGGCAATAAGCTAAATTTTATCAAAACCAATCTTCTTTTCGGATTGGAGAGAGAAGATATGAGGGAAGAATTGAGGAAGTGGATTCTTGAACTGGCAAAGGAGATGGAAAGAGTTAAGGAGCTTTAGAATAAACGTATTGGTGTGTTGGCGTGTTGGTGTTATCTTCGATTTTAAAATGTAACGCCAACACCCTAACACACTCGAACCCCAACACGTCCTTATGCCTCCTTCTCCCATACCTTATTATTCAGCCAGAGACTTAGCCGAAAAGATTTCTATGGAGAAAGCCATCAAATTGATGGCAGCTACTTTTCGTCAGATTTCGAGTGGAGAAGCGCAAGTTCCCGTCCGGGCGCATATTTTTATGCCGGAGGAAAAGGGGCAATCACTCTTTATGCCTGCTTATCTGGCTGGGAACAAACAATTTGGGGTGAAAGTCGTCGGGATCCATGATGAAAACCCCCAGAAAGGCCTACCCTATATACACGCTATTGTTTTGGTTATGGATGCTGCTAATGGAAAGCCATTGGCCTTGGTAGATGGTACCTATCTAACGGCTCTCAGAACGGGGGCAGCCTCCGGTTTAGCAACTCAATTATTGGCCAGAGAGGATGCAAAGACACTAGCTGTTTTTGGGGCAGGAGTTCAGGCAAGAACACAGATAGAAGCAGTGCTTGCTGTCAGGCAGATCAAGGAAATATTACTTTTTAATCGCACAGCAGAAAAGGCAAGGCTTTTGAAGAGTGAGGTAGAGGAAAAATACAGAATTCCTTGTAAACTGGCAGCAGAGGAGGAGGTAGAGAAAGCCGATATCATCTGTACCGCTACCTCATCGTCAACCCCTGTATTTAATCCTTCCCACCTAAAAACAGGACCCCACATCAATGCAATCGGTGCCTATCGAAAAGATATGGTAGAAATTCCTGCTCAAACCGTATGTAATAGCTCAGTTTTTGTAGACCAACTTTCGGCAACATGGGAAGAAGCTGGTGACATCATCCAGCCTTTCGAAGCCGGACTCATCACCCAAAACCATATCAAAGGAGAAATCGGGCAAATTGTCAGCGGACAGATAGCAGGGAGGACGTCAAATGAAGAAATTACCCTTTTCAAATCAGTAGGAAATGCAGCCCAGGATATTGCGGTGGCGGGAGCGCTACTCAAAGAGTAGCACCTGTGAGTGTGGTTTGGGTATATGGGTGTTAGAGTAGATATTATGTCTTACCTTTAATCCTTCTAAAAACACTCAGAAACAAACACGCTAAAACGCTAACACTTTATTTATGAACGTCATAAACCTCGATCAGAAATTCAGCCTCTTTCAGGACCAGTGGTCTCCCAAAGTTATTGCCGAACTGAATGGGCAGGAAGTGAAGCTTGCAAAAGTACAAGGAGAATTTGTCTGGCACGATCACGAGCGTGAAGATGAGCTTTTCTTTGTAGTAAAGGGAGAATTGACAATTGAATTTAGGGATCGGACGGAAGTGATTAAGGCGGGAGAAATGATCGTCGTGCCCAGAGGAGTTGAACATAAACCTATCGCGAAAGAAGAAGTTTGGATCATGCTCTTTGAGCCTACACAAATCAAGCATACCGGTGAGGTAGAGCACGAACTTACGGTCAAGGATTATGACAAGATTTAGGATCCACTATTTATTAGTAGTTGTTCTCGCTTTTTCTCTCTTAGCTTGTGAAGAAGAAAAAGAAACCCAAGTGAAGGGAGAATTGTCTCTGACCCAGGAAATCTCCTTTGATTCTCTGCCAGCCCCACCGCCAATTGTAGAAGATAATTCGCTGGAGGGAGTAGAACTGATAGAACTGGAGCATAGTTATCTGCAAACACTTCCTGAATCCAAAGAGATAGAATTTCAGGAAACAGGTTTTGCATTCCCTATTACCTATGAAATAAATATGGCTCAGGCCTTTATCCCTGCTCAAAAAGAGCTTCAGATTTTAGATCATGAAAGCAAAAAGATTCATTCAGCGTTGACAGAGGAAAATTACCTCTTAGTTGATGAATTATTCACCCATGAGGTTACGACCTTAAATTTGGATACAGCTGTAAAGCCCAGTCTTATTTGTTTAGGGGAGAAAGCAAGTGTGGAATGGCCGAATATCACGCGAGTTGAGGATGTACAAAAACAAGAGGAGCTTGCTGCGAAAATCGACTTGAAGAAGAATTATAAGGATGCCTTTGAAGGTCTGGATGGGAGCTTACATGCCTATTTCATTTTTATAGCTGATTTGCCTGATGTATGGGAGTTTCAATTCAATTCACAGCCCCATTTTATTGTCAGTTATCCGATTTCCATGTATGAAGGCGACAAAGAGAAAAGGTATTCTGCCTGTTTTTTACTCAGTCCTACAGAACAATATCCCTTGACAGGGCCGTGCAGTTTTTACGGCCTTCCAGATATATTTGAAATGGATGAGAATTTGTATCTACAAGGCGGTTCATCCTGTTGTGAATGTGGAATTATCGTCGGGCAGTTATTTGAATTCAATGGAAAGGAGCTAAAGACCGTGCTCGAAGATGGCTCCTGGTCGACCTAAGAAAGAATAGATTTTATGATCCAACAAAGTTATTTCAACGAAAGACTCTTCAAAACTCAGGAATCCCTCCTGGAAACTATCAATACCTATCACGTTTTGCAAAACTGCTCCATCCTCGAGATGGATTTGAAAAGTATGGACATAGAGTGGAGCTCCGTCTTTTTGCGAAACGTGATTTTTCTAGGTTGTGAGTTGGCGGAAAGTGATCAGGCCATCATCCGATCCAAGGGAGGTCTCATTATCCCACCTAATGAAGGTCTGCCCTACAATCCCTATCGCAGAGAGCTATATACTTGCCGCGAACTCCTCGATGGCTACAATGAGTTGGATGACCAAAGCCTCGATCTAAAGATCTATAAGCACTTTTCGGTGAGTAGGTACAATCCTCACATCATCGAAGCCCTTAGTCAACGGATCCATGATCACGCCATTGATGATAGTTTACGTGAGCTGATTGGCTATGACGATACAGGCATGACGGGTTTGAAATGTGTGGGATTTATGGGAGGGCATGGGAAATTGCGGACGGATCCTTTCTATCGAAAAGCGGCTCATACCGCTCGACTCTTGGGCAAGGAAGGTTACTTTATCATATCGGGTGGAGGTCCGGGTATAA
Organism: Bacteroidota bacterium; assembly: GCA_039819665.1. Taxonomy (GTDB): domain Bacteria; phylum Bacteroidota; class Bacteroidia; order J057; family J057; genus JAWPMV01. The sequence goes on from JBCBRM010000004.1 coordinate 207,361, forward strand.
TGGAGTCAGCCAATCTTGGGGCCTATTTCGCCAATTATGAGGCGGAAGATTTGGAAAAGGCCTTCAAGATCATGGAAGTTGCTCCTCATTATACTGATGCGGGATTTATTCAGAGTGCTTTGGATGTATTTGAATATTATCCGGAAGGAGCGGAAAGTCTGGCTATTCCTACCTGGTTTTATGGCCATGAGCCCAGCAATGTATTTGCCTCTCACATTGCCAAATATTTCTCAAATTCCATTCGGGAAGATACCCTTTTGGCCCTTTGTCACCATGGAGTAGTATTCGCGCCGGGAAGTGCCGGTACGACTCAGGAAATCTTTCAGGATGCGGCTCAGAACCATTATGCTACTTTCGGTTATTACAGTCCAATGGTTTTTCTGGGGAAAGAGCGATATGAGATAGAAACTTCTCTTTTCCCCGTCCTCAAACAATTGGCCTACAATGAACCTTACTACAAATTTCTTTATCTGAGTGATGAGCCGGAAGAAATTGTGGAGTTTATTCTGAATAATCCCCCCGAGCAAAAAGTGGAAGAATAAGCCAATTTCCATCCTGGGCAAAGATCTATTTGTTTGCGGGTCTTTACCTAGGACCTAGAGTGTTAATTTTTTCTAAAATCTCCTGCTTTCCTAAACGAAATGCTTAAGAATCCTTATAGTTTAGCAATAGCATCAATCCATGAATAAGAATAGCAACTCCAGAAAGCGGAAATACCGACTGCTCTTTCTTCTATTTCCCCTTTTCCTATTTCTCAACAATAGCAATTTATTTGTCTCGGTCCCGGAGGCTAGTCCAGTCTTATTGGCTCACCGCGCAATGGGGCAACCCTATGATCGGGAAGGCCTGACCAATGAAACCTGCACGGCAGAAAAATGGATTCCTGTGGAGCATCAGTTTTTGGAGAATACAATTCCATCTATTCAAGCTGCATTTGAAGCTGGTGCAAGCATCGTAGAATTTGATGTCCACAAAACCACGGATGATCGCTTTGGGGTTTTTCACGATTGGACAGTGGATTGTAGAACAGAAGGGAGTGGGCGGACCAAGGACCATAGCCTGGACTCCTTGCAAAAGTTGGACATTGGCTATGGATACACCGCTGATGGAGGAAAAACTTTTCCATTCAGGGGAAAAGGCAAAGGCATGATGCCTTCTTTGGAACAAATCCTTACCACATTCCCTGACAAGGATTTTATGATTGATGTCAAAAGCAATCTGAAAGAGGAAGGAAGAGTATTGGGTGAAAGATTGCATGTCCTAAATCAGGGAAGATCGGGAAATCTGATGGTTTATGGAGGAAGAAAATCTGTAGAAGAAGTGATTAAATTTCCACCAGCCATTCAACATACTACTCGCCCCAAACTTAAATCCTGTCTGACCAAATACTTTGCCTATGGCTGGACAGGGATTGTCCCGGAAGAATGTCAGGATTGTGTAGTCATGGTTCCGGAAAATTTTGCGCCCTGGCTTTGGGGATGGCCACATAAATTCGTCAACCGCATGGAATCTGTCAATTCTCGGGTAGTGTTGGTTGGCCCCTATAAAGGCGAAGGCTTTAGTACGGGCTTTGATAAACTGGATGAGGCGCTTGAGTTGCCGGAAAATTACCGTGGAGGAATATGGACGGATCGGATTGATTTATTGGGGCCGGCTTTGAAGAAGAATTGAATGAAGAACAAGGAACAAGGAACAAGGAATAGAGAAGTAAAAAGGGAGTGTTCTGGTATTCTTTTGTTCGGGAAGATTTAACTGCAACACTAAAATACAGCAACACTTGAAGCAATGAGAAGCCTAATTCCCACTAATACCCTAACACACAAACACCCTATTACCTACTAGTAGTACTTAAACTCCGGATCATCTTCATAAGCTGTCCCAATCGCACAAAGATGGTCTAATAAATGACCGAACAGTTCAAACAAATCATGTAGCTGATTCAGGTCCTTCACAATACCAGTAACCTGGTAATAAATTTCGTTCACATCATCAGGAAATTTGGGCTTACTAAATAAGGGCGCTTCTCTTCGCAATTCTAGTAGAATTTTGGGTTGCCAACTGATAAGTTGACGAATGTTGGGATTGGCAAACATCATCTGAAGTTTGCGTTCATCGCTACCTTGAATAATAAAGTCCTTATCAAATTCAGGATGGCCTACTTCAATATCCTTCATACCCAATGCCTTACTGATTTTATGTCCGAGGTGCTCACGGTAAACTTTGAAGGTGAAATCATCCCGATTTATATATGGAGCTCTTATCCGAGTAAAGGTCATTTTATCAACAATAAAGCTATCCAAAACGATCATCCAATCCCCATGATAAGCTTCAACTCGATCCGTTTTGACAAAATTTCCTTTTATAAATTCTCCTTCTAGTTGCTCTGCTAATTGTTTCCAGATTTGGCGTCTGTGTTTTCCAAAAAAATCCAATTTTGACATATAGGTAGGGGCTATGGTTTGTGTTTACCTACTAAAATAGAAAGTGCCTGAGCTTTATCCAAGTACGAAAGATTGGTTAGGATAGCGTAAAAACATAAAACAGATAGCTTTATATTCTTATCTGGGAAATGGATACAAAGATTGGGAAAATGTATACAAAGCTATACTTTTCACAAGCTTTCTTTGTTAGGAGAGATATCAGGAAGTAGCAGGGATTGATTATTTTTCGAAGGAAAGAGGAGACAAGCAATAGGATGAAATCCTGCGAGAGCTAAAAAGAATAAGATTATGAGCAACTTGATTCATTTAAACAGCATATCCGAAGTTCATAGATTGCTGGGATTTGAAAAACCGGAGCATCCTCTACTATCTATATTTCGGCATAAACCAGACTATGCTAAGATGACTCAGGATGTTCGGGTTACCTCTTCCTTATACTTTATTGCCCTAAAAGATGGATTCCGGGGGTCTTTTGCGTATGGACGAAACTCCTATGATTTTGAAGAAGGTACCATGATTTTTATGGCTCCCGGTCAGGTTATGGGGTCAAAAGAAGTCGAAGAGGAAAGTGAAGCCAGGGGTTGGACCTTGCTTTTTCATCCGGACCTTATCCGTAAATCTGAACTTGGAAAAACGATAGATGCCTATAGTTTTTTCGATTATGAAGTCAATGAAGCGCTGCATGTATCTGATAAAGAAAAACAGGTACTCAATGATCAGGTAGAAAAAATACAGCAAGAAATCTCATCTAATATTGATAAACACAGCCAAAGGTTGATCGTTACGAATTTGCAGTTACTGCTGGATTATTGTACTCGTTATTATGATCGTCAATTCTATACCCGTAGTAATTTAAATCGGGATGTTTTTAGCCGATTTGAGCATTTGTTGAAAGATTATTTTCGAGCGGAAAAACAACTTTCAAAGGGTATTCCTTCTGTTCGATTTTGTAGTGAGGAACTAAATATGTCTGCCAATTACCTGAGCGATCTTTTGAAAAAGGAAACTGGGCGAAATGCTCAGGACCATATCCATAGTTTCATCATTGACAAAGCCAAAACTCAACTCCTCAATTCGAACGAACCGGTAAGCCAGGTCGCTTTTGGTTTAGGCTTTGAGTACTCCCAGCACTTCAGCAAAATGTTTAAAGCTAAAACGGGCATGAGCCCCAGAGAATACCGAAGCCTGAATTAAGGTACCAGACTTATAGGGGAATCCCGCAAATAGACCTTTATTTTGGCTAAATGCGGGATGATTGGAAAGGATTCGTTTTCTCCTATCTGTTTGGGTTCGGCATAGAAAGACCTACTTTTCCATCATGGCAGCTTTCTCCGACAACTCTATTGCCTGAGCCAGAACCACCTCTTTACTCATTTTGTTCTGCGCATAGACAATCAGTTTTGCCTTGTCTATATTGAAATCTTCAGGTAGCTGTAAACTTCCTCTTCCTATCAATGCATCCAATTCGAGGCTTTTAAAAGCTCGGACCACATTGTCATGTTTGAGTAATCTACCTCTGTTTTCTCCGCGACTTACCTGTTGGGAAAGATCAGATTCGACCAAAGCCACGTTCAAAATTTTACCTTCCATCTTATCTGCACTTTTGTAGGTGAAAGAAAGTTTATCTCCCATCAGCTTTGATTCGAAATCAAGGCTAAGGTCCTTAACCGGTGCGTCCAGGGCTTTTTTGATAGACATGGAAGCTTTAGCTCTGTTAGAACCTACAAATTCATCCTTTCCATTAACGACCAATTGAGGGGTATATACATTGCTGCGGAGGGTACGAGCGTAATTGCGTTGTCTTTCAGAGTAGGCTGCTGAGCTGTAGGGATCTTTCCATCCCAGGCGGTTCCAGTAATCAACGTGGAAAGAAAGCGCATACACTTCAAGGCCTTTTTCGTCTGCATCCTCAATCACATCACTCAATAAGCGATCTGCGGGGGGACAACTGCTGCATCCTTCAGAAGTAAAAAGCTCAAGAACCGCAAAACTCTTTTTGTCCATCTTCATCATTCCATCTTTAGCATCAGACATCATCTTAGCGTCTTTCATTTCCATAGATTTCATGCCATCTTTCATGTCTGTTTTCATTTTGGAATCTTCCATCTCCATGCTTTTCTTTTCCGCTTTTGACTTTGACATCTTTTCGGATTGTCCACAAGCGATAAAGGAGGCGGCCAGTACGAGGCCGAAAAAAATACTGAGATACTTCATTTCAATATTGGCTTAAGTGTTTGCCGGGGAGGACCCGGATTGTTGTTTGATATGAAGGCAAGTTCAGAAGTAGTCTACCTTTATTCCTCACAAAAGTCTAACATATTGTAACAAAAAAGGGCAGGCCAACAAAGACCTGCCCTTTTCTCTTTATAGGTAATCGCTAGTTTTCTCTTTCTGTGAGGATCACCAGCTTCGCGTTCTCGTATTCAGAAATGATGCCCATTACGCCTGCAGCTTCCTGGAAAGTTACTTCCTTATCAATGCGCAGGTTTACGATATCATTTTGTTTGTTTTCGTCTGTCAGGAATTCCTCAAGAAGTGGACGTAACTCTTCTTTTTCCTGTACGATTTGGTTGTCAAAGGCTATTTGACCGCCTTGTCCTACGGTGATATTATGGCCGCCTGAAGCCGGACGATCAGAGGTGCTACTTGGGAGCTGAATGCGGATCGATGACTGGGTAACAAAAGTTGAGGCCAGCATGAAATAGATCAGCAAGAGGAATACGATGTCCGAGATAGAGGCGGAGTTAAATTCCGGAGACGGTTTATTTCTTGATCTGAGTGCCATGGATTAAGGTCTTTTAAGGTGAAAAAAGAAAGCCTTTGCCTTTATCCGGCAGGCTCTTGCAAGAGGTCAATAAATCCTGCAGAGGTCAATTCCAGTTTATAAACTACCTTGTCTTTCATTGCTACCAAAGAATTATAAGCGAGGTAGGCGATAATTCCTACTACCAATCCGGAAGCAGTAGTAACCAGGGCTTCTGAAATACCATCTGCCAACTGGATCGCATCTGTTTGTCCTCCGGCAGTTACGATGGCGTTGAAAGCTCGAATCATACCTAGTACCGTTCCGAAGAATCCAATCATAGGGGCTGCACCTGCTATGGTCGCAAGAATAGAAAGTCTTCTTTCCATACGGTAAACTTCCAGTTCCCCAACGTTTTCTATCGAAGCTTGTATATCTTTCAATGGAGACCCCAATCGTCCTAGTCCTTTACGGATCATTCTGGCAAAAGGACTACCATGAGAATCACAGAGAGCTTTTGCTCCTTCGATATTTCCATTTAGTACATAATCCCGAATTCTTTGCATAATCTCATTGGAATCACCATCGGCCTGACTGATTGTACGCCATCTTTCTATGTAGATGAAAATTGCCAGTGCTAATAAGATAACCAGGGGGATCATTGGCCAGCCACCCGCATACAGGACTTCCCAAAGAGATTTACTCGCAGCAGCTTCAGTAGCCAGTCCCGTAGAGTCTGCAACAGCGGGGGTTTGAAGTAGGTACAGCATAAATGAATTTTTTGGATCGTATTTTAGGTCGGAATTACGGAATTTTCAGGGGTTTATTCAAAACCTGATACTTTTTTGCGAGAGATTTATTGGCTTTTCTCGAATATTCTCCACATTTCCAAACTGCATTAATGACAAAGAGGAATGCTGAGTGTTGCACAGAGGGAATGGATTTTTTGCTGCCTGTACTATCTGCGGTCTCTTTTTCTTCTGAAACCAAAGATAATTATGAAGACCATAAGGAGGGCAAATAGTAAAGCGCCATAACTCCACCAGGGTCTTTCTTCCCCTTCCAACTCAATATTGTCTCCATATAGTACCAAACCTGCCCAATAATAAGGATGGGTGTTTTCCTGTTCTTTCAGGTAGCTAAGTTTGGCTTGTTGGAGGGCTCGTGCTTTACCTGTGCCTACATAAAGCCTTTTGATCAGGTCTTCAAGTACAATTTGATTACCGTATTCTTCCATCATCCACTGGCTGATGATAAGGTTTTGAACTTTGGAGGTCTCCAGGGAATAAACCAGACTTCGAAAGCCCATTCCATTCTTAAGTTTGCCTATGGCTGCATGATTTGGGAGTATTAGCAGATCATTGTTCAGATTATTCCTAAGGATTTCATGTACGGCTAGATAATGTCCCTCGTCTTTCTGGGGGAAAAAATTGAGGCCTGAGTAAAGTGGATTATCATCAGAACTTACTACATAGCCTGCCATTTCTACGCTATGATAGTCCTTTCCATATCCCCTGAAATTTCTTTCGCTAGCCCTCCTACCCGAAAAGATTTCTGCGCCCATTTGCTTCCTTCTTTTCTCCATATAAGCTGCCTGTTGATTGAGAAGAGGAAAGTCGCTGTTTGAAATAGCTATTCTTTCTTCATCTTTTAATCGCAGGGAATCAATGAATCCCATACTTTTCTGATCTTTTTGATAAGGCATAAACATGGCATATTTATGCTGATAGTTTCGGGAAAAGTAATCTTTGGAGGGAAGCAGTTCCGTACTATGTCTATGATAACGTATCGGATATTTTCTGATTAAATAGGGCTGTTCACCAAAATCAAGGGAAGCGCTACTTGCTGTGTATAAAGTTTCAAACGGAAATAAGTGAAAAATGCCATCAGGAACTATGATGATAGATTGAGTGCTATCTGTCAAAGGTTTCTCCAATAACTCCTGATAAAAAGCATAGGCCATTTCATTAAAACTATGGGCAGAAGATTGTTTATGCTGAACCATCTCAATGAACTCCAGATAGGGTTTCATACCTTTAGCTCCAATTTCGATGATCCTGAGATCTATCATATCTTTTCGTAGCTCAAAAAGGTAGAGCTTTTCTTCTCCTTTAAACATGCTTAAAAGCAATTCATAATTCCCTAGTTCAGCCCTGAGATCGGATATAGAACTTTGGGCAATTTGTTCTTTTAGCTTAAAGTAGGCGGGATCACCATACCTTAAAGATTGACGAAATTGTTCAAAATCATCCTTGACGTTTTCTCGGATGGATGCTAAAACTTGCCGCTCCTCTTTGAATGGAATCTCAGCGATTTCTGCGTCAAGATCTTTAAGACGTTGGAGGTATATTTTTCTTCGACTTTCTTCCTCCATTTCCCAAGGAACTCCCTGTCTGCGGTAATATTGCAAAAAGATCTCTCTGTTTTCCTCTATTTTCGCGGCTTGTTGAAACTGAAAGGCAATCCCAATAAAGCGGTCATCCTGTTTTGTTTGGCCCAACTTTACTGCTAATTGAATGGCCTCTTCAAATTTAGGTCTGATCTTGTTGAGGGAAAGGGGTTCTTCGTCCTCTATGAACGCATCTTTTCTCAACTTATCTCCAAATTCTAATGCCTTTTGAAAAGCTGCCAGGGAAGACTCTAGTAGAGCATTGGCTGCTTTTTCATTTTGTTCAGCCATCCCTTGAAGACATTCTGCATAGGACCAGAGGACCTGTTGATTGAGGGGCTCTGCAGCTAAATCTTCAAGACTGGGAATTTGGTGAACGGATTGACTCCTATGGTCAGGCTTCCAAATTTTGAAAACTTCCTGATATTGTCGGATGGCCTCTTCAAATTGTCTGTCTGCTTTCTTCAGCTCGCCATCCATGAAAAATAGCCGCGCACGTTTATGGGGATTAAGACCTGAATCCTCTTCTTTAGAAAGTAATTCTCCTATTTCTTTTTTGGCTACTTCCGTTTTACCATCGAGATAAGCTATTCTTGCCAATTGGTAATTTGCATGAAAAAACGCCTGGTTCTGATTAGAAAGGATTTTTTTGTATTTCTGGTAATAGGCAGTCGCTTGTTTATAGTCCTCCAGCTTAAGGTAAATGTCGCCCAATTTTCTCAGTGCGTCTTGTTTCCTTTCCATAGAAAGGCCCATTTCATAGCTTTCGTAAAGTTCCTTAAGTCGATTTAACTTGAAATATTTTCTGAGGAAAAGGTTTTGTGGATTACTGACGAATGCCAAGGCTTTATTCAACTTCAATTCGAGTCTGTCTTCTTCAAGCAAAAAAATATTATTCGTACCCACTAACTTGTCGATTTCTGAATAGGTTTTTTCTTCTCCCTGAGGATAATTGATCTTTCTATAAATCTTGGCTTTGTTTTCCAGTATCCTAAAGTGTAGAAGGTCGTTATTCTTAATATTTTCTATTCTGTCCTGGGCATGCCTGATATTGTCAAGTGCTTCCTCGTAATCTCCTTTTTCAAAAAATGAGGCGCTGAGAGAAAGCCTGAGTTGTGCACTCAGTGAGTCCGAATCAATCGGGTGAGACTGAAAGATGCGATCAAAGGCCAATAAATCTTCGAGCCGACCTTCTTTTTTTAATGCAATAGCCAGGTATATTCCGCTGGTATAAACTCCTTCGCCATTTTCCGCCAGGCTATAGTTATCAAGGGCATCTTCGAAATACCGAATAGCAGTATCGTTCTGATTTGCATTCAGACTTGTCAGGGCACGCTCGAATTGTTTGCGGGCAAGCTCGTCCGCTTGATAACTATCATCCGAGCGATCCTGCGCCAATGAGGTATTGCTGAGGCAGGAGATAAGGACAATAGCCAGACCTAAAAATTTAAAGGCGTGGATCATGTTATAAATACGTATTCGCCAAAGGCTGTGTTGGCTTTGGAGTAGCTATTATCCGGATTTTGAGAAATTATTCGTAATAGCTCAAAAACCGTAGTTTAAATATAGCCTGCCAAAGGGATGCCAGTTATCCGTGACACCTCGAATTCCTCCCCTTCGAATACTTGCCCTCGCACTTATGCTTAGACCTTCGAGGGGATGACCATAGCGAAATTCCAGAAAAAATTCGGGTTGAAATCTACGGAATCGCTGGTCTTTGATCTCTCCCAGGTTGACAACATTTTCGCCGTCTACCCTAGCATTTATAAGATAATAATAGCTATTACCTAATGCAATACTTTTTAAGCCCCTTAGATGGGCACGCCAGAGTCCGGGTGTAACAAATAATTGGAAACGAGAAATGGTATCTGTTGCTACTATGACCGGCTGGTTGACAAAATAAACCACCTCTTGCCAAATGAAATCATTGGATAAGATGCCGACCTCTGCAGAGTAGCTATATCTGTAACCTGGTGAGCTATAGCTGGCTCCAATGAATTTATCTCTAATATTAGGACGAAAAGTGTTGTCCTGAAAGATATCAGGTCCGCCGCCATAAAGCCCCCAAAGAGTCCCTGCCATAACACCCACTTTCCAGGATTCTGAGCAGTTACAAACTTTCTGGCAATCTTCAATTGTACCTATTTCCCAATTTATACATACGGCGTATTTACGGATGGCTGTCTGTATTTCTGAATTCCCTGTTCTTTCATCGAGGTAATCAATGCTTATTTCCAGAAAAGCTCTCCCAACGAATTTACTTTTGGTAAGGTCGGCCATTACGCGGTAGTAATGGCGATCATCCTGGAAGAATAAGCTGTCTATTTCAAATCCTTCCGATTCCCAGATCGTTTTTCTCCCCTGATAAACTTTCGCATTTACACTCAGGATTTTTACCGGAGGTCCTTTGATCTCCATTTCAATATTACTACCCCAATTTGCTTTTAAACAAAAAGAAATAGGACGTTCGCAAAGACTGCTAAGATCATCTCCAGACTCTCTATCTCCCAGAGAAAGAGTAGTTTGAATTTGACCATATGACGAGAGATTTAGTAGTAGAAAAAATAGGATTATTGCGCTTGACGCTGACCAAGTAGATTTCATCGCTTTTAGCTTAGAGGTATTGCTTAGAGTAATCGTGACAAGGGGTTCACTCAATACTTGAGTATTTTCTTACTGCTTGTTCCCTTTTCTGTGTGTATTTTCAGATAGTATATGCCGCTTGGGAAATCTCCTAAATTCAACAAACGTTCGTAGTTCCTTAAATTGTGTTCCTCTTTTAATAATCGTCCCTGAACATCAAATAGTTGCCAATCAAGGATCGCCTGTTCACTTTCTATAACTATTTGGTTTTGGAAAGGGTTTGGATAAACTTTCAGGAAATCGGCATTATAAAGAGGAGGAGTACTTAAACTTCCTTTTGGCAAAATCCGGATGCAATAGTCCTCTACTTCTCCAAATTCGAAGGTCTCGCATACTTCAGGAGGGAGAGCCCGATTGATGGTCCCTTCGAACTTCATACTTATACGCATACGGGTATTGCCGGGAATTATGGCTCCGGGAGTTTTTAAGGTATCCGTAAATTCTCCATCTATGGGCAGATCGGTCGCAAAGAATAATTCACTTTCATCTGTAGCGAATTGCCCATCCTGATTGGCATCTATCCATATGCGCCAATGTTGTCTCCCTGCGAGGCCTACAAATCCATGTTCAAGGGTGATTACATAGGCAGAGTCTTCTGCAAGAATGTAGGAAGGATCGCTAAAAACCTCATAACCTCCATTGGAACCAGAAACATTTTCAATAGGCCCTATTTTTACAGCTTCTATCCATTCAAATTGAGTTACATTGGCCCGAGATGAACAGTAAATATTGTCCAGGCAAAATCCACAGCCCGGAGTTTGAATATTGAGGATTTCGGTGAAATTGGTATCGGGATTTCCGCAGTCCGTGCCGAGTCTTAGTTCATAGGAAGTACAGACCTCCAAATTGGCGAGAAGGAAATCTGTACCAGAAATCATTTCTTGATTCCAGATTTGCTGCCCTTCCTCCCTATATTGAAGGAGGTAGGAATTGGCTCCAAAGACATCCTGCCAGGCAAGAGAGATTTCCGTTGAGTCAATATTTGTGGCTCTGAATCCGGGAGCAGCTTCACAGCAGCCGACTGTACTAAATCTTCTACTGGCTAAGAAGCCGGAACTATCTCCATTACAATTTGCCGATACCTGAAAAATATAATCGGTACAAGGGATTAGCATATTGAGTTGAAGGAAGGTATCACTCAGGACGCTATCCATCCATATGCTAGCACTGCTCTTGCGATATCTAAAGGAATAGGTAGAAGCCGAATCGATCTTAGCCCAGCTCAATAAGGCTGAAACATCTGTAAGATTGCTTACCTCAAGCCTATCAGGAGCGAGACAATCCAAATTGAAATTGCTACAATCATTTTGTTGTAGCAAGAGACTATTATAGGCATTCAATCTCCCTCCAGACAATGTTTTCCCATTTAGGGAGGGAAGAGGATTTACCCCATCCAGTATCCAGGATTTAAATTCCAGGGCCATACTTTCGGGGGTCAGTTTGTATTGGGTTAAAATTTCGGGGCAGGCTGCAGAGAATAGAAGTGCTACAGTTCCGCTTACATATGGGGTGGCAAAGGAAGTGCCTGTATAGCTACCATAGGTATCGTTTTCTCTGGTACTCGGAACTTGCGTCCCTGGTGCTCCCAGATCGACATTATTGGCTCCAAATCCTGCGCCGGGATTTAAGATATCCTGATTATTGGTATTGGTTACCGTAATGAGGAAATCACTGACACAATTTGTCGGCATATCAAATCGTACATCGACATTTCTGGCTGCATTGGTAGTCGCAGCTACACTGATGACACCCTGAGCTCCCAAGGAATCATACATGGCACACCAAATAGGGAAATTGGCAGGATTACCCAAATCAACGCCAAAAGAAGAATTGGTTGCAACGACAAACGCACCTTCAGCGCCTCCGCTTTGATTATACCTTCGCCTCATTTCCAATACATAATTATAAGCCTCGACAACCTCGGACTCTACGGCCAGGATATTTACCAGCGTCATGACCTGCGTATTCCAGCTTACTCCTGCAATTCCGATACTATTGTCTCCCTGAGCTGCAATGATACCGGCTACGGGTGTTCCGTGAATATCCAATGGAATCTCATCATTTCCCTGGTTGGCATTCCAGCCCAGATAATCATCTGTAAACCCATTCCCGTCATCATCTATTCCGTTATCGGGTATTTCAGCATGATTTTTCCACAGATTTAAGTCCTCATGATTTAAATCCATACCCTGATCTATGACCGCGACTACTATGGTATCTCCCTGAATGGTCAAACCACCTGTACTAATGTCCCAGGCTTCCGTAGCAGCTATATCGGCATCTACTGTCCCATTATTTTGTCCAATATTCTCCAGGGGCCATTGACTTAGGAAATTAGGATCATCGGGAATAAGGCCATTCAAGCCTCTATGTTCGAGTTTATGGTTGAGCTGTACGTAACGAACCCCCTCCCATTGCCGGATTTGGCTTAAGGCCTCTTCTTCGTTTAATTCTGACTCATCAAAACTTAGTAGAAAAATAGATAGGGCAGGTGAGAGGCATCTTTTTATCTGAGGATATGTCAATGAATTCAATCCTTTAAAAGGCCGTGCAAGGACTTTTTCCGGGCTGCCATTCTCGAGCATAACCAGCAACTCACCTCCCACACAGGAACTGTCCTGTGCATAGCTTGTCGATAACACAGCGAGTAAAAGCCAAAGGAATAGGTGCTTTCGCATAATAGTAAAACGAATATATACGGAAATTGCTTGAATTTCCCTTTATTGCAGGAGGTGTTTCTTGCACGTATACCCCATTTATTTAGTGTATTAAAGAAATTATTATCCTCATAAAATCCTTCGCAAATCTTTGCGTTGACTATATTGAGGCTAATCATCAAGACAATTCAGAACCTAAGTAAACATGAGACCGAATTTCCTAGTTTTGCTAATTTTCATTTTTTCGGTGCTTCCTCTCTGGGGTCAGAAGGTCATTCACCCGGAATTTGAAATTAATTCTGCCTACGAAGAAAGAGAACCTATCCCTAATTCAGATGGGAGCATATTATATTTCTGGCGTAGGGAAATGCCCTCCAATACTGGAGGACAGGCCGATCCCGGTGATATTTGGTTTAGCACCCGGAGAAGGGATGGTAGTTGGAATCCTGCCAAAAATATCGGCAAACCTCTAAATGGGAAGGGCCATGATTTCGTTTGGCAGGTTTCTCCGGATGAAGATACGCTCTGGGTCATGCAGGTTCCACCCGGAGTAAGAGAAGGAGGAATTGCCTATAGTGTTAGAAATAGACAAGGCTTTTGGTCCGTACCCACAGATGCTCATATCCGCAACTTTAATTATCAGGGGCAATACAAAGATTACTACATGACTCCGGATAGGATCATGCTTTTGCCCAATGAAGGGGAAAATACTTACGGAGGAACTGATATTTACATTGCATTTCCTATCAATGATACTGCATGGAGTGAGCCTGTAAATCTCGGACCGACTATCAATACCGTAGGAGATGAGGATGCGCCTTTTCTCGCTGAGGATGGAGTAACTCTCTATTTCAATAGTAATGGACATGAAGGCCTGGGAGATCATGATATATTCATGACCAAACGTCTGGACAATACCTGGAGAAATTGGTCCAAGCCGGTAAATATTGGAGCGCCTATCAATACACCGGGCTATGATTTTGATTTCTTTGTTACGGATAATGGCAAGCGACTTTTCTGGTGCTCGGATCAGGGGGGGCTGGGGAGCAATGACATTTTTGAAATGGACCTGAATAGTTGTGAGCTGGATGTCTACCCGGGCGGCGATCAGACCCTCTGTCAGGGATCAGAAATTCGACTTGAAGCGGGTTTTGCAATGGGAAGGATTGATTATCAATGGCTGAAAAATGGTAGTCCAATCAAAGGGGCAACCCAGAGAGATTTGGTGGTGAGAGAAACGGGAGTATATCAATTGCAAAGAAGAAAAGATGGTTGTGTAAATACCTCTGAAGAACAAAAAATTATCTTTGTAACTCAGCCAGAACCCACAGTAGAATCCTATGAAGATATATTGTGTTTGGATGATTCTATTCAGCTGAGTGCGATTGTTCGGGGAGGCGGTGAGTATCAGTGGATGAAAAATAAACTGGAAATCCCGAATGCAAATGGAAAGAATTACTGGGTGAAAACTCCCGGAAATTATTCGGTTAAAGTATCCAGAGGAGCCTGTTCCAGTATATCGCCAGCCTTAAATTTGAGAAGATTTACGCCTCCGGGTATTTTTACAGAAGCTGATACCGTAAATGGAATGTTACCTATTTTGCCACGTTGGCTTTGGACCAATAAATTGCCCAAATCAAGAGGAGATACCTATATAAGAGCCATATCAAATGCTCCAACTGGGGCGACTTATGTTTTGAGTAGTGTAGAAAGGGGATCTAAGGTGGAAGATAGAATCGATGGCTTCTTCCCCAATGGACTTTTTAGACTAAATTTTCCGGTAGAGCGAAAAAGCGATCTAAGTCAACGATTTATTGATACGGATAATGATGGAAACCTGATCGTTGCAGATAATGATACCTATCTCAGTAAGTACCGTCCGGATGGTCGCCTCCTTTGGAAGAAAGAAGTTTCTCGCCAAAAATTAACAGGTCTTGCTGTTGATGACCTCGGTTCTGTATATACCAGCGGCCGTTTCAATGATCAAATGATCATTAGTGGGATGCGTTACAAGGCTGCCAATCGTGGCTCACTTTTTCTGGCCAAACATTCTGCCAGGGGGGAATTGCTATGGGTGAAAACCTTTCCAATAGACTGGTATAAATACGATTTTGGAAATGGGTTACATACAGATTGCGATGGAAATGTGTACGTGGCAGGAGGTTATAAGATCATTGCCAATTTTGAGAAAAAGATTTTGAGAGGGGCGGTACAAGGAGATAATTATTTTCTGGCGAAATTTAGCCCGGATGGGGAGCTGTTTTGGGCGCAAAGTATGGATACGGGCAAACGCAAGTACCGAACTGCTGACTTCCACACAGATTGCGAAGGAACTTCCTATCTGGTTATGAATAGCATTATCTATCGCTACGATACCTACGGAAAGCGCCGGTGGAGAGGAGATTTGTTAGGACCTAATTCCAGCATTACCCTTAAATCTCGCATCCATAGCTCAGATGGAGATTTATACATTGCAGGCTTTAGTGATCGCACAGACTTTTTTGTAACCAAGTTAAACCGTTTAGATAAGCAAACCATCATTTGGCAGGACAAAGGTGCGAGCAATGTCATAAACCAATTGCCGGCTATCAGTGGGGATCAGGAGGGTAGCATTTGGATAGCTGGTAACAGCAAAGGGAAGAATTTCCCCGGAGCACAATTCGACCTTACCAGCAATTCACAGGGCTTTATAATGAAGTATGGGCGACCTGATTTCAAAAATCGCAAAGAACCCATGACCTTATGTGAGGATGACGGCTTGATGCTCTATACCCAGGTACGTGCCGGCCTTCGATATCAATGGATTAAAGATGGCAAAGACATACCCGGTGCCAATCAAGCTTCTTATAAAGTAGAAAGAGCCGGAACTTATCAGGTGAGGGCTTATGCAGATTATTGTGAGAGAATCTCCGGACCTCAGCAAATACGGGATTGCAATGATGATCTTGAGGCGGCACCACCTATAACTGCTGCAGAAAAACCTCGTGAAAATATTCCCCCACCCCCTCCTCCAAGGGAAGAACCCAGACCTCAACCCATTGCAGACGAGCGTCCGGTTGAAAGTGATATCTCCTATGGAAGAGACGGTATCCCAACCCGTATCAAGAAGAGACGGATCAAAACTCAGGAAGAGATTGTTATTCGAAATCCTAAAGCTACGATTACCATTTGGGACCATGCTGCAGAAGACCTGGATACTGTTTCTGTAAATGTAAATGGTGAGTGGATCGTTGAGCAATATGGCTTGAAGAAGAAAAAAGCCGAATTTGAGTTTACCTTCCGTCCGGGTAATAATTTCATTACCCTATATGCTCATAATTTAGGCAGTACCCCCCCAAATACGGCTGCCGTTATGGTAGATGATGGAGAAAGTCGAAAAACCCTCGTATTGCGATCTAACCTTAGAAATTGCGGTATGCTGAGGGTAAGGCTGGAATGATTTGTATGATTACATAGAGGCTGTCCGATATTAGACACAATAGTGATAGATTAAAGGAAGATGCAGAACTTTCTTTTAGGTAAATTTATTTTACCTATCATGAAAATACTTGAAAACACATAAAATTGTCCCTTTTTTGCGTGCTTTAGCAAAAGCCTTTATATCTTAAATTTTATTTAACCTAAGTATTTGACAGTCGGAAAAGCACATACTTGCGAAATTCTTATTGCAAACAATAAACTTTAACATGAACAGACTCATCTCATTTCTACTAGCAGTGCTGCTGCTGATCTCCTTTGAAGGAAATGCACAAGAAGAAAAAAAATGGTTCGCCATATTTGGAGAAAGTGAGGATATTGATAATACCGGATATAACCGGACCGATAGCCGATGGGAGTTAGAATCGGAAATCCAGCAACGCTGGAAAGATGGCTATGATCTCCTTGAAATCGAATATGGAGAAGGGCACTGGTATGCACTTTTTGGAAAAAGTGAAGATCTGAGAAGAACTTCCTTTTTTGGATCTACAAATTTGCTTGAGTGGGAAACTGAGTCTCGCGAAATTTTAGGCAATGGTTTCATCATGCTTGATATCGAATTTGGAGATGGGCTCTGGTATGGAGTCTATGCACAAAGTGATGAGATGGAAGATTGTCGTATTTCCCGCGCAAGAGACATCAATGCCTTGCAGAGAGACATTAAAAATAACTGGGATGATGGATATGAGCTGCTGGATATTGAATACGGAGAGGATCAGTGGTATGCAGTCTTTGTGAAAAGTGAAAGCCATACCAATTCAGGTTACAATCGCATTGTTGATCTGTGGGAAATGGAATACAATATTTCTCAGCGATGGAAAGATGATTACGATCTCCTGGAAATTGAATATGGCGATGGCCACTGGTATGGAGTTTTTGCCAAAAGAGACGACATTACAGGGAGTGCATACAATCGCACTTCTGATCTGATCGAAATGGAGTACCAAATCAAGCAGCGTTGGGATGAAAATATGGATCTCTTGAATGTAGGCTGGGGAGGAAAAAGACCGCGGGAAGTTGGGACCAATAGCCGTGTAAGAGGAAATAGAAAACGTCCCTAGCAACATGCCACATAGAAATCGAAAAAATATCCAGGTCGGTGCTGAGGTACGAGTGGTACAGAAACACCATCAACGCACAGGTGAACTCACCGAAGGTACTGTCCAAAGAATCCTGACTAAGTCTCCCAATCATCCTCACGGAATAAAGGTAAAATTGGCGAGCGGGATTGTGGGCAGGGTGAAAGAGATTTTGTAAAAAGATTATTAATAAAAAACGGGGTTGCTCATTTGCGGCCCCGTTTTATTTTATAAAAGTTCCCCCTTATTTCAGGAGCATATTCCTTGTTGCATAGCTATTGTTATGTCTCAGACGATAATAATATACGCCTGCTGCAAGGCCATCCGCATCAAAGGTAATTTGGTATTCACCCGGAGCAAAGAATTGATTTGTGAGTGTCTTGATCATGACCCCTGTAGTATTAAAAATATCAATCCGTAAATCACCTCCTTCGCTGCTAAATGGGATGCGCGTACTGCTTTGGAAAGGATTGGGATAATTTTGACCCAATAAATCCGGATTTAAGATATCCTGAACTCCGGTAGCAGAATCACAGCTAAGGTCAGGTGGGAGAATGTTGATTCTTTGGAAATCGCTGTAAAGAAGCGTTCTAATATCATTTTCATCTACACAGAACCAATCCATCAGCACTGACCCATAAACTGAGCGAAAGTCGATATCGGCAGGGATGCTGGCAGTTTCATCTACAGATGGATCAATAATTGGATTTTGACCAATGATTTGTCCATTGACCTGGCTACCAAAAAGCATCATGGGGGCAGCTGCTCCATGATCCGTTCCAAAGCTGTCATTTCCTCTGATCCTTCTTCCAAACTCTGAGAAGGTCATTCCCAGAATCCTGTCCTGCAATCCCATCAATTCAATATCATCCTGGAAAGCCGTGATAGCTTCATTCAAGTCAAACATCAATTCTGCATGACGACCTGCCAAATGATCATTCATATCTACCTGTTGGGCATGGGTATCAAAACCCCCGATATTTACGATATAAATAGGAGTTCTCAGACCTCCGGAAATCAATTGGGCGACTATTTTTAGCTGATTAGCTAAATTGTTACCGCTTTGGGGATATAAACTCGAAAGATTATTTCCACTATTGGCCGCCTGTTGGATGCTTCCCAAATATTGATTGGTTTGAAGCATACTTTGCCGGATAAAATCAAGCTCAAATCCATAACGAGTATTGGGCGTACCTCCAGTACCTCCTGTTTGAAGCTGGTTAAACTCATCCAGGCTTCGAATGGCCATTCCAAAATTACCGCCAATTCCCTGACAGGTATTCGACACGATTGATCCAATGGTAATTGCCAGCGGGTCTGGAAAATCATCGCTGGGATAATTCACCGGATAATTGGGGTGATCCATATCCATGTATCTTCCTAGCCAACCGGTATCATAAACTTGATCTGAAGGAGAAGCCGTCAACCAAATATCTGTTGACCTGAAATGCGAGAAGTTAGGACTATCATATCCCACATTCTGCAAAACAGATAGCTTATTAGTGTCATACAGCTGCTTCATACCCGTCAAAGCTGGATGAAGTCCCGTTTCGTTTGTTAAAGGGAGGATGCTACTCTCGGGAAGTAAAACCTGGGGTCTTACCAGACTCAGATTTCCATATTCATCTCTTGGGATTACCGTATTTAATCCATCATTTCCGCCATTCAATTGTACCAAAACCAATACGCGATCGGTCATCATAGCATTTTTATAGAGAATATCAACCAATGGGTTTCTATTTAATGCATGCAGGGGTAGCCCTCCCAGCATGATCGGCAGAGTAGTAGCCGTTGCTGTATTTTTCAGAAAGTTTCTTCTTTTCATGAGTTTTCTGTTTAAAGAGCTTAGCACAAATGAAATTCAGCAAGATTCATCATGGTATCAATCAGGTCGCGCAATTTGCTAAGGACTGAAGCTTTTAGTTCCTGATCTGCTGGATCTCTCAAATAATTTCTGTATTCAAGAGTCCACTCATAATCCGGAAGTCCTGGAATCAAAACTTCTTTGAGAAAATCCAATTGAGATTGATCGAGAGCTTGAGGAAATAAGAGCTCTGCCCATTCTGAAATGAGGGTATTGGGATCTAAAGGATCGGAGATGAATCCTAGTAATTCCAGGGGTTGAATCAGTGTTCGGAATCCACTACTTTGGTAGCCTCTGTCTTTATTGTATAGACTGACGGTATTCTGCCGGGTCGGGAGAGTAACAGAGCTTATCCAGTACGCATGGTAGCGGGGCAATTGATAATAGGCCGGCCAACCAGCTACATTAGGTGGATTCATAAACTCCATAAGTTGATTGGTTGATTCTGTATAAATTCTGTACCAGTGCCAATATTGCGGAAGGATATTGGGGTATTCCGGAAATTCTACTTCAAACTGGCGTAAAATGCCTACGGAAAACTCCAATGGATTCTTGATTACACATCCCACATTCACCACATCATAAAAATGCTCACTTGCCAGCAAAGCCCTCACTACAGGTTCAATCTCATAATTGCTTGAGCGAAGCAAACTGGCCATGGGATCTATGACCTGACTTTCAACTGCATCATCAATTTCATAATAGACAAACCAGCGATAAAGTTTACGGCAGATAAACCTCGCAGTCTCATCCTGATCAAAGATCATTTGGATAAGGTCTTTGTATTCATTTTCTCCATTATCGGTTATTATCTGATTATTGAAAAGGGAGGAAAATTGTTTGGGAGTCGCATCATGGCGATTTGCCCGAAATTCTACTTCAATATCTCTGCGATTAGACGCATATCCTCTATCTCTCCAACCCGTAAGAACCCTGGCTGCAGCCCTTACGTCATCTTCTGTAAAATAAACTTCTGTTCCATCATCGCCTTTACCCATCGTAAAAAGCTCAAATAATTCACGGCCATAATTTTCATTGGACGCTACATATGTCTGACCCCCGTCATCCGTTTGACGTACATTTTGATTTCCATTGAGGTAGCGAAGCATACTTGGATCGATAGTCATATCCTCTACCAGTCGCTGGAAATTTCCCAGGGCATTGTTTCGAAGTAATTGACCATAACGATAGAGGAATCGTGAATCGACTACTACTGTACGTTCGACAGCAAAGTGGTTGAGCCAGAATAGCGTCATTTTCTCTCTCAGCGAGATACCCTGGTGAATCATAAGACCCATGCTCCAGGCAAATAAGGAAATTCTACGTCTTCCATTTCGCCCACCATCTACATAAGGTGCATCTATCCATGTATTCCCTATAGGTACCGTAGGGTCTGCGCTATCATAAAAATTAACTGGAGGTTCTGGGGAACTTTGATTCGCTAAAAGTGCATCTAGGCTCGCATCCAGACCTGCATTGACAGACCAGTTGATTTCGCTTGCTTTTGGACCAAATAGACTTCTGCGGAGGAGATGAGAGGCCTGGACCTTGGTCCAGGGGCCTGCATAGGGGGAGAGTCCGGAGTGTATCTGTCTGGGTGTTAATGTCTTAGATACGCCTTTTTCCTGATTCAAGCCCAGGAAAGATCTTCTGTCCATGACCGTTAGGTTTTAATGAGTTCCCATAAATATGAATCTCAATATATTTATTTTTTATAAAACATCTGTTTAAGAGAACTATAGTGGATTCGATATAATGTGAAAAATCTTTGCCTTCTGCCTTACTTTGAACTAGCTGGAAAATTGTTCAGAAATACATTTAGGCTATTTGGCCTAAGTTCTTTATATTTGAATTATTGGAAACTTTGGTTACATTTAATTACTACTTATCCTATCCTCGTTCTGGTAAATGTTTTCGGTATTTATCGGTCTTTTAGCTTACGTATTACTAACATCGACACACGTTAACTTGATTAACGTGTTTATTTATAATTAAAAAACTACTCGACATCTAATTTTACCATAGACAACTATCAAATTTTCCCTCCAGGGAAGACATCTAATACAAATCACTTTTTACTACTACTATTATGCAGAAAATCAGACACGTTCTATTACTTGTCATCCTCACCTCCTTATGTTCCTACCTGTCGGCTCAGACCAAGGTTACCGGTAAGACCACGGCGGAAGATGGCACGCCATTAGTAGGTGCTTCGGTTCAGATCAGGGGTACGACCTCTGGTGTTTATTCCGATGACCAGGGAAATTTTTCTCTGAGTGTCGACAATAATCCTCCTCTCACATTGGATATAAGTTACATAGGGTACAAGGCCCAGGCTATCGAAATTACCCAAAGTACTTCTAATCTAAATGTTATTATGGTGGAGGACATTACCTCTAGTGAAGAGGTGGTTATTTCCGCATCCCGTCGTCCGGAGAAAGTACAGGATGCGCCAGCTTCCATTTCGGTGATCAATACAGAGAACCTGAAAATTTCCCCCCAAATTGATGCTACCCGTAACCTGGTGAACGTACCAGGGGTTCAGATCCAACAACAATCAGCCAACCGTATCAACATTGAAATGCGGGGTGCTGCAGGTCTATTTGGAACAGCTGCCTTTCCGATTATGGACTATAGAAGTTTGGTAGGACCGGGTATCGGTACTTTCCAGACAGATGCTCAGGGAATCAACAATATCGACCTTCAAAGAATTGAGGTTGTACGAGGGCCCGGATCAGCGCTTTATGGACCTGGTGTTGTATCTGGGGTAATCCACTTTATTACCAAAAATCCTATTGACTTTCCCGGTACTACTATCGAATTAGTTGGTGGAGAGTTGAATACTTTCGGGGGAACGCTTCGTCATGCAGGAAGAAATGCCAGCAAAAAATTTGGATATAAAATCAATGCTCATTACAAAAGAGGAAATGAATTTACCCTTGATCCTGTGATTGATTCTGCACAGATTTCTAAATTTCAGACAAGCATCGCGCAGCCTCAAATCACAAATGGAGTGGTAGATGTAACCAAACCTTTGGATGTATTGCTGACAGAAGCTGATCTGGATGAAGATGGAGATGGCAATCCCATGCAAAATGACTGGTTCAATACGTCTATTAATGCTACCCTCGAATTCCGCCCTACGGAAGATCTAAGTATTTTTACCTCTGGTGGGTATAATCAGGCTTCTTCTGTTTTCTATAATAATCAGGGAGAAGGTCTTGCCCAGTCTACCGAATTCTGGGGACAGGCGCGTGTTCAAAAAGGCGGATTCTTTGGCCAATTCTTCTATGTAGATAATGATGGTGGTTCCAGAGATAATCCAACCTTCTTGTATCAAACCGGTTTGAGAACTCCTGTAGCTCGTAAGCAAGTAGAGGCTCAGGTACAGTATAACTTCGAAACGCCTGGATTCCTGAATGCCAGCTGGACCGCTGGTGCTGACTTCCGTCAGGCTATCAATGATACGGAGAATCTGGTATATGGAAGAAATGAGCAAGATGATGATTACCAGATTTACGGAGCTTATTTGCAGGGTAAATTTGAATTGAGTAAAAAACTGGACCTGACTTTAGCAGGGCGTTATGACCAATTCAACTTTCTCGACGATGGAGCATGGGCACCTCGTGCAGCTTTGGTTTACAAAGCTTCTCCAACTCATACCTTCCGTGCATCTTATAACCGCGCCACCGGACCTCCTTCAGGCCTACAGGTAAACATTGACTTCCCGGTAGCTTCTCCGGTACCAGGTCTATTTGATATTTGGCTCTACGGACAGAAAAATTCACATACCTATACGGATCCTGTAATTGATGTTACAGTTCCTGGTGTTCCTGATCTTCCTTTTGGTACTCCTGGACTTCCGCTGGCTGTTCCATATGGTGCTGTTACTGCTGACGTACTGGCTGGCTTAGGTCCTGCTCTTGCTGCGCAGATTGGACAACCCCTGACAGACCAGATCGTTGCTTATTTAACTAATCCTGCTAATGCTCCGGGTGGAGTTACAGGTACACTTTCCGGATACAATATTTTTACAGGTACTCCTCTTACTGAATTGGTCCCTACGGCTCCTGCCAGATTGAACATCATTGATGCAATCGAATTTGGATACAAAGGATTTTTTGGAGATAAGCTTGGAGTTACGGTAGATGTCTATAATTTGAGCGTAAAAGGCTTTACCCAGTTTACTGCGGTAGCACCTACCTACGCGCTCTTATTAGGAGATACCCAAATTCAGGATGATCTTGGAAATGCGGTAGCCACAGGTATTACTCCCTTCCTGGTTGAGCTCTTTACAGGTGCTGGTCAGACTCCTGAGGAAGCAGCTGCTACTGCTGCAGGACTTGCTCCTCTAATTGGAGGTGCTTATGGTGCTGGTGGTGCTGGATTTCAATCGGCCATTGCTCCTCTCTTAAGCATTTTTGGTGCAGTGGAATCTGATAATATTCCTCAAGGGGATGGGATTACTCACGCTACAGCAGGTTACCGTACCTTTGCGGATGCAAAAAGAGACCACTGGGGATCTGATATTGGATTGCAATACTTTGTAAACAATGAATTGAGCTTCTTTGCAAACTATTCTTGGTTGAGCCAAAACGAATGGATTCCCGGAAACGATAATGATGATGGATTGCAGTTCCCTGATTATCTGAATACACCTAAAAACAAATATCGTTTTGGTGTGAACTATACACCCAAAAGCGGTTTGAATGCTTCATTTGCTTTCCAGCATGATGACTCTTTCTTCACAAACTTTGGACAGTTTTCTGGAGAAACAGATGTGAGAAATCTGGTTGATGCATCAGTTGGATACGCCTTTGATAATGGCCTTTTCCTTAGTGTAAATGCCACCAATCTCTTCGATTCTAATTACCGTGCCTTCCCTAACTTCCCAATGTTGGGTAGAAGAACGCTGGTAATCCTGAGATATACCTTTGGACAAGATTAAAACATAAATTCTTTCCAAATATTGAAACCCGCAAGGCAAATTTTGCCTTGCGGGTTACTTTTTGAACGCCCATACAAGAACTTGACACTTGCTTAGAGATTGGCTTTATTAGGATTGAGGGGGTAACTGATATAGTCAAATTTTCACTTTATCCTGCCTATGTATAGGACAACTACAGATTTCCTGAAAGCAATATTTCTCCCCATTTTTTTAATTTCTTTTTTCCCAATTCAATTACAGGCCCAGATTTGTAATCGGATTGAATTCCATGATTTTGAGGAAGCCAATATTCAATTGGGTTGGAATTCTACCGACGGGCTAAATGGAAATCCATCAGGTTTAAGTCAAACGGATAGTGCTGTCATTTCCGGTAATTTTGCGGCAAAGCTTGAGGTAAATGGAAATGGGGCCAGTATGAATAATCGTCCACGTACGTTTTCCCTTACAGCCGGCAAATACTATGAACTTTCCTTCTTTACGCGTACGTCTGATTCGTCAAGGCTTTATTTTGGGATCTTCAGAGATTCAACCTTTATTCCTGTTTTGCTGGATTCTGTATTTACCCTTTCTTTTTGGCAAGAAGTAAATGTAGAATTTCAGGCACCTGAAGATTGGGCTAATGCAGTTTTGGTATTTTCGCCGAGCTATTTTCCACAAAGAGGAGCTTATGATTTCTTTCTGGACTTTGTAACCCTGTGTGAAAGAGAAAATACAGATACCTGTAATCTTGCAGCTTTAGGCAGCTTTGAAAATTTGGCATTCACCTCTGTATGGTCCCATTATGATGGAGGGGAGCCTGGTTCTTCCTTTCTTTTTCTGGAAAATGAGCATGTATATGACAGGCGCTTTTGTGCAGAGTTAAAGGTCAATAGCTTTGGAGGATCAGGTGCTTTTATCACTACTGCAACTCGAGCCATGTTTCCCGTTGATAGTGGATCTTATTATACCTTGAGTTTTTGGATGAGGAGTGATGTAGATAGTGCACGTATCGAGGCCCTTGTCAATCGGCGGACTCCCTATCGAGAATTGGGAACTCAATTCTTTATTCTGGATACCGTCTGGCGAAAATACAGCATGACCTTCCAATCGGATGTAAGCGCAAATCAGGCCTACATCCGATTCATTGCCAAAAATGCATACCTTACAGAATCATATAGCGTATTTATAGATGATATTCGCCTATGTGGGACAGAAGAGCCCCCTCAGGTCTCACCCGGAGGAATTGACCGAGGGTTGATTTACTGGGCGAATGCCAATTTTGGCCCTAATGCACGTTCTGTTGCTAGCTGGTTTGATATTTCTGGAAGTGAAAATCATTTAGCAAGATCAGGGACAGCCCCCCTAAGAAGACTGGAAGAAGTAAACCTCAATGAAGCGGTCAACTTCAATTCTTCCAATGATCGATTGGTAGGAAAGGCTATTGAGCTCTCAGGGCTGGCAAATCGACATGCCTGGTTTGTTGTGTTGAAAGGGAACAATCCAGCAGCTTCAGCTACTCCTTTCGCCTTTACAGAAAATGGATACCGACTAGAAGCCGCTTCCTCAACTATGTGGCAAGTGGAAGGAATCCAACCTTCCCAAACCGCACAAATACCCACAGATGTCAATCAATGGAGTATCCTGAGTGCAAATTCAAATGCATCCACCTTCCGACTCTTTTTAAATGGTGCCAATGTCGCTACCCTTAATCCTCTTAGCGGACTTGATCCCGGAGATAGTACGATTATGGGAGCCCGTGCTGTGGATAATAGTGATTGGTTTGAGGGAGATATTGCTGAGGTTATGGTTTACGAAAACAACCTGAATAATACTGAAAGGAATGGCATACTCACCTACCTGTCTTTGAAATATGGAATCGCTATTTCTGTAAACCAACACCGGTTTTTCAATCATAATAGCCATCCCAATCACTTAGCAGGTATTGGTCAGGATAGAGTCTTGATGGGCTTCACACAAACGAAAAGTAGAAATGTGAGTACAGGGAGTATTGTATCTATTTCCCGGCCTAGTAGATTAAATGATGGAGATTATCTGGTTTGGGGACATAATAATGCTGCCCTAAGCTTGGGAGGATCTGTTCCCGCAGGTGTTAATAATCGCATCCTCAGAAACTGGCGGGTAACCCATACGGGAGATTTGGGGAAAGTAGCAGTAAGCTTTGATTTAGACGAATTGGGTTTGAGCCCCGGATATACCTATGCTTTATTGGTAGATGATGATGGAAACTTTTCTAATGCAAATGTTTATACCCACGCCTACCTAAACGAAGATGAAATTGGATTTCCCGGGGTGAGATTGGAAGATGGAGAGTATTTTACCCTGGGCTTAATACCTCAGGCATCAATTCCCAAGGCACCTGGTCGACTGGATGATGGGTTGGCCCTTTGGTTACAGGCGGAATTAGGCCCTAATAGTAATTCGCTAAGTGTTTGGGAAGACTTAAGCCCGCATGGAAATTCTGCTACTGCATTTGATGAAGGTCCACGGAGAGAATGGGATCAGGTAAATGGCAATCCAGCTATAGATTTTACCCAATTCAGAAATCTAATGATAGGCTCCTCAGAGCTTTACCTTTCCCCTGAAAAACACAGCTATTATATCGTATTGAATTCTGCCGATACTCGAAATTGGACCAATCCTTTTACTGCTAAAGAATCAGGCTACAGACTGGAAGTAAATGGGAATTCCCGCAATTACTCTGTATTTGGGCTGGAACCCGGTGGGATCAATTCAAGCTCCCCCTCAGGAAATTGGAATATGATGAGCATTTCTTCTGCTCCAGATGGGTTCCAGATATTTGAGAATGGGGTGGAAAACAGCTCCCGAACTGTGAGGGATGGCTTGCTTGGGGAGGGACCTTATTTTGTCGGAGCACGAAATCGTAATTATTCGGCCTGGTATACAGGTAAGATCGCAGAATTGATTGTCTACGGCAAAGATCAGGATGTGCTAAGCCGAAATTCAATAGAAAGCTACCTCTCTATAAAATATGGACTGACGATTCCGGTTAGTTCACATCTCTACTACGATCAAACGAGCCATGATAAAGCAATTGCAGGTATAGGGAAAGACAGTCAACAAAATCTTTTACAGGATAATAGTATGAGTATTGATTCTACTGCCATTTTGAGAATCAATAATCCGTCTAATCTTGGGGAACAGGAATACCTGGTTTGGGGGCATGATGGATCCAATCTGGAAAGAAATGCCAATGTGCCTCCGGGAGTAAATATGCGATTTAATCGGAGCTGGAGGGTAAGCCTAACTGGAGATCCGGGTCTGGTTTGGGTGGAATTTGAATTGGCAGGGCTTGGGCTTGACCTTTCCGATGAATCTGAGTTCTCTTTGCTTATTGATAATGACGAGGACTTTTCTGATGCAAAAGTTAACAATAATGGCGTGTTGGTCGGGAGTAAAATTCAGTTTCAGGGAGTGGAGCTCAATGATGGAGATCTTTTTAGCCTTTCGATTGCTGATGAAATGGCAACTTCGGTTGAGGATTTACCTTCCGATCTGTTAAGCTGGAATTTATATCCCAATCCAGGAAAGGAACTACTCAATATTGAATGGGAAATAGCTCAGCCTGCTCAATTGGTTGCAGAAGTATATGATTTTCAGGGCCGAAAGATATATGAACGGGAAGTGAAAAGTTATGCCAGCCTGCAGGAGATACAAATATCCACTACAAACTGGCCTATTGGTCTTTATGTTGTGCGATTGAGAGAAAATGGTGCTTCTATAAGCAGAATCTGGATCAAACAATAATCCAGGACATACATTATTCAGCTGCCTCTACTTCTCCTTTGATTTGAAGCTTGAATGGCTCTTCCTGTGCGTCTGTGTAAACTTTGATATACTTACTGAAAATACCCGCACTTTTAGCATTATAGTTAGCCGTCAGGTAGGTAGAGCTTCCAGGTTCAATGGCGTCTTTGCTATATCCGGCAGCCGTACATCCACAAGAAGTTTTAACGTCCAGAATTTTTACGGCCTGATCCCCGGTATTGGTAATTTCGAATTCATAGGATACAGGAATATTTTGAGGAATGGCCCCAAAGTCGTGCTCCATTTTGTTCCAGCTTATCGCAGCATCTTCTCCAATTACAAGAGAGGCTTTGAGGACTTTTTTGTTTTCAACTTCTGCTTTGAATTCAGTATTTCTGGGAATCCATGCAAGGCAAACAAGGGATAAAAGTAAAATGCTTCCAAAGATTAGATTTCTCATGATTTCTTTTTTATGATTTTTGGGTGAATGAATGTGATGATCATCGTTTCCTCAAAACTACCTAAGAAGTCAGCACAAGCTTGTTAATCAGTTCCTATTGTTTGTTAATGAGTTGTTAATGTCGATTTCTACAGCAGATTCTATACTATCTTGGGGGAAAGAAATCAGCTTGAAAGGTGGTTTGATAAAATGGCTAATTGTACTGGGCTCGGTTGCTATTCTTGGCATCATGGGCATACAGACTTATTGGCTATACAGAACCTGGGCCCTGAGAGAAGCTGAATTTGACCAAAAAGTGCGGGCATCTTTGTTCCGGGTGGCTAATAATCTGGCGGGTCTCGCCAACATTCCCCTACCTACTCGACAAGATCTGGTACAACAAATCTCTACGGATTACTACCTCGTCAATATTGACCATGCCTTTGACGCCAGTGATCTTGAAGTCGCCCTTCGCTATCATCTGGAGTCCGCCTTGCTCCAGGAAAACTTTGATTATTATGTCTATGATTGCTCCAGCGATGAAATGCTCTATTGCAATTCGATCAGCTATGATGGGCAGGAAAGCGATATCCTGAATCTGACAGCTGCGAAGGGGGATATGATCTATTATTTTGGAGTGCGTTTTCCGAGCAGGGGAGGTTTTATTCTGAGCTCCATGGACATGAGTATCCTGTTTACGCTCCTCCTCCTTATGACGGTTGTGTTTTTTATTCTGGCCCTCTTTATTATTCGCCGGCAAAATCGTTTGGTTCGCTTTCAGACTGATTTTATCAACAATATGACCCATGAATTCAAAACTCCCATTTCCACCATAAAAATCAGCAACCAGGTCTTTTTGGATGAGCCAGCTGTTCAGCAAAATCCTCGTTTACACAATTATGCCTCTATTATCCAGGATCAAAATGAAAGACTCAATAAGCAAGTAGAAAAGCTTCTGCAAATCGCCAAAGTCGGAAAACAAAATCTGCAACTGAAACTTGAAACAGTTCCTTTACACCAACTCATCCATGCCCTAAAGGACAGTTTTGATGCGAAAGTCAAAGATAAGTCAGGAAAAATTTTATTAGATCTTCAAGCAAGTAAAGATAAAGTCCTTGCAGATCAATTACACCTTCAGAACATACTTTTCAACCTTTTAGATAACTCTATTAAATATAGTCCTTCAGCCCCCTTTATTGAAATTAGTAGTAGGG
This sequence comes from Bacteroidota bacterium, assembly GCA_039819665.1. Lineage (GTDB taxonomy): Bacteria > Bacteroidota > Bacteroidia > J057 > J057 > JAWPMV01. The sequence goes on from JBCBRM010000004.1 coordinate 237,020, forward strand.
ATGAGCCAAATGGGACTGTACTTGAAATAAAGGATCAGGGAGTTGGTATTCCTAAGGAATTTCAAAAGAGTGTATTTGATCGTTTTTTTCGAATACCCACTGGCAATGTTCACAATGTAAAGGGATTTGGACTGGGCCTTTACTATGTAAAACAAATCTGCGATGCACATGGCTGGAAAATAAAGTTGGGAAGTGAAGAAGGAAAAGGCACGCGAATCAATATCCAATTCAGCTAAACCTATGTCTGTAAAAATCCTCTATGTAGAAGATGATAGAAGCCTTGCTTTTGTAACCCGTGATAATCTGGAGCAGGCAGGTTTTGAAATTTGCCATTGTGAAAATGGAAACCAAGGCTTGGATAGTTTTCAATCAGATAGTTTTGACCTTTGCCTTCTGGATGTAATGCTTTCTGAGCTGGATGGTTTTAGTATAGCCGAGGAGATTCGAAAAGTAGATCAGCAAATCCCTATCATATTTCTTACCGCGAAGTCTTTAAAAGAAGATCGAATCAAAGGATTTGAAACGGGAGGGGACGATTATATTACCAAGCCTTATAGCATCGAGGAATTGATTTTAAGAATTCGGGTCTTTTTAAAACGAAGCAAACACAAAGTTGAAGATAGGACAAAGTCAATAAAATTAGGAGCATTTGATTTTGACTTTGATAATTTGAGTCTAAGTCACCTGGAAGGCCAGCAGCGTTTGACCCAAAGAGAGGCTGAGGTATTAAAGTTTCTTTATAATCGAAAAAATCAGGTGCTTAAGCGGGCGGAGATTCTGGAAGGAGTTTGGGGAGAAGATGATTATTTCCTTGGTAGAAGTATGGATGTATTCATTTCAAAGCTAAGGAAATACCTCAAAGCGGATGAACGACTCTCTATAGAAAATGTACATGGCATCGGCTTTCGATTCAAGTGCCCATGACTATGAATATGAGCTTCATTCTTGTACTTATATTACCTCAGGGGATATTCCTCGAGTGCTTCATATACACTTCCTGCCGGCCGCAAGGTGCTTTGCCATAAAATAAGGCGATCTACTACGATATTTCCGCAATTGAGGTTCAGCTGGTAATCTAGAGTTTCCTTGGGTGCCTGTTCTTTTAATCGTGCCAGGGTAATATGGGGGATGGGTTTCTTCCTTCTCTGTATAGACTTTTCGATTTGACTGTAAAGAAAATGAACTTCTTCATGAAGCGAAAGGAAGTCTTCTGATTTTTTGAAACGTGCCCAAATCATGCGTGGAGCTTGGCGAGGAGGAGCAAGGACAAACTGTTCAAATTTCAATTCAAATCGCTCTTGTTTCTTTAACGCAATGAAAAGAAGAGATTTCAAATTGTCCAGCATTTCTTCAGCTACCTCGGCAAAGAAATAGGCAGTAATATGAAGCTTTTCTTCTGCTGTCCATCCTAAGCCTTCGTACTTGTTTTGAGCCAATTTAAAGTAATCAAGCTCTTCCTTAATGGAGGATGGAATCGGAATCCCTAAAAATAATCTTGGCATAAAGGTCAGAAACTGAACCAATATACAGTCTTTCCTTTTAAAAGCTTCACATATTTTAGTACTAATACCAATTTTTTTAACATTTATGCTGGTATTATTTGCATAATGGATTATTTTTACTAAATTTATTTGCAAATAATAATTTTTCATTAGCAATCGTTACCTTTAAGTTATTCAACATGCAGGTACTAGTGCCAACTCAAAAACCGCATTTACCCCTTCGTTCATCCACCCATCGGGCATATACTCATATTCCGGGTACACACATGTACCTGAAAATTCCTTCAGACTTTCAATTGTCTATGGGCTATCCCGGTATAGAAGCCGTTCGGAAGCAAAGTCAGATTCGGGTCAAAGAGCTCAAGGGGCAATCCTTCATGCAAAATGGAGCCCAGTTTAGTGAGGGAATGTTGGCGCCGGGTCAGAAGCTGATTTCCGCTAAGGAAGTAGAAGTCTCTGGCTTCCAGGCTCGCATGTTAAAATTCTCCTATACTGTTCCCAGCCTGGTTCCTGATCAAAATGAGCAGATGATCAGTAACCTACTAGCATTAGGTGATGATCGTTATTTAGTTCTGGTTATTGCCAGTTACCCTTCCTTTCGTGAGAAAGAGCTGGGCAAAGCTATCGAAGACTGTATGTTAGGACTTACCTATGATCCAGGCGATCGCCTGAAAATGAGTAAGCATACACTAGCTTCTTTTGAGATCAATTGCCAGCCGATGGAGCTTGAATTAGCTCAAACCAAAACACTTGTTAAAGAGGAAGGGAATAGTATCAGCCTGATATTTACCAAAGGTGGAGAAGCGCTAAGCGGAAAGGGAAATCAGCATCGATTACTGGTTTCTGAAAATCACTGGAAGTCTGATCCTAAATCCTGGCCGGAACGAGCTGTTTTTCCGGATAACTTTTTCAGTACGTATGAAGCAATTGAGGTTCAGGAAGTATTTATAGATGGAATGAAAGGTTTGGAAACCTGGGCCATTGAAAGAAACCGACAACTTGCAGATCAGCAAAAACTCGCCTATCACGTAGTACTATTTAGTGAAGAATCCCACTTCGAAATTCGTGCCTACGCCCAGGATGATGAAATCTATCACCTCAGTGCCTTTCGTGAAGTCTGTAATAGCTTTCGGAGGAGGTAGGGAGAAACAATACTCGAGAGTTTAAGTAATTTCGTGTTCGTGTTCGTGTTCGTGTTCGTGTTCGTGTTCGTGTTATCTATTGTAAGATAGGTTGTTTTCAAGGCGATTTAAGGACGTGAACGCTCTAGTACGCCAATCCATTTACATTCATTTTTTTTGATAAACAGAAGAATAATAGGCTGTCATCCTAGTTGCGATGCTGAGCTTTAATTCCATTAAGGTCCTTCATAAAGTGTTAGCACAAAACCTCTCAAAAAAATCTTGCGCCAAACCTCTGCCAGAATGGCTCACCTAAACCGTTAAGAAAGAATTTTTGGACCTTTTTAGCACTTTTATTCATGAAACCTGAACTTCTAAATGTGAGTTCAGGCAAAAAAATGATTAACTTGTGCGCGTGAAAAAAATTATCATTGCGATTGACGGTTTTGCTGGATGTGGAAAGAGTACTACTGCACAACTAGTAGCTGAAAAACTGGACTACATCTATATCACTACGGGAGCTATGTACAGGGCCACGACTCTGTATTTCCTTCGTAATGCTATTCCTTTTGAAAAAGAGAATGAGAAGATGCAGCAAGCGCTAAGGGAGATGAGGATTGAATTAAAAGTAGAAGGGGAGCATCCAGTTGCCCAAACCTATTTGAATGGACAACATGTCGAGGATGAGTTAAGGACTCCTGAAGTAAATGCAAATGTTAGTCCGGTGAGCGTTCATCCAATGGTAAGGAAAGAGATGGTCAGGCAGCAGAGGATGATTGGAAAAAACGGGGGAATCGTTATGGATGGAAGAGATATTGGGACAGTTGTTTTTCCTGAAGCCGAGTTGAAAATATTCATGACAGCGGACGTGTGGATTCGTGCAAAAAGGAGATTGCAGGAAATGGAGGAGCGAGGAATAGAAACAAATCTTGAAGAGGTAGTTGAAAATCTCAAGGAAAGAGATCGTATCGATACCACCCGTAAGCAGAGCCCTTTGAAACAGGCTGAAGATGCTGTCGTAATAGATACTACCCATTTGACAATTCCTGAACAGGTTGAAATGGTATGTAAACTTGCGATGGAAAAAATGATAGAAATAAATAAGGTCGAGAATTGAAACCCCAAACATATGCTTCAAGTTGAAATCGATTCGAACTCTGGTTTCTGTTTTGGCGTAGTCTATGCCATCGAAATGGCTGAGGATCACCTGAAAGAACATGGGCAATTGTATTGCCTGGGGGATATTGTCCATAATGATAAAGAGGTAGAGCGCTTACAGGATTTAGGTCTCAAGATTATCAGCCATGAGGAGTTAAAAGAGCTCAAAGATGCAACGGTATTGATTCGGGCGCATGGTGAGCCTCCTGAAACCTACCTTAGGGCTCTGGAAAATAATCTGGAATTGATTGATGCCTCTTGTCCCGTGGTACTAAAGCTTCAGAACCGTATCAGGAATGCATATGATGAAGATCGACAGATCGTTATTTTGGGGAAAAAAGGGCATGCAGAGGTTAATGGATTAGTGGGGCAAACCCAGCAAGAAGCGATCGTCATTTCATCAGAAGAGGAAGCTGATAAACTAGATATAGATAAGCCCGTATCTCTATTCTCTCAAACAACTAAAGGAACCAAACTCCTTTATAGCATTCGGGAGAAAATGAACGATAAATTCGAAGACTTTAAATTCAATGATACCATTTGTCGTCAGGTTAGCAACCGTGAACCTGAGTTGCAAAAGTTTTCTGATAAGCATGAGGTCATCATCTTTGTTTCCGGAAAGAAAAGCTCTAATGGGAAAGCGCTTTATCAAACCTGTAAGTCAGTAAATCCTCAAAGTTACTTTATATCCGGAGTAGAAGAACTGGATCTCAACTGGATCAAGGGAAAGAATAGCGTAGGGATTTGTGGTGCAACTTCCACTCCCATGTGGCTAATGGAAGAAGTGGCCGACTTTATCAACAAACAGCAAACTGAAAGCTTGCCCGCCTAAAAAGGCATATTCTATACTTCATGCAAAGTTTTAATCTCAAAGAAGAACTGGCCAATAGCCTTACTCATGGGCTGGGGGTAATATTGGGCATTATAGGAGTACCTGTACTGATTAGCTATGCAATCAATCACGAAAATATCCTGCATCTTTGGGGGGTAAGTATATTTAGCGTGAGCTTATTGATGCTGTACCTTTTTTCCACCCTATACCACAGCATACAACATCCGGAAGTAAAACCTGTATTAAGAATTTTGGATCACATCGCCATCTATTTTCTTATAGCCGGAAGTTATACGCCCTTTATATTCTTTTTTATGAATGGAGATACTGGGTATTTATTTCTAATCTTACTGTGGAGTTGTGCCCTCATCGGTAGCATTTTGAAAATCTTCTTTATTGGCAGATTTAATATTTTATCCACTATTATTTACCTGATGATGGGTTGGACCATAGTCTTCATTGCAAAGCCGATTTTTTCTGCCATGTCTTTCGAAGGAATCCTATGGGTTGCAATCGGAGGAGCTGCCTACACGGTAGGAGTTATCTTCTACTTATGGACGAAATTACGTTTTAGCCACGCCATCTGGCACCTCTTTGTTTTGACTGGAACAGTTAGTCATTACATCGCTATTTTATACTCCATGGATTTCTTAGCAAAAACTGCCTGATTGTTTGGCAAGTCGGGGGGAGATACTTATCTTTAGAACAGCGAGGTGATCATCTTCACCGCCAGCAAGAAGTTAGTCCGAGGGATTGACCAAAGACGAGGCTTGCTGTTTTGTTTCACTTAAAGAAAGGAGGTAGAAAATGCTTTGTTCCAATTGTAGTTTAACAAAATTCTTCACCATTAATGCTCCCCGAAGGTAGGGAGACATTTTTTAGCTTTTTTACCTTCGTTGGCTAGGTGAAGCTGCCTCGGCAGACTTGAATATAAGTTAACAAAGGAATAAACCGGCATCGTAGCGGATGCCGGTTGTTTTTTTGCCCTAACCTCATCATTATTTCAATTTCTGTTCAAATTTTCTTAACTCGTAGGTTAACTTAGGTCTGTCTACGTGAGGATACGGCTACAAATAAGTGTCTTGCTAAACGTTTGTACCCTTTTGCTGTGTATGTGCATTACCAAAACTGCAAAAGGGAACCCTATACGTCTATATGTAGTTTTAAGTCCTGATAGTCAGGTGGTAGAACTGGAAGAGCATCTGGACGATCGCTGGATGAAACCCGAGCGCGATAAAATTGTAAAGCTCTTTCTTACCCTCAAAAGTGAGTATTCAGATTCTGCAAGCTTTATCATACTCCCCGGTAACTGGGATAAAATATGGGGGCTCCGTTATGTGGGCAAGGCAAAAAAAGGAAAGATTTATACGGGGCATTTTGTACCTGATTCTTTGAAAGCCCCCAAAGCAATCATTTTTTACGATAATTGTATTGATCAGCGACTAGGCTTGCAAAACCAGCTGAGAGTTAAAATTCCCCCTAATGAAGAGACCCGAATAGAAATCGGTGCTATCCAATACACTGATTTGACAGTCACCCCAACTATGATTGTAAGGCCTTTATCCATGGATTTAGACTTGCATGGTCCCATTCGGGTTATTTTCCATTCCATTTTTGTTGGAATTATTCTAGTTCTTTTCATGTACCATTTGATCATTTTTCTAGGTAGTAAAAAACCGATCTATCTCTTCTACTCTTTGTATATGGTCTGTTTGATTTTGCATAGCCTGGATTATAATGGATTTATCTCTGAGTTTGTTCTGGATGAAATTCCGGATTATCGACCCAGTCTCAGAAATATCGCTGATAATGGGATAGTCATATTCTATTTATTGTTGCTGAGGACCATGACCAACCTCCAAAAGCTCAACCCACAATATGATAGATGGGTACAAGCGCTAATATGGCTTCAGTTTATAAACCTGATTATTGGGACATTTATACTTGGAATAAGCCTTGAAATTTTTGGTGTTTTGGGGTTCAACTTTTTGATTACTGCACCCGGAGTTCTGTTCGTCTTTCTGATTGCTCCTCTGGTACTTAAAAAAGGGGATAGGGCTGCTAGGTGTTTTATCTGTGGTTCGATTTTCCTGGCTTTTGGTAACCTGCTAAATGCAGTTCTCTTTTTGTTGGGATTTGAAGGAACAGATTTACTCGGATACTTTGATCGCATCAATTTTTTTCAATTATCAACCCTTATAGAACTTGCCTTTTTCTCTTTCGCCCTGGCTATGAGGACAAGAAAGAATGACCTTGAACAAAGCCGTATTAAAGCTGCTGACCAAATCAAATCTCGTCTTTTCAGATATCTCTTCCTTCAGAGTAGGGCTCCACTTACCCTGATTCTTGGACCCACCCAATCTATGTTGCAAAGCCTGGAAAAAAATGAATCAATAGATAGGGAAGCCTTTAGCTATTACTTGAAGAATATTCAAACACATGCCGGCCGATTGCAGGATAGTACGGATCAACTTCTGGAGTTGACCAAAATTGACGAAGGGCGTATGAAACTCAACGCAAGTCGGTTTATGCTCAAAGATTTGCTGGATGAGATTCTTCGGTTTTTACATCCTCTTTCAAAAGATCGGGGCTTTGAACTTGAAGTAGTAAATGGTGAAAGTATTCTGGAAGTGGCAACCGATAGGGAAAAACTATATGTTATTATTGATAACCTGATCAAGCGCGCTTTCATTGATATAAATGATGGGGGTAAACTAAAAGTTAGCATCAATACAGATAAACAATGGTTTTACATAAATATCTGGAATACCGGACAAGGGGTTTCTGAAGAATTATTGAAAAAAGTTTTTAATCGTTTTCATCAATTCCAGACGGATGAAGTAGAAAACCGTAACCTGACTGGCATTCGATTAGCTGTATCCTATGAACTCTCGAAAGTTTTGGGAGGAAAATTGGAAATTGATGGGAAGCAAGGAGCGTACACGAGTTTTACCCTTCAATTGCCATTAGGAAGCTCACATATTAAGGCTCATGAATGGAAGGAGGAGTCTGAAGAAGAGGAAGTCGAAAGCAATTCTTTTATTCCTCCTCTGGTTGCTCCCCTTATTCAGCAGTCCAGCAAAAATGGAGTAGATAAACCTTCTGTACTCATAGTCGATACAGATAGGGAGCTTCGAAACTTTATTGCTTTTGAATTACAAAAGGATTTCAAGGTTTACCTCGCTGAAAATGGAGATAAAGCTCTGGATTTGGCAGCCAAGCTTCTCCCGGATCTTATTGTTTCAGACATAAAAATGCCTGGACTTACAGGCTTTGACCTTTCAACTCGAATAAAAAAGGACCCTGATATGGGGCATATTCCAGTTCTCCTGCTTTCTGGCGAACCAGAAGATGAAGTTCAACTCAATGGATACCAGATGGGTGCTGATGCTTTTCTTTTGAAACCCTTTGATCCCAACTTCCTTAGAACCCGCATCCATCAAATGATTCACCAGCGGAGAGAATTAAAAGAAAAATATCTCAAGGAATTTCTTTCTAATAGCTCTTCTGAAAATGGTGAATCAGAGAAAAAGCTGGAGGCCGATAAAGTCTTTTCAGCACATGATTTGGACTTTATAAATAAGGTGCGGAAAAGTCTTGATTCCAATCTCAAGAATCCAGATTATAATGTGTCAGCGCTTGCTGAAGATGCGAATTATGAGCGTCGACAGTTGACTCGTAAGATTAAAGAAATCTTTGAGGTCGCGCCAGGTGAGCTCATCAGGAATAACAAAATTAATAAGGCCAAAGATATGTTGAAGGCTACAAATATGCAGGTAATTGAAATTGCTTTAGCCGTCGGATATAGGGAAGTGGCTAGCTTCCGAAAGGCATTTAAAGACCAGGTAGGGAAGAACCCTTCTCAATTTCGCAGAAATGGCTCAATCGAATAAATGCCTTTAAATGGCCATTTGGGAGGCTTTTTTCGTAAAATGTCCCAAAAGATTCTTTTCTTGTCCTAATTCAACTCCCCACTTATTCCCGAAATGTTATAAGTTTGAATTGATTCTGAAGGGATAGCGTATGTTGTGCATATTTAGTCTTATAACCAAGTACAAAAGCAACGAAACACATTGACGAAAACGTAAGCTCAGCCTTAATGCCAACTATGAAAACAACCTGGGTATCCACAAGTTGAGGATGATTATTGTCCTCAGTTGATACTTAGAAACATTTGTGTTAGTACTTGGGTCCCAGAGAAAAATATATTGCACATGCACTATTTCTTTTATGTAGACGACTGTTATCTCCGGTACCATGGCTTTTTGTTAGGGAAAAGCGGCCTTAGGTGCCGGGGATTTTATTTTCTATTACGTCTGAAAGTTCCTACAGTAACAACCATTGATTTACACAAAACCTACCCAATTTTATTCCCTAACGCTCAAGCGGATGATAAGTAAGCTGATGAACAGAGAGTCTTCCCTTTTTTATAAAGTCTGAGACTCTCATCATCTCCTCAAAAGAGGGAACTTTTACATCCATAGGAACTTTTACTAAACGATCATCTTTCTTCTCAAATGGTGGGAGAGGATTGCTTTGGAATAATAGCCCCCAAACCTGAGCAGTCCCACTAAAACAAATTTTCTCCAGCTCAAAATCCTCAGACCATTCTACCAGCTTCTCATTGATTTCTTCAAAAAAGCGAACAGTGTTTGCCAGGCGAATGCGAGAACCTGCTTTGGATTTGCCTCTAGTCTTGAGGTAGCTGATCTGTGCTTTCCCTCGCTTGTGCCGCTTCATGTATTTTTTGATGGTTTTGTGAATGTAAACCTCTCCATCTTCAAAATACCCCAAAGCAGCAGCTCCTAGTTGAATAAGAACTATGACAAAGTTTGGAATCTCCTCTTCCAGATCTTCTAAATAGTTTCTCCATTCTGTTCGTTCGAGAGGAAGGGCAGAAAGGGGAAGGGGTAGACGAAATTCCCATAAGGTATTGCGTTCCTCATCTATTGCATGCAGGCGATGGCGATCTCTTTCAGCTTCTATCCTATATGGGAATTCCTCTTCCCGCAAAGAGAAGAGGAATTCTATACTTTCTTCAAAACTAAATTCTTCTATATGGGGATTATCACTCACCCCCTAAAATTACGAATTGCACGCTTAAATCTCCCCATTTCTTCTACGGCTTCTATAGCGTTTGAACATAATCGCCAGGGCGCCCAGTAAAAGGATCAAAGGCCAAATGCTAATCAGAGAGATTAGGGTATTCATAAAAGCACTCCATCCTTCGCTAAAGTTATTACCTGCTTTTTGAAGCAAACCAGGTTTCTTCATCGCCTGAGTTTCGGTAAAATAAAGATGAAGGGTACTTAAACCGATTTGATTTTGAAGGAGGCGAAAGCTGGTTTCCATAGCCTCAATGTCTTCTCTTAACTGAGCGACCTGAGCTTCTATCTTTAGCATATCCTCAACCTTGTCTGCCTTTGTGAGCAATTGTAGGTATCGACTTTCCATGGCTCTTTTGCTTTTAAGTCGACTTTCCAGGTCATAAAACCTTTGACTTACATCCTTGGTGTTTACTTCTCGATTAGTAAGTTCTTCGCTCCCGTCAAGTATCTTATCAACCAATAAATCAAATTTTTCGGGTTTAACACGAACGGTTATATCATAAGCCCTGTATCCAGAATAAGATCTCAGCGACTCATTGGAGATAACAGCTCCCTGTTCACGAACCAAATGGGCTATGCGGACATAAGCACTATCAAGATGGTTTACGGTGAAACTTACATTACCTGTTCGGATCAACTTTCTCGGCATTTTTTCAGGTACTTCATCTACCTTCTTATCTTCAAAATCAGGACGGTCATTCTGATCATAGTCTTCAAAAGCAGTATAAGCTTTCATTTGATCACTTGAATATTCTTGACAGGAGGTGAAAAGCAAAAGGAGAATAAAGGATAAAAAGGGGATGATTTTCATGAAGGTGATTTTATGCATGTTATAAAGGGTTGTGTACTTCAAAGAGGGGAGCTCATGCATTTTTCCATAAATGGCCGTCTATAATCTTCCAGCTACTTGTAGCTTTCGCCAATTCTCCTGAATTTGAATTTCTGACCTTAACGCTAAAACACGTGAAGAAACTATTAGTACTACTCAACATGTTGGGGATTCTATTCTCCCTTTCCGCCCAGGAATTAGATCCTGAATTATTCAAAGACCTTCGAGCACGTAGCATAGGCCCCGCCGGAATGAGTGGCCGGGTTACAGCTTTTGATGTGGTAGTGAATGATCCCGATATCATATTTGTGGGGACAGCTACGGGAGGTGTTTGGAAGAGTGAAAATGGAGGAATCAGCTATACCCCCATATTTGAGCAGGAGAAAGCGGCTTCTATAGGAGCCATTGCCCTTAATCAGAATAATCCTAATGAGATTTGGGTAGGTACTGGAGAAGGAAATCCCCGAAATAGCCTCTCACATGGATATGGTGTTTTCAGAAGCATTGATGGAGGAAAAAGCTGGGAACATATGGGTTTAGGAGAAACACGTAACATTCATAGAGTCATTTTGCATAGAGATGATCCAAATACGATCTGGGTTGGAGCTATTGGAAATCCCTGGGATGATCATAAGGAAAGAGGAGTCTTTAAAAGTACAGATGGAGGAAAAACCTGGAGAAAGGTTCTGTATGTGAATGAAAGAACCGGAGTGGGGGATATGGTCGTTGATCCTCAGAATCCTAATAAGCTCATTGTAGGTATGTGGGAACATCGGCGTTGGCCCTGGTATTTTAAATCTGGCGGAGAAGGCTCGGGAATGTATGTTTCTTATGATGGGGGCGAAAACTGGACCCAAAGAACTCCTGCTGATGGCCTGCCTGAAGGAGAATTGGGACGAATGGGACTAGCCATTGCTCCAAGTAATCCCAATATCGTATACGCCTTGATCGAAGCGAAAAAGACTGCCTTTTATCGTTCCGAGGATGGAGGACATACATTTATAAAACAGAGTGATAAGAATGTCGGTGGCAGACCGTTCTACTATGCCGATATATTCGTAGATACCAAAAATGAAAACCGCATCTATAATTTATACAGTCGGGTTTCCGTAAGTGAAGATGGGGGAAAAACCTTCCGTCAGTTTGTCAACCCCAATGAATTGCATGGAGATAATCATGCCTGGTGGAGCCATCCGGATGACCCTTCTTTTCTTTTGCTAGGAAATGATGGAGGAATGGCTGTTTCACGGGATAAAGGAAAAACCTGGATGTTTCCAGAGACGCTGCCTTTAGGACAGTTCTATCACATCAATTATGATATGGAAACTCCTTATCATGTATATGGAGGGATGCAGGACAATGGAACCTGGAGAGGCCCTTCCCAGGTTTGGCGCAGAAAAGGCATCCGAAATCTATACTGGAACCGGATAGGCTATGGAGATGGCTTTGATGCAATTCCTGATCCTCAGGATGCCCGCTATGGTTATTCTATGTTGCAGGGAGGAAGCTTGTTGCAGTACGATTTGGAAACAGGAGCCTTAAGGAGCCTAAAACCTGTCCTTGCTGATGGCCGCAAACTTCGCTTCAATTGGAATGCCGCCATAGCCCTGGATCCTTTCGAAGAAAATACTATTTACTACGGCAGTCAATATCTGCTCAAGACTACAGATAGAGGAGCTTCCTGGGAGGCCATTTCGCCCGACCTCACCACCAATGACCCAGAAAAGCAGCAGCAATTAACCACTGGAGGCCTTTCCCTTGATAATAGTGGTGCTGAGAATTTCACAACGATCATTACAGTAGAACCTAGTCCCTTACAACAAGGATTGATATGGGTAGGTAGTGATGATGGCAAATTGCATGTAACTAGAAATGGAGGAAAAAACTGGGAAGATATGACGGGGGAATTGCCGGGATTACCCAAAGGCTCCTGGATTTGTCAAATTGTTGCCTCTCCTCATAATGCCAGTGAAGTATATGTAGTTGCTAATAATTACCGAAGAGGGGATTGGGATCCCTACGTCTTTCACAGCAAGAATTATGGAAATAGTTTTACCAATCTGGTTAGTCCAGATAAAGTTTGGGGATATGCTCTATCCATTGCACCTGATCCTGTTGAGGAAGACTTACTTTTCCTGGGGACAGAATTTGGTGCGTATGTGAGTATGGATAAGGGAAAGAACTGGCAAAAATGGGAAGCCGGATTACCTACTACTTCTATGATGGATATGAAAATCCATCCCAGAGAGGGAGACTGGATCATTGGCACCTTTGGGCGCTCCGCATTTATTCTTGATGATATCCGTCCTTTTCGCGAAATCACTGCATCTAAAAAAATCCTCGATAAGAAGCTTCATGTATTTAAGGCTCCTGAGGCCTACCTGGCCCACATGGGAGAACCGAATGGCTATCGCAGTACTGGCGCAACCGTTTTCGCAGCTGAAAACCGTATGCAGGGAGCCATGCTGAGTTTTTATGTAGGGGAGTTGGATGAAAAGGATTCCAAGGCTCTGATTGAAATCACGGATGAATCGGGAAATCTTGTTAGAAATTTTAGCCGGAAAATTCACAAGGGTTTCAACCGTATTTCCTGGAATCTGCAAAATAATGGAATCCGTTTCCCTTCAGCCCCTAAAGCAAAAGCAGGAAGTGATCCGCCTAGCGGAAGACAGGTCGTACCTGGAACTTATTCTGTTGTAGTTTCTGTTGGCGATCAGTCTGAAACGATCAATGTGGTAGTAAAGCCAGACCCTAAACTTACCATGAGTCAAGATGATTTTACGGAGAAGGCGGAATTGCTGGATAGACATTTAGGAAATATCGCATACGTTACAGCAGAAGTTGATCATCTCCGTGCTGCCGAAAAGAGTCTGGATCAAGTAAGCACCAAATTAAAGGAAGTAGATAATGATGCTCATGAAATTTTGTATGAGGAGGCTCAGGAACTCAAGCAAAAGATCAAAGGTATTTTGAAAGTTATCCTTCCACCCAAAGATATCCAGGGCTTTAGTCGCGATCCGAATATTCTGGAGTATGGTATGTTAGGAGTGATTCGAAATCTTCAAAGCACTTTATTCCGTTCCACTCCTGCCCAAGTATCCGCCGTCGACCAGGCAGAGGCACAGATGAAGCCTCATATGGAAGCCATAAAGGAATTCTTTGAAGTGGATTGGAAGGTCTTCAAAAAGAAGGTAGACGATATAGAGCTGGATTGGTTAGGAGAATAGAACCCTTTCGCTACAGGCCTTTGATCAATGAAGCCAAGTAGATTATTTCCCCTTTTCTCCATGAAAAAGGGAAAGGTGGATCGTGCAGAAGGGTTTAGCGAGGATTACTCAACCTTGACCATATCCCCAATTGTCTCGGCTATCCGATAGGAGTTTCTGTTAGGATCAGTCCTGCTTATCATTTCGCCCAAAAGCCCGGTGCTAAATAGGATGAATCCCAGGAGTACAGTAACTGATCCAAACATCAGGGCAGGGATTCTATGTCCCAAGCCTTCTCCTAGAGCCAACTTGATAAAAGCCAGATAGGCCAGGGTAGAACTTCCGATTACAGCAAAAAGAACCCCCCATGTACCAAAGAAGTGCATAGGCTTTTTGAGGTATTTTTGGGTAAATACTATGGTAAAAAGATCGAGGAAACCATTGATGAATCGGTTTAAGCCAAATTTGGAAACCCCATATTTACGTGCTCTATGCTCGACTACCTTTTCGCCAATTTTCTCAAATCCAGCCCATTTAGCTATAAGAGGAATTTGTCGATGCATTTCCCCATAAATCTCAATAGCTTTTACTACCTCGCTTCGATAAGCTTTTAATCCACAATTGAAGTCATGCAGATTGTGGATGCCGGATACTTTGCGGGTAATGAAGTTGAAAAACTTGGAAGGAATGGTTTTGGAAATGGGATCGTATCGTTTTTTCTTCCAGCCTGAGACCAGATCGAAACCATCTTCGATGATCATTTTATATAAACCTGGTATTTCATCCGGGCTATCCTGCAAATCCGCATCCATGGTGATCACCACATCTCCCCGAGTAGCCTGAAAGCCAACATGAAGGGCTGCAGACTTTCCATAATTTCTCCCAAATCGAATTCCTTTTAATTCCGGATACTTTTCTGTCATGCCCTGCACAACCTCCCAGGATTTATCCTTACTTCCATCATCCACCATCAAAACTTCATAAGTGAAGTTATTTTCCTTCATGATCCTGTCAATCCACTCCATCAATTCCGGAATTGATTCGTCTTCATTATACAAAGGCACTACAACAGAAATATCCATAGCATTTGGTCATATAGATCGGCAAATTTAGGAAATATTAGGGACAGGCTAAGAGCTAGCTTAGAAAATGTCTCTTATTGGCCAAAACTTGCCTGAGGATCAGGGATAAAGCAAATATTTATTTCTGATCTCTTGAAATGCCCTAAGGTCCTCTCCCCATGATGCATAAATTTCTTCTGTACTTAGCTCATTTTCCAATTGTAATTGGAATTTCCCGCTTCCGGGCCATTTATTGAAACCTTTTTTGAAGAATGCCTTTTTGTCAGGTGCCTGTGCATACAATTCTTTAATGATTTCAATGCCTGCAATCATAAGAGCTTTACCTGAGACCCTGTTCGTAAATTTTAGACCCCTACAAGCTTTATCCTGAAACTTGGGATATTTTGATTTTCCTGGTAGGGAAACGGGCGTAAAGCTATAAGCTTCAGTTTCCAGTCCGTTGTAGCTGCCTCTTGCGGGTTTGTACCAGGGAGCGCCAACGATCGTAAATGCATCATGTGTCCCTCTACCCACGCTAATTGGGGTAGGCTCCAACCAGCAAATGGCTGGATATAAATATGCGCTGTATTCACTGCCGAGATTAGGAGAAGGAGGTACCCAGTCTAGGCCCGTATCTTCCCATCGCATGCTATGGACATAGCCTTCACAGGGAACTACTTCCAGTTCAACCTTCAATCCATCCTTTAACCAATTCTCTCCATTTACCATTTGGGCATATTCGGCTATACTCATTCCATGGACAATGGGAATTTCGTGCATTCCGATAAAAGAATTGTTTCCTGCTTTCAATACCGGCCCATCTACATACCAGCCATTGGGGTTAGGACGATCCAGTACCATGATGGGTATTCCTTTTTCAGCGCATGCCTCCATCACATAGGTCATTGTCCCGATATAGGTATAATGTCTCGATCCCACATCCTGTATATCAAAAATGACCATATCCAGGCCTTTCATCTGTTTTTCGCTAGGCTTCTTATTTTTTCCATATAAGCTTATAATCGGTAGGCCGGTTTTAGCATCTTTTCCGCTTTCAACCGCCTCACCTGCATCCGCCGTTCCTCTGAACCCATGTTCTGGAGCGAAAACTTTCTCTACATGTATCCCTTTACTGATCAGACTATCTACTAAATGAGTTCCATTTCGAAATTGAGAGGTATGATTCGCAACTACTGCCAGGGTTTTTCCATTGAGCTTATCCAAATGCTGCTCAAACAGCACCTCTGGTCCAGTTTTAAGCTCTACTCTACGTTTTGCTTGCTCACTTACTTCTCCCTCATTCGTTCCTTGGGGAGCTCTTTGATCATTGGAAGAATTTTTCTCTGTACTCCCTTCGCAGGCGAAACTTAGAAAACAAGTAATCGTTACAAGTAATATGAGGCTTATTTTGGTATATTTGGCGGATTTCATTTGTGCACGAAATAAATTGAAAGGCTAAATTTACAATAATTTACAGGAGCAAAAATTAGCCCGAGTCTGATTTTCGCACATATTTAAGTAATTAGTTGCTCCAAACGATAAAGGATATCTTTTGAATTTCGAATATTTCTTTGCCCGCAGAATGACATTTGGCAGCGAAAGAGCTGCTACCGGTCTTGTGATCAAGCTTTACATTTTGAGTATTGCTCTGGCTACGGCTACTATGGAGATTGCTTTATCAGTAGTTACTGGCTTTGAAACGGAAATTCAACAGAAGGTGGTTGGCTTTAGTGCAGATGTAGTGTTAACTCATTATCTGGAGGACAAGCACAAAATCATGGAAGCAATTCCCATCACCTATTCTGAGACCTTGCGAGACTCTATCCTTTCCGTTTCTAATGTTGAATCAGTTAGCCCCTATATCCACCACGTAGCGGTAATGCAATCTTCTGAGTCCTGGGACGGGATTATGCTAAAAGGGGTAGATTCTACTTACAATTGGAAATATATAGAATCTGTTTTGCGGGAAGGAGAAATTCCAGATTACTCTGGCTCTGCTGTTTCCAAAGATATAGTCATTTCAAAGAAGCAATCCCAGAATTTTGGATTAGAAGTAGGGGATAGGGCTCGTCTGATTTTTCAATCCCGGACGGGAAATAAACTGATCAGAACCATCAAGGTAGCGGGAATCTATGAAACGGGCATGGAGGAGTTTGACAATCAATTTATGATCTGTCATATCGATCGTCTGAGGCAGGTGTGGAAATGGGAAGATGATCAGGTTTCAGGTCTGGAAGTAGACCTTAAAAATTTTAACAATAAAGAACCTTATAAACTCAATTTGACTGGCCTTCCACTTATTCAGCGAGAGCCCTCAAATTTGATTCAGACTACAGACTCTATTACCCAGGTGGCTCGCATAGATCAAAAGGCCAGAGCTATTACGGATATTATGCCAGAAATTTTTGATTGGCTAAATCTACAGCATCAAAATGTCTGGGTTATTTTGGGTCTTATGGTAGTTGTTGCCATCATTAATATGACTGGGGTGATCCTGATCTCCATTATTGAACGGACAAAAACCATTGGGATTTTGAAAGCACTTGGATTGTCTTCCGGTCGGGTGCAGAGATTATTTGTGTTTAATGCCTTTTTCCTAATCAGCTTAGGAGTCATTTTTGGTAATATTCTGGGTTTAGGTCTATTATGGTCCCAATACACCTTTGCATGGTTGAAAATCCCTCAGGCAGACTATTTTATAGATACTGTTCCCGTTTCATGGGAATGGGATAGCTTCCTTGCTGTAAATCTAGCAGTAGTGCTAATTAGTACGATTTTCATGTTTATCCCTACCCTGGTAATAGATAAGATCAGTCCGTTGAAGGCAATCAGATTTGATTGATCGAGCACCTTTACCTGACATTTCATCTTTTCTTCTTAAATAATTTAAGGGTATTCAGTAGTATAGCTTATAGTAATTTACCGAGCTTTCGGATATATGACTGGGCTTATTTTTGGCATTTATGAAATTTTTTGCCCATATTAAAAACAGTCACCTAGAATGCTTTTCCCACTCATTTATTACTGAAACACCTTAAAACTCAAAGACATGAGAAAAACTCTCGTTCCTCCGCCTCCCATGATGGAACAGGCCCATCTACGTTCACGCGTAATTGAAAAAGCCGGATTTGATGACTATGGAATTATATTTCTTACTCTTGGAAGAGTTAATCCAGGAGGGAATACTCTAAACGACCTGAAAAATCTGGATCCTGATAGTTTTTTAGGAGCTACCCTCGAAAATACCCTGATCAAAGGAGATCCCGGTCTCTTTAAAATCATTGGTGGGTATTTTATTGAGAAATCAAATGAAGGTGGGAAAAAGACAGTAAAACTGTCTAAGGTTTTTGGTATCGTTAAAGATAGTAGTAAAGGATTTGGGCTGAAGGATGGATCTGATACCATGATTGGGGATAGCTGGAAATTAAAGAATCACTTCACAAGTAATGAGAGGGCCTTGATAGACGAAAGGGAATTAGCTGATGATGGCTGGACCTTTGTTGTAGAACATGAAGATGGCAAAATCTATCCTCCGAGTTTAGAGCCTGTGAATATTTATACAGACTGTCCGGAAATCAAATTTTCTCATTATATCTATCAGTATCCTGATAATGAAATTGTCAATGCAAGTTTTCACCTGCGTGTTAAGGGGGAAGGAATAACAGCCTATGAATGGGATTTAGGGGATGGTACTACCAAGAATACCAAAAAACCGGAAGTAAAACACAGCTATACCAGGCCATTTGGTGAGGACGCCAAGTTTACAGTCAGTGTCAGTAGTAAGGGGCCAGGTAGCTGTGATTCTTCAGATTCTATACCTATCAAGATACCTGGGAGAGAACATCCAGCCCTTGAGAGTGTAACAGAAACCAATCGTGAAAAATCCCAAGACAAAAAAGAAACTACCATTGATTTTGTAGCCAAGCTGGAAAAGGCTGATAATCCTCATGAAACCTATACCTGGGACTTTGGCGATGGAAGTGATAAGGTGATCAAGAAAGGGCCGGAGGGTCTGAAAGCTACCCATACCTATAAAAATAAGGATGATTTCTCACCTCACAAGGTAACGGTGGATGGTAAAGGGCCTGAAAGCTGTGAAAGTTCGGTCTTGACGAGCGTAAGACTCGATCCGGTTCCTGTAGATTGCCCAGTTATCGGTCAGGTTAAACAGATTGCAAAAACCAATTTAAATGGAGGAGAACAAACCCAGTATAAGCTTCGTGCTGAATTTACCGGTGTTAAACCCAATCAATTTGTTTGGACCTGGGATGAGGATCAGATCAAAACAACTGATGAGCCAGAGGTTGATATCGTGCTGACACGAACTGATGAAGATAATCGACCCGTAATTATCAAATTGGATACCATAGGACCCGGTACTTGTAGGGGCGAATCAGATATATGTGTTCATGTACCAGGGCTCGGAGAAGGGGAAAAATGCCCCTGGTATTTGAAAGCCATGCCATATGCCCTCGGTTTATTGTTCACCATGTTGATCTGCGCTGTGATTACTTGCTACGTAGGGATCAGCATGGGAGAGGCAATTGAAGGAGGACCTACGGATCATTTATACACCTGGACGATTGTCCTTGCATTTGCTACCATGATTCTGGGATTTATATGGGCCGTTATAGGCAAAAAGTCAGCGTGTGGGCCGAGACTTTGCAATATTCTTTTGATAATGGCAACCGGCTTGATCGGCTCTTCGATCTTCTCTGCCCTAATAGGTAATTGTTTCGAAAGCTATCTTCCTCTATTTGTCATCCTGCTAATCCTTGGAATTTTGGAGGTGATTTATTACCAGCAGAAATGTAAAGGAAAACATGCAATTACTCAGATAGCCATCTTTATTGCAATGGGTGTTTTGGCTGTGATACTTGCAGTATCTATGCATGCCAATCCTACGCTACAATGCCTGCAGTAAGAGTGAGCTTATAAATCTGAAACTGATTTGGGAGGATTTCTTCCCAAATCAGTTTCTGCTTTTGGGGAGATATTATTTTAGTGAAATTCAATTAAAGAAATATGATAGGGCCAGATGAGGATTAAGCTTGTATCTGTTTGAAAATTGGTATCCGAAAAAGTAGTTTTTCAGCGGGAAATATCTCATCTTCCAATCCTAAAACTACTTATGAATTATCAAGCTTCTCCTCAAAGATATACAAAGATGGAATACCGTCGCTGTGGGAATAGCGGCCTTAAGCTTCCTGCCATTTCTCTTGGGCTTTGGCATAACTTCGGTCATGTTGATGTACTAGAAAATAGTCGAGCCATGCTTCGTATGGCTTTTGACAGGGGGGTAACTCATTTTGACCTGGCAAATAATTATGGTCCTCCTCCGGGATCGGCTGAAGAAAATTTTGGACGTATCCTGAAAGAAGATTTTCGTTCCTACCGAGATGAACTCATTATTTCCTCCAAGGCTGGTTTTCTGATGTGGGATGGACCTTATGGAGAATGGGGCTCTAAGAAATATCTGGTTGCCAGTATGGATCAAAGCCTCAAAAGGATGGGGCTTGATTATGTGGATATTTTTTATTCACATAGACCTGATCCAGAAACTCCCTTAGAAGAAACCATGGCTACTTTGGATCTTTTTGTAAGGCAGGGGAAAGCACTTTATGTGGGTATCTCTAATTATGATGCTGAGCAAACGAAACAAGCGGTTGAAATTTTGGAAAGCCTGGGTACACCTTGCCTGATTCACCAGCCTAAATATTCGATGTTAGTGAGATGGGTAGAAGAAGCCTTATTGGGAGTTCTGAAGGATAAAGGAGTGGGATGTATACCCTTTTCTCCACTTGCTCAAGGGCTTCTGACGGATAAATACCTGGATGGTATCCCGGCTGATTCACGGGCAGCAAAGTCTCATGGTTTTCTTCAAAAAGACGAGGTGAACGATGTGGTACTTGCCAAGATTAGGGCCCTGAATTCAATTGCGGAAAATCGCGGGCAAAGCCTTGCTCAAATGGCCATCGCCTGGTTGTTGAAAGATGAACGTGTAACTTCGGTATTGATCGGTGCCAGCCGTCCTGCCCAGTTGGCGAATTCATTGGATAGCCTCAACAAGCTTTCATTTTCTTCAGATGAACTAAAAGAAATCGAAGGGATATTGAAGAATAAGCCTTAGTCGTAGGGCTTACGTAATTCTCTGATGATGGCCTCAGCTTCTGTAAAGGATATCTTTCCCATGAACCTCAGACTGGTTGTTAACATGAAATTGGGAGGAGATAAAATCATCTTACCCAGTTTTTCTGCTTTTCGATCCATGCTAGCTATGAAGTGTGGGGCATAGGGATCGGCTTGTTGGTAAGCCTCTTCTGCAATTTTCCAGGCAAACTTGCGTGACCGCTTCAGGCTAAAAGAGGCCATGAGTTCATCTGCTTTTCCCAGAAGGAAGTCGGCAGATTTCCAGAAAATGGAGAAGCTATTCAGTCTATCTTGAACTTCTTCAATCATTTCCTGCAAGAGGTAATTGATTTCCAGAAAATCAGCTTCAACTTGTTGTAGTTGGTTGCCGCTTTTGGCCACTTTCGCTGCAGATAATCCGAGATCCAGGTTGATGTGCGCATTGATGCCCAGCAAAAGATGCTGTAGAACAATGAGGTCTTCACTTTGATGTTGATCGAAAGCTAGTTTCCAGGATCGGGTAGGGGCTTCTCCTTTCAGGTATTGATCTAGGGCTTCGAAATATCGATTGGCAAAAACTACGTCGAGTTGTTCCATGCCTCCCGAATCAGCAAATCGCTGAATTTTTATTCCATTTGCAACACGAATGGTTACAGCCTGGTAAAGGGCTGGGAAAAAACCGAGGGGATTGTTCTGCTTCTCTGCCCAGTCTATGATTCGACCCAATTGGTCGATCACTTCATCAATGCTACAGGTCTCCCGATTGATCGAGAGAGGTTTTAAGGCTTGTCTACTCATAGCTTTTCCAAATACCCCAAAAGGTAGAAAGAATTTAAATGAATGAAAAAGGGGCAGTGAAAACTGCCCCTTGAAAAATTTGATGTTAAGTTTAGCGCATGATAAATCCTCCCTGACCTTGGCTTTTTAATCCTACCCGTGAAAGGGAATAGGTAAAACTAAGCAGGAAGTATCGGCTTAGGGTGGCGGTACTAATTTCTTCTATATAGTTGAAATTACTATTTCGACTAAATCCGAGGTTTCTTTGCAGCATGTCGAATGCTGATAGTTTGAGTTGACCCCGATTGTTCTTCATGATAAATCTGGAAATACTAGCCCTCCAAAGTGGAATACTTTGCTGACCAAACTCGTCGTCAGTGTAGATATTATAGTCTATATCTGTTTCCACATTCCAACTCTTACCCAAATTGAGGATGAGTGTTGCATTATAACTCTGATTAAGAAAGGTTCGGTTTAGCTCACTGCTGACCGAATAATCGGTAAGGTTATGTCCGAAAGTCGCCCCTACACTAATATCTATGATGTCTTTATCTCGGTTATCTATGCGCAAGCCAACCGAACTATTGAGGCGATTGACCAGGTTCTCAACTTCATTGAGGAAAAGGAAACTCCGCATTGCTGTTACATTTCCATTAATGCCGATTTTGATCCCTAAAGCTCTGATAGGGGTACTGAAATTCAGGTAGCTTGTTACCCTAAAGTCGTTGTCAACATTAACGGGAGTGGTGATCTGGCGGAAAAGGCTATCTACGAAGCGGGCATTGGTAATTTTGAATTGCGTATAGGTCGCGTTGAGCATGACCATAAAGCTGGTAAAACTGAACTGGTCATATTTCATATAATGCAAGCTGGCATTGTGGGAATATTCAGGTCTTAGGTTGGGGTTTCCTTCGTAAATACTGAGTGGGTCGCTATTATCAACAATGGGCTGCAACTGCTCGAGGCTGGGTTCCCGTAGATTTGTCCGATAATTGAAACTCATATTTTGTGCAGTAGCAATGTCCCAATTCCAATTCATTTTGGGTAATAGGGCGTAGAACTCCTGGTTTATAGGAAGACCTGTATTGCCGGGGGTGCCTTTTAAGGAAGACTGTTGGCCATCTACCCCTATGCTCATGCTATGTTTTTTCTTATTGATTTTGAGGTCAGTACCTACTCGATTGTACAGATAATCAGAATCATAAAAGTTACTGAGGATTTCATTTCTGACCCATGGGTTAAGATTCCGCAAATCAAAATCAAATACATCCCTGATCAGGTCATACTGATTGTTTCTATGAGAAGCTGAGAGTCCTAAATAGAATCCTTTTGATAAAGGCTCGGTGTAATTAAGGCGCAGGTTATAATTTGTGGTTCTGGTATCCTGAAACTGGCTTTGGTTGATGGTATCCTCGAAAGCAAATAAAGGATCGGGATCAAAAAAGCTGTTGATAGAATTGATAAAGACTTCCTGCTCATTGTTCCTATCACTAACACTCAATGAACTACTAAAAGTCCTTCCCTTCTTATGGAAACGCTTGCGATAAATCAGGGTCCCTGAGAGGCTTAGTTGATTGCCATCAGAGTTATTTTCACGAAGGCTGTTGTTCTCAGGATTTCTCTCTGTATTGAGGGTTAGCCTTTCACTATTATTCATGACTCTCCCATCATTAAATCCAATATTTCCTCTGAATATTAGGTTTTGACTGGAATCAATTTTATGCTTGAGGTTGAAATTGAATCTATGATTACGATTTCTACTTTCCTGTATCTGTTGTTCTTCTGTAAAAAAGTCTCCGTCATTGATGAAATTTTGCCTATTTGTACTTCTGTCCAGGTCAGTTATCACTTCATTATAGAAATAGGAGCTTTGCCACTCGGTTTTCTTACTGAAATCATAGTTAAAGTTGATTCCTCCTGCATTGGTTGTTGTAAACCCATTTGCCTGGTTCATACCTAGAGGGATTCCCATACCGCCTCCATTTATATTCAGGCTCATTCCTCCGCCACCACCACCGGCCGTCATCATATTTCCAAGACCTCCCATGAACTGGATATAGTCATTGAAGGAGAAGCCCTGTTGATTGGTATTATTGAACATACCCAGGGCAGATAGTTGAAGTTTTTTGCTAAAGCGATTGATATTGAAATTACCCTCATAGCGGTCTTCAGTTCCGTAGCCACCTCTGATTTTCCCAAATGCTCCCTGCTTTTTCCCTTCCTTTAGCTTCAGGTTAATGGTTTTATTTCGTTCCCCATCATCAATCCCTGAGAACTCAGCCATTTCTGACTTTTTATCAAATATCTGAACTTTGTCAACTGCATCTGCGGGGAGGTTTTTGGTAGCAATGGTTGGATCATCTCCAAAAAACTCTTTTCCATCTACCAGAATTTTCTGAACATCCTCCCCTTGAGCCTTTACACTTCCATCACGCTCGACTTCTACTCCTGGCAATTTTCGTAGGAGATCTTCAACTGCTGCATTGGGTTGAACTTTGAATGAACCTGCATTGTACTCGACGGTATCCTTTTTTAGAAGAATAGGGGTTTGTTCGGCTTCTATAGCTACTTCATCCAGACTCAAGTCCTGCTCTTCCATGATGATTGTACCCAGGTCTCGTATTTCCTGATCTATCTGATCAATATTTAATTCCTGGGAGATTTTTTTGTACCCAATAAAAGTAACTTGCAATAGGTACTCTCCAACAGGAATCCGTCGAAACTTGAAACTTCCATCCTTATTGGAAAGGGAAAAACTGACCATGATGGAGTCAGCGGCATTGAGGACCACGACTGTAGCTCCTTTCAAGGGCTGATTCTCTTCGTCAAAAATTTTCCCCACAAGCTCAAGCGAACTCTTTTGGGCAAAAAGTAGTTGAGAAAAGGACAGCAAGAAAAGGGTAATGAGTAAATGTGGGAATTTCATAAATACTAATGGATTACAACAAACTTACAAAAACAGGAGTCAATAATAGTTTTGGCTCAACTCCTTTTTCCACGTTTGAACCCAATAGTTTCACTCACAAAACAGATCGAACTGGGTCAAAGGTAAGTCATATATAGATGTTGATTTCTAAAGAAAAGGTTAAAATATTGTTAATGAAGGGGTATTTGTGTAAGTAATAAGATTGGCATTGCTAGGCTTTTTTGGCAACTTGCAGGGCTTTTGATGAAAATGACATGATTGAAATTGGTATTTACCAGGATTTATTGATCAATCGTAGCAGTCCGGTAGGTTTATTCCTAAAGGCTGTTGATGGTGAAGAAGAGGTATTGCTTCCCAATAAGTACTTATTGGAGGAGATGGAGCCCGGGAAGATGCTCCGTGTCTTTGTTTATAGAGATACGCAAGATAGGAAAGTGGCAACCACGGAAGAGCCTTTATTGACCGTAAATCAGTTTGGATATTTAAAGGTCGCTGAAGTGAATAAAGTAGGTGCATTTCTGGATTGGGGTTTGGTAGAGAAGCAGCTAATGGTGCCCTTTAAGAATCAAAAGAATAAGATGCAGCAGAATAAATCTTATCTGGTGTATTTGTATAAGGATAATTTGAGTGATCGTCTAGTCGCAACAAGTCGCATTGATTCTTTTTTGAAAGCTAGCCCGGTCGGAGTACTGACTCGTGGTAGGGAAGTTGAACTGATAGTACGTGGGAAGAGCGAAATGGGGGTAAGTGTAATCGTCAACCAGGCGTATAAAGGACTCATTTTCAAGAATGAACTTTTCCGAGAATTGGCATTTGGTCAGGAAATCAAAGGCTATGTCAAACAGGTTCGTGAAGACGGAAAACTGGATATCAGTTTGGAACCCATTGGCGTAGCTAGTATAGAGCCAAATGCGGATCTGATTTTGAAGTCACTGAGAAAGGCAGAAGGCTATCTTCCTTTTACGGACAAAAGTGATCCTGATGCTATACGTCAGAAATTTGGGATCAGTAAAAAACTATTCAAAAAAGCCATCGGATCTCTTTACAAACAAAGATTGATTGAGTTGAAACCCGATGGGATTTATTTGGCGAATAATTAGAGCGTTAAACTCTCTTTCCCTGGAATGATAATCCCTCCTAATTAAATTAAGGATCTACCCAGGTCCAGGCGAAAATTCGCTTGAAAAAAAATAGAAGACTTAAGATCAAAATTAGATTCAATACAAGGCTAGTTATTCCTGCATAAAACCTCCAACCTTCATATGTTTCGATTAACGGGACCTGATCCTGAAAATCATTAATGAAATGCAGAACCGAAGTTACGTAAGCAAAAAATATGATTACGCGAGTCATTTTATTGAAATTTTCCATACGTAAAGTGTTTATTCACCACAACCATCGCAGTTGCCTGTTGCTCCATTTAAGCCCCCATAAATAGCACCTACTACGCCTCCTCCAATACAGCCAACAATAGCTCCTTTTGCGGTACCAAAAGGCCCCCCGAGTGCTCCAACAATTGCGGCTGCTCCTCCAACACTTGTACAACCCCCGACTATTCCTTCTAAGACTCCCCCAGCGATTCCTGCTGCACATTCCCCCCAGGATTCCCACCAATCACATTTTTTGGCTCTTTTTTCTCCTCCATTGGATCTGAAGAACTCTTCAAAATCTTTAGGATGTTCATTGAAGAGGTTTAGGATTCCTACCATAACTATATAAGATTGTAGTTGGATTTCTTCTCCTTCTGCTTCTTCAATCTTTTGATTCAATATGGAGATAGCTTCTTCATAAGATTCAAAAGAGAAAATTAACTTCTGAAAGTCCGTGTATTCTGACTTATTATTCGGAGTAAAGCCCTTGCTTAATCTTTTAAATTGATGATCAAAGTTGTCTAGCGCATCTGGACTTCCGTACTTATCCAAGAGGACATTTTTAAACAGGAGCTTGAGTTTAAATTTTTCACCTGTAGTATTCGTTCTAATGGCTTGATCTACATTGGTAAAAAGATCATTTATTTCTTCCTCAAATTGAAAAAGACTTTCATTTTGAGTTTTTTTGATTAAAACTTCTTCATGACTACAGGCCTGAAACAAAGGGGAAATCGAGAGTAGTATGGCGGCTGTAAGGCCAATAAATAAGTTCTTTTTCATGTTTACATTCATTGTGAGTTGTACTTTTGTGTTTTCCTTAACTCGGTGATTCTTACTCATGCGCTTTTCAGTTCCGCGCCTGGCATAGCTGTTTAGTGGATCAGCCAGGAATATCCACAAATTGTGGAGGGTCAGTCCTGCGATGACCGGCATTGTGTTTTTAATGCTTAATAGAAAATGATTACGATGGGTAAGAAGCTAAAGTCCTCTCATTAACATAAGACCCCAATGGGTCTGGCTATGTCAACATGGGGTGAAAAAAATAAATCGAGCCGATTATGACTCGATTGATTTTCTTTACATATAGAGAGATTTTATTGAGCTGTTCCGGGTAGCTGATTTTTATATTTATCCCAATTATTTACGATCTCCAAAACGACAGGACTACCCACTCGGTAAGCTGCTTCCAATGAAGGAATATAAGCCGTGTATCCTTTGCCCAATTTTTCCCCGGCAATACTTTCCTGAGCCGTAATTCCAGGCCACTGCATGGTGAAATTGGAAGCTGTCCGTAGAACCAGTAAACGTTCTTTATCAACTTTGCCCGCTTGCTCCAATCTGTCCAGTGCATGATAGGTTCCCATTTCTTCCATCGCAGAAGTAACAAAGTTCCCCTTTCCTTTCGACCAATACTTTACCCAATCATTTGCCCACTCATTAAATAACTTTCCATGCCAATAGGTACTGGCAGCTAACTGATCGCCTTTCATGACGATGGGTTTCATCGTCTCAACCGGATAGCCGGTATATTGCTCCCGCATGGTCTTGATTTTTTCATTGTCATCCAGTTCGATCTCTTTGGTCATCTGATAGGCCCAGTCAACCATTTGTGGATTGAGCTGAGCGACTGCTCCTTCATCGTCGTCTTGCATAGGTTGTTCATAGGGCTTGGTTTTTCTTAGGGGAAAGTAGCCGGTCGTCCAATCCTCCGGGATTTCGCGTGCGTCGATTTGGTGAGAAAGGTCTCCATCTACCAACCACTCTGCCCATGCCGCTGAACCTGTAGGTGCATCCATAGGATCAACCCCTGAGATACCTGCTACTAACCAGTAGGCATTCGTCAAATCAAACCTTTCATCCATCCCAAGTCCCATAATGGAAGCTGCAGCCCGTATGTTTCCTACGCCAGTCATTATGCCCAAAACCTGTAAATCCGGATTGTATCTCAACTGTCTGTAGCCCTGGGGAAAAGAAAGGCTATCCTGCAAGGGCAATCTTTCTACCCAATACTGAAACTCCCCGGGTAAATCTCCGGTTTCCTGCCCTTTCTCAAACATGGAAACCAGCACCAATTTAATCGGCAGTTTCTCCTGCTTTTGAGGAGTAGGTGCTGTACAGGAGATAGCAAAAACAAAAACCAGAAAGAAGGATATGAAGCGATTCATAGGAAATGTTTAGGTCATTAAGTTTGAGTACAAATCTATTCCTTTTCGGTGGATTTCATTTTCCTCAAGTAGGTATTATTAGAATTTCGTTCCCAATTTACAAGCGCATCGGAAACAAATCCTTGCCATCGATTCTCCCAAGCCTTCATTGCCTTTTCTTTTTCTCCATCGCTTAGCGCTGCATGTTCCAGGCTGTTTTTGCACAGTTCTTTGAGGGTTGCCAGGTCCAATTCCCAGGCCATATAAGCAACCCAGAAATCGTAGGATAAGCCTTTATAATCGAAGAGTTGAGGATCATCCGAGGAGATGACAACTTCCAGCCCGCTTCGGATATAGGTGCTGGCAGGATGCATGCGTAAATCCCGGACGTAGCCCAGAATCTGATTGCTCAATGGGCTAATTTCTATGCAGATTCCCTTTTCCTTTACTAATTCCATCAATTGAGGAAAACGGAATAGGTTGAAACCATGACCGATTCGTTTTGAACCCAGTAATACAGCATCATACATATTACTCACATGCATCCATGAACTTTCTCCGTCATGCAAATACAGGTGGAAATCCAGATTTTCTTCCTGGATGGCTTTATTGAGTTTGAGAAAACCTTCTGCATGGTAAAGGGTGGGATTTCCATTGTCTTCTTCCGCTACCAAATCATAACCTTTGATAAAATCAGGATCCTTTTTATGTGCCTCGAGTGCGGCAAACATATCTTTGAAAATCAAGTCTTTATCCAGAAAGCGAAGGTTGGCCCAGATTAGACTTAAGCTAAAATCTGGATCCAGTTTTTTTGCTTTATCATAGGCTTCTCGAACGATAGCCATGACTTCGGCGTGAGGAGTAGAGGCAGATTCCAGGGTATAGAGATGCTCATCATAGCGTCCTCTTAACTCAACATGTTGGATATTATCCTCGATATGGTCCTTAAGTCCCTGGTAGAAATATTCTCCAAATACCGGTTTGTAATAGCAAAAGCCGTATACCCTGTCAAAAATGGCTTCAAACTCATACCAGATATCAACAGAATCTTTATCTATGGTTTCATCGAAGGTAATAAGTGATCTTAATTCTTGTCTAAAATTTGGATTCTTTTGGGAGAGTTTTTTCGCTGGATAGAAGCCTTTGGGAGCCTTCCCTATCTCAAATGCATACATCTTCCCTTTTATGTTGACCTTGCTGTCTTCTTCCCAGAAAACATGCATTTCTGGAGTTTTTATGGCTTTATCAACGATCCAGTCTACATTTGTCATAGCTAAATCGTGGAGGTGAAGAATCCCTCCTTTAGGCATGCTTTGGATCAGGCTAAAGAAAGGATTGTTTTCAATATGTTCCTTAGACTGGTAGAAATTGCGGGCGGGTGGGAAGAAGTGCTCCGATTTATAAGTTTCGAGCATAGTCCGCTGATATTCCTTCATTTTTTGGTCTAGCAGTTTCTCTTCTGCCGAAAGAAGAGTATTTCTGCTCATAAAGTTCAAACTGTCTTGTTGCATCAAGGCCTCTCTTTGTTGGAGATAGTCTTGAAAGTCAACATTTGTTTGGGAATAGAGGCTTGAGCAGATGAGGAGGGAAAAGAGCAGTGAATATCTTATCATAGCTTGAATCGAAATTCCGCCAAAAGTAAGATTTTTTTACTTACTTATGCCCGCCTTCGATATTAAATTATTGTAAAACTACTTTATTACTAGCTGGAATTCATGGATAAATTCTTCCAATTATCCCAAAAGGGAAGCAATGTCCGGACAGAGATTATTGCCGGATTGACCACCTTTTTAACCATGTCCTATATCATCTTTGTGAATCCCGAAATGCTGGGGAAAACAGGCATGGATACAGGTGCGGTTCTGGTTGCTACCTGTATTGCTTCGGCAATTGGGAGTTTGCTAATAGGTCTTCTGGCCAATTATCCTTTTGCACAGGCACCCGGTATGGGTTTAAATGCCTTCTTTGTCTACACGGTTGTCATGGGCTTAGGCTATACCTGGCAACAAGGATTGGCGATTGTTTTTCTCTCTGGGGTGATATTTATTCTATTGACGGTAACGGGACTGCGAAAGAGTATTATTGATGCCATTCCTGCCAATTTGAAATTTGCCATTGCACCAGGCATTGGTTTATTCATTGCACTTATTGGATTGAAGAATGCGGGGATTGTGAATATGGAAGGCCCTGTATTAGATTTAGGAGATGTAAATTCTGCACCGATTCTGTTGGGAATCATAGGCTTTGTTTTATTGACAGCACTTATGGTCATGAAGGTACGATTTTCGATGCTTTGGGCTATTTTGGGTACGACTTTGCTAGGTATACCCATGGGAGTAACCCAATTGCCCGACTCTTATAGTTTTTCGGAAATAAGTTTGTCAGAAACGGCCTTTCAATTGGATTTGGCTGGATTGTTTACCCCACCGGAAGGACAGAGTAGTGCTGGTATGATTTTGACTGCTATTTTGGTGATTCTAAGTTTTACCCTGGTCGACCTCTTTGATACTTTTGGTACTCTGATCGGCACAGCTGCAAAAGGAGATTTGCTAGATGAAAACGGGAACCTTCCCCGAATGGAAAAAGCCTTACTAGCAGATGCAAGTGCGACCCTAATAGGATCTTTGCTCGGAACTTCTACCGTAACCACCTATATAGAAAGTGGCTCTGGTATTGTTGCAGGTGGAAGAACAGGACTCACGGCGGTCAGTGCAGCTGTATTTTTTTTACTAGCCATATTTTTGGCACCCATAGCCGGGATTGTGCCTGCTGCGGCTACTTCTCCAGTTTTGATCATGGTCGGTTTATTGATGTTGGAAAGTATTCAAAAGATCGACCTCAGTGATCTGGGAACCTCAGTCCCTGCTTTATTGCTAATCATTTTTATGCCTTTTACCTATAGTATAGCTAATGGAATTGCTATTGGAATGATGTTTTATGTCTTGGTGAATGTATTTAAGGGAAAAGCCAAAACTGTACATCCCATCCTTTATATATTAGTACTGCTTTTCGTACTTCAATATGTTATGATATAATTAATTCTTGGGAAGGGGTTTTCTAAATACGAAAATATGACTAGCTTGCGACGTCTTTTAGGGTGATACCTGAAAACACCGAAAGGTTACATGTACACGAGTAGAAATTATTGGAAAGCTTCTTTGCGGCCTTTTATGTATAGGAAGGTCCATTTTAATCTAAGATCTAAGCAAAACTTAGTATAAAAAGACTACGCGCATTTGCCACTGGCGAATGCGCGTTTATCATTTATGTATTCGTTCTTTTTTAATCTTATCTAACTTAATTAAAAACTAAACATGCAAAAAGCCTTTACTATTCTGATTATGGCTTTGCTGGCCATTGGAATTGTTCCAAATGCTTTGGGACAGGGCACGACCACTTCTACGATGAACGGAAGGGTCACTGGCGATGATGGTAATGGATTAGCCGCCGCCACTGTAATTGCTATTCATGGTCCTACGGGTTCTAAATTTGGTACCCTTACTAATGATGAAGGATACTTCCGTATCCCTAACATGCGCGTAGGTGGTCCTTACAAAGTAACCGCTACCTTCGTGGGCTATGAACAATCTTCACAAGATGGGATCTATCTTACTCTAGGTCAAACTTACCGGGTTAACCTTAAAATGAGTAGCAAGGATATTCTTCTGGAAGAAGTTGTAATCTCCGCAGGTTCGGGTGACCTTTTTGACGGTAACCGTACTGGTGCTGAAACTTTTGTGAGTAAGGATGCGATCAACACTCTACCTACCGTTGACCGTAACTTCCTTCAGGATTTTGCGAGACTTGATCCTCGTACATCTCCTTCTCAGAAAGGAAATGCAAACGGTGGTGGATTGTCAGTTGCAGGTATGAATAACCGTTACAACGCTATCTACTTTGATGGTGCGGTTAATAATGACGTATTCGGTCTTGCTAACTCTGGTACTAATGGTGGACAGGCTGGTATCAGTCCTATCTCTCCTGATGCGATCGAGCAGATTTCCGTTGTATTGGCTCCTTTTGATGTTAAATACGGTGGATTCGCTGGTGCAAGTATTAATGCAGTAACTCGTAGTGGAACCAATGATTTTGAAGGATCTGTTTACGGTTTCTACAAGGACGAAAATCTTGCGGGTAAAACTCCAGGAGACGATGTGGCTAACAGAACGAAACTTGACCCGTTTACTTCTTATACTACTGGTTTCAGATTAGGCGGTCCCATCATCAAGGATAAGCTTTTCTTCTTCACCAACTTTGAGATTCAGAGAGATGAAGAACCTAAGCCTTTCTCCTTTGCAGACTACCAGGGTAGTGCAGATATGGCCAAGATTGATGAATTGGTAAACTATCTTCAAAATACCTATAACTACGATCCAGGTGGTTATTTAAACAATGCTACGGATCGTTCTACTGATAGGTTCCTGGCTAAACTTGACTGGAACATCAATGATAACAACCAAATGTCTCTTCGCTACTCTTATGTAAAAGGGGTAGAATCTGATGTGTTGAGGCCAAGTAATACTACGCTTCCTTTTGAGAATGTAGGGGTATTCTTCCCATCAACTACTAACTCAGCTGCTTTGGAACTTAAGAGTACGATCAGCAGCAGTATCTTCAATAACTTGGTTGTGAGTTTGACAACTGTACGTGATGACCGTGATATCCTGGGAGATCCCTTCCCACAGGTTCAGGCTCAAGACGGAAACGGATTGGTATTGTTTGGTACAGATAACTTCTCTTACTCAAACATTGTATTCCAGGATGTATTTACCGTTACTGATAACCTAACCATCAATAAAGGTCGTCACAACTTCACCTTCGGAACACACAACGAATTTTTCAAAATTCAAAACCTCTTCACCATTTTCTCTACTCCAAGGTATTTTTATGACAATGTTGTAGATGATAATGGTAATATAGTCCAGACAGGATTGGATCTCTTCATGAGCGGTGCTCCTGGTTTCTCTCTCTTTGGACATGAGCAGCCAACCACCCCTGGTGATGCTTCTTCTGTAAGATTCGGAGATGAGGCAGAAAACCTCGGACCAACTTTCAACGCTATGCAGTTGGCTTTCTACGCACAGGATGAGTGGGATATCACTGACAACTTCAAGCTTTCTTATGGACTGCGTGCTGATATTCCAATCTTTACAGATGATCCTCCTTTGGATAACACTGCATTCAATAATGAAACAATTCCTCAGCTTGAGGCTGCTGGTTATGACTTGCAAGGTGCTCAGGCATCAAAGGCTCCTGGTACTTCTATTATGCTTTCTCCTCGTATCGGATTTAACTGGGACGTAAATGGAGATCAGAAAACGCAGATTCGTGGTGGTGCTGGTATCTTTACTTCCAGAGTACCTTGGGTATGGCCAGGTGGTATGTTCATCCGTAACGGTCTAAACTCTAGCTTCAGTGCTTCTTTTGGTGATTTCGGTGCTACTCCAGCAGATTGGAGAAACCGTTTGAATCTTACTTCTCCTTCTGGTGATGTGGATTTATTTGCTGAAGATTTCAAATATCCTCAGTTCTTCCGTACCAGCCTTGCATGGGACCAAAAACTTCCTGGAGGATACATCCTTACAGTTGAAGGTATGTTCACTAAAGCGCTTAATGACCTGAACGTAACCAATGTAAACCAGGCAGCTTCTACAGGAAACCTTACGGGGACTCCTGATGACCGTCCACTCTTCTTTGGTGGAGAAGTTGATGATACTTATTCTTACATCACTTTGGTTACCAATACTTCTAAAGGATATACCGGTAACTTCACTGTTCAGCTGCAAAAGCCTTTCGCAGACAATTGGTTGGGTAGCATTGCTTACTCATTCACTCGTTCTGAATCTCTCTTTGACGGAACCGGATTCATCAACTCTACCAACTGGAGAGAGAATACTTCTCCTATGGGACGTAACAATCCTCTCGTAACAAGAAGTACATTTGATGCTGGTTCAAGAATCAGTGCTTTCGTTGCTAAGCGCTTTGAGTACGGAAATGGCAACTTTGCTACTACCGTTTCATTGTTCTACAATGGACAGGCTGGTCAGCCTTATTCTTACGTTTACCAAAACGGAGATAACCTGACTGGAGAAGATAGTGAAGACAGCAGAGCTTTGATCTTTGTTCCTGCTAGCCAGAATGATATTGTATTTGCCGATGCTTCTACTGCTGCACAGCAGTGGGCTGCTCTAGATGATTTCATCGAAAATGATCCTTATCTGAGCACGGTACGTGGTGAGTATGCAGAAAGAAATCGTTCTAGAACGCCTTTCGAGCACCTACTAGACTTGAAGATTGCTCAGGATGTTTCATTCAACGTTGGAAACAAGAGACATACTGTTCAGTTGACTTACGATATCTTTAACGTAGCTAACCTGATCAACCCTGAGTGGGGTAAGTCATTCTTCGTTGGAGACAATGGTTACTTCCGCTTGCTTCGTTTCGTAGGATTCCAGGAAGATGCCAATGGTAATGAAACCACTGTTCCTACTTATGCATTTGATGGTGTAGATGGAGATCCTTACAGCTTGATCCAAACTGGAACCAGAAGTGCAAGATGGTACAGCCAGATCGGTCTGCGTTACTCTTTCTAATGTGAACCCAAGCTTTTAGAGAGCTTAGATATAAAAAAGCCCGCATCAATTGATGCGGGCTTTTATTTTTTAATGATTTATCTACCTAGTTACGGATAATGATTCGTCCTCCGCCAGAACCTCCCATTTCCATTTGCATCTCCTTCATCTTTTCTTCCTGGATCTTTTTAAACTCCTCTCTTGTAACGACTTTCCCCTTCTTGGGTTCTTCCATCATTTTTTTATCTACTTTTTCAAAAGTGATGACAGTCGCATAAATTTTTAGTTTTCCTTCTTGCGCCTCTACTTCGAGGATCATACCTGGAAGTTGTCCGTACTTCCCGGGACCTCCAGAAACAGGAATTTCAGGAGCAAACCAAGCGATAATTTTTTCTTCTCCTTCCCCAGAGGTTGCTTGCTGACATGTATATCCCATTACTTCTTTACTTTCGCCCGTCAACTTCCATTTGAAATTTTCGATATCATCTTTGATCAGGAATTTACGGGTAAAGAATTCCTGTTGTTGAACACTACGATTTTCATCCAGGTCCTTAAACAGGATGTTTTCGGGCTCATCAAATTTCATTTTGATTTGCATCCCCTCACTTTCATGTGAAAGTTCTGTAGGCTCATCGCCTCCTTTGTGATTTTTATAAATAGAGGAGGTTTCGGTGAAGGTCAACATTCTTTTTGTGATGCGGTGCTCGGGCAGCATAGCTTTCAGCTGCTCCATCATTTCATCATTTTCTCCGTCGACCGAAAAGTCAACGTGCATGTTCATTTTTTCTTCATACAAGATTTGCCCTTCTGTATTCTGAGCATTACTTATCAGGGGCAATAAGAGTAAAAAGAGTATCCAGACTTTTTTCATATTGATGGTTTTTATCAAAAATAGGCGGGATTCCTCAGTCTTATTCCTAATAAAAAGTTAAAGTTTTCCTAAAATTTTAGACCCTCTATCCTCTTTTTGGGTCAATTCTGTTAAAGCTTATCAGGAAAAAAGTCCTATTTTTGCAAGGCTATTTTACCTTTACATGCATACACCATGGGCCGAATTTTAGGTATTCTTGTCGTAGTCGTACAACTCTATTTTATGTATGATGCTTACCAAAAGAGAAAGTTCTTCTGGATTTTTGTTATTCTCTTTGCACCTGGATTGGGTAGCATCATTTATTTTTTCATTGAAAAGTATCCCGAACTAAAAGATAAAGGCATTACCGATAAAGCCGGAGAGAGCCTGGAATCTTTTTTTTATCCCGATAAGGAAATTCAAAAATTGGAAGAAGCTGTGGAATTATCTCCTTCCTTTAAGAATCGAATGGCATTGGCCGATGGGTATCAAAGAGCCCGCCGGTATGAGGATGCACTTGAGATTTATACAGCTCTTTCCAAGGGGCCCAATAAACAAGATCCCAATATTTGGAAAGGGATAGCCTATGCTCAATTTCAGCTAAAAAATGTTGATAAAGTTCCTGCTGCTGTGGAGAGAATGCGAGAATTTAGGAGTGGGAACAAACCTTCGGAATTTGATCTCTTGCTGCCAGAAGCTTTGGAACAAATGGGAAACCTTGCCGCTGCTGAAATTGAATATAGCGCCTTGGCAGAGACCTTTAGTGGAGAACAAGCTCGCTGTCGCTATGCTCAATTTCTCCAAAGTCAAGGTAAAGAAGATCAAGCTCGAGAGATTTATAATGAGATGCTCCTTTACGCAAAAACCTCCCCACAATATTACAAGCAGTCCCAGAAGGAGTGGTTGAATATCGCGCGGAGGGAGTTGAAAGTGCTAAACTAGAATTATTGCAGTTCGAGTATATATTCTTCAGCTACATTGAAAGAACCTATGACACCATAACCACCAGTTACATTATTAGGAATGATAATTGGCTCGCTGGGCACAAAGGCACTCTCAATGCCCGACAAGCGATTATAAGTTTGCAGCTGTAATTTCTCCTGAAATTTTGCATATTCTTTGCTTAAACTTATCCCTTGTATGAGGAGCCTGTTATAGTTGACTTCTCTGGGTTCCTGCCCTGACCATCTGAAACTTTCGGGCAAATCAAACCACCAGAGTTTGTCGGAAATTTGTCCATCAAAATCTTCGTCCGAAAGCGGAGAATTTTGAATGTAGGTGTAACCGTCAGGATCGCTGATGATTTCCAGTCCTGGCCATTTCCAATCTCTTGTTTCCTCCATGCCTCCCTGAAAATCCTCTACTTCATAATCAACTCCTATGATAAAATTGTAGTGATTCCCTTCTCCTACAGGATCATTGATTTTTAAATCCAGAGCTGACCAATTCATTTCGTCTCCGTAAGAGTCTACAAATGAGAGTGAATCGGCATAGAATTTCACTCCACTGAGATCAGGTATTGCTGGAATAGTGGTTTCTCCTTCAGCAGTTCCGTAAGTAGGATGTGTAGCGACGAACCTATAGGTTTCTCCTGCCTTAGGGGCATCGAGAATTTTGCTGGGGAAATACTTGGCCCCATTAAGTACCTCTGTATAATAAATAGTTGTATCTGGTTCTCCCTGTCCCGGACTGAAGGTATAGGTCCAAAGGGTATCGGTGAAAGTGGTATCCTTATACTGCAATTCATCTATCAGGCTACCATTTTTGTAAAGTTCAACCTTTGCATCGGCTACCGCTACGTCTTTGTCTTCCAGATTTTCCAGTATGCCAAAGCTTCTCATAACATAGAGATCGATGGGTTCACCCGCTTGAAGAAAGGCATATAAAGTAAGCCTGGGTTCGTGTTGGGGTAAAGGGATGTTGAGGTCCCTTTGACAAGCTGAAAAGAAGAGACTACTTAGAAATATGATTGCTATGTACTTGTTCATTTGTTTGCTGCTTAAAATTTGAATTGGTAACTGACGGAAGGAATGATAGGGAAGATGGCTAGTTTTTTTAGGGTTGGATTGCTGTCGAAACGGCCCGTATCTGGATTGTATCTTTCATTACCATCGAGGTAATATGCGAATGGATTTAAGCGACTATAGGCATTATACACTCCAATGGTCCAGGTTCTTTCTCCCCATTTTTTCTCCTTGGTAAAGTTTACCCCAAGGTCTAATCTATGGTAAGCCTGCATACGGAAACCATTTCTTCCATTTTCGAATACTTGTGCTCCATTGCCGTAACCTGTGATGTCTGTAAAGATTTGCCGGAATGGGGTGTAAAATACCGGAGAGGTCTCGCCATTCACATCTCTAAATCGTACATTATTTTGACGGGTAGGATCAGCTAAAGTCGGATATCCTCCGGTGGGCAGAGTGATCGCATTTCCTGTACCAAATACCCAGGTGCCTGCTACTGAGACTCTTTTGTTGAATTTATGGCTAACTACGATGCTGATATCATGTCGGCGGTCATATTTATAGGGAAAACGAAGGCCCTCATTGATGTTGGGGAATTCGCGCCAGTTCCAGGAAAGGGTATAACCGATCCAGCCGGTGGTTTTGCCTGTTTTCTTTTGGAGTAAGACCTCTGCACCATAAGATTCTCCTCTTCCTCCGGTTTCTACTGTTTCTTCCCAGCTTCCAGATTGCAAGCCTCCAAAGAAGAAATTATTTCCTTCTTTGTAAGCAATCAGGCCTGTCATTTCTTTGTAATATCCCTCTACCGTCAACTGATACTGGTCCTGCCAAAGAGAAGCCGAAACTCCTGCTGCTGCCTGCCAGGAAAATTGGGAAGGTACTTTATCTGTCGCCGGAACCCAGAGGTCAATGGGCAAGCCTGTTCCTGAATTGGTCAGCAGGTGTATGAACTGATTCATCTGAACGTAAGAGGCTTTGAATGCCACGTTTTTGCTCAGGGCGAATCGGGCGGATAATCGAGGCTGCACCGTATAATAGGCTTGTTTATCGATCAGATATTGAGTGGCATGTACTCCCAGATTTGCACTGAACTTTTGCCCGATCTTTATTCTGTCTTCGAAATAAATGGCACTTTCCCAGGTATAATCCAGATTTGAAACAAGGTTGGTATCTACTTTAGTTTCATTGCTTCTTTGGTTGATGCCTATGGTACCTGGTTCGAAGGTGTGATAAGTCGTTTGTACCCCAAATTTGATATCATGAGAAGGGGAAGGATAATAGTCGAAATCAATTCGACCGCCCCAATCCTGGATTCTCGAAAGGTATTCCAGCCCAAATACATCCGTAATGGTAGTATCTCCATCTGAGTATCTACTGCTTCCTTCTGCACTCGTTTTAAGTTGGTAGCGGGAGAAAGTACCCGTTACATTGGAGAAGAGGTTTTTGGACCAAACGTGATTCCATCTCAAGGCACCTATGCGGTTTCCCCAGCCTAATCCCAATTTGAATTCATCTGAATAATTGGTGTCTTCCGTTTTTCCACTCCCGCCAAATTTGTCATCTCCCATATAAAAGCTAAAGTAAAGCCGGTCTTTATCTGAAAAACGATGGTTGATCTTTCCGTTTAAGTCATAGAAGTAATAGCCCACCGAAGCTTCACCCTGAGAAGCGATTCTGGAAATGGGGCGGGTCAATAGGTCGATGTAGGTACGTCTTCCGGAAATAATGAAAGAAGACTTCCCTTTCTGGATAGGGCCTTGAAGAGAAAGCTTGGAAGAAATCAACCCAATACTTCCTTCTCCTTCAAATTTATTGAGGTTTCCTTCCTTCATTCTTATGTCCAGGATAGAAGAAAGTCGACCTCCATATCTAGCAGGGAAACCTCCTTTGTATAGCTTGACCGAACTAAGAGCATCTGCATTGAATACGGAGAAAAAACCGCCCAAATGGCTCACATAATAGAGGGGCACTCCATCCAGCATGATAAGGTTCTGATCGGGTCCTCCTCCTCGAACATAAAGGCCAGTAGTTCCTTCGCTGCCCGATTGTACGCCGGGCATCAATTGGATGGCTTTGATCACATCTACCTCCCCTAAGAGTGCCGGCATCAATTTAACTTGCGAAATAGGCACCACGACGGCTCCCATCTGGGCATTGTCTACCTCGCGCTCAACCTCTTCTGCAATGATGTCCACAGAGTTTAAAGTTAGGGCATCAAGGCTCACACTTAGGGTTGTATCTTGACTGAGGTAGAAAGAAATACGCTTGGGACTAAAGCCTGCATAAGACAGCTTTAGTTTAACGGAATCAGCGGGAAGTTTCAGGCTAAAGAATCCAAAGTTGTTGGTAATGGCTCCCTTGCCAGAAGCCTCATCGAGAATGGTCGCATTAATCAGGGATTCCCCATTGCTGAGATCTTTTACGTAGCCGTTAATGGTGTAGGACTGTGCTTGGCCTTGTATCCAGCAAGTGCATAGGAATACAAGGCTTAGTAGCGAAATTCTGAGTAGGTTCATAAATAGTTTTCAGGTTTACATTTGCCTTAGAAGACGGGCAAGAAGGGCAAAAAGATGCGCTCTCCCAATTAATTTTTGGGGTAAAAATTATGGAATAGGGGATAGGGGTGGGGAGCTGTGTCATAGTGTGTTAACGTGTTGGTGTGTTAGGGTGTTGGAGTAGCTAAATTAGGAGGAAAACGTCAACACTTTTTAACTCCAACACGCCAATACGTTTCCTATTCCACTAAATCCCCTACTATCCTTGCCGAAAGTAAACACAATGGAATTCCCCCTCCGGGATGGACGCTGCCGCCTACGAAATAGAGGCCTTTGATCTTACGGTGAAAGTTGGGGTGGCGAAGGAAAGCTGCGAATTTGTTGTTGGAGCTGTTGCCGTAGAGGGCCCCCTGGTAGGAGGAAGTACGGCTTTCGATGAGCTCGGGGGTGAGCCGGTCTTCGAATTCGATCAAGGACTCGATGTCTTTGTCGAGCATGCGAGATAGCTTGTTGAGGACGTTCTGTCGGGCAGTTGTGATCAGGCTTCCCCAATCCTGTCCTTGATTGGCAGGTACATTGATCATTACAAACCAATTTTCCTTGCCTTTGGGGGCATCTTCTTCTTCACATTTGCTGCTGATATGCACGTATATCGTTGGGTCATCATATATACTTTTTTCCTCCCAGATATATCGAAACTCTTCCTGATAATCCTGGCTGAAAAAGATGTTGTGCAAATCCAGGTCAGGGAAACTTTCCTTTATTCCCCAGTAAAAAATCAAGGCTGAACTGGAACGAGGCTGAGTCAAAATCTTTTCAGGTGCAGGCTGACTAGATAATAAGTTTCGATAGGTGGGGACCACATCCATATTGCTCACTACCACTTCTGCTTCATGCTTGGTTTCGCCTATCCGAATTCCTTTGACCTCCTTGTCTTCAACTAGGATTTCATCAACCTTTTCTCCAAAATGAAACTTTACTCCTAAATCAGTAGCTAGTTTGAATAATGAAGTTGGTATAGTATAGATGCCTTTTTTGGGAAAGAAGGCTCCTATATTGAATTCGAGATGAGGAATGATTCTTAGGGTTGCGGGAGCTTCGTAGGGATTAGAACCATTGTAAGTAGCATAGCGGTCGAAAAGCTGTACGACTCGTGGATCCTTAAATTGATGGGCATTGGCTTTATGCATGGAGCGCATAGAATCAATGCGGTGTAAATTCAATATGGAAATCAAGGTGTCTTTGCGGAGATAAGTACTCAGCTTATGGAGAGATCGTTCGAGAAATACATGAGAGGTGATGTCGTAAATTTCTGAACTTTTTTCCAGTACTTTTAACGCCTTTTGAGCAGATTCTCCTGTCTTTTGCTCTAGTTCTCTGGCAAATCGTTTGGGTTCTGCCCAGGCATCGATTTGTGTACCATCCTCATAGAAATATTTGGTGATCAGATCCAGTTTTTCATAATCATAATATTCTCTGGGGTTTTTACCAGCTGTTTCAAATACATGATCTAATTCCTGCGGCAGGGTAAAGAGGGAGGGGCCCATATCAAAGCGATAGCCTTTCTCGTTCATCTGATTGAGCTTTCCACCGGCTTTATCAGAAGCTTCAAATACTTCTACTTCATATCCTTTTGCTCTCAGGCGAATGGAAGTAGCCAATCCACCTATGCCCGCACCAACTACAATGGCTTTCTTTTGAGACATGTTTTGTGATTCCTGAATTTACAGAATGAAAACTTCAAATATTTGTATTTGTTTCTGATAATAAAAGTCTGTAATGTGATTTTTGTCTTCAGTTTTCTGTTAGATGGGATACTTTTAAGTCTGTCAATTTGTAAAATTGATTTAATTAAAAATTTTCATGATCTTGTTTAAGTCTCAACGGGAAATAATACTTGCTCTATGTTCTTATTAGTGCCTCCTATTCCTATGAATAGCTCCTTTCAGAAAATAAAGCAGCAATTTTTTCCAATTAGATTTAGAAATACCTAAGAATTCACACTACTAATTGAACCGAGTATATGAGAATATCCATGTTTACTCGTTCGCATAAAAGATTAGCTGCACATGAAGGATTATGATCCTTTTTTAGATGAGGACTTTCGTTCTGCCGTCAAGAGATTTGTGCACAAGTATTCCGGACGCAGGCTGGATGCCGATGATGTATTGTCGGATGCCTATTTGGAGTACCATAAAAAGCGCAATGAGGGGGAGGTAAAGGTCATAGAATCGGAGAAAGGATATGCCTTTGGTATATGTCGGAACCTTGTTCGGAATCTATTAGGCAAACCCTACACTACTGATGAACTGCCTCCTGAAGTGGAAATGGCATTTTACGAAGATCCTGTCATCGAATTGAACAAAAGACTGGAATCTGAGCGTAAAGCCTTTATTCACGAAAAGCTTCAAGCTAGTGGCAGCAATTGTTTAGAAATTCTCCGAGGAAAGGCCGAGGGAAAAAGTTCCCGTGATTTGGCTAAAACCCTCAAGCTCACCGAAGACACAATTAACAGTCGGGCAAATCAGTGTAGAAAGAAAGCCAGAGAACTATTTATCGAATCTCTGGGAGAAGAAGCCCGAGTCCTTTTGAAAATTTTTAATCCCAAACGCAGGCGTGAATGGTATGCGGAGGAATTCAGGGAAATGCATGCTGCCAAATTGAAGCAGCTTGGATACAGCAGTTTTGAAGCGGCTCGTGATGCAGCCATCTCGCACCTGGACAAGCTTTTCTCGTTTCTGTTTCCACACTCAAACAACTAATTCCCTAAACAGTAATGGACAGCGTTAAATATACTTTCAGGTTCCGAGAGAAATACCTTGCCGGGCAAGTAAGCGCCGAGGAGAAACGGGAGTTCGAATCCGAGCTCAGCCGCAATCCTCAACTTCTTGAACAACTAAAACAACAGATCTACCTGGGCGAGCTAGTAGGGGATGC
The DNA here is from genome assembly GCA_039819665.1 of Bacteroidota bacterium. GTDB lineage: Bacteria > Bacteroidota > Bacteroidia > J057 > J057 > JAWPMV01. Next base: position 280,001 of record JBCBRM010000004.1, read on the forward strand.
AATGGAGGAAGAAAGCACGATAGTTAATCCACCCGATGAGAATACTGATTCTACCCATACTGAATCTGGCTTTAAGAGGCCCACCCCGGTGATCCCACTGCCCTGGTATCGCGAGCCGGTAAAGATGGCTGCAGCAGTAGCTTTCTTTCTGATATGTTGTGTGGGGGTATGGTGGCTCAGCCAAAATAGCGGACCTGATTACAAAATGATTGCAAATGCAGCCTATCAAACCATCCCTTTGGATGAAGAAGAAATCAAATTAGCTAATAAAGGGATTCAAAATCCCGATAAGGTAGATGAAGTCATCATTCCGGATTCTGTGAAAGTTCAGGGATATCGGGCATATGATAAAGGAAAGTTTGAAGAAGCGATAGAGAAGTTCAGCCAATTTATGGAAACGGGCAGGGATAGCTCTGGAGCGGCGACCTACTATCGTTCCCTTGCGCAGATGGAAACGAAAGCATATGAAGCTGCAGTCGCGGGCTTTGAAGACTACCTGAAACTGCAGCCAGAAGGGAAGTATGCCGAAGCCGGAAAATACCACGAAGGATTGGCTTTGTTGCAGACGGGGGGGATTGAGAAAGCGACCAAGCTTTTTGAAGAAATCGCATCAGATGGGGAGGAATACAAAGGAAGATCGGCTGGATTGTTGGAAAAATTGAAGGAATGAGACAGAAGTGTTAGAGGGGAGGGGAGGAAAAGTGAAAATTGATGATTGGAATGGTGCATTAAGAAACATGGATGATACAACATCCTAGTATATAGGATGAACCGCATACTACTTGGATAATTAAACAACGTTGATCTACAGACCTTGCTATGAATGACGATAAAGATCAAAATAAGCCTAAAAGAGAAGATCAAAAGAAACCTAAGGATGAGGGTAAACAAGAAGGATTTGAGACAGATGGTTTGGATGAAGATGGGAATCCGCTTGATGGAGGGAATTACTTAGATCAAAGCTCTACTGATGCGTTTCGAACAACATGGTTTAGGTCAACAAGACCGCGGAACCCTTTCTGGTTTAACTTCTGGTATTCAAAAGCTAGAGAGGCTAAAATTGCTTTATTAATAAAAAAATCTCCTCATCCAATAGCTTCATCATCAAATAATTGGCTTTCAGTTGGTCCAAGAAATATTAATGGTAGAGTGAAATGTATTGCGGTTAGCCCAAACGATCCCAATAAGATTTATGCAGGCGCAGCAAGTGGAGGTGTTTGGCGATCAATTGATGGAGGTAGGAAATGGGAACCATATTGGCCTCAAAATATTAACCAATCTATTGGAGCAATTAGCATAAATAGTTCTAATGATGATGAAATATTAGTTGGAACTGGAGAGGCAGTTGGTATATTTTTTAAGGGAAATTATCATAATTTCCCTGGTGATGGTATTTATATTTATAATGGGGTAACTATCAATCACCATCCTTATTCATCCAGTATTCCTGATGCGGATTTAGAATTCAGATCCATATCCAAAGTTCTTTATACAAACATTACTTGTGAGGGCTCAAATATTAAGTATTATGTAGCTAGTCCAGATGGATTTTTTGGAGTTACCGACAGCGGTGAGTGGAGGTATCTTTCATATGGACCAGATAATCTTCCAACTGATTTCATTGTTTGCGATGCTGCGATTGACCCTGAAAACCCTAGTATAATATATCTTTGTGTACACGAAAAGGGTATATATCGCTCAATTGATGGATGTACTTTTTCTAAGTTAGAAATAAAAAAAATTGTAGGTACTTCTGACCCAGAAGATTTCGATGATTCTGAGTGGATTTGGCCAAAAATTAGTTTGTGGAATAATGCCGGAAATGAAGACAATCGTTTTTTCGCAATCCAATTTGGGAAATATTGTTATGCAGGAAACCTTGCCTTGACGTCAGGAACATTAGTTGAGAAAATAGGAGAAGTATCAACTCGTTTAGGTTGGAGTAGTTGCGTTTCTGTTCAACCCAAAGTAGGTACTGAATTAAGACCGAATACGATAATCTTTGGAGGAAAATATTTGGCTGTATATAGTGATAACTCCGGCGACTATGTTAAGGTTGAAAATGATACCATTACTGGGGTTCATGAAGATCAACAACAAGTTGTTTTTACTCCTACTTATCCTGAGATCGTTTTCCTTGCAAATGAT